>CAVWUW010000024.1:0-294462 GCA_963758275.1 Terriglobia bacterium | reverse complement strand
TCAGGATCGAAGGCAAATCATTTTCGGGATGAGCCCGCAGCAATTGGTAAGCAACGCCTCCTACTCCAGGCAGCAAGCCGGGCGTGAAGGCATCCCGGCCCACGCCGCAGGATGGTCCATCCTGCTCCAGACTGGTCAGGATTACGTCGAGCAGGTTGAAAACGCTTAGTTCTTTCGGCGCCTCCCCGGCGGTGATCGCGTGATCCAGCAATTCCCAGGCGCCGAGATCGCCATGACACGCACAATGATTCCAGCCCATCCCCATCCGCCAGGATGCGGCGGCGGCCCGACGCACCGTTTTTCTTGTCGATGAGTGAGTAAGCGTCGGATCCAGATTGAGATGTGCGAGGCCTATTCCGACGGCTCCGTGGCACCACGCTGCTGCGGTCCTGGGGCCTTCGAGCATGCGCAGGTCACGCCAGTTCTGCTCCTGCTCGTCAAAGAGGGCATCTTCAAAGGCAAACGCCTCTTGGGCCAGTTGTTGGTGCCGCGCGCTCCCAGTTGTGCGCGCCAGATGCGTTAAGGCCCAGCCGATGCCGGTTACGCCGTGTGCAAAGCCGCCCATTCCTTCCCGCGAGTTGCTATTGGGCCAGCAAGCCTGCCCCTTCCGATGTTCAGCGCGCTCGTGCAACAGATCTCCAAGTTGCGAAGCCATGCGGACGTAACTCTTATCTCCTGTCTTGCCGGCGAGCGCCAGCAACGGAACGATGGCGCCCGCGGTGCCAGAAAGAAGGTCGTGGATGTCATCCACTGCGGCTGCGGCAGGAATCTGCTCCGCCAGTTTGCTGGCGCGCTGCAAGGCATCGCCGCCATCCAATCCCCAATGCGCCAGCAGAAGATAGGTCCAGATCTGCGAGCCAAGTCCAAGATATGCGCCGGGCGGATCGGGCCTGAGCTTTATCCCTTCATTGCTCAAGCGTTCCCGCTTGGCCTCGGCTAGATGCAACGTATGCAACGACGCTGCAAACAACGTATCAAGTTCATGGATAGGATCGGCGCGCCCGGCGGCTGTCTCATGTAGGTAAGCGCCAAATAACAAGGTGAGCCCGGAGATCCCGTTGTAGATGTCTTGCTCCAGGGGCTGCACTGACCAGCCGCTTGGAGTAAGCACCGGTGCAACCCAGGCCACACTGCCGTCGTCGGCATGAATTGCATTTGTCATTATGGATCGGATGATTTGCGCGGCTTGCCGGCGGCGGCGCGCTTCCAGATCGCCGCCGCGTCCATGCGTCCGCATGATTGAGGTTCCATGAGACGTCCATCCGTCATTGCTGTAGGCGCTCACCAGTGACGCCTGGATGGACTTTCGTTCAAGAGCGAAATCCGCACTGCGCCAGTCCGAGAGAGCAGCTTCAACCAGATGGCAGGGCGGAAGCCAGGTTGTTCCGCCTGGTCCGTGCAACTGGCCTTCGCGCGCCAGGCAGGAAAAGTATGGAATATCTCCCTCCAGCAATTCATCGATTTCGGCATGCATGACTGCCGGATCGCTCGGCGCCGTGGAGACATTCGTGGCCATTTTCTCCAACAATTCAAAGGCACGCTGCTGCGCAGGTTCAGGGTTATGCAGTGATACAGGATGCCAAAGCATGCGGCCGATCTCGGCGTAGACCTCCGTTGCCCGCGGCACCACGCGGATATGGCAACCCGCAAACGCCTGCATCCGCGGCCACAACCCGCCGGCGGCATCCAGGCGCTGCAGGGTGGCCGTTAATTCATCAAACCCGCGCAATACTTCCGGCCAGTATTCCGCCAGCGCCGGCCCCGGGCTGGGATGATTCCGTGACACTGGCGCTTCCACAAAAATGGGACCGACATATGCTTTGTCTGTACCCGCGCCAAGAATTCCCTGCTGCCGCTGCATTGGCTGCTGCCCCGGCAGCTTGCCCACAGCGGAATTGTCAACACCGCGAAATCCAAGACCTACTCCGCGGCCTGGCAGCAAACCTATACTAAGCACGGTGTGCGATATCAGTCCTATGGCACGATCGAACGCGCCTCCATAGCCGGATGGCGACGGCGGAATTTTGGGCGTGAACAGGGTTTCACAATCCACCACCACGGGGTTCCCGCCGTGGGCGATCACATTTTCAGCGTGCAGATCGCTGCCGCTGAGCAACCGCATTAACCCCAGCAGGTGGCCAATGCCGCGATAAAAGCTAAGCAGTTCCTCGTTTCCTGCCGCAAAGCGGTGGGCCACAAATTCTGCCCATCCGTAATCGCCACAGTCCACGACCCCGGGAATGCGGAGGCTCAGCGCGCTGCCATGATCGCAGGCAAGCCCAGCGACGAAGCCGCGCAACGCATTGTCAATAGCCAAAGGACGCGGCTTATAAACAACACGCCAGCCCTCACCGCGCGCAATTGCTACGGTTGACCCTCCGCAATGGCTGTCACCGGCTCCAAAGCTGAGTTCGTTCAACTCGCCCGGCTCGGCGCCACACAGGCCTGCCAGCCGCTGCCGGTCCGCTGCCCAACGCTGCGCGAAGCGCAACGTCGCCAGGCACCGCTTCCGCACGATCGCGCCTGTTCTTCGTAACAATGAAGGATAATGAATAGCTAAATCGTCCCAGAACGGCCGCTGCGACGAGAGCTCAAGGAATTGGCGCCAGCGCTGTTCCGAGTCCGCGGCGTTGAGCCGCCCGGTTTCACGCGCGCCGTGGAGTTCAAGAACGAGCAATCGGCTGAGTTTATTGTGCAGAACTGCGTAAAGGGATTCCCCCGTTGCATCGGTGATAACCTGGCGTTCTCTCGCGCTCAAGCCTGCGATAAAAGAAAGCTGGGCTGCCAGTTCGTCCAGAGCGGGCAGAACCAGGCAACCCAGAGAGCCATCGAAGTAGCGCGCTGCCATGGTCAATTTAGCAGCACTGTATTGTGTCTGAACCGGTGCAAATAGAGTACATTGTGCTCTTGCCGCTTGCGTTAATGATATCTGCTTGTGCGAACTCCCCAGCAGCAAAGAGCGGACCGGCAGGATTGTTCTGTCCTTCTCCATTGCGCCAATGCTCAACCAACTCCGCACCACGTAATCTGTTATTCATGCTATTTCTCCTTTCGTTCCAACGAAACCGGGATCTCGTGTACCGGTTACGTCCGAGTTCTTCTTGAACTCGCGAACATCTCGTTATGATGGCAACCGCAGCAAGTGGGAAAGCATGATCGTATTGAGTTTTACGTTTTTCGAAAAAGAAAGGCAGTGCGGATTTGCATTAGAAGATATTTCGCGGCTTAAGAGGTTTTAATGCTTTCCAGCTCACGGTTATTTCTTCGGAAAATAGAACAAGTCTAGCCAGGAAATAATTTGAATGTTTTAATCGCGGCCACAGCAGCTCGCGATGCTCCGCTCGAGACGCCAGCCGAAAGCCCAGAGCTACCGTTGGAAACTATCAACAGACTTGCCGATCAGGAGACGGTGGCGGAGAGCGTGGCCAAAGTTGTGGAATATCTAGAGACACATCTTTCTGCCGTGTCGCGCTTTGAAGCTGTTTCGGACAACGCGCTGACATGTGCAGCGGCAGGAGCACCCGCGGAAGCAGAACGGTACGCAATCATTGAGATCGTTCTCGGCTCTGACGAGCCCGATTAGATTACTTTGCGGAGCGCAAGTTGACGTTGGCGAACACCGTCCACCCATTTCAGCAGCTCTGGAGCCGTCATGAAGTTCAGAATGCGCTCTCGTTTGATTCCGGCAGCCAGTGCTGCTGCCAGGCCTAGTTCAATAAAGCGCAGCTGTGACGGGCCATGAGAGTCCGTGCCGAGGGAGATGCGGCATCCTGCTTTAGCTGCGAGTCTCAGCAGATCAGGGCTTATGTCCTGGCGATCCGGGTAGCAGTCAATCTCAATGGCTTTATCCAGCTCTGCCGCAGTATCGAACACTCGCCGCCAATCAGCCGTGAGCCCAAGGCGGAAGTTGTAAATGCGGCCACGCGGATGTCCCAATATCTGAAGGGTTGGATTGCGCAGGGCCGCAAGGTAGCGTTCAGTCTGATCCTCCTTCTTGCGCAGGGCGGAATGAAAACAACCAAGCACTACGTCCAGCTTTGCGAGCGCCGCTGGCTCCATGTCACCCTCGCCCGCCGGATTGAGATTCAATTCAATCGATCTCAGCACACGAAACGGCTTCTTGCCTGATGCCATAGCCTCATTCACGTGGGCGATCTCTTCAGCCTGCTCTTCAAGCTGTTCCTCGTTGATGCCGCCCGCGATCTTCAGCCCTTTGGCATGGTCAGTTATTGCAATGTATTCATGGCCGTATTCAGCGGCTGCCTGTGCCATCTCTGCAACCGAAGCGCTGCCGTCACTCCACACCGTGTGCATCTGTAAATCGCCTTTGACGCTGTTGCGCCATGTTCGATTTGCGTCAAGGATCCTCCGGGCTTGCAGAAGCGTGCGGAAGCCCTGACGGATTTCTGGCGGCTTTGGAATTTCAGGTGGATCGTTAATCCAGCGTGTGATAATCCTGCTCAGGGACGGCCCGATTCCCGGAAGCTCTTCCAGGGAGCGGCCCTCTTCAATCAATGTCCCAACTTCCTCCGGCCATAGGAACGATTTTCGAGATGCACGCCGCAATGCCTTTTGCAAAGGCTGTTTTGCGGACTCAGCCGCCACTGCCAGTAGCTCAGCAATCTCCGCATTGGAGATGACGTCCATCTGGTTCGATTAGATGCTTTGTTGTGACGACACTGAGGGAACAAGCGGAACCCTGCTTGCGTTCAACTCCAGGTGCTTCACCGTTTTGCCCGGGTTTGGCGAAAGGTGGGGCATTCACCGCAAAGGACGCAATGGGCGCAACGGGAAAACCAGGGTTTCGCCGCAGAGATCGGAGAGGATGTGGAGACAGGAGACGGGAACGATAGGGACAGGCGAGACACATTGGTTTCGCCGTGGCATGGGCATGGGTTGTACAAAAAGATCGCGCAGTTCAGGAGCCTGTCGGAGATAGATTGCCGGGATTTGGAAAAGTACTTTACACCACCGTGCAGCTCCGTAGTATGAGTTTGTGAACAAGCGCTTCCGAACATGTGATTTAGAGCAGTTGTTCCTGCTTCCGCCTTCACTACAAGACTGGCTGCCAGAAAAGCACTTGGCGCGCTTCGTGGCCGACGTCATGAACGAGTTGGACCTGTCGGCGATCTATGCCGTGTATGAACGGCACGACGGACGCGGACTGTCGGCGTACCATCCCCTGGCCATAGCACGTCTGTTGCTCTATGGGTACTGTACTGGGGTGACCAGTTCCCGCAAGATCGAAGAGGCCACTTACACCGACCTAGCGTTCCTTTCCCTGGCCGCCGATCAGCATCCCGATCACGATACCATCGCGACGTTTCGCCAGCAGCATTTGCAGGCATTGGCCGACCTGTTTGTCCAGGCGTTGCGGTTATGCGTAAAGGCCGGTTTGGTGAAGCTGGGCAATGTTGCCATCGACGGCACCAAGATCAAGGCGAACGCCAGCACGCGACGTTCGGCGGACTACAAGAAATTGAGCGAGCGGGAAAAGTATTGGCAGAATCTGGTGGAAGAACTGCTCAGAAAAGCCCAGCAAACCGATGCGGAGGAGGACCGCCGCTTCGGTCCCGGCCAGCCCGCCGACCCGATGCCCGAAGAACTCGCTAACGCGAAAGACCGATTGGAGCGCATCCGCCAGGCGAGGGCCGAACTGGAGCGGGAAGCCCAGGAGGAGTTGAAGGCGATCCAGCAGCAGTATCAACCGCAGCCACGTGGCCGTCCCCGCAAAGAGCAGCAAGAGACGCAGACGCCGCAGGAACGAATACAGCGCAAGAAGAACGGTCGTCGCTATCGTAGAGCCAAGGAGAAGGCGAAGCAGCCCTCACGGCAATACAATTTTGTCGATCCTGACTCACGTCTCCTGAAAGACATCGGCAGCAAGAGTTTTGTGCAAGGCTACAACGCGCAGGCTGCGGTCGACAGCCACGCCCAGGTGATCGTTGCCGCGGAAGTCACGCAAGAAGTCACCGATCGCAAACAACTCGTTCCCATGGTGAAAAGCGTATGCGCCATCACCGGAGAGCGGCCCGACACGATCACTGCCGACGCCGGCTACTGGGACACCGATAGCTTGAAAGACGAAGCCCTCGCCAACATCGAGGTGCTGGTTCCTCCGGACTCGACGTTTCAGCCCCCCGGCGTCGATGATCTGCCTGCTAACGCTCCGCGCAACCAAGAAGCCATACGCATGCGGGAAGTTCTCGCCAGTGTAGCGGGAAAAGCCAAATACAACTTGCGCAAGACAACTGTGGAACCTGCTTTCGGGCAGATCAAGGAGACGCGGGGGATCCGGCGCTTTCGCCTGCGCGGCCTAATACCAGTGAAGGCGGAGTGGAAACTCATCTGCGCCACTCATAACCTGCTCAAGCTGTTTCGCCATCGCACAGGTCCGGCCAAAGCTACCGCTCCGCATCGCAAGCGGCGCTGCTCCCAGAGTCGCTTGCAAAAGCTACTTCGAGATCCACGCATAAAAGGGCACTGTCATTGCAGATCTCGGTCTTCTGCGCATCCTCGGGCATACCATGCGTCTCCCATGGAGTGAGAATTTCACTCCGACAGGCTCTCAGGCTGTCCCTTTTTTCCTGTCCTTGGTTTTCAAGAGAGGCACCCTGTAGCTTTCCAGTTCGCCGGCGATATCTTTGGCCAACGCTTTGTCGTTCGTGCGAACGTCTAGCCAGCCATCATGGGACGTTTGGACCAGTAGTCTTCCGCTGAGATTAAAGATTGAAGCATCCCAGGAGAAGAAGAACACCATGCACAGTATGCTGATGAAGACTTCCTCGTCGCTGCGCTCGAAGAAGTGGACCGGCGCTTGGATCAGAGATCGCTTCTCACCGAAAGAACGCCTGTAGCCGTCAAACAGACACAAACGCTCCGTTGCGATGCCCCAGAACGTGACATACAAACATACCGAGGAATCTGTGAGCACCAGGTATCCGAAGAGCTTCGAAAGCGCAATCTGTACTCCTGAGTTAGCGAGAGCCGCAGAAAAACCTCTGACAAGTTAGAGGTCCTTAGAGAGCTGAGTAACGAAGGCATCCAACGCTTCTTCCCACGAACACCTCGCCTGCATTTTCTTTAGCTACCATTTTCATCGCTCACCGCCTTTCTTAATGTAAACTTCAGCGCCATTGCTTTGCACCATTCCATTCCTACTTATCGTGAGACTTCTCGTAAGAATTACGCACCTCTTCCAGACTGCTCCCATAGCTCGCATCACTTGCGCTCCGATAGCGCCACCGTTCCCCAGAAACCAACTTTAGCTGCGTTCTAACCGCATTCATCGTTTGCGTTGTCCGTGCATTCCCAGATGCGCCTCGCCGAGAGTTATGCGATATATACTGAGCCAGCAAGCCTGCCCCTTCCGTGTTCAGCGCGCTCGTGCAACAGATCTCCAATTGCGAAGCCATGCATGTTAACTCTCATCTCCTATTTGCTAGCGTACAACATACCAACAATCGAACAAGTGCGCCCGCGCTGCCAGAAAGCAGATCGTAAACATCGTCCAGCGCGCTGCGCAGAAAATTCCGCTCCGCCAGTTTGCTAGCGCTGCAAGGCATCGCCGCCATCCAACCCCCAATGCGCTAGCAGAAAAGATCCAGATATAACGAGCCAAGCCCAAGATATGCGCCAAAGCTCAGCCCCAATTTACCCCTTCATTGCTCACCGCTCCCGCTTAACCTCGCTTAAATGCACGAGCAACGTCGCCGCAAATAACTTATCAAGTTCATTGATTTAAATCGCGCGCCCAAACAGCTATCATCGCGCAGAAAGCGCCAAAGAAAACAAGCGAGCCCGAGATCCCGTCGTAACAGAATCTGCTCCAGAGCTGCACTGACCAGCCCGCCGGAAAGTAAGCACCGTGCAATCCAAACCACACTGCCGTCGTCAGCATAAATTGCATTGCCATTGTGAATCGCATAGTTTGCGCGCTTACCGCGCCACTGCTAGTAACCACCCACAACCGTCCCAAAACAAACAATTTGAAACAATCTAACCACATACCATGAGTTAAAAAACATCCCGACTGAAATGCCAACTTACGCAAAACCCAGCAAGTTGTCACGACACCAAACTCTACTCCGCCCGATAACCTAGCGTGCTAGACCACCTCTAAAGAAGCTTAAGAGAAATCTGCACCCAGCAGAATCCAGATGTGACAAACAACTTAGTTAATATCAATAGCCAACACACTCCGCTGTCTCTCCGCCCGCTTGCGGATAAACAATGATAAACCACCTATCCCGCAAAACCCGTTTTAGTAAAAATATTTGCCAGATAAAACTTCACAGTGCTCTCACTTATGTTCAAAGCGCTGCTCATTTCTTTATTAACAAAAACCTTTTTAAAGAAGAGACATAATTTGTTCTTCTCGAAAAAAAAAGCTCCAGCCCAAATGTTTCTTCTTTGTTGATTTCTATTAGTAAACTTAACATACTGATAAAGTGCTACCAGCGTAAAACATAACTCATCTCTTCGCTGAGCTTCTTAATTGCGTATACAAAAACGTCTTTATCAAAACACATATAAGAGATATAACCGTAAACGCTAAAGCGAATCATAAGCAAATCTCCGAAGTAGGTAAATCAGCATAGTCCAAACCACAACCCTGCTCTCAGACATAGCGATCATAACACCTGTTGTAATGTTTGACAAAACGCTACCTAGAGTTCCCCATCAATCACATTAACTAGATTACATCCAGAAAGTTGCATTCAAATTCACCCTTGTAAAATTCGTAATCTAAATTCGTGATGTCTACAAAAGTTGTTTATGTAATCGTTTTTTTCAGTAGTAAATTAAACTTAATTAATTAACTAAGATTTTTAAAACACAGTCAAACTTTTTAACATGCTAACACAAACCTACCTAACTTAATTTCTTATGCTTCAATATTCATGTTCATGCAAAAAACACCAAAAAATATAAGCTTTCACACTTATTAATAATATATACACTTCGCGTTACCTGCAATATCCGATCTCTAAAGTAATTATAGCTGTTCAGCTCTCCCAAGTATATACAAACCCCTGGGGACCTGTTCACGCCCCTAGAAAAATAACCACTTGTGATGCCAGCTAATGAGCAAACCTATTCCATGCAAAGCACAGTAGCCAAATAAACACCAACTGCTCGTCGTGCAAGCAGATAACTTGCAACCAAAGTTACAACACCAACAGAAACACCACTCCCAAAGTAATCACAATATCGAATAGCTCAGTGTGAAACAAAACGTTTTTCATGAATTGAGCAACCAGAAAAGCGCCTAAAAAACCAGCAAATATACCTGCAAAAGCTAACTTAATACCGTGCAGAAACACCTTAGACATAACTGTCTTCTTTTGCGCTCCCAGCGCTAAATAAATGCCGAAGATACGAGTATGCACAGCCACCCTGTTAAGAAATAACGCTATACAGCCCTACACTAACCAGCGCAAAACCAATACACGCAAACAGTAATACAAACGTATTAATACAAACCTGCGCTTGTGATAGCTGTACATAATCGTTCATAGATTTGAAATTGTAGACAATCAAATTAAAATCAATATACTATAACACTATAACATATCATCTATACAAAATCCTACTTTTTAAAATATATTAAAAACATCAATAAAAAAAACTAAATAAACAATTAACTATAAAAAACATAAATATAAAACCCAAACATAAACTTAACTACATCAACTATAATATCACACACAACACACACAACAACCTCTATAAAAATAATATCAAAACCAATACAAAAAAACAACCAAATAATACTAAACTTACAAAATCAACTCCCAAAAAATATATAACTACTAAACATTAATAAATAATAAACACAAAATAATCTAAATATAAATCATCACACTCTATAAAAAAACATCACAAAACTACTATAATACAAAAAATCAAACAAATCAAACATAAATACAAAAAAAATCAACAACCAATAAAAAATTAAAGAAAACAATAAAACATAACCTACACATCAAAATACACAAAATATAAATAAACACTCAATAAAAATAACAAAATAAACTAAACACAATAAAACTACAAAAAAACAACATATACCAAAAAAACATAAATAACAATACATAAATCACTAACACCTTATCACAAAAAAATAAAAAAACTACAATTAAAAACAAAAACACAATCAACACTAAACTCACAAATAACACATTCTAAAAACAAAAATTACAAACTTCATCCAAGCAATCCTGCAACAGTTAGCAATATTACAGCGATAAAGATCTAACCGATAATAAAACCGTCCCTAAATAGCTACTCAGAATGTTACCAGTTACTCTAGTAACGCCCACAGAAGAGATCTAGCTCTTAAAAAACAGAGAGAAACCTAGCGCAATGCTGCAGATTAAAAGTGAAACAAATAGTACCAATCCAATAAATAACAACACATAAAACGTAAACCAAATTGTTAAAATACTTACCACAACATAAAACAGATATCCGAGTGTATCAACAAAAATCTTTGAGAATAAAATACCAACAACCATCCCAACCAAAGTCAGCCACAAACATTGTGACAAGATCTGCGCCATAATACGTTTGTAAACCACACCCAGTGCAAGCTGCAAAACAACTTCTTCAGCGTTGCTAACAGCCCGCGATAGCAGCAAAGTAGCAACATTGATATACACAATAAGAACAAAACAGATCACCCCTATCAACAGTAGATAAAGCTGCTACCAACGATCACCAAAAAGTGCAACAACCAGTGAAACAGCGCAAATAATTTCATCGCAATTTATATCAAAATACGTTTGTGCCAATCTCTCTGAAATAACATTAAAATTAATCTAAACCACCTGCAAGCTTACACCTAACTTAAGCAGTCCAATCGCGAGAAAATAATGTGCAGATCTCTGGCCAGCCAGTGAAGCTGTGCTGCTCAAAAACGCGAAATCAAATACAGTCGTAGTCCACAGATCTACCTGTCCGAGCTGCAGAAAAAAGTAAAAACCCTTAAACATAACACCGATAATTACAAACCAAATCATATCAAAAGTAACCGTCAAGCCAATCACAACCACATTAAACCCAAATTCATAAATCCAAACGTCATAACTCAGAATCAAAAAATACACAGATTTTACCCCCTCAAATATATCTTCGTTAACCAAAAAATCACGTCCGAGCAGAAAATAAACCCATAAGATCGAAAATAGCTAAGAAAATACAATTACAACCCACACATAAACTCATAAACTCATCACACTAAAACAGAAAATCATATGTACTCAATACACAAACAAACTTCTCGAGAGAAATGTTTTGAACACCGATGTCCAGAAAGTCCAAATGAGATAAAAGCACCAAAACACCTCCCTTCCAGTGAGCTTTTAAGTCAACCAAGCAACCTGAGATTAAAAATAAAAGTAAATAAATAACAGTTAAATCCAAAATGCTAACCAGTGCTATGCTGCTGCCGATACCAAGCACAAGAAGCGTAACAGCCAAAAATGCGAACTTCTTATTTCTCAACAGCGATCGACCAGCTACGTAGAGTTCTCGAGCAAGACTTTCCATTGGTGCCCTTTGACTGATTTTACCAAATAATTTGCGCCCAAATCGATCACAAATGATACTTAGTTCACCATAACCCTAGTAATATTCTTATACTATTTCACACACTAATCTAACTGTAATACCTCATTCACCTCCAAACAAACCAACTATTTACTATATAACCTCTATTAAAAAAAAAACCTTCCAATAAAAACTTACCAACTAAAATATCTTTCTAACTTAATAACACTACTACCCAAAAACCCAACTCAATTCATACTCAAAAACTTCATTAACCATAACTTTAATCTTACCATCAACACACACTAAATACTCAACTTAACATAACTCCACACCAAACATATAATCATCTTTTCCATAAGAAAAGAATTCCTCAGTAAAAAATTACCTAATATTCACCCATATCCCTATATTTATTCCACAACTTCAAAACTCTTCTAATCATAAAATTACTCATACAAACTATTACAATCATACAACTAAAAATAAATACCAACATCTTCAATTTTTCCATAATTTAAAAAAACTACACTATCAACCCATACCAACACTACTAAACTATAACTAATAATAATTATTATAATATCAAACAACCTATCATATAAATACTCAAATATCTACTACTCCATAAGAAAATCTATCTCCGAAATATATTCATCAAAAATAAACAAACATAACCCCTACAACACAACTCTAACTATAACAACACACTCAACTTTCTCCACCATACAATAACTCTCCTCCAAAACCTATAAACTACTACTCTCCCAAAACAAAACTATAAATAACAAACTCTAAACCAACCATTTCAATAACTTCCTACACATCCAATTTTATCACCCAAATATTACCATATTTAAAATTTTCCTCCAACTTCCCATTAAAAAACCTAACTCATTACAACACATACCCTACCTAACAACTCAATTACTTAAAATCAAATTCCCAAACATCTATCTTATCAATAAATATTCTTTACTCTAATATATCATACAAACAACTCAACAACTTAACAACAATACTTTTCCCCAACACTCAAACCTACCAACACAATTCTCTCTCCTATCTCTATTACCAAACTCAATTTATCTAAAACAATTCTACTATAATCATAAAAAAAAAAAAAACTATTTATCTCTACTTCACAACCACTAAACCTATTTAACATATACATAAAACATACCAACTATTTAACCAAAAACTCTAATACCAAAACCTACCACATATAAACAAATACAAACTCTTACTCACTAAAACCACTAATAAATATCTACTATCACATAAAAAAATTCTAATAATCTACCCAAATAACAATAAAAAACTACCAATCCCCCTATATACAAAACTCCCATTATAACTTCATAACCTACATATAAAACAACAACTAACACAACACAAACAACAAAAAAACTAACACCAAATCCATATATATAATTTCTACTCTCTTTCTCATACCCTCTAAATCACTAACCCACACACAAAATACTTTAAACATCTATATTCTTTCACTAACTAAAAATTATATCTATATTACCAATCCCAAATACTCCTACAAAAAAACAAAAATATTACTACCTTCAACCTAAACAATATCACAACTCTTTCTCAACTTACTCTATAAACTACAAATATTAAAAATAAAAATTAAAACCAAAAAAAAAATAATAAATACCAATCTAATATTCATATACACCATAATAACTATCATCAACAAAAATAAAACACCATCATTCTAAAAATTTACTATAAAAATCAACTCTAATCATCCCCAACTCCTCAAATATATCTTTCATATCTAACATAATAATTCCCACAATAATAACCACATAATAATCCTTATAAAACCACTTAATATATTTAAACAAACTAATCCTAATATCACACATAACACTCTAACTCACTTAATAAATACAAACACCAAAAACACCCTCTATAACAACACATCCTCTATACTCCAAAAACATAAATCCACCTACTTTAACCAACAAACACAAACTACTATTAAATATTACTACATCTATTAACCACTTCAAAATCAAAAAATCAACCAACTAAATCACTATACTCTTCAACATACATACTACTCTATCTATCTACCATCCCATATAAAACCATATCTAATCTATCAACCATTTTAAATCAACTTCAACAAACCTTTTTAACATACTCATAATTCTTAACCCTTAAAAACAATATAAACACCCATAATTACTCACACCATACATAACCAACTTTACTAACAACCTACTATAAAAAATACACTCAATCCAATAAATATCAAACACATACAATTTCAATACACCAACACTCACCCACAACTATATATAATCCTAATTAATAATACCAATAATAAAAACTACTACAAATAATTTATACATCATCCATACTAACAACACAAAATAAACAAATACCAACTTCTCAACAACAAATCTAACCAAAAACAACACATTCTACAACTCTCTATAACTTTACCATCCCCCCAAAAATCTACATACAAAAAATAAAAAATTCTCCTTCACAATATTCAAATACACCTTCCATCTCCTCTATCCTATTCCATATACTAAATTAATTCTATACCTATACTATTTCTACAACATCCCATACCTTCCTAATCTAATCAACTAATACATTATATAAACCCACAACCCAAATAATACCACTACTAATATCAGCTGCTACCAGTTGAAATTAATCTTTAATATCTTATCTCATATCTATACAATAAAACTACCATATATCAATAAACCTATCTCCACCTAACTCCTAAAAACTCCCTATAATTACTTTTTCCAAATACCTAATATTTCCACATACTAACCACTACTCACCAAAACATATCATACCACCCTTAATTACTATAACAACCTAATTCCTCTCACCTTCATAACTATACACAACCTCTTTCACCAATACTTCTTTATATTACTTATCTAATTCATTTACACAATAAAAATCAACTATATCAATAAACTTTATACCATATCTAAACACACAATATAACAACACAATTACCTTTTACCAATCCAACCACTCTCAATATACAAATACAACACCCCTATACCCAATTTACCAATATCTTCTTTCCAATTTTTTCCTACTAATAATAATCTTCACTAACATCCAACTCTAACTATATTCAAAACTACCTCAATATATCTACTATAATTAAACAACATATCTTCCATAATAAACAACTCAATCTAACTAATATATCTAACAAACTAAATTTCCAACAAACTCTAACACAATAAAACTCTTACCTAACATAAATTTACAACCAACCTAACCAACTAATTCTTCCCTTCTTCTACAAAACCAACCAACTTATTTACCCATAACAATTTATATCCCTCTTATTCCTCAATTTACCAAACAAAAACAATCTCATCTTTCAACATCTACTACAAAACATCTACCAAACTACTATCATAAAAACCAATCTACATAACATTTATCTTCTATTACATATCTCTAAACTTTAACTTTACTACTCTCTAAACCAACAAATTCTCTTCCTCCTAATATATATCTACTATATATTACAAATAAAACCCTTAAATCTCATATAAAAATCCATAACATTACTCAAATATATCAACCATTTAATAAAAACCACACCTACTATTCCTATATACTTCTTATTTATCTCAAACTACTACTTAAAATACTCAACTCAATCCAAACTCTACCTAACCAAACTACCAAAATTTAATTCTCCTACAAATCCAAACTTCCCAATAAACACAACCCCATTCAATTCTACAATTACATAAAACAAATAAAACTCTATATAAACTTTAATCACTATAAATACTCTTATAAAAAACCAAATATACATATTATCATATAACAACCTCCACCACAACAAACACACAAAACAATCACTTTCCTTCCACCCTATAACCATCAATTTATACTTATATTCAATATCCATAAACTTATCTTACAAATATTCTTATAAAAAATTCTCAACTACATTTCACCATCTTATATATAACTTATTCCTACAAAAATATAACCCCAAAAATAAATATATTATTTACCACTATAAACCCACTACCCTAATAATCTAAAATTACAACCAAATATATATTATAAAACACACTTTAAACCAATTCAAACAACAAAATAACCAACAACTCCATTCCTTTTCTCAATTTCTAAATAATTTCTTTATTAAACATCTTCAAAATTAATCCATAAATAACTATATATAATTTTACCAATTCTTAAAATACTCTACTCTATCATCTTTCTCCTAATCTCAACAAATCCAAACTCTATTTTTTAAATCTCTCATATAAATAATACTCAACTCTCTCACATAAAAAAACTCTAAAACAAAATAACTTCTTAATTTCTTACCAACTAACTCAATTATACAAACCAAAATATTTTCCAGAGACCGTGCAGCTAATAGAGATTCACAATATCTTGATTGATACTGCGCGTACCACCATATCACCTATTACAGCGTATTTGCTTTCTGCCAGCGCATTCCTGAGTGCAGTCAGAGTATCAGCCGCCTCTAGCAGCTGTTCTGTAAGCATTGCGAGCCGTGCTCATAGCTAGTCCAGGTGCATTGATTTAGATATTCAGTATCGCCGAATATAATATTTCCTGCCAGTTCGTGCTCAATCTTTTTCAAGTCAGAATAGTTATACATGTGCATTTTGTACCTCTATGATTTTAGTAACTCCCTATTATATAGAGATATTTTCCCAAGTCAAGCACCAGCGCTTCTACAAGCTCACCGATCGTAGCTTTGCCACCGAACGCAAGCTTCACCATACTATTAGAATCCTCTACTGAAATCTGAGCGAGCACAGAAGCTAAGCAAGTTCTATCTGTAGCGATGCCCTGCACTGTTCCCGCTGCCGACAGATTCTCTAACTTCTCTGCAGCGAAGCCAGCAAGAAGTTGAGATTGAGGTTCGCTAAAACGAAGCTCTGCGAGCGCAAGCTCCGCCTTTGATCTTACGCCCTAAGCAAATTGCGTGTTTTTCCCCCTAGCATGCTCCTTTAGTATTTGCTGTGTTTCTCGTTCATACAGATCCAGCAACAAATGTATATACGAGCCATAGACCAGTAGCGCGATATCATGCTTGTTAAGTATTCCATTTAGCCAATTCAGGAGTGCACGTCCCGCAGCCCCGAAGCGATGACTGCATTCTCTGATATAGTATTCAAGATAATGCGCACTGTCAAATGCCCAGCGAGCGCTGCGCTCAATGCTTTCATAAGTGAAGCCCCGTAAACAAGTTCCAGTTTCTGCGCTCTCTCAGCCAGAATAGTGAAATAGATAGCGAGATGAACGTAAACATAGAAAGCAAAGAAGTACCAGTTAAGCACCCACTCTTTTTACTCTCCCAGCCCCCTACTAGTTCCCACAGCGCACGTGTTATAAGTACTGTGAATTCAGAATCACCTGATTGAAATAAGGAGTGAGTGTTCTGAAAGTCATATAGCTTAAGATGAAGCGCCTCGTGCAAGATAACCTCCGCTGTGAGCCACACATCCTGAAGTATAGAACAGCCCAGAAACAAAGTGCCTAGCACGAAGATCGTCGTTAAGTAAGAAAAATATAGCAGCTGACCTGAGACCGCGTGTCTGCAACACAGATGAGACTCACATGTTTCAAAACGCTGTCAGTAAAGCGAAGAAGCACTGCGCGAGCAGATTCAGCGCTTGAATGATTGCAAGACGCTCCCCATCTGTGAGCGTGACCAATAATGATTTATGTTCTTCCTGCTTCTCGTAAAGCCTCTTTAAGAATTCCGACATAAGATCATCGTGCCGCTCATTTGACCACAACCAGATTCTTCAGCCTCCAAAAAATACTTCAGAGGCATCGTCAGCCCCTAGCTCAAAGACCAGAACCAGAGTATTCGAGCTGCAGTTGCCGCAGACCCTATTTCCAATATGCTTTGAATCTCAGAAAGAGCATAGCTAGTAGTGCCGTCAAAACTTACCGTTGCCAGCGCCTGATTGATAGCTGCGCGCATGACGAGATCAGTAAGAACTTGATCGCAGCAAGCGAGAGGTGCTGCCCGTAAGGCAGATACGACTTCACTAGCAAGCAGAACCCTGACAGCAACCATACCGAAGCGCTCACTATAACGCTCTAAAGTCCGTCAAACAGATATTGCAGATCGCTAAATATACTATAAGTGGCCAAGAATGCGTCAAGAGATTCGCTATCCAGTGTTGTAGAAGCCTCATCGTTCCAAAGACTATACTCTGATTGCAAGTTGTTAGCTACTAGTACTCATCTTCTTTATTCCTTAATTTCTATACTGCTATAATAATTTCTTATGATGTAAACAGGCACAAGAAAATTCCATCTCTTGCCATGCCCGAGGCGTGTATGTCTCCAGTCCGCTAGCAAAGCTGATTATCTGGAACCATAGAGCAAGCGAAACAAACCAGGAGTGCTGATGCTTATACCTGCTGCACGTAGTGTTAACCGCCAGACAGCAAACTGAGCTCAGTTCCGCTCTTGTAAGTTGAAAGACAAGAGATATAAGTACTGCCGCAAGTGTCATTCAGCAGATCGAGAAGATACAGATCAGAGGCAGACTACTAGAGGCTGCTGTAGAGATCGTCATTTTCCATTGCTTTAGCTCCTTATTTTTCTTTTGAGTACTAATCCGACAAATCCTTGCAAATCAAGTATATACACAAATACGAAACAATATGAAGTCTCTCATCTTTCGCCTGCTGAACTTATTATCTAATTGCCAGACTGCACACTGACCTGCTTGCTCCATGTTGAACCACAAACGACATAAGTACTGCCGCAGGTGTCATTCAGCAGATCGAGAGGAGATAGATCAGAGGCGTACTACTGCAGAGTGCTGAGATCGTGATTTTCCATTATTTAGCTCCTTCGTAGTTTTCTATGACAAGTTCCCCAATATTCCAGTTAGTGTGCACGCAGCAAGCGAAACAAACTATGAGTGCTGCTGCATGCATAGTTAACTGCCAGACTGCAGAGTGTACCATTTCCGCTCTTGTAAGTTGAACCACAAGCGACATAAGTGCTGCCGCAAGTGTCATTCAACTAATCTATCGAAGAGACAGATCAGAGGCGTACTACTGCAAGCTGCTGAGATCGTAGTTTTCCATTGTTTAGCTCCTTATTTATTCCTTAAGAGCGTTCCTGCAATGCCTGCAATCAGTGAATACACAGCAAGCGAAACAATATGATTTAACCTATGCTTCGCCTGCTGAGCTTATGATTAACTGCCACCACCGCCAACTAGCTCAATGACCTGCTTGCTGTAAGTTGAACCACACGCGACATAAGTACTGCCGCAAGTGTCATTCAGAGTATCAAGCGAGATAGATCAGAGGCTGAGGACTGCAGGCTGCTGAGGTCGTGATTTTCCATTGTTTGTTAACTCCTTTGAGTTGAATGCAGCATGTCATGAGAGTCATCCAATGAAGAGCCTCATAGGACTGCATACATTCTGCAGGTAGATACCTGCATGAACACTAATCTCATATTTGCCATCAGAGTCACAACTGGTCAAATAGTTAGCTATCCAGAATTAATTCAGATAGCTGTCCACCGAGCCTGTCGTTGCGCCGTAGCTCAGCGCGGCGCCTAGCCGGGGAAAACCGGAGAGACAGGAAGCTGTGAAAAAATAGCACAAAGTTCTGTGCACGAGTCGTCTCTCTGCGTACACTGCAAGCGTGAAGAAGGACGCAAGCGCTCTTCCTCGACTCAGCTGGATCAACCGGCAACAACTGGTTCTGCGCACTCTGGATGTCGAGAAGTTGATTGATGACGACCACAGCGCACGCTTGATCTGGGAGCTAGTGGGCCGGCTCGACCTAGGTTTGTATCACTCTCAAATTGCGGCGGTGGAAGGCCAGCCGTGCCGCGATCATACCGATCCCCAATTGTTGGTCACTCTTTGGATCTACGCTTACAGCCGAGGCATTAGCTCAGCACGGGAAATAGCACGCCATTGTGAGTTTGAGCCAGCGTTCCAGTGGCTTTGTGGGCTCGAACCGATCAGCCCTCGCACGTTGTCCGGCTTTCTGTGCGAGTACAAACAAGGGCTCGACGATCTATTCGTGCAGGTACTGGGAATGCTCAGCGCTGAAGGACTGATCATGATGGAGAGGGTGACGCTGGACGGTACAAAAATCAAGGCTAATGCAGGCGGAAACACATTCCGTCGGAAGGAGAAGATCGAGGCCCATCTGGCACTTGCACGCGAACAGGTGCGACTGATGGATGCGCAGGCAGCGGAAGAAGAGAAGGTGGCCAAGCGGCAGGCTGCGGCCAGACGCCGGGCGGCGCGGGAGCGGATGAGCCAGCTGGAAGCGGCGCATCGTGAAGTGGAACGGCTGCAGCGTGAGAAGAAAGATGATCGCAAGGACTTTGTAGCTCGCGTTTCCAGCACGGATCCGGAAGCGCGTGTCATGCGCAATGGCGAAGGCGGCACGGTGCCAAGCTACAACCTGCAACTGCTGACCGACACTCAGCACGGCTTGGTGGTGAATGTTGAAGCGACGACAGACGCGATTGACTATCGTCAGTTCGAGCCTGCCATCGAGCGCAGCCAACACACGCTTGGGTGTAAGCCTCGGCAACTTGTTGCCGATGGGGACTACACGAATCACGCCTCTGTCCAGGCTGCAGCTGCGCACGGAGTGGATTTTTACGGCTCGTGGCAGAACAGTTGGAGGCCAGGCGAGCGCGACGCGCAGGGCCGCAACCGCGCCTTTCAAGCCAGCGCTTTTCCTTATGATGCCGAGCGAGATTGCTTAACCTGTCCTGCCGGAGAAATGCTGCGCAGCCGGGCTCTGCTAAATCGTGGCAATGGCGTGCGCACACGCGTCTATCGCGCACCCAAAACGGCGTGCCCGCACTGTCCGCTGCGCGATCAGTGCGCTCCCAAGAAACCTCGCCCAAAGTGGGTGCGTTCCATCACGCGGCTCATCGAACCGGCAGCTAGTACTGCATTCAAAGCGAAGATGGCCACCGAAGAAGCACAGGAAATTTACTCCAAACGCTCACAGGTTGCCGAGTTCCCGCACGCCTGGATCAAGCAACGTTGTCGGTTGAGGCAGTTTCGCTGTCGAGACGGAAGAAGACGGCAGAACCGGCTGCAGTGTTTGTTTAAAACAAACTTCGATCCGCTAGAACTCGTAATTTGCAAGCAGCAACCAAGTACGCTCTGGCTGGCGGGCGCGATAAATCACTCAGAAAAAACAATTTTTTCACAGCTTCCAGTCCCCGTTGTCCTTGTCGTCCCGGTTGCCCGGTTTTCCCCGTCCCCGGTTTTCCGTTAGCCGCTAAGAAAAAATTCCCCGCTCTAAAAGTCCGCTGAAGCAGAGTACCGCTTGGCCTCACCCGCTCCTCGACGCGCGTCCTGACAGCCCGTAGAACGCCAGTAGCAGGTATGGAAAGCGGCGGTCTGAACCTCTGCCTACTATGGCTCGGCTTCGCGGTCGCCAGCCGCGGGATCGTCAGATTCAGATTTCCGGTCGCCTATGAGCTGAACTATTCAGCTTCGGGAAGAGCGAGTGCATGACACCCTTGGGGATTGAAAACTTGCTTTATAAACCAGCTTCTTTTGTCCGAAGGCAGCTCTTCCACCGCTTTCATGAACTCAGCATGTTTGCCCCGGCAGACCGTTTGCATCTGCATCGCATAGTCGCTGTGCGGGTCTTGAGTTGAGATCAGAGCATAAGCGACGTAATCCGGTAGCTTATTCGGCACAAGTAAAACGGCCTTCGCCAGATCACGTGGCAACCTCTCACCGAGTCGTCCCAATGACTTCATATCGGAGACTGTCTCACTGCTACACAGACTGTCTCCAAGCGTCATCCATGTGTTCTGTTGTCCATCGTCTTTGGGGATGAGATTAAGCAGTTGAACAGCAATGCGTTGTCCCGTCCGATGGAACTCTAATGAACGAGCCGTGAAGATGACTTGGGCACGATAACTGTTTCCTGCCTTTTGCTTCTCCGCTGTCAATGCTGCTGATGCTGCTGATGACTTCGCACGCGCCATTCTCGCCATAGCAGCGATCTCATTGCAGTTTGGCTCTTGAGCGAATAAAGCTCCACAAAAAGCCATGCATACCACAATCGCAGCAAACACTTTGGACAACCTCTTCGCAGTCATCATTGGGGTTGGTTTCTCCTGCGTGTTAAGTATGACCGTGAAGTGCTGCTGCCCTGAGGAAGCAGTGACTGCCGAGGTCCGGCTCAGGATGCAATCGCAGTAAGAGCCTGCTCCAGATCTGCTTTGAGATCTTCAGGGTCTTCGAGTCCGGTATAGAGCCGCACGATTCGCGAGCCGTAGGCCGGGCGTTTGGGCGAGTGCAGGTCATAGCTCATGACCAGGCTGCTGACACCGCCCCAGCTATAGCCGATCTTGAAGAGCTTGAGCGAGTCAACAAACTGCTGAACCTGTTCCTTGCTGAAGGGCTCTTGAAAGACCATGGAGAACAGCCCGGTGGCGCCGGTGAAGTCGCGCTTCCAGAGTTCGTGTCCGGGGCAGGAGGGAAGAGCGGGATGGAGCACACGTTCAATTTCGCTTCGACGGCTGAGCCACTGCGCCAGTTCGAGCGCGGACTGCTCAACATGCTTGAGGCGGACGGCCATGGTCTTCATACCGCGCAAGGCGAGGCTGCAATCGTCAGGCGAGGCAGGGCAGCCAACCACCTGGTGAGTTTCTCCTAAACGCTGGAACAATTGCGGATCGCGTACGGTGACGGAGCCAAGCAGGAGATCACTGTGGCCGCCCACGTACTTGGTGAGCGCCTGCATGGTGACGTCGACGCCGTGAGCAAAGGCGTCAAAGTAGACTCCGGCGGACCATGTGTTATCCAGGACTACTAAAGCTCCGTGGCCATGCGCTGCTTCGGCGATGGCGGGCACGTCCTGAATTTCCATGGTGACGGAGCCGGGATTTTCGCACCAGACCACGCGCGTATTAGGGCGGAACTGAGCAGAAATGGAAGAGCCCGCGTCCGGAGGATAATAGCTGACTTCAACGCCGAACCGGCGCAGGAGATGGTTGGCAAGTTGGCGGTTCGGGCCGTAAATATTCTCAGGAAGAAGCACATGATCTCCGGCCTTCAGCAGGGCCAGATGGATGAGAGAAATGGCTCCTTGTCCACCGGGAATGATGAGCGTGTGCCGGCCACCCTCGAGCTCACAAATTCTGGCTGCAAGTTCGAGCGTGGTAGGCGTCCCATTGAGTCCGTAGGTGTATCCATGCTCCCACTGGTTCCATTCCTCGCTGGCGTCAGCGGCATGTTCAAACAGGACGGTTGAGCCACGATACACAGGTGTAGTCAAGGAATGAAAATTCTTGGGAACCGCAGCATCGGAATGGATGAGGACAGTTTTCCAGTTTTTGCGTCCGGACATGCGCAATATTGTATTGGAGCAGCCGCTCAAGGCAGCGAGAGAGGCCAGGGAAAAACCGCAAATTCAACGTCAGACGACTTCAAGTCCAGAAGAGCCCGCCGGTTCTCCATTGAAATCCACATCGTGGCTGATGTGATCCGCCGTCTGGTGTTCCGGAGCAACTTCAAAACGCACTCTGTCGCCGCACTTCACACAAGAAGGGAAGTTTTCTCCTGCTTTCATGTAGCTCAGATGGGAGATGCGGTGCTGGTAGTGGTACACCCAATACATGCCGTCTTTGGGAACAGAAGACCCCGGCTTTAATGCGTGCCTGAACATATAAGGTCCTTTTCTGAAATTAACTCAGGCAATTCCGTCAACGTGCCAGCTCTCCATTTACCCGGGGTAGAGAACGAGCATTAAAGTTTTTTCATTTTAGACCAAATCCAATTTAGTGGCAAAAAAAGCAGAAGGGATCAACGCAGTCAACCTGGTCCTAAAGCTTCAAGACGTCGAAAAAACGGTTTCTGAAAACGGAACGCCGTGAAGCTGGACCGGGGCAGGATGGAATCCAGACAATACAATCTATCAACTCACACTCATGCAAAGGAAACGCTCCAAGCCGCTGGCGGAGGTCCATGGGGTGTCTCGTGCTGCGCCGGAGTTGCCGCCTGAAGGGGCTGAAGAACTCTGGGTGCGTCCAAATTACAACCTGCGCCAGCAACGCCAAAAACCGAGCGAAGGCAACATAACGCCGGAAAGCGGGCAGCGTCTTCTTGAGCTTGCCGACATAGCCCTGGGTCTGAAAAAATCTTCAGCGGCAAAGAGAAATTCCAAAGCACTCTCCGCGGAAGCGCACCACCAGAGAATGCAGCACAAAAAGAAGAAACCGCAGAAACCAGCCTGATTGCTTTCTTATTCTGAATTCATCTCGCGTTTCGCTCAAACAGCGTTGGGCAGATTCCTGTTCCATTCAAGTTCTTGAGCAAAACGTTGCCGTAGAGCGCCCGGATCCGCGCCTTCTTCCCGCAAGCGGCGCAAGCTCAGCGAGTGATGACGTTTGGCGAGACGGCGGCTTTCATTATCGAGCAGCAGAGGACAATGGAAATACGCTGGAACCGAGTAACCCAAAGCCTGCAGCAGGAGAAGCTGGCGTGCTGTGCTGCGGAGGAGATCTGCTCCGCGCACCACTTCGCTGATTTGCATTGCCTCATCGTCCACAACGACGGCGAGCTGGTAGGCAGTGACATCATCGCGCCGCCAAACAAGAAAGTCAGAAAAATCGCGTCCCGCTGTGAATTGCTGAGGACCGTGATAAAGATCAGTGAAGGTGGTGATCTGATCATCGGGAACTTTGAACCGCCAGCTCACGCCGGCAGGCGACTCCCATGTATGAGCTTCCGCTAGCCGCCTCCTGCAGGCGCCCGGGTAATGGATCTCATCATCTTCTTCATGGGGAGCTGAAGCCGCGCGTTCCAAATCTTTGCGTGAGCAGGCGCAGGGATAAATGTACCCGCCATCACGGAGTCTGCGCCACGCTTCCATATAAAAGTTGCGTCGCTGGCTTTGCGAGTACGAGCCGGATGCAATGCTCCCATGCTGGCCGCTGTATCCAATGTGAGACGGGAGATCGGGGCCTTCATCCCAGTCGAGCCCCAGCCAGCGCAGATCCTCATACATGGCCTGCACAAACTCCGGCCGTGAACGTTGCTGATCAATATCTTCGTTCCGAAAAACGAGAGTTCCGGCACAGGCGCGAGCCCTCTGGTAAGCCACCCAGAACGTGCGTGCATGTCCAAGATGAAGATAACCGGTAGGCGAAGGCGCGAGCCTGCCGCGGTACGGGCGAGTCACCTGAAACTATTTCGGCCGTACGGCGATGAGATCCGGCACCGCATTGGTGTTATTGAGATTGAGCTGAACCTGGAAGAAATCTCCGCCTCCGGCCAGACTGATTTCGTGCACTGTATTCGTGCCGCCGACTCCTGCCCACAGAATGTTGCCATCCTGCGTCAGATCTCCACTGACTGCTTCCGTGCCGCCGGCCGCGATGGCAATGACTCCCGGGCCAGCTCCGGGAATGGCCACCCCGATTTGATTGATGCCGACGGGCAGCACAGCAATGTGAGAACCGTTGGAGCCTACCAGCACCTGGCGGGCAGTAAACGTCCCCAGTCCGAAACCAGAGAATTGATTGTTGAAGGTTACCGGGGGAGGACATTGACCTATGGTTGTGTCTGGAAGATTGGCGAATTTGATATCCACGCCGGTTTGGTTGACGACGGCAATCGTATTCGCGTTCTTCTGCGCTGCAACCAACTGTGGAGCGCTGGTGGTGGACAGCGTGGTGTTAAGCGAGTTGTCGCAAACGTTAAACACTTGCAGGCCTGAGCCATCAGCCACAACGGACAACGGCCCTGCGGCAATGGGGGCAACACTGCTGGGTGTGCCGGAGGGAGTCAGAGTGCGCAGCGTCAGCACCGGGGACCACACATACAGCCTGGATTGCTGGGACGGCGTGAGCGTGTTGTCCACAAAATTGGCGGCTATATAAGCCTTGAAGCCATCACTGGTGAATGCTGCGCTCACCGCGCCGGGCAGAATAAAAGTCTGCAGCGTGTTGTTGCTGGAATCAAAGATGAAGATGCGCTGCGAGTGTATGTCCAGCTGAAATTTTACGTTGGAAATGATTACCTTTGTCCCATCAGGGGACACGGCGAGAATTGTGCCAATCGCGTCGGCATCCAGCAGAGTTGCCGTATTCGCGAGCGCGTCCACGGAGACCAGACCGGAACTGGTATCCACATACAGCTTCAAGCCGTCTGAGGTAAACGCCATTGAGGTTGGCGCACCGGGCAGTGCAATGGGAGTACCGGGAAGGGGCGGCGATTGACTCGTATCAATTGGAACGATCGCCGGTGAAGTTCCGGGGGCAGGAATAGTGGTTGTGCCCACGTAAACAGTGGTAGCGGGGCTGGTGCCGGTTACATTTACGCCGAATAAATTGCTATATACCGGCTGGTTAACTCCATTGCCACACTTAGGCGGTGCGCAAACTGCAACCAGACCCGCGCCGCCGGGAGCGGTGGCGGTTAGAGTGGACCCTCCAATACTGGCAACAGCCGTGTTGTTGCTGGAGATGGTCACCGGCGCTCCTAGCGTGACTACGCCATTGGTATCAATCATGTCGGCCTGAATAACCTGGGTTTGGCCGACTGCCAGAGTGGTTGTTTCAGTTGGCTGCCCCGGGGGATCTCCCGTCAGATGAAGAACAAGGCGTTGCGGCATGCAGGTATTGAACGGGACCGACTGCGAGGTGACGCCGCCCACGCTGGCTACGATCCCGGCCAGCCCCGGGCTATTGGCTGTAGCCAGCCCATTGGCGTCCACTCTCACAACTGTATTGTCAGAGCTTGCCCAGGAAAACTGGCCGATGGAACTGGTGATGTCATTTCCATTATTAAAGGCCTTGGCGGTGAACTGCGCGGTATTGCTGTGCGATATGCAACTGGGAAGCGTTGTCGGGCTGATTTGAATGGAAGTTACGTTGGGATGAACGGAGACTGTGACGGGGCTGCTGGTGATCCCGGCGGCGCTGGCAGTGACGGTGGCCGAGCCGGTCAGGGGCACACCGGCCGCGTTGTTTCCGTTGCAGGTGACAAATGTAGAGTCCCACACTCCCCCGCAGACCAGGCCGCTGGGTGAGATCGTGACAAGGTTGGGATTTGTGGAGTTGAAGGTGAAAGTGGTTGTGACAGCAGTGGCGGCTGAGTTGACCGCGGCAACTGTGAGTTGCGAGACCTGGCCGGCAACCAGCGAAATGGTTGCTGGCGCCAAATTAACCACGGCAACGGTGTTCGTGTTAGACGAACTTCCGCCACAGCCGGCGATGAACATGGCTGCGAACACAGCGAGCAGGCTTCTAGCCACAGACCACTGCATATTACCTCTGAAACTTTTCATAGGAGGAAAGACAATCCCTCAGTCTAGTGATTGAATCGTATTTCTTCAACAGGACATCAAAAACCAAGCCATCCAGCCTCTAGCGACACTTCTCCTCAGTTCCCTGGCCGAAGAACGCCGCTTGCCGGTTGTTCTTGCTGGATTTCCGAGGGCGAAATCTGGTGCTTAGGGTTATCTTCCTGATTCGGACGGCGTGGCACGGGGGGGTAATGTTGACGGTTTCCGCCCCTGCTTGCTATAGTAAGAAGGTTCCGCGAGAACAATTTAGCTTGCTTGTGTTGTGAGCTGTAGAAAGTTGCCCGAGGATTTTTTTCGTTAACAGGGCATGCCTCGCTGAAAAGCAGGGTTCGCGCTTTCCTTCCCACGTGAAGGGTATGCGAACCGCAGGGAAAACGATACGGAGCGCCCCCGGACAGGCTCGGCGTCACCGTCGTTGAAACCCGGCCACCGATGGTAATTTCAAATCTCCACCATACTTAGGTGGAATCATGGCTGCATGCGTACGTGGCCAGCCCCGTTTGCTGAGGGTCAAGACTCGCGCCGGAGCATGGGTGTGGGATAGCTGTGATTCGTGCGCGCAGATCTAAACGTTCTAAGCGGGTGAGTGCGCAGTGAGCGCCGTCCCGCGCGAGCGGAGTACGAGGGCGAGGCAGCGCAGCGGAGCCCTTGAAGAACTTGAAGAAAAGGACATATGCCGACATTTAATCAGTTGGTTCGTAAGGGCAGAAAAGCGCCGAACTACAAGACGGCCAGCCCGGCACTTCAATCATGCCCGCAGCGCCGTGGCGTTTGCACTCGCGTTTATACACAGACGCCCAAGAAGCCGAATTCGGCCCTGCGGAAAGTAGCGCGCGTCCGCCTGACCAATGGAATTGAAGTTACCACGTATATCCCCGGAGTGGGACACAACCTGCAGGAGCACTCGATTGTGCTGATCCGCGGAGGCCGCGTCAAGGATCTCCCCGGCGTGCGCTATCACGTGGTGCGGGGAACGCTGGATGCCACGGGCGTCGCGAACCGCAAGCAGGGACGGTCGAAGTACGGAGCCAAACGGCCGAAGTAGAGCAAGTTGCCAGAATTTTTTAAGGATTGAAGCATGCCACGCAAAGGACATATTCCGAAACGGGATCCCATCGCGGACCCGATTTACAACTCCACCCTGGTGACCAAGTTTGTGAACACCATGATGTGGGGTGGTAAGAAATCGACGGCGCAGAACATCTTCTACAAATCCATGGAAAACCTCCAGGCCAAGGGCGGCGATGAGGCCCTGAAGCTGTTCAAGAAGGCGGTGGAGAACGCCAAGCCGCTGCTGGAAGTGAAGACGCGGCGCGTTGGCGGTGCGAACTACCAGGTGCCGGTGGAAGTCAATCCGGACCGGCGCACTTCGCTGGCCATCCGCTGGCTCGTGGGTTATGCGCGCGACCGCGGCGAAAAGGGGATGGTCGACAAGCTGACCAATGAGTTGCTGGATGCGGCGAACGGACGCGGCGCGGCGATCAAGAAGAAAGAAGACGTGCATCGCATGGCGGAAGCCAACAAGGCGTTTGCGCACTATCGCTGGTAAGCAGGCAGCCTCTAGTTACATATAGAGAGACTGGGGATCGAGAGTACCCGGTCCCAAACGCGAATTTCGCAGAATTGAAGATTAAGGGAAATGCCAAGACAAGTACCATTAGAGCGCTGCAGGAACATCGGCATCATGGCCCACATCGATGCCGGCAAGACCACTACGACTGAGCGCATCCTTTTTTATACCGGCATCACGCACCGGATTGGCGAAGTGCATGAAGGCACCGCCACCATGGACTGGATGGAGCAGGAGCAGGAGCGCGGCATCACGATTACGTCCGCTGCCACCACTTGCTTCTGGCGCGACATCCGCATCAACATTATCGATACTCCCGGCCACGTGGATTTCACCGCCGAGGTGGAGCGCTCTCTCCGCGTTCTCGACGGTGCATGCGCCGTATTTGACGCAGTGCACGGCGTGGAGCCGCAGTCGGAAACTGTATGGCGCCAGGCCGATAAATATGGCGTTCCGCGAATTTGCTTCATTAACAAGATGGACAAAATGGGCGCCGATTTCGAGCATGCCGTCGATACCATCCGCAAGCGCCTCAACGCCCGCCCCGTAGCTATTCAGATCCCCATTGGACAGGAAGCAGCTTTTAAGGGAGTCGTCGATCTCATCGGCATGAAGGCCATCTACTGGCGCGATGAAACCATGGGCGCCAAGTACGAGGTGGAAGAGATCCCCGCTGATCTCAAAAAGAAAGCTGAAGCTTTCCATGCTCAGCTGGTGGAATCCGTCGCCGAGCACGATGACGAACTGCTGCATAAATTCCTTGAAGGCGAGCCGATCTCAGCCGACGAACTTCGCGGCTCGCTGCGCAAGAGTGTGATCAGCCTGAAGCTGTTCCCGGTGCTCTGCGGAACGGCATTCAAGAACAAAGGCGTGCAGACGCTGCTCGACGCAGTGGTCGATTTTCTGCCCTCCCCCATTGATATTGCGCCTGCGCAAGGGCACGATCCCGATCATCCGGAAAAAATTCTCGAGCGGAAGCCGGCTGACAATGAGCCGTTTGCCGGCCTGGCATTCAAGATCATGGCTGATCCGTTTGTCGGGCAACTGGTTTTCGTGCGCGTGTACTCGGGCCAGCTCAAGACCGGCGACAGCGTGTTGAACACCACCCGCGGAAAAAGTGAGCGCATTGGCCGATTGCTCAAAATGCACGCCAACAAGCGCGAAGAAATTACCGAGATTTATGCCGGTGACATCTGTGCCTGCGTCGGCCTGAAGAACGTCACCACGGGCGATACCATCTGCACCGACAAAACGCCAATCGTTCTCGAGTCGATTGAATTTGCCGCGCCGGTGATTTCGGTTGCGGTGGAACCAAAAACCAAGAGCGATCAGGAAAAAATGGGCGTGGCGCTGGGACGTCTGGCGCAAGAGGATCCCACCTTCAAAGTCACCACTGATCCTGACTCTGGCCAGACCATCATCAGTGGCATGGGCGAGTTGCATCTAGAGATCATCATTGATCGCATGATGCGCGAGTACAAGGTGGAAGCCAACGTCGGCAAGCCTCAGGTCGCGTATCGCGAGACCATCCGCAAGCACTCTGAGGCGGAAGGAAAATACATTCGCCAGACCGGTGGCTCAGGTCACTATGGCCATGTCAAGTTGCGGATTGATCCCAATGAGATGGGCAAGGGCTTTGAGTTCATCAATGAGATCAAGAGCGGTTCAGTTCCGCGTGAATTCTTCAAGCCCATTGAACAGGGCATTAAGCAGGCCATGGAAGGCGGCGTTCTTGCCGGTTATGAAATGGTGGATATAAAGGTCACTCTCTATGACGGCAGCTACCACGAAGTAGATTCCGACGAAATGGCGTTTAAAATTGCCGCCTCGATGGGCTTCAAGGAAGCTGCGCGCAAGGCCTCGCCGGTGCTGCTGGAGCCCATTATGTCAGTGGAAGTGGTGGTTCCGGAAGAGTTCATGGGAACCATCATCGGCGATCTGAATTCGCGTCGCGGACGCATTGAGGGCATCGATCATCGCGCGGGATCGCAGGTGATCAAGGCGCTGGTGCCGCTGGCTGAGATGTTCGGGTACGCCACGCAAATGCGCTCGAACACGCAGGGACGCGCAACGTTTTCCATGCACTTTGCCCACTATGACGAGGCGCCGCGCTCGGTCACCGAGGAGATTGTAGCCAAGGTGCAGGGCAAAAGCGCGGCCAGGTGAACTGGCCGGGAGCAAATGGTTTGTAGTAGTTCGTGAGTTTGTCGTCAGACCAGGATGTGAGCGGGATTTCGAAATCATCTTCGGTTCTGATGGTATGTGGTGCGGGTTGCTTCGGCGATATGCGCCCGGCTTCCAGGTGAGCGAACTCGTTGCAATGGGGAACCGGCGCTACAGAGTTCGAGATTACTGGACGTCGCACCTGGAGTTTGAAGCATTTCGCGACTGGCGTCAGCATGAAGTTGAGCAGTTTCGCGATTGGCTCGCGAGTAAGGAAATGGTGGAGCACGAAACGGTGCTGGGTTCGTTTTACCGGGACGATTCTGACTGGGATGAAGGAGTCGGACTGGTTTCGGCATGAAAACGACAGGAACGGAAACTCAATACGTGATCGTATGGGAGTTCCGGGTCCGGCAGGACAGAGAAAGAGAGTTTGTTGAGCAGTATGGCCCCGAGGGATCCTGGGCGCAGTTATTTCGGCGATCTGGTGGTTATATCCGAACGGAGCTGGCAAGAGATGTTACTGATCATCTTCGCTTTCTTACGCTGGATTACTGGCAGACAGAAGAAGAGTTCAACGAGTTTCGCGAACGAAACCTGGCCGAGTACCAGCGGCTGGACAAAGAGTTCGAAGGTTTAACTGAAAAGGAAACGCGCCTTGGTGCTTTTTACCGGGCTGCAAAACAGAAGCGATTGAAAGCTAGTGGCTAAGAGCTGAAGGCTAGAGGCTAAGAAGAATATGGCAAAGGAAAAATTTGACCGCAGCAAGCCGCACGTAAACGTAGGGACGATTGGTCACATTGACCACGGCAAGACCACGCTGACGGCGGCCATCACCAAGGTATTGAGCAAGCACAACCCCAAGATCCAGTTCCGCTCGTTTGATTCGATCGATAACGCACCGGAAGAGCGGGAGCGCGGCATCACTATTGCCACGGCGCACGTGGAGTATGAGACGCCGAACCGGCACTATGCGCACGTGGATTGCCCCGGCCACGCCGACTACATCAAGAACATGATTACGGGCGCGGCGCAGATGGACGGAGCGATTCTTGTGGTCGCGGCGACGGACGGTCCGATGCCGCAGACCAGAGAGCACGTGCTGCTGGCCCGGCAGGTAGGCGTGCCTTACATCGTGGTGGCGCTGAACAAGTGCGATGCGGTGGATGATCCGGAGCTGCTCGACCTGGTGGAACTGGAAGTTCGCGAGCTGCTTAAGAGCTACAAGTTTCCTGGCGATGACGTTCCGGTGGTCCGCCTTTCGGCCCTGGGCGCGCTGAACGGAGAAGCGCAGTGGGAGAAGAAGATTGACGAGCTGATGGAAGCGGTGGACAAGAGCGTGCCGCTGCCGGCGCGTGATGTGGACAAGCCGTTCCTGATGCCGATTGAAGATATCTTCTCGATCTCGGGTCGCGGCACGGTGGTGACCGGCCGTATCGAGCGTGGCAAGGTCAAGGTGGGCGAGGAAGTTGAGATTGTGGGCTTCCGCGAGACGCGCAAGACGGTTGTGACCGGAGTGGAGATGTTCAAGAAGCAGCTCGATGAAGGCATGGCGGGCGATAACGCCGGGCTGCTGCTGCGCGGCATCGGCAAAGACGACGTGGAGCGCGGAATGGTTCTGGCCAAAGGCGGATCGATCACGCCACACACCAAGTTCAAGGCCGAGATCTATGTGCTGACCAAGGAAGAAGGCGGGCGGCATACACCGTTCTTCAAGGGCTATCGTCCGCAGTTCTACTTCCGTACTACGGACGTGACGGGCGTGGCGGAGCTGCCGAGCGGGACCGAGATGGTGATGCCGGGCGACAACGTGGCTTTGACGATTGAGCTGATCACACCGGTAGCCATGGAGAAGGGACTCAGGTTCGCCATCCGCGAGGGTGGTAGGACCGTGGGTGCGGGAACGATTTCAGAAATCATTCAGTAGCTAAAGATTTGTGATTGGTGAATTGCGAATTGATCGCACCCCAATCACAAATCGCAAATCAGAAATCACAAATTGGACCGTGCGGCTGTGATCGACGCTCTTTTATTTTTCGACCGCCGCAGAGATCTTTGAGGAAACGACATTGATAGGTAAAGAAAGAATTCGCATAAGGCTGAAGGCGTATGACTACCGCATTCTTGACCAGTCGACCGGCGAGATTGTGGATACGGCCAAGCGTACCGGGGCACAGATTGCCGGACCCATTCCGCTGCCCACGGTAAAAAACAAATATTGCGTGCTGCGCTCGCCCCACGTGGACAAGAAGTCGCGCGAGGCATTTGAGATCCGCACGCACAAACGCCTGATTGACATCCTGGAGCCCACGCAAAACACGGTGGACGCGCTGATGAAGCTCGACCTGCCAGCGGGCGTGGACGTGGAGATCAAGGCGTTTGGAAAAGAGCACAAATAGCTTTTGGCCATTGGCTCTTAGCTCTTAGCTGCTGCCTTCGTCAGAAGCAGCAACACTTCAAGCTAAAAGCCAAAAAGCCAAGACCTAAAAGCTGAATGCAAAACCTACAGTTCCTCGATGCTGCATACAGCGCGGGAATGATGAGGAGAATAGACACAATGGTTAACGGAATTTTAGGCAAGAAAATCGGCATGACGCAGATATTTGATGACAAAGGTGAAGTCCACCCGGTCACGGTTCTGCAGGCGGGGCCTTGCGTAATCACACAGCTCAAGCGCGCCAATAAAGATGGCTATGAGGCGGCGCAGATCGGGCTGGTGGAGTTTGTAAAAGGCAAGAATGTCAGCAAGGCCATGCAGGGTCACTTCGGCAAGCACAACCTGCCGCCGGTGAAGTTCATTCGTGAAGTTACGGTTGAGAGCACACCCGCAGCAGCTGCGGCTTCTGCTGAAAAGTCGGCCGAGGGCAGCGACGGTGCAGCCACGAGCGGCAACGGTGCTGTGAAAGTTGGCGATAAGGTTCTGGTCGAAATCTTCAACGGCGAAGGTTATGTCGACATAGTTGGTATCAGCAAGGGACGCGGATTTGCGGGCGTCGTTCGGCGTCACCATTTCGGCGGCGGCCCGGCGGCCCACGGACACATGTTCCAGGTGCAGGGTTCAATCGGCGCGTCTTCATTTCCGTCACGTACCTTCCCTGGGCAGCGTATGTCCGGACACATGGGTGTGGACCAGGTAACGGTCCGCAACCTGAAGATCCGCGGTATCGACACAGAAGACAATCTTCTGCTGGTGGAAGGCGCGGTACCGGGACACAAGAATGGTTATGTGGTGATACTGAGGGCCAAGAAGCCGCCGCGCGAGCGTCGTGGCTTTGCCGGCGCAACCACTCTCGATCCGTTGAAGGCTGCGAAGAAGGCAGCAGCGGGTAAAGGCAAGAAATAGCGAGTGAGCATGGACCGAGCGCCGGAATAGCGCGAGCAAAGCGCGAGGGCGAAGTAGCGTTGCGGAGCCCTTGAAGTAAGGCCCCGTTGAAGGCTGCGAAGAAGGCAGCTGCAGGAAAAGGAAAAAAATAGTTAGGTAGTTAGTACTTGGTACTTGGCGTTACGTGGAAGCCCCCAAGCGGCTTCGGTGGAACGAAACAGATCGGAGACTTAGGACCACGTACCAATTACCGCGTCGCACAGGCAACAGAGCCTGTGTCACACAAAAAAGCTAGCAGGCTAGTGGCTAGCAGCTAAGAGCTAATCCAATGGCAACGATTGACGTAAGAGATCTGAAGGGCAAAAAGATCGGCACGCTGGAACTGTGGGACGAGGTCTTCGGCGGGATCAATGAAGACCTGCTCTGGGAAGCGGTGAAACATTACCGCGCCGCACAGCGTGCCGGCACGCATGCCACTAAAAACCGCAAGCTGGTTTCCGGTGCGGGCAAGAAGCTTTGGCGGCAAAAGGGTACGGGCCGCGCGCGTGTGGGTTCCATCCGGTCGCCTCTTTGGCGGCACGGCGGCACGGTGCATGGACCGCAGCCGCGTTCCTATGACTACCATTTTCCGAAGAAAAAGCTACTGGGCGCACTGCGTTCGGCGCTGGCGGCGAAGCTTGCCGATGGCAAGCTGCTGGTGGTGGAAGACTTTGAGCTGGACGAGGCAAAGACCAAGGCGTTCCGCGCTGCGCTGGACACGCTGGGTGTAACGAAGAGTGCGTTGGTGGTGGACGGAGCCAAAGAGAACCACAACCTGGAACTGAGCGCCCGCAACCTGGCGGGAATCGAGTTGCTGGCCGGAAACCAGGTGCACCCGTATCACCTGCTGAAATATGAATCGGCAATCTTCTCCCGCCCGGCGTTGGAGAGATTGCAGGATTCGCTGAAGGCTTCGGCGCCCAAGCGGAAAGCGGAGGTCGCCTAATGAAGTCGGCATACCAGATCATTCGCAAGCCCGTGATCACGGAAAAGGGCCTGGGCGTGAAAGAGAACGAGGCCACGCTGGTTTTTGAAGTGGCCGCCAAGGCGACCAAAACCGAAGTGAAAGAAGCGGTGCAAAAGATCTTCAAAGTGAAGGTCGACTCGGTGCGCACGGCTAACTTCCAGGGCAAGGAGCGGCGGCGCGGTCGTTTTGCCGGCTACCGTCCGGACTGGAAGAAGGCGTACGTGAAATTGAAGTCCGGCGAGAAGATGCCGGAGTACGCTCAAAATCTTTAGTTTAGTGTGAACCGCTTGGGAGCGTCGCACGCACGTACAGCGTGAAGGCCTCTTGGCAGCGCGATTTGGCGACGGATGTGCCAAATCGCTTACGGAAGAACACGAAGAAGCTGCTAGCTGCGAGACAAAGCTAAGAGCTAACGGCAGGGTGAGCGTGAGCGAGCGCCGGAATAGCGCGAGCAGAGCGCGAGGGCGAAGCAGCGAAGCGCTGCGGAGCCCTTAGAGAGAAGCACCAAAGGCTGGTTTTAAATGGGTATTAAGACATACAGACCGATCACGCCGTCACTGCGGTTCAAGACCACGCTGACGAATGAAGAATTGACGACTGACAAGCCGCACAAGCCGCTGACGCACAATAAGCTGCGCACGGGCGGTCGCCGCAACTCGGGCGATATCACCATCTGGCATCGTGGCGGCGGTCACAAGCGCAAGCTGCGCGCCATTGATTTCAAGCGCGACAAAAACGGCATTCCTGCCACAGTGGTTTCGATCGAGTATGATCCCAACCGGTCGGCGCGCATTGCCCTCATAGCTTATGCTGACGGCGAGAAGCGCTACATCCTGCAGCCGGTGGGATTGAAAGTGGGACAGAAGATTGTCAGCGGACCCGATGCCGACATTCTGGTGGGCAACGCGCTGCCGCTCAGGAACATTCCTGCCGGTACCACGGTGCACAACATCGAGCTGAAGCCGGGCAAAGGGGCGCAGATGGTGCGCTCGGCCGGGGGAGCCGCACAGTTGGTGGCGAAAGAAGGCGAGTACGCTCTGGTGAAACTGCCTTCCGGCGAAACGCGTCGCGTACTGATCGACTGCATGGCAACCGTGGGCCAGATTGGCAACGTGGAACACGAAAACGTTCACATCGGCAAAGCCGGCCGCAATATCTGGCTGGGCAAGAAGCCGGTGAACCGCGGCGTAACCATGAACCCGGTGGACCATCCACACGGCGGTGGTGAAGGAAAGACTTCCGGCGGACGTCATCCGGTCACCCCGTGGGGCCAGCCCACGCGCGGTTACAAGACCCGCAACAACAAGCGCACTGACAAGTTCATTGTGAGCAGGAGAAGCAAATAATGGCACGTTCAGTAAAGAAAGGACCGTTTATTGACGGTCACCTGCTGAAAAGAGTCGAGGACATGAACGCGAAGAACGACAAGAAGGTCATTCGCACGTGGTCGCGACGGTCCACAATCTCGCCGGAAATGGTGGGACACACCATTGCCGTGCACAACGGCAAGAAGTTTATCCCGGTGTACGTCACGGAAAACATGGTGGGGCACAAGCTGGGCGAGTTCTCCTTCACGCGGCAGTTCAAGGGACACTCGGTGAAGGCGGCGGCAGAAGTCTCAGCCAGGCCGGCAGGCATACCCGGCGGACCGGGGGCGATTGCTCCGGCAGCGCCGAAGGCGTAACGAAATTTAGAGAAGGTTGAAATTCTCATGGAATTCAAAGCAAAAGCGCAGTTCACGCGAATCTCGCCGCAGAAGGCGCGGCTGGTACTGGACCTGATCAAGGGCAAGCGGGTGGAAGACGCGTTGAGCACGCTGCAGTTCACCAAGAAGCGGATCGCCCCGGCCATTTTCCAGCTGGTGCGTTCGGCGGTGGAGAACGCGAACTACCTGAGCGGCGAAAAAGGGTTGGATGTGGACGTGGATAAGTTGTACGTGAAGAAGGCCGTCGCCAATGATGGTCCGCGCATGAAACGTATCCGTCCGGCGCCCATGGGCCGCGCGTACCGCTACCAGCGCCGCATCGCGCACCTGGAAGTGGTGCTGGCGGAAAAAGGCGTGCAGAACGGCGCCGATATGGCGACAGTGGTAGGCGAGGAAGGATCCGCCGCTCCAACGAAAGCAGCGCCCAAGAAGAAGGCACGTTCCGCAGGAGCAAAAAAGAAATCGGCAGGCCGTAAGAAGACGGCGGGAGCGAGGTAAAAGATTATGGGTCAGAAGGTCCATCCTTACGGATTTCGTCTGGGCTATACCAAGCCCTGGCGGTCGCGCTGGTTCGTGGAGCGTGATTACGACAAGCTGCTGCATGAAGACGTGAAGCTAAAGGAAGAGCTGCGCGACAAGCTGAAGTCGGCCGGCGTGAGCTCGGTGGAGATCGAGCGTCCGGGCAACAAACTGCGCATCATTATCCGCACGGCGCGTCCGGGCATCATCATTGGCCGCAAAGGCGCGGAGATTGACAAGCTCAAGCAGGAAGTGCAGAAGCGGACCTCGCGCGAGGTATTCATCGATATCCAGGAAGTGCACAAGCCGGAGCTGGATGCACAGCTGGTATCGGAATCGATTGCGCTGCAGCTGGAAAAGCGCGTGGGCTTCCGCCGGGCGATGCGCAAGGCCGTGGATTCAGCGCTGCGCTTCGGGTGCAAGGGAATCAAAGTGCGCGTTTCCGGGCGCCTGAACGGCAATGAAATCGCGCGCTCAGAATGGTATCTGCAGGGCCGCCTGCCTCTGCATACGCTGCGTGCCGATATTGAGTATGGCTTCTCGGAAGCGCGTACAACGTATGGCGTGATCGGCGTGAAGGTATGGATCTATCGCGGCGACATTCTGCCCACGAAGCGGAGACAGCCGGAGCGGGCTGGAGCGGGAGCGTTCTAAAAAGCACTTAGCAATTAGCAGCCTCTAGCTTGAGCGTAAAAGAAGGCGACACTGCTGCAAAGCTAAGGGTCAAAGGCTAAGGGCTAACGGCTTGAGGATGTTGTTAGCGCCATAAGAGGAACTGACATATGTTAATGCCCAAAAAAGTTAAGTACCGCAAGCAGCAGCGCGGACGCATGCGCGGGAAGGCGTGGCGGGGAGGCGAGCTGTCCTTCGGGGATTTTGGATTGAAAGTGCTGGAGCCGGGCTGGATTACGGACCGCCAGATTGAAGCCAGCCGCGTGGCCATGACTCGCTTTGTCAAGCGCGGAGGCAAGATCTGGATCCGCCTGTTTCCGGATAAGCCTGTGACCAAGAAGCCGGCTGAAACCCGTATGGGCAAGGGCAAAGGCGCTCCGGATCACTGGGTTGCAGTGGTGCGTCCCGGCAAGGTGCTGTTTGAAATGGAAGGTGTGAGCAAGACCGATGCTATGGAAGCCATGCGGCTGGCGTCACACAAGCTGGGACTGCGGACAAAGTTTGTATCGAGGCACGAGGCAAGTCATTAGCAGATGACCTCAGGCATTTAGCCAGTCAGTAGATCAGCATTCAGCCAGGAAAGCCATTTAGGCTAAAGGCTTTGAGCTAAGAGCTGAAAGCTAAGAGCTGAAAAGAGAGATGACAACTATGGACGTTGAAAAACTTAGAAACCTGACGGACGCGGAACTTACGCACCAGCAGCGCGAGCTGAATGATCAGCTCTTCCGCATGAAGTTCCAGCTCAAGATGGGGCAAACGGAAAGTCTGAACAAGATCCGTGGGCTGCGCAAAGACGTGGCCCGGATCAAGACCATCATGCGGGAAAAAGAATTGGGGCTGACGAACGGGAGCAAGGCTGCAGCAGCTGCCTCGGAGGAAGCCACGGAAACGGTGAAACCCGCCAAGGCGAAGCCGGCGCGCACGAGAACATCCGCTGCCGCGCGGAAAACCGCGGCCACCAAAAAGAAAACGGTTGCTGCCAAGGCAAAAAAGAAGAGCGCCGGAGCCAAGGCGAAAGCGAGGAAGAAGTAAATGGCAGAGACAACGAGCAAGGATCAGAGCCGCCGCAGCACGAAGATCGGCCAGGTAGTTTCAACCAAGATGGCGAAGACCATTGTGGTTGAGACAGTGATGAAGAAATCACATCCGCTCTACCGTCGCGTGATCGCCAAAACCAAGAAGTTCTATGCGCATGATGAGAACAACACGGCGCGTGTGGGCGATTTCGTGGAAATTGAGGAAACCCGGCCTTTGTCCAAGCTGAAGCGCTGGCGTTTGAAGAACGTGGTCCAGAAGGCCAAGCTGGTGGCGGGCGAAGATATCGCGGCGGAACAACAAGCGAGCTAGGGGGAAAAGACCATGGCAGTGATGATGAGAAGCATTCTGGATGTGGCCGATAATAGCGGGGCGCGACGGCTGCAGATGATTCTGCCGCTGGGCGGGCACACTGGCCTGAACGCCAGCCTGGGCGATGTTGTGACGGCTGCGGTAAAAGAAGCTGCCCCAGACGGCACGGCGAAAAAGGGCAGCGTGGTCAAATGCGTGATCGTGCGCCAGCGCAAAGAGCATCGCCGCCGCGACGGGACGTACATCCGTTTTGACCAGAATGCTGCTGTGCTGATCAACGAGGCGGGCGAACCGGTGGGAACACGCGTGTTCGGGCCGGTGGCGCGCGAACTGCGGGAAAAGAAATTTTTGAAGATAGTTTCTCTTGCACCGGAAGTGCTCTAAGGGACGAGTTGAAGGCTGAACATGCAAAAAAGAGTTGACATCAAGCGCAATGACCAGGTGAAGGTGATCACCGGCCGCGATAAGGGCAAGCAGGGCCGCGTGCTGCGCGTATTCCCGGATCAAGGCAAAGTCCTGGTGGAACACGTGATGATGGCGAAGAAGAACGTGCGTCCGAACCCGCAGCGCAATATCAAGGGCGGCATTGCCGAGCAGGAGTCACCCATCTCGATTTCGAACGTGATGGTGATCTGCCCCAGCTGCGGTCCTTCGCGTGTGGGACACAGCACGGAAGGCAGCCGGCGGGTACGGATCTGCAAGCGGTGCAATGCGAGTTTAGACAAATAGTATTTGGTACTTGGCATTTGGCTTCTGGAAGCTGAAGCAGTTCCGGTAAGCCGAAGCAGATTAGAGCTTGTGGTCAAGCACTAAATACCAACTATTGCGCACAGGCAAGAGTGCCTGTGCCACACAAGTGAATGACTCACGAACCCGTCAACCCGGAAACCGTGAGAAAGGTAGAGAAAAGAAGAAATGGCAGCAAAGACGACAGCACGACTGAGAGAACGGTTCAATAAAGAGATTGCTCCGGCACTGGCTAAAGAGTTGGGAGCTACGAATCCGATGGCGGTCCCGCGGTTGCATAAGGTTGTGGTGAACATGGGTGTCGGAGAAGCAACGCAGAATACAAAGGTGCTCGATCCTCTCGTCCGCGACCTGGGCGAGATCACCGGTCAGAAGCCGGTGGTGACCAAGGCAAAAAAGTCGATTGCGGCCTTCAAGGTTCGTGAAGGCATGTCGATTGGCGCCATGGTGACCTTGCGCGGAGACCGCATGTACGAATTTATGGACCGGTTGATCAACGTTGCTCTGCCTCGCGTGCGCGACTTCCGCGGCGTTTCGACCAAATCTTTTGACGGGCGTGGCAATTACACGCTGGGGCTGCGCGACCAGTTGATCTTTCCGGAGATTGATTACGCCAAAGTGGACAAGCTGAAGGGCATGAACGTGACCATTGTGACCACGGCGCGCGACGACAACCAGGCAAGGGCATTGCTGAAGCATCTGGGGATGCCGTTTAGACAGTAGCGCAGCGATTAGCCCTCAGCCGTTAGCTCTTACCTTGAGCACATTGACAAGGGCAGTTTAGAACTGGCGCAGTTTTGAGATTTCAGAATGAGCACTGGCGGTTTGGTGATCTGGCTAAAGGCTAATTGCTAACGGCTAAGTGCTAATAAGGACACATGGCAACAACAGCAAAGATCGCCAAGACGAACAAGAAACCCAAGTTCTCCACCCAGCACCGGAACCGCTGCTCGATCTGCGGACGTCCGCGGGCTTACCTGCGCAAGTTTGGCGTTTGCCGCTTGTGCTTCCGGGGATTGGCGCTGAAGGGCGAGATACCTGGGGTTTCGAAATCGAGCTGGTAAGGAAGCAATTAGCAACCGGCAATTGGCAATTAGCCAGATCGTGCCTGAGTGCAGTGCATGCTGAGTCTCACGAAACAAGGGCTAGTTGCTAACTGCTAATTGCTGGCTGTTTAGTAGTACGTCACGGCAGGTTTCTCCCGCGAAGCGGGGGACAAACGGGTGACGATAAGAGGAGATGAACGAAGATGAGTTTGACCGATCCGGTCGCAGATTTGCTGGCGCGCATTCGTAACTCGATTTCCGCGCGGCACCAGAAGCTCGATATCCCGGCTTCCAAGCTGAAGCTGGAGATCGCGCGCATTTTGAAGGAAGAAGGCTACATCGCCAATTTCAAGGCGACGGAAGAGGAGGGCAGAAAGGTCCTCCGCGTTTACCTGAAATACGGAAATGACAATGCCGCCGCCATCTCCAACCTGCAGCGCATTTCACGGCCCGGTTGCCGCGTGTATGTGGGACGCAATGAGATTCCACGCGTGCTGGGCGGGCTGGGAATCAACATCCTGACTACTCCGCGAGGAGTCATGACTGGCCGGCAGGCGCGCAAGGAAGGCGTGGGCGGGGAGATTTTGTGTGAAGTGTGGTAATTCGCGCGAATCGCGAATTGCCAGCCACTAGCCGCTAGCTTCTAGCTGCTAGTTCCGGGGTTAAAGCCCCGGCGAAGGATCAAGTGCAGCGCAGGATCCGCGGAAAAGGGCAGAGGGAAAGCGACTCTGGCTGGAAGCTAGCAGCCAGTGGCTAGCAGCTAAACGCAGCGTGGAATTCAGCCGGTGATCGGCTTGAAGGACTCGCTTAATAGAAGGATTTCAAAATGTCTCGTATCGGAAAAAAGCCGATTCCGCTCCCGCAGGGAGTGAAGTATGAAGTGAAGGGCAACACGGTAGTCGTGCAGGGACCGAAGGGCCAGGTGCAGACGCATCTGCCCGCGGGTGTGAAGCTGCAGCAGCAGGATGGACACATCCAGGTGACCCGCCTGGATGACGATCACGCTGCCGTTCACGGTTTGGCGCGCTCTCTGGTCAACAACGCTGTGGAAGGTGTAACCAAAGGCTGGAATCGCGACCTGGAAATCGTCGGCATCGGCTATCGCGCCGAACTGAAGGGCAAGAATATGGTTGTATTTACTCTGGGCTATTCGCACCCGATTGAATACCCGCTGCCAACCGGCGTCACAGTGGCCATTGATCCCAAGCAGACGAAGCTGACGGTAAGCGGCATTGACCGGCAGAAGGTCGGACAAGTGGCGGCTGAAATGCGCGCTCTCCGTCCGCCGGACCCCTACAAGCAGAAGGGCGTGCGCTACGCGGGCGAGCGGCTGAAGAAGAAGGTCGGCAAGACCGGAGCGAAATAAGATTTGGTGATTGGGTAATTTGGCATCGGGTAATTTGAAAACGGCGCCCTTCGAACAGCATCCGTTCTCAATACCAATGGAAAATTATCAAATTACTCAATTCTGAACTGAGACAGGATTTTTGATTTGATCGTGGAGTCAAGGGCTCTACGAAGCAAAGGTAAATACAAAGATGATTCCAGAAATTTCGAAAGACAAGGTACGGCGCAGGGTCCATCAGCGCATCCGGCAGCGGATGAGCGGATCAGGAGAGCGTCCCCGGCTGAACATCTACCGTTCGCTGAACCATATATATGCCCAGGTAATTGACGACACCACAGGGAAGACCATTGCCTCGGCCAGTACGGTGCATGGCAAAAAGGGCAGCAAGAAGACCGGCGGGAACGTGGCCAGCGCGAAGGAGATTGGCAAGACGATCGCGCAGCGGGCGCAGGAAAAAGGCGTGAAGAAGGTGGTCTTTGACCGCGGCGGTTATCTGTATCACGGAAGAATCAAAGCGCTGGCAGATGCCGCGCGTGAAGCGGGGTTGGAGTTCTAAATGGCGATAACAGCAATCAGAAAGAAACTCGATGCCGGCAGCTACCAGTTGAAAGACCAGGTGGTGGCCATCAACCGCGTGACCAAGGTGGTCAAGGGCGGAAAGAACATGTCCTTCGCGGCGCTGGTGGTGGTGGGGGACCCGGGAGCAGGCGTGGTGGGCTACGGCTCAGGCAAGGCCAAGGAAGTTCCCCAGGCCATCCGCAAGGGAATTGAATCGGCCAAGAAGAACCTGGTCAAGGTCAACCTGACGCAGACCTCGATCCCGCACGCGGTCCTGGGGCGGTTTGGGTCGGGCATGGTGCTGCTGAAGCCGGCGCCGGAAGGAACCGGCGTGATTGCCGGCGGCGCGGTGCGCGCAGTGATGACTTCCGTGGGCGTGCAGAATGTGCTGACCAAATCAATCGGCACGGCCAATCCGCACAACGTGATCAAGGCGACTTTTGATGCGCTGAACAGACTGCGCGACAAGCAGGAAGTGGCGGCCATGCGCGGTAAAGCAGTGCAGGAGTTATAAGCAATATGACGGCAGCAAAGAAGAAGATCAAAATTCAGTATGTCCGTTCCAAGATCTGCACGCCGGTGAAGCATAAGCTGGTGGTGAAAGGTCTGGGCTTTACCCGGCTGAATCAAGTCATTGAGCGGGAAGACACGCCTTCGATCCGAGGGATGATTGCAAAAATTCCACATCTTGTTCAGATTGTGGAGCAGTAAACTGAATCGCCGATTGGGTAAGTGGGTAATTCGGTAATTTGGTAATTGATGTTCGGCTCACCGTAGTTCAATTACCCAATTACCAAATGGAGACAGGGAAACCGAGTAACTGCTGCCAACAACAACGGAGCGGTTGCGAAGAGGAAAAGATAAGGTGCCAACGAATTTATCGACATTAAGACCACCAAAAGGCGCGACGGCCAACCGCAAGCGCGTAGGCCGCGGCATGGGCAGCGGCATGGGCAAGACATCCACGCGTGGACATAAGGGCCAGCGATCGCGTTCAGGATCGCGGTCCATGCGCGGTTTTGAAGGCGGACAGATGCCACTGCATCGCCGTTTGCCCAAGCGCGGCTTTACCAATATCTTTCGCGTTGAATACCGGGTGGTGAACCTGGACCGCCTTGCCGGACTGGGCGAGAAGAATGTGACGCTTGAATTGCTGGTCAAGAATGGCCTGGCGGGGAAGAATGATCTGATCAAAGTGCTGGGAGATGGCGAGTTGAAGTCGGCCATCAGCGTACAGGCGCACAAGTTTTCAAAGTCGGCACAGGAGAAGATCACCAAGGCCGGAGGCAAGGCTGAGTTGATCGGCGGCGCGCCTGCTCCCGCGGAAGAGAAGAAGCCTCAAGCAAAACCCAGGAAGAAGTGACGTAAATGGTAGAGAAATTTGCAAACATCTTTCGCGTTCCAGACCTGCGCAAGCGTGTGCTGTTCACCATGGCCATGCTGGCGGTTTATCGCCTGGGATCATTCATCCCAACGCCGGGCATTAACACCAGCAAACTGGCGCTGGCCTTCCAGCAACAGCAGGGCGGTTTGCTCGGGTTCTACGATTTGTTTAGCGGCGGCAACCTGCGCCGGCTGACGATTTTTGCTCTGGGCATCATGCCGTACATCACGGCATCCATCATTCTGCAGTTGCTCACCGTGGTCTGGGAACCGCTGGCGCGCCTGCAGAAAGAAGGCGAACTGGGACGGCGCAAAATCACACAGTGGACGCGATATTTGACGCTTATTCTTTCCGTCCTGCAATCGCTGGGAATCGCTTTCACTCTGCAGAGCCAGGACTTTGTTTTAACTCCCGGCTACTCGTTCCTTTTCATGACCATCGTCACCCTGACCACGGGCAGCATGTTTATCATGTGGCTGGGTGAGCAGATCACTGAACGCGGAATCGGCAACGGCATGTCCTTGCTGATTTTTGCCGGCATCGTTGTGGGCTTGCCGAAAGCTGTGATGGACCTGATCAACAAAGCCAAGCAGCAGGCCTGGGGAAGCTTCACCATCCCTGCCATGGGACTGCTGATCATCGTGATGCTGCTGGTGGTGGCGTTCATTGTGTTCATGGAACGCTCTGAGCGAAGAATACCCGTGCAGTATGCCAAGCGCGTGGTGGGACGTCGCATCATGGGCGGACAGGCCACACACCTGCCGCTGCGGGTCAACTCCGGCGGCGTCATGCCGGTGATCTTTGCTTCATCGCTGCTTAGCATCCCGCAGATGCTGACCTACTCGACAGCATTTAAAACCGGAGGCTCTCTGCATCGCTACTTTGGCTGGCTTTTAGACCAGCTCAAGTGGGGTGAGCCGCTCTACACGCTGCTCTACGCTGCGGGCATTGTTTTCTTCGCTTATTTTTACGTTTCCATTGTGTTTAACCCGGGCGATGTTGCAGACAACATGCGCAAGCATGGCGGGTTCATTCCCGGAATACGGCCGGGGCATCGCACGCGCGATTACATCAATGAAGTGCTTACCCGCGTGACCCTCGTCGGCGGTCTGTATCTGATCCTGATCTCGCTGATTCCAGAGTGGATGATCATGGGAATTCACCTCAATCACCTGCCCATGTGGCTGGGTGGGCGGCTATTTGAGAATCTGCCCAACTGGGTGTTAAACGGGCTGGGGGTGAACTTTTACTTTGGCGGGACCTCGCTGCTGATTGTGGTGGGAGTGGCCATGGACACGGTCAATCAGGTCGAATCGCAGCTGGTCATGCGGCATTATGAAGGTTTTACCTCGCGCAGCGGGCGCGTGAAGGGCAGGAGGCTCTGGAACTAAAACACCATGTCCGCCGATACCGCGACACAACCCGGTTCACCCAGGGCTGCTGCTGTGGTCGGTCCCGTCATTCTGATGGGAGCGCCGGGAGCGGGAAAAGGTACGCAAGCCAAGCTGATCGCGCAGCGATACGCCATCCCGCAGGTCTCTACCGGAGACATTTTGCGCGATAACATAATACGTGGGACGGAACTGGGCAAAAAAGCCGACCCGATCATGAAGTTGGGTGCGCTGGTTCCGGACGATCTCATGCTGGAAATGATGGCGGACAGGTTGAAGCAGCCGGATGCGCGCCGCGGATTTGTCCTGGACGGCTTTCCCAGGACGGTGGGCCAGGCGGAGTGGCTGGATGAATATTTACAGTCGGCAAGCTTTGATGGGGACAAGATCCCGCCGGTTGTGGTGTATATAAGAGTCAGTTATAATCAATTACTGCAAAGGCTTACGGGTCGCCGTTCCTGCCCCGTCGATGGCAGGATTTATAACATCTACTCCCAGCCGCCCAAAGACGACGAATTGTGTGATTCCTGCGGGTCGCGCTTAGTGCAGCGCAAAGACGACAAGGAAGACGTGATTTCCGAGCGGTTGAAGAGCTATGAACGGCAGACGCTGCCTCTGGTGGAATATTACAACGGGAAAGGGAGTCTGCACGAATTGAACGGCGAAGCACCCGTGGAACAGGTAACAGCGGAAACGTTGGCGATTATTGAAAGATCCGCAGCGGCAGGCACACAGTGATTAACTGCAAGTCGCACGCGGAACTGGAAAAGATGCGGCGCAGCGGCCAGATCCTGCGCCAGGTGCATGAGGTGGTAAGGGCGGCAGTGAAGCCGGGCGCAACCACCATGGACTTGGAGCACGTGGCGGAAGATAAGATCCGGGACTTGGGAGCCAAGCCGGCTTTCAAGGGATATTACGACTATCCCTGCGTTCTCTGCACGTCAGTCAACAACGAGATCATTCATGGTATCCCGTCAGAAAAGCGGGTGCTGAAGGAAGGCGATATCGTTTCCATCGACTGCGGCGTGGTGCTGGACGGGTACTACTCCGATGCGGCGGTGACGGTCCCTGTGGGCCAGACCCTGAAGCCGGAACTTAAGAAGCTGCTGGACGTAACCGAGACATCGCTGAAGAAGGCGATTGAGGAAGTGCGGCTCGGGAAGACGGTGGGCGATATCGGCGCGGCGGTGCAGGAATACGTGGAAGCCAACGGCTTCAGCGTGGTGCGCGATTTTGTGGGACACGGAATCGGCACGCGGATGCACGAAGATCCGCAGGTGCCGAATTTTGGCGTTCGTGGTCATGGCACCAGGCTGCGTGAAGGCATGGTGCTGGCGATTGAGCCCATGGTCAATATGGGCCAGCCGGGCGCGCGAGTGCTGGACGACAAGTGGACGGCCGTAACCGAGGACGGCAGTTTCAGCGCCCACTTCGAGCATACGGTGGCGGTAACCAGAAATGGGCCGCTCGTGCTGACAGAATAGCTGCTGGCTACTAGCTGCTAGCCGGACGAATGCAGCAGTAACAGCAGCAATCGTCATAAGGACGAACGATTTTTGAAACGAGTTTTTTGCTGGGAGCCAGCGGCTAGGAGCTAGAAGCCGGCTTCAAGGAGCTGAGTGAGCAAAGAAGACGCGATTGAAGTTATGGCAACGGTCGTAGAGCCGCTGCCCAATGCCATGTTCCGGGTGGAACTGGAGAACAAACATCAGGTGCTGGCGCACGTTTCCGGCCGGATGCGAAAGAATTTCATACGCATTCTTCCTGGCGACAAGGTGGCGGTGGAACTCTCGCCGTACGACCTGACACGCGGAAGAATCGTTTACAGATACAAGTAAAAAACACAGGCAGCAGTGCCTGTGCCACACAAGAAGTGGAAGAGAGCGGATACCATGAAGGTCAGGGCATCAGTAAAGAAAATTTGCGACAAGTGCAAGATCGTGCACCGCAAGGGTGTGGTGCGCGTGATTTGCGAGAACTCGAAACATAAACAGAGACAGGGGTAATTGTGATTTCTGTTTGTGAATTGTAATTGCGAGTCGGCGGAACTTTGCAAGAGGACAGCAGAAGATTACAAATCGCAAATTGCGAATCACAAATGTTCAAAGGATCGGGATGAAGGGTGAGCTAGCCTGTAAACCGATCAAAGGAATCAAAGAGGAGACAAAATGGCACGTATTGCAGGCGTCGATCTTCCACGCAACAAGCATGTGGACATCGCGCTGACGTACATCTACGGAATCGGCAATTCGCGGTCGAAGCGGCTGCTGACGACAGCGAAAGTGGAGCCGCTGAAAAAGGTCCAGGATCTGAATGAAGATGAGGTCAACCGCATCCGGCAGGCGATTGAAGCCGAAGGCGACGTGGAAGGCGATCTGCGCAAAGACATTTCCATGCACATCAAGCGGCTGATTGAAATCGGGTCCTATCGCGGATTCCGGCATCGCCGCAACCTTCCGGTCCGGGGACAACGCACGCATACGAACGCGCGCACACGTAAAGGTCCGCGCAAAGGCACCGTGTCGCAGAAGAAGAAATCGACGGCGAAGACATAAGAAGTTGCTAGATACAAGCTGCTAGCGCGAGGCGTTTGGGCTAGAAGCTAACAGCCAGGAGCTAGCGGCCAGAAGTTGAAACCACATCACTCCAGGGCCAGTGAAGTTGATTGAGTCCCAGATGATGGCGAGGAATTGAAGAATGGCAAAAGCAGCAGCAGGCGGTGGCGGCGCTACCGGCACAAAAGGAAAGAAAAAAGTTTTCAAGAAGAAGGAACGGAAGAACGTGCCGCATGGCATCTGTTACATCCAGGCATCCTTCAACAACACCATCGTGACCATCACGGACGGCGAAGGCCGGACGCTGGCGTGGAAGAGTTCAGGCTCTCTGGGCTTCCGCGGGTCGCGCAAAGGCACTCCGTTTGCCGCGCAGCAGGCGGCCATGAATGCCGCCAACCAGGCGCGCGATCACGGTATGCGGAGCCTGGAAGTCCGCGTGAACGGTCCAGGTTCAGGCCGTGAGTCCGCGATCCGAGCACTGGCCGCGACGGGGCTGGATGTGAAGTCGATCCGCGACGTCACGCCGATTCCGCACAACGGATGCCGGCCGCCCAAGAGACGCAGGGTCTAATGACCGGGAATCGGGAGATCTGGCGATCGGGTGATCTGGACCCGATGAACCGGCGTCCCGATAGCCCGAAAGAGATTTTTCATGGGATTGGGAAGGAAGGGCTGGCCAAGCCTGTAAACCAATCGACACTGATTAAAGGAGACGAAAATTGGCAAGATATAAAGGTGCAGTTTGCCGCCTTTGCCGTCGCGAAGGCATGAAATTGTTCTTGAAGGGGGCCAAGTGCTTTACGGACAAGTGCCCCATTGAGAAGCGCAACTTTGCTCCCGGCCAGCATGGCAAGGACCGCAAGGCCAAGGTCATCGGCTACGGCCTGCAGCTCCGCGAGAAGCAGAAGACCAAGCGCATGTACTTCACACTGGAAAACCAGTTCCGCAATTATTTTGAAAAGGCTGCGCGCAAACCGGGTGTCACCGGCGAGCTGCTTCTGCAGCAACTGGAACGACGCCTGGACAACGTGATTTACAGGCTCGGGTTTGCCACCTCACGGCGCCAGGCACGGCAGCTGGTTCGGCATGGGCATATTGACGTAAACGGCAGGCGCGTGAACATTCCGTCGTACGAAGTCAGCCAGGGCGATGAGATTCAGGTGCGTGATAAGGCTAAGAAGTTTACGACAGTAGAAGGCGCGCGCGAATTCTCCAGCCATCAGCCGGTTGTGGCCTGGCTTGAAGTGGACCGCGACAACCTGAAGGGCCGTGTGCTGTCACTACCGAAGCGCGAAGACATTGCAACGCCGGTGAACGAGCAGCTGATCGTGGAACTGTACAGCAAATAGCTATTAGCTGCTTGCTTTTAGCCGAAATCAGTGCCGCATAATGCGGTTCTGGAGGATGAATCAAGTGCGTGGGGAGAGTCATCAAATTAAACCTCGGGTTGATTCATCACTTACCAATTTTGTTTAGCCAGGAGCTGGTAGCTCACCGCTAGCAGTTCCTCAATTGCCCGCACCAGATCAGCCGTTCGCCAACAGCGCATGAGCCAAACGGAGCGGAATTGAAAGGAAAAGAAGGAAATGGTTCTTTGGAGAGGTTTTCAGAAGCCCAAGCGTCTCGCGACCGACACCGAGACATTGACAGACAAGTACGGCCGCTTTTATGCGCAGCCGTTTGAACGCGGATTTGGCACCACCATCGGCAACGCGCTGCGGCGCGTGCTGTTGTCTTCCATCGAAGGCGCGGCGGTCACAGCGGTGAAGATTGAAGGCGTGCTGCACGAGTTTCAATCGATCCCCGGCGTGGTGGAAGACGCCACTGACATTATCCTGAATCTAAAGCAGATTCCATTCAAGTTGAACGGTGACGGTCCGAAAGCGATTTATCTCAAGACCGACCAGCCCGGCGTGATCACGTCCGGCATGGTTGAAGCCGACGGCGACGTGGAAGTGCTGGACAAAAACGTTTACATCGCCACCGTGTCCGAAGGCGGCAAGCTGGACATGGAAATGCGCCTGAAGCGTGGTCGCGGCTACGTTTCAGCCGACAAGAACTTTGATGATGACCTGGGCCTGGGGTTCATTCCCATTGATTCGGTGCACTCACCCGTGCGCAAGGTGAATTATACGGTTGAGGCCGCCCGCCTGGGACAGATCACCGACTACGACAAACTGGACATTGAAATCTGGACCAACGGCTCCATTGCTCCGGCGGATGCGCTGGGCCTGGCGGCCAAGCTGCTCAAAGACCACATGACGATCTTCATCAACTTTGAAGAGGAGCTGGAGACCGAGGCGCGTGGTGAAGAGAGGCCCCAGATCAAGAATGAAAACCTGAACCGCTCGGTGGAAGAGCTGGAGCTCTCCGTGCGCAGCTACAACTGCCTGAAGAACGCAAACATTCAGAGCATTGGCGAACTGGTGCAGAAGACGGAAGCGGAAATGCTCAAGACCAAGAACTTCGGCCGCAAGTCGCTCAACGAAATCAAAGAAATCCTGGCTTCGATGGGCCTCTCGCTGGGCATGAAGATCGACGAGCAGGGGAACGCGGTTCCCGGTCCCACCAGCCAGATGCCTTCGCCCTCCATGGCTTCCCTGGGCGGAGGAGAGATGGGCGGAGACGGGCAGGAGTTCTAGGACATGGGGAATTTGGTCATTGAGTAATCGTTGACCTCAGTTGCCTCCCCAATTACCAAATTACGAAATTACGCAATTACCAAACCAAGGATTTAGCCATGCGTCATCGCGGAGCAGTAAAGAAACTAGGACGTAACACCAGCCACCGGCGCGCGTTGCTGCGCAACCTGGTGACCTCGCTCATCATGGAAGAGCGGCTTGAGACAACGCCGGCGAAAGCTAAGGCCATGCGGCAGCACGTGGAAAAGATGATCACGCTGGGCAAGCGGGGCGATGTTGCCGCGCGCCGCCTGGCGGCTGGTTACCTGATGACACGCGACTCGGTGGACCGTTTGTTTGACACAGTGGCGCCTCGTTTTGGAGACCGCAACGGCGGGTATGTACGCATCATTCACAAAGGCTGGCGAACCGGCGATGGAGCGGAAACATGCTTCATCGAACTGCTGGGCAGCGAAAAGCTGATTGAAGCCAAGCGCGCCAAGCGGGCCGAAACGCGGGCCAAGCGGCAGGAAGAAATCCGCAAGCAGATGGAAGAAGAACAACAGGCTGCAGCCGTAGAACAGCCCGGCGGCGGTGGTGAAGAAGAAAACAAATAGCTATTTAGTCATCTACAAGACCGCGTCCATTCACGGACGCGGTTTTATTTTTCCTGGTATGGTTGCGACGAGAGGAGCGATACAGGGAGAAAGCTGTTCCGGATAAAAAAGATCGGCGGGCGGCACATCATTGCCGGCATCGCGAATGCGCAGACTCCAAGGTCGTGGCTTTTTCATTGCAGCCGGCGTGAGCACTGAAAGCATGTATCCGCTGGTAGCCGCGTCCGGCCAGTCAGAGTTCATCATGCCCATCAATGCGCCCCCGGTGGAATTGGCGAGAGTGATCATTCGGTCACTGAAATTTTCAGGCACTGTCCAGGCAGAAAAAATTCCTGATGCCTCAGTCGCTTGCGCAGCAGGAAAAAGGCCTGCGAGCAACTGCAGACGCGTGCCACGGAGGTGAAACTCCCGGCGCAGGTCCTTGAAGGTCCGCTTATTCTCGTGCTCATTGCCGCTTGTTACCAGCAGAATTGTGTCGCCCGGCCGATGAGGTCCGAAAAGATCCAGCGCCTGTTGGAGCGCATCGTGAAAGTTGGAGCCTCGTCCGAGAGCAACAGCCTGCTGCAGAAGGCGATGAGTGGACGAGATCAGCAGATCATTGTTTGAGATGAAGCCGCGAGTGAAAACTGCACGCTGAGCAAAAACTCCAACTGCCACGGGCATGCCGGACGGCGTCTGGTCCAGCAACTGCGTGACATCTTCCAGGGATTCCCGCTCCGGGCGATTGCCGGCATCCAGCAACACCAGCACTCGATTCCTGAAGATGGGCTTAACGTTGCTGATGGTCAACTCTGAGCTACCCACCCTGGCTTCAAAGTCTGCAGGAGTCAGTCCAAAGAGGAAAGCTCTGGTGTGGGAATCAAAGGCATTCACCGGCACCTCTGTAGGGCACTGCTGGCCGTGAGCCAGCAACGCGAGCATCACCACGGCAACGCAGGAATAAAAGCTTATGCGCAACATGCGTGCGCATGGTAACCCTGAATGGTTCCAAAGGAAATCGGGCGAGAACTTGACAGGCTAAAACCCTAGTTCTGCCGCCTGCCCGGCAGAACTATCTCGCTGCAGTGGCAGTTGCCTGCGTGGCGCAACCCGGGAGTTGCTCAGGATAGTAGAGCTTGGGATGCCGGCCTTCAATTGGCGCCGAGTCACTCAATTTCAGTTGCCATTTTCTTGGGATACGCCGTCCATTAGGGATTTGGACTCCCAGCATGTATCCCTTCCAGGAAAAGTCGAAAAGATGTTCTTCATAAACGGTGTAAGAGCCTCCGGTTTTTGCCGTGAGGAGATCAAAGGTGGCTTTTTCCCGCTCGTGGTTGCTCCACATGAAGTCGCGATTCACGCGGCTGAAGGGTTGGCGCAGCATCACCGCCAGACGAATACCAGAACGCAGGAATTCTTTCTCCAACTGGTCGGCCGAGCGATGGCTGTCATCATCAAAAGGATCGGCCATAAGAAGGATGGTGTCTCCGGGCTCATGCTGGCCGAACTGCTGGAGGGCCTCATGCAGAGCGTCATAGAGCGCAACATGTTTACCCAGAGTGCCGCTTTCCTCAATCACGCTGTTGATCTCAGCCGTGCGCTCTTTTTCATCAGAGCTGAAATGCTTGCTGAAAATCGCACGATCGGCATAAATGCCGAAGGCGATGGGCTTTCCATCCGCAGCCTCGCGCGCCATCTTGGTGATGGTCTTCACCTGGTAATCGAGCTTTTCATTTGACTGAATGCCATCGGCCTCAAGGAGCACGAGAAGGCGATTGGAAAACTTGTGTTCCGCGCTGACGACGGGAAGCGCAGTTGATCCGCTGTTAGCGCTGAAGTCAGCGAGTTTGAGGTTGTCGATCTCCTCACCCGTCTCGTGATCAATCACGGGTACTACAATGTAACTTGTGCATTCCTGAGCAACAGCCATGGAGGAGAGCAGTAAGAGGGAGAGCCAGACGGAGCGCATTATCAACATCCTCACGAGGGAAAGATTGTGGCGTATTCCGGGCGGGAGTGCAAGCGTGGAAAGGCGCAAGCAGGGGCAGATGTTGCGATCAGGTTAAGGCGCGCGCAATCAGAGCAGCTGTTACAATCCCGGTATCATAACCAAGATGACTGATTACACCAGCCTTCCTATCGGGGCAAATGTTCCCCAGCGCGTGAACGCAGTGATTGAGATCCCCAAAGGATCAGTCAACAAATATGAGTATGACAAGGAGCTTCACGTGTTTCGCCTGGACCGGACCCTGTTTTCCCCTGTACATTATCCGGGTGATTACGGCTTTATTCCGAGTACCCTGGGCGATGACGGGGATCCGTTGGACGTGCTGGTACTGCTGGAGTCGGCAACATTTCCCGGTTGCCTGATGGAAGTGCGTCCCATTGGCGTTTTGCGCATGCTGGACCAGGGGAAAGGTGACGAGAAGATTCTGGCCGTGGCAGAGAGCGATCCCGTGTATCGCGAGGTGAACGACTACCCGCAGATGTTTACGCACACCTTACGCGAGATCGAGCATTTTTTCTCCGTCTACAAGAGCCTGGAGGGAAAAAAGACGGAGATTGCAGGCTGGGACAGCGTGGAAACGGCAAGGAAGATCATTCTCCAGGGGCAACAGAGATTGAAGCAGTGAGTTGATTCAGAACCAAATCCAGCAATCCGCGGCAGAGCGCGGCGGCGTGTATGATCTCTCCTGTTGAATTCCCAGAACAGGAAGGACAGCATGGCCGTTCCCGTATTGCTTCCCACCAAAGCGCAGGATGAGACCTTCGGCGGGGTAACGTACCACGTGCAGGGCGAACTGGTGCCTGCTCTTCATATTGAGCTCGGCGCAGTCCCGGTTTTCTTTGAACACCACATTCTTCTGTGGAAAGATCCGGCCGTGCAGGTCGGGGTGAAGTCGCTGGCCGGGGCCTTCAAACGCGTGCTCTCCGGAATGCCTGTGTTCATGACGGAAGCCCGAGGGCCGGGAAGGATTGCGTTCAGCCGTGATGGAGCAGGTCACGTCTTTGGAATGCACCTGCGCCGTGGTGAAAGTATTGACATGCGGGAGCACCAGTTCCTGGCGGCAACGTCACACGTGGATTACACGTTCACTCGTGTGCGCGGCGTGGCCAACATGCTGATGGGCGGTAGCGGATTCTTCATCGACCAGTTTACGGCGAACAGTGACGACGGCATTGTCTGGGTGCACGGGTACGGAAATGTGTTTGAAGTAACGCTGCAACCGGGGGAGCAGATTGATATCGAGCCGGGAGGATGGGTCTATAAAGATCGTGCGGTGCGGATGGACACGCAGTTTCAGCGGTTGAGCACGGGACTCTTCGCCAGCGCAGGCCAGTTGGTGTGGAACCGGTTTACCGGGCCGGGAAGAGTGGGTATCCAGTCAATGTATTTGCATTTGCCTACGGAGGAGTGAGAGCTTTGGCCGCGCTGTGCAAGAGAGCACAGGAAGATTAGAGAGCCCGAAATGTCGGTGATTACGAAGTAGGATGAGTGACAATGGGATGGAACGCAACTGCAGCAACTGAGTGCAGCGCATGGTCCGGAACCGCAGGCACTGGGCCGGCCGAGTTGGAGTGGTGTGAGCGGGACAGTAAGATCAGCGCAAACGAAGTAACAACCCAGAGCAAGGCAACGACAAAAACATATCGATTCAGACGGGACACACGGCGTTTGTGGTCAGCAATCTTCTTCTGCATCAGTATCCAGTACTCCCAATCAAAGGTTATATATAAATAGATGCCCCAGGGCACCAAGCCGTTACAGCTGCCGGTCAGCAGGCGCACGCAATTAAGACTCAGAAAAATTCATTCTTTTCTGTCTATTTTCTCATTGCACAACAACGGTAAGAGAAATTGTATGTGTGACCGTGGCTGAGGTTGCGGTCACACTGAAGTTGTAGGTCCCGGGCGAAGTGGGCTGCGACGGAGTTGGAGTCGGGCTGGGACTGGGCGTCGCGGTGGGAGTTGGGCTCGCGCCAGGTGTGGCTGTTGGCGTTATTGCCGGGCCCGAACCGCCGCCACCGCACCCGGCCAACAGCACCAAGGCAGGCACTGCAGTAGAGGACGCAACCATCAGTTTGGTGCGTGTGCTGCGCTGCGTCAGAGCAAGCGTCCAAAGCAATCCACAAAGCAGAACCGCAAATACCGGCAAAGCCGCTGGAGGGAAAGTACCGTTCCGTTGATGAGGAACAGCAATGGCTGCCGCGGTGGTGCTGAGGGTGAGGGCGGTTCCCAGTGAGCTTGAGTGCTGTCCGTGGTAATGGACGAAGGATTAAACGAGCAGGCAGCTCCGGAAGGCAGACCGCCGCAGGAAAAGGTTGTGGTCTCAGCAAAGCCACAAAGAGCGCATCGGAATCAGACCTTTAGCCCTTCGCCACCTTTGCGTCAGTTCCGGGGAAGCAAAATGTGGCTGGCGCCGTTTGCGTTGAAGGAGTCGCGGTGAAGATTTCCTTTTTCTCCACACAAATCCACAGCTCTGCACCAGATTGCGGCATTGCGTCGCCTGATGGGTGGCGCGTAAAGTCAAAAACATCTTGTTGATGAAGTAGCAGTCGAGAGCAGCCGCTTCCAATCCAGCCCAACAGAAGACAATGGACGCCGGAGATTTGCCGGCGTTGTACCTCAATAGTCCTTACGTAACCCTGTGGAAACCCCGGGCACGGACCTCAGTCAGGCCCCTGATTTCCCGGTAAAACACGGATATTCAGCAACTTAACAGCGCAGCAGCACATCTGAAAAAAGAGTACAATATATTGTGTCTGCCTCTTGACAGGCCCCATACATAGGCGTAATTTGTCCATCACTCGCTGTAATCGACCACCATCCGGCACAGCTAGCAGGTTCCGAATGGCCGATTCACAAGGAAACAATGCCGGCGGCAGAGGTGACGCCGGAAGTTGAATTCGCGGTGATCTCTTAGAGTCTGTGGACGGTACACATTTGCTCCCGCCGGCTGGCCTCGGCGGGACTACCAACGTTGATTGGGGGGAGTTGGGCATGGAAATGAATTGGTCACGCTGGTTCCGTTGCGAATCCAGTTTTGGAATGCTGCTGGTGCCGAACCAGCCGGGGGTGTTTGCCCTGGCTGAGGAGGTTGTGTCCGCGCCAAATGGCCGCCGCATGCTGGCGGTTCTGGCCGTGGACGAGACGGAAGATCTGGCGTTGGCGCTCAGCCGGCTCTTTGCCGTGGGCAGTCCGTGGCGGGAGAAGCTGAGTGAAGGCCGCTGCTTTGTGCGCTACGCGGTTGCGCCCGGCATTGCCGATCGTCGCGCCGCGGCGGATGCCCTGAAGCAGTGGCTGGAGGCGCAGCGCGATCTGGCCGCTCAGGTGTTCGCAAAGCCTGGCGCTGGGCAAAAGCCGGTCGTCGCTGGCGCGGACGCCAGAGCGGGTGAAATGCGGAGCGAGCGCCGTATTGCGCGAGTGGAGCATGAGGCCGGGCTCCCGGGCAAGCCCGGTGTTGGCTTGATGGGGTCCGACGGCGAAGCAGCGGAGCGTTGCGGAGCCCTTATAGAGAACGACGATGACGAGGACGAGTCGCAAATGAAAACGGTGGCGGAGCGGGCAGTCGATCGCGTGGCCCGCAGCGCGTACGGCAAGGTGTTGCGCGCAGGATCATGAATCTGAAATGCGAACTGTGCTCTTTGTTAAGGCTTGTATCAGGGCACGGCTTTAGCCGTGCCGTAACTGGCACTAATAGATCAGGGGCTTGAGCCCCTATGGGTGTGGAGAAGGAACGATGGCGGATTTGACAGGAACAGGAACAAAGACAACCAATCAAGCAACCACGCGGACCGGAGCACAGCAGCAGACGAAGACCGCTGCGGGCCTGAAGTTTTCGCGCTATTTCACCCGCGCGGGCGTTTCCCCGTACAACGAAGTGGAGTGGGAGCGGCGCACCGCGTCCATCACTGACGCCAAGGGCAACACCATCTTTGAGCAGAAAGAAGTGGAATCGCCCAAGGACTGGTCCATGACCGCCATCAACATTGTGGCCAGCAAGTATCTGCACGGACAGATCGGCACGCCGCAGCGCGAGAGCGGTGTGCGCGCGTTGATCGTGCGCGTAGCCGAGACCGTCCGCGACTGGGGCTTTGCCCAGGGCTACTTCGCCACCGCTGAAGACCGCGACGTGTTTCATGATGAGTTGGTTCACATCCTTCTCCAGCAGAAAGCCAGCTTCAATTCGCCGGTCTGGTTCAACGTTGGTTGCGACCGCCTGGAGCCACAATCTGATGCGCAGAACTGGCACTGGTCTTCAGATGGAAGCGCCACGGAAAAGGGCCGGGTCGAGTTCTCCACCACCGGATACAGCAAGCCGCAGTGCTCGGCGTGTTTTATCAACTCGGTCAAAGATTCGCTCGACTCCATTCTCACCCTGGCCAAGACCGAGGGCATGCTGTTCAAGTGGGGCAGCGGCACCGGCACCAATCTTTCTCCGCTGCGCGGGTCGAACGAAGAGCTGAGCGGCGGCGGCACGGCCAGCGGCCCGCTGAGCTTCATGCGCGGCTTTGACGCCTTCGCCGGCGTGATCAAGTCGGGCGGCAAAACGCGTCGCGCGGCCAAGATGGTCATCCTCAACGTTGAGCATCCTGACATCGTGGACTTCATTGAGTGCAAGTCCAAGGAAGAAGCCAAAGCCTGGGCGCTGGTGGAAGCCGGCTATGACGGCTCCGGCCCGGACAGCGAAGCTTACAGCTCCATCTTCTTCCAGAACGCCAACAACTCCGTGCGCGTGACCGACGACTTCATGCAGTCGGTGGAGCGCGATGAGACGTTCTTTACCCGCTCAGTGAAAGACGGCCATCCGATGGCGCCGCACAAAGCGCGCGAGCTGCTGCGCAAGATCTCTGAAGCCACGTGGCAGTGCGGCGATCCCGGCATGCAGTATGACTCCACCATCAATCGCTGGCACACGTCGAAGAACACGGCGCGCATCAACGCCAGCAACCCGTGCAGCGAATACATGTTCCTTGACGATTCGGCCTGCAATCTCGCCTCGCTCAACCTGATGAAGTTCCTCAAGGGCAACGGCGAGTTTGACGTGACCGCCTATCGCCACGCCGTGGACGTGATGATTACGGCGCAGGAAATTCTGGTGGACAACGCCGGCTATCCCACGGAGATGATCGCGCGCAACTCGCATGACTATCGTCCTCTTGGACTGGGCTATGCCAACCTGGGCGCGCTGCTCATGGCCAGCGGCCTGCCTTACGATTCCGACTCCGGACGCGACTACGCCGCCTGCGTCACGGCCATCATGTGCGGCGAAGCCTATCTGCAATCGGCGCGCATTGCGCAGTCATGCCCAGAACTTGCTCCGGCGACCAAGGGGCCGGAAGCCGCACACTCTGCGGCTCTTTCCGATACCAACGCCGATCAAGCAGCAAGCTGGGGCGGCGCCTGTCCGGGCTGGTATGTAAACCAGGAGCCGTTCCTCAACGTGATCCGCATGCACCGGGCGTCCGTTAACAACATCAACAAGGACAACGTTCCCGCCAACCTCATCGACGGCTCCAAGCAGTGCTGGGATGAAGCGCTGCAACTGGGCGAGCGCGTGGGCTACCGCAACTCGCAGGTCACGGTGCTGGCGCCCACGGGGACCATCGGCTTCATGATGGACTGCGACACCACCGGCATTGAGCCTGACCTGGCGCTGGTGAAGTACAAGAAGCTGGTGGGCGGCGGCATGATCAAGATCGTCAACAACACCGTGCCGCTGGCGCTGTGGAAGCTGGGCTACTCGCAGGACCAGGTGAACGGCATTGTCAGCTACATTGACGCCACCGGAACCATTGAAGGCGCGCCCGGCGTGCGCGAGCAGGACCTGCCCGTGTTTGACTGCAGCTTCAAGCCGCAGAAAGGCACGCGCAGCATCGCCTACATGGGCCACGTAAAGATGATGGCGGCCACGCAGCCGTTCATCTCCGGCGCAATTTCCAAGACGGTGAACCTGCCGGAGAACGCCACGGTGGAAGACATCATGGACGCCTATCTGCAGTCGTGGAAGATGGGCCTCAAGGCTGTGGCCATCTATCGCGACGGATCGAAGAAAGCGCAGCCGCTCATGGCCGCCGCCAAGAAGGAAGAGGCAGCGCGTAGAGGGACCAAGGGCGAAAAGGCCGCCTGGTCCGCGCGAGCTGTTCCTGTAGCGGTTCCCATGAGTAAAGAAGAATCGGCGTTTGCGCGGCTCACTCCGGAGCAGCAGGCGTTCGCGCTTGAGGTGGTGCGCATCCTCAACGGCAGCGCCACCAAAGACGTCCAGGCGCAGGTCTATGACTCTGTCCGCCGGATCGTCGGCGTCACGCGGGAAGAGCAGGAGACCGCTCCGCCGCGGGCGCTTGCGGCATCGCCTGCCGGGCGAGCGCCATTCACTCACGCACAAGTTCGCCATCGCCGGCCATGAGGGCTACATCACCGTGGGCATGTATAAAGACGGCACCCCGGGCGAGCTCTTCATCCGCATGGCCAAGGAAGGGTCAACTGTTTCGGGGCTTATGGACTCTTTTGCCACCGCGGTTTCTTTGGCCCTGCAACACGGTGTACCGCTCAAGCTCATGTGTGAGAAGTTCTGCCACACGCGCTTTGAGCCCTCGGGCTTCACCGGCAACCAGGAAATCCCCATCGCCAAGTCAGTGATGGACTACATCTTCCGCTGGCTGGAGATAAGGTTCGTGTCAGGGCAGCAGTTTCCGCTGTTCCCGCAGCTGAATGCTGGTGTGGGACAGAGATACGTGTGGCACAGCCGCCCTCGGCTGTGGGTCAGCTTGGTTCTGGCTACGATGCCCGTGGATCACAGCCCTCAGCGTTTGGTCAGGGCAATGTGGTGCAGGGACCGGGGTCCCCAGAGCGCGCCGGGTTTGCGCGGTCTGGGGTGGAGGGTGCCGTGCCGGTGAACCTGCCTCCGGTGGAGATTGCCGAGACCACATCCGCCGCAAGGTGGTTTGGCTTCCGATTTTGCCAAGGGCCAAGGGCCAATTGCCAAAGGCCTCGATCGAAGATCGAGGCCTCTACCACTCCGCCGACGCTCTCCGCGAACTGGTGGATCTGGGCGACGCCCCCAGTTGCCACGTCTGCGGCGCCATCATGACCAGGAATGGGAGCTGTTACAGGTGTATGAGTTGTGGAAGCACGTCAGGGTGCAGTTAATCTCTTCAATCGCCAATTGCTGACGATTGGAATTAACTGCCGGGTATGTGCCCGGCACAAAACGGATAGTTGAGAAACGAAAACGTTTGTGACGGGCGCGGCGAATGCCGCGCCCGTCTGCGTTAAGCAAGGATGAGACGAACATGCTAGAACTTGTTGTTTGGGACGTGCAACATGGCAGTGCCACCTATTTGAAGACTCCAGATGGGAAACATATTGTCATCGACCTTGGAGCGGGCGGCAAGAATGGAAGCTCATTCAGTCCGCTTCAGACGTTGCGATGGCTTCGCGGCGTTCAACAGTTGGATGCCGCCGTGATCACGCACGGCCATCGCGACCACCTGGATGATATCCTGAGTCTGGCCGACCTGAACCCCGTTATAATTCACACCCCTTGGCACGTAAGCGACCAGGAGATAATTGAAGGAAACCGTTCTGAGGACCGCCAGATCGTCGATTCGTATTTGGCTCTCCGAAGGGGCTGTACATTCAACGTTCCTTTAGAAAAGCAGGTCGTCGGTGAGACCAATCTGCAGCGAGCAGGTTTCCTCGTTTTTGCTCCCACCTCGTGTTCGAGAAAAAATCTAAATGACCATAGCCTTGTAGTGGTTGTATCTTATGCAGGAATAAAAATCGTTATCCCCGGAGACAACGAACCGGGGTCCTGGCGCGAGCTGCTTGAGAATCCGAGCTTCCGGGCCGCAATTCAAAATACTGATGTTCTTATCGCCTCTCACCAGGCCGGCAGTCCGGGTATTGCCCAGAGCTTTTTAAGGCCTTGAACCGCTCGCCGAGGCTGGTGGTTATCTCGGATGGAAGATTCTGTGACACGAGCGCTACGTCCAGGTACTGTGGCCAAGTGAGCGGTTGGACAGTGTTTGACGCAGTCGGAGAAAGTGAGAACAGATATTGTCTTACGACGCGCAACGATGGCCACATCACGATCAAGTGCGGGTGGGATGAACAAGCTTCAGGGGCCAAGAATTTTCTAAATGTGACAATTGCTAAGCGGCTTCAACCGCCTACCTATAACGCGCTTGCTGCATTGGGGTATGGAGCGGGACCTTTGCGCGGGTGATTAATGGAGAAACTTTCATTTACATTGTATGAGGTTTTCGGCTACTTCTTGCCGGGAACGGTAGGAATGCTGGCACTCGGAATCCTCTTCTGGACAATCTTTCTGCCGACGGCTGCCGTCCATCTCGGCAGCTGGGAACTCAGCAAACTTTGGTATTTCGGCCTTATCATAGTCTCCTACTTTACGGGACACGTTTTGCAGTCGATTAGTAGGGCTGGGTTCCTGATCCCAATGATTCGGTTCTAAGCGCTGAGCACGCCAAGATGCTTCCGCTCATCAAGGCAGCAGCGCGAAAAATTAGCGAGGCGCTTGATGTAACGCCAGAGATGCTGGCGGATGGCGTTCTTGTACGAATGTGTGATGAAACGGCGGTCCAAAATGGACAGACCGGAGACCGCGACGTGTTTATCTACCGGGAAGGATTCTATCGAGGCAGCGTGGCAGCATTTTGTTTGCTTGATGTCGCCTTGATTTGTCGTTGGATTGTCACGGGTGCCGCGATTTCGTCGCTCTCCAGACGTATGCCATCTCCCGTTGGGAATTGGCTTTCTTGATTTTCATTTGCACACTGAGCATTTTTTATCTCGTTCAACGCTACAAGCATTTTGCCGCTCTCCGAGTGACGCTAGGAATTTTTGCATTTGTCGCCCTCTCAAAATTCAAATCTCTGAGCGGCAAGCATGAAGAACAGGGTTGAACTACTGAGTTGAAAGTCAGCCATGACCCGCAACTTGCTTTCATCCAACGCAGTGTAGAATTTCAGAGCACCGGGGGCGCATTGGTGTCGAAAAACAAAAAACCGCACGAGAATATATCCGGCAGTACACATTCTCGCATCATGCATTCATCTCAGCAGCCCTCCTCAAAATCGGGAGTAGCCAATGCGCATCATCTGTGCCCGCCAGCGAGAACTCAAATCGCCCAGAGACCTATCGGCGATTCTTGAGCGTCGAAAGACTGAGGCCTACGACAGATGAAACAAGGAAAAGCGACACGGAACTGGAAGCAATTAGTGACAGAGGACGTATCGTGCGCCCCTCGCCTTTTCGACGGCTTCAGAGCAAAGCACAAGTGTTCTCGATGGCGCGAAGCGGAGATGTTCGAACCCGTCACTCACTCGATTGAAGTCGAAAATTATGGCGAGTGGATTGCCGAGACACTTGCGGCACGCTTGGTTCAGAGGGGGAGCCTCCCGCCAGATCTGCGCACCCGCTTTGTCCAAACCGTTGGCAACGCTTGTTTGCTTCACGATATCGGGAATCCCCCATTCGGGCACATGGGTGAGTACGCCATTCGCAAATGGTTCGAAGAAAATGAAGAGCATTGGTCGACCACTGCACTCGCCTGAAGAATCTTACAAGATTGAAGCGGAACGTCATGTACGCGCTTACTGTAATTTTGACGGGAATCCACAAGGATTCAGGATTATTACTCGTCTGCAATGGTTAAACAACGAGTACGGAATGAATCTTACCTGTTCTCTCCTTGCCGCATATTGAGTATTTGGGAGATATGCCTGACGCGAAAAGGAGCTCCCGGAAAAAGGTCGGGTACTTCCCGAAAGAAGAGAGCATGATTAAGGACGTATGGGGCAAGCTGGGATTAAAGACAGAGAGCACTGGTTTGGCCGGACAACGCCATCCTCTCGCGTTTTTAATGGAAGCTGCTGATGAATTGCCTTTTGTCTTAGCGACATTGAGGACGCACTCGAGAGATCGATTGTCACGGAGAGAGACTATCTTCAGTGGATGCAAGAGAGCCCGGAGAGGCGAGGATCACAACTGCAGCGCGCAATTGAAAGAACTAATGAAATTGGCGAGGAAGCGGCGAAGAAGGGCAAGCAATCACCTCTTGTTCGCAACGGAACATATCACTTGTTTCGCCTTATGCTGTCGCGGGACTTAGTGAACTAGGCCGTTCAAGCGTATGAGAATCACGCAAGATCAGATTTTGACTGGAACAATGGACAAGCCACTTCTCTATACAAATCCTCAAGCAAAACTCTTGTTGGATATACAGCGGGAGTTTTCTGCGATGCGCGTGTATACATCCTGAGAGGCGATCGGTACAGAGTTGGTTGGACTAAATGCGATTAAAGGCCTTCTTAACGCATACAGGCCCATGATGTTCCTGAAAAGACAAAGCAATTTGACTTATTAAGAGATGACACGAACGAAGAGCGCCTTAAGAATTATCCGATTGACTCTCTTTTAATTAGTTTACTGCCACAAAAACATATGCAGGTTTACAAATCGGCGACGAGCTCGAACCCGAAGCTCGAGCCGATTTTTCGAGTACAGCTTATCGTCGATTATGTGAGTGGAATGACCGACAGTCATGTCCTTAAGATATTCAATATGATCAATGGCGCTCAACAATTCGGGATCGAATAGATGCAGGAGCATCCGATTGAATTCGTCGACTCATTCCTGGCAACTTGCGCAGATGTGTGCGCTGTACAGTTCAGCGTATACCGTTATCATCTATCATCCGGAGTCGCTCTGGGACGATCGCAAAAGTCACGCCGTCTCTCCTGGTGAACTAAGGTCGCAGAATACGCGCAACTTGCGAAGCAACTCGAGGATAACGAAGATATAGCGTTGGATTCGGTTGTCAAAGACGGGAAAGGTCGTAAAAGGCACTTCGGTTTAGTCGACTTCAATACTCCAGACAGGGTGCGCGCTGAGCAGGCGAGCGATCTGCTAGTCAGTGAGTATGAGGTGCCGAATCTGCCGGTAGTTCTCAGGGCATGGTGACTGGCCTGGTGCCCCGGACTTTGGTTTTCTCCAGTTAAATCATCGCCACCGAGCGCCCGAACATCTACCGGCCTTATTAATGAACGTGCGTGGGGTAAGAAAGCTCTAATGAGCCCATCGGCGGCGTAACGGCTCAGTTGTGAGGCCGGCTGGGACAGACTAGACTAATCCATGAATCTTGAGCGAGTTTTGTCCAGTCGCCAAAGGGCGGGATTCCAAAGCCCTTCCCTCTCTCGTTAGCCGCTCCGCTTTGCTGTGCGGCAAGGAGCAAGAATTCGTAGCTGCCGCTTCCAGCTTCTTGTGACAGGACTGCAGGCCGCGGCTTACCTGCTACTCTCGAATCTTTGTAACGCCAGCCTCCTGAAGATCACCTTATCCATGATGGGTGAACCCTCTTTCCTCGGCTATTCCCGTTCGACCGACTCAGGAGGGTAGCCCTCGAGGAGTACCCTATGATGCACTGGTTTACGTCCGACCACGTCCTGGCGCTCATCGCGATCATCTTTGGACTCGTAGGAATATATTACGAGCGGAGACTTCACAGACGCTTCAAAGCCCAGGAACTCGAAATCCAAAAGAGCTTTGACCTTCAGAAAGACAAAATCGAACAGATTGTCCTTTCTGTGCACACAAGCTTCATCGGCAAGTTCCCTCTCGACCTGGAAAAAATAACAGAACTCGTCAGGAACGCTAAAGATGGAGACGACCTCTGGGTTCTGGTGGACTTTCTGGGTTATGGGATTTATTCCGATCCTGAGCGCTTTGAAGAGTATGTACGCGCTCTGATCGAAGCCAAGGCCAACGTGCGCATCCTAATTCATGACGACGCCGCCGCGAAAAACACTCTGGAGATGCAATTTAAGCGCGTCAGGTTTGGTGAATTGCGGAAAACTGCAAATTTCAGACACTTTCTGGACCATTATAGAAAGGTGATCAGCAGCGATGAACCTGCGCAATATGAAGACTTTTTGAATACTCTGGTAGAGGTTCAGGATCATTTTTGCCAGCAACTTACCGCCAAAGCTCACATTGACGTGCGTTCCACTCCCCGATACCGCTATCGGCGAAGCCGTATTCTTCTGGATGGTGAGCAAGAAAGAGATGATCTTCTCCTTTCCAAGCTTGTATACAGGGCGAAAGGAGTTCTCATTCAAGACTCGGGATGACCATTTGATCGACATATTCGCTGAGCAATTCGGGCAAAAATGGGACAAAGGCAAAGAAGTTCGGCGGACGTGTTACAGCAGCGCGAAGTTATTTCCCGCCACCTTGAGCCAAACCACCGCGGCGGCTTAGGGCGAAGCGGCTTGGGAATTCTAGGAGAGTCGGGCGGGCGACCCACGCCTTCGCCCTGATTTGGCGAAGCGCGGGTCTGCAAGCCTTCGTCTTGTCGCGCTCGACCTTCCTGCAGCGAAGCCGGACGGCCTAGGTCCTCTTGGTCCGCCAAAAAGGGTTTTGGACGGGTTAACGCTACCTACTTTACATCTTTGTGGAACGGAGGCATACATGGGCGAAGCCGCGATTGTTCCCGCATACGGCGGGCCGGGTCAGGACCAGACCGAATCCAGAATGCTATATCCGCGAAGATAGCCTTTGGGTTGACAACGGTGACGGCAGCCATGACGTGGTGGGTGTCGTCGGTCGTTTTTTGTGGTTCGATCATTGCCGGAGCTCGGCTCGAAAAGCCGAGCTTCACCAGCTAGACCCCAGCCTTGGGCCATCTTCTGTGGCATTAGCCTGATCTTTTTTTTGTCTGTGGTGACGTTCGGGTTTCTGACAGCGCGGGCGTTTCGAAGGCTCGCGCGAGAGATCGGCGAGCTACGCGGGTCGCCCGTACCCGCACCTGACAACCGACAGGCCGAGCCTGGGAATTCGATTTTGCTGCGAGGGCGACGTACCTCGGGACCACCAGTTTTTTCTTGATTGCTGCCACATGGTGTGTATCTCTGCCCAGCTCATATCCTCTTCATCAGATAGCAAAGCCATAATCCCTCCGCAATCTCAGATACAAGTTCTCAAATGTACGACTGACTGACGGCCAATTTTCCCTCTGTCTTAACTGAATACCGGGGGTATTCTCCCGTTACGATCTCTCTTTGGCGCGCTTTTTGGGGGGGAAGAAGAAGCCTTCATTCGGGCTTTAACGGCCTTGACGGCGCGCTGTTCGCGGCGGGCACGCTGGCCTTTCAGGGCGTTGCCCCGTTTCGGTTTCGAGGCTGTCGTGCATCCCCCCAGCGTGGTGTTCATCCAGGCCCGGACCTCCTCGATGCGCTCCTGCGTCTGCCACAGCATCTTCCGTGTTGTGCCTTTCCGAATGCAAGCATGACGATTCCGGCTTTCCAGCGTCTATACGCCAGCTGTTGCGGTAGCGGCGTCATGAAACGTCCGATGCCGGTCAAGGCATTTGGCGGCTTCATCCTTTGTTGTCTTTGAATCTCGGTAGCTCTGCCGGTTGCAGATGAACACCAGGATCGTAAAGACGATCCCCGCCAGATCAAGTACGAGACCTGTGGCTCGGACTGTCGTTAAGATTTCATACAAAGGGTCAGTCTGTGGCGGGCGAGGAATATGCGCGTAAATTGCATATCCAGCAACAGCCAGGCAGGCCAGGAACGGCATAAAGACCAACGCACGAAAAACTGCAGACAGCTTTTCAAGTGATGGAGGGGGCTGCTCTGTTTCAAGCAGAGTCGTGATGAGCGGACTGTCAGCAAACGGTTCTCTGGAAGCGCATTGGACGTGGGTTCGCAGAGCCTTGAACGCCATCGCGGAGTAGAGCGAGAACACGAACAGTGCGAGATGACCAAAAGGCCCACATCATCACACGCGACCTGAATGCCGAGAGTTGGGATCTGATAGTAAGAGGAGTCCGCAATATGTGAAGTAATTTGTTTCACGTAGTCCGATTGATCAGCGGTGCTCCTGATCAGATTGGTTTGGCGGCCTTGACGGGATTCCCAGAGGTTGAAAACCATCAGCAAGACGATGCACGATGCCCCGATGGATAGAAAAAAAGCTGTTCGCGTGCGCTTTTGCGTAGCCTGCAATGCCTCGGCACAAGCTTTTTTCTCAAGATCAGAAACTGTGATACGGACCAGCCTCCTCTGCCTAACACGTAGTGTCTTTCAGCCCCACAAGCGTTAAAAATTGCCCAGTGTTTTTCAGGTTCTCCAACCCTTGCGCAACTGATCAGGCGCACCAGCTTGCGGGCAGCAATGACTTCGCTTCGGGCTTTGTCATAGGATGGACGGGATGCGCAAAGTGTTTGTTATCAGTGTGCTTGTGGATGCCGGTATCGTCGGAACCGTTGCTGCATACCGCCATTTCCGGATTCTTCCCATAGATCTGGAGCGTCAGCACTCTGCGCCGCTCACGAATTTTGACGCGTCAGATTGCAGCCCCGAGGTCAATCTGAGCACTGACCGAGCGGCGATCTTACATGCCGGCCCAAATGTCTCCTCGGTGACAATCAATGCAGATACCTGGCATTGCCGGAATTGCAGCAAAGGCTCGGCTCCATCCTGCGGACGAGGATGAACGTGGTGGATTCGCAGGAAGCGGACTCGCTCGTGCTGGAAAAAATTGTCGCACAGATGCCTGAGGTTGCCCGGCTTTGCGTGATCGACTCACGCCATCTGCCAGCCTGGTTCCGCCGAAGCGCAAGCCAATGAGCGGCGGACGCGGGTTTGCAGGCGGGCGCGCTGGCCTTCGAGGGCGTTGCCGCGTTCGGTCTTAAGGCTGTCGATGCATCCCCCGAGCGTGGTGTTCCAGGCCCGGACCTCCTCGATGCGTTCCTGTGTCAGCCACAGCATCTTCCGGGAAAATCTCGGCTCATTTGGCAATTTGGGACAGGGCCTCCACGGCCTGGAGCAGTCGCCTGGTTGGCAAGATATGGATTGTGGAGGATCAGAAGAAATCGGGTGATCCGATGATCGGAAGATCTGAACCGCAGCAATTAGCAAATAGCAGTTGCCAATCCCGGCAAAAAGCGCCGGGACAGGGTTAGCCAAAATAAGCAACCGCTCTGCCGAGGCGGGCGCGCAACGGAGCGGAGCGCGGGCAGCTTACTTTCTCCCGTGCTACACACCAGCTTTCATTGCCGATCCACCGCAATCTTGGCGGCGCGAGTCCACCGCGGCGACGAACCCGCCAGGATCTTTCTTCCAGACATTGTCCAAGTCCGCATTGAAGCCGTAAACAGCCCACGGGACACGCGAAGCCAGTTCCGTGAGCAACGCATTACCTTTTTCTGTGACATGCTGTGCTCGATCCTCTGGCGGTGGCGCCCACGGATGATGGCAGTGTAGCTTTTGCCTGTGGAAATGAAGTTTACGGAACGCTTTGTCACCTTCTTATACGCCCAGACAATATCATTGAGCGGTGAGACCCACGTGGAGAACAATCGCTTGCGAATGAGCCAGGATTGGGTTACACGCAATTTTTTGTAGTTGTCGTGAGGGGCTAGAAGTTGCGATTTAATCTGGGATGAGAGTTGCTCCGGGTTACCGGAGACGGATACCCGCTTCCAGACTGGCGCGAGCTGCGGCTCAGCGCTGCGTTTGAGCACTTTGGATAGGTTCCAGCAGCACAGCAGGAAAGAGGCACGCCTATGCCAAGCGCCCAATACCCCTGAGTCCGGTAATCCGTGGCATCAAGTGTGAAAGGAAGAATCATGGCCGCGAGATCAGGACGGGAGGTTGCGATCTGCGTAATCAGGTCTGTTTTGACCGCGTCCGTTGTGGGTACCAATTCGCCGGAGAATTCCAGCGCCTGTGAACCATTGGGCGCCTTTACCAAACGACCGCTCGCCAACTTTAAGCAGGATGTATTCGTCTTTGGTTTCGGTGGAAAACCACGTGGCTGGATTCGTCGACCTTCTGAACGATGTCTTGATAGCCGGAGGGCACGGATTCTGATTCGCGCACAGTCACAAAATTGCGGAAATGTTGCGTGGGCGAAGCGAGAGAGCTCAATTCTGCTGCGTCGATGGACCGGCATCCCAGGCCGAAGTTCGCGTAATATTGCCAGCCCGCGTAAAAAGCGCCAGCAGGCAGAGCAACAAACCCATTCGCTAATAACAGGTTGCGATTAGCTCGTTTGACCTCAGCTTCGAGCCAGTTGACCATAAACCCTCCGGCCCTGCGGGTCGGGGTTAGGCAGGGTAGCGCAACTATAGCGCAGCATTTCAATACTCATAACCGATTTCTTTGTAGCTGGGTTACCCCAGTGTTGGTTTTCCGGAGCTAGCGTACCCCTTGCACTCCGTGCCTCTTGGATGTTGTGGGTGGCCCACGTTTTCACCAGGCAGCGGCGAAACGTGAGCCTGGCTGAGCTGTCTCAATTTCATGCTGGGGAAGCGTTTTTAGGGTTTTTTTATGGCAGCCCAGCGCCGCTGGCCGGGCGCGTTTTGGAGGAGGATGAAGCCTTCATTCTGGCCTGAACGGCTTTGACGGCGCGCTGTTCGCGGCGGGCGCGCTGGCCTTCAAGGGCGTTGCCACGCTCCAGCTCGAGGTTGTCAATCGATTCGGCGAGGGTGGTGTTCATCCAGGCCCGGACCTCCTCGACGCGTTCCTGAGTCAGCCACAGCATCCTGCGTGAAAATCTCGGCTCATTGGCGATTTGGAGCAGGGCCTCCACGGCCTGTCGCCGCGCAAGATGGTTTAAGAGATTTTTTCCTCGCTGCCGCAGGCTCCCTGCGCAGCAACAGCGGAGCGGCAAAGAACGTTAGGGAGAGAACCTTGTTCCCCGACGTTTCGCCAACACCCGGCGAAAGCGTGGGCCACCCCTAGTGCTCGCCGAACCTCCTGATTTCCCGCAAATCTGTTATCTCTCCACCAGTGACTGCTCCAGCGCCAGCTGTTCCACCGAAAAGAGCCAAAACAGCCGGCGGGGCATTTGGCTGTTGGGCGCCTCGAGACCCTGCCGAGTTCCGTCATGATATATAAGTGAGCAGATTCAGGAAGATCTCTTTCATGTTATATCGATTTATTTGTGTGGCTCTCGTCTTGTCCATCGCGATTGCGGGGGAGGGGTTGCCGCCCTCGTCCGAAGCTTTCAGATCTGCCCAATGGAGAACTGTCCGACAATGTCGATTTGAATACCGCTCTCGGCCTCAGGATGGAATTTCCAGCCGGCTTGGTGGTGAGCACCGAATTCAAAGAGGCAGAAGGGCTTGACGGAGCGAAGATGGACTCCTGCCCTCCAGGAGAATGTTTGAAGGTCTTTTGTCCGGTTACCTTCCACAAGCACCTGGACAATAGCGTCGCTCAGGAGGTGTTCGCTATCGATCCCGGTGCTTTTCCGGAACGAAATTTCCCAAATCAGAGAAGAACAAGAAAGCCGTTATAAAGTTCGCCGAGAAAATCACAAGGGCTTTCGCGCACACGCCTTTCATCTCAAATGACGGCGCTGATGTTGACGCTAACCGCGAAAACGGATTGACCATCGTACGACTTACCGGGAGCGAAGATCGACAAGCCGAGGAATGGCGATCAAGCAACGGAGAAGCCGGCGCGGGTATACATGGCGCTGTCCGTGGCGGAATCGCAAGGATTCTGGGTTGCGTGGTCGGGCTGGCATCTAATCCGTCCGGAGGAGAACTCAACAAAATCGACCTCCAGCTCTGAAAATACCAAGTAGCGCCGGGTGCCCCAGGCTCCCCTGCCTTTTTTAAATTGACTTCGGCCTTGCGAAACGCTTTTTTGCCTTCAGAGCTACCAGGAGTTTTCGTGAACCGCGTCGGCCTTCGTCTGCTCCTCCTTGTAGCCGAGGAACTTCATAATGGAAGTCGAACCCCTCAGTTCCACCGCTAATCACCAGACCGGTAATGAGCATATCGAGACCCTTGGAAATCGATACGTTTGGGCCAGAGTGTGAATCACCTGGAAGCTGAGCGCTGAATGCTATGAGCATTCCTAGACCGAGGGAAATGAAGCCCAAGCCGATCTTCTTTTCTTGCATCACCGAACTTGCCGAACAAAGGATCCAGAATTTCCAGCGTCCGTTGTACCGCAAAACCGGCAGCAAAGGCCGGGCCCAAAGACTTTGCTAATTCATCCATGACTTGCACCTCTGAGTAAGAAGAACGTTATTAGATGGAAATCCCTTCACGTTTTAGCAGGAATCGGTGCACAAAACTTGGCGGAGCGCAGTCAGCCGCGATAGTGAGAAAGGCAAGGCTGGCGGGGCCCGTTCAGGTTTTCTCTTTGGCTGGCCGGCGAATGCTGGTCGGGCGCGTTTTGGGGGAAGATGAAGCCTTCATTCTGGCCTAACGGCTTTGACGGCGCGCTGTCGCGCGGGCGCGCTGGGCTTCCGGCGTAAGAAACTTCTAACCACAAAGGGCACCCGTTCGACTCCGCTCAGGGCAGGCTACGGAGCACGGAGGCAAGTGGACTTTACCGCAGAGTGCGCAGAGATCGCAGAGACGAGAGAAGTCAGTGCTTGAATTGAGCGAAACCAGTCGCCCTAGCGCAGCGGAGCCGTAATCAGGTTCACCCGGTCATTCTTGACAGTGAGAAAGATGAATCCCTCACGCCGGGAGAAACAGATGCTGTCATTGCCGGTCTCCGGTGTAGGCTCATACAGGCCTAATGGCTCTCCCGTGGAGGCGTTCAACACGAGATATTGAAACAAGCTTTCTGGAGCTTTAGGCGTGCCCGCTTTCGTCAACGATATTGCGAGCAGCCCTTCCGAATATTGGACGCCAACCGCAGAGAAAGTTGGATCCGGTTTGGTGAATGAAATTTCTTTCTGGATTTGGCCCGACGTAGAAACCACGAGGACCTTGTCAGGAGTGAGCAGGTAGGCGTTACCGTCGCGGCCGATGGTTGCCGCGCCTTCCGGCAAAGTGGTCGCTGGCTGATCCACTTTTACATCTTTCACGCCCGTTTGATCCAATCTCCGCAATAACTTGCCCGAGGGCTGAAAGAGTGCCACGTACCTTTTTCCTTTTATATCAGGTGCGGCAGTCGCCCTGTAGTGGCCGGAGAAGAGCATTGTGCCGCTGGGAAAGACGGCAATCTTGTCTCCCTCAACCTGGTTGGACAGTTCCAACTGGGCGTGGCTGCTGACCTTGCCCTCTGAATCAAAATCAAAGCGGATAGAGTGCCCTTGCTCATCTTCCACGAGCACGGTTACATCTCCGTCCGGGCTGACGGAGAAGTCAGTGAAGGCGGTTGAGTCGGAGAATTCATCCGGTAATTTATACAGCGTACTTTCGTTCCCGGAGAAGGAAGTTCGCAATATGACCGTGTGTCGATACGAGCCGCCGGCCAAGTGATCGTACCAGGACGAGTTCTCATCACACAGCGACTGGCCATAAGCTCCAAAGGGTGGAACTTCAAGCTTCTTGATGGAAGAAGCTTTGAGCGGCCTCGGCAAAAGCTGCGGCAGTCATTCTGCGCCGCAAAGCCGCTGAGTGTAACAATCAGCAAGAGGAGCATCTGGTCTCCAATCGTTGCATGGCTCTCTTGAGCTTAGCTTATGTTGATGCCGCCTCCAAAATTTGTTCTGGCCGCGGCGGCACGCTGTTAGAAACTTCTAACCACAAAGTCTGTCATGACCGATAGGCGGTCCCAAATGAGCAGGAAAAAGCCTTTTAGTGTCGCTCCGCCTGCTGCACCCCAACGCGCAAAAATCGGGCGCGCCGAGACCCTGGTCGCGGCTCCCGCTCCAGCTTACGGCAGTGAGGGTGGGGAAATTCGGGGACAGACGAGAAGATCACCAGCATTGGACGCGAGAAAATCGGCAACTCTGTTTCGGGGTATCGTCGGCAATAGAGGACTTAGAGTTATGAAAAGCATATTCCAGGGCTCAGACATATTTGTACATGCCCCTTCGCCTGGAACCTGAATGAAGTGATTACTAACACATGGGTAGCAGCCGTTCCGGTTTGGGGTATCTTCTCAAAGCATGGCGGCAACCTGGTACTCACGAATAAACGGCTGCTCTTTGAACCGCTGAAGATCCCCGATTTCGCGCCAGGGGCGAAATACCTGAAATTTTTTGCTGTGGAGGAAAACGGTTCCAATCTCTCGCAGATCAGTCGCGCCGAAGCTGTTCCTGGAGGTGGTGCTCGGGTTCGGCTGATCTCAAAGCACTCGAACGCTGCGGATTTTCTCATTTTTGCAAGCCGAGTGAGCTTCCGTTTGGAGTGGCACAAACAAGAGCGTGCGGGACAAAGCGGTCCAGGAGATAAACCGAGCGATTGGCCAGGCATCTGGCTGTTAATTTCGCGGGGCGCTTCTTTTCCTCGCACTGGACAACAAATGAGCGTAGTATGGAAATAGAGCGAGTATTCTTCCTCCCTTATCGGATCCTCTGATCTAAGTCAGCTCATCTGAAGTTCTTCTACCTTAGCCTCACCATAACCTGAGGAGGTTAAACATGTTTGTACGCAGACTTTCAGTCCATTTGAAGCCCAACACGCTCGGCCAATTTGCCGCTATTCTTGAGAAAGAAATCGTTCCCATGCTTCGCAAACAGCAGGGATTCAAGGATGAAATCGCGCTTGCCACTCCCGGCAGCACAGACGTACTTTCCATCAGTTTCTGGGACAACCAGAAAAACGCTGACACCTATGGGCGCAATACGTACAACGATGTGCTCAAGATGGTGTCCAGCGTAATCGATGGTACGCCGAAGCTGGAGACAACGGAGGTCCTGCAGTCGACCTTCTCCGAGCTCCGCACGCCGATCGCCGCGTAACGAAGCAAGTAAGCTTGCCACGCCGCCTTCCCAAATGGGGAGGTGGTCGCAGGCGTTTTAGATGGCAAATCGAATCTGGACGCTTTCAAGGCCGACGATACCTCTCCTGGCCCATTTTCTCGCTGCGAAAAATGATCGCTCCCTTCCATTGAAAACAGTCAGCAGTCCAGCACTCAGCCAAAACCAAAGCGTCATGGCTGCCGCAGGCCGGGAGAGAAACATCCGTCAGCACTGAAAGATTGGGCCGTTTGCTCCCTGAGTTGAGAAAAGGCAGCCCCCGCGGCCAAACGGGCGACTGCGCAATAGTGAGCAGCTTTGCAATACGGGTTAGGATAGGCTGAATACATGAAACCAACTCAGGGCAGGCGATTCCTGCATAGCCTCACCCCCGCAAACGCGCGTCTTATCCAATCCCACTGCGAGGGTTGCGGCGCGCTGATTGCCGCCAGTGTCTTTAACAGGTACCTGGCGATTGCCGAAATAGCGCATCACTGTAGTGCCGGCGCGGACCCGCCGTTTACGCAAGCCGAATAAAGGAGCTTTTTATGTCAATGCAGAAAACCAATGGCGTATTCACCACCGGGCAGGAAATCTCGAGGAGCGGCATTTACCACCTGGTTCACACGCGGCACGTGTTGCCTGCGCAAGTACCTCTCCTCAGAGGGAACGTTTTCCCCGGGTGCTCGCAATGCCCAGTTCCTGTCCACTTCAGCCTAGTTAAAGCGGTGCAGTTAGAATCTGCCCACAGCCGGTTCCGGCTGTTGATGGGCCAGTAAATTCGCCATAGACGGATTTTCCGCAGAGCAGGCGGGCGGCGCACCCTATTCAGACCTCTCTCCCTTCAGGAATCACCTGGGAGGTCCCCGTAAGCCGAGCCTTGATCTCCGCCCCTCTCACGGGGACGCACTCTTTTTACGCACAAGCTTCTCACCATGGGAGTTTTTGTTCATCCCGGCAAGCACGGCTGCTCTCTTTACTCTGGTAAAAGCGCACAGCGCGCAAAAGTGGCAAGGCCATTACCGCACTGTTTCAACCCCTGAGATGGCATGAATAAGGTGCAAGTTCTGAGGCGGTATGCTCCAAGGTGGATAAATCTGGGGCAGACAGGTTGCAGGCTGGGCTGGTGCAGTGAGGCAGTACGACCTCGACACAGAGAGCAGTACGAGTTCGATACAGAGATTAGTCAGACCTGCAATCGAAGCGACACCGTAAGGCCTGTAGGAGCTGGGATAGGAGTGTGGTGATCGCCTGAGAGCTGAGTCTACTCCAGAACCAACAAGGAGAGACAAGGATGAAACGCTTTCTGGGAGTGAACCTGCATCGGACGCAGTTTGTAGTATGCACAGGGATGGAGAACGGGCAGCAAGAGGTACGGCAGTGGCGCACGGAGCAGTTGGCGGAGTTCGTGGAACAGTTGAAGAGCCAGGTTCTCCACCGGTTGTACGAACGAATAAACAACGCCGGGGAGGAGGAAAAGCCAAAATCGCCTTGGCAAGAAAGCTGGTCAGATCGTCTACGACACTCTAAAAAACCGGTGGATCTTCCAAGATTTCCCCACCTTCACCCTGGCCGCCCGCCTAACCCGGCTACAACAAGTTTTGAGTAGACATCATTCATGGGAGTTTTGAGTAGACATTATTCATGGGAGGACACGAAGGATGAGTTCCGCGGCGGAGCCGTACCCATTGCGGCTAAGCTGGTGCTTACTCTTGGCGCACATGAATAGTCGAAAGCCCGTTAATAAGCAGCCTGAGTCGCTCGTCTATCATGCGGGGGAACAGTGTTGGCGACATGAAAAGGAATCGAATCCGCCGGAGGGTGCACAAGGATTTAAAAAGGCTGCCCAGAGTAGCGCTGGAATTGCTGAACCCGATTGAACTCCTTGGCGAGGTGGTTAGCGAGCCAGGAAGCGGCTTGGCCTTGCTGGCGCTGGTCGGGGCTGTGGCCATGGTGCTGTTCATGGCTGCAGCTTTCTTTGGAATCATCCTTGACGGATTCGATCGAACGCCGTTGCAAACTCTTGGGCTAAAGTAGGAGCGCATTTATCACAGAGGGCGTTCGACTCCTCTCACGGCACGCTACGGAACACAAAAGGCCCGGGTACCCCAGGATCCACCTTTTTTCCTTCCCCGTCTGAACACTGATCCCTCCTGTGCCCAGGCTATGTTGCACGGCTACCCAGCACAGGCGGGAAAGTTGGGTGACGGGTCCGACAAACCAGCCGAACACATCGGAAATGGCTTCCCCTCACACCGGAAGGCGACATCAAGGTCGAGCGACCGTCGGCAATCGCCGGCGCAAATAAGGGGCCTACCGGCGGTATCCCTGCCGTCCCGCGTTGTCCCATGCCGCCAATAGAGTTCAGGCCCGTGATTGCTCCCGGTGAAACTGCGCAATGGGTAGGGTATGAGGCCATGTTTGGCAACATGGAGGGGCTGGATCGTGTTGCCGACGACGATGACAAGAAGGGGAACCACGAAGGGGCGTATCTATGGCGCACACACGACGCGCGAGCCGCCGGTCTTAGCGACACGGAAGCACAAATCCTGAACGAAGCGGAGGTGGACTGCAATCACGCCCTCAAAGAGCAAGAGGAGAAGTTTCGCGCCGCTCTGCGCAGTTTCGGCTTGCCACCGGCGGCGACATCACGGCGCCGCTACCAGCCGAACTTGATCAGATATGGGATGAACGCATAGCCATCATCAAATCGCATATAGATCAGCTCAGGGTGGCCCTGGGCAGGAGCAAGCTTGTGCCCGCACGCTTTGTTGTGGTCTTGGTTGCCTTTGCCAGAAATGAGCGGGAAACCGCGAGGGCTGCAAAACCACAATAGGCAGCCGGCAATTGGCAACTGGCCAACCCGGATTTTGACGGGGTTCTAGTTTTGTGAAGGCGGGCTCTGAAAGCCTTCGATGATCCATCCGACGACCCACACGATGCCACCGAGAAAGAGAGGAGGCATAAAAATGACAGCGAAGGAAATGAACGCAGCTGAAGCACTCGTATTCTGAAATGCAAGGATCCAGAAAAGTGTGGCGAGAGTACAACCGATGAGCATGATCCATTTGCCAACGAGTTGAATCCTGCGCGATCCCTCGAGCCGTGCCATGCTGCCTCCAGGCGCAAAGTTTATCAGTGTTATCCGCCCAGGGAAAAGATGTTTTGAGACGCCGACTTTCGGATTTAGCTTCCCGCAGCCACTCTCGCATTGCCAGGCCCTGCGCCGGGTTGGTCGTTGGTTTTGGATTTGTTGTGGCGGCCGGAGAGCAGTAGACCAATCCAGCAGCTTACGGGCCAAGCGAGGAGCCATGACAGCCAATACCAGTGCGGCCAGCCCTTGCTCCAGTTGGGAATGGTGGCGGCGATGCCCATCACTTCTCCCAGGATGAAGAACCAGAGCACATGGCGCGCGGCCCGGGCAGGAGCAAAACGGGCGCAGAGCCACGCACAGATGATTGAGACCATCACGAAAAAGGCAGTGCTGGTAATGAGCGCCACGTTTGAGGGCACGCGACCTCTGACGAAATCGCCGGGGAAAAGGCGGGAGAGAAGCGGGTCGGTTGCCAGGACAAGGACAATTGAGAGGAGATAGGGGCCGATGACGGTGGAAATTGACTTGAGCACAGTTCGAGCCTCCAAAGGTTGGACACACTTTAGAGTGTCTGGCTATGGAATTCAAGCGGTTCAACCTGGCGCGGGGCACCTTATTTAGTCTCCGCAAGGGCGGGGGGCTTGCGTTTGCGGGCGTTCTGCGCCGTTTCAACCACAAAGGACACGAAGGAATTTGCCGCTGAGTACGGGGAGAACGCAGAGAGGGCCAAGATAACGGGAAGCGATAGCTAGAGATGGAATTTTGACGGTGCAGACGGAAACAGCAAACAAAGCCCGCGTGTGACCGCGGGCTTGAAGGATTGGAAGCGGGCAAATGTTTAGCTGCCGTTCTGGCACACAGTCAAATGCTGGCCCTGGAAAGTGAACTCATTGTTCACCGAGGTACTCGGAGGCGCTCCGAAGTAGGGCATTGTGGTCAGATCCTGGAGGTTATAGGTGAACCCGCCGAGCGTATAAGGGAAGCCACCGAAATTAGCGGTGTTTTCCAAGGGGTCACCATTCTCAAGAGTGCCGCAGGGCGTGCTGTTTCCGTTGTTGACTACCAGCGGATCGTCAGCCCATTCGCCGATTTCGTGCGACAGAGCGGAGACGTCCTGGGAGAAGTCGCCCGGGTGATCCACATACGAGAAAACCGCGTAAGATTGCGGAGCGCTGGTGAGTCCAAACGCGCTGTGATAGCCGCCGATGCAGCAGGAGTGGTTCTGGGTGAGATACGTATCGTAAATCACGAAGATAGGAAGCGTGTTGGGCAGGATGGCCGCAGTGTTCTTCATGATGGTCTGGATCTGCCCGTTGAAGTAATTGATGTCAACCTCAGCGGCAAGATGTCCGAAAGGCGTTCCTGTGGTCCCGCTGCGCTTGGGCACAGTAAGCGTTACTTCGGGCTGGATGGTGGGTCCGCCCAGGAGCAGATGGTATCCGGTATGGGCGGAAACCGTGCCCCAGAAGTTGGCGCGCTGGTAAGCGTCAATGTATTGGGTGGCGCCCATGTCCACGCCGCCGGAGGTGAAGTCCACTCCAGTGGCAAAAACGGGGGAGGCCACTGTGTTGTTCACAACGGTTTTGCCGTTGGACAACACCGTCTGAGGATCAAACGTGTGTGTGCCGACTACCAGTTTGATGGGAATGATGAAAGCCTGAACGGTCGTTGAAATACCGGTGGAAGGAGCGGTTCCCACCATATTGAAGTTGAAGGTTGCCCCGCCGGAAACGAACGAACTGTTCCAGGTTGTCAACGGAGTCGCGGCCGTCAGTATGACGTGTCCATTTTGGACGACCGCTCTGGTGGCGGTTCCCGCGGCCACCTGAGCAGGCAGAACCGTGTGACGAGGGATGATTTCATCATTCACTTGCATTGGGGTCTGGCCTGGGTTGTCAACATGCGACTGGGCCAATAGCGGAGTAAAACTCAAAGCCAGCAAGAGGGCCGCTACTGCGGCGCCTGCTTTACCAAGTGGCATTTTCATCGGTTATCCTCGGTGGTGCGAAAGTTTCCCAAACTCCCTACAACAGGACATAAACTCCGGAAAGGACCTAATGGAACCCTAAGAGTGCGTTCCTAGAGCCCTAAGAAGTGAATCGAGTTTACTCTGAGTTTAGGCAACTCACAATGGTTTATACGCTATGACAGGTATTAGTCGCGCCTATTGGAGGACTTTGCGATCCTCCGTTTTTTTTGTTTCGTAATGACTCAGTTATGTTTGCAATCAGAAGCGGTAGTGCACTGCTGCGCTGAACTGGAGATGACTGGTGGTGCCCCGACTCACTGAGACGCTGGGCGGAGCATTCGTGCCAGTCACGTTAAATACAGTGGGCTGCTCGAACAGAACAGTGTCGCCCAAGTCCCAGCGCAATAACCAGTGGTGCGCTGGTAGTACTCCACTACGCCGCCTGCATCGAGAGCTTTTTCAGTCAAGCGTCCGAATCGCGCTGAGGCCTGCCCTGTATCCAGGTTGATCGTAGATCCGCGGAGAGTGTCAGAAGTGCTGATAAATCCTGGCCGGATTTTGCCAAAAAATCCAAAATGCTTCGTTCGAGCCCCAACTTTGGCCCCGAAAAATCCGTTCACAGTCTGCGAGAAAGAGGCGGGCATCCACTGAAACGCCGAATCCAGCGCCACGTGACTTCCAAAATTTACGTCTCCCCCAACCTTGGGCCCTACGTTATCGACGAATGTGCTGCCATTCCTGTGACCCCGCCACCGAGTTCAAAACGCGGGGTAGGTGAAGTTTGAGACACGGATTGGAGTGGCGAGGCCAAGCAAAAAGCTATAAGAATAATGATTGGACACACTGAACGTACTGACATTCCGATGGGCTCCCCTTCTCAATGATCTACTCTGGATTGCTAATTGTAAGATCGAGAGACGACTGGAAACTTGCGCCAATTTTTCAGCGCAGTGAACCGCATGCCGCTAAGATTTTTGGGCGCAAACCAGGCAGATATTTCGTCTCCTCAAACAAGCACAGCAGCGCCGCCGAACAAAGCTGGGGCACCTCAATAGCCATTTTGTGGCTTGCCGGCGACGTAATGGTCCCACTCAATGCGGCAAAAGCTTACTAATCCGTAGAGCGGGCTGCAGTGCTAAGACGAGTGTGTAGCCGCTTTTGTGTTATGTTTCAGCACGCTTTGGCAACCGCCTTTTTTCGCCACGGCGGATGAGCAATTCTGGCGCACGTCTTTGGTGTGTCCGTTGCTGGCGATTGGTGCCTTGTGCGCTTTGCCTGAAGCATGATTGTCAGTCTTGCTCTTGGTCAGAGTCCTGCGCGTCGGTTTGGTAGCGGCCAGGGTTTTTGGAGCAGATTTTTCTTTCAATGCGCTGCTCCTCGCAGTCCGCTTCTGAGCGGCAGGCTTGCTTACAGCCCGCGAACTTGTGCTAACCGTATTCCGCTTCGGCTGTGTTTTTAGCTGGCTTATTGAATTTTCGTCATTCTTCTTGTGATGGAAGTGCGGCAGTGACCACCAGTGTTTGCGATGCCCGTCATCATTCCTGGCCTTGGTTTTATCCTGCTGATGAGTGGTGGCCGCCTTATCCGGTTCGCGTTCACTGTACTTGTTCTGAATCTGGTCGTCCAGGCTGCCCGTGCCGTCCTGTGCTTTCGCGGCCCGCGCGCCTGCCAGTACAAACACGATTACGCAAAGCAATATCAACTGAGATTTATGCATGCTTTTACTCCCATTTTGGACGTGGCCAAAGCGGTAAAACAGATCGGGAGTGATTATCTGCTAAGTTTGCCCGTAGCTCTCATCTCGGGGGTACAACGGAGCAAGGGCTTGTTGAGGGCTACACGGCGTCCCTGAGGGCATGACCAACCAGGGTGTCTTTTCAAGGCCCATTTCTTCTAACCAGCCAAGCCGAGGAGCTTAAGCCAGAAAATCTTTGATTCGCACCAGCAGAAACTTGCATCGAATAAGGCTGATGTCCGACAAAACTAAATCGAACAGCCAGCCAATCTACCGAAGAATTGCGCCGAAGGAATCGAAACTCGCTCCGGCAAGTCAGAAGACCAGCCTCGACGCGCAGGCAGAAGAGATTCGCAAAGCGTGGCTGCAAAGGGCGTCTATTCGCTCCGCTTAGTCTCGCGGATCAATGCACTGGCTCGTGCCTCAGTGGAGCACCAGGTCCGCGTATTCCGGGTGCTTTTTGAGGTAGTCAGCTACGAACTCGCAGATAACGTCCACTCGCGCTCCGTGCTCGCGCGCCCATTCCAATGCCTCTTGCGCCAGCTCAGAAGCCAGACCGAATCCCTGCAATTCCTTGGGCACCTCAGTATGGATCAGTTGAAGCACATTGCCGGCCATGTTGTATTCCAGGTATGCGATATGGCCATTCTGCTCGATTTCAAAACGGCCCACTGTTACCTGCTGTTTGCCTGGTTGTGATCTTTTCACCATGGTTCACTCGCAACCGATTTGCTCCTGCCCCGGCGAGCGCGGCATAGGTTTTACATTGTACCGGGTCGGCTCTAGCCGGCGAAAATGGTGCTGATCAAGTTCGGTTAAAAGTAAATATTGGTGTGATCGGAGTCACCGGTGATGCGTGATGCTGGTCACCGATTTCTTCCTGTCACTCGCACCATGATGGTCGAGCATGTGTGGAACCTGCGCTTTCAGGGCCTCACCAACATCGTGGATGTTTGTGTTAATTACCTTCGCATCAAGAGTGATCAGGCTTCAGCAAGCGCCTGATCCATACAGCCGGAGGAATTTGGCTATCAGATCTCCGCGAACGGTGATGAAGCGGGCTTCTGTTACGATTGAGTGTATGGACCCAGAGTGACTGAACCGTCTGCTGTTAGCCGGCCCGTTCTCTTGGAATCTCCTTATGCCGTACAGCTTGCGCGAGGGTTTTCTTCAACCATTTCGCTACCGGAGTCTGTTTTAAGAAGTGAAGTCTTATTTCCTCCGCTGTAACGGTGATCCACTCACTGTATCCGGGATAGGGTTCCCCCTTCACATCCAGCGCGCGGACCTCTATCCGGCCCGCTCTGATACGGTATTCGTCGACACAACTGCCGCTTTTTTCACGGACTCTCAGGCGCGGCGTCCAGGCAAGAACAGGCAAGATGACCTCCCCCGAAGCAATCAACAGCCACTATTCAGCACAACTGGGCAGAACAAGTTACTGTGAGCAGAAACTCCGCACTACCTCGTTTTCTACTTACGAATCCGCAATTTTGTTCTTAATCCTGATTAACAGCAGGCTTTTCTTTGCTTCGGGCAATACCTGCAAGGACGGCGCCGGTTGCGTGCAGGTAATCTGTGGGCTGAAGAATGATCTGGGTACCGCGCACTCCGGCAGAAACGGAGATCTTGTCCCAGAGTTCAATCGTTTTATCCGCGAAGACGGGGAAGGCTTTCTTTGCCCCGAAAACAGTTACGCCGCCACGGATGTACCCCGTCAGCGGCTGCACTTCTTTCAGTTGAACAAGTTCTATCTTGCGGTTTCCTGAGCTTGCTGCCAGCGCCTTCAAATCAAGTTCAGTATTACCCGGAATCACAGCAAAGCAGGGTCCGTTGCGGTCGCCGCGCGCCACAAGTGTCTTGAACACCTGCTGGGCCGGCATTCCAATCTTTGCCGCAACAGATTCTGCCGCCAGATCTGCCGGGTCCACGCTGTATTCCCGTAATTCATAGCGGATGCCAAGACTCTCCAGCAACCGGACCGCATTGGTTTTCACCCAGGTAGTGTAACCGGAAGTAGATGGGATTAGACAAGGATCAAAACAAACCCTGACTCTGCAAAAGCAGGGAAATGGATGGAAGCAAATTTCTTGTTAGCTTAAGATTCCGTAAGCTCCAGGGTATAGCCAAATTATGCAGAATCTATTGTTTATTGAGCGCGTATCTGATAATCCGCGAGCGTCCAAACTCTGCTGCATGGTCCGGATCGCATGAATTTGGCGGGCAGTAATGCATTCTTTCCAGTATTTGCAGGATATGTTCTTTAGGACTCGCCGCGATAAAAATGCCGCAGGAAGGGCAATAGGCCTCAATCAATCTGGGACGGTTTTGTACACGCGATTGGAATTCACTCGACAAGGTTCCGCTCATTCTGTGCCTTTGACTAATAGAGCAATAGAGTGGAGCAGAAATATACCTTGCTGCAAATTCAATTTGTAGATTTGAAATAGCTTAAAGAATCTTTACTTGCGCTTGCCTTTCTTCGGTGCAGGTTTCTTTGCGGCAGTCTTGCTTTGCGGCTTGGCCGGCGCAGCTTTTTTGCTGGTAGCTTTCGCGGGCGCAGGCTTCTCTTTTGCTGCAGCGGTCTTTGCTGGTGCTGCTTTGGCAGCAGGAGCGGATGCCGCGGCTGCTGGTGGTGCTGCTGTGCCCTTTGCTGCAGGTTTTGCCGCCGCACTCGCTACGGGCGGCGCGGCTGAATCGCCGGCTGGCATTGTCCCAGGACCAGCGGCAGCTGCTGCGTTCTTGGGCTTGCGTCCTCTCTTTTTCGGCTGAACCGGAAGAGGCTGTCCATCAGGTCCCAGAACCGGCGCAGCTTCCTTCTTAGCCGCGCGTCCACGACGTGGCGGTGGAGGCGGTGGAGGCGGTTCCGGCGGCGAATATGGCGTTAGAAACTTAACAATCTCGTTATGGCTGCGCAGCTTTCCGTCCATCAGCAGCAGGAAAGCCTCCTCAGTAATCTTCTTGTAATCAGGAAGATCGGGAGTAATGCGCATTTCCGGCATTTCCGGGAAAGGCAGTTTCTGTTTGAGCAGCGGCCACTTGGTGAGGAAATTCTTAAGTTTCTGCTCCACCGCAGCGGGACGCGACGTGATGGCCGTGAACAACACCGTTTCCGGACGGCTGCTCATCAGGAACTTCCAGGTTGCTGACGGACTTATCAGGTCTTTGGCCAGGAGGCGCTTTGCAAAATTTTTGGCGTCGTCTTCAAGACTCTTCCAGCGCTCCACAAATCCCTTGTTGGGGATTTGGCGCTGCATCGTCGAAATGTCTTTGTCAGCCAGTTTTTTGGTCAGGTAATACATCACAATAGGACTGGCATCCGGGTTCAGTCCCAGATCCTGAAGTTGCTGCTTCACCTTGGCCATCTGGTTCAACCCGGCGGCATCAATCTTTGCCACCGAAAGGTGAGGGACAAGCACCTTCAGCCAGGCTTCTTTTTCCAGCGCCTTCAAGACCTCAATCGGCTGGTCCTCATGCGCCAATTGCTCAATTTCGTGTCCCAGAGTCCGGTCTGAGATGTTCTCAATGTAGTTGTTTTCCTTGGCGGCATCGTAACGGGCCTGGGTGCGCTCTTCCAGCGTCCAGTGGAAGCGCATGGCCAGCCGCGTGGCGCGGATCAAGCGCGACGGGTCTTCATAGAAGGCATAGTTCTGCAGGATCCGCAGCACCTTGGCTTCAATGTCCGCCATTCCATTGAAAGGATCAGTCAGCAGCCCGCGCGATCCGGGATTGAGCGAGAGCGCCATGGCGTTCACGGTGAAATCGCGGCGCCGCATGTCGTCATAAATGGTGCCGGGAGTGATCTCTGGCGCCTTGCCGGGCTTGTCATATCGCTCAGATCGGGTGCTTGTGACTTCTGCTCGAACGTTCCCTGGCAGCAGCAACAGCAGCGAGCGCGTGTTCTCATCCGTGCCTTCCACTACAGCCCCGGCCTTTTCGAATTCCTTCTGCAGTTTCAGAGCATTGCCCTGCACGGAGAAATCCAGATCGCGGATGATAAAACCGCTGATGATGTCACGTACCGCGCCACCGGTAAGAAAAACGTTCATTTCGTGCGCGCGCGCTACCTCGGTCACCAGCGTGAGAGCACGCTGCTGGTCCGGTGTAAGCCGGGTCTCCATCAGATAAATGAAATCTGGCATCAGCTTACGGACACACTTCAGCCAGTCTGGGAAGTTCCCAAACTGGCCAACCCTTCTCCTGGTTCTGCGTAAGTTGCACTGTATACAAGACTTAGACGGCTACAGCAGGAACCTGCACAAACCCGAAAGACTATCATAAACGTTAACCTTTTGGCTACCCTGCAGCTTTGAACTGCAGGTGGCATCCTTGATGCCCGCTCAATCATGCGAGAATCAGTGCTTGGAAAATGCCGTCAACCCACAAAAAAGTGATTGTTCGCAAAGCCGGGCGGGATTCGTTGCGCGGCTATGTCTCTCCCAATTTCATCGTGGAAGGGAAGCTGGAGCTGCTGAACCAGTCAGGCAAGGTGGTACTGATTGACTTGAATGAAATAAAAAGCGTGGATTTTGTGCGCGATTTCAACGATCCCGCCACCCCGGGCCGCAAAACCTTTACCACCCGGCCCCGCACCGAGGGCCTCTGGGTTCGGCTCAAATTCGCGGACAATGACATCCTTGAGGGCATGATGCCCAATGATCTGGTACAGCTTTCCCCTGACGGCTATCTCATCACCCCGCCTGACACCCGCGGCAACGTGCAGCGCGTGTTTGTGCCCAAAAGCGCTCTTGAAGAAATGAACGTTCTGGCCGTGATCGGCCGTCCGGATGCCCGTCGCAAAGCTGCGAAACCGGAGGATATTGGCCAGGAGCGCCTGTTCACAGAGCAATGATCTTTGGCCCTGACACTTCCCCGCATTCAAATTACAATCACGGGTTCAGATTTGTGCAGGACTGTCGATGAAACTTACGGAACTTGCCGAAAAAATTGGCGCCGGGCTGGACCCGGCTCAATCAGATCTGGAGGTTACGGGCGTAGCTCCGATTGAATCCGCAGTGCCCGGAACCGTCACGTTTATCGCCAATCCAAAATACGCTCCTGCCGCCCGCAGCACACAGGCCTCCGCCATCATCGTGGATGAGAAGTTTCCGTCGGCGGGAAAAACTCTCCTGCGCACCCGCAACCCACATTTTGCTTACGCTCGCGCTGCAGAGCTGTTTCATCGCCCACCGCAGTATGCTGCTGGTATCCACCCCACCGCCATTATCGATTCTTCTGTCCGGATCGGCGCCAACGCCTCCATTGGCCCTTACGTTGTGATTGAGCGGGATGTGACCGTCGGTGAGAGTTGCACGCTTCTGTCCCACGTGGTGGTCTATCGCGGTGTGAGCATCGGCAAGAATTTCTTTGCCCATGCGCATGTCTCTGTCCGCGAGTTCTGCCAGATTGGCGACAACGTCCTGCTGCACAACGGCGTCGTGATCGGAAGTGATGGCTTTGGCTTTGCCAAGGACGACAACGGCCATTGGTATAAGGTGCCGCAATCCGGCAAAGTTGTGATTGAAGATAACGTTGAAATTCAGGCGAACTCATGTGTTGACCGCGGCAGCATGGGGGAGACGCGAATCGGACGCAACTCCAAAGTTGATAATCTCGTTCAGGTGGGACACAACTGCATCGTTGAAGAGAATGCTCTACTCTGTGCCCAGGTCGGTCTCGCCGGATCCACCGAGCTCGGCAAAAATGTGATCCTGGCCGGGCAGGCTGGAGTGGCCGGCCACTGCAAGGTTGGTGACGAGGTTGTTATTACTGCACAAAGCGGGACGCATGGTGATATCCCGGCAGGGTCAGTGATAAGCGGCTTTCCCGGTTTTGATAACAAACAATGGCTTCGCAGTGTCGCTGTCTTTAATCGCTTGCCTGAGCTCGCTCGCGCTGTGCGTGAGCTGACTGCCCGGCAGAAGAAGGGCGAGGGCTGATGGACGGCAGCAAACCCGAAGGCAGGAAACCGATCCGCGTCCTCCTCCTTGATGACCGCCATGACAATCTCATTCTGCGGGCTGCCATCCTGCGCGGCCACGGTTATGAAGCTGTAACTTCAGCCTCTGTCGAGGAAGCCGAAACGTATCTCGAAAAAATTGACATCGCCGTCCTCGATTACCACCTCGGCGCCGGAAAATTTGGCACGGAAGTCGCGCAGTCCTTGCGTGACAAACGCCCTGAGGTGCCTATTATCATTCTGTCCGCAACCCTGGAGCGCAAATTCGGGGGCGTGGAAGACATGCACCTGCTCAAGGGCTACAGTTCCGTGGATGATCTGCTGGATGCGCTGCGTTCCTTCGAAGCCAAGCGGCGGGGCAAGCCCGTGGTTGTGGATGCTCGTGACTTTTTCTACTCACGCATCGCCATGGCCATGGGAGATGATGTGGTTCTGGAAGTGCTCGATCGCGACGGTAACTGGCAGTATGTCAACGAATATTTCGCTCGCCTGTACGACAAGAAACGGACCTGGTTTATCAGCAAGAACCGCTTCGAGGAGTTTCCCGAATTGGGCGGGGAGTGGAAAGAGATCATTCGCACCGTTGCAGACACGCGCGAGACTTACGTGGACCGGAGCTTTCGCGGCCTGCCTCACCTTCCCAGCAAGAAACATCGGCGCTGGAACTGGAACATCCTGGTATTCCCTTTGAAGCTCCATGACAATCGCAATGGCGTTGTGCTGAGCGCGCGGGTGATTGAAAAAAAATGAAAACCGGCATGCGCACTTTACTATTTGTTGCTCTCACCCTCCTTGTGGGCTGCCGCTCCCGCGTGGTTAACATAAAGCTCATCAACACCAGCCAGAAGCCGCTCTCCATCATTGTTGTCGATTATCCCACCGCGACCTTTGGCGTAGACAAGCTCGCGCCCGGAGCAACCTACCAATACGCCATCAAGCTTCTCGGCGCCGGCCCCTTAAACATCCAATTTACTGATGCTGACGGGCACAACCACACCTACACTGGCCCTGCGCTGCACAAGAATGATGAAGGCGCCATCACCGTCAGCCTGGGCCAGAAAGCCGCTACTGCAGTGAGCCAAATCTCTGGCCGGTAACCTGCCCCGAGCCTTTCATTTATCTTTTCTGCCCACGCCTCTCATTTAAAGAGTAGAATTCGCCGCGAATTCTGGGGCCACGGTTTCTTACGGCAGAAGTCCTTGCCTGACTTCACCAGGAGGAATGCGATGTCTGATCACTCTGCGCACGATGAAGACCAACCCACAATCCACCACCATCACGACTGCGGAAACCTGTTCGGCTGCGGCGACGAAAAGGGAACAGGTATTTTTCGTGAAGACATCAAGGATGCGGCCATTTCCAGCCGCACCTCTGATCGCCTGTTGCACATGGATGAGATCGACCAGGAAAGATTTGACGGCTACCTCACAGCCCGTGGCCGAGGCCGCCGCACGCTTTTACGAGCCAGCAGCTTTATGGGCGCATTGGCTGCAGTCGGGCCGTGGTTCAGTAAAATTGCTTACGCTGCCGGCCTGGAAGCAGAAGCTTCTACAGCACAAAAGAAATCTGGAAAAAGCGGAGCCGCAAGCAAGAAGGAAGACGAAGGCCACGTGCACGTTGTCGAGTCCAACAAAGATACCGTCCATCTCGGTGTGTATGACACCAATCTTCCGCCGATCATAACCATCGATTCCGGCGACACCATCAGCTATCCAAACACCTGGTCGCATTTCCTCAACCAAATGGAACCGGGTGTTTCTGTGGACAAGTTGGCCCAGTGGAGAAAGGACAACCCGGGCAAGGGTCCTCACTCCATTATTGGCCCTGTCGCGGTGAAAGGCGCCGAACCAGGAGACGTGCTCGAGGTTCGTTATAAACGTCTTCAACCCGATAGCTGGGGCGCGGTGTTCAATAATCCGGGTGCGCTTAACACGGGACTGCTTCCTTCAGATTTTCCGCAAGGGCAGGTTAAGTATATGGACCTCGACCTCAAGAAAATGAGTGCCGAGTTCGCGCCCAACATCCATGTTCCACTGCAACCCTTTCAAGGGACACTTGGACTGGCGCCACCCGACGGCTACTTTCCCCCGCTCAGCCCCGGTGTGACTAGCTCTGTGCCGCCTGGACCGCATGGGGGAAACACTGACCTGCGCGAAATGGCTGAAGGTTCAACCATGTTTATCCCTGTATGGAAATCGGGCGCGCTGATTTATACCGGCGATTCCCATGCCGTTCAGGGCGATGGGGAAATTTGCCTTACGGCGCTCGAGACGCGTATGAAAGAGATGCGAATTCAGGTTTTTCTGCACAAGCAGAAGAGCTTTGCCTGGCCCATCGCAGAGACTTCCACCCACTGGATCACGCTTGGCCTGGACAAAGACTTGAACAACGCCATGCAGATGGCCGCCCGCAACGCCATCAAGTTCGTCTCTTCCCGCGCCAAGATCAGCGAACTGGATGCGTATGGCCTCTGCAGTATCGCTGTAAGCTTCCGCGTCACCCAGGTGGTGGACATCGTTCGCGGCGTGCACGCAATGATTCCCAAGAGCCTGTTCTCAGGCCAGTTGAAGGAAGAGATGAAAGTGGTGTGAGTTTGGTTAGAGAAGCCGCGAATTAACGAAAAAACCAAATTTGGTTGACTCCTGTTTATTCGCGCAATTCGTGGCTGCTTTTATCTTTTCTCGGCAGGCAGCGCGCTGTTGATGGCCTGGCGCACTGCCTCCATCAACTCTTCTCTGGTAGAAAACTGTTTTGGATCAATCGGGGAGTGAAAGACCAGCGTCGCTGTTCCGCTCTTCACAATGTTGTGCCCTTTCGGCATCATCTCTTCCGTGCCCAGGATAGTTACAGGCACAATAGGGAAGCCCGTCTCCGCCGCGAGGTGAAACGGCCCTTTCTTGAATGGAAGCAGGCGGCCGTCCGGCGAGCGGGTGCCCTCCGGATAAATGGTCATGTTGATGCCGTGGCGCATCACCTCTCCCGCGCGTCGGATGCTTTGCAGGGCCGCATCGCGATTGCTGCGCTCCACCGGCACAATTTCCGCCAGGTCCAGGGCCTTTCCCAGGATTGGAATTCGCCAGATTTCTTTTTTTGCCAGGACCGACGTTCGCCGGGGGATCAGAGGAACCAGGACCGGCGGGTCCAGATTGGAAACGTGGTTCGACATGAAGATATACGTTTCCGCGGGATCGATCTTGTCGAACCCCACCAGCTTGATCTTTGCTCCGGCAATGCGAGCGGCCCAATGTGCCAGTCCCATGCCGACGAAATAAAGAAAGCCGATCCTGCCCGTGATGAACGTCCAGGGAAACGCAATGAGCGCCGCAGGGGGCATCAGAACTACCAGAAAGAGAAGCGCCAGGAACGTGCGGACCGCGCCGACCGCCGTTCGAATCATGTCCGCGCGGCGCCGCGCAGCTCCTCCAGCTTGCGCGGAAGCTTCTCATAGATTCCACCGAATCCGCCGTTGGAAAGTATTGCCACCACGTCGCCACTCTGCAACTCCGGTGAGATTGCTTCTACAATCGCGTCTGCATCCGGCATTTCGCGGGCAGGCTTGCCATTTTTCTTGATTCCGTTCACCACAGATGAAGTGGTAAGGCGCTCGTTTTCCGGCACTGCTTCAGGCTTGAAAATGCTGGTAATCACTACCTGGTCAGCCATGGACAGGCTGGCGATGAGATCTTTCTGCAGCACTTTTCTTCGCAAGGTGTTGGAACGCGGTTCAAAAATGGCCCACAGCCGAGCCGCCGGATAACGCGTACGGAGAGCTTTCAGCGTGGCCGCGATTGCCGTGGGGTGGTGGGCGAAATCGTCGATGATGGTAATACCTTCCACCTCAGCCCTGATTTCAAGACGCCGTTTCACGCTCCTGAAAGACTTCAAGGCTTCCGCGATTACGGCAGATTCAATTCCGTAATGCGACGCCATTGCTGCCGCGGCGGTTGCGTTCAGCACGTTATATTCACCCGCCAGCGCGAACTCAAAATTGTGCCATGACTGCCCTTCACGCAGCACCTGCCACGTGGTTTGGCCGGGAGCAAACTGCAAGTCGGTGATGCGCCAGAACGAATCTTCGCGCAAACCATAGCGCTCCACCGGCGTAAATGCTTTGGCCAGGCACTCGTCCACGTTGGCGTCCGAGTCATAGGCAACGATCTTGCCTTTTCGTGGGACCAAATTAACCAGCCGCTTGAAAGCCGTCTTTACCGCCTCAAGGTCTTTGTAGATGTCAGCATGGTCAAACTCGACCGACGTCAGAATGACAGCCTGCGGAAAGTAGTGCAGGAACTTGGGGCCCTTGTCGAAGAACGCCGTATCGTATTCGTCGCCTTCGATGATGAAATGCTTGCCCTGGCGCAGGGCAAAGCTGCTGCCAAAATTTTCTGCAATCCCGCCCACCAGGAATGACGGATCTTTTCCCGCGTGCTGAAAAATCCACGCCAGCATTGACGTGGTGGTGGTCTTTCCGTGCGTACCGGCGATCACGATCGGTTCGCGCGTGCGCAGGAAAAAATCGTAGAGGGTATCCGGCATGGAGCGGAAAGAAATGCGCTGATCGAGCACATGCTCCAGTTCTATGTTGCCGCGTGAAATGGCATTGCCCACCACCACCCAGTCCGGGCGGGGTTTGAGATTGGCTTCAGCGTAGGGCTGCGCCACCGGAATGGCCAGAGCGGCCAGAAAATCCGACATCGGCGGATAGGCCGCCGCATCTGATCCTGTAACTTTCAAGCCTCTTTGCTTCAGCAGTCCTGCCAGTGACGCCATGGCGGTGCCGCAAATTCCAATAATGTGTACGTGCTGCTGGTCCATTGAAACCAGATTAACGGATAATCGTGGCGGGTTCCAATATCTTCAGGGCTACGCCTTCGCCGCTTGCCGTCAATTCCGCCTGCACCCCGATTGGCAGAGTAATGTTGTTGCTGGAAACGTGACCCGATTTTAATCCGTAGACAACTGGCACTTCATAGCCGCGCAGCACACGGAGAGCCACTTGCTGCAAGGTATAAGTCTCGCCCGCGGGTGGACGGCAATCCAGCATCTCTCCAAAAACAAATCCACGCACATCTTTGAGTTTGCCCGCGAGGTGTAGCTGCATGAGCATGCGATCGATGCGAAACGGCTTCTCACCAATGTCTTCAATGAAAAGGATCGTTCCATCCGTCTCAATTTCAAACGGAGTGCCCAGAGACGCGGCGAGCATGGAGAGGCATCCGCCGTAGAGTCTGCCTTGCACCTGCCCCGGTCGCAGCACTTCAACTCCAGTGGTTGGGATATCCCAGCTCTGCGCGCCCTGAAGTGCATTGTTCCAACTGTCGCCGTCAAAGCTTCCGTCCGCAATGTCCTTGGCGATCATGGGCGCGTGAAATGTCACAAGACCGGTCCGGTCCGTAATCGCCGTGAGCAGGGAAGTGATATCGCTGCATCCCAGAAAAATCTTCGGATGTTGCGTGAACAGCCTGAAGTCGAGTTTGTCCAACAGATAATTGGACCCGTAGCCGCCTCGAACACAGATCAGCGCAGCAATATCGTCGCGCATCAGCAGCGATGTAAGTTCGTTCAGGCGTCTCTCTGCGCTGCCGGCAAAATAAAGGTCTCGCGCAAAAATCTCAGGAGAGTAGACCGGCTCGTATCCCATCTCGCGCAGGCGATTGCAACCGCGCTCAAAGGCTTCACGATTGAAACTGCTGGCCGCGGCCATTATCCCGATCTTGTCACCGGGTCTAAGGATGCATGGTTTCAATGCTGTTTTCTCAGGCAAAGAATTCACCCTGGCAGACGATTTGCGCGGGGCCACGGAGGTGCACCTCAGCGCCACTCCACAGCACTTCCTGGACACCACCCGGCGCATGAACCTTCACCGGAGACTTCACGTGACCGGCAGCAATTGCCGCCACAGCGGATGCGCATGAGCCGGTTCCGGAAGACTGCGTTTCTCCAACACCTCGCTCAAAGAAACGCACGTCAATTCTGTTTGACCCCGCATTGCGCACGAATTCTACGTTCACGCCATCCTTGAAGACTTTCTGCTGCTGGATTTGCGCAGCTTCCTTCTGCCATGTTGCGGAGAAGTCCTTGACGAACACCACCAGATGCGGGTTACCCATGGAGACCGGCGTTCCGGAGATTTTTTCCCTCGCGATTTCCAGGGCAAACAGGCTTGCGAATGTCGGGTTTGCCCATCGCCGTCTCGAATTCGTATCGCTGCCCATTCTGAGAGACGAGTTCACATACTTTGAGTCCCGCGCCGGTCCCAATCCGCAGCGGGCTTTTGCCGCCGCTTGCAATCAGGTGGGCCGCCACACAGCGCGTGCCGTTCCCTGAAATTTCAGCCTCGCTGCCGTCAGCATTGATCAGACGAATGGCGATATCCGCATCCCGTGATGGTTCAAGCCATTCCACACCATCAGCGCCCACGCCATTGTGGCGATCGCAAATTGTGCGGGTGAACGCATGCAGATCGGTCGGCGCGTGGTGGGTCTGGATCATGAGGAAATCATTCCCGCAGGCGGAAGCCTTGGTGAAAGGGACATTCATGCTCAATCGGTCTCTGTCCCGCGGACTGCGGTGAAACTGCAAAGGTCCTTCGATTGACGCAGGCTGGCCATGATCTCCTCATGCTGACGGCGCGTGCCGTCCACGGTGAAAATGATTTTCTTTTTCCCGTTGAGGCGGATCAGCTTCATATCCTGCATGGCTTTGTCATGGTCTTGCAGCACGGAATCAATTTCTTCCGTGATCTCCTCGGCAGCCCGGTCCGTGAGAATGCTGTAATGCATGAGAGAGGATTTCAGGCTGTATCGCCGCTCCAGACCGCCCAGCAGTTGCAGGCAGAGAAGAAGGAGAACTGTGGCAAATACGGCCAGGCCGTACAGCCCGCCACCACTTGCCATTCCAATGGATGCGACCACAAAGATGGTTGCGGCAGTAGTCAGGCCGCTGATGCTGCGTTGAGCGTGCAGAATTGATCCCGCGCCTATGAATCCGATCCCCGGGATGATTTGGGATGCAATGCGTGTACGCTCACCGCTTGCGGCTGAGACCAGTTCCAGCGAAATCACTGTAAACATCGCTGCTCCGAAGCAAATAAACATATTGGTCCGCAACCCGGCGGAACGATGTTTTAGCTCGCGTTCAATCCCCACAATTCCGCCCAGCACTGCCGCCAGAAGCAGCCGGCCCAGGTCCTGGGAGAGCACTTCGGTATACGAAATGTGCGGCCATGCAACTTCTAAAGACATGGTTTCTTAACCTGAATCTGCGGAGATTTTAGCATTCTCATTAATGCAAGGAGTGATAGATAGTTGCCTTCGGCTGGCCGGGAGCGCTGATTACAGCTACCGGTTTGAGACCCTGGGGAAACAGCCGAACAGAATACGCCACTGCGTCCTGGTCAATGGCAATTACGTAGTCTGCTGATTTCGCGGGCTGGCTGAGCGCAATCTCCCATTCCGGCGGGTTGCTTTCACGCAAGACGCGCCGGAAGGGAATTCCTGCCATCTCTACTGCGCCCGGATGTGCGCTGCAATCCATCATGATGGTTGCCGCGTCGGGAAGGTTCCGCAGTTCAGAGGCGAGTTTTTCATCAAGCTGCAGACGCGCCGCGCCGTTCACCTCAGCTTCACGCAGCATAATGGGCTTTCGTCGCCACACGTTGCCGTAACTCCAGCCGGTGATGATCAACAGCACACAGGCGGCCACGCAGCGGCTTCGCGGCAAGATTTTGCCCCCCAAATCCACCAACAGGCCGGCAAAGACAGCTGCTGCAGGAAGCATCTGCAGGCCATAACGTACGTTGTAATAGCTGAACGGCCACCAATGCGGGACATACACCGGCACGCTACCCCACGCGATACATGCGGGATAAAAAATGGCCGGCATCCAGAGCAAGAGCCAGGGAAGAAACCGGTGAGCAAAATAGAAGACACACAGCAACGACGCAAATGCAATGGCCAGGAGCAGGCGTTCAGTCCGGCCTTCACCCAAGGTAAGCTGCGACGCCTTTAGAAAATACAAAGTTGCGGTGCGCGCAGAATTCTCTCCGGGATAGCTGGTCCACGTTGGCGTCCAACCCCGTTGCTGGATGGCCCGTGCAGAGTAAGGCCCATTGGCAAACTCAAGGGCATTGCCGTATTGGTTGTGGTTATAGGCGAGCCACACTCCCGCGGTGAGCAATGGCAGCAAAATAAAAACCAGGAACGTGCGCAGGTATGGTTTGGTCCAAAACAGCCGCACGGTCCGGCTTCCGTGAATAAAAATTCCTTGTAATGCAAATGCTCTCTTGAAAAGGTAATCCTCAGGGATTGCAGAGACTCTTGTTGATTGGAACCACAAGATCAGAAATGCACCCAGCGCCATCAGCGCTGCCAGAAACCAGCCGTCGTAACGCACAAGTATTGCAGCAGTCACAACCAGCGCAGCTTTTTCCAGAGACCTGCGCGCGCGAGGCAAGTCGGCCGCAGCATCACGCGCGAACTCAGAAAAATAGACGACGGCCCAGACGAACAACGCCAGGTACAGGGATTCCGTCATGGGCGTTGCCTGCATGTAAATAAGGTTGGGGTTGAGTGCGTAGATGATGGTTGATGTCCAAGCCGCCAGCCGCGACGTCATTCCGTTTACGAGCCGGAAAATTCCAATCGCGCCTGCAATGTAGGCGACCATGGAAACAATGGACCCGCCAACTCCGGTTTGCCAAAGACGGTCATTGATTACGAAAGGAATATCGAGCAGATGCGGAAGCGGCAGCCACACCGTACCGAGTTGAAAAATTCCCGGAGTGCGTGAGTCGAAAACGCGGCGTGCGATGTTAATGTGGGCTACCGCGTCGCCATACAAGAGGATTGCATTGTGCCTATAATAGAAGATGAGCGATGCCACTGAAATCGCAATCGTGGCTGCAGTCAGAAGAATGTAATCGCGGGAGTCATCATAGGGCCCCGCGTTCTTATTGGCGAATTCTGGGGGCATCTGTCACGGCATTGTACATGGCAAGACCAATCCCGCCAGGGAAAGAAACGCGGAAGAGATGTAGAAGAAACGGACGCGCCGCAGCGCGTCCAGATCTACAGTTCAGTCAAGATGAGTTAGTTCACGAAAGACCTTGTAGCGCTCATCGATTTCTTCACGAGTGAGTTTCTGCAGGCGCTCCGTACCGAAAGCCTCCACTGCGAACGACCCCATCACCCCACCATAGAACATGGCGCGTTTGAAGACATCGCGCGTGAGCTTTTCCTGGGACGCGATATAGCCCATGAAGCCGCCGGCAAAGCTGTCGCCGGCGCCCGTGGGATCGGTGACAGCCTCAATGGGAAGAGTGGGCGCGCGGAACGGATGATGCCCAATCCCGAACGCGCTATTCTTGAAAAAGACAGTCGCACCGTACTCGCCGTGCTTGATCACCAGCGCCTCTGGGCCCATGGTCAGGATCTTCTGGGCCGCGCGCGCCAGACTGGGATCGCCGGACAGCATCTTGGCTTCCGTATCATTGATCAGCAGGGCGTTGACCTGCTTGAGCATTTCATTCAGATTGCTACGGTGGCCGTTGATCCAGTAATTCATGGTGTCTCCGCCCACGAATTTTGCGTGCTGCATCTGCCTGCGTACCCTGACCTGCAGGACGGGATCAATATTGGCGAGGAAAACGTAGTGGCTGTCCTTGAATTTATCCGGGATCTGCGGGTTGAAGTTGCCGAAAACGCCAAGCTGGGTATCCAGCGTTTTGGCTTCATTCACATTCTCCCCGTACTCGCCTGACCAGAAGAAGCTCTGGCCTTTTTCCCGCGCAATGCCGCTGATATCGATCTTATGGTCGTGAAAAACTTTCTCTTCCCGTGGGGTAAAGTCCTCACCCACCACGGCAACTACGCGTACCGGGGTAAAGAAACTTGCGGCAAGAGAAAAATAGGTAGCGGCGCCGCCGAGGATCTTATCGGTTTTGCCGTAGGGAGTTTTAATGGCGTCAAAAGCTACAGAACCCACAACGAGCAGTGACACTAGGCTTTTGCCTCCTGGCCTTTTTTCAGATATTTATCCAGCAGCAGGCTGAGCTTTTGCCGGGTGCCGGCAGGAATCTTTTCCGGATCGGTCAGAATCGCGTATTGCAGCGCGGACCCGCACTTGCACTTGCGTTCCGTGGGCATCAGCGCGACGGCCCGTTTCACCACGCGCGCAGCATTGTCAGCATTTGTGTGGAGGACCTTCACAATCTGATCAACAGTGACCGAGTCATGGTCCGGATGCCAGCAGTCATAATCGGTCACCATGGCCATGGTGGCGTAGCAAATCTCGGCTTCACGGGCCAGCTTGGCTTCCTGCAGGTTGGTCATGCCAATCACATCGGCTTCCCAACTGCGGTAAAGCTTGGACTCTGCTTTGGTCGAGAACTGTGGCCCTTCCATGCAGACGTATGTACCTCCGGACTTGCCTGTTACAGCATTGTCCTTACAAGACTGCCCGATAGCTCCAGAGACTTCCGGGCATACCGGATCGCCAAAGGCTACATGGGCGACGATTCCGTGGCCGAAGAACGTTGCTGTCCGGTTGAAAGTCCGGTCAATGAACTGGTCAGGAATAACAAATTCGGTCGGCTTGTGTTCTTCCTTCAAAGAACCTACAGCGGAGACCGAAACAATGCGTTCGACTCCCAAATCCTTCATAGCATAGATGTTTGCGCGGAAATTCAATTCGCTGGGCAGGATGCGATGACCGCGTCCGTGACGTGCCAGAAAGGCAACCTTCCGGCCCTCAAGCATGCCGAGAACGAACGCATCTGATGGCTCGCCGAAGGGGGTCTGCACCGTGACTTCACGCATGTCGCTCAGGCCGGGCATGGCATACAGTCCACTCCCGCCGATGATGCCGATTTCAGCTTGTTGCAAGGGAAGCTCCTGATGGGCTAGTTAACCAGTGATTATAACAATCGCGCCATTAGCTCGATGGACTGCCAAAGCAAAAGGCCGGAGCTTTTTGGCTCCGGCCTTGGCTGGGAGAGAAATATGGTTCAAGCGCTGCGGCGCGGACGAATGCTCAGGTCCCGCACCTGCATTAGCAGCGTGGAACGCTGCATAGAGTCGAGCTTTGACAACAAAGGCACCACTTCAGCAATGAAGTCGTCCTGCATCAGTTCAGAAATTTCATCTTCCAGGGTGCGGCCGGAACCCTTCAGCAGGTCGGCCACGGAAACTTCAAGAGCTGTAGCCAGCCGCTGCAGTGAAGAAAGGGTTGGGACAGCCTTTTCATTTTCGATTTTTGACACGTACGTCCGGGGCACCTGCATGCGTAAAGCAAGCTGGCGTTGGCTGAGCCCGGATTTCTGCCGCAATCCCCGAATGGCCGCGGCAATCTGCAAATGCGAATGATTGCCCGACGGCGGTTCCGGCATGACCGGCTGCTCCACCAGAATGGGTTCAGGCTCGTCCTCATCCAGCGAAGTCTTACATTTTCTGCAAAGATTGTTATTGGTCCGGAACTGGACAAGATGACAATGGTCGCAACGCACAACTTCCCGGGAATCAACCGGTGCCAGAGTTGTCGCCATGAATTTTTTTTCGGAGGGGCCAGAGCAGGCACGACTCCAAAAAGCTTTGCTCCTTGAGTGCCCTTGTTCTCAGGGTACTCTCAACGGTAGTCTCTAGTAGGATTTACGGCTTGTCAACGGAAAAATACAGGTAAAACACATAAAAATATCGGAATTAGCTAGTGAATAAAAGGAGAATAACGGTATAAAGCCATGTTTGAGCGCGCTTCCGCATGGAAATTGATGTGCGAATACACCCAGTCTGAAAGCCTGCGCAAGCACATGCTGGCGGTTGAAGCCTGTATGCGCGCCTATGCCCGCAAGTACGGCGAGGACGAGGAAAAATGGGCCATCACCGGGCTGCTGCACGACTTCGACTACGAAAAATATCCCACACCTGAGGCGCACCCATTTGTGGGGGTTGGTATTCTGGAAGCTCTTAACTATCCCGAAGACATTCGGCGCGCCATCCTCTCCCATGCCGACTACAGCGGCGTCAAACGCGAAAGCAGGATGGAGAAGGTGCTTTATGCGTGCGACGAGCTTGCCGGCTTTATCACTGCCAGCGCGCTGGTCAAACCCAATAAGTCATTGGCTGAGGTGGAAGCAAAATCAGTCCGGAAGAAAATGAAGGACAAAGCCTTCGCGCGCAGCGTAAACCGCGATGACATAATCAACGGCGCTGCCGACCTTGGTCTGGATCTGGAAGAGCACATCGCGTTCTGCATTGCAGCGATGAAAGGGATAGCGGGGGAGTTGGGGCTGGCGGGAACTTCTACGTAATCGGGTGATCCGGTGATCGTCGTAATCAAACCGGAGCCCATCATCCGATCACGAGCGATCACCCGATTACCCGATGGGTTCATTCGTATCGCAAAGCCACTATCGGATCCACCTTGGTCGCTTGCCGCGCAGGGATGAAGCTGGCCAGCAAGGTGACCACCGCAAGGATCGCCGTGACTGCGGCAAAAATAAGCGGATCGGCAATGGTTACGCCAAATAACATGCTGCGGACAAGATAAGCTGCCAGAACCGCCGCGACTGCGCCGATTACGATTCCCGGAACAATCAGCCGGAGACCCTGCCTGAGAATCATGCTCAGAACGTTACTCCGCTGGGCGCCCAGCGCCATCCGTATGCCAATCTCCTGCGTGCGTTGCGAGACGGAATAGGCCACCAGGCCGTAAAGCCCAATGCTTCCCAGAAACAATGCCAGCAGAGCAAATCCGGCTGCGAGCCACGCCGGATAACGGTGGAGAAATGCTGCTGGAGAACGCTGAATCCGTTCATCCATGGTGGAAATGTCGAAGGTTACCGCATCAGCATCGAGCGAATGAATAGCAGACTGGAGCTCAGGAACCATCGCTGCGGGACTGCGGCTGCTTCTTACTACCACATCAAAGTACGTTCGCGGCGCCTGGTCCATGGGTGAATAGATCGCCGGCCGCGCTGGCGAATCAAGCGGTCCTTCTTTGACGTCCTTTATAACTCCGACGATCTGGCGTGGCTTCTGCTTTGCAGAAAATGTGAAGCGCACGCTCTGCTTGAGCGGATCAAGCCCGTGGAAATATCTGCGGGCGAGAGTTTCATTCACAATGAGCACTTGAGGAGAGTTGGTGTTATCGCCATCATTGAACCAGCGTCCGGCTACGAGGTGGGTGCGGAGGGTTTGCAGATAGGTGGTGTCCGCGGTGCGAGTATTGGCCTCGGAACCCCGGCCGTTGCAGGGCTGGCCTTCAACGCAGAACATAACGGTGTTGCCGCCGGCGGAGACAGGTCGAAGACTACCACTCCCGGCTGATTCCACTCCCGGAACCGCGCTCAAGCGCTCAATCAAATTGCGGTGGAGTTGAAGCTGGTCCGCGGGTTTAACGTAGTGTTCATCAGGAAAGCCAATGGATAGCCCAATCAGGTTCCTGTGGTCAAAACCAGGGTCGATTGAGAGCAGGCGGTATAGGCTCTTCACCAGCAATCCAGAGCCGGCCAGCAATACCATTGCGACGGTAACCTCGGCGACCACCAGACCTGAGGCAAACCGTTTCCATCCGCTGGAATGTGAGCTGTGTGCGCCTTCTTTGAGCGTGTGCTGAACATCGGTGCGTGATGCCTGGAAAGCCGGCGCTAAGGCAAAAACGACTCCCGTAACAATCGCCAGAGCAAATGCGAAAAGCAGGACGGCAGGATCCGTTCCCAGGTTGTGAAGGTAAGGCATTGATTTTATGAGTTGCGCGGGAATCAGCAGAACGAAACCTTTCACCAGCCAGTGTGCCGCCGCGACTCCAAGAACAGCGCCGGTAAGCGATAGCACGAGGCCCTCGCTGAGCATGAGAGAGATAAGCCGGCTCCGGCTGGCGCCCAGAGCGCCACGGATGGCCATTTCACGTCGCCTCGAGATCGAACGCGCCAGCAGCAGGTTGGCGACGTTGGCGCACGCAATCAACAGCAGCAACGCCACGGCAGCCAGCAGCACCAGCAGGATCGGGCGGATTTGGCCGACTATGACATCTGTCAGCGGCACTATGCTGGTGAGCAGGTCCTGGTTTGAGTCCGGATATTGCTGCTGCAGATTTCTGGCGACCACGTTCATTCCCGCGGCGGCGGCATCGAGTGAGACACCGGGTTTGAGCCGCGCCACAACGCTCACCCAGTAGAGATTTCTGCGCTGCAGCAAGTCTCCACGGGCATGCAGCGTACTCCACACCGCCGGATCGCCCACGGGAGCGAAGTGGAAGTTCTGTGGAAGCACGCCGATGATCGTGCTTGCCTCGCCATCAAGATTGAGTGTTTCTCCCAGCACGTCATGGCTTCCGCCGAAACGCTTTTGCCAAAAGCCGTAACTGAGCAGCACTGTTCTGGGCGCGGCGGCCAGGTCTTCTCCGGGACGAAAATCCCGCCCGAGGATGGGGTTGATCCCGAGCGTCTGAAAGAAATTGTCGCTGGCGACGGCGCTGGGCAAAGCTTCCGAAATTCCCCGGTCTTTCAAAATCACCCCGTTTTGGCTATATCCAGCCAGGCTTTCAAATACCTGATTCTGCGTGCGCCAGTCGAGGTAGTTGGGATAAGAGGCTTCAAACTGCTGGTTCACGTCCATCTGCTTGCTGCTGTAGACCTCCACCAGCCGGCTTGCGTCATGGAAGGGAAGCGGACGGATGAGGGCCGCATTCACAAAGGTGAAGATCGCCACATTGGCTGCGATTCCGAGGGCAAGGGTGAGAATCGCCGTCAGAGAGAACCTGGGTGATTTGACCAACGCGCGAACCGCGTAACGAAGGTCCTGAAGGGCATTGGCGATCATGCGCGCGTCCTCCGTGTGCTCACTGTTGAATGGACAAACAGTAATCCAGTGCAATTCTGCTGCCAGCAAAGCTACAGACTAAGTCTATGCCCCGCCTTGATCAACGAGTATCATCCTGACAGCTTTTTAAGTTTGCTGGTGTTCGCCCGCGCAAACAGGTGTTCGGAAGTGAACAGCCGGAAACGAGCAGAGCCTGAATCTTCAGCTTCCGGCTGAATCCATTCCTGGAGGATCACTCATACATGCCGTTGGTTCGCATTTCACTCATGGAAGGAAAGCCTGAAAACTACAGGCAAAAGGTGGGGGATGCAGTACACCGTGCGATGGTGGAAACCATCAACGTTCCGCCATTGGACCGATTTCAAATTATTACGAGCCATGCAAAATCAGATTTCACCTATGACGCCGAATACCTGAACATCTCGCGCACTGATGCGCTGATCATGATTCAGATCACATTGAATACCGGCCGAAGCACGGAGATGAAGAAAGCCTTTTACAAGCGCACTGTTGACTTGCTGGTTCAGGAACTCAAGATTCGCCCTGAGGACGTGCTTATCTGCCTGGTGGAAGTGGTGAAGGAGAATTGGTCATTCGGCAACGGCGTGGCACAGTACGCGAGCTGACCTATTCCACAACGAGTGCTCCCGATCGAATCACCTCTGCGATCCGCGCAAAATCACTGGCAAAAATCCGGTCCTGCTCAATCTTTGGACTGACTTTCCGAATGGCTGCGTGCGCCCGCTGCAACAATGGGCTGGTCTTGAGCGGAGCAAGGAAGTCGATGGCCTGCGCCGCCGCGCAAGCCTCAATGGCCAAAACGTGCGTAGTGTTCGCGACTACCTTCTTCAACTTGATCGCCGCCGCCATTCCCATGGAGACGTAGTCTTCCTTGTTGCCGGACGTAGTTATGGAGTCCACTGAGGCGGGATGCGCCAGCACCTTGTTCTCGCTGGCCAGCGCTGCGGCTGTTACCTGCGGCATCATAAAGCCGGAGTTGATTCCGGCGTCGGGCGCAAGAAAAGCAGGCAGATTTTCATTGAGCGCGGGATTTACCAGGCGCTCAATACGACGCTCAGAAATTCCGGCCAGCGCAGTGAGGACGATGGCCAGGTAATCCAGCGCAAATGCCAGAGGCTGGCCGTGGAAGTTGCCACCGGAGATCACGTCGCCAACCGGCTGGCCCTTCTGGACAAAGACCAGAGGATTGTCGACAGCCGAGTTCATCTCCACATCAAAGGTGCGGCGGCAGAAATCCAGCGTATCGCGCACCGCGCCATGGACCTGTGGAATACAGCGCAGTGAGTACGCATCCTGCACGCGGGTGCAATCTTTGTGCGACTGCCGGATCTCACTGCCCGCAATCAGCCTTCGCAAATTCTCTGCAACCTTCATCTGGCCGGTGTGGGGGCGCGCGCTGTGGATTCGTTCATCGAAGGCCACATCTGTGCCACGCAACGCGTCCAGTGTCATGGCTCCAAGCACATCGGCGGTGGCGGCAAGATTTTCCGCACCCAGCAGGGCAAGTGTTCCCACCGCCAGCATGGCCTGTGTGCCATTGATGAGGGAGATGGCTTCTTTAGCTTCGGGCACTAGTGGCTTGATCTGAGCACGCCGCATGGCCTCGGCACTGTTCATGCTCGCGCCTTCGTAAACGACCTGTCCTTCACCGATCATGGCCAGGGCAAGATGGGCCAGCGGAGCCAGGTCGCCGCTTGCGCCCACGCTGCCCTGCGACGGAATCACCGGATGAACTTTGCGGCTGACCATCTCGCAAAGCAGATTGATGACCTCGGCTCGCACGCCGGAGAAGCCTTTAGCCAGCGAATTGGCACGCAGCACCATCATGGCGCGCGTTTCCGCTTCACTAAGCGGTTCGCCCACGCCCGCCGAGTGCGAACGTATGAGGTTGAGCTGGAGTTGGCGGTTCTGCGCGGGTTCAATGTGGACATCACTGAGTTTGCCTACACCCGTGGTGATGGCATAGGCGACGCGGTTTTCACGGACGAGCTTATCTACCACGGCCCGTGCTGTATCCACTTTTTCGCGCGCATCAGGCGCCAGGATCACAGGACGGTTCTCATACACCACTTCCCGCAGGTCGTCGAAGGTCAGATTGTTTCCATTGAGCTTGAGCGGATTCATGAATTTTGTGTTTGGCGCGTGGCAGCAAATGCCTTCATGTACTTCTCTGGAAGCGAGCGGCGCTGGAACTGGTTGTCAACAATGATGTGCATGGTTTCACCAGTGGCCAGCAGAGTGTGGTCGCCGGCCCGCAGGACTTCATAGGCAAAGTGAAGAAGTGAACTTCGCACGTTGGCCAGCCGCGTGCGAATCACAATCTCATCATCGTACAGCGCCGGGGCTTTGTAGCGTACCCGAAGATCGACCACCGGAATGTGGCAATCGTCTTCTTTTTCCATGCTGGAGTACTCGAACCCAAGCTGGCGCAACAACTCCACCCGCCCTACCTCAAACCAGATCACATAGTTGGAATGATAGACCACGCCCATCTTGTCAGTCTCAGCGTAGCGGACGCGGAGTTTGGCTTCGCCAACGATTTCTACTTTGTCCACTTCGGTTTGCGTTTCTCGAGGAATGACGATATCCCTTCCTTAAAGTCCGGGGTCTGGCGAACGGCTGCATTTTCGCGGATGGCGCTGACCAGCTGACGGTCAAGCTGCTCTTTAGTGTAGCTGGAGAGCAGCCGCTTGGTGGTTTCCAGCGACGCCGGGCTGTTCTCCATCAGCTGAGACGCTAGTTGGAGAGCGCGCGGCATGAGCTGATCAGGCGCAACAATCTCCGTGACCAGGCCGAACCGGTAGGCTTCCTCAGCGCTGAAAAGCCGGCCGGTGAGGAGCAGATCGCGAGCGCGCTTTTCACCTACGTTGGCAATCAGGTAGCTGGAGACGATTCCGGGCACAAAGCCGATGCGGACTTCTGTATAGCCGAACTTAGCTTCGGGAACCGCCAGGGTGAAATCGCAGAGCGTGGCCAGTCCGGTGCCTCCGGCAATGGCAGCGCCGTTTACTGCCGCGACGGTGGGCTTGGGAAAGTCATACAGAGCGCGAAAGAGTCCGGCCATGGTCTGCGAATCTTCAAGGTTCTGCTCCGGAGTGCGTCCGAGCAGTCCTTTCAGGTTTTCCAGGTCCATGCCGGCGCTGAACGCGCTGCCCGCGCCGGTCAAAATCAGTACCTTGGCAGATGACTGCGAGGCTTGCTTCAGCGCCGCGGTCACGTCATCAATCAGCTCATAGCTGATGGCATTGCGCTTGTCCGGACGGTTCAGGGTGATGGTGGCAACGCCGTTGGATTCGGAATAAAGAAGAGTTTTGTAAGCCATAGTTTACTGAACCGTTGTGTGCTTCCTGGCAATATCCGCCGACATTTGAATGACCGCATCCAGTGATTTCTTTAGCGGCACATCGGCCCCACGCTCTTTCAGCGCCTGCAATGCAGTTTCTGTTGGGATATTGCCGATCATCTCATCCTGCGCAAACGGGCAGCCACCCAGCCCACCAACCGCTGAATCAAAACGGCGGCACCCTCCTTCATAGGCAGCAATAATTTTTCCTGCCGCGCCGGCGCGCGTGCTGTGCAGGTGGGCGCCAATTTCCAGATCATCGTGTGCACTGATTACCGCCGCAACCAGTTCCCGCACCTGCTGTGGAGTCGCCAATCCCACGGTATCAGCCAGAGAGATCTGCTTAATTCCCATATCCGCCAGAATGCCGGTGGCTTCAATCACTTCTTCCGCGTTCCACAAGTCACCATACGGATTGCCAAAGGCCATGGAAATATAAACCACTATATCGAGACCGGCGGCATCGGCTTTCAGCTTAATTTGCTCTAGTTCATCAATTGATTGCTCCAGCGTCTGGTGCTGGTTACGCTCAAGGAAGGTTGGCGAGACGGAATATGGAAAACCCAGCGTCTGTACGGCTTCCGTGGCGATGGCCCGTTCCGCGCCTTTTTGATTCACCACAATCCCGATAATCTCAACATCATCCGGAGGATCCAGCTCTTCAAGAACCTGCTCCGAGTCAGCCATCTGCGGGACAGCTTTGGGCGAGACGAACGATACGGCGTCAATGTGCTTGAAACCAGCGCCGATTAGCGCGCGCAGATATTGGACCTTGAGATCTGTGGGAATCTGGCCTTTCAGGCCCTGCCATGCATCGCGGGGACATTCGATTAACTTGAGTTGATTCCCCGTCATTTGGATTCATCCGTTCCAGCGGCAAAAGCCCTTTCACCGCGGAGACGCGGAGACGCGGAGTCAAATACTTTCCGAATAATTCCTCCGCGCCTAAGTATGGGCACGTTGAAGTTCATGATAAATCCGACAGGTTTGTCCAAAAGTTTCAGGTAGGTTAAGAGCTGAGCCTCATGAATCGGCAACACGCGATCAATGCTCTTGAGTTCCAGTATGACAGTGTCTTCGACGATCAAATCAAGACGATACCCACAGTCAAGTGCAACTCCTTTATAGATGACTGGAACTGTGAATTGGCGTTGGAAACGCAGTCCTCTCAAGTGGAGTTCGTGACACAAGCATTCTTCGTAAACCGATTCGAGCAGTCCTGGACCAAGAGCCTTGTGAACCTCTATGGCAGCTCCAATGATTTGTTCGGTTAACGTCTCATAAATCAATTTGGGCTGCGCCGCAGTTCCGTTCCCTTCGTTCATTTACGATCTCCAGTTGACTTCGCGTAACCTTTCCTGTTGCTCCGCGTCTCCGCGCCTCCGCGGTGAAAATTCTGATTATGTTTGCAGCACACCCACTTTAAATTCCCTCACCTCTGGATTCAGGCTCGCCGCCTCCAGCGCCGTGATCAACGCGTGCCGGGTCTCTACGGGATCGATGATCTTGTCCAGCCACAGCCGCGCGGCTCCGTAGCGCGGGTCAGTTTGGTGGTCGTAGGTTGCTTTAGTGCTGTCGAAGAGCTCTTTCTTCTCCGCGTCGCTTAGCTTTTTGCCCCCGCGTTCAAGCTGCTTGATCTTGATTTCGACCAATGTACTGGCCGCAGAAGCGCCGCTCATGACGGCGTAGCGAGCTGTGGGCCAGGCAAAGATGAATCGCGGATCGTAGGCTTTGCCGCACATGGCATAGTGGCCGGCGCCGAACGAGCCGCCCAGGATCACCGTGATCTTGGGCACGACCGAGTTTGAAACTGCATTCACCATCTTGGCCCCGGCTTTGATGATTCCGCTCCACTCGGCGTCCCGGCCAACCATGAAGCCGTTGACGTCGTGCAGGAAGATAAGCGGCACTAAATTCTGATTACAGTCCATGATGAAGCGGGCGGCTTTCTCAGCGCTTTCGGTATAGATCACGCGGCCGAACTCCACCCGTTTCTCGCCCGAATGCGGATCGGTCTGGGGCACGTGCAGCGCCTGATTTGCCACAATTCCCACGGAAAATCCACCGATGCGTGCCAGTCCGCAAACTATGGTCTTGCCGTACTCGGCCTTGTATTCGTCAAAGCGGCTACCGTCCACAACGCGGGCGATAACCTCTTTCACGTCGTAAGGACGGGCACTGTCGCCTTCAAAGATCCCGCAGATCTCTTCCGCGGCGTAAGCGGGAGCTTCAGTCTTGATCCGATCAAACGGCGCACCCGCCTTATGCCCCAGCTTGCTCACGACGGAGCGAATGCGTTCCAGGCAGATGTGATCATTGGGCTCCCGATAATCAATGGTGCCTGCAATCTGGGCATGCATCTTGGCTCCGCCCAACTCTTCCGCAGAATATTTTGCACCAATAGCGGCCTGCACCAGGGCCGGTCCGGCCAGGAAAAGGCCGCTGCCTTCCGTCATTAATATGGTGTCGCACATCACAGGGAGGTATGCGCCCCCGGCCACGCACATGCCCATGATGGCTGTAATCTGGGGAATGCCCATGGCGGACATGACGGCGTTATTGCGGAAGACGCGGCCGAAATCGTCCGTGTCAGGAAAGACGTCTTCCTGCAGGGGGAGGAACACGCCCGCTGAATCCACCAGATAAATGGTCGGGACGTGGTTCTCAATGGCGATGTTCTGCGCCCGGAGTACCTTCTTCGCCGTCATGGGGAAGAAGGCTCCCGCTTTGACGGTGGCATCGTTGACAATCAGCATGAACAGCCGGCCGTGAATCCGCCCCAGGCCGGTGACAACTCCAGCCGCGGGCGCGCCGCCCCATTCTTCGTACATCTCATACGCGGCGTAGAGCCCGAGCTCGAAGAAGTGGGTATCGCGATCAATGAGCAGGTTGATGCGCTCACGCGCAGTCAGCCGGCTCTTGGAATGCTGCGAGTCAATAGCCTTTGGGCCGCCACCCAGGCTGATTTCTTCTTCTTGCTTGCGAACGGCGGAGACAAGCTCAGCCATGCTGCGCATGTTCTTTTCAAAACGAGCAGAGGTGGGGTCAATCTTGCTGATGATCTTGTTTGTAAGGTCGGCCATGGAGTTTTGGGCAAACCTGCTAGGTTAAATGACCCGCAGAAGGCACGCAAACCCGTTGCTTAAGCCTGAAGAAACGCCTGTGCCTCTCTCAGAAATAGCTCCAGCTGATCATGATGCACCCAGTGCCCAGCTTTAGGGACTTTGATCAGCTCGTGGTTGCGAATGGCATTTACGCGCGGATCTTTATCCGGCACCGGAGCAAAGCTCTCCAGTCCCCAGAAAATCAGCGTGGGCGAGGTGATCTGGCCATAGAGCTCCGCGACATCGGCGATGTGGTGGCCCAGCGGCGGGATGGCACGGATGTAATTATCAAACTTCCACACCAGCGAACCGTCGGGGTCCCAATTGGTGCCATGCAGTGTAAGGTGGCGGGCGACTTCATCTGACAGGTGCGGATTGGCCTGTTTCATGCGACCGATCGCGGCTTCAAGGCTGGGATACGGATGCTGCTTGCGCTTCTCCAGGTCACGAACATTCTCAATCCATGTGCGCAGCCGCTGGCTGGCGGGCCCGTGAACGCGATGTGTGGCAGCAAAGCCGATGCCTTCTATAGAAACCGCCTTGCTAACGCGCTCGGGATAGACGCCGGAATAGTGCAACACGATGACGCCGCCGAGCGAATGTCCCACCAGGCGGATGGGAAATTCATGAATGATATCGAGCAGCGCTGATAGATCGAGCACATGTTCCGCTACGGTGTACATCGCGCCGGGAGCCCACGCGCTGTTGCCATGGCCGCGAAGGTCGAGAGCGTAAACGTGATAGTGCTCGCAAAGCCATTGCGCCACCCAGTCCCAACTGCGCGCGTGGTCCAGCCCGCCGTGCACCAGCACCAGCGCGGGCTTGCCTTCCTGCCCGTAATCCCAGAACTGCAGCTTCAGTCGGTCTGAATAAAAGAAGTGTGAGACAGGCTCCATGCAGTAAGCATTGTAACGTGCAGCTCTGATTCGCTGTGGATACGCGCGGACTGAAGAACCAGTTCCCACAAACTTGACTGAGAAATGATCGAACACTTAGACTCCATCGGCATCAGCGTGGCTGACGCGATTGTGACCGTACTGGCGTCAGGAGTCTTCTCCATGGCTCGAAGTGGCAGGTGCAGCAGGCAATCATAAAAAGAGGAGACCCGCCAATGGCACGATACGCAGTCAAGGTACTGTTGTTGCTGTTTCTGATTTCTCTTTTACCGGAGGCGCAAATGTTGCCCAACCCTTATGGCCCACCCGTCAGTGTTGAAGCTGCCAAAAAGGCTGCAACCGCTGCACTGGCCGAAGCCGTGAAAAACCACTGGAACATGGCTGTGGCCGTGGTGGATCCAAATGGCACCCTGATCTATTACGAAAAAATGGACAACACACAGATCGGCAGCGCACAGGTTTCCATCAACAAAGCGCGCTCGGCCGCGCTCTACAAGCGCCCAACCAAGGCGTTGCAGGATGCGCTGGCTTCCGGAGGAGCAGGATTGCGCGTGATGGCTCTGGAAGGAGCTGTGCCTGTGGAGGGCGGCGTTCCTCTGTTGTCTGAAGGCAAAATCATTGGCGCAATCGGAGTTTCTGGTGACAGCAGCGACCATGACGGCATTTGCGCGAACGCAGGCGCAGCAACCATCAAATAAAAGCCGCAAGATAGTGTTTCCTGTTCACGGGCCGGTCTGCGCTGTTTGATTAACGTCCGGCTCGTTCTTATTTTCACTCTCCGCAAAATTCTTGTTCCGGCGGGGCCATAAGATTGAGAAATTTAATGCTATTTTTGCGGCATTTTGTCTTCCATTTGTAGCAGTACCTGTGGGATCATGGCCTTACTTCAGCAACACTCAGACGACGGATATGAAACCCAAACTTCTTATTTTTCTAGGCATTCTCTGCCTGCTCGCGCCTCTCTCAGCACAGGATAGTGTTTCCAACGCTCCAGTCACCAAGGTCCAAGTGACGGTCCCGGATGTCACGCTGGTAAACCAGGCAGGAGAAAAGGTCCGTTTCAACAGTGATGTCATCGAGAACCGCGTTGCTGTGGTCACCAGCTTCTTTACTTCCTGCACGGCGTTCTGTCCTCTGACGGAAGAGCGGCTGTCCCGCCTGGCCAAAGAGCTCGGTGATCGCATGGGGAAGGATGTGGTGTTCGTCTCCGTGAGCGTGGATCCAAAGCGTGACACTCCGCAGAAAATGAAAGCCTGGGGTGAGAAATTCCACATCGGACAGGGGTGGACTCTGGTGAGCGGGCAAAAAGAAGATATTGAGACGCTGCTTAAGTCGGTCGGGTTATATGTCGATATGCAGCGGCACCAGTCGGCGCTCATCATCGGCAACCAGAAACAAGGGTGGGTTCGCGTGAGCTCATGGGCTTCACCCACGAAGCTGGCCCAGGTCATTGACGGCATCGAGAAGAGCCCGCCACTCACAGCCGGAAATTAGATGGTAGATTTTTAACAACTCCTTAACAAAGCTGGCCAAAAGCTCTGCTTTTGTTTTAACAACATCTTCTACTTAGGCCAGCAGCTACCTACAACCCAAGCTGCTGCTGCTTCATCTCACGTCACAGTTCCCTGAAGTGAGAATGAGCGCCATGGGTCCAATCAGAACGAAAATCCTTCCGGTAAACCTAGCTGTTCTTGTTTTAATGTGCATCGCTTTCATTGGGTGCGGCAGTATCAACAACGGCGGTGGTGGTGGCGCGCGGTGGAAATCCCACGCCCCAGGCTGTTATCGCTATTAACGTGCAGCCGGCCAATATTGTCCAGGGACAAACCGCGACTATAAGCTGGCAGGTGACAAAGGCCAATACGTTTTCCATTTCGCCTTCGGTTCTGCCTGCGGGACAAACCTACCCAATGACGGGATCGGCCCAGGTTTCTCCCAGCCAGACGACCACGTACACGGCAACGGCCGTTGATGCGAATGGCCTGAGCACCACAACTACAGTGACGGTCACGGTGGCAGCCGCTGGGTCGACTCCCACAATTTCGCTGAGCATAACGCCCGCGGTGGTCGCGTCAGGACAGGCAGCGACCATTAGCTGGCAGAGTGCGAATGCAACTTCAGTGGCCATCAGCCCTTCGATCCTGGGCGATGACCAGACATCGGTTGACCTTTCAGGCTCAGCGCAAATTGTGCCAACGGCGAATGCCACTTACACGGCGACTGCCACGGGGGCCGGCGGCGCCACGGCGAAAGCAACAGCGGCGGTCAACATTCTTAATGTGAGCCTCACCGCCACTCCGGCCACAATTGGGCCGGGCCAGTCGGCCACGCTGAGCTGGAATACCAACATCGCGAGCGGCACCACATTGAGTATCGACCAGGGGATTAACGGCGTGAATGGGCCAAGCGGAAGCGTGACTGTCTCTCCCGCCGCGACCACAACTTATACCATCACCGCCACCAACGGCGCCGCCGCGGCGACTGCGCAAGCAACTGTGAACGCTCCGCTTTCGGTCACTCTGACGGCGAGTCCGGCCAATATCACTCCGGGGCAACAAGCGACGCTGAGTTGGAATTCTCGCGGTGCGACCGCACTCAGCATCGACAATGGCATTCAGACGGTGCAAGGTCCGTCGGGTAGTCAGGCAGTGTCACCCTCCCAGACGACCACTTACACCATTACAGCCACCGACTCCGGTGGTCACTCAACAACTGCATCGACTACAGTGACCGTAAGTACCGGGTCAGGATTGGGAACCATCAAGCACATCATTTTCATGCTGCAGGAGAATCGCAGCTTTGATAGCTACTTTGGACAGCTTCAGGCATACGCCAGTCAGAAGGTTCCGGGGTATCAGATCAACTCCGGCTACGATCCCACCCGGCTTATGCCGCTGATCTCCGGTGCCCTGGCGCATCCGTTCCATGAGCCCACAGAGCGTACGGAAAATCTGACGCCTGCATGGAATGAAAGCCACTTTGATGTTCATCAGCAGTCGGATGGCACATTCCAAATGGATCAATTCGCGAAGACCACGCACTCAGTCACGCACAACTTTGATCCCGATGGATTGCGCGCCTTCGGTTTCTATGATCAGACTGACCTGCCGTATTATTACGAACTCGCCACCCAATTTGCCACCAGCGATGCGTTCCATTCTTCGCTGCTGTCCAACACTTTCCCCAACCGTTCTTACATGTTCTGTGCAACTTCGCAGGGAAGAATCCGCCCTGATCCGGCCGGGCACGCGCCGTGGACTTGCCCAACCATCTTCTCCAGCATGCAGAACGCCGGAGTGAAATGGGCCTACTACTACACGGATGGGATCTTCCTGTTTAATTTCCAGGATTGGTCAAATCCGGCGATCCAGAGCAAGACATCAAAGATGCAGAACCTGCTCAACATCCTTGCCAGCCCCACGGCGGACCAGGACCTTGCCTCCGTGGTGTTCATTGACTCGGCTTCCGGCAAGAGCGGTCTTGATGAGCATCCGGACAACAACGTTCAGACGGGCTCAGCGTTTGTAAAGACCATCATTGATGCTCTAATGGCCAGTCCAGCGTGGCACGATTCCGTCTTCATCCTCGGCTTTGACGAGGGCGGAGGATTGTACGACCACGTGCCTCCATTCACAGTCGCAGCTCCGGATGCAACGCCGCCCGCGTTGCAACCCGGCGACTTGCCCGGCGATTTCACCCTCAGTGGCTTCCGTGTGCCGCTGGTCGTGATCTCACCCTGGGTGAAGCCTCACTTTGTATCGCACACAAACCGCGAGCTTACGTCCATCCTGAAGCTGATTGAAACGCGCTTCGGCCTGACGCCTCTTACGGCGCGCGACGCGGCAGCAGACGATATGACGGAGTTCTTCGACTTTGTCGATCCGCCGGCGTTCCTTACTCCTCCGCCTCTCCCGGCACAGCCGACCACGGGAGTGAATGATCCGACGAAGGAGGCTCCGCCGCAGTAGTTTGTCGTGCAATGTCGCTTGCTGAATACAGGCGCAGTGCCCTTATGATGAAGATGTAATCTTCAGAAAGGTGCTGCGCCTCTTGCTTTGGTGGCTGATACTCGCGATTGTGATTCTGCTTGCGATGCAGGTGACCTTGCAGCTCGTCTGCACGCGCATTGACCGCAAGAAATTCCCGCCTCCGGGGAAGCTGGTGGACATTCCGGGAGCGCAGATGCATGTGTGCACCCTTGGGCGCGGTACTCCACACGTTGTGCTGGAGTCGGGAATTGCAGCCTCTTCCATCAACTGGGGGCCATTGCAGGCGGAACTGGGAAGGATGACGACTACTTACAGCTACGACCGTGCAGGCTTCGGCTGGAGCGTCTCCCAGAACCGCAAATGCACTCTGGCACGCATGGCGGATGATCTGCATGCTATGTTGGCAGCCATGCGTGTGCCCGCACCTTATGTGCTCGTTGGACATTCGTTTGCCGGCTACATCACCCGTGCTTACGCCAACCGCTATCCGGAAGAACTCGCAGGCCTGGTGCTGTTGGATCCGCTCACGCCTGAAGAGTGGATCGAGCCGACTTCGGCGCAGCGCTGGAACCTTCGCGGTGGCATCTGGTTCTCGCGAGCCGGAGGGGTTTTAGCGTCGTTGGGCGTTGTGCGGTTTTGCTTGTGGATGCTGCAACGCGGCAACTCAACAACCCCGAAGAGCTTACTCGCGCTATTCGGTCCGCGGGCAACGGAAACAGTAGGACGAATCTTGCGCGAACTGCTCAAGCTTCCTCCAGAGTCTGTCCGCGTGATCCGCGCCCGCTGGAGCACGCCCACGTTTTTTTGGACTATGGCTGAATATCTGAAAAGCCTTCCCACATGCGCGGTTGAACTCGGAGGACGGACATTCCCTGGGCAGGTGCCAATCACTGTGCTTTCCGGAGGGCATCAACCGCAGGTGAGACTTGATGAACATGCTGCAATCGCGGCACGTTCATTCCGCGGTCGGCATATCGTCGCCGACAAAAGCCGCCACTGGATCCACCTCGACCAGCCGGAACTGGTGGTGGAAGCCGTGAGAGAGCTTATCGCGACAACCCAAGCTGCGGCGGTATCGCGCGATTAAAGCGGCTCCAGAACCTGCTACATGGGTGAGGCTATTCTCCAAGCGTTTACAATATCCGTTGATCTCATCCAAAGACCCATCCAGGAGCGGACTTCAGGGATGAAGAAAGTCGTTGAGCGCGATAGAAACAAGAATTATTACCGAGTGTTGCATGTTCCCATCTGGATCTGGGCATTCTGGATTCTGCCCGGCCATCTCGAAGCCGATCTTTATGCTCACGGGCCGGACCGCCGCCATTGGATTTGGCTGGCGATTGTGACTGCGATTTGCGTGTGGCGCGGTTTTGTAGGAAGGCTGCCCGGCGCCGAGCCGAAGCCATATATCACGCATTATGGCGAGGAGAAGCCAAACCTCTGGTATCGGGTGATCTGCTACACCACAGCCTGGATCGATCTTTTGGTTCCGTTCACCATTAATCTCATCGGGCTTGTCTACAATCTTTTTACCGGGTTGTATTCCATCAACAGCATGTACCGTAATGTCTACTACGTTCTGGCTGGAGCTATCATTCTGGCTACTGTGCTTGACATCACCCCGCGTGCCCGCCGCTCCACGCGCGGTGAGGGAGAAGAGAAGGGCTGGTTTTACGTTGCCGTGTGGATGGTCGTCCCCACTCAGCTTGCCGGATGGGCCATGTGGAGGCTGGGGAAGTTCTTTGACCTTACGCCGAACACGCTCGGAGACCTTCGTCTAGTCAGCTTTCTAGTAGTTGCCGCCGCGTTCTTCCTGCTCGGATACTTTGGCAAGCTCCCGCGCACCCAGCGCTACTATGTCCCTGAAGGCACTATCTCAGATATGGAAGTTTCCGCCGGCGTGTAGATCGTTCGAGTGCGGGCTCTGTACGGGTGTCTGCTTTAATACATATAGAATGCTGAAAAAGCGTTCTTTCAAGTTTTTGGCGCTTTGAGATCAGGAGATCGTTTCATGTCGCTTTCCTCCAGCCGCCGTGCGGCGCGCACCGTACAATCTGAAATTCGGGTGATGTCGATTGAGTGCGAAAAGATCAAGGGCATTAACCTTGCCCAGGGTGTCTGTGACACTCCCGTGCCGGTGGAAGTGAGGGAAGGCGCGCGCAAGGCCATGGAACGGGGCGTCAACAGCTACACGCGCGCGGAGGGACTGGCGCCGATTCGTGAGGCGGTGGCCCAGAAGATGCGCCGCTTTAACGGCATTGAATGCGATCCCGAGACTGAAGTCATCATTCATTCCGGTTCGACAGGGGCTTTTTATGCGAGCTGTCTTGCTCTCCTCAATCCCGGGGATGAGGTCATTCTCTTTGAACCCTATTATGGCTATCACCTGAATACGATCATCGCCGTCGAGGCGGTGCCGGCCTATGTGACGCTGCGCGCGCCCGAATGGAGCTTTTCTCCGGAAGATCTGGAGCGCGCGGTCACACCGCACACGCGCGCCATCATGATCAACTCTCCGGCGAACCCGTCTGGAAAGGTCTTCACCCGCGAGGAACTGGGCTGGGTTGCGGACTTCGCCAAAAAACACGATCTGTTCGTGTTTACTGATGAGATCTACGAATATTTCGTTTATGAAGGCCAGCACATCAGCCCGGCAACCCTGCCCGGCATGCGCGAGCGCACGATCACGATCTCAGGCTATTCCAAGACATTCAGCATTACCGGCTGGCGGGTGGGATATACCATCTGCGATCGCAAGTGGGCTCAGGCCATTGCCTACTTTCATGATCTGATCTACGTCTGCGCGCCGGCTCCGCTGCAAATGGGCGTTGCGGAAGGCATTTTCAAGCTGCCGGAAAGTTTCTATCAGGACATCGCGAAGGAGTACGTGCAGAAGCGTGATCTGCTTTGCAGCACACTCAAGGAAATTGGCCTGAATCCTTCTGTCCCGAAGGGCGCCTACTACATTCTGGCGGACGCGAGCATTCTCGGCGGCAAGAGCAGTAAAGAAAAATCCATGATCCTATTGCGCGAGACTGGTGTGGCAACAGTGGCGGGCAGCGCTTTCTACCATGGCAGCGGCGGCGAAACCCTGGTGCGCTTCTGCTTTGCCAAGACTGATGCGGAGTTGGAAGAGGCGTGCAGAAGATTGAAGATGCTGCCGGAGAAGTTGGGCAACCAACAGCTTGCCAGTAGTCGAAGGTAATCCTCACCACGGAGACACGGAGGCACGGAGAAATGCAAAGCATTAACAGCTGAATAGGTCAATTCAATGAGTGCCACGTAGCTTGTTCAGTGTTGATCTGCGTTCCTTCGGCGTTAATCTGCGGGCAGATTTCTTCTGGTTTTTCTCCGTGTCTCCGTGCCTCCGTGGTGAAATAAGAAGTTCAATCCAGCTTTGCTTATAATGAACAGCAATGAAACTCTCTGAGCTTTTAGCGGGGCTCGGTGTCCAGCAGCGTGGGGGAGATCCCGAAATTTCAGGCCTGGATTACGATTCACGGCGCGTCCAGCCGGGCTGGCTATTTGTGGCCATGCGTGGGGAAACCTCCGACGGCAACCGCTATATCGATTCGGCTATCAAACGCGGCGCTGTCGCCGTGGTCAGCGATTCCAGCGCTGAGCCTGTCAGGGAGAATTTCGCCTGGGCTGCTGTCCTACACGGCAGAAAAGCCTTGGCGCTTCTGGCCGCAAATTTCCATGGCCGTCCCGCGGAGAAACTGAAAATTACAGGCGTGACTGGGACAAACGGAAAGACCACCACCACATTTCTGGTGGAATCCATTTTGAGTGATTGCGGCAAGCGTTCGGCACTGCTCGGGACCATCGAGTACCATGTTGCGGGAGAAATGCTTCCGGCGCCGCATACCACACCTGAATCGCTGGAACTGAATCAGATTTTTGCCAAAGCGGTGAATGCCGGAGCAACAGATGCCGTAATGGAAGTTTCCTCGCACGCTCTGGAGCAGGGAAGGGTCTGGGCCATTCCTTATGAGGTCGCTGTTTTTAGCAATCTCACGCGCGATCACCTGGACTACCACAACGACATGGAGAGTTACTTCGCTGCCAAGAGCCTGCTGTTTCAGGGCACAGGAGCGCGTCCTCCACGGGCGGCAATCATCAATGCTGACGATCCCTATGGACGCCTGTCTGCTGAAGAACAGTCACAAAGAGAGTGAGCAGGTGATCAGCTACGGAATCGATCAGGGTGATTTCAAGGCTAGCAACATTGACCTGCAGCCAAGGCAGACGACTTTCGACCTGATTACGCCTGCGGGATCAGTTCGCGTGCAATCCCAATTGATCGGCAGGATCAACGTCTACAATCTGCTGGCCGCTTCGGCGGCGAGCTGGGCCCGTGGATGTTCGCTGGACCAGATTGCTGCGGCCATCAGCCGATTCAATCAGGTTCCCGGACGTTTTGAGCGTGTGGATTGCGGCCAGCCCTTCACAGTGGTGGTGGACTATGCCCATACCAATGATGCTCTCGAAAATCTCACTCGTATCGCTCGCGACTTCCTCTCTCGTTCGGGAACGGGTGGCCGGGTGATTACTGTGTTTGGCTGTGGGGGTGACCGCGACAAGACCAAGCGTCCTTTGATGGGCGAGGCTGCCGGAGCAGGCAGCGATTTTGTGGTGGTGACTTCAGACAATCCTCGGAGTGAAGATCCGCAGAAGATAGTGGAGGATATTCTTCCCGGATTGGAGAGAAGCGGCAAGTTGCAGTACACGGTGGAACCCGATCGTAAAAAGGCCATTGCCATGGCCCTTGAGAAGGCGAAGCCAGGTGATATGGTGCTCATCGCGGGCAAGGGACATGAAAAAACTCAAACCACTCGCGAAGGTGTATTCCCTTTCGATGATGTTCAAGTCGTACGCAAACATTTAGAACAGATGACATCGATTGGTGAAGCTGGGGGTAGGAGATGAAGCTGCCGCTATGGCGGATAGCCGAATTCATTACAGCAAAGGGCGAATTCGACCAGAATCTGGTCGCGACGGGCTATTCCATTGATTCGCGGACGCTGAATTCGGGCGACCTCTTCTTTGCGCTAACCGGTGACCGCTTTGATGGCCACGACTATGCGAAAGCAGCGCTGGAGAGGGGTGCTGCGGCGGCTGTGGTGCAGCGAGGCCGGGTTTTGAATATTGACCACCACCGTTTACTGCTGGTGGATGACACGCTGAAAGCCCTGCAGTCTCTTGGCGCAGCCGCGAGAAGGCTATGGGGCAAGCCGCTTCTCGCCGTTACCGGCTCGGCAGGGAAGACTACCACCAAAGAAATTCTGGCGCACCTTTTAAGCACTCGCTTCCGGGTGATGAAGACCTCAGGCAATTTCAACAATCACATTGGATTGCCATTGCAGTTGATGAAGCTGGAGCCGGAACACGATATCGCCGTGATGGAACTGGGCATGAACCATGCGGGTGAAATCCGCGCCCTGGGGCAGATCGCCCACCATGACATGGGGATTGTGACGGCAGTGGCTCCTGTCCATCTTGAATTTTTCAATTCTTTGGCTGAGATTGCCCGGGCCAAGTACGAAATCATCGAGACACTTTATCCCGGCGCTGTGGCGGTGCTGAATGCAGACGACGACTACGTCTGCCAGTTTGGACGTGATTTTCGCGGCAAAGTGGTAACGTTCGGAATCACACGAGCCGCTGACATCTCCGCACAGAAGGTGAAGCTCAACGGGGCAGCTGGTTCCACGTTTGATCTGGTGGCCGGAGCCGTGCGCGAGCACGTGACTTTGCCTCTGGTAGGCGAGCACAATATTTACAACGCCCTGGCCGCCGCAGCAGCAGCCATGGAGCGCGGCATTCCCCCATCACAAGCCGCCGAAGCGCTGGCCACGGTGGCGCCGCCAGACAAGCGTGGCCAGGTGCTGCAGGTGGCGGGAGCCACCCTTATTAATGATTGCTATAACTCCAATCCCCGTGCCCTCAACGCCATGGTGGACACGCTGGCCAGCATGCCGGCCCAGCGCCGAATTGTGCTGGCCGGAGAGATGCTGGAATTGGGCCCTACCGCAGAGGCGTTGCATCGGGAATGCGGCCAACATGCGGCGGAGAAAAAGATTGATGTAGTCATCGGCGTTCGGGGGATGGCGAAAGCCCTGGCAGAAGCTGCGTGTGGCGCCGGGACACAAGCACAATTCATGGAGACCCCGGAAGAAGCGGGGGAGTGGCTGGCGCGGGAATTGCGAGCGGAGGACGCGGTGCTGCTCAAGGCATCACGTGGTGTGAAGCTGGAGCGAGCTCTGGAACTCGTACAACAAAAAGCCGACCGCACTACAAGCGCGACCCGGGGATAAGACGAGAGAGATTTATTGAAACCATCGTTAGTTTATATTGAAGTTACCTCAGCCGAGCCTCGCGTTTTTTCCAACTACATACGAGATATGATCAGCAAGGGTCACAGAAAAGTCTAAGCGGAGGAATATTGCTCTACTGGCTTCTTTATCAACGGTTATTTGCGCATTTCCCTCCGTTCCGCATTTTTCGTTACGTCACGTTCCGCACCGCATTTGCCAGCCTGACCGCTCTTTTCATGGGCCTGATCATCGGCCCGGCCATCATTCGGCAGTTACGGGAATTCCAGATTGGCCAGTACATCCGTGAGGAAGGGCCCAAGGCGCACCAGCGCAAGGCCGGTACTCCCACCATGGGTGGCGTTCTGATCGTGATCGCCATTGTGGTGCCAACTTTACTGTGGGCCGACTTATCCAACCCTTATGTGTGGATGGCCACCATGTCCACCCTGGCGTTCGGCGCCATCGGGTTTGCTGACGACTACATTAAAGTAGTGCGCCGCCGTAACCTGGGCCTGACCGGGCGCAGCAAGCTGCTGTTGCAATTCCTGACGGCTGCTGCTGTAGGGGTGAGTCTGGTCTTTATGACCGCCACACGGCAGTACTCCACGCATCTGATGGTGCCCTTTTTCAAACAATTCAGGCCGGACCTGGTGATTGAAAATCTCCGCCATTTTCCCCACATCTGGTGGCTGGCGTTCACGCCTTTTGTGATCTTTGTGATACTGGTGCTGGTGGGAGCCAGCAATGCCGTGAATCTCACCGACGGGCTTGATGGCCTGGCTATTGGCTGCACAGTAATTGCCGCTGGAGCTTTGACCGTTCTGACCTATCTCAGCGGGCATGCGGTTTTCTCGGAATACCTGGAGCTACAGAAGATGCCGCAGGTGGCCGAGTTGACGATCTTCTGCGGCGCCATGGTGGGATCAAGTATCGGTTTTCTCTGGTACAACGCTCACCCGGCCGAGATTTTTATGGGTGACGTGGGCTCGCTGGCTCTGGGCGGCGCCATCGGCACCGTGGCCGTGATCATCAAGCAGGAGTTACTGCTTCCTTTTATTGGCGGAATTTTTGTCATTGAGGCGCTCTCGGTGATCCTGCAGGTTGGGTCTTACAAATTGCGGAAAAAGCGCATCTTCAAAATGGCCCCCATTCATCATCACTTTGAGCTTGCAGGCTGGTCGGAGTCAAAGATCATTATCCGCTTTTGGATTCTGGCGCTCATTTTTGCCCTTTTTGCGTTAACCACTTTGAAGTTGCGCTAACACTCGCGCGGATTCATGGCACAATGGGAGCAGGCGGCGGACCACTCGCATGATGGACCTCAAAAACAAACGTGTCCTGGTCGTCGGGCTGGGGCGCTCGGGCGTGGCGGCGTCATTCTTTTTACAGGAGCATGGCGCTAAGGTCACCGTTTCCGATACCAGGAGTGAGATCCAACTGCAGAGCGAAATCGCCAGGCTGCTTGATCGTGGTGTCTCCATCGAGACCGGCCGTCATGGCGAGCGTACGTTTCGTGATCAGGACCTGATCGTAGTGAGCCCGGGAGTTCCTTCCGATCAACCGCAACTGGAGCACGCCCGCACTCTGGGCATCCCTGTGATCGGCGAAGTCGAACTGGCTTATCGCTTTTTGCAGGGCAAGGTACTGGCGATCACCGGATCGAACGGGAAGACAACCACGACGACTCTGGTAGGTGAAATTCTCAGTAAGTCAGGCAAAAAGACTGTTGTGGGCGGCAACATCGGAACCCCGGTGATCTCTCTGGCAGGCAAGTCGACGCCAGACAGCTTTGTGGTGCTGGAGATTTCAAGTTTTCAACTGGAAACCATCGAGCGATTCTGTCCCTGGGTCGCGGCCATCCTGAACATTACGCCGGACCATCTGGACCGCCACCACACATTTGAAGCCTACGTCGCGGCCAAGGCGAGGATATTTGAGAACCAGAAGGCCGGTGATTTCGGAGTTTTGAATGCTGATGACCCTGCCTGCCTGCGCCTCAAAGATAAAGTAAAAGGCTCGCTCTACTGGTTCAGCCGCAAGCAGACGGTGGCAAACGGCGCCTGTCTGAAAGGTGACCAGATCGTGTTCCGCCAGGATGGGCAGGAAACAGTTGTGCTCAGCCGGAGCGATATACAACTCAAGGGCGCACACAACCTTGAAAATGTCCTGGCCGCAGTCACAGTAGGCATGCTGGCGGGCTGCGCGCCGGAGCAGGTACGCACGGGAGTGAAAGAATTTCGCGCGGTCGAGCACCGTCTGGAACTGGTAAGCAGCATCAACGGAGTTACTTTCTATAACGATTCGAAAGCTACCAATGTCGACGCCACGATCAAGGCGCTGGAGTCTTTCCCCGGCAACATTCACATCATCCTCGGCGGGAAAGATAAAGGCAGCGATTACACTGTGCTCGTCCCGCTCCTGCGCGAGAAAGCCAGGGCCGCTTATCTGATTGGAGCAGCGGCAGAAAAAATCCGCTCACAAATTCACGGAGCGACAACGCTGGTGAGCGCGGGCACGCTGGAGCGCGCCGTACGCCAGGCATTCGAGGCGGCCAGGCCGGGCGACATTGTTCTTCTTGCTCCGGCCTGCGCCAGCTTTGACCAGTTTGAAAACTACGAGCAGCGCGGGCGGATCTTCAAGGAACTGGTGCTCTTGCTGGCTCCGGTCACCATGGGGGACAGAGCTTAAGTGGCCAAAAAGGTAGGAATCGACAAATGGCTTTTTGGTTCCACCCTGCTTTTGGTTTTTATCGGCGTGCTGATGGTCTTCAGCGCTTCCGCCGTAATGGCAGGAGAGAAGTTCGGATCTCCCTATCACTTTCTTCTTCGCCAACTGGGTTGGGCGATCGCGGGCATTGTGGCCATGTTCGGTCTTATGAACGTGGATTACCGCCGCTGGAAGCATCCGGGCGTGGTGTTCACATTTTTGGGATTGACCACATTGCTGCTGGTGGCTGTTTTCTTTCTTGATCGTTCTCACAACACCCATCGCTGGATGAAGCTCGGGGTGATGTCATTCCAGCCGTCGGAATTGGCGAAGCCTGCGTTGATCTTGTTTCTGGCGTTCTTCCTTGAGAACCGAATCAGGTCAGTCGACGACTGGCGGCATACGCTGCTGCCTGCGATTGTGCCGGCCGGACTGTTCGCACTGCTCATTGTGAAAGAACCGGACTTGGGGACTGCCATGGTTTGCCTGGCCATTACCGCTGCCGTCCTCTACGCCGCGGGAATGCGGCTGCGCTATTTCGCTTACGCTCTGGTTCCGATTGTTCCGGCCATCACTTATCTGCTCCTCTTTGTTCCCTGGCGGCTTGCCCGTATCAAAGTCTTTTTGAACCCGAATTCTGATCCTCAGGGCGCAGGATTCCATATCTATCAATCCTTAATTGCTGTGGGAACGGGAGGACTGACGGGACTCGGCTTGATGGAAGGGAAACAGAAGCTCTTCTATTTGCCCGAGCCGCACACAGACTTCATCTTTGCCGTGGTTGGCGAGGAACTGGGGTTGATTGGCGCGCTCGCCATTGTAATTCTCTTTCTGATCTTCGCCTGGCGGGGCCTGCGCACCGCGTTGCGCTGCAGCGATCCCTTCGCCCGCCTGCTGGCGACTGGAATCACCACGATGATCATTGTCCAGGCGTTTTTTAACGTAAGTGTGGTGCTGGCCCTGCTTCCGACAAAAGGCATCCCCTTGCCCTTTATCTCCTATGGCGGGTCGTCATTATTTGTGATGCTGGCTAGCGTTGGTGTTCTGTTGAATATCAGTCAGCAGGCTGAGTAGTGTTCCGGCTCTCTGGAGCGTAATTTAACTACATCAGGTTCAAGAGCGCTGCGGGAGTTTGGATTGAAACGCCGTGGCGGCGAGCAGGGGCGAAGTGCTTCGTGTTGCCAGTTACCAATGCGTCGGCCAAACCAGCGATTGCAACCTCAACAAAGGCCAGATCATCCGGGTCCGGAAGTACCACGTTCACTGGTCCTGCTGTGATGTGCTCGCCGGAGAGCTCGATAAAGTCAAGAAGAGCAGAGACGTCGTTGCGCCAAAACCCAAAGACCGGTCGCAGCAGCACATCCCAATATTCCGAGAAAATCCGATCGTCATACAAGGGTGTTAAAGCGAGCGAAACAATCAAATCAACGACCCGTCCGGGAGGACCATGCGGATTGATGATGCCGGACACCAGCACGTTGGTGTCGATCACGACTCTCATTTGGAGTTTCGCTTGCGACGGACCGCACGAATTTCAGCCTCAAGGGCGCGGGCAGAAAGCCGTGCCACTCCTGATCGGGAGGCCTGGCTCCGAATGCGACTGAGAGCGCGTTGCGCTCTAGCTTGCCGGAGCATCAGCGCGGCTTGTTCCACGTCATCATTCTCGATGCCCATAAGAATGGCAATGGGCTTCCCGTCCGCTGTCAGGACAAGGTCTTCCTTTTGCGCCAGTTCACGGACGGCTCCTGGACGGTTGCGCAGCTCACGCGTACTTATAAATTTCATATGCCATTAATCGTAGCTGTATTGTAGCGAATAGTGCTACGTTAAGGCTACAATAAAGTCATAGAGTTGCCACGGCGGCGAGTCTTTGTTCAAAATACGTTTTGCAGTTAACCCAAGCCATCTTTCTTTTTTTCGCGGCGGTCATTGCCGGGCTGCTGAATTCCATTGCCGGCGGCGGAAGTTTTGTTTCATTTCCCGCGCTCATGTTTACCGGCATTCCCGGCGTGGAGGCCAATGCTACCAACACGGTTGCATTGTGGCCAGGTCTGGCCGCGACTGTGTCTACCTATCTGAAAAGGCTGCATATTCCAGCACGTTTGCTGGTCTCCGCTGGTTGTTGACCAGCGTGGCGGGCGGTTTTGCCGGGGCACGTGCTCCTGATCAAAACACCGCAGCGGACCTTTCAGCATGCAATTCCCTGGCTGTTGCTGGGCGGAACGCTACTGTTTGCCTACGGGCCGAAGATACGAGCGATAGGCGGGCGAGCGGGGGCAGCGCCCGACCTCACCAGAATTTCATGGCTGGCGATAGCCGCCGCGTCGGTCTTGCAGTTGCTGGTGGGAACCTACGGAGGCTATTTCGGAGGCGGGATCGGATTCGTCATGATGGGCATGATGGCTGCCATCGGAATGACTGACATTCACAATATGAATGCCTTACGCATCCTTTTGGCCGCGACCATCAATCTTGTGGCAGTTGGCACCTTCATTGTGGCTGGTGCGGTCCTGTGGCCGCAGTGCCTGGTCATGATTCTGGGTTCGATCACTGGTGGCTGGACGGGCGGACACTACGCCCAGAAGGCGGACCCGAAAAAGCTCCGATATGTTGTGATCTTCATTGGCTTTGTGATGACTGCTTACTTTTTTATTACCGACTTCCGCCCGAGATTGCCGCATCACTGAGGGATTTCTGGCCAATCTCAAAAATTTCGTGTTAAAAGCAAGCCTGCCATTACGTCAATAAAGATGATTACATGTCAGAGCTGACCAAACCCGGCATAGGCGCAATTCGCGCCACGAATGTTCCGCAAAGTCGTGGCTCATCCCTCAGGAGTTTGTTAAAAAGCGGAGGCAGGACCCGAGCGCCCGAAACGACAGCGTACCGAGGGAGGAACCGCTTATGAGGCTATTGGAAACCATGGGCCGGGATTTGCGTTATGGCGCGCGCCTCGTATGCCGCAATGCTGGATTCACCATCGCCGCGATTCTCACCCTGGCGCTGGGGATCGGGGTCAACGTGGTGGCATTCACCGCGTACAAGGCATTCTTCGACAGGTCCCTCGACGCGCGAGAGCCCAGCCAGATGGTCAACCTCGCGATGATCCACAACTCGGACGCCGGCGATTACTTGTTCAGCTATCCCGACTATGAAGAGTATCGGGACCATCTGCACTCCTTCAGCGGTGTGATTGCGCAGACTTCCGGTAAATTGCTCGCTCTCTCCGGCGTAGCAGGAAGCGGTCCTCAACCTGGCGCCCGAAATGAGTTAATGGATGGTCTGTTCCCGGCAGATAACAGCAACAAAGAGCTCGTCTCGCCCATGATCGTCTCTGAAAATTATTTCTCGGTGCTCGGAATCAAGCCGCTGCGCGGTCGTACGTTTGGAAGTGTTTCGGAGCTAGTGGCCTCGCCCGAGGCGCTTATTAGCGAGAATTACTGGCAGAAGAGATTCGGCGGTGATCCCGCGATGCTGGGCCAGTCTATTCGGCTCAATGGCGTTGCCTTTACGATCATTGGCATCACGCCTCACGACTTTGCGGGCACCAGTTTTGATGTGCCCGATTTCTGGCTTCCTCTCAGCCTTGAGCCTCTGATTGAACACGACAGCCATTACTTGACCAAGCGCGAAGACTTCTGCTGCCGGCTGTTTGCGCGACTTGCTCCCCGTGTGAGTATCACTGAGGCGCAAGCAGAGATGACGGTGCTTGCCCGCCGCCTGAGCGCCTTGCACGATCCGGATTCAGACTGGAGCAAACCGGCGACTGCATTGATATGGCCAGGGTCGCCGTTTCCTCTACCCCTCGACCGCTTGTCAGGCGGCGTGAAGTATGCAATTTTGCTGATCATGTTCGCTGTGGGCATGGTGCTGCTGATTGCCTGCGCCAACGTCGCCAGCCTGCAACTGGCCCGTGCCACTTCCCGGAAAAGTGAGCTTGCCATGCGACTCTCGCTGGGAGCCAGCCGAGGCCGCCTTGTGAGGCAACTGCTTACGGAAAGCGCATTGCTCGGTCTGCTCGCCGGCGGTGTGGCACTCATCTTCAGTTGGATTCTCACGAAGCAATTGGCGAGCCTGGCCAGCAAGGCGGTCCCTCCCAGATACGGGACTTTGATATTCCACGTCACTCCCGACACGGGGATTCTTGTGTACGTGCTTGCCATTTCGGTGGCCGCAGGAATCCTGTTCGGACTTGCCCCCGCACTGGAAAGCTCCCACGCTGCACTTTCATCTGCAGTCCACGCCAATGCGGGAAGCTCGCCGGTCCGAAGCCGGCGGTTACGCGATGTTTTCATTGCCGGCCAGGTCGCCGTCGCTCTGGCTCTCCTGATCGCTGCAAGCATGCTGATTCACAGCTCCATCCACGCCCTTCACGTGGACACCGGTTACGACATGAAGCACATCATCGGCGTTGAAGTGCTCGACACTTCGGGATATACAGCCGTGCAGAAAGCTGAGCTGATACGTAAGCTTCGCACGCGCCTCTCCAGCCTGCCTGGAGTCGTCTCCATCACCAACGCCTCCGCGCCAATCTTCGGCTATCTACCAGCCTATGTTTCGCTCAATGGAGAGGCGCCATCGGTCAAAAACAAGCGGGGACTCCTCGACTACACATATGTGGAGGGGAATTACTTCGGTACACTCGGCATTCCTTTGTTATTCGGCAACAACTTTCCGCCGGAAGGTGGGCAGGCTGAACCTGCTGTTATCCTCAGCGAATCCGCAGCCAAACAGCTCTGGCCGGGTAAGAACCCTATGGGCCGCACGCTGCGCCTGGGTACAAATGGGTTCTTTCACCGTAAAGGCAAGATGGTACCCGACGGGCCGCTCTTTCAGGTGATCGGCGTCGCCGGCGATACGCGCGGCGCTACGTTCGACGGCAGCGACTCCCGCTTAGCTTACCTGCAATTACCTGAAGAGCGCCTGCAGGACTACTCGATCCTGATGCGGACACAGGCCGACCCAAAACAGATCATGCCTGCGATGTTCCCCTTGATCTCGTCCCTTGATCCCGATTTGCAAGTAAATTCCTACCGGCTGGCGGACATGGTTCGGGTAACTCCCACTGTTTTTCTTCCCAGCTTTGCGGCTTCCATTGCTTCTCCGGTCGGCCTGATCGGGCTCTTGCTGGCTGCGATGGGCATCTACGGAACGGTCAGCTATATCGTCGTCCTGCGCACGCGCGAGGTGGGGGTACGCATTGCTCTCGGCGCGCAAAAGCGCGCCATTCTCGCACTGATTCTCCGGCAATCGATGCGCCCTGTGTTTCTGGGATTGATTGCAGGAATAGGCCTCGCCCTTGGAGCGTCTTACTTGTTGCGCGGAGCGCTGCATGGGCTTGGTTCCATTGATGGAATCTCATTCGCAGGCGTATCCGCATTGTTTGTAACCGTGGCAGTATTTGCCGCCTACCTGCCCTCCCGGCGAGCAATGAGTGTGGATCCCATTGTGGCGCTCCGGTGCGAATAGTCTTCAATTGACCGCTTAGATCCGTAGCGCTTCTCGGCCTCCTTCTTGGCTCAGAATCGGGAAACGGCCCCTCGCGTTTTCCAAGGTCCGGTCATGCAGGTTCGGAAAAATAAACGCCTTAGCTCCTTCGTATTAACCGAAAGAGAAGACTCCTTCAATCTTCCTTGTAGCGCAGCTGTTACGGATTGCTGCAGATCCGGTGCATTCGTGTGCCTGCCGAAAATTTCAGTTCTCCTCTTGACGGGGTCTCGAAAAGGGAATAATGTTTGGTCCGGTCATCAGACCACTTTCGAGGAGCCCCAAAGTTTGCAGGCGGCAGTGAAGCCCGAGTTCGAAGCGATCCGCAGAAATAAAGTTCATGAAGAGGTCGCAAAGCGGCTGGAAGAGTTGATTGTCAAAAAGCTGAAGCCGGGTGACAAGCTCCCTGCCGAGCGTGAACTGGTGGAAATGCTGGGCGTAAGCCGCAGTTCCGTGCGGGACGCCATCCGCAAGTTGGAGTTGTTGGGCCTGGTGGAACCACGGCAGGGCGCCGGTACGGTGGTGCGTGATGTTTCTGATGCTGTGGTCAATCCGCTGGCCAGCGTTATTTCCCGCAAGAGACAACTGGTAAGCGAGCTTCTGGATTTTCGCAAGATGATAGAACCGCCACTGGCGGCGCGCGCAGCAACGCATGCATCAGCCGAACAGATCGCGACGATGCAAGAGATCCTCCTCCGCCATGATGCCAAAGTGGCAGGTGGTCATCTCGCCATTCAGGAGGACACAGAATTCCACTACAGCATTGCCACCGCCTCGGGGAACACCATTGTGCTCAAGGTGCTGGATGTTGTGATGGACATGCTGAAAGAGACCCGCTCCCAGTCGCTGCAGACACGGGGGCGCCCGGAGAAGTCGCTGGCTGGGCACCGTCGGATCATGAGCGCCATCAAGCGTCGGGAGCCGGAAGCAGCGGAAGACGCAATGCGCGAGCACATCAGCAATATTGAAAAGATCGTATTGAACAAGCTCTGAAAATTTTACGGAGGGTTAACCATGGGCCGGTTATTCGCCATTGAGATTATCTATCGCGGGATTTATCAGAAGACTCTCGCCAAGAACATAAGCCGCGCCATTGTGCTGGCGGCGCATAAAGAAGGCAAGCCAGGCATCTCCTTTGGGCGATACGGCGACAGCCCGGAACGCAACGGTATTCCGGCCAAAAACTTCGCCATCGTGGCCACCGACGATATCACGCTGGAAGAAGGCATGGCCAAGTACGAACCCAAAGAGGTTGATGTTACCATCGCCGTGGACGACACCCTCTGCAAAGGCGTCGAATCCTGGGCCTGGTACGGACTTCAGCCCGTTAACAAGCTGCTGAAGCCGAACGGCACCCTGATTGTGACTTCGCGTGAGAATCCTGAGGCGCTGATCGCGATGTCTCACCGCAAGGAAACGCCATATAAACTCGCCATCATCAAAGGCACTCCAAGTTTCGCAGGCCTGTGGGTGTACAAAGACGACCACACTGACGTTCGTATTCTCGGCGCGCTGGCCAAAGTCCTGCCCGAGTTGTTCAGCCTCAAATCGGTCCAGGCCACCATCATGGATGAGTGGAAACAAGAGGTGAAAGCGGATTCTGCCGCACGGTCCTATGAGCGCTTGTCAACGGTCACGGTGCAGCCCAATCAGGGCAATCCCGAAGTACCATACAAGTTTGATCTCCCCAAGTGGCACGAGATGGGCGAGGGTATTGCCATCCCATGCATCAAGCCCGGCGGAGGCATTCAGGACCCGGTCAGCCATGCGACCGGTGGCTGGCGTCCTGACCGCAATCCCACCTTCAAGAAGTTCACCACCCGCACCATGCGGCCTGTAGTCAATTTCGATACCTGCATCAAATGCACGCTGTGCTGGTTGTGCTGCCCGGATTCTGTCTTCGATGTGACGCCGGAGAACCTCTATGACGCCAACATGGAAGCCTGCTGCGGCTGCGGAGTGTGTGAAGCTGTCTGCCCGGTGAAGGAATGCGTCACCATGGTGAACGAAACCGAATTCCACGATAACGGCAGCCAGTGGGAGCACTGGAGAAAAGATAAGGAAGGCTACAAAGTTTGGCTCCAGGACAAGATCAAGGGCCATGGCGAGCGAACGCACGGTTTCCGCTATCTCGGACAGTATGAAGAGCAGGTCCCGGAGATGCTTGAGATCGCTCGGCAAGGATAAGAAGCCAAAAAAATTAAAGGAAGGGAGTTTGTCATGGCTCAATCGGCCACTCTCACTGAGCAGTACAAAAAGACTGAAGAAACTGCGTTAATCACGGGCAGCGAAGCCATTGCCGTGGCTTGTAAGCTTGCCGACGTGGATGTGATCACCGCTTATCCCATCCGGCCCTATGACACGGTGATGCAATACATTTCCAAACTGGTAGCTGAAGGCGAAATGGATTGCGAATACATTGTGGCGGAAGGGGAACACTCCCAGTTTGAAATCGTGAAGCACGCCTCTGCGGCCGGCGCCCGCGTGTTCTGTGGTTCCAGCGGCGTTGGCTGGATGTACGCCATGGAAGCGCTCACCGTTACTCCGGCGCTGCGCATCCCAATGGTCGCGATGGTGGGCAACCGCGCGCTGGATGATCCTGGCGCGTTCGGCGTGGAGCACAACGATGCTCTGGCTGTTCGTGACCTTGGCTGGCAACTGGTGTGGGTAGATACCCCGCAGGAAGCGCTTGACACGGCGCTGATCGCCTGGCGCGTATCTGAAGATCGCCGCATTTTCCTGCCCTGCGCCATCAGTTGCGACGGCGCATTCCTCACCCACTCGCAGGCGCTGGTGAAGATTCCTTCGCAGGAACAGGTAAATGAATTTTTGCCGCGCTATAACCGCGCTGACCTGCTGCTTCATCCTGACAACCCGATTACCGTAGCCCCGCAGGGCAATGAAGACTGGGTGATGGAAATCCGTCGCCAGAATTTCGCTGCCATGGAGCGCGTGCCCGGCGTTCTCGAACAGGCGTACAAAGACTTCGAGCGAATTTTTGGCCGGTCGTACGGCAATCCCTACTTCGAGGAATACATGACGCAGGATGCCGAAGTGGTTCTGATGGGAATGGGAACGCTCTCCACGCCGGTGAAGGTGGCCATCCGCAAGATGCGCGATGAAGGCAAGAAGGTCGGCTTCGTGCGGCTGCGCTGGTTCCGTCCGTTTGCGGCTGAGCGCCTGGCCAAGTGCCTGCAGCGCTTCTCAGCTATTGGCGTGATTGACCGCGACTACTCCTTCGGCTCGCCGTACAACAGCGGTGTGGTTGCCACGGAAGTGCGCACCGCGCTGTATTCGGCGCCAGGTCCCAAGCCGCCGGTGCTGGGCTTTATCTCCGGCCTGGGTGGCCGCGAAGTCACTGTGCCCGACGTCGAAAAAATGGCTGAATCCGTTTATCAGGCTGCCAAAGGCAAGCAGCAGCCGTTAACCCAGTGGATCGGCGTGCGCGAGTAGCCGCCCATCAACAGAAAGGACAAGGAATTCAAAATGTCTACAAGTTATGTGCAAGTCGATCCGACTCAGAAACTCGATCCTTTCAAGGCGGTAAAGAAGCTTCCGCTGGAGGAATACTTCACTTCAGGTCACCGCACGTGCCAGGGCTGCGAGTCGGCGCTGGTGATGAAGATGATGGCCAAGGCCGCAGGCCCGCGCACCATCGTGCTGGGCAGCACTGGCTGCATGTATGTGGCAAACACTACTTACTACAGTACTCCCTGGGTGGTTCCATGGATGCACACGCAACTGGGCAGCAGCGGCTCGGCTGCGCTGGGTACGGCTGCTGCGCTTAAGGCGCTGATGCGCAAAGGCAAGATGAAGAAGGAGCCCATCAACGTAATCGCCTTCTGCGGTGACGGCGGTGGAGCTGATATGGGCGTGGGCGCAATCTCGGCCACACTGACTCATCCTGATTACAACTGTCTCATCCTCATGTACGACAACGAATCGTACGCCAACACTGACATTCAGCTTTCCGGCAGCACGCCATGGGGCGCCAATACCACGTTCAGCACCCCCGGACGTGTTAAGCGCATCATGCATCGCCGCTGGAAAAAGAACATGGCTGCCATGATGGCGGCCGGACATCCTGAGTGCAAATACGTGGCCACCGTCTGCATGTCGTACGGCCTGGCTGCGATGAACTCAATCCGTAAAGCTCTGTCCATCGGCGGGCCAACTTTCATCCACTCGCTCGATCCGTGTCCCAAGGGTTGGGACTACGATCCTTACCTGTCGCACGAGATGGGCGAGCTGGCAGTTAACACCGGCGTATGGCCGCTGTTTGAAGTCGAGAACGGTGTGCTCCGCTTGACTGGCAGGACGCAGCAGATTGCCGCAGGCAAGATCCAGCGCCAGCCTGTTCGCGACTACCTGCTCAAGCAAGGACGGTTCGCTCACTTTACCAAGGACGATCTTGATTACTTCCAGAACAAAGTAGATGAAACATGGACCAAGTGGCTCATTCCTGGCGTTCTTCCTTTCAAGCAAGAACTCGATAAGGATGCGCCGCCGGCCGAGTAGAAAATATGCGAGCTGCGGAAAGTCTTTCACGATTAAGAGATAACTGAGTGTTGAACCGTTTCACCTCAGTTACGCAGCAAAATTCTCTACTTTAAGCGGCGTATTCGCTGTAGAATACGCCGCGAATTTTTATGACTGTTGTGCTGCGATCTTCAGCGAAGGCTGAGTAGCTCAAGCTTACGGCTACCGCAATGCAAGAGGCGTACTGTTGTAATGGTTGTTAGATTTACCGCCGCTCGTTTGGCGGGATTCTCAATTTTTCCTGAGGGATTTGAGTGCAGATAAAAAGGGACCCATAGACAGATAAGTGTTGTCGACACTGAGGAGGTCAATTCATGGCCACATCGACAGCCCCGCTTCCTGAAGAACGTGTGGGAAATCGCTGGATCATCCTTACCGCGAGCATCATCAGCATGATCGCGGTCGCCAACTATCAATACGGCTGGACCCTGTTCGTAAAGCCGCTCCAGGCACATTTCAAAGTGGATGCGGCAATCATCCAGATCACCATCACCGTCTTTGTTCTGCTTGAAACCTGGCTGGTTCCCTTCGAGGGCTGGTTGGTGGATAAGTTCGGCCCGCGGCTGCTTGTAGCGCTGGGTGGAGTCTTCGCCTGTATTGGCTGGGTTGGAAGCGGCAAAGCGGAGTCAGTCAGCGCCCTCTATATGTGGTACGCAATCTCCGGCATTGGCGCGGGAATCGTGTATGGCACTGCTGTGGGCAGCGCGCTTAAGTGGTTCCCAGACCATCGTGGGCTTGCCGCGGGACTGACGGCTGCCGGTTTCGGCGCAGGCGCTGCGTTTACCGTCGCCCCAATCGCCAACATGATCAACAGCCAGGGATACCAGGCTGCTTTTATCAAATGGGGAATCATTCAAGGGATTGTGGTGATCATTGCGGCCATGTTCCTTAAGGCTCCGCCTGCCAACTGGTTGCCCAAAACCTGGCGCAGTAAGGGTAGCGACGAAGTCAGAACAAGGCAGGTAGCCGTGTCATTTACTCCCGGCGAAATGTCCGCTACGCCTCACTTCTGGCTCATGTACTTCATGATGATGATGGTATCCACGGGCGGTTTGATGGCCGTTGCCCAATTAGCTCCCATGGCCGTTGACTTCAAAGTGGACAAAATACCCGTTAGCGTACTCTGGCTTAGCATGCCCGCCCTGACCTTCGCGCTTTCCGCCGACCGTCTGGTCAACGGCTTCTGCCGGCCGTTCTGGGGCTGGGTCTCTGATCATATCGGCCGCGAGAAAACCATGACTCTGGCGTTCGGGCTGGAAGCCGTCGCCATTTTCGCGCTGCTCCGCTTCGCTCACCGTCCGTACTTGTTCGTGGTTCTGAGCGCTTTCACCTTCTTCGGCTGGGGCGAAATATTCTCGCTCTTTCCGGCTCTTTGCGGCGACTTCTTCGGCCGCAAGAACGCCACCGCCAATTATGGCTTCCTGTACACCGCTAAAGGTACGTCTTCAGTCTTCATCCCGATTGGTTCTGCCCTGGCTGCCGGCAAGGCATTTGATTTCCGGGCCGACATTCTGCTGACCATTGGGGGCGCACTGGTTTTCTTTGTGCTGTTTCTGGCCCCAGCCGTGCTGCGCATTAGCCTGAGCAGGGCGGCCAAGACGGCCCTGCTGACCATTGCGGGTTTCATCATTGTGTATGGCTTGATCATTACTGTGCTGCACAACACGTGGACTCCGTTTGCAGCAAAGTGGGCGTTGCCAAAGATCGGCTGGTTCGGCGTGTTCAGCGTTGCCATCGCTTTTGATCTGATCGCAGCCACGCTCGCGTTTTTCGTCCTCCGTCGCATGAAGGCCCCGGTAAAGACAAGCAGTGAACCTCAAATTTCTGCCGGCGCCACGGCGCCTGCTGCATAGTTGTTCTGTTGATTCACAATGGGCTCTCCGCAACGGAGGGCCCATTTTTGTAGCCTGTCATTTGCCACGCATCAGCCTCCTGAAAGATTTTTCGAATCCAGAAACTCCGTAGTATCCCAAGCTGGCTCACAACGGGTTCTCTAACGCGAAAGATCAACACTTAGAGCCGGATTTTCCGGATTTGTGACACAAGCCATCTCCTTTGATCTGTGCGGAAATTGGCGGCTAATCTTTCGCCCCAGTTTTTGAGCAGGATCGGAATTTCGTCATCCGATTCCTATCTGCTGTTCCACGGCAAGCTCTGGCCCATCAGTTGTCTAACCATAAATTTGCTTAGAGAGGTGTACAGATGATGGAAGTCTGGAAAAACAGAATGTTCGCTCGTTGTCTCACGGTAGCTCTGGTTGTGTTCAGCGGTATGACCGCCAGTGCTCAAATACTCGCGCCGAAGGCGCCGCCAAGCTGGCCGCAGTGGGGACTGAATCCGCAACACACGCTGTTCGATGCCAACGTCGCCGGCCAGCCGCTGAATAACAACCTGGTCAACATCATCTACGATTTCAATGTCGCGCAGGAGCAGGCTGATCCCTTTGCCGCGGGCGACCTGCTGGTGCACTACCAGGTCCCGCTCGTCGACGGCAATGACGTTTTCATCGAATCCAAAGATGGCACCTACAGCAACAACACGTACAGCACACAACGTTGGCATCAGAACAAGTACACCTGGCAGGGCAACAGTTTTGTGAAGGTCTGGACTTTCAATACAGACTGGTTCGCCCCGGGATCATCCGCCGATTTCTGGGAGCCTGTTTATCACGCAGTTCTGGCGAATGGCGTTCTGTATGACCCGGGCGAGGGAGGAACAATTTTCAAGATCAATAAAACCAATGGCACCGTGATCAAGCGCATCAACCCGTTTGGGACCACGATTGATCCCAACACTTATACCGCTTCACCTCTTACCGCCGATTCAGCCGGGAACATCTATTACAACGTGGTGCAGATCTCCACCCCACCAACGCAGAGTTTCTTCACCAGCGATGTGGTGAATTCGTGGCTGGTGCGCGTGGCCCCCGATGACACCATCAGCAAGGTGAGCTACACAACATTGTTGAGCCAGGCGGTGATCAAGGGCGAACCGGTGCAGCCGGCAAACGGGCGCTGTGATGTGTCGTTTCTACCTTCACAGTTGCCATTTCCTCCCCAGCCCAATGCCAATCCCTCGACCACTCCGTGTGGCACGCAACGCGCAGCTCTGAACATTGCGCCCGCGATTGCTCCTGATGGCACCATCTACACCGTCAGCAAAAACCACTTTGTGACCCGCTACAACTACCTGATCGCAGTCAACCCGAACCTGACGGGCAAATGGGCGGCTTCATTCCGCGGGCGGCTGAATGATGGCTGCGGCGTGAGTGAACCAATTGGCAATCCGGGCGGGGCAAATGCGAATGGCGGTTGCAATACCGGAGTGACCTTTGGATTTGATCCTGAGGTTAATGGCCCGCCGCCGGCCCGGGTCCTGGATGATTCCTCTTCCAGCGCGACCGTTGCTCCAGATGGAAGCATTCTTTACGGAGCTTACACCCTGTACAACTACGCACAGGGCCACCTGCTGCGCTTCAGCGCCAATGGAGATTTCCTGAATTCCTTCAACTTCGGATGGGATTCAACCCCGGCAATCTACCCGCACGGTGGAACTTACTCCGTGGTCATCAAGAACAACCACTACAACGGAGGGACCTACTGCATAGACACTAACTGGTGTCCGGTGGCGCGAACGAATGCGGACCTGCTGGGGCCAGAGTCGTACTTCGTAACCCAGCTCAGCCCAGCTTTGAACATCGAGTGGAGCTTCCAGAACACCAACACTCAGAGCTGCAGGAGGAATGCTGATGGCTCGCTGACCTGCGTTTCCGATCATCCCAATGGCTTTGAATGGTGCGTAAATGCACCTGTGGTGGATGCCAACGGAGTGGTTTACGCCAACAGTGAAGACGGGAACCTATACTCGATTGGCCAGGGAGGCGTGATGTTGCAGCGCATCTTCCAGCAACTGGCGATCGGCGCGGCCTACACACCGGCTTCGCTTGATTCCAGCGGCAGGATCTACTCTCAGAACGACGGGCATCTGTTTATCGTGGGCAAGTAGTTTACGGATCAACAGTCCACCAAAGAGGAGGCCGTGCGCGGCCTCCTCTTTGCTTCAAGTCAAAAGCGGCCAGGGTGGCAATCCGCCAAGCCGCAAAAAGGCCCTCGAAAGATGGCGCAACATTACTGTTGCAAGCGCCCCAAGCCGCACTAAAATACTGCGAGACAGCAAGGAGAACGGCCATGAAGGTCAGAAGCTGGCTGGTGATCGCGATTTTGGCAGGGATATCTGCATGGGCGGGACAGCGGGGAACTGTTCCAAAAACAGCAGCGGACAAGTACGCAGCGCATGCGGAGAACGACGGCGTCAAAATTGGCGCAGCACGCCTGAGTTCCGGACAGACGATCAAAGCCTTCTCCCTGGACAAGACCTTTGCACACGACGTCACTGAAAATTGTGTGGTGGTGGAAGTGGCTCTCTATCCGGCCAAGGATGGCGCTGTGGAAGTTGGGCCGGACAACTTTGCCCTGCATGTTTCCGGTCAGGACAACGCAATAAAACCATCTGCTCCCACCGCAGCCGTGGCTGCGATCCCATACTACGTCGAAGTGGGTAAGACCTCTGGCGGTGGTGGCGGCGGGATCATGTCTGCTCCGCGTCCGGAGATTGACTCTCCAACTGGAGTGAATCGCGATCCCATCACCGGCATGCCGCGCCCCAGTGTAGGGATCAGGACTCCAGGAACAGATATTGGCGGAGGCGCAGGGAGCGGCGGGCAATCCGGGCAGGCTTCTCTTCCGCCTGAACGGAGAGACCTGGCTTCAAAGATGACGGAAAAAAGTTTGCCGCAGGGCAAAGTGACTGCACCCGTCGCCGGCTATTTATATTTCTCTATGGAGACCCAAAAGGGCGAGAAGTACCAACTGGAGTACAGGATCAACGGGAAGCGTGTGGTTCTGCCGCTGTAGCGCAGACTCACATCTATTCGAGCCCCAACCTCTCCCGCGTAACCGCGATGATTCTTTTCTGCACCGTGGGAATTTTATTTTTCGCTTCCACCTTGATCACACGTTGCGGCTCGCGTTCCGCGATGGCCAGGTAGCTTTCAAGCACGCGCTTGTGGAAAGCGCGACTTTCTTTCTCAAACCGGTTTTCGTCATCCTGGCTGTTGCGCGCCTGTTCCTGATTGCGTCGCCGTGCCCGGTTCACGCTGTGCTCCAGATCAGTGAGCATCAGGATGGTCAGGTCAGGCTTGAGATTGTGGCACAGCGCTTTATGCAACTGCAGCACAACGTCGCTGCCCAACTCGCGGCCGCCGCCCTGGTAGGCCTCGCTGGAATCAGTGAAGCGATCACACAACACCCATTGCCCGCGCTGGAGGGCGGGCAGGATTTGTTCATCGATATGCTGCGCGCGGTCGGCGAACATGAGCCCCAGTTCAGCCATGGGAGAGAGTCCAGAGGTGCGCGAACTCAGAAGAACCGTGCGCAATTTCTTACCGAGGTCGGTGCCTCCGGGCTCGCGGGTGGTAATCACGTCCAGACCGCGCTGGCGCAGCCACTGGGCCAGGTTTTCCATCTGCGTGGATTTGCCTACGCCGTCCAGCCCTTCAAAGGTGATGAATTTTCCGCGCGTCCTGGTCACGTTACAGATTTAATCACAAAGAGCTGTGTGCGGGACATTTCACCGCAAGTGAGGGAAATCGATATCATAAGAGGCGAGAGAGACTGTTATGCGACTGGGCGACTACATTGACGATTACTGCACGCGCTGCAAACGCAGCACGGACCATGCGATTGTTTCCATGATGGGTGAGGAAGTCCTGAAGACCCGCTGCCGAACCTGCAACAACGAACACAAGTATCGCGGCAACAAGGGCGGCAAAAAGGAATTGTCTGCGAAAGAAGCCTTTGACATCCTGATGGCGCGGGCGGGTGCGGGGCAAACAGAGGTGCCCACCACTGGGAAGAAGGGACGTAAGAAGAGCTAGCGGTTCTCTCACCAGCGGCTACTTTATTTGTGGTTTAACCCAACCTGCTTCCGTGTCTCCGCGCATTCGTGGTTGAACTATCCCTCGAGGTGATCACGAACCCCCCGGGACCGCCGCTTTTGCCGGCTGGGTTCGGGGCCATCGATGCAGCCAGCACAGGCCGATCTTGGCGAGCTCGGTTCCATGTGGTATTCCCACACGAGCCGTGGTATGCTCCTGTGTGTATACCACAGGAGCAGATTTTCCCATGGATGAATCGAAGCTCGATCTATTGCAGGGGACGCTCGACCTCATGGTCCTGCAGACTTTGGCCGTGATGGGCTCGCTGCACGGCTACGGCATTGCCCGGCGCATTGAGCAGGTGAGCGGCAATGAAGTTCTGCTTAATCAGGGAACGATTTACGCGTCTCTGGTGCGGCTGCAGCATCGCGGATGGATCTCCGCCGAGTGGGGCACCTCATCCAACAATCGCAAGGCCAAGTTTTATTCCATCACCAAAAAAGGACGCAAGCGCCTGGTTGAAGATGCCGAATATTGGAAGCGGCTGTCGGGCGTGATGGGGCGCGTGCTCGGTACGCAGGAAGAAGGTGGGCAATGATCATTGACTCGCTGCAACAGTTTCTCGAGCGCTTCACCGCCGTGTTCCGCCGGAGCCGGCTGGACCGCGAGCTGGATGCGGAACTTTCTGCTCACCTTGAACTCGCCATGGAGGAGAACCTTGAGCGCGGGATGTCAGCCGAGGAGGCTCGCCGCCACGCGCTAATTCGCCTCGGGGGCATGCAGCAAGCCAGAGAGCACCATCGCGAAGCACGCGGCATGCAGGCGCTCGATACCTTTTTTCAGGACGCGCGTTATGCGGTGCGCGGAGTGTTCAAGAATCCGGCATTCACGGCTGCTGCCGTTCTCACACTGGCGCTTGGCATCGGCGTGAACGCCAGCATGTTTAGTATGGTCAGCGCCTTCCTGTTGCGCAGGCCGCCAGGCCGCGATCCTGATCGCGTAGTGGTGATCAGTTCCGTCAACCCGGCGGGCGGGATGTTGGCTGACGTCAATGGCATCTCCGCGCCGAATTATCTGGCCTGGCGCAGAGCGACTGATTTTTATGAGGATATCGCCGCTGCTGAGGATGACGCGGTCGGCCTGAGCTGGCAAGGCCGGACCATCGCACTGGAATCAGAGGCTGTGACGCCGGAATATTTCAAGGTGCTCAAAGTATCTCCGCTGCTGGGCCGCATCTTCGCCGCAGGCGACGACCAGCCCGGGCGCGACCACATCGTCATTCTCAGCCAGCAACTCTGGGACCGCGAATTCGGTTCCGATCCCTCCATTATTGGCCGGATGGTTCGCCTCAACCGCGAGGACTACACGGTGACAGGCGTAATGCCGGAAAGCTTCCGGTTGCTGGGTATCACGCCGCAACTCTGGACTCCGCTGGTTTTAACCTCCGCAGACCAGACGGCGGCCGCTCGCAGGCATCGTTTGTTGAATGTCTATGCGCGGCTGAAACCTGGCGTCAGTCTCCCTCAGGTGCGCGCGGAAATGGCAGCCCTGGCGCAGCGTGCAGAACAGGAGTTTCCCGATACAGAGAAAGGCTGGGGCATTGGTGTACGCACCCTGCCTGATTTCCTGATCTACGTTTTCCATATTGGCAGCGCCCTGGTTGTCATGATGACGATCGTCGGCTTTATTCTGCTGATTGCCTGCGCCAACGTGGCCGGGCTCCTGCTGGCACGCGCCGGGGCGAGGCGCAAGGAAATCGCCATTCGCATGTCGCTTGGCGCCGCCCGCCTACGCATTGTGCGCCACTTGTTGACGGAAGGCCTGATCATCGCTTCTCTCGCAGGCGGGCTTGGCCTTGTACTGGCGTTTTGGGGCATAAAATTTCTTCACGCAAAAATGACCTTCAATTCGGAAATTAGCGCGGTCCCCTTGAGTCTGGACTGGAATGTGCTGGTGTTTGCGCTTGTAATCTCTGCTGTATCGGCCATCCTCTGCAGTCTTGCGCCCGCGATAACGGCATCAAGGACTGACCTCAACTCCAACCTGAAGGACGAAACGCGGACCGCTTCCGGGGGACGTTCGCACACGCGGCTCCGCAGCACGCTGGTGACCTCAGAAATTGCCATGGCCTTGCTGCTTCTGATCGGAACCGGACTGCTGCTTCAGGCAGTCCTCAACGAGCATCGCGCGACCTTGGGTTTTCAGCAGGACCACCTGCTCACCGCTGCTGTGGCTCTCGACCGTGGCCGCTACCCTGATCGAGCGCAGCAGAGGCGCTTTGTTGAAAATCTGCTTCCGCATCTTCAGCAGCTTCCTGGCGCAAAAGCGGTCGCGGCCGTCTCCAATCTACCCGCAACCGGGGCCCATCGTGCGACTTTCGTCATGCAGGGCCAGCCTGAACTGCCGTCCGACAAGCGGCCACGGGTGGTCGACTTCGTCGTGACGCAAGACTACTTCCGCACAGCAGCCATTCCGCTGCTGCGTGGCCGTGCGTTTACCGCCGAGGACAATGACAGCGCGCCACTCGTCGTGATTGTGAACCAGCGCTTTGTGGATCAATACTTCAACGGCCAAGACCCGCTCGGGAAACAGGTGCGCCTCGACGTAAGCGGCGTAGACGGGGCGGCGCGGGCGTGGAGCCGGATCATTGGCGTGGTTCCCAACGTGAAGTTCCATTCAGAGGACGCGCAATATACCCCAGATGTTTACGAAGCTTTCCTGCAGCGGCCGATCTCGTCGTTCTCGCTGATGATTCGCACGAACTCTGATCCTGAGGGACTGGCCCCCGCGTTGCGCAAAACCGTAGCGCAGGCGGATGCCGAGCTTCCGCTGAGCCGCATCGCCACCATGTCCTCCATCATTGAACAGCAGGGAAGCGGGGATATGCTGTTCGCGCAGATGCTGGGCGCATTTGCGTTGCTGGCGTTGATTCTGGCCGCCATCGGTGTCTACGGTCTCATCGCGTACTCTGTCGGCCAACGCACGCATGAAATCGCAATCCGCGTGGCTTTGGGAGCCCGGGGCGTCGACGTGCGGCGGATGGTCCTGCGCCAGGGACTCAAGATGGCGTCCATCGGCGCGGCCGTTGGCTTTATTGCCGCGGCGCCCTTGCCCAGACTCTTCGCCTCCATGTTCGACGGGATGAACACCAATTATCCGCAGACGTTTGTGGTGGTGCTGGTCCTGATTCTGCTTATCGCGATGCTGGCAACGTACATCCCCGCTCGCCGCGCTTCAAGCATTGACCCCATGCGGGCCTTGCGGAGTGAATGACTTTGGAGGACGGAATCAAACATCCCAGGCCAAATCTCCATGTTGATTAACGCCGCTGTGAATCGTTGTTCAACTGAAACCTCAGGGTTCAACTGACTTGAAGAGTGCGTCAGCGGTGGCGGTGCGGAAATCCATCTTTTCGCGGTTTGGGTGCGCTTTTTCGTAGTCAAGCAATGATGGAAAAAGCTTCTGCCGGTCTTCCAGTGATTCAGTAGCATCTTCGTCGGCGGTCAGGAAAGCGCAGAATTTCTGCAGCAACGCAGCTTGCGGATTGTACTGTTCCAGCCAGAGAAACTGGCCCTCCTCGTTAATCTCAAAAAACCACCACTGGCCGTGACGGTCGACAGCGAAATCCGCCGAACCAAAGCAGATGCCGGAGGCTTCCGCAAAAGTGAGCAGCCCATCTTCGACCTCAGAAGGCGTAACGATGACCTGCACGTCAAGATTGCTTATCGCGGCATCGAAACGCCAGTCCAGCGAATTGCCAGGCGTGCGCAAGGCGAATGAGTAGATGCGCCTGCCCATCAGTACCGTCCGGACATCAAACTGCTTGTCAATTCGCTGCTGGTAAATGGCGGGGGCGTAGGTGAAGACCTCGTCGGCCGGCAACTGGTCGCGGGTCAACGCGAATGTTTCAGCCACGGCGGTATCTTTCGAATCCTGCCGTTGCCAAATGTGGGGGACAAACGGCTTGCAGACGGCGCTCTCAGGATAGCGGTCAAAGAACTCCCGCACCGCTGCCGGGGCATTTGACATGACTGTGGCAGGCACGCGCAATCCGGCCTTGCCGGCCAGCAGCAACTGCACTGCTTTGTTGTTGATCAGGTTTGTAGCCGAGGGTTTGTTGATGCACCTTGCAGGCAGCCCTTCAAGCATAGAGACGATCTCATGCCAAAAGCCCAAAAACTTTGCCCCAGGGCTCACGGTTGTTTCTGGAGCAGGCAGGTTGGGCTCGCGAAACCAGACTGTGTCGCCACGTTTCGCAACCATGGTTGCCAGAACCACGGCCGGTTCGGGATTGATTCTTGGGTTGAAGATTCCCGAATTTAAAATTAAAGACGCGTGCTCCCCGGCGGTCGCTGAAACGCCTCCGTGGCATTCTGCCTCATATCCGGCCTGGGTCAACGCCCAGTGAACGGGAGCAGCGTGATCGTCTTTTTCGTGCGCCAGCAGCAGGATCTTCATTCGGAGTTTTTGCAATTGAACAGGGTGGCATGGGTTCGCCACCCTGTGTCTTTGTTTACGTGGCTTTATTACGTGTCTTCATTTAAGTATTTAAGTGTCAAAGCTGTGATCGGCGCCTCCATTGGTGGCAATGGAGGTGAAGCGGGTGGGGATAAGGCCGCCAGGAACCTGATTGGTTTCGTCCTCTGACAGGTTGCGTGCGCCCATGCGCACGAGTACCCGGTTTTCATTGTTGCTGGTCATGAATTTCTCCTTTGCAGATTTTTGCGTCCTTCTCCAACATGCCGGGGGTGAAATTCATTCGTGAATGTGCTGGCAGCAGGGTTTCACCGTCGCTGCCCTGGTTCCATTAGCTATCAAAGCCAATATCAGGATCAGTGGATGAGCCAGTAGGAACCTGGCTGGCGTGCGTGTTGCGGCAGCAAGCTCCGGTGATCTTGTTGAGTTCTTCCTCGCTTAATTGACGAGCGCCCATGCGAGTGAGGACGCGGTTGTCCTGGCGATTGTCTGACATGGATTTTCTCCTTCCAGTTCCGTTGTTCCTTGTCCGGACATCCTGGCGTGAAATCAGGCCGGATCAAGATTTAAACGGCTGAGCAGGCGCCGGGCAGGAGGCAACGGAACTAGAAAAGACTACAAAACACACTTACGCGGTTCAACCCTGCATCCAGATTGCACGTGGAAATCGAGTTCCAAAATGGAACTGAGCTTCACTGGAGTGCCGCATGGTTTGGGGCAGGATCAGGACTTTGCCGCTGAAGCGGCGTGGCGGAGGTGCGTCCACGGTCCGTTCGGCTCCTGTGTGCCGACGCAAAAGATTTACTGTCATTTCCTCTCGCCCCTTTGCCTGTCCGTGTCGCTGGCCCACAATGATCACCTCCTGAACTGCTATCCTGTTTTGTTCGACAGCAACGCAACGGCAAAATCTGAGGAGCTCATGGCCGCACTGATTGATGCCATCGACATCAAGCGCAAGATGTTTTTTGAGTTTGAAAACACGCCCTTCCACTGTCTGGATGTGGAGGTGTCCACGCCCACGGCGCGCGGCGGGCAGACGCTGGTCCGCATCAAGATGCGCAACCTGATCACACGCGCAGTTTTTGACAAGACGTTCAAAGCCAGCGACAAATTCAAGGAGCCGGACCTGGAGATGGTCCCGGCATCGTACCTGTACAGTGACGGCGATGGCTTTTACTTTATGGACCAGGAGAGTTTTGACACGCTCAAGCTTTCCAGCGACATGATTGGCGATGCAAGCGACTTTCTGGTGGAAGAGCTGGTTATCCAACTGCATAAGTACAACGGCAACCCCATTGGCCTGCAGTTGCCGCCGCATGTGGAGATGACGGTGACGCACACCGAGCCCGGGGTGAAGGGCGATACCTCCAGCGGCAGCGTGACCAAACCCGCGACGCTGGAAACCGGCCTGGAGATTCGCGTGCCGCTCTTTATCAAAGAAGGTGAAAAGGTGAAGGTTTCCACGGAGACGCGGGAGTTCGCTGGGAGAGCGTGAAGGGCAGCAAATAGTAGTTGGCAAATAGCCGTTAGCCGTTAGCACTTAGCCAAACCATATGCGGGGATGCCCGCGGACAGCGCTCCAAGCGTTGCGCCTACTGAGGGTTTTGTAGAGCGAAAATGGCGTTCACTCGGCTTGGGGCTTCTTTTCCGGCAACTTCTCTGCGAAGGCCTGCAGCACTTTTTCATTTCCGAAAGCAGTTTCGTTGCGCAGGAGAATCAGGCCAAGCTGTGAGTCGGGGTCGAAGAACGCCATGGCTGTGTAGCCGATAACGCCTCCCGCGTGTCCCAGCAACCGATGTCCGGCCACGCTCTGGGCGTGGAAGCCGATGCCATAGCCCACGTTCATGTCGGCATCGGCGCAGACAAGGTTGTGCCGGTTGTCTTCTACTTCTTTTCTGGGCAGCACCGAGTCTGGTCCACCCAGCATTTCAAACAGCTCAAAATGCGCCAGATCGGCCAATGTGGTGAAGAGCGCTCCGTTTGGGACCTTGTAGCCGCGCCCGGTGAGAATTTCCTTCTCCGCCGTTTGCGAATCGAATTTGCCATTGGAGAACACCACGTCATAGCCGCGCGTCAGCTTCTCCCGGATGGCGGGCGTGGCTTCAAAGTCAGTGTGCGTCATCCCCAGCGGACGCAGTATCTTTTCTTTCACATATTCCGTGAAAGGCTGATGCGCCGCCCGGGCCAGTGCGGCGCCCAGAATCGCATAGCCGATGTTGGAATAAGAGCAGTGAGTGCCCGGCTCAAACAGATACCTTGTATGCGGCAGGGCGGCGATCAGCGTCTTTTCCCATTCGGCCACCGGGCCCTTAACGTAAGTGGCCGTGTCATCCGGTTCGGGAGCCAGCCCGGAGCTGTGCGTGGCCAGTTGCACCAGCGTCACCGGTGGCGCACTCTTGTACGGATTGGGAACCAGGTGGATTTCCGGAAAGTATTTTTCCACCGGATCCGAGAGGCGTATCTTGCCCTCATGAGCCAGTTGCAACAGCATGAGCGCGGTGAACTGCTTGGTGATGGAGCCGACTCGGTACACGGAATCAGGCGTGGCCGGGACGTGTTTTTCAATGTTGGCAAAACCGTAACTCTTGCTCCACACCAGCCCGGTCTTATCCACCACGCCAATGGTGAAGCTGCCCGCCTTCGGGTCTTTGATGATCTCCGTGACTGCTTTATCGACATTCTCGATCAGCGGTTGCAGGGCGGCAGGACCCTTCTGCTGCGCGACCGCGTTGAGCGAGAGTAAAAAGCAAACAAGGGCAATGAGGGCTCCGGCTATCTTCATGGCTGCTCACTATACCTGTTCCTGCGCCGGACAGCCGCTCCATATTGACCGGGCGAAGATTTGGTGTAAGATATGAGTTGCAAGCTGGTGCTTGTAGCCGCTAACTACCCGGCCTGTGAGCCGGGTTTGTTGTTTCTGGAGTGCGAGCCTCTTCCTGAGTGGCAGAGGGGCACAGGTGATCGAGTGATCGAAAATGACAACAGCGAGAAGAGCGGCGTTCACGACCCACTGATTAACGGATCGCCGGGAATGAAATGGCCATCCCCGGCGATGAGTGGGGATGAATGGCGATGAATGCGGACCGCGGGAGATGCATAGATCGCCGTAATCGCCCGTGATCGCCGTCATTGCGACGTGATCGGAAAAGCAAAACCGCTCGTAGGCATGCAGCAATATCGTCATGCGATACTTGCCATGTTTGCTGCCGGGGCTTTAATCTGGTGCGCTGCTCGGGAGAGCACTCAAAAAATGATCATATCTTTGAAACGAATCGTTCCTCTTGTTCTGCTGCTTACTGCACTACCCGGATTGGCCCAGAAACATAAACGACCCGCAGCATCGACTGCAGCGACTCCGTCGCAACCGATCAAGCTGATGGTGGATGCTACGCAAGCGCCGCAGAAGATACTGCACGCGCAGGAGGAGATTCCGGTCACGCCGGGACAGGTGACGCTGGTGTATCCGAAATGGATTCCCGGCGAGCACGGTCCGACCGGCCCGGTCACTGACTTTACCGGCCTTGAGTTCTTTGCGGGCGGGCAAGCGGCTCACGTGGCGGCGCGATCTGGTGGAGATGTATGCATTCCATGTGGATGTTCCACAGGGCGTGAATACGCTTGAGGCAAAGTTTGATCTGGTGATGCCCGCGCCGCCGGAAGGATTTTCTTCCGGAGCTTCAGCAACAACGCAGCTTCTGGTGCTGAGTTGGAACCAGGTGGTGCTGTATTGGCAAAGCGCAAAAAGTGACGACGTGACGGTGCAAGCTGAGGTCAAGCTGCCGGCGGGATGGCATTATGGAACGGCGTTGCAGCCGCAAAATGAATCGCAGGGCGGCAACAGTTCCGGGCAGATCAGTTTCAAGCCAGTGTCTCTGACCATGCTGGTGGATTCGCCGGTGCTCTCCGGGGCGCATTTCCGGCGCATACAGCTTTCACAGGGGCCGATTGAGCACTACATCGATATAGCGGCTGATAGCGAGGCTGCGTTGGCTATGCCGCAGCAGACCATCGACGATTACAAAAACCTGGTGGCGGAAACCGGCGCGCTCTTTGGCGCCAGGCATTATTTGCATTACGACTTCCTGCTGACCTTGAGCGATCATACGGCGCACTTTGGACTGGAGCACCACCAATCGAGCGACGATAGGGTGGCTGAGCGCACCATGATTGATGACGATATGCGCTGGCTGGCGGGCGGGCTGCTGCCGCATGAGATGACCCACTCATGGAATGGCAAGTATCGGCGGCCTGCCGGGCTCGCCACTCCCAACTATCAGGACCCGATGAAGGGCGACCTGTTGTGGGTGTATGAAGGATTGACGGATTATCTCGGTTACATTCTTGCAGCGCGGAGTGGACTATGGACCAAGCAGGAATTTCTTGATGAAGCCGCCGAAGCCGCAGCCGCTCTAGACCATACGCCCGGGCGTAGCTGGCGTCCCCTGCAGGATACCGCCGATGCGGCGCAGATTCTGTACGACGCGCCAAATGAGTTTGAAAGCTGGCGTCGCAGTGTGGACTACTATCCCGAGGGATTTCTGATCTGGCTGGAAGCGGATACGGTGATTCGAGAGCAAACGCATGGCCAGAAATCTTTGAACGACTTCTGCCACCTGTTCCATGGCGGACAGAACACGCCGCCGAAAATTGTGCCGTACACGTTTGAAGACCTAGTCAAAGCTCTCAATCAGGTGCTGCCCTATGACTGGACCAAATTCCTGCGCGACCGGCTTGATTCCTACGGGCCGGGAGCGCCGCTGGGTGGCATTATCAATGGTGGATGGAAGCTGGTTTATGACGAGCATCCCAGCGAATACACCAAAGCCATGGAAAAAACCCGCAATGAAGTGGATGCGAGATTTTCCATTGGACTGGCTCTGAACGACAAGGGGGAAATCCGTGATGTGATCATGAACAGCCCGGCATGGAAAGCGGGAATTGCTCCGGGGTCGATTCTGCTGGCAGTGAACGGGCGCAAGTACACACCGGACATCCTGCGTGATTTCCTGGCCGAGAGCAAGACCAGCAAAACGCCGCTGGAACTGCTGGTGTCAAGCGGAGATTTTTACAAGATGCATTCACTCGACTATCACGCCGGCGAGAAATACGCTCACCTGGTGCGGGATGAATCAAAGCCGGACGTGCTGAGTGAGATATTGAAGCCGGTGGCGAAGTAGTATCAGGTACTTGGTATTTGGAAGTTGGTGTGAAACCAAATACCAAACTCAACGCCAAATACCGCGCTCATATTCCCGCAAAGAGATCCGTTTCCGTCTCAACTTTTCGGGGCTGGGCTGAAGCGGCCAGGGCAAAAAGTTCCAGCTTGCCGCGGCGGCGCACAGTGTCTTCGAAAAACCCGAAGAGCGGGGCTTGCGATGTATGACATTTGAACGCGGCGATTTTGGTTTCAAGCTCATGTGCCGCGAGTTCAATGATGGTGGAGGAAGGTGGCAATGAGACTGGCTGGCGGTCCGGCATGGTGAACAGCGCTGTGCCGTAATAGAGTTTTTTGGTCTGGTGCGGAGTGAGGCCGTTCTGCAACTGGTCAGGAAAGCGGTTGGTGCGTCCGGCCCAGTGGAACGCCATGGTGGCAAAGATGGAAACCATGGAATGGTCAGGATGCGCGGTAATTGCGCCTTCCGGGCCCATGGTAATGATCACGTCCGGTTTCAGTTCCCGGACGTGGCGAGTAAGTTCAGCAACTGTGGAATGGAAGTTCTGCTGGTCAAGTTTGCCGTCAGGATAATCCAGCACCGTGCCCCGGCTAACCTTCAAAAGTTTGCAGGATTCTGCGAATTCCTTACGCCGGGCGGCGGAAAGTTCCGCATCTGACTTTGCTCCTCCGCGATGCGTGGCGGCCTGGCCGGGCGTAAGGCAGATGACGTGAGTTTCTACTCCACGTTCGGCGTAGCGCAGCAGAGTACCGCCAAAACCTCCGGCTTCATCGTCAGGGTGGGCGGTAAAACAGAGCAAGCGAGGCATCTTCTTTGTTCTCCCGGTTTTCTTAATTGATGGCAGCTCTTGTGTATCACGGACCACCCGAATCGCGCCACAAACACACGTAAGGCAGGGAAGAGTGATGAAAGCGGAGCGTTTGAACAAGCTTACAGCGGCGCTGCTGGCTTTTGTATTGCTGGCGATTCCGGCATGGCCGAATTCGGCAGTTGACGTTGGACCAAGCCTGCGCAGTGCAATTCCGGCCGGTTATCTGGTGATCCGTTTGCAGCCATCTGGCGCGGTCATCTCTTTGCTGGGCCTGGTTGAATGCGCTGAGATCAAAGGCGCCAGACAGGTATCCAAAGGACTTGATTCAAGAATCGTCCTACCCGACGGGAAGACGCTACAGCGGTTTCCCCGGCACTTCAGCTTCCGCATCACCGCTTCTTTGCGCAAGACTGTGCTTGATTCTCCAAGCGCTTCAGTCTCCTACGCAAAAGATCCTGCCAATCTGCTTCTTGGCCTTAAGTTCAAGCTGCGCGACTACGATGCGCTGGAGTCGCAGGAACTCAAACCCGAATCTGTGAGCATGATCGGCGTTCCGGCAGACATCCCTTACGATGAGCGTGTTTTTCGTGTCAGCTTTGCTGTGGGAGACCGACCTGTGACTGACCGGTTCATGCTGGAAGTCTATTCGCCGGATGGAGAGCAGCTAGGCCGCTTCTGCTTTGAATTGCTCTAGCGCGGAAATGCTACGAGAGCGTGCTGCTCGAGATAGAGGATAAAGCATCAGTGTGAAAATCAGCTCTTAGCAGCTATGGGAACGGTTATCGCCGCAGGTGCTTGAGCCACTTGGTGCGTTTGTGTGGCTGGGAACCACTCGCGGATGGTGGGCATGGCAGCGCGGCAAGCCACTTCGCCGGCACGGATCAGGTCTGGGGCGCGGGCAAAATCGTCATAGCCAAAATCGCCAATTTCTGGTTCCAGGACAAGATCAGATGCAGCACGCCAGGGACCGCACATTCTATCCTGTGCAATGGAGAAGCATTGGCCGATGACGTCAAAAACATGGCGTGGGCCGCGTGGCTTTACCCAGTGCGCGGCAAGATGGATGGAAAGGACGCGCTCGGCGCCCATTTCGCGCAGTGGCATGGCTGGAACAGCATGGGCAAGAAGGCCATCCACCAGAAGTTGGGAACCGATCTGTACCGGCTGAAACATTCCCGGGTAAGCGCAGCTTGCGCGCACGGGACCTACCAGATCGCCGCTGGTGAAGACGGCCGGCTCACCCGTGATAATGTCGGTTGCGGCGACGGCAAGAGGAATTTTGAGATCTTCAAAAGTTTTGCAACGGAGAATTTTGCCCAGGAAGATGGACATCTTATCGTTGCTGAAAAGCCCGAAACGGGAAAAGGTCCAGCGGGAGAAATCCTTGAAGCGCACCAGGTGGGCGATCTCTTCCAGTTCCCTGGCAGAAATACCGCTGGCATATCCCGCGCCAACCACTGAGCCCACGCTCGTGCCGGCAAGAAAGTCAATGGGGATCTGCTCTTCTTCCAGTACCTTAAAGACGCCAATGTGGGCCAATCCTCGGGCGAAGCCGCCGCCAAGCGCCAGGCCGAGTTTAGGCCTTCGTGAAGGTTCAGGAACGGAAATCAAAGGAGGCAGCGGACGGGTCAGTTCACGTCCGAAGGCTTTTACTGACTGAACGATCGCTCTTATCGGATTTTTCACCGAAGCTCCCTTGGCGCCGTCATCCCCGGTTGCTCATAAACCGCCGGGGGCCGTTCGTGCAGCACACATTGTAAGATGCACCCAACCAATTTAAACGATGCAGTAATCTGTTAGTTCCATCTATTTTGGCGCAAATTTGTGCCTTTCCAGCCCATTTTGGGCTGCGGCAGTCGCGGTAGAGGGTGACCTCGGTAACTTCTTTGGCCCAGGAAAGTTGATCCTTTTTGAAACGCGTTTGTATCTCATTGGCTTCAAATAGAATGCTAGAAGTTCATATTTTTCCATGTTGCGCGAATTCTCAGCCGGCGCTCTGGTCTTGCGCCAAATGCGAAATCAATGGTGGGCCGCAGTGATTGAACCCGGTCGCGATGGAGAGCCCGAGGACCGCAAACATACCATCGCGCTGCCCAAAGGAAATATCGATGCCGGGGAAAAGCCGGTTGATACGGCGGTTCGGGAGGTGTGGGAAGAAACCGGTTTGCGCGCCCGCCCCATCACCAAACTGGCTGATATTAAATACGTTTATCTGCGAAAGTGGTCAGATAACGCCCGCATTTTCAAGGTGGTGAGCTTCTTTCTGATGAACTACCAGTCAGGTCAGATCGGAGATATCACGGCCGCAATGCGGCATGAAGTACGCCGGGCATGGTGGATGCCGCTGGAAGAAGCAGCGCAAAAGCTGACCTATCCCGGGGAAAAGAAGATTGCCGCAGAAGCGCTGAAATATATGGGATCGCATCCTGACAATTTTTAACCTGCATTTCGGACAAATCGGGATGCAAGTCGAATAAAATAAAGCAGAAGTCTGAGCGGAGTTTGACTGAATGAATGTTCATTCATTACAATCACTGGCGTTCATCAAGGCTGCAAATCATCATTTTTGTTTACTGGTTCTTTCCGCTTTGACATCCGCCTTCCCCCAAACGCAAGATGGTTGGAGATGAGTTTGCCTGCGACCTCAAGCATCGCCGCTGCTCAAAAACCGAGAAGATGAGAACTGCTATTATGCTGGGCGTCTTGAGTCTCGTCTTCTTATCGCTTCTATCCTTCCAGAGGAGTCGCTCCCATGAGCCAATCTGCGGTTTCTACTCCCTCACATGTTCCCACTGGTTCCACGAGCGTTCAGCCTGACGGGAAAGGCGCGAAAACGGCGCTTCAACGGATCAATAAAGTGGCTGTGTTGGGCGCCGGCACCATGGGCGCGCGCATTGCCGCCCACTTTGCCAACGCAGGGATCCCGTGCGTCCTGCTGGACATAGTCCCGCCAGATGCTGCCCAAAGCAGCGATAAAGCTGCGCGCGACAAAATTGTGGCTGCAGGGCTGGATGCGGCCGTGAAGTCAAAGCCGGCGGCATTCTTTCAGAAAGGGCTGGAACGGCTGGTTACGATCGGCAATTTCGAAGACGACATGAAGCTGCTGGTGGATGCCGGCTGGATCATTGAAGCCGTCGCCGAGAATCTGGAGATCAAGCGCGCGCTGCTGAAAAAAGTGGAGGCCGTCCGTAAGCCCGGCAGCATTGTTACCACCAATACAAGCGGCCTGCCGGTGCACAGCATAGCAGAGGGTTTTAGCGAGGATTTCCGACGCCACTGGTTTGGCACCCACTTCTTTAATCCTCCGCGATATATGCGGCTGCTGGAGATTATTCCCACGCCGGAAACCGATCCCGCCGCAGTTGAGGCGGTTTCGCATTTTGGCGACGTCCGCATGGGCAAGGGAATCGTGGTGGCCAAAGATACGCCCAACTTCATTGCCAACCGCATCGGGACTTACGCCGGCCTGAACGTCTTCCGCGTGATGCAGGAGATGGATCTCTCGGTTGAAGAAGTAGACGCTCTGACTTCGAGCGCAGGCTGGACGAAAAATCCCACATTCCGAACTCTTGATCTGGTCGGTCTCGACGTCCTGGCCAGCGTGGTAAAGAATTTCAGCAGGAATGTGCAGGATGAACGCTCTGACCTGAAGCTGCCTGACTTCTTCGCAACTATGATCGAGCGCAAGCTGTTGGGCGACAAGACCAAGGCCGGCTTCTATAGGAAGGTAAAAGGCCCACAAGGCGAGGAACGTCAGGCCATCGACTGGAAGACTCTGGAGTATCACCCCGCGCAGAAGCCAAAGTTCCCAGCGCTGGAGATGGCAAAGAACATTGAGGACATGGGTGAGCGCCTGCGCACCATGCTCAACGGCGACCCGCGCGACAAAGCTGTGAAGTTCATCTGGACCACCGTTTCCGAGATGTGGACCTATTCAGCGAATCGCATTCCGGAGATCGCTGACACGGTAGTCGAAATCGATCAGGCCATGCGCATGGGCTTTAACTGGGAGGTTGGCCCGTTTGAGGTTTGGGATATGGCTGGCGTAGAGGCAACTGTGGCCAAAATGAAGTCAGAGGGCAAGCCGATCCCAGCGAACGTTGAAAAGCTTCTCGCTGCCGGTGGTAAGAGCTGGTACAAAGATGATCCCAATGCGCCCTCGGGCCGCGCTTACTTTGATCTGCGCACCGGACAGTACAAGCCGGTCGCGGTAGAAGAGGGCGTCTGGTCCGTTCGGGTGGCCAGGAAGTCGAATGGCGTGGTGAAGAAGAATCCGGGCGCATCGCTCATTGACCTGGGCGGCGGCGTGGGCTGCATCGAGTTCCACAGCAAGATGAACGCCCTGGGCGGCGACATTGTGCAGATGGTCACACAGACGCTCAGGACCGGCGGCATCGGCGATCAGTTTGAAGCCTTCGTTATCACCGGTGACTCGCAAAACTTCTCCGTCGGTGCCAATTTAATGATGCTGATGCTGGCCGTACAGGAAGAAGAGTGGGACGAGGTCGATCTCGCCATCAAGCAATTTCAGGGCATGACGCAGGCCATTAAGTTCTGCACGCGCCCGGTGGTGACCGCTTCATTTGGCATGACGCTTGGCGGCGGCTGCGAAATCAATCTGCATTCCGCGGCACGCCAGCCCCATGCTGAACTTTATGAGGGTCTGGTGGAGGTGGGGGTAGGCCTGCTACCCGGCGGCGGTGGTTGCAAAGAGATGCTGCTGCGGGCGGTGGACAATGCCCGCGCCATCCGTCCTGAGGGCCGGGCCGAGTCAGTGGAAGTAATGGAAGGCATGAAGCGCATTTTTGAGATCATTGCCATGGCGAAGGTCTCAACGTCAGCTTATGAGGCGCGCGATCTTGGGTTTCTTTCCCCCGGAGACCTGATCACTATGAACCGTGAGCGCGTCTTAAGTGACGCCAAAGAGCGCGCTTTGGAGCTTGCCCGCGGCGGCTACAAGGCCCCTGTACCGCGGACCGATATTCCCGCTCCCGGAGAAAATGTGCTTGCTACCTTGAAGCTGGGAATCCATCTAATGAGACAGGCGGAATATATCAGCGACCACGATGTAAAGGTCGCAACCAGGGTGGCAGAAGTGATCTGCGGCGGCAACGTGACGCCGGGAACGCCGGTCAGCGAGCAATACATTCTTGATCTGGAGCGCGAAGGGTTCAAATCTCTGTGCGGCGAGAAGAAGACGCAGGAGAGGATTCAGTTTACGTTGAAGACGGGCAAGCCATTACGGAATTAACCAAAAAGGACATGAAGGAACACAAAGTTGCCTTCGTGATCCTTTGTGACCTTTGTGGTTAGAGGTTTTGAAAATGCGTGAAGCAGTCATTGTAAGTTCAGTTCGCACGGCAGTCGGCAAATCGGGGAAAGGCGCATTGCGCACCACACGGCCAGACGATCTGGCCGCGGTGGCAATCAAAGGTGCTTTGGAGCGCGTTCCCCAGATTAACCCCAGAGAAATTGAAGATGTGATCATCGGCTGTGCCACACCGGAAGCCGAGCAGGGAATGAACGTGGCCCGTATTGCTTCGTTGCGAGCCGGGCTGCCCGTGGAAGTTTCGGCCATGACGATCAACCGCTTCTGCTCCTCCGGATTGCAGGCAATCTCTCTGGCGGCAGATTCGGTCATGACCGGCCGCGCCGAGATAGCGATCGGCGGTGGTACGGAATCCATGAGCATGATCCCCATGGGCGGCAACAAAGTCTCGGCCAATCCCTGGCTGGTCAACAACTATCCTGATACTTATCTCTCCATGGGACTCACTGCGGAACGGCTGGCCAGGCGCTTCGGAATCACGCGTGAGCAAGCGGATGAGTTCTCACTGAACAGCCACAAGAAGGCTCTGGCTGCTATCGCGGCGGGCAATTTCGAAGACGAAATCGTGCCTGTTCCGGTGAGCTTTACCACGCCCAACGGCGCCAGGCCCAAGCGCATTGATATCACGTTCAAGGTGGATGAAGGCCCGCGTGCGGATACTACGATGGATGCTTTGGCCAAGCTCAAGCCTGCATTCCATGCCAAAGGAACGGTTACGGCCGGTAATTCGTCGCAGACGTCTGATGGTGCGGCCGCTTCGGTAGTTATGTCAGCTGAGAAAGCGCAGCAACTCGGCATCAAACCCTTAGCGCGATTTGTTGCCTTCGCTACTGCCGGCTACAAGCCGGAAGAAATGGGATTGGGTCCGGTGTACGCGATTCCCAAGGTATTAAAGATGACAGGGCTCAAGCTGGAAGACATTTCAGTGATCGAACTGAATGAGGCCTTTGCCGCGCAGGCGCTTTCCGTCATCAAAGAAGCTGGATTGGACATCAACAAAATCAATCCGAATGGCGGGGCCGTTGCTCTGGGACATCCGCTCGGCTGTACAGGCGCCAAGCTGACGGCAACCATCATCCGCGAATTGAAGCGTAAGAACGGGAAATACGGAATTGTAACCATGTGCATCGGTGGGGGCATGGGAGCGGCAGGCATCATCGAGAACATCCAATGAGTTCAAGCCCTTTACCACAGAGGACACAGAGAACCACTGAGGGAAGTGGGATCAACGCGGTGACCGAGAAGATCATCGGGGCAGCGATGAAAGTTCATTCCGCGTTAGGTCCCGGTCTGCTCGAAAGTGCCTATGAAGCGTGTCTGGCGTATGAGTTGAGGAAGCATGGATTTCAGGTCAAGACTCAGGTGGAACTTCCAGTGGTTTATGAGGGTGTGCGGATTGATCTCGGTTACAGGATAGACCTGCTCGTTAACGATCTTGTCGTTGTGGAGCTGAAATGTGTGGAGAAGATCGCTTCTGTCCATGAAGCTCAAATCATTTCATATTTGCGTTTGAATAAGAAAAATGTTGGGTTACTGATCAATTTCCATGTTCGCCATCTGAGAGACGGAATCAAGAGATTCGTTGAGGGGACTGACTGGAACTGATTTCTCTGTGTTCCTCTGTGTCCTCTGTGGTTAAAAGGAGATTAAGTTATGGCAACAGTAGCAGTCCCGAACAAAACCAAGCTCAAGGGTGGCAGCTTTCTGATTGAAGAGCACACCACCGATCAGGTATTCACGCTGGAAGACCTGAGCGAGGAGCATCAGCAGATTGTGCAGACTACGCAGGATTTCGCGAAGAATGAAATCCTTCCCAATGCGGAAAAGATCGAGCATAAGGAGTTCGCGGTAACGCGCGCGCTCATCCGCAAGGCCTGCGAGATCGGCATCGGCAACGTGGATATCCCCGAAGTTTACGGCGGATCAGACATGGACAAGATCGCCTCGGCAATCATTGCTGAACACCTGTCAGTAAATGGCAGCTTCAGTGTGGCTTTTGGCGGTCACGTGGGTATCGGGACTTTACCAATCGTCTACTTTGGCACGCCGCAGCAGAAGCAGAAGTACCTGCCCAAGCTGGCCAGCGGTGAGTGGATCGCCGCCTATGCGCTGTCGGAATCTACCTCCGCTTCTGATGCTATGAACCCGCGCACCAAGGCCGTGCTCTCTCCCGACGGCAAGGAATGGATTCTAAACGGCGAAAAGATGTGGATCACCAACGGCGGATTTGCCGACGTATACATCATCTTCGCCAAAGTTGATGGCGAGAAGTTCTCGGCATTCATTGTGGAGCGCACCTCGCCGGGGTTCCAGAATGGCGCGGAAGAGAAGAAGATGGGCATCCGCGGGTCTTCGACCACTCCCATCATCCTGAACGACTGCCGCGTGCCCAGGGAGAACCTGCTGGGCGAGATCGGCAAGGGGCACGTGATCGCCTTCAACACGCTGAACATCGGCCGCTACAAATTGGGGGCCGGCGTGGTGGGCGGTGCGCGCAACTCACTGAACAATGCGGTTGGTTATGCCAAACAGCGCAAGGCGTTTGGCAAGACGCTTTCAGAGTTCGGTCTGATCAAAGAGAAAATTGCCAACATGGCCACCAGCATCTTCACTGGAGAAGCCATGTCTTACCGCACAGTGGGAATGATTGATGCTGCCATGGGAGAAATCGACAAAAATTCTCCCGACGTATACAAGCAGACCGCGAAGAACATTGAAGAGTACGCAGTGGAGTGTTCCATCCTGAAGGTGTTCGGCTCAGAGATGCTTGATTACGTGGTGGATGAGACAGTGCAGATCTATGGCGGCTACGGATTTGTTGAAGAGTATCCCGCGGAGCGGGCGTATCGTGACTCGCGCGTGAACCGCATCTTTGAAGGCACCAATGAAATCAACCGCATGATCATCACCGGATGGCTGCTGAAACGTGCGATGAGCGGACAGCTTGCTCTCATGCCTGCTATCAAAAAGCTGACGGATGAAATCATGTCTGGCCCCAGTGCGGGTGAACCGCTGGAGGGGCCCCTTTCATCCGAACGCACACTGGTAGCGAACGCAAAGAAAGCCGCTCTGATGCTGGCCGGGGCCGCTTCACAGAAGTACATGATGGCGATTGCTGATCAGCAGGAGATACTCGCAGCAATCGCGGACATGGTGATTGATGTTTTTGCCATGGACTCGGTTGTGCTGCGCACCCAGAAGTTGATTGAGCGCCAGGGAGAAGCGAAATCTCAACTGGCCATTGCCATGACGCAGGTCAGTCTGGCCAAGGCGATGGACAGACTGGAAGCCTCAGCGCGCAAGGTGGTTGCTGCGGTTGCTGAAGGGGACATGCTGCGCACACAATTGGTCATCCTCCGTCGCCTTTTCAAATATGAGCCCTTCAACACCATTGCTCTTACGCAGCACATCGCCAACCGCGTCCTTGAAGCAGGGAAGTACGTTACGGCCTGAGCTTCCCCCATCATCGTTCCTAAAGCCCTGTTACGTGCGAGCAGGGCTTTCCTGCTTTTGGAAGCATCCGCTGCCAAAAAGACGTCTCTCTGCGCAGCGCCGGAAAGTTTTTCTGCATCAAGCTCAACAGTCTCCTCATCAGAAGGCGCATGAGCACCACCACCGCAACCAACACAGAATGCACCCGTATAGCCGACCAACTCCGACGCGCATTTGCAGGAGAGGCGTGGCATGGACCTTCACTGCACGAACTTCTTTCCGATGTGAACAGCCGCCAGGCAAATTCCCGTCCTCTTGCGGCTGCACATTCCATCTGGGAACTGAGTTTGCATATCGGTATGTGGATCGGGCATGCGCAGGCCAGCATGCGCGGTGTGCCCATGCCGCCATTTGTGGACGACATGCCGCCGGAGCAGAACTGGCCCGCAATAAAGGATTCTGGCCCGGCAGCCTGGAAACAAACAGTCGGATAACACGTTGCGCGGAGGAAAAGAACTCGCTGCCGCAGTTGAAAAGTTCGGCGACGAGCGGCTGGGGGAGACTGTTCCGGGACGCAACTATGCCTTCTACAATCTGTTTCACGGGATTGTTCAACACTCCATCTATCACGGCGGGCAGATCGCAATTCTTAAGAAGGCCCTGGGTACACCAGAGTAGTTCTTGTCCGGGTGCATCGATCTGGGTTAGATTGCTTACAAAGCTTTATGTGCCCAGACAATTTAATGCATAACCTCAGTGCTTCTGAGGTGGAATCCGCGGTGCGCCGCGTTTGGGAGCTTTTTGCCGCCAAGAAGATCGATCAATGGCAAAGCTTCTACGCTGATTTCGCCAGTGTGTTCGGTACTGCCTCAAAGCGGCCGGAACCGGCTCGTTTGGTGGTGTTGCGCCGGCAACGCGAGTACCTCACCCATGCAACCAAGGTCCTGGTTCATGTAGGTAAGGTGGACGTGGAGGTGATTGGCCCGGATTGCGCCGTTGCAGCCTACACCATGCAACTCGACGCGGAGCAGATTGCCAGGCTTTCTGCCGGCGGACAAAAGGAACACGAGGAACATCTGGAGAATGCCCGTGTAACGCACGTTTTTCAGCGTGAGACCGACGGCAGTTTGCGCATTGTGCACGAGCACATTTCAGCCGCAACAATGTGACTAATGTGACTCTTGATGGTTTGACGCTTACGTTTTGCTGAATACCCGTCCGGTCATTTCCTGCGCAGGAGCGCCGCCGGTCATTTGCTGGGCGATGACCAGTTCTCGCGCCGCGGGACGAAGCGCCGGCCAGCGCAAGCCGAATATGCCGCCGCCAATCGCGGCGATGATTCCACCCATCGCCACGGTCCAGGGCGCGCCGATCTTATGGGCCACGCTTCCGGCCAGCAGCGCGCCAAACGGCGCCATTCCCATGAACATCATGGAATAAACGGCCATCACGCGGCCACGAAGCTTGTCCGGGACCATACTTTGGATCAGGGTATTGGACGAAGCCATCTGCACCATCACGAAAAATCCTGTTGGGACGAGCAGCAGCGCAGAGAGCCACATCACCCGTGAAAACGAGAAAGCGATCAGCGCGATTCCAAAACAGCCGCAGGCAACCGCCACCCAGCGCCCCAATCCCTGCAAGCTCTTCTTCATGGCCAGCATGATTGCGCCCCCAAGCGCCCCGGCTCCGGAACAGCCCATCAGCACTCCCAGAGCGGTAGCGCCACCATGCAGAATATTCTCCGCGAAGATGGGCATGAGTACGGCGTAGGGCATGGCAGTAAAGCTCACCAGGCCAAGCAGGATCATCAGGGTGTGGATGGGGCCGGTGCCAATTACGAATCTAAAACCCTCAATAATGTTCTCCAGCGGGGAGCCTTCAATACTGAGGCGCGGCCGCTCCATCGTCATCATCAGCAACCCGGTAATGACAGCGATGAAGCTCACAGCATTGGCGAAGAAGCACCAACCTTCACCGATTGCCGCAACCACAATTCCAGCCACCGCAGGACCTACCACGCGCGCCCCGTTGAACATGGAGGAGTTCAAGGCAATCGCGTTGACCAGATCGTCGCGTGACACCATGTCCACCAGGAAGGCCTGGCGCGCGGGAATATCAAAAGCATTTACCACGCCCAGCAGCGCCGCCAGAACCATGAGTTCCCACACGGTGATGAGATGGGTGAGCGTAAGGCCCGCCAGGATGAAGGCGAGAACCATCATTGATGACTGTGTGATTACCAGAATCGTCCTCCGGTTATGCCGGTCAGCAACCGCACCGCCGATAGGAGCCAGCAGGAACACGGGAATCTGGCTGGCAAACGCGACTGTGCCGAGCAACAGCGCCGATCCCGTAAGCCGGTACACAAGCCACGATTCCGCCACCTGGTCCATCCACGTCCCGATGAGCGAAATGAGTTGTCCAGAGAAAAAAAGCTGGTAATTGCGGTGACGCAGGGCGCGCAGGGCAGAAGGCCAGTTCTTCTTTTGAAGGGTATCGGGAACGGTGTCAGCCATTGTCTTGAGTCAGAAGCTTGGATGCGGCGGCGGTGGCGCAAGCGAATGCGCTCCGCGCCATATATCTTAATTCAAGGTAATTAAGTGGAAGCACTCGGTAAAAGTGCTGGTACGGGCGGCAACTCACCTTAGCCTTTACTAGGTCGCGATTTTTCTTCGATTTCCGTGCTGTTGCCGCTGGAAATATCGTATGTTGATAAACACCACCTTCCAACCTGGAAGAATTCCAACATGTCTGTTCCCCAGGAGTGTACGTGACTAAGAAGTTCGTTGTGTCTTTGACCCTAGTATTTGCCCTGTCAGCCATTGGTAGCGGCTTCGCGCAATCCCTCAGCAGCACAGCCCTGGCCCAAGTTGGGCCCGGTCCTTCCTCGGCAGATGTAGTGCATGACATCGGCCCTCAATTAATTCATAGCGTTCCCACTGACCTTGTCGATGCCGATCTCGGCAATAATCCCAGCGCCATTTCAGGAAATCCCGGCGGCGTGCAGGGCGTGGTTTCTGTACCGAACTTTACCCAGTCCTTCTCCTTCAACGGTCAGACCTTTCCCTTCACCATGCTCGGCAACGATCCCTCACTCGGGCATAGAACTACTGTGAAAACCAAAATCGTGGCGGTGTCGCTCAACCTGCTGAACCCTGATGGCACCACTCTCGCAGTGGTGGATGCAGGCGAATTCGAACAGCCAGTGCTGAATTCTCCTAATTTCCAGCTCTTCAAATATGAGCATGACAGTCAACCGGTCCAGTTTGCCGATGCGGTACAGCGGGCTGAATTCTTCAGCAATATTCCTCCTGATCCGAACTGGCACACCCAGCTTGCTCCAACAGTCGTTGACCGCATTACCATCACGGTGCCGAAATTCGTGACCGTGATCAGCGGCGGCCAGCCCGTGCAGGCTCTGAACTATCAGACCGGACTGTTGCCTGACGGACACCGCTTTGTGCTTATGCTGAACCTGTTCTTTAATCAGCAGCTCGGAGTGATCGTAAACAATGAAATTGATGGAAACAATTTCACCACCAATGCCATTAATCTCACCTTGTTCCCGAATACTTTTCTCTACTCCTTCAATCGCGCCAACCCGCAACAGCGCGGAAGCTGCTGCACGCTCGGATTCCACACCTATTTCACTGATCTGGGAACGCCCGAACATCGCTGGGTGGTTGACTACGCGGGCTGGATTTCTCCGGGACTTTTTGGCGGAGGGTTTGAGGACGTCACGGCCATGAGCCATGAGATTTCCGAGACCTTCAATGATCCCTTCGTGAACAACATCGTGCCGACGTGGCAGTTCCCCGGCGAGCCAGGCGTATGCCAGGGCAATCTTGAAACCGGAGATCCGGTGGAAGTGCTGGCGAATGCCGTATTCCCGGTTACATTGAATGTCACTGGGCAGAACGTAACGTACCATCCACAGACGGAGGCGCTGCTGCAGTGGTTCGCGCAGACTGTGCCGTCCAATGCGCTTCACGGTGCATACAGTTATCCAGACACGACGGCCCTAACGGCGCCGGCCACTCTGTGCCACTAAACTAACGTTTGAAGCTAGTTCAAGAAAAGCGGGACCCCTCGTTGGGTCCCGCTTTTGCGTGTTTAAGGAATGCGGCAGGATTACCGAAGTGCGTGAGCGCATTGACGCGCCCTTTGCCTGACTGCGATCGGCGCCGGGCGTCAGTGATGTCATCCGCTGACTCTTGAATGCGCGCGTTCAATTCGGCCGAGGGGCTTGTGGCCGAACCTGCCCACCATAAAGCTGCCGGCTAAAACTTGGTGAAGCAGCCGAGGAAGTAAAGTTAAGACTTCAACCTTAAGATGTGTAAAGGTTTGCTGCTGATCTGATCTTGATATCCCGCCCCTCCATCCAAGAGGATTTTCCTCCCAAACTAAGCATTTTCCTACTCTGGCCATTTACTCACGTTCAGAGTAGGTGTATTGTTTGTAGGCCCTGCAACTAGGAATTTCCCCCTAATAGGAGAAAGCTGTAATGAGATTCTCTCGATTTACCCTGCTGTTGCTATGTCTTCCCTTTTTGTTTGCTGTCTGCGGTTTCGCGCAGACCGCAGCCGATAACGCAATTGCCCACGCTGCTGTAGCCAACGGTCAAGCTGGCCTCGGCAGTGATATCGGGCCAGTCAATGTGAATTCTGGTCAACCCGGGATGTTTACGATTGGCTCCAACGTTGTTCTTGATGCCGACACGGGAGCCGTCGTGAGCGGTGCGAGCGGAAGCGCCGGCCTGAGCAACAAATCGTTCCCGCTCGGCGGCAATGACGATCACTTCGCCGCACCTGACAAACGTCCTAACCTGCCCACGATTGACGGGCTGAACACAATCGCCACTTTTGACGGCGCATTTGTTGCCCAGGCGGGCCCCAGTGCCGGCCGGGACTTCCGTTTCACCATGGTGGGAAATGATCCCAAACTCGGCGGCACGACTGTGTATCCGGGAAATATCTCCGAAGTTGACCTGCAATTGCTCAATGCCGACGGTTCCGTTTTCAAGGTAGTTCCGTTCGCGCCTTTTGAACAGCCGATTCTGGAATCGCCGAACTTCGAGCCGCTCAACTATCGTTCCGGCCACGACATCGAATTTGGCGACGCCGTTCACCGTGCCCAGTTCTTCAACGTCATGAAGAATAACTGGCACACGTTGCTGGTCCCGAAGGTCGTAAACAAGGTCACCATCACGGTTCCGTTCTTCGTGAATGTTCAGCTCAGCAACGGCACTATCATCCAGGCGCGCTCGTACTTCACCGGCACCGCCGCTGACGGCAACACCTTTGTGCTCATGCTGAGCCCGCTCTTCAATTTCCTCTTTGGCAATGAAGTCGTGAATGAGATCAACCTGGGCAACTTCACCACCAACGGCATGAACATGACTCTTTTCCCCAACACGTTCCTGTTCAATCTGAACGTGAATAACCCCAACACTCCCGGTGGTTGCTGCGTTCTCGGCTTCCACACGTTCTTCCTGGATGGAGGATTCCCGGAGGATCGCTGGATCACCCAGTACGCCAGCTGGATCTCACCCGGGCTCTTTGGCGCCGGATTTGAGGATGTGACCGCGTTGAGCCATGAACTGGCCGAGTCTTACGCCAATCCTTTCGTCAGCAATTCCACGCCGAACTGGCAGTTCCCCGGCGAGCCGGCGAACGCAAAGGTCTGCCAGGCCAATCTCGAAGAGGGTGACCCGATTGAGGTTTTGGCTAACGCAACGACTCCGATAACCGTAAAGGAGAAGGACTTCACCTTTACTTATCACCCGCAAAACATTCCGTTGCTGCAATGGTTTGAAATGGGAGCCACCTCCAGTGCGATCGATGGAGCCTTCAGCTTCCCGGATGAAACCGTTCTGCCGCATTCGGCCTTGCCGTGCCCACAGTAAGATCATTTAGATAAAAGCAAAATCAGGCGCCGGGATTTTCTCGGCGCCGTTTTCTTGCCCGAGCGGTGAAGAATCAGCAAAGTGCCTGCGAAAAATTTAATTTGCATCATCCGGCACTCGGCTGTTAATCTAACTAACCGGTTAGTTAATTAAATGATTCCACGCGGGTGAAGGCTTGGGAAGCGGCAACTTGTGCTATCGGCTCCGCAGGGTAAACAAATGAACCTCACATTGAGGGGCAGAGCATCTAACCACGGTAAATTGAAGGGGAAGCCAGTGAAGAAGAGGGCGCAGGAGGTCCTTTTTGGGGCTTTTTTGCTGTTGATGGCGAGCGCAGCGAGCGCTCAATTGCCAGGACAGAGGGCAAACAACTCAACTCAACCAGAACAGTCGAACGCTCCGGTGCAGGTGCAGGGCCTTTCACTGGGAACGTTTAATGGTAGTGGCAACATTGATAAGCCGGTTCCCGGCGAGATCGCACTTCCCATACTGGATGCAATCGACCGCGGAATAAAACATAACCTCGGCCTGCTGCTCTCACAGGAGCAAAGCGCGTCCACGCGTGCGCAGTATCGCCGTAGCTTAAGTGCCTTGCTGCCCAATATTTCCGGCCGTGCGAGCGATACAGTTCAGCAGATCAATCTGGCCGCATTTGGAATTCCTCTGCCTGCCGGTCTTAGCTCTCCGGTGATTGGCCCTTTTAACGTCATTGATGCCAGAGCTGTTTTGTCGCAAACCTTTCTGGATTTCAGCGCAATGAACCGGGTGCATGAAGCGGCGGAAAACGAGAAGACGGCAAAATTCACCCTGCAGGATGCGCGCGAACTGGTGGTGCTGGTGGTGGGCAATCAGTATTTGCTTACGGTCGCAGCTGCTTCGCGTTTGGACACGGCCAAAGCTCAACTCGACACCGCTAAAAGAATTTTTGAACAGGCACAGGACCAGAAGCGCGCCGGGGTGAGCGCCGGAATTGACGTTTTACGCGCCCAGGTGCAGATGCAAACACAGCAGCAGCGCGTTCTTGCCGCGCAGAATCAGCTGGAACAGCAGAAGCTGACCCTGGCGAGAATCATTGGCTTACCAGTCTCACAACAATTTCGGCTGACAGATACGGTACCGTACGCACCATTGCCGCCGTTCAATCTTGAGGAATCTCTCGCGCAGGCTTACAAGGAACGGCCGGAGTACCTCGCGGCCGAGTCGCGCGTCCGCGCTGGTGAACTCGCTTTGAAAGCGGCCAAAGCGGAGCACCTGCCTACCGGTGAGATCAACGGCGATTTTGGCGTACTTGGCAAAACGCTGAGCAGCGCCGAGAACACCTATTCAGTTTCTGCCGGCATTCGGATCCCGATTTTTCAGGGCGGAAGGGCCCATGCGGACATCGCGCAGAGCGAGAGTGATCTCCGCCAGAGCCGTCTTCAGCTCGAAGACCTGCATAACCGGGTAGAGCAGGAAGTACGCTCTGCGCTGCTGGATGTTGAAAGCACCAACCAGCAAGTGCTTGTGGCCAAACAGTCCATCAATTTGGCGGGCGAGGAACTGAAGCAAACGCAGGACCGGTTCAAGGCGGGTGTTTCCGGCAGTCTGGATGTGGTACAGGCGCAGGAATCCGTGGCAACTGCAAATGAAACTTATATCCAGGCGTTGTATTCGAACAATGTGGCCAAACTTACTCTGGCCCGCGCGCTGGGCGTGGCAGAAAAACAGACAAAAGCGTTTCTGGGAGGAAAATAAGTGGCTGACCCGATCAAAGTCTCGCGAACGTACGAAGAGGATGAAGAGCTGAAGCAGCCTCAGCGGGATGAGGATGAGCGGAAGAGCGGCAGGCTGGACGGGCTGCGTGAGCGAAGGGCCGGTTTCTTTCGTGAACATCCCAGTGCCAAGTGGATTATTGCGCTCCTTGTGCTGGTGCTGCTGGCAGGAGTTCTCTTTGTCTGGCACTACTACTCGGTTCGCGAATCCACAGACGACGCGCAGATTGACGGACATATCTATCCCATCAGCGCCAGGGTCTCCGGGACCGCCATTCGTGTATTGCATGACGACAACGATTTTGTGCAAAAGGGCGAGTTGCTGGTAGAACTGGACCCCAAGGACTACCAGGTCGCGGTGGATCGCGCCAAAGCTGACCTGGCGAACGCAGAAGCCAATGCTTTAGCAGCACATGTCGGCGTCCCCCTCACTACTACCACCAGCACCAACCAGCTTGCAGCGGCGGATGCGGCTGTTCTTTCTTCGCAGAAAGAAGTTCAGGCCGCGCAGGCGCGCGTACAGGAAGCGCAGGCCAATTACACCAAGGTGGCTGCTGATCTCAAGCGTATGGAGCAGTTGGTGCAAAAGGATGAAGTTTCGCGCCAGCAATACGATGCCGCTGTGGCAGCGGCTTCATCCGCGCAGGCGACACTCGACGCCGCTAACGCCGCTGTAGCCAGCGCGCAAAGCCGCGCGGTACAAACGAAAGCCCAGGCCGATGCTGCGCACACTGTTCCAGAGCAAATCAAGGTAACTCGCGCGCGTGCTGGAGCAGCCTCTGCTGAAGTGCAAAGAGCTCAGGCAGCGCTGGAGCAGGCCCAGTTGAATCTGCAGTACACCAAAATTGTGGCGCCGGTGACCGGAGTGCTTAGCAAAAGGAATGTTGAGAGCGGTCAGGTGCTACAGGCGGGACAGCCTCTGTTCTCCATCGTGGACCTGGACAACATCTGGGTGACCGCCAATTTTAAGGAGACACAGCTCAAGAGCATGCATCCCGGGGAGAAGGTGGATATCGGCGTGGACGCTTATGGCCGCACGTATAAAGGCACGGTTGCGTCCATTGCGGGAGCTTCCGGCGCACGCTTCAGCCTTCTGCCGCCTGAGAATGCCACAGGCAACTACGTGAAAGTGGTGCAGCGCATTCCGGTTCGCATTGAATTTGATAAAGGGCAGGACCCCAACCATCAACTGCGGCCCGGAATGTCCGTGGAACCAACGGTTTTCTTAAAGTAAAAGCATGGCAACCACCACAAATTCAGCGGTAATGCCCAGGCGGCTATCAGAGACCGCAGTCAATCCCTGGATCATTGCCATTTCCGTGATGCTGGGCACCTTCATGGAGGTGCTCGATACCACGGTGGTGAATGTGTCCTTGCCGCACATTGCAGGAAACCTTTCCGCCACTCCGGACGAAGCCACCTGGGTGCTGACTTCGTACCTGGTCTCCAACGCCATTGTTCTTCCGCTCACAGGATGGCTCGCGAACTACTTTGGCCGGCGTCGCCTGCTGCTGATGTCGGTGACTGGGTTCACCATCTTCTCTTTTCTTTGCGGTATTGCGCCCAATCTTCCCACGCTGATTATCTTTCGTATTTTTCAGGGCGCCACCGGCGGAGGTCTTCAGCCTCTGTCGCAGGCCATCCTGATGGAGTCTTTTCCGCCGGAGCAACGCGGCAAGGCGATGGCATTCTGGGCGCTGGGTATTGTGGTTGCGCCCATGCTCGGCCCGGTGCTGGGCGGCTGGATTACTGACAGTTATACCTGGCGCTGGTTGTTCTATATCAACATTCCAGTGGGCATAGCGGCCGTGACCATGGTGATGCTCTTCATTCAAGATCCGCCATACATCAAGCGCGGCGAGGGTGGGATTGATTACTGGGGTATCGGCTATCTTGCGCTGGGCATTGGCTGCCTGCAGGTGATGCTGGACAAAGGCCAGGAGGAAGACTGGTTTGGTTCACACTTCATCCTCTGGCTGTTCATCCTGTGCATCGTCGGGTTTGTCTTTTTTTTGCTGCGGGAACTTTCTGCCGACCATCCCGTGGTTCAGCTTTCTGTGTTCAAGAACCGCAGCTACTCGACTGGCGTTTTTCTCATGACGGTGCTTGGCTTCGTGCTCTATGGCAGTACTGTGCTCTTGCCTCTCTGGTTGCAGACTCTCATGGGATATTCAGCGCTTGAAGCCGGGCTGGCCCTGCTGCCGCGCGGCTTGGGCTCATTCTTGTTTATGCCCATCGTGGGAATACTCATGAGCAAGATCGAGCCTCGCAAGCTGCTTGCCGCTGGACTACTGGTGGCCAGCTATAGCCTTTACGCCCTCTCGCGGCTGAATACAAATGCGGGGTACTGGGACATCTTCTGGCCGCAACTTCTCCAGGGCTCATCCATGGGATTGCTGTTTGTGCCCCTGACTACCATTACGAATGATCCAATTCCGCGCGAACAGATGGGCAATGCTACCAGCTTGTTCAACCTGATGCGCAATATTGGAGCCAGCATCGGTATTGCCAGCGTGGTGACTATGAATGCCCGCCAGTTGCAAAGGCATATCAGTGATCTGGGAGCACACGTAAGCATTTACAACAGCAACGCGCAGGCCATGCTGGACCAGGCGCGGAACGGCTTCATGGCGCGCGGTATGGATATGGCCACCGCCACAAAACAGGCCAACGCGGCCGTGTTCGGGGTGGTGCAGCAACAGGCGTCCATGATGGCTTTCAATGACGTCTTCTTTGTCCTCGCTATTATGTTCCTGCTGTGCCTACCGTTGATTTTCATCATGAAACGGCCCACCAAACAGGGTGGCGGTGGCGGAATGGCGCACTAACCCAATTCCCACATCGAATCGCAGCACAAATTGGATTCCGTTTTTGGTGGCTGAACGGGGACAGTTACAAAGCAGTCATATCCTTTCATCAGAAGCTGATTTGGTGTTTTCTTCTGCATTTGGCACAATCTCTTGTTCCCCATGGCATTCAGGCAAATCACAATCATCGGCACGGGACTCATAGGCGGTTCTTTGGGCCTTGCGTTCAAGGCTGCCGGCTTTGGCGGCAAGATCGTGGGTTGCGATCGCCAGGCAGTGCTGGACCGCGCTCGGCCAATGCGTGCCATCGATCTGGGCACGGAAGATCCAGTTGAAGCCATTCAGGGCAGCGATCTCATTGTGCTGGCAACACCTGTTGGAGCTATCATCGATTTAATTGAGCGCATCGGTCCTCTTGCCTCCCCAAATACATTGATTACCGATGTTGGCAGCACCAAGAAAGAAATTGTTGAGCGGGCCCGCGCAGTGTTTGGCGAGAACGCAGCACGAAGATTTATCGGCGGACATCCCATGGCGGGTAAAGAACACGGTGGCCTGGAAAACGCCGAATCGCGCCTGTTCACTAACGCTGTGTGGCTGCTGGCGCCACAGGCTGGCCAGGATATGGATTCGGGCAAGATTAAGGATCTTCGCGATCTGCTCGAAGGCGCAGGAGCGCGAATTATTCGCATGGATGCGGAGCGGCATGACCGGCTGTGTGCGTGGATCAGCCACCTGCCGCAAATGATCTCCACCGCGCTGGCAGGAGCGCTGGTGGAAGAGTTTGGGCAGAACCCTGATGTGCACGCAATCGGGGGCCGGGCATTGCGCGAAATGACGCGCATTGCGTCCAGCCCGTATTCCATGTGGCGCGACATCGCCTATACCAACGCCGGCAACATCGAACATGCTCTCCACCAGATGGAGCAACGCCTGGCCCACATTCGCGAGAACCTGAAGGCTCCGGCACTGCGCGAAGAATTCAATCGCGGCAACAGCTTTGAGATGGGCAAAAAAGACGTTGCCGCAACGGTGCTGGTGATTCCCGGTTGGCAGAACTCCGGTCCACGGCACTGGCAGACCCTATGGGAGCAGCAGAACCCCATCTTTTTGCGTGTGCAGCAGCGTGACTGGGAGCGTCCGCATCGCTCATGGTGGATGGAACGCATCACGGAAGAAGTGAAGCAGGCTCCGGCGCCAATCGTCTTCGCCGCGCACAGTCTGGGTTGCGTTGCCGTGGCGCATTGGTGCCAGATGGCGCCGGACCTCGCGGGAAAAATCAAGGGCGCTTTGTTCGTTGCGCCTGCAGACGTTGATCGCAAGGATTCGCCGCCGCAGATCAAGGATTTTCATCCTGTGCCAAGAAAGCTGCTGCCGTTTCCTTCCGTTGTGGTGGCCAGCAACAACGATCCATTTCTTACCGTCGAACGTGCGCGGGAGATTGCACGCTGTTGGGGCAGCCGGTTTGTTGATATCGGCGCCGCTGGACATGTGAACGGCGATTCTGGTCTGGGCGACTGGCCAGAAGGGAAGCGGCTGCTGAGGTTGTTGATTGAAGGAGAATGAGCGGTGCCAGGAGTTCTGGATTGATTGGCGAGACACGACGCTACGCCAAGCCAGCTTGATGAGACCAACGATCCAACCACGAAGCTCCCAAAGCGCCAAGGAATAAGGCTGGTAATGCGAACATCATCAACAGAACCCCTGTCCCAATGTTTCTTTCGCCAGGAGTCCGAGCGGCTTCATGAGAAGCTGCGAAATAACCAGCGATCAAGAGCAAAACACCGATCAACAAAAGAATGGTTCCACACAATATCGATCCCCAAGGCAAGAACTTACAAGGAACAAGCTTGATCAGACCGCGCATCAGTACAGACATTACATCTGTGCTATTTGTTGGGGCGTTGCAGCAGGTGTGTCACCTATTTAGAATCGTCTGTTTATGAATAAGGTCATAGGCAGTGCAGATGAGGCAGTCCGCGATGTTCAGGATGGCGCAGTCATCATGGTCGGGGGATTCGGGCTGTGCGGAATCCCCGAAGAGTTGATTGAAGCGCTGGCCCGCAAGGGCGTGAAATATCTGACAACGATTTCCAACAATGCCGGCGTGGATGATTATGGGCTGGGCAAGCTGCTGGGTACTGGCCAGATCAAGAAGCACATTGGCTCGTATGTCGGCGAGAACAAGGCTTTTGAGCAGATGGTGCTCACCGGAAAAGTCGTTCTGGAATTGAATCCGCAGGGCACGCTGGCCGAGCGGATACGTGCGGGAGGAGCAGGCATTCCCGCGTTCTTCACTCCAACTGGCGCGGGAACAACAGTGGCCGAAGGAAAAGAACAGCGCGAGTTTAATGGCCGGCTGCATGTACTGGAGAGCGCGCTCAAAGCCGATTTCGCGCTGATCCATGCCTGGAAAGGCGACCGCTGGGGCAACCTTGTTTTTCGCAAAACTGCTCGCAATTTCAATCCCGTCATGGCGGCTGCTGCCAAGATCACTATTGCTGAAGTGGAAGAGCTGGTGGAACGGGGAGAGCTGCCCCCTGATCAGGTGCATGTCCCCAGCATTTATGTGAAGCGCATTCTTCTGACCAGCCTCAAAGAGAAAAGGATAGAGAAGCGGACCGTGAGGAAGAGCGCGTAGAGAAAGCAGCAAGCGCTGGCAGATAAAACATCATCTTAGAGATAGGAACCATGGCGACGACACCAGTAAAACCGGAAAAGCAGAAAGACGTGGAAAAGCGCGAGCGCATAGTCAAACGGATTGCGCGCGACTTGCGCGATGGATTTTATGTGAATCTGGGCATCGGCATGCCCACCCTGGTGGCGAATTACGTGCCAAAAGGAATGGAAGTGGTCCTGCAAAGCGAGAATGGGATGCTGGGCGTGGGACCGTTTCCCGTGGAGGGGAAAGAAGATCCGGACCTGATCAACGCCGGCAAAGAAACGGTAACGGAGATTCCCGGCACCGCTTATTTTTCCAGCGCGGATTCATTTGCCATGATCCGCGGCGGCCACATTGACCTGAGCGTGCTTGGCGCGATGGAAGTGGATGAACAGGGAAACCTGGCCAACTGGATGATCCCCGGCAAGATGGTGAAGGGCATGGGCGGGGCGATGGACCTGGTGGCGGGCGCGCGCCGCGTAGTGATTGCCATGGAGCACACCACCCGGGAAGGTGCTGTCAAAATTCTGAAAAAATGTACTCTGCCCCTCACCGGTGTGAAGGTGGTAAATACTATCGTCACGGAGATGGCCTACATCAACGTGACGCCGGAAGGGCTGGTATTGGAAGAAATCGCTCCGGGATTAAAGCCTGAAGACGTGCAGAAGGCGACCGAAGCACGGCTCATCGTCAGCCCTAAACTTAAGACGATGGAGTATTGAAGTACCAAGTTGCTGTAAGGAGGACGCTATGCAGGCAGATCGTGTGGAACTCTCCTGGGACAATGCAAAATCAAAATGGATAGTACGTATTCAGGTGGGCGAGGAAGTAATTCGCCGCTTTTGTGATCTTCCGAAGACCGCTGACGAGACCTCTCTACAGCAGGCAGCCAAAAAGACGTTGGCGGACGAGGGCTTTGATCCTGCTGAAGCGGTGCTACAGCGGGCAGCTTCCTGAGTTTTTCTAAACAACTGCTGTCATCGAGAAATAGCTGCAGCTTCCGCCGAGAGCTCTTTCAGTGATCGGTCGTAGGGTGCTTTTGCAACCCCACGCTCCGTGATGATGGCAGTGACGTACTTGCTGGGAGTGACATCAAAGGCGGGATTCTCCACCTTCACTCCATCCGGCGCCATCTGCTTGCCGCCGTGATGTGTGATTTCTTTCTGCGAGCGTTGCTCAATCGGAATTTGCTCGCCCGCGGGCGTATTCAGGTCCACCGTGGACAGCGGCGCTGCCACATAAAAAGGAATGTTGTGCTCTTTCGCCAGCACCGCGACAGAATAAGTCCCGATTTTGTTGGCTACATCGCCATTGGCGGCAATCCGGTCGGCGCCCACTACCACGGCTTTGATTTTTCCCTGCCGCATCATCACGCCGGCCATGTTATCGGCGATGACAGTGGTGGAAATTCCATCCTTCATCAGTTCCCAGGCAGTTAGACGTGCTCCCTGCAGGACTGGTCTGGTCTCGTCGGCGAAGACGTGAATTTGCTTGCCAGCCTCCACCGCAGCGCGAATCACTCCAAGCGCAGTGCCGTATCCGCATGTTGCCAGCGCGCCGGCATTGCAATGCGTGAGGATGCCACCTGAGGCCGGCAGCAGGGTGGCGCCATGGCGGCCCATGGCTTCATTAGCTGCAATGTCTTGCACCAGCATCTGCTGAGCTTCGGTAACCAGAGTGGCTTTGGTTTGCTGGACCCCCTGCGGCGCCACTTCTTCAAACTTTTGCTGCATGCGGCGAATTGCCCAGAAAAGATTCACGGCGGTGGGGCGAGTTTCTCCAATCCTCCGGCAAATCTGGCCCAGTTCATTACGCAAAGCGGAAATCTCCTGCGCCTGGGACTGCTTGATGCCGATGGCGATGCCCATGGCCGCGGCTACGCCAATTGCCGGTGCGCCGCGCACGACCATGTTTCGAATTGCGTCAGCAACTTCCTGGTAGTTGCGGCAGACAACGTAAACTTCTTCCGTGGGCAGTTTAGTCTGGTCAATAAAGCGGACGCCTTCAGCGGTCCATTCAAGTGTCTTAATCATTTGGTAAATGAGTAATTTAGTAATTGGGTAATTTTCAGGCTGACCCAATAGTCCGCTCAAATTACCCAATTATCAACTTACTAAATTACCAAATGCCGTCAGGCTCGGTGTGCGTCGCAACGCAATCCTGGCTCATTGGTGGTTGCCGGACGACCACAGACCTCGCAGGCGCCGGAATAAGCAAATGTCTGTGGCATTCCTTTGAGCTTCACGTGCGCTGTCTTGACTTCATTTGCCTTGAAGATCGAGATAAAGGGCGCTGGTGCGGCAGCCTTCTCCACCGCAGGACGTCCCGCAGCCTCCTCGCGTTCCACCAGGCACGCAACGCCAACAATTTTGAACCCGAATTCGCGCGCCGCTTCAATGGCCTGGATAGTGGAACTTCCGGTGGTGCACACATCGTCCACGATAACTACCTTTCCGCTTTTTTCCTGGAAGCCTTCAATCCGCCGGCCCATGCCGTGGGCTTTTTCTGCTTTGCGGACGAGAAATCCATGCACCGGCGTTCCGGCTTGCGAACTGATAACGCCCACAGCCACCACGATCGGGTCGGCCCCCATCGTCAGCCCTCCAACCGCATTTGGTGACCAGCCCTGAGCACGGAAGAGATCGAGAAAGGCGCGGCCTGTGAGTTCCGCACCCTGAGCATGCAGCGTGGTGGTGCGGCAATCAATGTAGTAGTCGCTCTTGATGCCGGAGGAAAGAGTGAAATCACCAAGGCGAAAAGAGTTTGCGGCCAGTAGATTAAGCAGTTCTTCGCGAGACTGGTGGTCCATGCTGTTTCCCGATTACGTTATCAGTTTTTCCGGATGCGAACCCATCAGACTCGCTCCATGTGGCGGAACCCACCGGTATGCAGAAAAATCACCAAAAAGAGAACCAGGTTATATCCCATGTGCACGATCACGCAGGTGGCAACTGACCCTCTCAACGCGCGAATCACAGTCAGCACACTTCCTACGACAAAGAGCACCAGAAGCGGAGCCCATGAATAGGCCAGTTGCGTGCCATGCAGAGCTGCGAAAGCGGCAGCGGTTATCACAATGGCAATAATAGAGCCTGTCCAGCGTGTGAGGGCAGGGTAGAGAAAGCCACGGAAGAACAGCTCTTCTACGAAGGGCGCAATCAGTACGCCAAAGGCGGCCAGCAGGTAACCTGATGACGGATTCTTGAAGAACTCTTCAATCGGGAGTGATTTGGGTATCCAGCGCTGAAGCAAGCTTTCCGCCACCAGGGAAAACATGCCCAGGGCCGCGCCTCCTCCCAATGCTGTAAGCGCAATCCTCTGCGATGGCATGTTCCAGTGGACCGACTCAAGCAGGCCCTGGTTATGGCGTATCCAAACCAGGAACGCCATGAATCCAACCACAATCACGTAGGCCCCGACTTCGGTTGGAATCACAAAAAAGGCGTTGCTTTCAATTGTTTTTGGATCGAGTGCCCGAGGGTAATGCGCCATGTAGAAAACCATGGTGCCAATCAAGCCGGAAAAGATGAGTGCGCAAAATGCGGCAATAAAGACCAGCAGCGTATCCACCAGATCAATCCCATGGTCCCGATTGGGTTCGGGCAAGAATACAGGGATCGGCGGTAAGGCCGTCTGTTCTGGCTGGGACTGCTCAAAAAAACTTGGATCGGTTGGCGGTGGAACACCCACAGTACGAATTTACACCATTCAAACTTCTTGAGGAAAAAGTAAAAGGGGTAGCTTTGATTTGGAAGCCAAAGTTCGCTACCCCCTTCTTTGTGCCCAGGTATAAGGAGAAGGTTGGACACACTCTAAACTTGATCCCGAATTCTTAAACATGCCCAATAAGTTTGTTCTGAATCTGGAAAAAATCTCAGATTCTTCTTAATTATCACTCACTTGCGGGCCCTGCGAAGGTGCTCAGCCAAAGCCTGACCAGTAAAAGATTTTTTGATTTTAGAAACCTGCTCCGGTGTCCCCTGACCCACAATCCGCCCGCCATCCTCTCCCCCTTCAGGGCCCAGGTCAATGATCCAATCGGCGTTTCGGATCACGTCAAGGTTGTGTTCGATGATGATGACCGAGTTGCCCAAGTCCGTAAGTCTGTGGATTACCTCGAGCAATTTGCTTACATCGTCAAAATGCAGCCCGGTGGTGGGTTCGTCCAGCAGGTAAAGCGTGCGGCCGGTCTGCCGTTTGGAGAGCTCTTTGGCCAGCTTCATACGCTGGGCTTCGCCGCCGGAAAGGGTCACAGCGGACTGGCCCAGTTTGATATAGCCGAGGCCCACATCTTCCAGAGTCTGCAGGCGCTGGCGAATCTGCGGGATGTCTGCCAGGACGGGGAGCGCATCAGAAACCGAAGTCTCCAGCAGGTCGGCAATTGAACGTTCTTTGAACTTCACTGCCAGTGTTTCATGGTTGTAGCGTTTTCCGCCGCACACTTCGCACAACACATAAACATCCGGCAGAAAGTTCATCTCAATGCGGCGTTCACCTTCGCCCTGACAGTGCTCACAGCGTCCGCCGGAAACGTTGAAGGAAAACCGGCCTGCCTTGTATCCACGCTCCCTCGATTCCGGCAGCATGGCGTAAAGATCGCGGATGTGGGTGAACACACCGGTGTAAGTTGCCGGATTGGAGCGCGGTGTCCGGCCTATGGGCGATTGGTCAATTCGGATCACCTTGTCGATGTGTTCCGCGCCGGAGATGGTCTTGTGTGCTCCGGGCTCCTCGCGCGAGCGATAGAGCTGGCGCGCCAGGGCTTTGTACAAAATGTCATTGACCAGAGTGGATTTGCCCGATCCGGAAACGCCGGTGACCACCGTGATGACGCCGAGAGGGAAGGTCACATCAATGTTGCGCAAATTGTTTTCGCGCGCACCCAACACACTGATCCCTTTGCCGTTGGTGGCACGCGGCTCGAACCGAGCTTTGATGGCTCGTGTTCCGGCGATGTATTGACCGGTGAGCGATTCCGGTTGGCTCATGATTTCTTCCGGTGTGCCTGCGGCTACTAAAGCACCGCCATTAAGTCCTGCTCCTGGTCCAAGGTCGATGACATAATCCGCGCGGCGAATCGTCTCTTCATCGTGCTCGACCACCAGAACGGTGTTGCCCAGATCGCGCAGGGCCTCGAGCGCCTGCAACAATCGGTTATTGTCACGATGGTGCAGGCCGATCGAGGGTTCATCCAGCACGTACAGCACCCCACGCAGGCGCGAGCCGATCTGCGTTGCCAGGCGGATACGCTGCCCTTCACCACCTGAAAGAGTTGCCGCCGAGCGGTCCAGAGAGATATAGCCCAGTCCCACAGCATTCAGGAACTGCAGACGTTCTTTGATTTCGTGCAGCACGCGGCCCGCAATCAGTTTCTCGCGGTCATTCAGAGATATTTCGCCGGCGGTGCCCACGGCGCGTGAAACCGGAAGAGCCGTAAAGTCACCGATGGACAGTCCGTTCACCTTCACTGCCAGGCTTTCCGGACGCAACCGGCGGCCATGACAAGCCTGACACGTTGTCGCGGACATGTAGCCCAGAAGCCAGTCGCGATAGCCTTCTGACGTTGCCTCTTCCATGTTCTGCTTCAGGAACCCAAGCACACCGCGGAAACCGAGTCTCGGCGCCTCTTTCTCCTCCGGGCCATAGAGCAAAAGCGTCTGGGTTTTCGCCGGAAGTTTTTCAAATGGAATTGAGAGATCAAGTTTGTGGGCAGCCGCAACAATCTCCACCATGCGCTGCAAATAGCTCGATCCTGAACCGGGCCCCAGCGCGCCATCGAGCAACGGCTTGGACCAGTCCACAATCACTTTGGCAGGATCAAAATCATACTTGCTGCCCAGCCCATTACATTCGCGGCAGGCGCCATAAATGCTGTTGAAGGAAAACGACCGCGGCTCCAGTGCGGGAATGTCAATGCCGCAATCTGGACAGGCCATGCGTGAAGAGTAGAGCTGCTCTGCTCCGCCCACAACCGCAACCTGCACCAGGCCATTGCCCAGCTTCATGGCTGTCGCTACCGACTGCTCCAGGCGTTTCTCAATTCCGGGTTTCACCAGCAAACGATCAATCACCACTTCAATGGTGTGGTTCTTGCGTTTGTCGAGCTGGATCTCGTCGAGTTCTTCGTCAAGATGCCGGAGTTCGCCATCAATACGTGCGCGAACAAAACCATGCTGCGCCAGCTTGGCCAGTTCCTGCTTGAACTCACCTTTGCGGCCGCGCACCAGAGGAGCCATGACCATCACGCGGTCTTCGGGCTTAAGCTGCATAACGCGTTGCACAATCTGCTCCGCTGTCTGCCGGCTGATGGGCTTGCCGCATTGCGGACAGTGAGGAACCCCGATTGAAGCGTAGAGCAAACGCAGGTAGTCGTAAATTTCCGTGATAGTCCCAACGGTGGAACGCGGACTGCGCGAAGTGGTTTTTTGTTCAATGGAAATCGACGGGCTGAGTCCATCAATGGAGTCAACGTCCGGCCGCTCCATCTGGTCCAGAAACTGGCGAGCGTAGGCGGAAAGGGTCTCAACGTATCGCCGCTGGCCTTCAGCGTAGATAGTGTCAAAGGCGAGCGACGACTTGCCGGAGCCACTCAAGCCGGTAATCACCGTAAATGAATTGCGCGGAATCTCAACCGATATGTTCTTGAGATTGTGCTGGCGCGCGCCTCGCACCGTTATCTTGCTGATCGCCATGAAAACTCGAATACCTGGGTAGGAACCTGGCCGTGCGGTTGGAATCCGTTCCGAGGCTCCCTGAAGGGTCCGGAGAGGGCAACGCGCAGCTCTACTCCGTATGTTATTGGGGTGCACCGTTGACCGTCAAACCGCAACCCGGTATCTACTCAGTAAATATAAGGATTTTTCCTAATGACGCCAGTTACTTGCAGACATCATAACCAAAGGGCATGATGAGGACTCGGCAGTGCAATGTCACTGGTAACGCAGACATTTTGGGCCGGTTGGAACAGAATCACCTTGCCGATTGAGAGACAAACCCGGCAATTGGAATTGGACATCTCAGTAGAGTACCGAACCCGATGAGAACCGTATTGGCATCCACCACCGTCCTGTTAACTGTCTTCTTATCCCTTACTTTTGGCATTGCCTGCGGATACGCGGTAATCTGCGGAATCCTTCACGCCCTGGGCCACAGGCCGGAGAAGCGTGAAACCGCACCCGCTACCGCCGTAATCGCCACAAGCGTCAGCTCGCACTAGAAGTACCTGATTGAATGCGCCGCCCGGGGCGCAAGCGATGCTTTGTCTCTGCTTAATTCCGCAGCAATCGTCGTGTTTCCCAGAAAGCCGTTTCTTCGCGGGCAGTGGCAGTGTGTTTGATCCGCGGGCTTCTTCGAGCGTCAGCAATTAAGCTTTTTTAGCGCGGCGGCATCTTTCTTGGCACTGAGTTTGTATCCGGTGGGGGCTGGCCCTGCTGCTGCTGTTGTTGCAGTTGCATCTGCTTCAACTCTTCCAGCAGTTGCTCTGGGGTTTTGGGGTTGTTTTGATTCTGCTGCTGGTTCTGGGCTGTTGGCGGCTCTTGGACTGGCGGCGGCTGAACCGGAGCGTCCTGAGGCTCCTGATCAGCAGCGTCCTCGGCGGGTGTATCTTCATCGCCTTCCTGCTGCGCCTGGGCCTGCGCCTGTGGCGGTCGCATTGGCTGTGGTGGTTGACCAGCAACGGCGCCCGCGCCACCGCGTCCTCGCGGCGTAAGGATCACACGTTGTACGGTTCCTGGGCTGTCAGGACGTCCCAGAACCACGTAATCAAAACCGGATCCACTGAAGATGCCGGCCAGCACGTCGCCTTCCGGCGCCGGGCCAAGGTTGACTGCAACGCGCTCTGACGAGTTCTCCGCGCCATCAAATTGAATGCCGGTTTTCGCTCGGATCGCGCTCAATACACTGTTCATGGTGGAGTTGATGGCATTCACCGTGAGCATTCCATCGCGATATGAAACCTGCGGAGGCACCGGAGGCATATCCGCCGGGCGCGAAGGTTTGGGAATTTCCGGGGCAGGGTAAGGCGGCCCCATGGGGGAAAGCGTTGCTGCTGCCGGGGCGTTCGCACCCGGTGGATCTTTCTTTGGAACAGCCGGCTTTGGAACAGCCGCCACGGATTGCGGCCTGGCGGTCGCGGATGGTGCGGGACTTTGTGGAATCGGAGAAGGCCTCGTAGCTGGCCGCGATTGTCTTGCTGCCGAAGTGGGAGAGCGAGGGACAACCTGCGTCCGGTACACCGGTGCGCCCGGCTGTTGTGATCCGGCGTCCGTTCCCGTGCGAATTTGCGCGGGGCCCTGCATGGCCATGGCGGAAACTCCGAACAGGGCACAGATAGTGCAGATTGTCAGGGAAAATCGAAACATTGCTGTTCTTAAGTATTTGGAAATCTTACTTTATTTTACTCCGCCTATGATCAGAACGGCGGCGCAAAATATTCTTGCCAGGTTATTTTCCAGATCAAGCACAGGATCTAAGTGGAACATCGTAACAAATCAATGCTGCGGACCGGCGGGCACAATTACCAGCCCTCTGCACTTCCAGAGGGTTGCGACTTTGGCTTAATCGGCTGGACATTCAGGGCTGCGGATGTGCATCTGCCCGGAACGGCAGCGCATCTTAACAAAGGCCAGAGTAGTTCCGAATTTTCCTGGTTTGCTGAAGCACTATGAAACTCAATATTCAAAATTTCCTTCTGGCAATGTTGCTGGCTGCAGGTCTGCCGGCCTGGGCGCAATCCTGCCAGACGCGGGATGAAATGCCTGAACAGACGCGAACGGCGCTGGATACCGCAGCCAGGCAGACGTTTGATCAAGCAGCCCACGGAGACCTGAATTCGCTCCGCACAAACAGCATTCCCACTCTGAACTTCGATACTGACGTTGCATCTCCTGTCAATGGCAACAAACCCGCTATGCAGGGAGCAACTTCACAGGTTCGGACCTCCTTCCTGCTGGATACCGGTCCCACGGCCAATGCTGAAGGCCGTTTCTATTGTGGAGTTTTCGGCGCCAATGGCATGGCCGCCAACGGAGCCGAATTTGATGTCCCGAATATCCCTGTGGGTAAATATGGTGTAGTGTTTCAAGACTTTTCCGGACCCAAAGGGCCTTACGTCCTGAGCACGGTTTTTCAGGATATGGGCGGCGGTTGGAAAATTGCCGGTTTTTATGTTCATCCGGAAGCCGCCGTTGGGCATGACGGCCTCTGGTATCTGGAGCAGGCCCGCCAGTTCAAAACCAAGGGACAGAACCACAACGCCTGGTTTTATTACGTCACTTCCTGGGACCTGCTGGCTCCTGTGCCGTTCATGGAAAGCCGGCTCCTGAGCAAGATACTGCAGGAATCGGGCGCCATTCAGCCGAAGGATGTGCCTACTGGAGGCAAGGCTGTGAGTTATACAGCTAATGGCAAGACGTACAACATCACAGAGATGAGTGTGCTGCACCAGGACAACACCTTTGATTTGTCCTTGAAATACTCCGTGCCGAGTACAGCGGATTTTAATGCCACGCAGGCTGATGCCAGAAGTCTGGCTACGGCGCTGGTGACCCAATACCCGGAACTAAAAGAGGTTTTCAACAACATCTGGGCGCATGCAGTGGATCCGAGTGGCGGTGATGTGCCGGGATTGATCAACCTGAAGCCTGCGGCAACGGCATCCGCCAGACCATAACTTCAAGCAGTGACTCATTTAAGGCCTGCTGCGGCGGGCCTTGAATTTTGCGTGCAGTATCAACGCGCGGTTTTTAATCGCCAGCCGAAGACGTCCTTCGCTGGTGTTCATGACCTTTACCACCCTCAACTGATTCGAGTCATGGGAGAAACCAGACCAAAACGGTCTTGTTTATCAGGGTCGGATTCGGTAAAATTGATACCAGATCAGTATTAATTCGCTTAGGGCCTAGACGAGGAGTTGTATGTTCCGACTCAATAAACTGACCGACTACGGAATTGTGCTGATGGCGCACGTGGCGCGGAGTTCTGAGGAGTTGCAGCATACGGCACGGAGTCTTGCCAAGGCCACCCAGCTACCACTTCCCACGGTTGGCAAGCTGCTGAGACAGCTTTCTGATGCCGGACTGCTCAGTTCGCATCGAGGAGTAAAGGGCGGTTACAACCTGGCCCGACAGGCGGAAAAGATCTCCGTCGCAGACATCATTCTCGCCCTGGAAGGCCCGATTGGCTTTACCGAGTGCAGCGTGGTCCCGGGGCTTTGCGATATGGAACGTTCCTGTTCCATCAAGATCAACTCGCAGATTATAGGTGAGGCGTTGCGAGACGCGCTGGAACACGTGATGCTGGCTGATCTGAATCGCCAGATGCCGCAGCATGAAGGGCGCAGAGCAGACAAGATTATTTCCATTGAAACGGCAGGAATTGCATAAGGAGTGCGATGAGTTCAGTTGAGCAGATTCAGGACCTGACAAAGCAGGAATACAAGTGGGGATTTATCACTGCGGTGGAAGAAGACCGCCTTCCTCCAGGGTTGAACGAAGATATCATTCGCGCCATTGCCGCCAAAAAAAGCGAGCCCGATTTCATGCTGGAGTGGCGGCTGAAAGCGTATCGTCACTGGGCGCAGCTCGAGGCCAAACAGGCGGAACCCAAGTGGGCCAATGTGCACTATCCGCCTATCGACTACCAGGCGCTTTCTTACTATTCCGCTCCCAAGCAGAAGAAAGAGCTGAAAAGCCTGGATGAAATGGATCCTGAGATTCTCCAGACCTATGAGAAGCTTGGTATTCCGCTGCACGAGCAGAAATTGCTGGCGGGTGTGGCCGTAGATGCTGTGTTTGACAGCGTTTCTGTGGCAACCACGTTCAAAGCCAAGCTCGCCGAGGCAGGCGTGATTTTCTGCTCATTCTCTGAGGCAGTGAAGAACCATCCTGACCTGGTGAAGAAATACCTCGGCTCGGTGGTTCCTTATACTGACAATTTCTTTGCCGCACTGAACTCCGCTGTGTTCAGTGATGGATCATTCTGTTATGTGCCCAAGGGCGTGCGCTGTCCCATGGAGCTGTCAACGTACTTCCGCATTAACGCGCAGAACACGGGACAGTTTGAGCGCACGCTGATCATCGCCGATGAAGGCGCCTACGTGAGTTACCTCGAAGGCTGCACCGCTCCGGTTCGCGATGAAAACCAGCTTCATGCCGCGGTGGTCGAATTGATCGCGCATGATAACGCGACCATCAAGTACTCCACCGTGCAGAACTGGTATCCCGGCGACAAGGAAGGCAAGGGCGGGATCTACAACTTCGTCACCAAGCGTGGCAAATGCCTGGGCAAGAATTCGAAAATTTCGTGGACTCAGGTGGAGACCGGCTCAGCGATTACCTGGAAATATCCAAGCTGCATTCTGCAGGGCGACAACTCTGTGGGCGAATTCTACTCTGTGGCGCTGACCAACAACTATCAGCAGGCCGATACCGGAACTAAGATGATCCACATCGGCAAAAACACAAAAAGCACCATTGTCTCCAAGGGCATTTCCGCCGGCCACGGGCAGAACACGTATCGCGGAGGCGTGAAGATTCTGAAGGGCGCCAAAGGAGCGCGCAACTACACGCAATGCGACTCGTTGCTGATCGGCGATAAGTGTGGCGCGCATACCTTCCCGTACATTGAGGTCAAAAATGCGAGCGCTCGCATGGAGCACGAGGCTTCGACTTCAAAGATCGGCGACGACCAGATTTTTTACCTGCAGCAGCGTGGCATCTCTAAGGAAGAGGCAGTGAGCATGATCATCAACGGTTTCTGCAAAGCGGTATTTCGTGAACTGCCCATGGAATTTGCCGTCGAGGCGCAGAAGCTGCTCGGCATCAGTCTTGAGGGGAGTGTTGGATAAGAATGAGTCTCCTAGAAATTAAAAACCTGCACGCCAGCGTGAATGGCGTGGAAATTTTGAAGGGAATTGACCTGACGATCAACCCGGGCGAAGTCCACTCCATCATGGGCCCGAACGGCTCCGGAAAAAGCACGCTGGCAGGAGTACTGGCACGCCGCGAGAGTTATGAGGTCAGCCGCGGCCAGATTATTTTTGATGGTAAAGACCTTCTGGAGCTGAAGCCGGAAGAGGCTGCCTGTCAAGGTTTGTTTCTTGCCTTCCAGTATCCCGTGGAAATTCCGGGCATCAGCAACGCTTATTTTTTGCGCGCCGCGCTCAATGCCATCCGGAAGTATCGCGGACAGGATGAGCTCGATGCCATGGACTTTCTGCCGTTGCTGCGCGAAAGGATGCGGTTGCTGGAAATGGACGAGAAGTTCCTGAATCGTCCTGTCAATGAAGGATTTTCCGGCGGCGAGAAAAAGCGCAATGAGATTGTGCAAATGGCCGTGCTGGAGCCGAAGCTCGCGGTGCTGGATGAAACAGACTCGGGCCTCGATATTGACGCCTTGAAGGTTGTCGCAAACGGCGTAAACAGCATGCGCAACAAAGATCGTTCTTTCCTGGTGGTCACCCACTATCAGCGCCTGTTGAATTACATCGTCCCGGATTTTGTTCACGTGCTGGTCAACGGCAAGATCGTAAAGTCCGGCGGCAAAGAACTGGCGCTGGAACTGGAAGAGAAGGGCTATGGCTGGACCGAGCCGGAGATGGCCGGCAGCAGATAGTTGCGCAAGGTGTCACCCGAACCGAAGGTGAGGGATCTGCTCCGCCGGTCAATTTAGCTTTATTGTCACAGTGTGAGCAGAAAGAATTGATCGGGGCTTTTAGCCCCTGAGGAAATTAGATTCGTGATCACAACCACGGCAATTTCGGAATCATATATCGAGTCGTTCGAGCGCCTGGAAAAACAGCAGAGCCCCGCGTGGCTTCAGTCTTTGCGCCAGAAGGGCTTTGACCGGTTCAGTGAAACGGGTTTTCCCACTACTCACGATGAAGACTGGCGCTTCACCAGCGTTGCCGCCATCTCGCGAGCGGAATTTGAGCCTGCGCCGCGTGTGCACATCACGCCTGCCGACCTGAGCGCATTCCGCACTTCTGACTTTGCCTGCCAGCTTACTTTTGTGAATGGTCGCTTTGCGCCGGGTCTTTCCCGGATTCCGGAACTCAGCAAAGTGAAGGTTGCTTCTTTGGCGCAGGCGCTGGCTTCTGATTCGGGCAGCTTACAAGAGCATCTGGGAAATTACTTGAACTTCCGTCGCGATGCCTTTGCCGCGCTGAACACCGCATTCATTCAGGATGGTGCTTATATCCACGTTCCGCGTGGCACGGTCGTTGAACAGCCGATTTATTGCCTCTATGTTTCTGCAGCGGCAGACAAGCCTTTTGTAGAGCATCCTCGCAATCTGATCGTGATGGAGGAAAACAGCCAGGCGAGTATTGTCGAGGATTACGTGTCGCTGGGGAACAGCAGCGCGGCGGCGTCATTTTCCAACACAGTAACTGAGCTGGTGGCGGGGCAAAATGCCGTTGTTTCGCACTACATGGTTGTTCGTCCTGCGAAGGACGCTTACAACATTTCAACGCTGCGAATTCAGCAGGGGCGGGCAAGCAATGTGGCGACGCACTCCGTCCTGCTCAGCGGCGCGCTGGTGCGCAACAACGTCCATCCCGTACTTGCAGGAGAAGGGGCAGAGTGCCTCATTAACGGACTCTTCATGGCGAATGGCCGTCAGCATATGGATAACTACATGCTCGTGGAGCATGCCAGTCCGCACTGCAACAGCCGGCAGTTCTACAACGGAGTTTTGAACGGGCAGGGGCACGGCGTGTTTCACGGACGCATTATCGTGCACAAAGATGCGCAGAAGACAGATGCCAAGCAGACCAACCGCAACCTGCTGCTCTCTGATGACGCGCAGATTGATACCAAGCCGCAGCTTGAAATCTATGCTGATGATGTGAAGTGCACTCATGGCGCAACCATCGGCCAGGTGGAAGAGAATGCGCTGTTTTACCTGCGCTCACGCGGGCTGGATGAAGACGCAGCCAAGCACCTGCTGTTGCTCGCCTTTGCCAATGAATGCCTGGACCGAATGGATTCTGAGCAGGTGCGCCAGCATCTGGAGCGCCTGGTCACCGCATGGCTTCCTGAGACCGCCCGTTTTGCGGGCGAGCGACCCGCCGAAGTTGAAAGAACCTGGGAGGAAGTGGGATGAGTACCGTAGTCAAGACCCCTCGCGAGATCCAATCTGCGCTGACCAGCTATGACGTGCAAAAGATCCGGCAGGATTTTCCCATTCTTCGCCAGAAAGTGCATGGCAAACCGCTGGTATATCTCGATAATGCGGCAACTACACAGAAGCCGCTGGCTGTAATCGAGGCGCTGGAAAACTATTACCGGCGCGACAATTCAAATATTCATCGTGGCGTGCATGCTCTCTCTGAGCGGGCTACGGCGGATTACGAAAAGGTGCGCGTAGCCGCACAGAAGTTCATCAACGCAGCCGATCCCAAAGAGATCATCTTTCTTCGCGGCACCACAGAGGCCATCAACCTGGTGGCGCAGACCTACGGGCGCAAAAATGTGACTGCAGGCGATGAAGTGCTGATCACGGCCATGGAGCACCACTCCAACATCGTTCCCTGGCAGATGTTGTGTGAAGAAAAAGGCGCAAAGCTTCGCGTTGCACCGATCAATGAGCGCGGCGAACTGCTGCTGGATGAATTTGAAAAACTTCTAAACCGGAAGACGAAGATTGTCGCCGTGGGTCACCTCTCCAATGCGCTTGGAACCATCAATCCGATCAAGCAGATCGTGAAAATGGCCCACGCTTTAAATGTGCCCGTTCTGGTGGATGGCGCACAGGCTGCGCCGCGCATGCACATTGACGTACAGGACCTCGACTGCGATTTCTATGCCGTTTCCGGCCACAAGATGTATGCGCCGACGGGAATTGGTTTCCTGTATGGCAAGGCCCAGCTTTTGGAGACCATGCCGCCATGGCAGGGCGGGGGTGACATGATTGCATCTGTCACCTTCGACAAAACGATTTACAACCGCCTGCCCTACAAGTTTGAAGCGGGCACGCCCAACATCGCCGATACCATCGGTTTGGGGGCTGCGCTGGAATATTTGAGCGGGCTCGGGCTCGAGCAGATTGAAGAACACGAGGCTGACCTGCTTGGCTATGCCACTCGCGAAGTGCAGACGATCCCTGGCGTCAGCATCATTGGGACGGCGAATGAAAAGGCCGGAGTGCTTTCCCTTGTAATGGAAGACATTCACCCGCATGATATCGGAACCATCCTCGATAGTGAAGGCATTGCCGTACGAACTGGCCACCACTGTGCCCAGCCAGTGATGCAAAGATTCAACATTCCCGCGACGGTTCGCGCTTCTTTTGGACTTTACAACACACGTGAAGAAGTTGACGCGCTGGTGCGCGGCATCCAGAAAGTGCGCGAGGTGATGGCCTGATGGCTGATGTTCGTGAGCTGCGGGACCTTTACCAGGAAGTAATCCTGGAACACAGCAAGAAGCCGCGCAACTATGGCCTGCTTGCCTCGGCCAACCACAAAGCCGAAGGCTTTAACCCGCTCTGCGGCGACCATTACACCGTTTTTGTTAACCTGCAGGGCGGCGCAATCTCAGAAATTGCGTTTCAAGGCGCAGGCTGCGCTATTTCCAAGGCTTCCGCGTCCATGATGACACAGAGTCTCAAAGGCAAGTCGACGGAAGAAGCTGAGGCGCTGTTTAAGCGTTTTCATGATCTCGTGACTGGACACAGCCGCGATACCGACGCGCTGGGAAAGCTAGCCGTGTTCGCGGGAGTATCGGAATTTCCCTTGCGGGTAAAATGTGCCACCCTGTCATGGCACGCCATGCGGGCGGCATTGCGTGGAGAAAATGAGGCAGTTTCGACGGAGTAGGTTTGCGGCCCTTTTTGGAGGAAAATTGAAATCGGGCGAATCAACAATTACCACGCGTGACGCGTTGGCTACGCAGATTCCCAGCGGCATCCCTCACCCGGTACCGGCCGGTACCACGGTGAGGCTTACTCAATCGCTTGGCGGGAGCTACACCGTTACAACAGATCAGGGTTATATGCTTCGCTTTGACGCCAAGGATGCTGACGCGCTCGGTATCAGCCCTGAGGACGCCCAGGCGCAGGCCGTCCCGATTGAATTCAATGAAAAGCTCGTCTGGGACCGGTTACGCACTGTGTACGACCCGGAAATTCCCGTCAATGTGGTTGACCTCGGCTTGATATATGACTGCCAGATTGCTTCCCTGGACGATGCTCGCCAGATCGATATCAAAATGACCATGACCGCTCCGGGTTGTGGCATGGCGGATGTGCTGAAGGCGGACATCCAGCGTCAGCTTGTCGCTCTTCCTACGGTGAAGCAAGTTAATGTTGAAGTGGTATTTGATCCGCCATGGCATCCGGGACGGATGTCTGAAGGCGCTCGCCTCCAGCTTGGGCTTGATCTGGATAGCTCGCCGTTCCAGATGTACGGAAGGTACTAAGCGGAATATTCGCGGTAACTCTCTTTGCCTAAATTGCAAAGAGCAGAAGCAACGGCCGCTTGCAGGCAGGCAGAGTCGCCAATTGATTTATTAGGGTTTCTGATCTTCGTAACGCGCGCTCCAACCTCTCAGTATCTGGGTAAATCTCCTGCAATCTTATATGTTGCTGATTCGTCAACTATTTACATCGTAAGGCGTCCCGTCATTTAGAAATTACTAATGAAAGTCCTTGGAGCGATCACCTGCCAGTGTTATAGTCGCTCTTGAAGTCAAACGGTCCCAAATGCTGGACAAGTTTCGCAAACTCGTACTGTTCCTGATGGCGGCGATGGTTCTGCTTTCGCCGTTCATGCAGTTGGACAGTTGGGACAATTTCCCTCGTTCTACAGACGACATCGAGTTGCAAATCATTTTCGGGCTGTGCCTGATCGGAATGTTTCTGGTTTTCGTAGGCGTGGCAAAACTGCTGCCGGAATTGATTCGTGCCGCGTTTGTTGGCCCAACAGTGCTGCTGCACCTGGTCGAATTTCAAGCAGGACCCGTCGGCTCTGTTTCCTCTCTGCTTTCCCCGCCCCTCAGGATCTGATTTTTCTTCCATTCCCGAAGTGTGTCTATTTCCAGGAGTTTCTCGTTGAATAGGCGCGTTTTGCCTGGAAAGAACCAATGGCATTGTTCCGGCTTTTAATACTGCCGGGCACTTCAGCAATCGAAATCCGAAAAAGGAATGGAAGATGAAGTCCAGCGAGTCCCACGAACCCGAGTTGGCCGGCGTTGTATTGAGCGAGGGTCTGCCGGCTATTGAAGAAAATCCCGCACCTTTTACGCCGTGGTGCGCGAGGTGCCGCCAGGACACCGGCATTGAGGATGCACGCCTGGTAGCGGCCTGCCTCCAGGGCGATCAGCAGGCATGGGAAACGCTGATCGACAAATACAAGAGGCTGATCTATTCAATCCCCTTCAGGTACGGCGCCAGCCCAGAAGATGCCGCAGACGTATTTCAGTCAGTCTGTATTGAAGTTCTCAACAGCCTTAGCCAATTAAAAAACACTGACTCATTGCGTTCCTGGCTCATCACCGTTGCCGTCCGGCAGTCGTATCGCTGGAAAAAGAAGCAGTCCAATCATCTGGAACTGGATGCCATGGAGGCCGAAGTCGCGGAGGAGCTTGCCGCAGTTCCTGAGACCGTGTTGCAGATCCAGCAGGAACAGATTGTGCGCGAAGTAGTGGAGAAACTTCCTCCGCGCTGCGCCGAACTTGTACGGCTTCTGTTCTTTGAGCAGCCACCATTGCCGTATGCGGAAGTGGGACGAAGGCTCGGACTGGCAACGGGCTCGATTGGCTTCATACGCGGGCGCTGCCTGGAGCGCCTGAAGAAGATCCTGGTGGAGTCCGGATTCAACAGCCCTGTCATCGCTGCCAAGGCACAGGAGAGACCGCGTAGGGTTTCTTAACTCGCCAACGTATTGCGGCAAAGCAGGCCGCCCGATAGGTAAGGGTCAGATTGCGTGGGAGTTGTCTGCCTCAGAGCGTAGAGACGGACCCGTCTCTACACCGGGCTTCAGATTCTGTTGTGCGCTTTGGCGTGAGAGGCCAAATCCATGCGGTAGCACTCAAGCGGATCAAGCCGGCCAAGAGCCCAGTGAAGCGAGTTCAGCTGGGAAACCTTGTTTGCGATGGTAGAGATGCGGTTGCGCATGTCCTCCACGCGGAGGGGTTTTGTGAGATAGTCATTGGCGCCTGCCAGGTATGCGGCGCGGATGTTCTCCGCTGAGTTCTTTTCAGTGAGAACAATGATGTGAGTTTCCAATTTCAGGTCCGCCTTACGGATCCACTGGCACATCTCCAGCGCATTCAGGCCGCTGATTTCCCAGTTCAAAATGCAGACATCAACGTTTCCCGCCTGCAACGCTGTGTATGCCTCATCCGCGCTGTGGACGGTTACTACGTCACAGCCCCAGTACGATAATGACGATTTCAACAGATTGCGGGAAAGAGGCTCCTCATCCGCAAGCACGACTCGAAGTTTTTTCATAATGCCCGCTTCAGCAAGCAAGTTTGTAATCTGGCCGCGTTGCCGTGGCCACAACTCGATGCGATTCGGGACCCAATTCTTGAATGCAGTACAGGTCGTCGGGCCTGGGCCACGCGACGCCAGAGTGAGCGTTCTTAAGGTATACGGCAAGCGCAGTCTGCAAAGACCCCAGATCGCGCGGGTTCAGCGACGCATTCAAATATCGAATGTCTTCCTCAATTCCTGCCGCAGCCTCAAGCCACTTCTGATGGTCGTCCATGGTGCCTCTCCCGGGGGGAATGAATTATTTACAACAGCTTGCAATAATTACACGAGAGCAGATCGGCCCTTGAACCGTGCTTACAAATCCGGTCCCAGGATTCAAACTGTCTTGCTTTGCTTATATCTACAGCTGAATCAAAATCGCAAAACTGTGATGCGTGTACTGCTGTAATAGAGTAGGAAAAATCTTATGAAATATAGATCAAGCAAACAGATCACCACGAAACGGCAGTTACTTTGGTGATCACTGTGGCGGGAGGATTCTTAATGGCCACGGAGGTAGTAGACCTCCAGTAACAAGGCCCGATGCTCCTGTGGAAGCCGGCGATGTTTTCGCGGCAGTTATTCCGGTGCGAAATCGATGTAGCCGCGCTGCGGATCTGTGCTGATCAGCTTCACGCGGAGCTTATCTCCCACGTCCACGTTTTGAGCGTGGACCAGCAGGCCTTCCACGTGAGGATTAATTACGCGTACGAATGTGCCGTGGCTGGTGTTGCCGGTGACAATGGCATTAAAGACCTGGCCGATTCTGCCGGTCATGTTTACGGCTGCAATGCGTTTGCTCATGGCGCGCTCAACTTTGCGGGCGGCGTCTTCTTTGGCGGTGCAATTGGCGGCGATTGCGCTTAAATCATTATCGGAGTATGGACTGGAACTCTGCTGCAGCACGCTTTTGACCAGCCGTTGCGTCACCACGTCGGCGAAGCGGCGGTTAGGAGCCGTGGAGTGGGTATAATTTTCCACCGCCAGCCCAAAGTGTCCTTGTGCGGGCTCGCCGGGACGTTCCAGCACGTATTCTCCGGGGCCCATGAGCTTGATTACCGCCAGTGACAGATCGGCGAAATGGTCCGGGTCTGCTGTCTTCTGACGTGTCAGGAAGTCGTTCAGGGCTTTGGAATCAGGCTGGGCCGGCAACTGACCTCCATGCTGTGCTGCCAGCGTGACAATGCGGTCCCAGCGCTCCGGGGTCTTCACTACGCGCCGAATGGAAGAGACTTTTTTCTCACCGAGCATCTGCGCGACCACGCTGTTGGCCGCAATCATGAAATCCTCAATCAGCTCGGTGGCGCGATTTTTCTCCTGCCTGACCAAATCAACGATTTGATCGTTGAGAATCACAGGATGCGTTTCAATGGTTTCAATCTCAAGCGCACCGTGTCTGTGCCGGCTGCTCTTCAGCGCCTGAGCGGCTTCATCCTGGAGCTTGAGCTGGGCCTGGAGTTCCTGTGAGGCAGATACTTTGGGAGGAGCGGCAGCGCGCCCTTCCAGCCATGCTCCAACGGCGTTGTAAGCGAGCTGAGATTTGTTGCGGACCAGCGCACGGTAAATCTGGTGGTTGCTACATTCTCCCTGATTGTTCACCGTGTACTCGACCACCACGCTCAGGCAGTCACTGTTTTCAAGCAGGGATGAAGCTCCGGTGCAAAGCCGCTCCGGCAACATGGGGAAGTTCCGCACGCCCGTGTACACAGTGGTGGTTTCGTGAGCGGCATGCTGGTCAATGGGTGAAGCCTGGGCGACAAACGCGCCCACATCAGCAATCCCAACCATGACTTTGATGGAGCCGTCGGGCAGGCGCTGCGCAACTTCAATCTGATCAAGATCGCGCGAGGTATCGTTGTCAATGGACGACCACAGGAGTTGGCGCAAGTCGCGGACCTGTGCAGACGGCTGCAACTGTGGCGGATGCTTCTCAATTTCGCTGAGCTGCTGCTGCACTTCTGGAGGGAAGTCAGGCTCAAAGCCGTTTTCGCGCATAATCTGGCGCGCTGCGGCCTGAAGATCAACGTGGGAAGGAACGTGATGGTTCATGAAATTTGAAGACGGACAGATTACCACGTCACCCCAAGCAGGCGGTGGCGGGAGGCTGCTTTTCAGGATGGAGCGGAATGGATCTTATCGGGCTGCAGCTTCCTGAGACAGGCGTTGCACTGATTCTTCCAGCAGGACCTCAAACTTGTGGCCGCAGCGCGGGCACTCCATTTTCTGGAAATCCCAGGCGCGAGACGCTGTTTTGCGGACAGGAAACAGGTCGCCAAACGGACACTCGATAAAGGTAATATCACCGGCAGACATTGAGACTCCTTCAGCAACTGCCAAAGGGCGCCGGGGGTGCGCTTCTGGAGTTGTGCGTGTGCTGAAACAATAACTGCGACCGGGGGAATCCACAAGTTACTCTCGATGTTACACCGAGGCCATCTGGCGACAATTTCTAATGAAAAGACCCAATCAGGGCCAAACGCGCGTGAGGGAAAGCGGCGTTTTTGCCCGAGTTGATTGGCGGCCAGAAGACAGGCATCACGCCTGAGAGTTACAATTTCCAGTGTCGCTATCCAGGCTCGCATGGAGGCTCCTGTGGACGACCGGCCTGACAAGAAGAAACCCAACCACCCTAAAAAACCGTCTTCCTCTTCATCTTCATCCAGCGCCGGCGTTTCACGGCGCGACTTTCTGAAAATTTCCGGTGTATCGGCAGCCGTGCCGCTGGTGAGTGAAGTATCGGCGCTCGCCATGGCGGACGAGGTGAAGGAACTGGGACCGGGCAAGGTTCCAGTTACTCTCTCCGTAAACGGTAAAAAGCTGAATGCTCAGCTTGAGCCGCGAGTGACTCTGCTGGACGCACTGCGCGACAAATTTGAGCTTACCGGAGCAAAGCGGGTTTGTGATCGCGGCACCTGCGGCGCGTGCACCGTATTGATGGATGACAAGCCGGTGTACGCCTGCTCGGTGCTGGCCATTGACGCCCAGGGCCGGGAGGTCACCACGATTGAAAGTCTGGGTGAGCCGGGTAAACTCCATCCTATCCAGCAGGCCTTTGTCGATCACGACGCGCAGCAGTGCGGCTTCTGCACGCCCGGCTTCGTGATGGCGACAAAAGCCTTCCTCGAACGGAATCCCAATCCTACGCTCGAGGAAATCAAGCAGGGGCTCGGCGGCAATTTCTGCCGCTGTGGGACCTATGCAGGAATGCGCGAGGCCGTTGTACAGGCAGCCAAAACCATGAAGGGAGCATAACCATGGCCGACGAGACTACCAAATATGATTGGCCGGCAGCGAATGAGCGTACGCTCATTGGAAAGCGCGTCTCCCGCGTGGATGGCCCGCTGAAATCTTCCGGGCGCGCCAAATATACGTATGACATTCACAGGCCCGGAATGCTTTACGGCAGCGTGGTCCGTTGCCCTTACGCCCATGCCAAAGTAACAGCGGTAGACACCAGTGCGGCAGAGAAGATGCCCGGCGTAGCCGCCATACATGTGATTCAAGGGCCGGGAACGGAAATTCATTGGGCGGGTGATGACATTGTGGTCGTCGCCGCGGTGGACGAACCTTCGGCTGCGGATGCGGCACGTGCCGTAAAAGTGGAATACCAGCCTCTGCCGCATTTTGTGGATGATTTCACCCAGCCGAAGAATGTGCCGGAAGAGCGCGGCCCCCTCGACCAGGAAGATTTCATCACCATGCTGCGCAATGACGTGCCGGATCCGCAGGTTGTTTCTGCGCTCCAGACGCGAGGCATCACCTTTAAGCCGGAGAAGCGGTTGATGGATCGTTTGCGGGAGAATGAGGTAAGTGAAAGCGTGATTTCCGCGCTGCAGTCGGCTCCGGTGAAGCCAGCGGAAGAGAAGCCGGCAGCGACATATCGCAAAGAGGCGGAACAGACCAAGGGAGATCCTGAGAGCGCGTTCAAACAGGCGGAAGTGGTTTCAGAGGGTGTTTATGGTTGTCCCGTGATCACACATTGCTGCCTGGAGAGCCATGGTTCGATTGCAGAATGGCCGGACAGCGAACATCTCTTTGCCCATATCTCCACGCAAAACGTCTCCGGCCTGGCCGGACAGTATGCGCAGGGGCTCAAGATTTCCGCGGGCAATGTGCATGTGCACCAGGACCACATCGGCGGCGGCTTCGGCAGCAAGTTTGGTGTGGACCGCTGGGGTGTTTACACGGCCGAGGTTTCCAGGAAAGCTGGCGGGAAGCCGGTGCGCTACATGCTGGAGCGCGCGCCGGAATTGGAAGTTGCGGGCTGCCGTCCTTCGGCGCATGCTCGCGTAAAAGTGGGAGCCAAAAAAGACGGTACCTTGCTGGCGTGGGAGTCGGAGTCCTGGGGCACAGGTGGCCCCGGTGGCGGTGGCCCCCCGCCCATGCCGTACGTGGTAGAAGTCCCCAACCAGCGCAAGCAGCATGTGGCCGTGCTGACCAATATCGGTCCGGCACGCGCGTGGCGGGCGCCCAATCATCCGCAGGGCTGCCTGATTACCATGTGCGCGCTGGAGGATGTGGCAGCGAAGCTGAATATGGATCCGGTGGAATTGCTGCTGAAGAACCTTTCTCTCACGCAACGGCCGGATGTCTATCGCGAAGAACTGGGCATTGCTTCAGGATTGATGGACTGGAAGAAAAACTGGCATCCTCGCGGGCAGGGTGGCTCGGGAGTGGTGAAGCGCGGGCTCGGTGTGGCCATTCACACCTGGGGTGGTCGCGGGCACAACAGCAACTGCGCGCTGACGATTCATCCCGACGGTTCGGTTGACATCAAAATGGGAAGCCAGGACCTGGGAACAGGCACACGTACGGCCATTTTGATGGTGGCGGGCGATACGCTCGGGCTGCCAATCGACAAAATTCAGCTCAATATCGGCGACAACCAATATCCGCCGGATGGGGGCTCTGGCGGCAGTACAACCATTGGCGGCGTCAGCTCTTCCACGCGGCGTGCGGCGGTGGATGCACGCGACCAGCTTCTGGCTAAGGTTGCTCCGGCCTTGAAAGCGAAACCGGAAGAGTTGGAAATTGTGAATGGAACCGTGCGGGTGAAATCGGCTCCGACACGCAGCCTGCTCTGGAAAGATGCTTGCGCCCGTTTGGGTACGCAACCCATCCAGGCGATGGGCAAGAATCCAGGGCCGGGAGACCTGATCTCCAGCGGCGTTGGCGGCGCGGTGATGGCCGACGTAAGCGTGGACAGCGAGACCGGCATTGTCAAAATGAACAAGATGGCGTGCGTCCAGGATTGTGGCCTCATCATCAACCTGAAAACGGCTGAGAGCCAGGTATATGGCGCCATGATCATGGGCATCGCTACTACGCTATACGAAGAAAAAGTCATGGATCCCACCACCGGCACCATGCTCAATCCAAACATGGATTTTTACCGTCTTGCCGGCATTGGAGACGTCGGCGAATTGAAAGTTCACATGATGACGGGCAAAGGTTATGACGAACGCGGCCCGATTGGTCTGGGGGAGCCACCCACCGTTGGTCCCATGGCGGCAATCTCCAACGCCGTGGCCAACGCGATTGGTGTGCGTGTGCCGTTCATGCCCATCACACCGGACCGCGTTGTTGCGGCTTTGAATCCGAACCAAGGAGGCAGCCATGCGAGCGTTTAGCTATGCTTCCCCAACCAAAAAAGAAGAAGTGGCGCCTCTGCTGGGAACAAGCTGGGGAGAAACCGAAATCCTCGCCGGCGGCAGCGACCTGCTATCGCTGATGAAGGATGACATCACCACGCCAAAGAAGCTGGTGAACATCAAGCAGGTGGCAGGTATGCATGCCATCAGCAATGAGGCAGGCGCGCTGCACATGGGATCACTGGTGACCCTGGACCAGATCTCTGGCGCGTCACAAATCAAGCAGCACCATCCCATGCTTGCAGGCGGCGCGGGAGAAGCGGCAAGCCCGCAGATTCGGAATGTAGCCACCATCGGGGGCAATCTCTGCCAACGCCCACGATGCTGGTATTTCCGCACTGGGCATGGTTTGCTGGCCCTCGATAAAAATGGCAAGTCGATGGTGCTCCAGGGAGACAACCGGCATCACGCCATTCTGGGAAATGATGGGCCAGCATACTTTGTGAGCCCGTCCACGATTGCGCCAATCCTGATCGCATACAACGCGCGATTACGGATTCTTGGCCCGCGTGGGCAAAGGGAAATTCCGGTGGAGAAATTCTTCCTGATCCCAAAATCAGAGTCGGAGCGCGAGCACGACCTGCAGCCCAATGAGTTCATCACAGACGTGATCGTGCCGCCTGCCCCCGGTGTGAAAACCGGATATTACGAGATTCGCCAGAAAGAAGCTTTCGACTGGCCGTACGCGACCGCCGCGGTTGCGCTGAAAATGAATGGACGGACCATTGAGAGCGCGCGTATGGTGCTGGGGCATGTTGCTCCCGTACCATGGGTCTCTGCGGAAGCAGAGGAAGCACTCAAAGGCAAAGCCATTACTCAGGCAACGGCGGAAGAGGCGTCCAAGGCAGCCGTTGCCAAGGCCAGGAGCCTGGGCCACAACAGCGCAAAAATCCACCTTGCCCGCGTGGCAGTGAAGCGGGCCATTTTGAAAGCGGCAGGTGCAGAAGGAGGCGCAGCATGAGCAAGATTTCTGATCGTTTCAACACGGAGCGCCCCGGCCTGTGCTCGGCGCTGCACTGGAAAAGCCAGTACATCTGGTCAGAGCCCGATCCCACGGTGCCTCGCTCCGGAGACGGCCTGTTCTGGTGCGGACTTACGCAGACCTGCATTGGGCCGGATGGCAAGCTGGCTGAGCCGGGCAACTGCTGCTCAGGCCAGCGCGGGTGTCATTGCGGGGCAAGCAAGTAAGAATCTTTTGCCGCTGATTGCCGCAGATCAACGCTGACAGGGCGGTGATGAGTTTTCACGTTGAATGGTGGCACAGGCGCCCTCGCCTGTGGGCGGTGCTCTGCATTTAGCACAAAATTTTCGCGGCGACACTGGCGGAGTGTTCCTTGCGAGCCTAATCCCAAGACCCTAATCAAAGACGTGGCCCGTGAATCTGCTCTGTGTTCCGAGACCCTCACCTGTGAAATCTCTTTCGATACTAGAAACCAGAGTAGCAGCAAGGGACGGACAGCCGAGGCTGTGCCACACGACCATGCAAGGGGCTTGCCTGCGGGATTACAATGGTCTTTTGGAGTCCCCTCATGCGCAAGCTCAATGTGTTTCTGCCTTTCTCTATTCTGCTTTTGACCGCCTCTCTTTTTGCCCAGCAAACTCGGCCCGCAATCCAGGGTGAGTACCTTGAGACCCGCAGCGCTGACGTTTACACGGGGCAGTGCTTCGCCAACAGCGAGATGAACCTGACCGGAGATGAAGCGATTCTGGCATGGCACATCACAGAAGGGAAGTGGGATGGAGTTGCGCTCAACGGACTCACAGTGGGAGCGGCCGTGAAGGCCCAAGCGACCCTGGGTGATCCGTATGGCAAGCCTTATCCAGCCAGGGCGGTGATGTTCATAGACAAGAATGCAACACCGGGCCAGCGGCAGGCGCTGATCAATTTTGCCCAGGAAATGGGTGGCGAACTGTTGCGGCATGTGGTGCGCGTGGTCAATGTTCCGGTGGACATGGAAATCCTGCACCAGCACAGCGCGCGAGCAAGATTGCAAGCGGGCAACTTTGTGACCGTGGAGACGCGCGCCATCGGGGCCAATGACCATCTTTGCGGCAATGAGGACACTTTTTATCCGCCGCTAACGAAGACGACGCATGCCATGCCTGCGGTAGCCGTCAACAATGCCTACAGCGGAAAAGACCTGAACGATACCTGGGAACTGCACGACAAGCGCAGCGCGTTTGTTGGGACATTTGCGGCGAATCAGCAGGTGGCGAGCCGCTAGGACTCAGCTTTTTTTTAAAATCCCGAATCCCGCGCAGCGGGTGAGGGATCTCTACCTGTTTACGTGCATTCCGGAACCGGGACAAACGCGGAGAGAATGCATAGATGGTTCGACTCGCCCTCGGTCGCATGCTTCCTCGTGCATCGCTCACCATGACGAAAAGTGAAGGACAACCTCTGTCTCCAGAAGCTGTTCGGGAACGGTAGCGATCCCTCGCTTCGCTCGGGACTTTGGGGGCAATCTCTGGAGTTACCGTAGTCATCAGATCAATGAGATTCTGATCTCTTCAACAACTCCGCAAGATGATCCTTCCAGATGGCTGCCCAGGTATGGGTGCCGTGGCCGCGCGTTTCTGGTGTGATGGGCAGCAGTACGTATTTGCCGTTTTTTACCCGCTGGATGTCTTTATCCAGGATTTTGAGTTCCGGTGGATTGATGGTGTCATCAGCAGAGTTCACGGCCGTGAGGGGCGCTGTAATCTTTTCCAGTTGTGGCTCGGGATTGTAATTGCGCGAGGCATCGAACGCGTACAGCACGTCATTCGCATCGTGCGACTTGATGCCGCGAGCGATGTAGTCTTCCAGAAATTTGTCTGCTTCGGCGCCCGTCGGTTCTTCTTTCTGCATGCGCACCGGTGCGCTGACCATCACCAGGAAAATCTGCATCGCTGCGGCCATTCCGCGTGGCTGCTGCGTGTAGTCCCCGTTGTTATAGTCCGGTGAGTTGCGGATGTCATCCATAATCATGCGGCGGAACATGCGGTTTCGCCCGGCAATTTCCACCGGCTGGCTGGCCAGTGGCATGGCGGCATCGATGAAGGCAGGATGCTGCTCCGCCCACAGCCACGTATGCATGCCTCCCATGGAGGTCCCCATGACGAGCCGCAGATGATTGACGCCAAGCCCCTGCGTCAGCAGACGATATTGCAGTTCGATCATGTCGTCGTATTCGTAATGAGGGAAACGCGCGTGCAGACCGTCACTGGGTTTCGACGATTCACCGTGGCCGACATTGTCGGGCAGGATGATGAAATACTTCGTCGCGTCCAGAAGCTGGCCGGGACCAAAGAGAACGCCAGCGAAATAAGGCGCCAGGAATTGCCGGCCTGATCCGGTGGTTCCGTGCAAAATCAAAACCGCATTGCGTACTTTCCCGCTCGGGTCTTTCTGCGGTGTGCCCAGCGTGTAATAGTGGAGCTTCACTTCGGGCAGCTTTTCTCCGGACTTGAACTGGAAATCCTTGACGATGAAGTTACCCTGCTGTGGCTGCGGATAATTTTGCGCAAAACACATCACGCTGAAAAGCGCTGTAGTAAGAATCAGGATGGATCGACGCACGTTCATGGGACGGGTTCTCCTTGAAAAAACCAGCAAGATTAACTCAAAGTTTTCCGCTGTTACAACCATTTGGTCATCAGGCGGCGCTCGTCGGTTTTGAAACCTTCAGCCGAGTACAGAGACTGCGCTCCAGTATTAGCCGTGCCGACTTCAAGCCGCAGCGCTTTGACCCCGGCCTCGCGGCAGATTTGCTGAGCAAACTCAATGGCTGCGCGGCCGAATTTCTGTCGCCGGAACGGCTCGCGCAGGTAGAGCTCGTCCAGCAGCGCAAATTTGCCGTGGAACTCAAGGCTGAAGCAAAATGTCAGGACAAAATATCCCGCCAGGTCTTGTCCGCGAGAAATGAGGTAAACCTGTCCTAACTGCGGATGGGCGCTCACTTTCTCAAGCGCCGCCCTGGCAACGCCTTCATCAAAGATCATTTCCTGCTGGCTGTAGAACTCGTGCATCAGCGGGAGGACAAAGTCAATTTCTGGCTCTGAGACAAGCTGGAACAGAGCGTTCATACGGCTGGTAATTGTACAGGTGGAAGCTGTGGAAAGATGAACCAGGTTCCTCCATCTTCAACAAATATTTCACTACGGCTATAATTGCCAGCCATTTCAAAACCATTTCCTGAGGAGAACGCATGCTGGATCGCAGGGCCTTTCTTGCCGTTTGTTCAAAATTTGGAATTTCCGCCACGTTGTTACCCGGAGTGCTGTGGGCCATGGCAGATGAGGATGGCAAGATCACCCGCGACATGATTGATAAGGCAGCGGCCCTCGCTGACGTGAAAATTCCCGATGAAGACAAGGACATGATGCTGGAATCGCTGAATAACATGACGAAAGGTTACGATGCGATTTATGCCTTGCACATGAAAAATGACGTGGCGCCGGCCATCATTTTTGATCCGGTGCTGCCGGGAATGAAGTTTGATACAGATCGCCGGCCCTTGCGGCTGTCGCCCGCTCCGGCAGTACATGCGAGCGGCGCGCCAAAGAACATGGAAGATGTCGCGTTCTATTCCGTGCGCCAGCTTGCAGAGCTGGTGAAGAGCAAAAAAGTTTCATCGACGGCGCTTACGGAGATGTATCTGACCCGGCTGAAGCGCTACGATCCCCTGCTGAAATTCGTGATCACGCTCACCGAAGATCGTGCTAAAGCGCAAGCGAAAGAGGCAGACAGGGAAATTGCAGCGGGCAAATATCGCGGGCCTCTGCACGGGCTGCCGTGGGGCGCAAAGGATCTTCTGGCGGTAAAAGGCTATGCCACAACCTGGGGTGCGGGCGGGTTCCAGGACCAGCATATTGACGAAGACGCCACTGTGGTCCAGCGGCTCGATGCGGCGGGTGCAGTGCTTGTTGCAAAACTCACGCTGGGCGCGCTTGCGTTGGGCGACAAATGGTTTGGCGGCATGACGCGCAATCCGTGGAACCCAAAACAGGGCTCCAGCGGCTCGTCCGCAGGCTCGGCCTCGGCCACGGCTTCCGGTTGCGTTGCGTTCGCCATTGGGTCAGAAACTCTGGGTTCCATTTCGTCGCCTTCGACGCGTTGCGGCGATACCGGCCTGCGGCCTACCTTCGGGATGGTGCCGCGCACCGGCGCCATGGCGCTTTCCTGGACCATGGACAAACTCGGGCCTCTCTGCCGCGCGGTGGAGGATACCGCGATTGTGCTGAGCGCCATCTACGGTCCTGATGGTAAAGACCGGACGGTGAAGAATGTAGCCTTCAACTGGGACGGCGGAGCGGATTGGCGCAAGTTGCGGGTGGGGTATCTGGCCAAGGACTTCACACTGCAGCCGCCACAGCCCGAGCAGCAGCCCAAGGAGGAAAAGGACCTTACAGAAGCAGAGAAAAAGAAGCGGGACGAAGATGCCGCGCAGCAGGCGGCCTTCCGTGCCATGCGCGAGTATGACCACAAGTATGACCAGGCAGCGATTGCCAAACTCCGCGCCATGGGCGTGAACTTGATTCCGTTGGAGTTGCCCAAGTTGCCGTATCGTCCCATGGTGGTGATGCTTGAAGCGGAAGCCGCGGCCGCCTTCGACGAACTCACGCGGACCGGTAGGGACAAGCTGCTCACCTCACAAGGCAAAGACGACTGGCCTAACTCGTTCCGCACATCGCGGTTCATTCCGGCTGTTGAATATATTCAAGCCAGTCGCGCGCGCATGCTGGCCATGGAGCAGGTAGGGACGGTGTTCGATCAAGTGGATGTGATTGTGGCGCCGACGAACAGCACGCAGCTTGTGGTGACGAACCTCACCGGCCATCCGGCGCTGATCCTGCCCAACGGCTTCCGTGGAGACGATGCGCCGCAGCCGAAGCTGGATGAGAATGGCGATCTCCAGCCCGGCGGTCCGGGAACGCCGGTGAGCCTGACCTTCCTGGGGCGCCTCTATGGCGAAGCAAAGCTGCTGGCAGTGGCGAAGGCCTACCAGGATGCAACTGATTTTCACCTGAAGCATCCTGCACTGGGAGCGTAAAAAGGCGTACGTGAACAAAAAAGACGCGCCGGGCCTGAGACGGATTCAGTAGCCGGCGCGAACTTTTGGGGAGACCGGCTACCAGAGCTCAGGCTTGCAATCAGGAGCTACTGTGGACTGCGGTTTCCGCCTGGCGGGAATACGCGTCCGGGTGATTTCAATGACGATCTTGTTTTTGTAGCGGCGTACGATCCAGGGATAAGCCGCGAGTTTTCGCAATTTCAGGTTGCCAGTGCGAGCCATCTCTCTGTTCTCCAGATTCTTTTGGTGTTGACTTGAAAGTTTTCTTTGACGCCTGAAACAGGCAGAACACGTGGAGAAAAGAGACTCAGCAGCGAAGGGAGATTGGAGCGTTATCGTGTGTCGTTCGGTGGCCTGTATCCCGCTCAACCATTCCGAACCAGCGGTCAACACTGGTCAGCAACTGAATCGATAACGACGCAGTCCCGAAGAGTAACAAAGAGATTTGCAGCACCAGAAAGAAAAGTGATTCTTCCAGGGTGGTAGTGGGCCCATGCGTCGCCTGGAAACTGCCAACCTTCACCGGAAAGAGGAAGAGGAGGCAAATCAGCAATGCCAGCAAGGGAACCAGACCGCGAGATTTACCAGACGCAAACATTCTGCAGATTCGTTTTCACATTCTACTCCCGCGGATGGAGAAGGGGCAGGCAGCAAAAAAGATTTCAGAGAGGAAGGAAAAACCCTGATAACGTTCGGATTCTAAATAAAACTTGCGCAACACTGGCAGATTTTGCAGGCACAGCGCTAATTCATTTAAGATTCTGCGTTCGCGAGGCTGTGATCGGTCCCCCGAAAGTGCAATCTGCTTCATGTCCGAAATCGACGCTATATTTTTTGGGGTTCTCCTGTAATCTTATGGCCAAGGTTTGACTTTTATTTCGCAAGGTAAGACTTGGAGGAAGAGAAAGTATGAAAATGGCTCTCCGTATATTGTTATTTTGTGCAGCAGTAGGCCTGAGCGTTCAGGGTTTCAATTTGCCCGCTCCGCCAACACCGATTCCGGATTTTCAGAGCGTGGCTAACTTGCCCGCTCCCCCCACCCCAATACCCGACGTGCACAGCGCTAATTTACCCGCTCCGCCAACACCGATTCCGGATTTTCAGAGCGTCGCTAACTTGCCCGCTCCCCCAACGCCAATACCCGATGTGCACAGCGCTAATTTACCCGCTCCGCCAACACCGATCCCGGATTCTCAAGCTGTTTAACACAACGATGTATTAGGGAACGGGAGCTCTCGGACTTGCGTATAGAATACTTATCATCCATACATTGGCCACAATTTCGATTGCTGGGATGCTCCCCAACCTGTTGTTCTGGTTTCCAGTTGTCATTCTGACGCTGCTGTCGGGAGTTTTTCTGTTGAGGCGAATCTGGGCTGATTTGCCTTTTTTCTTTTTGTACATCATCTCCGCCCCGATCATTGGAATTCTCAGGTCCATGGTTTATCCGTTGAGCCGCGGCGCGTATTTTTATGTTTACTGGATTTCTGAGCTCGAACTGGCAGTTGTTTTCTCGCTGGCGCTCTATGAAGTTTTCATTCGCCGGCTTTTTCCGCGCTTCCATAAAGTCCGGTTTTATCGCGGGCTGTTTCCGGCGGTTGCGGCCGCAATACTGCTTCTGACCATTGTTGCAGTTTTCCAGTCATCAGACCGGAAAGCCGCATTCCAGGTGGCTTCCCGGGCATTCGATTTTGTGCGCACCGCGTTTCTTGTGTTCTTCATGTTCCTCATGCTGATGATGGGACGGCAATGGGGACGTTATGATCTCGGGATCACCTTGGGCTTTGGCATTCAGGCGGCCGCGGCCCTGGCCAATGCCGCAGTCCGTAGCCGGTTGGGTCACCGCTCCTCTTTTTTTGACAGCGTGGAAATCGTCACTTTCGAAATTGCCTGCGTGATCTGGCTCATTACGTTTTTGAAGCCGGAAAGACCCGACCATCTTCAACCTGCAGGAGAACTGGATGCGTCAGTCCTGCCTCAGGCGCGAAAGTGGGAATTAGTGCTCAAAGACTGGCTCACACCCGGCAAGAAGTCACTCTAAGAAAAATCCAGGCAACACGCGGAAAAGTTTAAATAACAGATTGCCTACAGGCTTTGCATCAGAGCTTCATGCTGGGCGGAAAACTTCAGGCAAGTGAGATTGCCGGCTTTGTCCTTGAGCTGTTCATAGGCAGGGATAAGGCTTCCGGACATCATCTTCTGCAACTCCGCCAATTTCACCGCTGTGAGCAGTTCCAATGACGTGAGGTGGAACGTGCGGCTCGCGCGCAAAGCGATCAAGCCGATAAACGTGTACAGGCGCACATGAACACCGGCATCAATCATCTGCTGGGCAAGATCACTGATGAGCGGATTGGCGCTGTGCAACTGGCTGTAACCGAGGCGCTGCAACAGCGCTGCGTTATGCGTCATGCGGCTCAGATAGCAGATTGCCAGTTCCGTTCGCCGCCGTTGAATTCGCAAAAGCTCCTGCGGCGGGAGATCCTGGCTGGATTGTGACACCGGAGAAATTAAGTGGGCGAACGCCTCTACATCCACAGGCGCCAGCGAAGAAATTAACTCCTCCATCGCGAGCGGACGGGTTTGCCTGTTGCGCACGCTGACAATGGCTGCGTACAGGAACAGCAGCACCATTGCTGCCGAAAGGCCTATCCAAAGCGCAAATAGAGTATCTGACATGGTCACCTGTCTTGCCCGATGAATTTAACCCTGCTTCTAGATATGGTCAACAACAATTAGTGTCAGTTTTCTGCCTTTCGTAACCACCTTTGAGAAAATTAATTAAGCTGGCGGGCCGGCCGTAGCCGGCCCTTGTAAATCATCGAGTTGCGGACGCTTCAGGCGCGCTCGGCTTGGGCAAAATAATGGCCGGAACAGCTTGTTTTTTGACAATATCATCGTATGCGGGCACGTCCGTGGCCAGGATCTGCTTCCATTTGGCCAGTTCGTCGTCCAACTGCTTTCTGAGCATATTAAAGACTTCATAGGAAGCCTGCGTAGGCGCGGAATCCGCGCTGCCTACCACACCACCTAGAGCAACCAGATAGTTGTTGAGACGAATGGGGTAGTTCAACACGTCCTGGTTGCTCTTGGCTTTGGTCTGGATCAGCACTTCTTCGACGGCGGCCATCTTCTTATCCAGTTGTTTTCCGGCGGCAGCGACAGCGGTGGCTTGCGGCTGGCCTTCCAGTCGCTTATTCAGAGCATTGATCTGTCCTCTGATATCGCGAATCTGGTTGATGGTGTCATGTGCCTGGGTGACGCTGTCACGGATTTTCATTAGGAGATCAAACTGCTTTTGCAGGTCCTGCTGCGTAATCTTCAAACGCGGATCAGGCTGGATCTCCAGCGGCGCGGTGTAACTCTTGCCTTGCACCGTGAGCCGTACCTGATAAGTTCCCGGCAGAGCTACCGGACCGTCTGTACTGCCGCCCCAAAGCGGAGAGTGAGGCACCCGAGACGCACCTTCATAACGCAGGTCCCAGACAAAGCGGTTGAGTCCCGCTTCTGCGGGAAGTTTCTGCGCCGGACGACGACCGAAGTCTTCTTCATCGCCAGCACCGGCTTCAGCCTGCTGTTTGGGCGGATATTTGCGTATGACCTGACCTTTCTGGTCGAGGATTTCCAGAGTGATGGGCGGAGCTTTTTCCTGAGGTTTAGCCTCAGCAGCGGCTTCTTCTGATTTGGGCGGCACGGCGGCGCCTGAAGGCTGCTTCTCTCCGGGTTCTTTGCCTGTAGGCTCAGCTTTCTGTCCCTGGGCTGATTTCTCCTCAGCCGCTTTGGCGGCTGCGGCCTCAGGCTTTTTCCCTTTGGCAGGTTCGAGTGAATTTTTGAGCGAGTAATAAATGACTGCGCCGCTGGGCGGGTTCTGGCCTGCGAAAGAGCCACCGAAAAAGCCTCCGAAGAATCGGGTGTGGTTGGCTGGGCTTGGCTGATAGAGATGGACATCAGCATTTGCCATTTGCGGGTTGTATTGCCGCAAAGGAGCCAGATCATCCAGCACCCAGAAAGAACGGCCATGCGTTGCGGCAACAAGATCATTATCGTGCACGATAAGGTCCCAGATGGGCACCGGAGGCAGATTGGTTTGCATCGGCTCCCATTTGGCTCCGTCATCGAAGGAAACATACACACCTTTTTCCGTGCCCGCGTAAAGCAGCCCTTTGCGTTTTGGGTCTTCGCGTACGGCGTGCACGTAGTTGTCAGCAGGGATGCCGCTGATGAGCGTGCTCCAGGTTTTGCCGAAGTCGGTGGTCTTGAAAATGTACGGAGCAAAGTCATCCAGCCGGTGCCGCTCCACCGCGACGTATGCGGTGCCTGCGTCAAACGGAGACGCTTCAATCATGCTCACCGTGCCCCATTCCGGCATGGCTTTGGGTGTGACGTTCTGCCAGTTTTTGCCTGCGTCGGTGGTGATGTGGATCAGGCCATCGTCCGAGCCGGCCCAGATGAGGTCTTTCTGTTTGGGTGACTCGGTGACAGAAAAGATGGTGTCGTACACTTCCACGCCGGTGTTGTCCTTGGTGATGGGACCGCCCGCAGCCACCTGCTTGGTCTTGTCATTCCGGGTCAGGTCGGGACTAATCACCTGCCATGACATGCCTTCATCGCTGGTGCGGAAGAGCACCTGCGCAGCGAAATACAGCGTGTGCGGATCGTGCATGGAGAACACAATGGGCTCGGTCCACTGGAAGCGGTATTTCTGGTCCGCCGCTGCTGCCCCAATGGGATTGATGGGCCAGGGCGTAATATTCTGTTCTTCACCGGTGTGGTGGTCATAGCGCGTGATCTCGCCACCATAAGAGCCGGCGTACAGAATCTGGGGATCGCGCGGATCAGGCGCCACATATCCGCTTTCACCGCCGCCCACCGGATACCATTGCGCGCGGTTGATTCCGCCATCGGCTGCCGTGGCGATTCCCACGGTGCTGTTGTCCTGCTGCGCTCCGTAGATCCAGTAGGGAAAGCGATTGTCCGCTACCACGTGATAGAACTGCGCCGTGGGTTGGTTGCTTTGTTCGGTCCAGGTAGCGCCGCCGTTGGTGCTCACGTTGGCGCCGCCGTCATTGGATTCAATCATCCGCTGCGGATTGTCAGGATCAATCCACAGACCGTGGTTGTCTCCGTGTGGGTCGCGAATGGGCCGGAAGCTTTTTCCGCCGTCGTTGGAGTGGTACATGCCTGTATTCAGCACGTACACGCCATCATTCGATGCGGGATCGGCAAAAACGTGGGTGTAGTAAAACGCGCGCTGGCGGTATTGCCGATCGCTATTCATCAGCATCCAGTGCTCGCCGCCATCATCTGAGCGGAAGAGCCCGCCTTTGTCGGCTTCAATCAGCGCCCAGACACGCTCTCCGTGATATGAGACGGCAACGCCGATGCGGCCAATGATTCCGTCCGGCAGGCCGTTGCCGGTCAGGTGCTTCCAGGTTGTTCCGCCATCCGTGCTGCGATAGAGGCCGCTGCCCGGGCCGCCGCTATCCATCCCCCAGGGCGAGCGCCTTGCCTGCCACAGCCCGGCAAAAATTGTGTTGGCGTTGTGAGGATCAAACGCCAGGTCGATGCCGCCGGTGTTCTCGTCTTTGTAGAGGACCTTGGTCCAGGTCTTGCCGCCATCCATCGTACGGAAGACGCCGCGCTCAGCATTCGGGCCAAAGGGATGTCCCAGCGCTGCCACCAGCACAATGTCAGGGTTTTTGGGATTGACAATCATGCGGCCAATCGCCAGCGTGTCTTTGAGGCCGATGAAGCTCCATGTCTTGCCGGCGTCAATCGACTTGTAAACGCCATTGCCGGCGATGATGTTGCCGCGAATGCAGGCTTCGCCCGTGGCCGCGTAAACCACGTTGGGATCAGACGGCGCCACCGCGATCGCCCCAATCGACGGCGACATGTCTTTCACCTTGTCCGTCATGGGACGCCAGCTCAGGCCACCGTCCGTGCTCTTGAAAACGCCACCGCCCACGCCGCCAAAGTAGTACGTGTGGGGATCACCCACCACGCCGCTCACGGCCAGAACGCGCCCGCCGCGATACGGCCCTACCAGCCGCCAGGTGAGACCGTGCCAGGGACCTTTGTGCTCGTCCTGCTCTTCTTCAGGCTTGGCTGCGGTTGCGGCGCTTGATGCTTCAGTGTTGCTCTCGCCTGCTTTCTGCGCGGATGATGTTTGAGCCTTCTTGCCTTTGCCCTGCTTTGAGCTGGTCTTCTGTTGGGCGATGCCCGAGCCCATGAGAAACAGAACTATCAGCCCAAATAGAACCATGTGAATCGTGCGTTTGCAGACGAAAGTCGCGCCAGCCATGAACGGTGCCTCCCGGAAATTGCGAGATCAGGAACCGCACATACTAAAGGAAGCAAGCGCTAAGCAGCAATTCGGGGCGGTGAAATCCGGTGATCAGTCACGCACTACAGAAAAAGTTTCGCAGCCAGAAGGCTGGAGAAATCATCTTTGAGAAAAATAAGGAGACGATATGTCGACGAGCAAAGAGCAAGAGAAGCATATCCCGATGAAGACACCCCCGGTCGTGTCGCAACAGGAGTGGGAGACGGCAAGGCAGGAACTCCTCAAAAAGGAGAAGGCGTTGACCCGCTCGCGTGATGCGCTGGCGGCTGAGCGCCGGCGGATGCCATGGATGGCAGTGGAGAAGAAATACGAGTTCGAAGGTCCCAGGGGCAAGGTCAGCCTGCTCGATTTGTTCGAGGGCCGCAGGCAGTTGGTCCTTTATCGCGCGTTCTTTGAGCCCGGGGTGTTCGGCTGGCCGGAGCATGCATGCCGCGGCTGCTCGCTGGGCGCTGACCAGGTCGGTCACCTGGCCCATCTCAACGCCCGCGATACGACGCTTGCCTACGCCTCACGCGCGCCTCAGGCGGACATCGCTCGCGTGAAGGAACGAATGGGCTGGGAGATGCCCTGGTACACCATCACGGACAGCTTCGACAAGGATTTCGGCGTGGATGAATGGCACGGGCACAACGTATTTTTCTGCGACGGCGACAAGATCTTCCGCACATACTTCATCAACAACCGTGGTGACGAGGCGATGGGCAGCGTCTGGAGCTACCTCGACCTCACTCCTCTTGGCCGCCAGGAGAAGTGGGAGGACTCCCCGCAGGGTTATCCCCAGACCGAGCCGTACAAATGGTGGAACTGGCACGACACTTACGGCAAAGAAGCTTCGCCGAACCCGAAATGGGTTGATATCATCACTAATCCTCAAGAAGCCGCCCGCAAGCGCGAGGCAGAGGAGAAGGCAAGCTAGAGACAGATCTGTTGATCAAGAAGACTCACCGCCAGGGACGCAACGGGCGGAACGGATCGAAGACATTCACCGCAGAGGGCGCAGAGAACGCAGAGGTGGTCCGACTATCTTGAGCCAGCCTCGACCTCATGGCGCGGCGGGCGTGAAATATTTGCGGGTTGCAGACCACCCGGAGCTATCAAAATCGTTGGCTACCGCTCTGCCAGCATGGCTTGAATGTTCTTTTCGATGTTGTCTCTATCCACCATGCCGTTATAGGTCGCTGCCAGTTTTCCGCGGCGATCGATGAGAAACGTATCGGGCATGTTGCTGATTCCGTACAGCGCGGCGGTGGCATTGTTGCCGAGCACAATGCGGTAAGGGACTTTGGCACTCTCGATAAACGGCTTCACAACCTTCCAGCCATCATCATCGAGAGAGACTCCAACCACAGTAAGCCCTTTGGAGGCGTACTTTTGATGGAACTCGGCAAACCAGGGGATCTCTTGTTTACAGCCATGGCACCAGGTGGCCCAGAAGTCGAGCACAACAACCTGGCCACGATATTGTGCGAGCGTGGCGGTCTTGCCGAGGCTGTCCTCCAGTTTGATCTCCGGCGCCGGCTTGCGCTGGCCTGCAGGTTGGAGGACGGCGCGGGATCCTGATTCATCAGCAGCGACGGCAAGGGCCACGACTGCAAACAGTACTGCGATGGCGGCGAGGAGATGCTTTGACCAGCTGTTCTTCATTGGCTTGCTCCTTAAAACCGGAAATTCAATACTGCAGGAAGAAAAGAGCCCACTAAGCTGCGGCCAACCGATGCGATCGAAAACGCCCGATGGCGGAGAGGATGAGATACGCCAGCGGCCAGTACACCAGCAGTCTCAGTCCATGAAACAGGTGTGCCGCGACGTTTGCGGCACGCGCGCCGGCATGAGTCCATATCACTAGGCCCAAACCCGGCACTTCCAACAGCATGACCAACACCGTTGCCGTTACGGCAGTCCAGATCATCAGGTTGAGAAGGCAATGGCTTCCTGTAAACCGCCGCCCCCGTCGCATGCCCCAGATGGCTGGGAGTAAGACCAGAATCGCCTGCAGGATCAGCGGGAAAATTGCGCGATAAAACGCGAGAGCAAAAACTGCATCGGTGTCGTGATAAGGATGGCCATCAGGACGCGGCGGGAACCTGTGCATGAGCATCGCCTGGAAATATTGGAGATAGTGCGGCGCAATCACCAGGGTTCCCAACAACAGCATGCAGCAGAACAAGAAACCATTCATGCGCAGAGTGCGCCGGGACGCACTCCCAAGAACAAAACCTCCGGTCCAGGCGAAGCAGGCCACGGTGAAGAACCCCACGGCTACTCCCCAGGCAGATTCGGCCAGCACAGACCAGAATCCGGCGGTATTCAGAAAAGACAAATGCCAGTTGTTGACGTACAGCCAGAAATAGATTGCAGTCCAATCGGCCGTTCTCCGGGAGATGATGGAAAGCACCGCGCTGAGGGGAATGATGAGTGCCGCCAGTCTCAGCCAGTTGCGCCAGTCGCTGCAGGCAATCACCATGCGACGGATCGCCAGGCCCAGGATTGCGCGCAGGGATTCTGCGGCTGTCGCGCCTGATTCCTCAAGGTCACCGCGAACGCAGTCACGTTCATCGGAGTTCAAGGCCCGAGCAGCGAGCGCAACCAGCGACCATAACATTCTGTTCGTCATCGACTCCGCTGATGAGCCTCCCAGGAAACACCGCGGCTCACGCTCACCACGGCCGCATAGAAATCACTCGCCGCCCTGGCGCCTTTCGCGGTCATGCGGACCACGCGCTTGGCGCGTCCACCGCGCTGCGGCGTAGGCTGACCCAACCAGGTCTTGACCATGCCCTTTTTTTCAAGACGATCCAGGGTGGTATAAAGGGCGCCGATGGAGCAGGAGCGGCCGGTGGCCTGCTTGATCTCCTGCCTAATGGAGGCTCCGTAGGCGTCTTCTCCCAGGCGGCTGGCCGCGGAGAGCATCAGGTATTCGAATTCGCCAATCATTAGAACTACATTGTGATGCTAATGAGAAAGCGGTGTCAAGGCAGATTTGGAGACTCGATTTGAGCGGTGGACGTTTAGCAGAGCACGCTGACAGCGATGCTTGGCTAGCGAAGACATGACAAGATAATTGCCGAATCGGCGCTGAAAGCAGACAATGGGAGTGTCAAAACCTTTGAAACACAGAGGAACAGGGGACGCAGAGGCGAAGCAGCAGCTTCCCAAATTGGGAAAGCAATCAAATAAAAAAAGAAATTAGAGAATGCTCACCAGACGGCAGTGTTAGCCTGTTTCGTGTTCGGCTGAAAAAGGAGAGTTCCAATGTCGAAGAGCACAGAAAACAGCAGAGTCCTGAGCCGCATGTTTGGCCGTGAGCTGAGCGCAGAGGAGAAAGAGCAGGTTTGCGGAGGTATGCTCACCCACGTCTGCACTTTCAATTTCACCACCTGCACGGCGGATGGTGATGGGTGCGAAACAATTCCTCAATGCCCGTAAAACCAGCCATTAGCGCTTAGCCATTAGCAGTTAGCCAAGCCGCACAAAACCAGCGCTTGGCTTCGTTCAGCATGACAGTTTGAGGCGCGCCGATCTCTCCACCCCGCCATGCCAAATCACCGGCTCGTCGGGCGCCCCCCGGATTTACGGCGCGCTGCTTTCCCAGGGATGCGCTTCCCCGAAAAAGCATTCAGCACTCTGCAATCAACAGTCAGCCAACAAAGGCCCGGCGATGACCTTGAAGACACTTGACAGGCGTGCGCGCACCCTGACCTTTTTCGTAATTGATTCGCTTGGGCGCACGTGCTAACGTGAGTAGGTTTTGGACAAAGCTGCTGCGACTAACAACGTGGCTGGTGACCAAAATCCCCACGCCCCAGGGCGAACGGTGAACGTTCATTGACAATTAGCTGCAGTGACAGGCTTCCAACTGCCGGACAAAACCGCCGTGATCGTGCGTGATCCTACCCCGGAAATCCAAAACCGGATTTCCGGGGAACCCCATCGCAACGTGATCGCCGTAATCGGGAAAGCAGAACAACCTTGCTGCCGATTAGCGCTGATCTACGCGGATCGATTCTCTTGTATCTGCAAGAGGCAGCATTTATCTGCGCGCACGCTCTTAGGTCATTGGCGGTGATTCGCGACACAATTAGTGCGCGGAAGAGTTGCTCAGCGCCTCCTTGTACCAGTTATCAAGGATCTTTTTCATCTCGCTGAGGGCCTGCGCGTCGTTGTAAACCATGTGGCCGCCTTTGAAGTTGGCGAAAGAAATATTGCGGCGTTGCTGTGGAAGAAGCCGGAGGTGCTGGAAGGTATAGGCGGACGCATAGAACGGCGTGGCCAAGTCGTACTCGCCTTCCATGACCAGCACTTTGAGGTATTTGTTCTTCGCCATGGCGGATTGCAGTTGCGTGGCGGTTTGGGGATAGCCGGCAATTCCGGAGCCCCAGTCCCAGGCGCGGTTGACGCCTTCGAAATCCCAAATGATGTAAGGGATCTGGGATTTGTAGCCGAGCTCAGTCTCCGTGTAATTGTTCATGGCCGCGTTGAAGGCAGGGAACATGGCAGCCATGGCGGGATCAAAGAAGGGCTCATGTGAAGAGCTTTGTGGCGCGGGAGAGGTAAAACGGCCGTCCACGCGGCCCACTTCCAGCTTCTGGTCTTTAAGCAGGTTGTGCATGAAGACCTGGGGCTCAATGCGGAGATCGTTTTCTTCGATCAGTTCGGGCTTGAGTCCGGTGTAGGCGGCAAGCTGGGAGACGATTTGCTTGTGTTTTTCCGGCGGCAAGGCGTTGCCTTGAGCAAGCGCCTGTGCGTAGTCATTGGCGCACCATTGCTCCACTTTGTTGATGGTGCCGTCGAGGTCGGCGGTGAGTTCTGGCGCGATCTTTTTGTGATACGCGGCAATCATGGTGTAGCTGGGCACGATGACCTGAAACGGCAAGTCATTCAGGTTGCCGGACATCAGGGTCTGAAAGTCGAGCCCAACGGAGAGCAGGGCAACGCCGTTGATGGGGATATAGCCGTCAATGAGATGGTTGGCCAGCGCCGCTGCGCGCGTGGTGCCGTAGCTTTCGCCGAAAATAAACACCGGCGAGCCCCAGCGGTGGTAGCGCGAGAGGTAGAGACGAATAAAGCGATAGAAAGCGTCGGCGTCGCCATCAACGTTGTAGAACTGCTTGGTCAGGTCAGGACGCACGCGGCTGTATCCGGTGCCGGGCGCGTCAATGAAGACGAGGTCAGTGCGGTCAAGGATGGTGTCAGGATTATCAACCACGGCGTATGGAGGAGCCGGGACTCCGCCATCGCGTTCCAACCTGATTTTTCTTGGACCCAGCGCGCCCATGTGCAGCCATGCTGTTGCGGTTCCGGGGCCGCCGTTGAATACAAAGGTGAGCGGACGCGTGCGCGCATCTTCGGCGTCGAGCGTGTAGGCGGTAAAAAAGATGGCGGCCTGTGCCGGGCCCGATTCAGGTTTAAGGATGAGGCGTCCTGCCGTTGCGGTGTACTTGAGCAACTTTCCCGCGAAGGTGATCTGGTGGTGCGTGGCTACGGGCGCGGATTCCGCGAGTCGTTCGTCAATCTCTGCGGCGGGCGACGGAGAAGGTGTGGCGCTCTGTTGTTGTGCGATGGCTATGGCGCAGAACACGCTGAGGGTCAGGAGGAGGAAAAGACTTCGCATAGAGTGATTCAGCCCCGGTCGGAAGATGCGAACGCGTCATTATAAAGGCGGAAGCAGAGACCACCGCGGAAGGGCGTCCGCGGAGCGCGAATGGAGCAGAAATTGGTGAGTTTTTCGGCCAAAAAGAGTGAACAAAGGTTATTAACTTGGCGGTTACCTTAGGACATGGTCGCACGGGTTTTGGATAGGCGTGGCGATTGGCTTGCCGTAATATACGTTTCACTGGCCGGAAGTTCTATATTTGCCCAAGCGAACGCCGCTTCTAGACAATTCCTTATGCCTCAGACCGCAGGAAGTGAGCGAGGGCGCAGAAGTTCGCGCGTCCTGGTACATCTGGCGCTTGCCGTATCCGGCCAGAAGAGTGATGGGTCGCACGTGAGTGGTGCGGCCGAGACCATTCTGGTCAATCGGCATGGCGCACGCATCCGCTGCACCGTTCCCCTGGAACCCAGGATGGAAGTTCGCGTAGCCATGCTGGCGCCATACAAATGGCGTGTGGGGCAGGTGGTGTGGGCAGATTCGCATGAGAGCGAATATGGCATTGAGCTGCATCGCCCGGAAAATTTCTGGGGGATTTACTTTCCTCCGGAAGACTGGGAGCTAGGGGTTCCGCCGGTAACGGTGTATGGCGATCAGCCCCGCAGTGCAACCCAGCCTCGGCGCGCGCCTGAAGAACCGGCTGAAGCTTCGTCTGAGCCGCAGCCTCTGCACATCCCGGAAGGGGGCACGATTGCGATTTTGCGCGGCATCGCCAGCAACGGCATGCCGTTTCAGGAACGCGACCTCATACTTCCCGCAGGCGACCGGCACGCCACCATGCTGATTGGCCCCATGGTGGAGCTGGGCGCTAAGCTGAGCGTTATCCTGAGCAAGAACTGCAAAGAGAATGCCGTGGTCACTGCCGTCTCTCACAGCCGGGAATTTGACCGCTGGCGGATCTGGATGGAGTTTTCGCGCGTGCAGCTGATATCTCGGCACAGTAGTTAGCCTGCCGTATTTTAGGCGCGCTTGCGCGCGCAAACCGCTTGACCGCAACGCATGGGCCCACGCTTTTTCATGCTCCTGTTGCACTCGGCTCGGCGCGCAAGCCGGCCTCGCCGAGCAGGTTCTGTGAAGACGCGAGCTGTGCGCGCACACCGCTTGGTAAAACGTCGATGACATTTGCTGTGGTTACCGTCACCGCGTGCCGTTATACTCTTTCGTTCATTTCTCAAGGAGTTTCCTTTGCTCAAGCGTTGTCTCGCCCTGATTCTGTTGCTCGCTTCGTCATTTGCATTCGCACAGCAGCCCACAAAATCGGAACCGCAGCCGAAGGCGGTTTATATCCGTGCAGGGCGCCTGTTTGATGCCACCTCTGACAACGTCCGCAACAACGTTGTGATTCTGGTGGTTGGCGACAGAATTCAGAGCGTTGGCCCGGCACAAACAGCACAGATTCCCGCAGGCTCCACGGTGATTGATTTATCTCACGCTACCGTGTTGCCAGGGCTCATTGACTGCCACACACATCTGAGCTTCCGCGCCGATCGTTATGACGAAATTTACGCGTTCAAGGACACACCGTTCGACTATGCGTTTAATGCCGTGGTGCATGCGCGCAAAACACTAGAGGCAGGTTTTACCAGCGTGCGCGATGTTGGCTCGCCGCCGTTTCTTGCCGTGGACCTGCGCAATTACATCAATGAGGGTTTTATCCCTGGTCCGCGCGTAGTGGCCAGCGGTCCGGCTATCTCCATCACTGGCGGCCACGGTGACTTGAATAACTACTCGCCGCAAACGCGGGTGAGCATGTTTCCTGAGGAGCGAGATTTTCAGATTGCGGATGGATCCGATCAGGTGCGGCACGTGGTGCGCGCTCAGGTGAAATATGGCGTGGACGTGATCAAAATTCTGGCCACGGGTGGAGTCCTTTCTAAAGGAGACAGCCCCGGAGCGCCGCAGTACACGCTGGAAGAATTGAAGACCGCGGCGGAAGAGGCGCACATGGCAGGACGCAAGATCGCTGCGCACGCGCACGGCGCACAGGGGATCAAGAATGCGATCTTAGCGGGAATCGATTCTGTTGAACACGCCAGCCTGATTGATGATGAAGGCATCCGCCTGGCCAAAGAACACGGCGTCTATCTGGTGATGGATATCTATAACGATGATTACATCCGCGGCAAGGCGGTGGAGTTCGGCTTGCCAAAAGAGAACCTTGAAAAAGAAAAGATGGTGGGCGAACTCCAGCGCGAGAATTTTGCCAAAGCCGTCAAGGCGGGCGTGAAGATGGCGTTTGGAACCGATGCAGGAGTTTATCCTCACGGCGACAACGCCAAGCAGTTCTATTACATGGTGAAGTACGGAATGACCCCGGCGCAGGCCATTCGCGCAGCCACCAGCAGCGCTGCTGATCTTATCGGTCGCGCCAAAGACGTAGGAACCGTTGAACCGGGGAAATATGCTGACCTGATTGCCGTTACCGCTGATCCCTTGAGCGATGTGCGTGCTCTGGAGAACGTGGGATTCGTGATGAAAGGCGGCGTCATTTACAAAGATATGATTACGGCCAGGCCCGCACGCTGAGCGTTGCTCGCGGGGGAACCTGATTCAGGTAAGCTTTCTGGAGGAGGTTCCCACGCTATGCGTCTTATTGTCGCCTTTATTGTGCTTACTGCCTCCCTTACGTGCGGAGTCGCTCAGATGAAACCGGCTGCGGAATCCGCAGACCATGCCGCAGCAACACAGAAAACTTCGCCTGAGACTCAGCACTCATCGGTTCGCAACGACGATGTGCAAGCCTTGCGACAGGATGTTGCCCGCATGAAAGCGCTGGTCCAGCAGATGCAGACGAACCTTGCGTTTGTGGATACCACTCAGTCGCCTCTCAAGCATCAGTTCCAGTTGGAGATCGACATGTGGCAGACGCTGATTACGGAAATGGACCGCCGGCTGGACCAGGCTACGCGCCCGGCTCCCTAGGGAGCGATTTTCCTGATTTTCTTGAGATCGATTCGGGTTACAATACGCCGCAATCAGCAAAACAGGAAGCCAGGAGAAGGGAACCCCTCGAATCCCAAATCATATGATCCAGCCGGAGTGCGGTCCGGAGCTGCGGCGCTGGAACCGCCACAAAATCGATGTTCGTTTGAAAGTGTCAATCGGCGGTGCTCAAGGCAATGTGGTCTTTGGACGCGGCAACATCCTGAGCCAGGGAGGCATGGGCGCTTATATCCCACACTCCATGACGATTGGCACCGAAGTGCTTCTTCAGGTCAGCTTTCCGTACTCGCCTGCGGAAGTCACACTCAAAGCCGTGGTAAAAAATTGTGAGGGGTTCCGCTACGGATTAGAATTCCGTGACCTCTCTGATGATGTGCGCTCTCTCATTATGAAGAACTGCAACTCTCCCACGCTTTCTGCACTAGATTCTTAGCGTTGCTCTTATTTTCAGTTTGCACGCGCGCTGTTACCGCGTACACTCGTGCCGCAAGTGCAGCCACCGTCAGAAGTTCTTTGTGCGCGGATTTCACCGGCGTCGGGACGCAACCGAAATAAGTAAATTCTGTGGAGATCTCCCATGTGGCATCGAATGTGGTGCGTGTTGCTGGTTCTGCTGCTTCTGAGCACAGCGCCAGCCCAAAGCGGCAGGCAGAACAGAATCGCGCCACCAAAAATCAGAACCATCACCGCTTTTGTACGGCTTGACCAGCAGGGATATCGCGAGCAGATTGAAACGGCGTTGCGGTTCCTGCGCGCGGCCAAAGAACAATACACCGCCGCGGGATATGAAGTTGAAACTCTGCGCATCACCACGCAGCCTTTTCCGCTGATCGTGCAGGGAATGTCCACGCCTGCTGCTATGAATTTCTTCCGTGAGCTGGACAAGCTGGCGCAGCAGGAAGGTTTTACTCCTGACATTGGCGGCGCCATGGCGCGCGACTCGGACGATCCCGCACAGGCTGAATTGCTGGCCCAGATTATTGCCGCCACGCAAACCATCAACGGATATGTGGTGATCGCCGATGCGTCCGGAATCCACTGGCACGGCATCTCTGCTGCGGCTCGCGTGATTAAGTATCTGGAAGACCACACCGAGCGTGGCGAAGGCAACTTCCGCTTTGCCGCAGGCGCGTTTCCTCCCGCCAACGGTCCTTTTTATCCGGTGTCGCACACCGAAGGCATGGGGCGCGCATTTGCTCTCGGCATTGAATCGGCAGGCATTGTGAACCAGGTGTTTTCGAGCGCCAAGGGAGATATCGCAGGGGCCGGAGTACAGCTCACAGAACAACTCGGCGCCGAGGCGCAAAAGGTGGAAGAGATTGCACGTCGCGTGGAGAAGACGTACGCCTGGACTTACGCTGGAATCGATTTGACGCCGGTTCCGTTAAAGGACATTTCGATCGGTGCAGCATTTGAATCACTGCTCGGAGCGCCGATTGGTGGGCCGGGTACGCTGAGCGTCGCCTATACCATCACGAGTGCCGTTCGCCGTATTCCGGTCCTGCAAACCGGCTACAGCGGGCTGATGCTTCCGGTGCTGGAAGATTCTGCGCTGGCTCGCCGCTGGGAAGCTGGGCGTATCAGTCGCGACTCACTGCTTTCCTATTCCGCTGTGTGCAGCGCCGGTCTTGACGCAGTTCCACTCCCTGGCGATATCTCACAGCAGGAACTGGAAAATATCATTCGTGATGTTGCCAGTCTGGCGGTGAAGTGGAATAAACCGCTTTCCGCCCGGTTGCTGCCCGCGCCGGGAAAGCACGTGGGAGATATGACTGAGTTTGCCAGCCCGTACCTGGTGAACATACGGATTCATTGAGGTTTGGCGCTCACTGCGGCTATGTGGGGGTCGGCTGAACTCTTACTAATATTTGACATAAAGCCCGCCAAAGACTATGGTTTTCGAGCTCCCGTTTTACTCCCCCGGAGGTGCTCCACCACCATGAAACGGACTCTCACTGAAAAGCATTCATTTGCTTCCCGGCTTGCCCTCTACCTGATCATTCTGGCGGTTGTTCCATCGCTTGCCCTCGCCGCCACTCATCCACTCTTCAACCTGCAGTCAACCACGCAATCGCCGTTCCCCAGCGACCAGTTCGCAGTGCTCGATGCGCAGCAGATTACAGGATTGAGAGTGAATCTGCCGCTGCCGAACTGCGGCAGCAATCCCTCTGACTGCGCTGATATCACATTGCTGAATCAGCTTGACGGGTTCAATCTCCAGCCGCGTCTTTCCATTCCGTTTGACGGTCCCATTGACGTGAACTCAGTCAGCAGCAAGAGTGTCTTTCTTGTGCGCCTGCCGGATACCTTCTTCTTAGGACGCGATAATGAAGATAACAATTTGCGCGCGGCTGGCGCCTTGATCGGCATCAACCAGATTGTGTGGGATCCGGCTTCGCTGACTTTGTTTGCCGAGTCAGATGATCACCTGGATCAGCACAGCAATTATCTTCTGATCGTCACTAATGGCGTGCACGATGCCGGCGGCCAGCCGATTCAAGCCGCCAAAGGCTTTCACGATCTGGATGAAGGACACATCAGCGACCCGCAGCAGAGGCTCTACATCAGGGCGCTGAAACATCTCTTGGACAACGGCACGCTGCATCACCTGGTGCCCGGGCTGGACCATAATGACATTGCCGCCGCAAGCCTATTTACTACAGAGACCGCTACGGCCACATTGCAGAGCATTCGCGAGCAGGTCAAGGCCGCTGCTGCTCCCACGGTTAACTTCAATATAGGCAGCAATGGTGAAAAGGCAGTTTTCCCGGTCAACACGGTTACGGGATTCACCTGGAATGTGCAGGCGTTAACGGTAGGACCACTGATTCCCACCAGCCTGAATGCCGACTTGGCAGCGTTGCAGGTATTCCCCGGCTCCATCAGCACACTGGCTTTCGGCAAGTTCACGGGGCAGCACTGGCAGAACGGGGGCGTTTTCATTCCGCAGGTTCCAACCACGCAGAATGTCCCGTCGCAGGGCACAGAGGAACTCTTCTTCAACCTGTTCATTCCTTCTGGACCTCGCCCAAGCACGGGCTGGCCGGTAGCGATCTTCGGCCACGGATTTACTGACAGCAAGCAGGGCGCTCCGTTTGCGGTAGCCTCTACGCTGGCGCATAACGGCATCGCAAGCATTGCCATCAACGTAGTGGGCCACGGCTTTGGTCCGAACAGCACGCTTACCATCAATCAGGGGAGCACGGCCACCACGTTCCCTGAGGGCGGTCGCGGAATCGACCAGGACGGCAACGGCCAGATCACTTCCTCAGAGGGCTCCTCCACTTTTGTGCTGAGTCCGCAGGGCACCATTGGATCACGCGATGCCTTGCAGCAGACCACTGCCGACCTGATGCAATTGGTGCGCGCCATTCAGGGCGGCATTGATGCGGATGGCGATGGTTTGCCTGACTTGGACGCCAACCGCATCTATTACGCCGGACAATCCTTCGGCGGAATTTATGGCGCCATTTTTCTTGGCATTGAGCCTGATATAAAGGCCGGCGTACCCAATGTGCCCGGCGGCTCCATCATTGACATTGTGCGTCTGAGTCCGAGCTTCCAACTTCTGCTCACGCAAGCCCTGGCGGTTCGCGTACCATCGCTCCTCAATGCAGGTCCACCCATCTTTTTCAACGACAACAGCCCGCTGCGGAACCTTCCTCCTGTAATCAACAACGTTCCCGGCGCAATCGCAATTCAAACCGTGGAAGATACCAGCAGGTGGCTCGGGCAGGCCGGCGATCCGGTTGCATGGGCTCCGTTTATCCGCAAGGATCCACTGGCGGGTGACCTGGCCAAGCCCGTGATCGTGCAGTTTGCTCGTGGCGATGAGACGGTGCCGAATCCAACGGCAACAGCACTGATCCGTTCCGGCGATCTGAAAGACGTGGCGACCTTCTTCCGCAACGATCTGGCATTTGCTCTCGGTGTTGGTTTCGGCAAGAATCCGCACACGTTTTTAACCAACATCGGAGGAACTCCCCCGGTTGCGGCGGTGGCGGTTGGCGCGCAAACACAAATCGCCGTGTTCCTGGCCAGCGGTGGCACACTCACCATTGATCCTGATGGTCCGGGGCCGCTGTTTGAGGTGCCGATTGCCGGTCCCTTGCCGGAAGACCTGGGATTCATTCCGTAGAACGGATTTGGTAATTGGGTGATTTAGTAATTGGGTAATTTGAGGCGCGCGCTCGCGCGGCAGATTACCCAATTCTTTTTCAATACCCATTACCCAATTACCCAATGTCTTCACCACTTCATGCGCTCGCGCAGCGCGGTGATGTGGGCCACATGGTGATTGCCATGCCAGTCGTAAATTGCGAGCACGTGGTCCAGACTCTGCACTCCGGATTCCGGGTGATTCAGCTTGCGGCTGAAATCCTCCGGCTTCATGGACCGCAACAGGTTTACCCAGCGGATGTGGAGGGCTTCCAGCAGGTTCAAGGAAACTTCAATTGAGGTTGCTTCTGAATCTTTAAGGCGAGCCCAGGCTGCTTCCTCATAGGGTTTGATGGTGGGTACATTCTCAGTCAACGCCAGCTTAAAACGGATGTAGGCGTTCATGTGGCTGTCCGGGACGTGGTGTGCCACCTGCCTTACTGTCCAGCCGCCTTCGCGGTAAGGCGTGTTGAGCTGTTGCGGCGAAAGTCCCCGCAATGCGCTCCGCAGTTTGGCTGGAAGAGCTGTGATTTGTTCAATATGCCGGGAACGGTTCTCTGGCGTGGGATTCGCGTCCGGTGAGAACGGTCCGATGGGGTAATGAGGGTCAGGCATGGTTAATACCTCTTTGCGAGAGTTGGCGCACTCTTCCGCTTGTCGAGCCGGTGCTTGCACCTTAGTGGTTTTTGAGCCGTATTTACCAGACTATATTAAGTAGATTAAGGACTTACGGCCCATTATTGTAAGCAAAAATTCCCTTGACGCTGGAGCCCATTGGCGTATACGGTATACCGTCCACGAGTAGAAAGACCCAATTTGTTCCGGGATTCAGTTCAGAAAAAAACTGGGATTTTTCGCAACTCAGGACATCCCTACGGCGTCTAATAATCGCACTAGGGTCTCTGGTAATTCCCACAACAACAGCTTTTGACGTTGCCTTGCCAGCCGGTACAAACTGTTTTGAAGACTCGCTCTGTCTGGACCCGTGGTCATCGTAAGGAATTGAAATCATTAAGTTTTATCAAGATCTCATACATAGGAGAAAAAGTGATGCGTTCAAACCTGATCTACGACGCACTCGATACCGTCAAGAACCGCTATCTATTGTGTCAGCTGATCTCCAAGGCAACGCGGAAGTTTCACAAGCCGAATACCCGCATTCAGGAGACCATGAATGATGTGCTGGAGAGGGTTGGCGATGCCGATCAGTCAGAAGAGGTCATTACCGTAACAAACGGCAAACTTGCCGAGATGCAGCGTCGCGCTGCATAATTAAGTTTCCTGAAATCCCGCCAGGACTGGCTGCCTGGCGGGTCCTCAGGAGTTTCTGAGGTAGAGGTAAGAATTCTCGCCTTCTGTGACCCAGCGTTCCATCCTTCCTAGAAAATCAATCCAAGAATCCCGTAGGTGACAAATGACGATTGCGGAGCTAAAAGAAAAAAACATCACCGAGCTTACAAAGATTGCGCGCGCCCTCGACCTCCCCGGCGCCAGCGGCTTGCGCAAGCAGGACCTTATCTTCAAGATTCTGCAGGCTCAGAGTGAAAAAGAAGGGCACATTTTTGCGGAAGGGGTGCTGGAAATCCTCCCCGACGGATACGGCTTCCTCCGCTCTCCCGACTACAACTACCTCCCCGGCCCTGACGATATTTACGTTTCTCCCTCACAGATCCGCAAATTCGATCTCAAGACCGGTGACACCATCAGCGGCCAGGTGCGCCCGCCCCATGAAGGTGAAAAATATTTTGCCCTCGTCAAGATTGAGGCCGTTAACTTTGAATCGCCGGAAGAAGCGCGCAACAAGATCCTGTTTGACAATCTCACGCCTCTGTATCCGCAGGAGCGGCTCAAACTGGAGACCGTGCGTGACAATTTCACCGCGCGCGTCATGGACCTGCTCACGCCCATCGGCAAAGGCCAGCGCGGTTTAATCGTGTCGCCTCCGCGCGCCGGCAAGACCATGATCCTGCAGAACATCGCCAACTCCATCACCACAAATCATCCCGAAGTTGTGCTGATCGTTCTGCTGATTGACGAGCGTCCGGAAGAAGTCACGGACATGCAGCGCTCCGTCAAAGGTGAGGTGATTTCTTCAACCTTTGATGAACCCGCGGCACGCCACGTTCAGGTGGCGGAAATGGTGATTGAAAAGGCCAAGCGCCTGGTAGAGCACAAGCGCGATGTGGTTATCCTGCTGGACTCCATCACCCGTCTGGCGCGCGCTTACAACACCATTGTCCCGCCTTCGGGCAAAGTGCTCTCCGGAGGCGTGGATTCCAATGCTCTGCAGCGGCCCAAGCGCTTCTTCGGCGCGGCCCGCAACATTGAAGAAGGCGGTTCGTTGACCATTGCAGCCACCGCGCTGGTTGAAACCGGCTCGCGCATGGACGATGTGATCTTTGAAGAATTCAAAGGTACCGGCAACATGGAAGTCATCCTGGACCGCAAGCTGTCTGACAAGCGCGTGTTCCCGGCCATTGACATCCAGCGCTCCGGTACCCGTAAAGAAGAACTCATTATTCCCAAGGACGATCTCACGCGCATCTGGGTCCTGCGCCGCGTGCTGAATCCACTCTCGCCTGTGGAAGCCATGGAATTGCTCATCGATAAGCTGGGCAAGACCCGCTCTAACGGCGAGTTCCTGCAGAACATGAGTTCAATCTAATGTGGCTCGTGGCTTTTGGCCTCAGGCAAATCTACCGTGAGCCAAAAGCCAAAAGCCAAAAGCCAAAACGCAAAGACCAGAAGATCAAAAGCTAAGCCCCCAAAAGACAGAATCGCAGACCGCGCGTCGGTGCTGCTCAGCCGACCACAGCCGGAACCCTCCTCGATAATTCCTGCCAGCCGGGTATTTGCTTTATCTTGGTCTTTCGCGAGGGTCCCTGTCCTTCTAGCACTTTGGTTGGAGCACCTTAGGGCACTTGTGGGTGCAGCCTGATGGCGCAGAAAGTTGTGGTACTCTGTAGCCACTAGCTGAAAATTCCCATTCAGTTCACCGGCATCGTGGCGCAGCGACGAAAATCCGCCTTTCAGATTTCTTACGTCACCATTACCTACCGCAGCGTATTCATGGGGACGCTCGCCGTAATTTCTGTCGCCGCAATCGTGATGTATTTCACTTTTCCTGACACCACAAACCGCTTGATCATGTCAGGCCAGCTCGGCCTGGAGAGGTTGCTGACCAGAGCCGGGTTTTTCAATTCACACGATGACCGGCAGGTCAGTGATCCCGGTCCGCAGCAGGCACACTTTATCAACATTGATGGCGTGGTGCGCGTCAAAAAGGCCAGCAGCAACACCTGGGTGACCGCCGATTACAGCCTGGCTCTTGAGAAAAATGACGTTGTCCAGACTGCCGATGAAGGCATTGCGCGCGTCCGCTTTGCCGATGGAACCAATTACACCATAAAACCGGATTCGCTGATTGTGATTCAGGAAAACTCAGTCAACGAATCGCAGCAGGCCAAGGTCGCCGTCCAGGTCACAACTGGCACTGTGGATCTGGCTACCGCAGGTGCGATGGCTCGGGGCTCCAAGTCGCAGGTCATTGTGGCTGGCGCCACCGCAACGTTTTCTCCAGAGAGCGCGGGCGAAGTCCAGAATGATCCCCGCAATGACCAGCACTCCATTCTGGTTAAGAAGGGCGGCGCTGAGGTGCAGCGCGGGAGTGAAGACCTAAAGATCGGAGAGAACGAAAAGCTGGCTTTCACCACTGATTCACCCAACATGGTGAAGACCAAGGAGATTGGACCGCCGGTATTGATGGATCCAAAATCAGGGGATAATGTACAGCTGGATCCAAAGTCAAAAGGCATTACCCTCACGTGGGCCCCGGTGGATGGAATCCACAGCTTTCATGTAAGGGTGTCCAGAAACCAGTTTTTTACCGGACCGCTGGTGGTTGACCAGAACTGGACGCATCTGGAACTGGTGCTTGCCAATCTGAGCCCGGGTTCATACTGGTGGGAAGTGCAGTCCGTGAGTGACAACGGGAAACTTTCCTCGGGCAGCGAGCGGAACAAGTTTACCGTTGTGCCTTATGCCGAAAACGGGGCCAAAATTCCGCTGGAAATTGTGTCTCTGATTCAGCATGGACACGTTTTTGAAATCAAGGGTCAGACAGAGCCGGGCGCACGGGTGATGGTGAACGGGCAGGAGGTAGCCATGATCAATCCTGATGGAACCTTCCACCACTTCACCAACCAGCTGCCCACGGGTGAAAACTGGATTACTGTTACGGCACAAAACTCAAAGGGCGGATATGGCTTGGTGTCCCGTCCGGTGAATATCCAGTAAAATCCCTATTGTTCGAGAGAGGGTTTTGATTCAGAGTAGATCGTTCCCCTACACGATTTTGGAATAAAGCAGGGTGTGGCCGTGGGTCCGTTGCCGGTCGCTATGTCCCAACAGGTTGGCCGGGTGGTCCAGGGAAATCTGAGAAGAAAGAAGCAGGTATGTCGTCAAACGGTTTCAAGTCTGAGAATTCGCGGATTCATAATCTGCGCTCATTGTTCAGCATGTTCTCCAGCGATCTCGCCATTGATCTGGGGACGGCCAACACACTGGTCTATGCCAAGGGCAAAGGCATCGTCGTCAATGAACCTTCCATCGTGGCCATCAACAAGAATACCGGTGAAGTGGAAGCCGTGGGCAAAGAAGCCAAAGAGATGCTGGGCCGCACGCCGGGAAATATCGTGGCCATCAAGCCGATGAAAGATGGTGTGATTGCGGATTTTAAAGTCACGGAAAAGATGTTGAATTATTTCATCCAGAAGGCGCATAACCGCAAGATGCTGGTCCATCCGCGGATTGTTATTGGCGTGCCTTCGGAAATTACGCAGGTGGAAAAGCGCGCCGTCATGGACTCGGCCTACCGTGCGAAAGCCAGCGAAGTGCATCTGGTGGAGCAGGCCATGGTAGCCGCCATTGGCGCCGGGCTGCCCATCACGGAGCCCAGCGGCAACATGGTTGTGGATATTGGCGGCGGGACAACGGACATTGCCGTGATCTCGCTCAGCGGCATCGTTTATTCCCGTTCCGTGCGCATGGCGGGTAATCAGATGGATGAATCCATCATGAATTACCTCAAGCGCAAGTACAACCTGCTCATCGGTGAACGCACGGCCGAGCAGATCAAGATTGAAATTGGCTCCGCGTATCCTCTGGATAAGCCGCTCACCATGGAAATCAAGGGCCGCAACCTGATTGAAGGCGTGCCCAAAACCATCACCATCGATGACAGTGAAATTCGCGAGGCGCTCTCCGAGTGCATCAGCACCATCATGAATGCCATTCGCGTTGCTCTTGAGCGTACGCCGCCGGAGTTGAGCGCAGACATCAGTGATCGTGGCATCGTTCTCACCGGTGGAGGCGCGCTGCTCAAGAACCTGGATAAGCGGATTCGTGAAGAAACCGGTTTGCCGGTTTCCATTGCAGATGATCCGCTGGCCAGCGTAGTGCTGGGCACAGGCAAGATGCTCAGCGACTTCAAACTTCTGCGGAAGATTTCAATCGACTGATATCCGATGAACAGGGAAGGGCGGTGCATGGTAGGCCCGCCCTGACCGGCCCTCCTCAATAGCAACATGGAAAATTTTTTCAGCCGGTATAAAAATCCGCTCGTCCTGATGGCGATTCTTTTCGTGCAGGTGGTTGCACTCGCCACGCAGGTCAAGCGGCCTGAGGGCAGCGGCTCCGCTGCTTCGGGTGGAACACGGCTGATCCGTGTCTGGACAGTGACCGCCATCAGTCCCTTTGAGCGGGCCCTGGTTTCCACCGGGAGTTTCGTCCGGAGAAATTTCCACAACTACATTGATCTGCATGATGCGCGACAGCAGAACCACCAGTTACAGGATGAAATAGCGCAGCTCAAGCTGGAGCAGGTTCGCCTGCAGCAGGATGCGGAACAGGCAAAGCGGCTTCGCTCCTTGCTCGGCTTCACTCAACACTATGTTGGCCAGTTGCTGCCGGCACAAGTCATCGGCACCAGCGGAGCTGAGCAGTCCCATATGATCCAGATTGATAAGGGCGCCAGCAGCGGCGTCAAGGTAGACATGCCGGTCATCACTCCGGATGGCATAGTCGGCAAGGTGAAAGATGTTTTTCCTTTTACCTCCATGGTGCTTCTGATCAATGATCGTGACAGCGGGGCGGGGGTCATCCTGCAGACAACGCGCTTGCAGGGCGTTCTCCGTGGTAACCCGCAGGGCGAACTTCACGTCAGTGACATCATGTCCGACGAAAAAATTGAACCTGGCGAAGAGGTTGTCACCAGCGGCGGCGACCGGATTTATCCCAAAGGTCTTCCCGTGGGCACTGTTTCTCGCGTCTCGCCGGACCGGGACAATGAGCCGTTCCTGGCGGTGAAGGTAAAACCCGCAGCCGACCTCAGCAGGCTCGAAGAAGTGCTGGTGGCGACAAAAATTGCCCAGGACACTCCCCAACAGAGCAGCCAGGCAGCGAATGTGCGTGCGGCAGACATTCTTTCTGAACGGCTCCCCAGCGTACCCAAGCCTGACGAAACCAAAAAGGCAGGAGCCGGTAAGAGCCGTACCCCGGCCAAGCCGCCAGAAACGCCCACAGTTCCAATAGCCAGCGGTGCCAAACCGGCTGCAACTGCTTCCGCTCCGGCCGCGCAATCCAAGGCAGCGACTCCCGCAAGCACTACAAAGACGGCTGCTGCACCAAAACCGGTGATGAAATCAGAGCAAAGAGCCGGCAGCGCCAGCGCCCCTGCCGGCTCTTCGCAGAAAACTCCGGGAGAAACGAGCGCTACAGGAGTGAATGGGATTCCGATAAGCACGAGCCCCAAACCTAAGGCGAGTCCAACACCTGTCAAGAAGCCCAAAGCGCCCCCTGCCGAGGCCGGCCCCACGCCTGGGCAAGCACCAGCGCCCGACTCTGGCCCGGAGAAGCCGCCCCGATGAACTACGCCGCAGTTTCACTGACATCACGGGAAGAGATTGAGGTTCATCGGTTTAGCTGGCCGGTCTCGCTGGGCATTCCGCTTCTCGCCATATTCATCCAGGTTTTTTTTCCATTGCGGCTGCCTTTTCTGTCCATATTTGATCTCCCGCTGCTGGTCACCATCTTCTTTGCCGTAGCGCGTCGCCGTCCCATCCCAGGAATGATCACGGGCGCTCTTATCGGCACCGTACAGGATGCCTGGACATCGCTGCCCATCGGAGTCAACGGCATCGCCAAGACCATCATCGGCTTTCTGGCGTCCTCTTTGGGTGTGAAGCTGGACGTGGATAACCCCGGTTCCCGCTTTCTCATGACCTTTACCTTTTACCTGGTGCACCGGGTGATTTACGTGGTGATTGTTCTGGCGCTGGTCGGCGGTAATGAGCCGTTCAGTTGGGGACACACGCTGGTTGCGGCCCTGGCCAACGCTCTTCTCTCCGTGGTGCTGTTTGCCGGCCTGGACAAGTTCAAACAGCGGATGTAAACGCCGCTGTAATCCTTCAGTAACCAACATCAGGCCTTTGACCTACACCGCACGATTGTGAGTTGCGGTACTCTTATCCCAGGGCCCTTCAGCCAATTTGAATCAAGGTTTGCCGAGATGAAATCGGCCTACCGTACCACCTATGTCCGGCCGCGAAGAAAAAATTCCGCAGACGAAACTCACCGCTGTTCAATACGTCATACTCGTTGTTTTTCTGGTTCTCTCCTACGGACTCTGGACGTTGCAGGTGCGCAAAAATGACGAGTACATTGTGCGCGCCGAACAGAACCGCATTCGTCGCGTGCCCATCCTGGCGCCGCGCGGCAAACTGCTGGACCGCAACGGCGAGATCATCGTCGATAACTATCCTTCCTTTTCCGCGTTGCTGTTGCGCGACCAGAAAGTAGACCTGAGCGCAGACGCGCAGAAGATTGCGGATGGCTTGCACATTCCTGTTGACGATGTTCTGGATAAAATCAGGCGCTATCAATTAGCCCACAAGCCGTCATTCGAGCCCATCTTCCTCAAAGACGACATCACGCCGGATGAGCGCGCATTCATTGAGGCGCATCGTGATGAACTCCCCGAACTGGATACCCTGATGGTGCACCGCCGTCTCTATCCCAAAGATGGATTCATGGCGCACATGATTGGCTATGTGGGTGAAGTCAGTGAAGAGATGCTGAACACGCCGCGCTTTGAGCTTTATCAGCGCGGTGACATTGTGGGCCAGTCTGGGGTAGAGCTGTATTACAACGACGTGCTCATGGGAAAAGATGGTTCGCGCCGTGTGCTGGTAGACAGCAAAGGACGCGAAGTCGGTCGTCCCGCAAAAGACGCGAACATCGCGGCTATTCCCGGACACAAGCTCAAGCTCACGATTGATCTCGATATTCAAAAAGCAGCCGAGCTCGCCATGCAGGGCAAGAACGGTGCGCTGGTGGCCATGGATCCGCGTAACGGAGAAATCCTTGCCATGGTGAGCAGGCCAACCTTTGATCCCAATGATTTTTCCGTTCGCATTTCTGGCAAGGAATGGAAAGAGCTGACGGAAGATCCAAATCATCCGCTGCTCAACAAAGCCATTCAGGCCCAGCTCGCGCCGGGATCAGTATTCAAGATCATCATGGCGGTTGCCGGCACCAATGAAGGCATTGCGCAGAATCTACATGTGAACTGCCCCGGTGGCGGAACGTTTTACGGACGTTACTTCAAATGCTGGGTCGTGGCGGAACATCGCGTGCACGGCGAGGTGGACCTCACCAAAGCCATTTACCAGTCGTGTGACGTGTTCTTTTACACGCTGGCGGAAAGATTGGGAATTGAAAAGATAGCCAGGTGGGCCAGTGCGCTCGGCATCGGCAAAAAGACCGGCATTGATTTGCCCAACGAGGCCAGCGGCATCATGCCGTCAGAAGAATGGAAGATGCGAACCTTCCGGCAGAAATGGTACCCGGGAGAAGTGATCTCGGTCGGCATCGGCCAGGGCGCGGTTGCCACCACGCCCATCCAACTCGCACGTGCCATTGCCGGCATTGCCATGGGTGGAACACTATATCGTCCGCACGTTGTGAGGCCGGAAGACCTTCCGTCGGAATACAGGCAGCTCGCGACTTCTAACCTGCCTGATGTGGTTCACGTTCCTATGAATTCGCAAGCCTGGGTCACAATCACTGACGCCATGTCAGACGTGGTGCGGCCCGGAGTAGGCACTGCTGGCATGGAGCATCTTGAAGGAATAGATTTTGCCGGCAAGACGGGAAGCGCCCAGGTAATCAGTAACACGCTGCGCAAAAGCAAAGGGTTCTCCAGCAAACAATTCAGAGATAACGGCTGGTTTGTGGGTGTAGCCCCACGCCGGAATCCTGAGGTTGTGGTCTGCGTGCTTCTGGAACAGGGCGAGCACGGCTATCTGGCTGCTCGCGTCAGTTCGGAGGTCATCAAGGCCTACGTCGAAAAGCAGCGGCGCCTGCGCAACAATCCAACGCTTTTCAGTGACAAGGCCGATCCCGGCAGCATCCCCGTAGCAGGCTTCTGGACTAGCCCATCCCAGGAAGAGCGCGAGACTCAGCAGCCGTCCCAGGAAGCAGAAGGCTCTGAAGATCACCTGCACGGCGGAACCTTGCTGGTGAAGATGAACACGCCGCACACCAAGCGCGCAAAGCTGCTACCTCCGGCTGAAATCGGAATCGCGGGAGAGCACTGATGCGCCGGCTAATTTCCTTCCGGGACTTTGACTGGACTTTGCTCACCTTCGTCCTGCTAATCTGCTCTCTTGGCGTGCTGGAAATTTACAGCAGCACCTATGGAACCAAGTTCGCCACCACCAGTGGAACTCCTCTTTACATGAAGCAGATGTACTGGGTTCTGGCCGGAGTTGTGCTCATGTTTCTGGTCAGCATGATCAATTACACGTTGCTGCTGGAGAGCTCCCACTGGCTTTACATTGCCTCCGTGTTGTCACTTCTGGCAGTGGCAATTGTGGGCAAAAAATATCTTGGTGCAAGGCGCTGGATCCAGCTTCCGGGAGGCCAGCACTTCCAGCCTTCTGAGTGGGTAAAACTGGTTTTAATTCTCGCCATGGCGCGGTACTTCAGTGAGGAAAGCGACCACAGCACTACGTTTGGCGACATCGTGAAGGGCGGGTTGATTGTGCTGGTTCCCATGGCCCTGGTTCTGAAACAGCCAGATCTGGGAACGGCCCTAACGTATGTCCCAGTGGCGATCATGGCGCTGTTTCTGGGCGGGATTCAATTCAAGCACGCGATGATCATCCTGGTGATCCTGGGAGTGCTGGCCCCCACAGTGTGGGTCAAAGGCTTGAAACCCTACCAGAAGCAGAGATTGACCAGCTTTCTTCATCCCGACGCTGATTCCCAGAAGTCGGGGTATCAAGTTGAGCAATCTAAAATTGCCGTAGGGTCGGGAGGCATCTGGGGCCGCGGAATACGCGGTGGATCCCAGACGCAGGGCGCCTTTCTGCCCGAGCCGCACACTGACTTCATCTTTGCCGCGTGGTCAGAGGAGCACGGGTTTGTCGGCGCGGTGGCCCTTCTGCTGCTATACTTTATCCTATTGATGCGTTTGATCCACAACGCTCAAACCGCGCCTGACCGCGCGGGAGGGTTTGTGGTGATGGGAATAGTGGCTGTGCTGCTATTTCACGTCCTGGTCAACGCAGGCATGGTGGTTGGCTTTATGCCCGTCACCGGAATTCCTTTGCCCCTGATGAGCTATGGTGGCTCGTCTTTGTTGTTTATGTTTATGGCGATGGGAATTGTCATGAACGTTCGTATGCGCCGTTTCGTGAACTGACGGGGCAGGGGATTGGGAACAAAGCGCCAGTGAGGGCGCACACGAGACAAGATTTAAAATTTAAACGTTACGCCCTGACGTTGAAAGAGGGCGCCGGGATCTGAAGAGAGCCGGAGTGAAATTTGAGAGCGTTGCCGGGATGGCAACGGCCCCGCAAATTGCAGAGTGGCCACAACCCCGGAAATGCAAAGGTGCCAAGATTTTTCAAACAAGTCATACGCAGGTTCCTGAGACTCGATCCAGGGGTTCATCCCCGGGTGGGGCTGTGTTCCTGTTTGCATGCAAGATTGAATCTCCAAGCACTGAAATGAAGGCCGCTTCGGCGTGCTGACCATTCTCAAAAAACACTCCTCGGCAAATTTGAATTCTTCTTCGGCCCGGCAAAAACCGGAGAATATCCATGTCAAAAGAGTTGTTTGTCTCTTCCACACCGCATGAGACCAAAGTTGCGGTGGTTGAAGAAGATCAGTTAGCTGAAATTTATTACGAGCGTGAGAACGAGTACACGCTCGCCGGCTCCATCTACAAAGGCCGGGTCACACGCGTCCTTCCCGGCATGCAGTCAGCCTTTGTGAATATCGGATTGGAGCGGGATGCATTTCTTTACGTTTCTGACTTCCTGCTGGAAGAAGAGGAAGACGCGGAAGGGCTGGAGCAGGTGGTCTCGCGCAGCAGGCCGCTGATAATGGGTGAAAGCCCCGATGCAGGAACTGAAGCTCTACCTCAGGAGGCTGAAGAGGTTGTCCCTTCAGACGAACTCCCTGCTGAAGAGAGTGCGCCGGAAGAATCTGTGCAGGCAGAACCAGAGCAGCCCCAGGAAGAAGAGCAGAGTCAGGAAGGTGCTCGCAGGTGGCGTGGGCGCCGGCGGCGTGGACGCGGGCGCGGTCGATTTGGCGAGCGGGAAGAGCGTGAGCCATCCCCGCAGCCGGCACAGGAGGCAGAGCCGGAAAGCCGGCCTGAACCGGTTCGCGAGGAGCGCCATGAGCGCTATGAACGGAGACCTGAACCACACGGGGATTTGCCTCCCATTGTGCTGCCGGGAGAGTCAATTTCCAAATATGGTGGCACTCCGGCCGCAAGTGAATCGCGCCAGGCACGGCCACCCGCTCCTGCCCGGACCACCCGCCCTTCAACCGAGTACACCATCAACCCAGATCAGTTCTCGCCCGGGTCCATGGTGTTGCCGGGCGAATCCCTTGCCAAATACCAACATGAAAGCCCGTCGGCCGTCTCCGCAGTCGCGGCAAAGCCGCATATTGTTCATGAGCAGGAGCCGGAACGCGGTTTTGAGCAGGAGTTGGAATCACCTTCTCGCGATGAACACTTCGAGGCCACACACGAACATCAAAGCCACGAACGGGCCTCGGCTGTCTCGTGGAAAGAGACTGCAGAGCCTGAGACGCATGCCTCTGAGCAAGATGAAGACCGCAAACATGGAGAAGAAGAACGGCTCAAGCATATGGATGTCGCCGCCGTCTTCGGCAACGAACAGGTGATCGAAGAGCCGTCAATCGAGTTTCAGCACCAGGAAACCGCGCACGAAACTTCCCGAAGTCAGCAATCTCCTGGCGATGAACCTTCTCCAGCAAGCACGCCAGAAGCTGAACCCCAGCCTCGGCACGCAGCCGCTCGGGGCGTGATGGAAGAGGAGGAGATCGAAGAGGAAGAAAGTGAACTTCCCGGCTATGAAGAAGACCTTGATCTGGCCGAGTTCGATGAGCTTGAAGAGGAAGAGCTCGGACCCGGAGATGAGCGTCTGGTGCCGATGGGCCGCGAACTGACTGAAGCAGTTCGCGATGCCCACGTCAACGAACGTGCCTCTGGACGCTATGAAGAAGATGAAGGGCCCGAAGAGAGAACCGATGAAGGCGCCGACGAAGCTCCAGAACATGAGTTTCTTGAGCGCTTCGACCGCATGGCTGGCGAGCAGGACGAAGAGCAGGGAGTAGCTGAAGAATTTGACGAGTCCGAGGAATCTGAAGAAGATGACGCAGGCGAGCCGATTGAAGGCGAAGAAGAACTTGAAGGGGCGCGCGCTGAGCATCGCGTCGCTCCCGGAACCGCGGGCTACCAGCAGCCTCAGCGCGGCGGCCGGCGTCAGCCGGATCGTCGCGGTGGACGCCGCCAGGGACGTCGTATGCGTGGCCGCAGGTTCCAGGCTCCGCGCCAGATGCCCGCCATCAGCGACCTTCTGAAAGAAGGTCAGGAAATTCTGGTGCAGATCGCCAAGGAACCCATCGCCAAGAAGGGGGCGCGCATCACCAGCCATATCGCTCTTCCCGGACGTTTTCTGGTGTACATGCCCACCGTGCATCACACCGGAGTATCGCGAAAGATTGCCTCGGAAGAAGAGCGGCACCGCCTGAAGCGCATCGTGATCAGCGAGCGTGGTGACGCGCATGGCGGCTTTATTGTGCGCACCGCTGCGTCGGGCGCCGAAGAAGAAGACTTGCGGGCTGATATTCGCTTCCTGATCAACCTGTGGAATGAGATTCGCGGGCGTGCCGAAAAGTCAAAAGCTCCGGCGCTGATCTATCACGATCTCAATCTCGTGGAACGAATTTTGCGCGACCAGGTTACCAGCGGCTTCTCGGCCATCTGGGCGGATACAGAGCAGGAGTATGAACGAGTGCTGCGCTTTGTCAGCCGTTTCCAGTCCTCGCTGCTGAAGCGTGTGAAGCTTTACAGCAAAGAGACACCGCTGTTTGAACAGTTCAACATTACTGAGGAGATCAACAAGGCTCTCAAGTCAAAAGTCTGGCTGAAGAGCGGTGGCTATATCGTGATCAATCAGACGGAAGCGCTGGTTGCAATTGACATCAATACCGGAAAGTACGTGGGCAAGACCGCGCGCCTTGAGGATACCATTGTCAAAACGAACATAGATGCCATCAAGGAGATTGTGCGCCAGATTCGCCTGCGCGATCTGGGTGGAATCATTGTGATCGATTTCATTGACATGGACGAGCGCAAGAACCGGCAGAAAGTCATGCAGGCGCTGGAAGAAGCGCTCAAGGCTGATCGCGCGCCATCGAAGGTGCTGCAGTTCAACGATTTCGGTCTCGTGGCCATTACACGCAAGCGCGTTAAGCAATCGCTCGAGCGCACGCTCGGTCAGCCATGCCCCACCTGCCAGGCTACGGGCATGATCAAGTCTGTGACCACCGTGTGCAATGAAATCTACGTTGAATTGCGGAAGATGGCGCGGCACTTTGAGCGTGACGTAATGCTCCGCGTCAATCCGGAAGTAACCAAGGCTCTGAAAGCCAACGGCGGCAGGTGGCTGCAGGAGATGGAGGATTTGACCAAGAAGACCATTCTGGTGAAATCTGATGCCCTGCTGCACCCGGAGCACTTTGACATCCAATAGACTCGTTTCCCGTCAAACACGCGAAAACGCAATGGAGAAGATAAATTTTTGATGATTTTCTTTGCGTTCTTCGCGTCCTTTGCGGTTAACTTGATCTCCGAATGAGCAGCAACTCTAGAGGCAACAGTCACAAAAAACGCGCTCTGAATGCATACGTCAAGCTGGCGCGAGCCGCAAACACCACCATGGCGTATGCGCGTGTTGGCCTTGAGGACGCAGATCTTACGCTTAGCCAGTTCGCCGTACTGGAAGCTCTTTATCATCTGGGCCCGTTAAACCTGGGAGATCTGGCGCGGAGAATTCTCACCAGCAGCGGCAATCTCACCCTTGTCATAGACAACCTTGAAAAACGCGGATTGGCCAAACGCCGGCAACAGGGAAATGACAAGCGGTTTATTTTGGCCGGCATTACTCCAGCCGGACGAAAGCTGATTGCGAAAATTTTCCCTCAGCATTCTCGCCGGATCGTGGAAATCATGGCGCGGCTCAATTCTGCCGAGCAGGAGCAACTCGGGCGCCTCTGTCGCAAGCTGGGCACCGGGGAAGAATAGCAACTCGTTCTCTTAGGCTAGTGGCTGGCGTGTTATCGTAGTCGGCTCATGCCTTCCCGGACCGTTCTTTTCGCCGCGGCGATTTTCCTCGGAAGTTTTCTTCTGTTTCTGGTGGAGCCCATTGCGGGCAAGCGCCTGCTGCCTTTGCTGGGCGGCTCAGCGGCGGTCTGGACCACCTGCCTCGTGTTTTTCCAAACCATGTTGCTGCTCGGCTACGCATGCGCGCACTGGCTGGCCACACGCCTTCTCCCCCGGACGCAAGCGGTGGTTTATCTCGTGTTGTTGCTGGCAGCGTTAGGCCAGGCCTGGTTCAATCTTCGTCCTCACCTGCACGCATCCACCCTGCATCCCATCGCGAGCGTGTTTGTAGTTTTAACAACGCTGATCGGATTGCCGTTTTTCGTGCTTTCAGCCACGAATCCGTTGTTGCAGTCCTGGTATTCGCGGACCGTTGCCAAAGCTGCAGTCGGTGGAACGGGAAACGAGACGGTGGTGGAAGTCATGACTCCGCCTTACCGTTTGTTTGCGCTTTCCAATTTTGGATCGCTGCTGGCGCTGGTGGCATATCCATGGCTGCTTGAGCCCCGATTGAGTTTGGGCGCACAAAGCCGCGTTTGGCTTGCAGGATATGTCGTTTTTACAGCTGCTTGCGTAGCAATCGTGTGGAGAACGGCAAGAGCAAGACATTCCTCCGGAACAACGCCAACTGGCCCCGCAGGAAATTATCAAGGCCTGGACGTTGAGCCTGCGGCTATGCATCGGGCGCTGTGGCTCCTTTTATCTGCTTGTGGATCGGTGCTTCTGTGCGCGTTTACCAACCACCTGAGTCAGAACGTGGCTCCCATTCCCCTCCTCTGGATCATCCCGCTGATCGCTTATCTTTTGAGCTTTGTGTGGGCATTCAACGGCCCCCAGTTTTATCCGCGCAAGCTCACATTGCCCCTCGTAGTGTTGTTTCTCGCGGGAATCGGGGCGAAGCTTTACTTCACTGACCGTATTACTACGCCCATCTGGTTCACGGTCCTTTTCTATTGTTTTTGCCTGTTTCTGTTCTGTTTCGCCTGTCACGCTGAGTTGTACCGCCTGAGGCCTTCTCCCCGGCACGCCACCGCTTTCTATCTGACCATTGCGGCTGGTGGCGCACTCGGGTCTGTTTTTGTCGGGATCTTTGCCCCGCTGTTCTTCAACGCCAACTATGAACTGGTATGCGGCCTGGTCTTGCTGACATTGCTGCTGGTTGCGGTCACCTGGAAAAGCGGAGTTTTCCCTCGAATCGTCTGGAGTGCCGCTACGATTGGCTGCATCTTTCTCGCATTTTTCCAGATGCGCCGGAACGCTCAGGGCGCCATGGACCAGTTGCGCAATTTTTACGGTACCTTGAGAGTGACCGAGGAGCTTGAATCGGATACTACGGCCTACACGCGCACACTCTATCATGGCACCATTCAGCACGGCACCCAGGTATTCAGCAATGAGCTCCGCATGACTCCCACCACTTATTACGGACACAATTCCGGAGTCGGGCTCTCCCTGGATCATTGCTGTGGGATCCGCCCGCGTCGCGTGGGCATCATTGGACTTGGGACGGGGACGCTGGCAGCTTACGGGCGTAGCGGCGATGTTTTCCGCTTTTACGACATCAACCCGCTGGTAGAAAAAATCGCCCGCAGCCGGTTCACCTATCTTCGAGAAACGCCGGCCAAAGTTGACATTGTTTTGGGCGATGCCAGGCTCTCCTTGGAAGCCGAGCCGCCTCAAAATTATGACCTGCTGGTGATTGATGCGTTTTCAGGCGATGCCATTCCAGTCCACCTGCTCACAAAGGAAGCCATTCAACTTTATCTGAGGCATCTGCGCCCGGATGGAATCCTTGCTGTGCATGTCTCCAACCAGTTTTTGAATCTCCCACCGGTGGTGCAGCAGGAAGCGAAATCCGCTGGGCTTAAGAGTTTGCTGGTAGCCTCAGAAGGGGATGACGATGTAGGCGTTTATAGCGCCGATTGGGTGTTAGTCACGAACAACGCTGATTTTCTTAACGCGCCGGAAGTCTCAGATGCCGGGACGCAGATTGCGCCGCTTGCTCAATTGCGTCTCTGGACCGATGATTACAATAGCCTGCTGCCTCTCCTGAAACATCAGAAATTTGAATGGTCCAAAGACGAGGACAGCGCGCCCTGATTGTTCGCAGTGTAGCTTTTGAATCTACTTTGATATCAAAGCATCTTAACTTGGACAGTTCAATGCATCGGCAGGAGGAAGGAACATGAACGGAGACAGGTTGGGCCAGGCGATTGGGCGATTTCTTATGAGCGTGATCTTCATCCTGAGCGGTGCAGGCAAGCTCATGCAGTTTAGTGGGACAGCAGACATGATGGCCAGTAAGGGCATCCCGCTGGCCCACATTGCATTGGCGCTTTCAATCATCATCGAGATTGGCGGTGGACTGGCGTTGCTGGCCGGCTTCAAACTGCGCTATGTGGCGCTGGTGATGGCTTTGTGGTTGGTACCGGTCACGCTGGTGTTCCACAATTTCTGGGCCTACCAGGGCCCGGACCGCATGATGCAGCAGACCAACTTTTTGAAAAACCTGGCCATCATAGGCGGACTGCTGGTCACCGGCTACGCTGACCGTCTGTCGCGTCCATTGGCTAGGGCATCAGCGGGACGATAATTCAATTGCGATAAACACGTGATCAGGCTTCAGCCGTGGGCTGAAGCCTGAATTGTTTTCTCGATCCGTCGTGCTCACGATCCTGGCTCGTCAGCGTCTATCAAATGGACGATACCTTGACAATCTACAATGGTAATTGTAGATAATCATAGTATGGGCAAACCGAATGATTTGGTGCAGGGAACATTGGACCTGCTGATTCTAAAAACCCTCTCTCTGGAGCCGAAGCACGGCTGGGCGATTGCCAAGCGCATTGAGCAGATCTCCAACGAAGTGCTGCAGGTGCAACAGGGGTCTCTGTATCCCGCCTTGCACCGCCTGGAACAGCAGGGATGGATTCGCGGCAAGTGGAGCGAGAGTGAGACCGGGAGACAGGTCAAGTTCTATTCACTTACCTCTGCGGGGCGTGTGCGTCTCGAAAAGGAAAAAGAAAGCTGGAAACGTCTCTCGGCGGCCATTGATCTGGTGGTTGACACCCTGTGAGCGACACTATGAAAGAAAAGATGCGCTGGTTCCATCGTGTTCGATCCTTAATGATGATGCTGTTTCGGCGCGACGCAGAAAAATCCCGCCTCAACAGCGAATTCGAGTTCCATCTGGAACAACAGGCTGCAGAGTATGTAGGCCAGGGTATGAGCCGGGACGAGGCGCGCCTGGCCGCAATTCGGCTGTTTGGCAATCCGGCAGTGGTGGAAGAACAGACACACTCGGAATGGGCTTGGAACTGGGTTGAAAGTCTTTGGCGCGATTTAAGGTATGGCTGCCGTACGCTGCTGCGAACGCCAGGATTCTCATTCACGGCGATTCTGGTCATGGCACTGGGGATAGGTGCGACCACATCCCTCTTCACTATCGTGCGCTCCGTGTTGCTGCGGCCGTTACCATTTCGCGACCCGAATAATTTAGTAACGCTTTACGAACGTTTTCGTCAGCACCCCGATTCCTACAACGTCGTGGCTCCCGCAGATTTCCGCGACTGGCGAGCGCAAACACATGGATTCCAGGACATGGGCGCATGGCGCTGGTGGGCCGGTCACATCAGCGGTGAACACGGAGAATCGCCCGAGGTAGTTGTCGGGGCAGGCGGGTCCTGGAATTTGTTTTCAGTACTGGGCGTGCAGCCGGCATTCGGCCGAACCTTTACTCCAGACGAGGACAAGTTCGGCGGCAACGATGTAGTCCTTCTGTCCTGGAGCCTGTTTCAAAGCCGGTTCAATGGAGATAAACAGATTGTCGGCAAATCAGTGCAAATTGATTCCAAGCCGTATACGGTCGTTGGAGTGCTGCCGGCGTGGTTCTCTTATCCTGATCCGTCGGTGAAGGTCTGGATTCCGTACACCCCGATTTTCATGCCGGAGGAATTCAGGCCTGACAATCACCAGAGCCATGTCATCGCACGGCTAAAAAACAAGCAGAGTGCGGCGGCGGCGGTGAAAGAAGTAAGCGCGCTTCAGTATCAGATCCACATGCAAAACCTGGGCAAGCCGGTGGCGGAAGATGTGGTTTTGCGGCCCATGATTGAGGATGTTACTCAGGACGCAAAGACGCCTCTAATCGTGCTGATGTGCGCAGTGGGATGCATGCTGCTGATCGCATGCTTAAACGTATCGAACCTTCTGGTGGCGCGGGGCGCGGCCAGACGCAAGGAAGTGGCGATCCGGGGCGCCCTCGGCGGCAGCCGTTGGAAGCTGGTGCAGGAACAAATGACAGAGAGCCTGCTGATCGCGGTTGCTGGCGGAGCAGTCGGCTGGGCGCTTTCAATCTCAGCCACTCGATGGCTTGCAACGCATTGGCGTGACCTGCCACGCGCGGACGCCATTCGGGTTGATGGACCGGTTTTGGCTTTTTCTGTTGCCATTGTGCTTGCGACTGCTTTGCTGGCTGGATTGGTGCCTGCAATTTCCTCCACGGGAAAGAGCCTCCTGGGAACTTTACAGGATTCAGCGCGATCGATTGGTGGAAGTGTCTCTCGCGCCACACTGCGCAAGGTGTTGCTCTCCGCTGAGATCGCACTCACAGTAGTTCTTCTTATTTCCGCGGGGCTGCTGTTTAGAAGCTTTATTCATCTCCGCACGTCGGATCTTGGCTGTCTGACAAACAACGTGTTGACAGTCCGATTTGGGTTGCCGGAGAAGAAATACGACACCCCGGAGAAGGTTCTGGCCTTCCATGAGGCGTTGCTGCAACGCGTTCGCAGCCTGCCCGGAGTGAAGGCTGCGGGGCTGATTTCCACTGCCCCCGGCGCAGGTTACGAAGGCGATAACGTATTTACCATCCCTGAGCACCCGGCGCAGGGGCCAAGCGTGGAATTGGACGCGCTTACCCGCAAAGCCGATCCAGGCTATTTCAGCACGCTGGAAATTCCTTTATTGAGCGGTCGCGTTTTTAACGACCACGACAAGCTGGGGCGAACACGTCATGTGATTATCAGCAAGAAATTCGCAGACCAGTTCTTTCCCGGAGAAGACCCGGTGGGAAAACACGTGAAGATCGCATTTTCAGGGAATAGAGATGAGATATATGAAATCATCGGCGTTGTAGGCGACACCATTCACGATGTTGGTCAGCCATCCAAGGCCACCATTTACCGCTCCATCTTGAACGGTGATCCCATGCTGGACAGCGTGGCAACGATTGTGGTGCGGGTGGCGGTGGAACCTCTCAGCCTGACATTGCCGATCCAGAGGCAGATCTCAAGTCTCGACCCTGAGATGCCGGCTTACAGGGTCCGTACGATGCAGCAGATCATCGGAGACGCCACTGCAAGCCAGAGCTTCAGCGCCGCGCTGGTGCTGGCGTTTGCGCTGCTCTCGCTGACGTTGGCCGCGGTGGGACTTTATGGAGTGCTCTCCTATCTGGTGACTCAGCGGGCATCTGAAATTGGCATCCGCATGGCTCTGGGCGCACAGCGAATTGAAGTGTTGCGATTGGTCCTTGTGGATGGAATGCGCCCCGTGGTATTTGGTCTGGTGCTCGGCCTTTGCGGTGGCGCGGCTGCCGGAATGCTGATCAAGTCACTCCTGTATGGAACCCGTCCGCTGGATCCCGGTGTCTTTCTCGCGATGGCCGGCAGTCTTTTGCTTACCGCAGTAATTGCCAGTGCTGTGCCGGCGTTGCGAGCCTGCAGGATTGAGCCGGTCCAGGCGCTAAGGCTGGATTAGCGCGCTCATGCTCAACCTCAACTGCTCTGAGCGCTCCAGCCGTCCTCTGCTTTGCGGGCTGCATTTAAGCGATGCGCGAATCGACGCGTTCCCAGCGAGTAGTAGGTACGTCTTCGAGGCGGCACTATGGCGTCTTTTCGCATTGATTCACGGTTCTTGAGCGTCTCAACGTGGTTTCCTTCGGCGGAATCACCTAGCACAGTCACATGTCCTTAGTAACATTTGAGGTGAATTCGCGTATCGTGTGCATCAATACCGCTACAGCTTGTGGTGCAATGGCCATTCCAGCTCAGGATTTTGAGTAACTGTCCCCTGCAAAAAAGGTACTAGTCCTGTAGATACCCCGAAAACACCGGTAAAAACCGGAAGTTCCCTATTGACCTCCTGAGTTAACCCAGATATAACTCGCATCGACCTGAAATTTTTCCCCCGAGAAAACAAAGGATTCCCTACAGGCCTTGGTGAGCCAGCAACCCACCTTGGAGAGGCTACGTTTATGGCGTCAGATTCGCGTGAAGTGATGAATATTCGACAGGCTTCGCAGTATCTGGGAGTCAGTCCTGACACGCTGTACAAATACGTGACCGAGGAAAAGATCCCTGCGTTCAAACTCGGGAACCGCTGGAAGTTCAAGAAGACGATTCTCGACCAGTGGATGGAACAGAAAAGCACGATCAGTATGGGCGGGACCAAGAAAAAGCCGCGCTCGGCCAGGGCGGCCGGCGCACGGTAATTTCGCGGGGACACAAAAGGTTTAAGGAAAACAAAAAAGGCGGGCAGCATGTTTGGTTCAGGAAAATCGATTGTCGGATTGGACATAGGTTCCAGCTCCATCAAGGCGATTGAGCTGAAACGCTCGAAGGGCGAAATCATGGTTTCGCACCTGGGCGTGGAGCCGCTGGCCAGTGACATCGTGGTGGACTCGATGATCGTCGATTCCGGCAGCGTCTCCAGCGCGATCAGCAAAATCTTCAGCAAGCACAACATCAAGACCAGGAGCGTGGCCACTTCAGTGAGTGGACACTCCGTGATCGTAAAGCCGATCAAGGTCCAGCCCATGAGTGAAGGTGAACTGGCGGAAGGCATTACAACCGAAGCATCGCAGCACATTCCCTTTGACATTGCCGACGTCAACCTGGACTTCGAAATTCTGAATCCCGGCGACATGGGCCCGCAGATGGATGTGTTGCTGGTGGCGGTTAAGAAAGACAAGATTCTGAACTACACCAATGTTCTCTCGCTGGCTGGCAAGGCCCCCGCGATAGTGGACATTGACGCTTTTGCGCTGCAGAACTGCTACGAGTACAACTACAATCCCACGCACGATTCCACGGTGGCGCTGCTGAACCTGGGAGCCAGCGTGATGAACATCAACATTGTCAAAGGCACCATGCCGCTGTTTACCCGCGACGTGAGCGTGGGCGGAAACCAGTACACAGATTCTCTGCAAAAAGAGCTCGATCTGAGCTTTGACGATGCAGAAGCCCTCAAGCTTGGCCATCGTGTGGGCACTGTGAGCGAAGATGCCAAGCAGCCGATTCTCCAGCAGGTGACAGAAATCATTGTGCTGGAAATTCAGAAGACGTTTGACTTCTTCCGCGCCACCGCTTCCGGTGAGCACATTGAGCGTATTTACATCGCCGGCGGTTCCTCTTGCGTTCCCGGACTGGTGGAAGCGTTGCGGCAGGAATTCTCCATGCCTGTGGAGACTCTGAATCCGTTCCAGCGGATCATGCCGCCGATGGATTCAATTGAGAACGAAATCCTGGAACAGAACCCGGGACAGCTTGCAGTGGCCGTAGGTTTGGCCCTCAGGAGCTTTGAAGACCTATGATTCGCATTAACCTGCTTGGAGTTCCACGAAAAACGCGCGGCAAGCGTGCGGCAGCCGTGTCTGTGCCCGGCGAAGGCTCAAGCAACATGGTATTGGCGCTGGTGGTAGTGCTGGGCCTGGGCGTAGCAGTAGCGGCTTCCTACATGTGGGTCACGCGCGAGCATGACCGGCTGGATAGGAACCTGCAGAAGGCCACAGCCGAGAACATGAGGCTGGCGGATGTCAAGGCCAAATATGAGGCCAGCAAGCGCAAAGCGGACATGTTCGAGCGCCGGGTGAAGGTCATTGATGAACTCAAAGAAGCTCAGAAGGGCCCGGTCAACCTGTTGAATCTTGTCGCGGACACTGTAAACAAGACGGACGCCGTCTGGCTTGATTCGATGACGTCGGATGGCAAGAGCCTGAACTTTATCGGAATGGCGCTCAGCGCAGACGCGGTTGCCGATCTGATGACGAACCTGCGCAAAACGGGCGCGTTCAAGACTGTGGAAATCAAGGAAACATCACAGGACTCGACGATCAAGGAATTGCAGGCTTTTAAGTTTGAACTCACCTGCGAAATTGGATATTCAAACAAAGTAAAAGAGTCATAACGCAAAAGTCTGTAGGGACGGTTTCAAATGGCGAAATTCGATGAAATGTCGTTTGCGGCGCGGCTGGGAGTCATGCTGCTGGTGGCCCTGGTTATCGGCGTGGCCTACTACTACGTGTACCTGAATCCTCAGATCCAGGCCAATGACAAGGTCCGGACCAAGATCGAGGAGAAGACACGTGAAAACGAGCAGCTGCGGCAGTTTGAGCCGAAGCTGGCCGACCTGAACAGGCAGATGGCGATCCTGCAGCAGCAGATGGAAATCCAGAAGAAAATTGTTCCGGATGACAAGGATTCTGACCAGTTCATCCGCCTGTTGCACGATACCGCGTCTACCGCCGGAATTGAAATTCGCCGTTATGCTGCCATGCCCGTGGCCAGCCATGAGTTTTATAGCGATGTGCCGTTCACCATTGATATAGACGGCCCGTACTACTCGGTCCTGAATTTCTTCCAGCGTGTCTCCGAGCTGGAACGGATCGTAAATATCGACAACCTGCAGATGACGAATACCAAAACCACGGGGCCGGCGAAGGTAAAAGGCAGTTATAAGTACGCGCCCGGCGAAACAGTGGTCGCCAGCTGTACCGCTACGACATTCTTCAGCCACGAGCCGGAAGCCCAGGCTGCGGCCCAGCCGGGACGCCCAGGAGCGCCTGCCGGTGCTGCTAAGGGCAAGAAGTAAAAGGGGCTGAAGGACAGGTAAAGGGAAATGAAGATGAAGCTGATTCAAATTCTCGCGCTCGCAACCGTGATGGCTGCCGCAGCTGTTGCGCAGAATACAGCGCAACCCGCCAGCGGTAAGACGCAACCCGGTGTTTCGCCAACTCCGGTTGCGCAGCATAAGGCCGTTGCACCCGCAACTCCCGCGCACTCCAAACCGGGCGCTGCGGTGAAAAAGACAAGCGCCAAAGCTGACACCGCGAAAACTCCCGCCCATGAGGCCAGCGCAAAGAATACCAAGCCTGGGACTGTTGCGCCTGCAACGGCCCTATCGAACAGGAAAACCACCGTGAAGAGCGGAGTATTGCCGAAAATGGCGAAGAAGGGCTCTGCGCCCATGACCGCTGCTGCGAAGGGAACCACCAAGAGCGCTGTTATGGCCAAGCCGGTTCCTCCTGCTCCCAAAGCCATGGTGAAAGTGAAGGCGCCCGTGAAAAAGGCGCCCGTCGCAGTAACAAAACCAGCGCTGAAGCCGGTAAAAAAGATCACCGCACACCTGGCGGACACCAGGCCTACTCTCACGCCCGCCGGACCATCAACAACGGCTGAGAAAAAGCCCGCGCCGCGACTGATTGGATCGGCTGGACGCCGCGATCCTTTTGTGAGCCCCATTCGTACCGCCGGTTCGGTTACAGCGACCCAGAGCTGCACCAGCGGCAAACGTTGTCTTGCCATCCCGGAACTTGTTCTGCAGGGAACAGTGCGGGATATCAGCGGCAAGATGATGGCAGTGGTATCCACCAGCAACAGACGCACCTACACGTTGCGCGAGAACGACCAGGTGTTCAACGGCAGCGTGGAAAAAATCACCAGCGATTCAATCATCTTTCGTGAATACGTAAAGGACGCCCTCGGACGTGAAAGCGCGAAGGAAGTAGTGAAGAAAATGGGCCCGACCTCGTAATACGGCCCGCAAGACAGATTCAGTCGTTCGCAAGCAAAGCAGTATGGTTCTTGGGTAGGGTAGTAGCCGTCATAAAAAGTTCTTATTCGTAAGCGGCAGGCGCAGACAACAAATGCAATGCCGCGCACGTGCGGCTAAATCCGCCGCGTGGGGAGATAAACAAGATGAGGCTTAAACAACTGCTAGGAATCACTCTGTTGGCCATGGTTGCCATGACAACAGCTTCCGCTTCGCAATTGTCGGGGGTGCTGGTGAAGAACCATGACAACACCGGCACGGTCACCATTCTGGCGAACGGAACTTTTACTCACACCGAGTATCGTCCCACCGACAACTTGATGCTGGTCGACCTGGCAGGCGTTTCGCTCGCGCGTCCGGACACCAGAGTCCATGCGGTGTTCGCGCCGGGTGTGCGTTCCTATCGCATCGTCAACTATCATTCGCCGGAAGGCGGCGAAGTTGCGCGCGTGGAACTCTCGCTGCTTCCCGGCGCCAACGTCAAAGTGAGCGATGTTGAAGGCGGGTTGAAGCTCGACTTTACGGGCGCTCCTGCCGTTCCGCCGTCCAAAGAGGATATCGAGGTTGCAGCCGCCGCGCCCAGAACGACGGCGCCGGCACATCTCACTCATGTGCACGGCGTTTCGGTCGCCAATGCCAATGGGGCGTTCAGCATTGAAATCAGCGGCAGCGGTCCACTTACGGCTCACACCATGAAGCTTACTGGGCCAGACCGTTTTGTCATCGACATTCCGGACTCACTGCTGGATGGCCGTCCTCGCGACATAGCGGTGAACAGTAACGGCATCAAAGCTGTGCGCACAGCACGGTTCCAGGCCGCGCCTCCGGCCACGCGCATCGTGCTCGATATGGCGAAGATGCAGGAATTTGAGATCTCGCCTGACGGCAACAAGCTTGTGGTCAAATTGCGCGATGACCGAAACACCATTCCAGCCTCAGCTCCTGCTCTCAATGCCGGCGCAATTGCTGCTCCGCAAATGCCGGCTGCAACTCAGTCACCCGCTTCATCGCAGCCCGTACAGACAGCATCGGCAAACAAACCAGCATCACCGGCCAGCAACTTTGTCGTTGTGAATCCTGTCTACGCCGCCAAGAAAGAAGGCGGCGAGGACCTAAAGCAGGATGCGAAGATGGTTGAACCTGCACCATCCCGCGCGGATCGTGCTGCAGAGCATTTTGCTCAGGATGTTCCAGTCGTCGCCACAACCAATCAGGCTCCTTTCCCGGCCAGCGCCAGCTTGAACGCGCAGCCGGCCGCGATTAAGGCCGCACTGCTCCAGCAGCAGGCTGCTCCCGCGTCTGGTGCAGCAGTAGAGCCCACTTTGAATAACTGCCCGCCCAGCCGCTATACCGGCGAACCGATTGGTATGAACTTCAAAGACCTGGATCTCAAAGATTTCTTCCGTGTTATCCATGAGATCAGCGGTCTCAATGTGGTTCTGGATCCTGCCGTGAAGGGCAGCTTGACCATCGTTCTTGACGATGTGCCATGGGACCAGGCTTTGGCCATTGTGTTGAACAACAACGGCCTGGCTTGCCAGCTTGAAGGCAACATTCTCCGCATCGCTACGCTGGAGACGCTCAAGACGGAAGCGGAAGCTCGCCGCGCCCAGCTTGAAGCTCAGGCTCTGGCGGTGCCGAAGAAGACAATTACTCGTTATCTGAGCTATGGACAGTCCAAGGACGCAGCCTCCATCGTGAAGAAGTTCCTCTCTCCTCGCGGTGATGTAGTTGCCGATCCACGCAGCAACGCGCTGATCATTGAAGATATTCCCAGCGTTCTTCCCAAGATCGATGAATTGCTGAAGACGCTGGATCGCAAAACTCCGGAAGTTGAGATTGAAGCCAGGGTCGTGGCCTCGACTCGCACCTTCGCCCGTGATATCGGTACCCAGTTGGGATTCGGTTACGGATTCGGCAATAACGTGATTGGCGGTGGCACCGGCGCCAGCCCCATTGATGTCACTCTGCCCAATCCCCCGCGCTTCCTGACAGCCCCAAGCGATACCAACAGCATACCGCTGTTCTCGAACTTGCCGGCGACGTCTCCGAACAGCGGCTTCAGTTTCAGCAACGCTACTGCGGGATTCCGCCTGGACTTCATTCTCACCATGGCGGAAAGTCGCGGATTGCTCAAGATTCTGTCGCGTCCGCACATTGTCACGCAGAATAACATTCTTGCGCTGATCAAGCAGGGTGAACGAGTTCCCGTGGTCACGAACCAGCAATTGGGTGGTCCTCCCACGGTCACTTACGTTGACGCGTTCCTGCGCCTCAGCGTTACCCCGCAGATCACAGCGGAGAACACCATCTTCCTGAACGTGGATGTCGAAAACACGGTTCCTGACTTCACCCGTGTTACCGGTCAGCAATTGAACCCGACACTGAATACGGAACAAGCGACAACGCAAGTGCTGGTGACCGATGGCGGGACTGTGGTGATCGGTGGTGTGGTGCAGACCACCAACAACTTGGCTATCGCTCAAGTACCGGTACTGGGCAGCATTCCAATACTCGGCAATCTCTTCAAGCACCAGACGGTCAATACCTCTACACAGGAACTGATCTTCTTCATTACGCCAAAGATCATTCAAACCTAAGTTCTGTACTTGCGCAGTCAGATCTGCGTCTTTACCACCCCGGCCAGCCAGGCCGGGGTTTTGTTTGGCCCGCTTGCATGTTCGTCTACTTTTACTATTACAGAAGGTTGGTTGACAGGAGCAGTGAGAGGAACTTCCAGCTTCTGGTAGGCATGAAGCGCTGCAAAGAATGTGGGTGCAATCTTGCTATGTTATGGTATCGCCCCCGGTTCCCTGCTGCTCTAAGGTAGAGAACAGGGAACCGAGTTAGCAGACGATAAGCTGTATAACCTACCCCAAGTTTTTCTTGGGTACTAGGAAATCCTCTTGATTGTTTCGATGTCGTTGGATGTTCCAGTGCAGCGCGTAAAATCCGTGCTGGTGCTTTGAACTTGCCAGCCCGGCGGCAACGGGTCTCCGGCGCAAACGCTCTTCTGTGTGCCAATCGCGAGCCCGTTCAGGTTCAACAACTGGGAAATGTCGTTTGTGACACTGCCACAATCGGTGAAGTTGGTGGAGAGATTTTCGAGAACCCAGCCGCTGGGCAAGGTGAAGCCGGAGCAGGCATTGACGGTCGCTCCAGCGCTGAGAGTGGAAATTTGTTCAAGAGTCCAGATGTCATTGGTGCTCCGTGAGCAGGTCGTGAAATTCGTAGAAAAGTGGATGACGGTCCACCCTGTGGGAATTGTTGATCCTGCACACACATTCTGCTGGGCTTGAGCATGGCTATAAGTAGACCAGCTAAGTAGTGTAAGCATACAGACTGCAATATTCCGCCAGAACATAGTTATTTCCTTTCGCGAGTGTTAGTTGTCTAAAATCATGCCACCGTGACTTGCATGTAGATCCAGCAGCAAAAATCTTTAACAACACTAGTTGTAGTTTCTGGATCAGCAGCTCGGAGTATATGATAGGTCGCGATAAGTGGCCGCTTACTTTACAAATAAATATGTAGTGCCGTTCCAACTTGGGAAAAGACAAGCTAGCTTCGGACGTAATCGTGAGAAGGTTTTAATGGGTCCGGCCGGAAAGAATCGTGTGGATAGTAGGTCACGATAGATGGCCGCGTAGTCTACAAACAAACATGTAGTGCCATTCTAAGGTGGAAAACAACAAGCTAGCTGCGAACGCAATCTTCAGAAAGTTCTCATGCGTCCAGCCGGCAAGAAGCGTGTGCAGGAATGTGCCGCCAGACTGGAAGCGCGCTGCCCGCAGGCGGCAGCCAAGGCGGGACGATAGAAACCCAAGCTCCTAAAACCGTGCTCTCTCCTGCTACCATATCTCGTGATGAACTATTCCCTTCGCCAGAAGCGCCTCTCAGAGCAATTGAGGAGCAACAGACTCGAAGCGCTTCTGATAACGCATCTGCCCAACATTTATTACCTGTGCGGGTTCAGCGGCAGCGCCGGAGTGCTGTTGTTCCAGACCGGAGAGCGCGGTCGCACGCCAAGGCTTTCCTTCTTCACAGATGGGCGCTATACCCAGCAGGCGCGGGAAGAAGTCCATGGCGCTCGCGTGGTGATTGCAAAGGGACCGGCGATAGCAGAAGCCTGTGACGCCGTGGTGAAGAACGGGATCAGGAAGCTGGGGTTTGAATCAGATCATTTGCCCTACATCGGCTACCAGCAGATCAGGCACATGCTGCGTAGTCACGGACGCGCCGGCGCTGGAATCAAGTTCAGGCCGATTCCCGGCAGCATCGAACAGCTGCGGATCGTGAAGGACGCTGATGAAATTGCCCACATCCGTGCTGCGGTCAAGCTTGCTGCCGACCTGTTTCCGGCAGCGCTCTCCTCCATTCGCCCCGGAACGGCTGAAACCGCGGTGGCTGGAGAATTGGAACTGCAAGCGCGCAAGGCTGGGGCGGAAGGGATGTCATTTGACACCATTGTTGCTGCTGGGGGGCGTTCCGCGCTGCCTCATGGCCGTGCCTCATCCCAACCCATACCCCGTAACGGATTTATAATCCTGGATTACGGTGTTATACTCGCGGGTTACTGTTCAGATATGACTCGCACTGTCCACGTGGGGGCCGTTTCTGATTCGCACCGTCGCATGTATGAGGCGGTAAGAGCTGCCCAGAGGGCCTCAATTGCGGCTGTGCGGCCGGGTGTTGAAACCGGTGAAGTGGACCATGCAGGCCGGGAAATCCTGAAAAAATCCGGGTATGATGCTTATTTCACCCATTCTACTGGCCATGGAGTGGGAATTGAAGTCCATGAACTCCCTCGGCTGGCGAAAGGCCAGAACCACCAGCTTGCTCCGGGGATGGTAATTACAATTGAGCCCGGCATCTACATACCGAAGGAAGGCGGGGTACGGATTGAAGATATGGTTCTGGTCACCGAATTGGGTCATGAAGTCTTGACCCCCACCACCAAGGACCTGATCACGCTGTAAGCCTCCTCGGAGACTGACATACTTTCATGAACCAAAAAGAGCTGAAAGAGCTGATCGAATTTTTAATCGAGAAAGATATCTCCGAGTTCGAACTGGAGCGCGGAGACGTCAAAGTCAGAATCAAACGTGGCGTCGATGCTCAGCCGGTTCCCATCGTTACGCCGATGGCGGCTGTCCCGGCGATGCCGCCCATGGCAGCGGCTGCTCCTGTTGCTCCAGTCTCCACCCCACCCGCTCCTGCCGCCGAAACTCCCGCTCCACCGGCGAAAGCAGACGAGGAATTGCACCTGGTGAAATCACCGATTGTAGGCACGTTCTATGAGTCGCCGGCGCCGGGCGCTCCGCCATTCATCAAACCGGGTGATAACGTTCAGGCCGGCCAGGTTCTGTGCATCATTGAAGCCATGAAGCTGATGAATGAAATCGAATCCGACATGGCGGGCGAAATTGTCAAAATCCTTGCGGCCAATGGCAAACCTGTGGAGTACGGTCAGCCTCTGTTCTCAATAAGGCCGAGGAAGTAAGAAGTAGGGCAAGGCCCACTTGCGCGGGATCCCTTCGTGTCAAGCGCTGAATAATCCGTCAGGCAGCGCGCAGTACTCCGTGGGTTTGGAGCGAAGCGACAGGAATAATGTTTAAAAAAATACTGATTGCCAATCGTGGTGAGATCGCTTTGCGGGTGATCTGTGCCTGCAAGGAACTGGGCATCAAGACAGTAGCCGTTTACTCGGATGCAGACCGTAACTCTCTTCACGTGCGTTTTGCCGACGAAGCTGTTTGCATCGGCCCTCCGCGATCAGCGGAAAGCTATCTCAATATTCCCGCCGTGATCAGTGCGGCTGAAATCACAGGGGTGGACGCCATTCATCCGGGCTATGGGCTGCTCAGTGAAAATGCCAATTTTGCGGAAGTCTGCGAGACCAGTCATATCAAGTTCATCGGCCCGCCTCCAGAGGTGATCCGCCTGATGGGCGAAAAGGAGAAGGCGCGCCAGGCCATGAAGCAGGCCAACGTGCCTATTCTTCCCGGATCAGACGGAGTGATTGCTAGCGCGGAGGAAGCGCGGGAGTGGGCGCGGGAGATTGGTTATCCCGTAATAGTCAAGGCTTCCGCGGGTGGCGGCGGACGTGGCATGCGCGTTATCCGCAAAGAAGAGGAGTTGGAGAATCTTTTCAACTCCGCGCAACAGGAGGCGGCGGCTGCTTTTGGCAATGGCAATCTTTACATGGAGAAATTCATCGAGCAGCCGCGTCACATCGAATTCCAGGTTTTGGGTGACACACATGGAAAGGTCATCAGCCTGGGCGAGCGTGAATGCAGCATCCAGCGGCGCCACCAGAAACTGCTTGAGGAGTCACCCTCGACCCAGGTCAACGAAGAGTTGCGGCAGCAGATCGGCAAAAAGCTGTCTGAGTGCCTCTCCGAGATCGGTTATGTGAACGCTGGAACGGTTGAGTTCCTCATGGATGAAGAGCGCAACCTGCACTTCATCGAGATGAATACGCGCATCCAGGTGGAGCATCCCGTTACAGAGTTGGTGACTGGGATTGATCTGGTGAAATCGCAGGTCCTGCTTGCCGCGGGCGCTCGCCTGGGGGACATTATTCCTCGTTTAGACCGTAAGGGCCAGCGGGGGCATGCTATTGAGTGCCGCATCAACGCCGAACATCCGGAAAAGTTCACACCATCGGCAGGCAAGATCAAGACCTTCCATACTCCCGGTGGATTGGGCATTCGGGTGGACACGGCGGCTTATGCGGAAGGCGTGATTCCACCCTATTACGATTCGCTCATCGCCAAGCTGATCAGCCATGGGAAAGATCGCGCTGAGGCCATCATGCGCATGCGCCGGGCACTGGAAATGTTTATCGTCGAGGGAATCCATACCACCATTCCTCTGCACCGTCGCATTCTTGCCGATGCTGATTTCCAAGCCGGAAATTTCGACACGAAATACATGGAGCGCTTCCTGGCTAAGTTGCAGGAAGAGCGTAAGCAGGAAGTGGCATTAGGGGTCTAACACGTCAAACCTCTATAACAAAAAGGACAAGGAAGTAAGGAGAAACTCAGGAACCTTGTAGAAATTGCCAAAACCGCTGGAATTGCCAAAATTGCCAAAACTGCGATTCAGCAACAATAATGGCAACTTTGGCAATCATGGCAATTGTGGCAATTCCTCGCCTTTATCCGATCGTGGATTTTTCCTGTTTCGCCGCCAAGCCGGATCCCATCTCATGCGTCATTTCCTTTGCTGACGAACTGATCACAGCCGGCGCGACAATCATTCAATATCGGGACAAAATCTCTCTTCCACAGAAGGTACTTAGCGCTGCCCGCGAGCTTCGCCGCATTACTCAGAATCGGGCCGTGCTGATCATGAATGACTATCCAGATCTGTGCCTGGCCTGCGATGCCAATGGGGTTCACCTCGGGCAGGATGACCTTAGTCCTGCAGCGGCCCGAGGGATCTTCACATCTTCGACGAAGGAAGGGCTTTGCATCGGCTTCTCCACTCATAACCCAGGCCAGATGAGAGAAGCGGATGCCATGCCGATAGACTACCTGGCCGTCGGGCCGGTATTTACCACGTCAACTAAGGCGAATCCCGATCCCATTATCGGTCTGAATGGTGTAAGAAAGGCGCGGGAGCTTACCTCCAAACCTCTGGTCGCCATAGGCGGGATAACCCGTGGCAATTGCCGCCAGGTTAGGGAAGCCGGCGCAGATTCGGTGGCTGTAATCTCTGACCTTCTTGAGTCTCCTGCCAAAGCAGTTAAGGATTTTCTCCGCATTTTGGAGTAAAACATACACAACAAATATGTCCACATCAGCAGAAGTCCGCTCCAATGCAGCGCAGTCCAGCGTTGCGGGCGCAGGTGAACTGGTCAAAGGTCTGGGCCTGACCAGCGCTACCACGCTGGTCATGGGATCCATGATCGGCTCCGGCATTTTTATCGTCTCTGCCGAAATTGGGCGCGAGGTCGGCTCGCCCGGCCTGCTGATCATGGCCTGGGTGATCACAGGATTCATGACCATTGTCGGCGCCCTCTCTTATGGCGAACTGGCAGCCATGATGCCCAAGGCCGGAGGACAGTACGTGTACTTGCGCGAAGCCCTGGGCCCGTTGTGGGGTTTTCTTTACGGCTGGACGTTGTTCCTGGTGATCCAGACCGGAACTGTGGCCGCTGTGGGCGTGGCATTCGGCAAATTTCTCGGCCATTTTTTCCCTTCTGTATCAGCGAGCAACTGGATATGGCATATCGCCAAGGTGCCGCAGTTCCACGTAACCCAGCAGATCGCTTTGGGCGGGATGGATGTGGGCCTGAATACCCAGAACCTGGCCGGAATTGTAGTGGTCGTCTTCTTGACTTTCCTCAACGTGTTCGGCATTAAGACCGGCGCGATGGTGCAGAACATTTTTACTATTGCGAAAGTCTCGGCTCTTGCGGGGTTGGTGGTGGCGGGAATCTTTGTGGGGCGAAATGCACAGGCCATCGCAGACAACTTCGGAAACTTCTGGCGTTCGGGAGCTATGCATTCGGCCAGCGGCACTTTGGCAGGTCCTTTTGTGGGTGTCCTGACAATTCTCGCGGTTGCTCAGGTGGGCTCGCTGTTTTCCGCGGATGCCTGGAACAATGTGACTTTCACCGCCGGCGAAGTGCAGAACCCGAAGCGCAATCTTCCTTTATCGCTGGCGCTGGGCACCGGCATCGTGATCCTGCTTTATATCTCTGTCAACTTCATTTATCTGGGAACGCTGACGTTCGATCAGATCAAGAGCGCGCCTTCAGATCGCGTTGGTACTCTGGCGCTGGAACAGATGTTCCACGGCAATGGGGCTGGCCTGATGGCCATCGCCATCCTGATTTCCACTTTCGGCTGCTGCAATGGGTTGATTCTCTCCGGAGCCCGCGTCTACTACGCCATGGCCAAGGACAAGCTGTTCTTTAAGGCCACGGGCAAGGTGCATCCGAAATATCACACGCCGAAGAACGCGCTCATTGTGCAAGGCATCTGGACCTGCGTTCTTTGTCTTTCCGGCACTTACAATGACCTGCTCAATTACGTGATTTTTGCTGTGCTGGTCTTTTACATTCTTACCATCGCCGGTTTGTTTGTCTTAAGGCGCACAGAGCCCAACGCCGAGAGGCCATATCGAGCATTTGGCTATCCGATACTGCCCGCAATTTATATAGTGATGGCGTTGTTTATCGATGTCGTACTATTGCTCTATAAACCCGAATACACGTGGCCCGGCCTCATCATTGTGCTGCTGGGGATCCCGGTGTACCTCATATGGTCACGCCGGACCCTGAGCGCACGGGCCTGACACTTTTAAGGAGAAACTCTGCATGGCCAATTTATTGGCAACGAAGTCGCTGGATTCAATCCGAGCGGAAGCAGGAGAAAGCGGAGAGCACAGTCTTAAGCGCGTGCTGGGCCCGCTGAACCTCGTGTCGCTCGGTATTGGTGCGATCATAGGCGCAGGAATTTTCGTTTTGACGGGTCAAGCGGCTGCTGATAACGCAGGACCTGCGATTGTGCTGTCGTTTGTCTTATCCGGTATTGCCTGTGCCTTTGCTGGACTCTGCTATGCCGAATTTGCTTCTTTGATTCCGATTGCTGGTTCTGCCTATACCTATGGCTATGCAACCTTGGGCGAGATCTTTGCCTGGATTATCGGCTGGGACCTGGTGCTTGAATACGCTTTTGGAGCAGCGACAGTGGCCTCCGGATGGGCTGGGTATTTCGTCAGCTTTATGCAAGATAGAGGGATCCATATACCACCGGAATTCATCGGTACCTATGGACAGAAGTTTGCGCTTTATCAGGGGCGCTGGACTGACGTCTCCACTTTACCCGCTGGCGTGGACATCTCCACTCTTCAGGTTCATTCGGCTCTGTTTAACCTTGTCGCGTTTTTGATCATCGCTGTAGTCACATTTGTACTGGTGATCGGGATCAAGGAATCGGCCAATTTGAACACTGCTATTGTGATCGTGAAAGTTAGCATTGTGCTGTTATTCATCGCGATCGCATCGGTCTACCTGATCAAGCATCCTGAACTGGCGAAAATGAACTGGCATCCGTTTATTCCACCCAATGCGGGCCAATCCGGGCGTTATGGAATTTCCGGGATAGCCACTGGTGCGGCCGTTGTTTTCTTTGCCTACATTGGCTTCGACGCTGTATCCACAGCGGCGCAGGAAGCAAAGAACCCCCAGAAAGACATGCCAATCGGCATTCTTGGATCGCTGGTGATCTGCACGGTGTTGTATATTCTGGTCTCCGGACTACTTACGGGTCTGGTCTCTTACACGAAGCTGAGCGTCCCTGATCCTGTTGCAGTGGGAATTGATGTTACTGGGATTACATGGGGCAGTTTTCTCGTGAAAATCGGAGCGATTTTTGGGCTTGCGACCGTTATGCTGGTGATGTTGCTGGGACAGTCCAGGGTCTTTTATTCAATGTCGAAAGACGGGCTGCTTTGGAAATGGGCGAGCGATATTCATCCGCGTTTTCGTACTCCCTGGATCTCAAATATTGTGATGGGGTTTTTCGTTGCAATTTTCGGTGCTGTGATTCCCATCAGTGACCTGAGTACACTTGTGAGCATTGGCACACTTCTTGCGTTCGTGATTGTTTGTGCTGGTGTATGGGTTCTTCGCCAGCGTCGTCCTGAACTGCCCCGGCCTTTCAAGACCCCTTGGGTACCTTTCGTTCCGATTATGGGCATGTTGATTGCCTTATATCTCATGGCGAGCTTGCCGGCGCGGACGTGGTACAGGCTTATCGGGTGGTTGATTATCGGGATGGTAATTTATTTCACCTACGGCCGACATCACAGCAAAGTGCAGCAGGGTGCTTCGCCTGTGACCGCAGGCGCGAAGAGTGGCGACTGATATACTATTTTGGTCTACAGCCCTCCGATTTGACGGAGGGCTTTTGTTTTAGAATGACCAGACCTTTGGAACACTTGCATCCGCAGCCTCGAAAAGCAGACAACAAACAATCTGAGGAGCACTTTGAATGGCCAACCTGCTGGCGACCAAGTCGCTGAACACAATTCTTAATGAGGCTCACGAGACCGGAGAGCACAGCCTCCGCCGGGCTCTGGGAGCCACTAACCTGATCACGCTTGGCATCGGCGCAATCATTGGCACGGGAATTTTCGTCATCACCGGAACAGCCACAGCCGAACACGCAGGGCCCGCTATTGTTCTCTCATTCATTTTTGCGGCTGTGGGCTGCGTATTTGCCGGGCTGTGTTATGCGGAATTTGCCTCCATGATCCCTGTGGCAGGTTCGGCCTACACCTACGGCTACGCTACTTTGGGCGAAATCTTTGCCTGGATTATTGGCTGGGACCTGGTGCTGGAATACGCATTCGGCGCCGCCACCGTTGCTTCAGGATGGAGCGGATACCTCATCAGCCTGTTAGGCGATTTCGGTCTCAAACTTCCGGCATCCCTGGCCGGCACTCGTTGGGACGAGTTCATTTTTTATAACAACCACTGGGAACCGGTGAAGCTGATTGCCCCGAAATTGAAAACGGCGGGAATTAACGCAGCTTCACTGCCGCACACGTTTGGAACTTTCAATCTTTTTGGTTTTCTCGCCATTACCATTGCCACCGTCATTCTGGTAATAGGCATTAAGGAATCGGCGAATTTCAACTCCGCCATCGTCGTCATCAAGGTTTGTGTGTTGATTGTTTTCGTTGCCGTAGGAGCAAGCTTTCTCTTCCATCATCCAAGTCTCACGACTGAGAATTGGCATCCATTCATTCCGGCAAACACTGGCGCCTTCGGTCAGTTTGGCTGGTCCGGAATCTTGCGCGCGGCGGGAATTATCTTCTTCGCCTATATTGGATTCGACGCTGTCTCCACCGCCGCCCAGGAGGCCAAAAACCCAGCCAAAGACATGCCAATAGGGATCCTGGGATCGCTCATTATCTGCACGATTCTTTATATCGTCGTCGCTGGAGTGTTGACCGGTCTGGTTCCTTACCACAACCTTGATGTTCGCGATCCGCTGGCTGTGGGCATTGACGTGGCCGGCAAGCGTTGGGGCAGCCTTCTGGTAAAAATCGGCGCACTCATGGGCCTGAGCAGCACGATTGTCGTTATGTTGCTCGGCCAGTCGCGTGTGTTCTTCTCCATGTCAAACGATGGACTTCTGCCCCGGGTATTCAGTGACGTGCACCGCAAATTTCGTACACCGTGGATTTCTTCGATCACGGTTGGTACCTTTGTCGCGGTGCTGGCAGCCTCGTTGCCGATCAACGTTCTCGATGAGATGGTCAGTATCGGCACTCTGCTGGCTTTTGTAATTGTTTGTGCAGGCGTTTGGGTCCTCCGCCGTCGCAATCCCAATGTGGAACGTCCCTTCAAGACTCCATGGGTGCCATTTGTTCCCATTATGGGCATCATCATCTCTCTGGCCATGATGGTCAGCCTGACCGGGCTGACCTGGATTCGTCTGGCAGTGTGGCTGGTGATCGGCATGTTCATATATTTCGGTTACGGTCGCCATCACAGCCGCGTGCAGGCTCAGGCAGATTAGGGGATGCCTGCATAACAACCACCACGGCGGCACGGAGACACGGAGAACTGCCCACTTGTGATGGAGCTTTCTCGTCTCCGCCCTTGCTTATCTTTTGGAGTTCTGCTCTGTTTCAATACGGACGCTTGGACCACCCCTGCGCATTTGCTGCATTTGTTGTGATCGCTCTATTGTCAATCTGCGACAATCAGCCTTCATGCGCGGCGGCCAGGTTTCTCCGTGCCTCCATGTCTCCATGGTGAGATTTGCCGTTTGGTCTAGAATTGAGGCAATCAGGAGTTCCGCCTGAACCTGCAACGCTTTCGCCTGCTCAAGGTCATCATTATCGCCCTGCTGCTTCTCGCGTCAGCGGGTACCGCAGGCTTCCATTACATTGAGCACTGGAGCTGGTTTGATTGTTTTTACATGGTGATCACCACTTTCACCACCATTGGCTACCAGGAGGTTCATCCGCTCTCCCATGCTGGAAGGGTTTTCAATTCTTTCCTGATCATCACAGGCGTATCGCTGCTTTTTGTCATGATCGGGGCCCTGACCCAGGCTTTGCTAGAATTCGAGTTACTCAAGGTTTTTGGGAAGCGCCGTATGGAACGCGAACTTGCCGGATTGAAAAATCACTACATCATCTGCGGCGCCGGACGCGTGGGCGCCAGCGTTGCGCTGGAACTTGCCCGGAAGCCCTGTCCTTTCGTGATTATTGAGAGTGAGGAGAAATCCGTTGCCCAGTTCGATCCAAAATGGCTGGTTCTGGTGGGTGACGCCGCGAATGAGAAAGTTTTGCGGGATGCGGGCATCAGCAATGCGCTGGGTCTGGTTGCCGCCACCACCACGGACGCTACCAACATTTATATAGTGCTGACCGCGCGCAGCCTGAACCCCAACCTCAAGATCATCGCTCGCGCCAGTGAGGAGCCTGCGCAAAAACATCTAAAGACCGCCGGTGCGGATGTGGTGATCTCACCCTACGCCGCGGCCGGGCATCGCATTGCCCAGAGTTTCCTGCGGCCCAAGGTGCTTGACTTCCTTGATATTGCAACCGCACGCTCCGGAACCCTCGAGATGATTATCGAGGAGATCCGGGTAGCTTCGGGGTCGCGGCTGTCTCACGCCACGGTAGGCAGTTCAGGAATTCACCATCAGTTCGGAATCATGATCCTGGCGATTCGTCGCGCTGACGGCGAAACCCGCTTCAATCCCACCGCTCAGGACACGATCGGCGCCGGGGATTACCTCATCGCGATGGGGGAACCTTCGCAACTTGCCAAGCTGGAAGCGCTTGCTGCCCAGTCGGCTGCTCGCGTCCCATGAAGATCGTCACTGCGGCGGAGATGCGCGAGATTGACCGTCTCACCACGGAAAAATACGGCGTCTCTTCTCTCACCCTGATGGAGAACGCCGGCACTGCCGTAGCCGAGTTCGCGCAGAAGCATTTCGATTTCAACACGGTTTGCCTGCTTTGCGGCAAAGGAAACAACGGCGGCGACGGCTTTGTGGCCGCTCGCAAACTGCATGAAGCGGGGAAGCAGGTCTCCATCATTGCCTTGGCCAGGTCCGGGGAAGAACTGCGCGGCGATGCAGCGGAGATGTTCAACCAACTGCCGGTCACACCATTGTGGGTGAGCGAAGAGCAGCAATTTGAAAATGCAGAGGTTAATCAGGCGCTTAAGGCCGAGTTGATTGTGGATGCGATTCTGGGCACGGGGTTCAAGCCACCAATTGCGGGCTTGGGACGAAGAGCGGTCGAGATTATTAATCAACAAAAAGGCCAGGTACTGGCGGTCGATATTCCTTCTGGCGCATACACGGACAGTTTTCTTGCTGCCAGGGATCAGGGATTGATGGCCAAAGCGGATGGCGTAATCACATTTACTTCGCCTAAAGCAGTTCATGTATTTGGGAATATCACGCAGGGTCCTCTCGCTGTGAGCGCCATAGGCTCACCAGCTGAGCTGATACTCGATGAGAGCACACTTGACATTGAGGTGTTTCCGCCGGTCTACCTCAACTTCGTGTTTTCGAAACGAGCGGATGATGCCCATAAAGGTGATTTTGGACACATATTGGTGATTGGCGGCTCGGTTGGAAAATCCGGAGCGGCAGCCATGGCCGGATTGTCGGCGCTGCGCTCAGGAGCGGGGTTGGTCACCGTAGCATGTCCGCGTTCGGTACAGCCTAGTGTAGCGGCTTTCGCTCCTGAACTGATGACGGAGCCGCTGCCTGAAACAGAGATTGGAACGCTGGCCCGATCAGCGATTGAACGCCTGCAGCAACTAGCGGAAAAGAAGGACACCATCGTGCTGGGGCCGGGACTATCGCGACACCCTGAAACCGATGAACTCGTTCGCAAGCTGGTTCCCTACCTTCAACCGCAGCTGATTCTTGACGCGGATGGGTTGAATGCCTTTGCTGGCCATGCGGACGAACTTCGAAGAGAAGGTTTGTTAATCATCACGCCCCACCCCGGCGAACTTTCACGGCTCATCGACAAGCCGATTCATGAAATAGAAGCCAATCGGATCAAGGTAGCGCGTGAAACCGCCAGAAAGCACAGTGCGATCGTCGTCCTCAAAGGCCACCGCACACTTATAGCTGCGCCTTCGGGCCAGGTCTGGGTCAATATTACCGGCAATCCAGGCATGGCGAAGGGAGGATCGGGCGATGTGCTCTCAGGTGTTATCGCGGCCTCTCTGAACCAAATGCAGGGTGGTTTGGGCAGAAAGGCATTGCCCAAGCAGGGGCAGCGAATGCAGCAACTGTTGCAGCGGCGATCGCAAGGCGATTTCGAGGTCGCGAAGGAATTAGAAGAGCTGGGCATGTGGGGCGCTTTTGAGATGCTGAGTTTCTGTACCGCGGCTGCGGTCTGCCTTCACGGCTTGGCCGGGGATGTTGCGGGTGATCTGTGCGGGGAGCACTCAATGATTGCAACAGACGTGATCAACAACATAGGCGAGGCGCTTGCAATTGCCAAAGCGCAGATGGAGCAAGACAAGTTTTTCTATCTCCAGCGATGAAAACCTTCCACACCTACTCTTCCGAGGAAACGACCGATCTCGGCCGTCAACTTGCTGCCGAACTTAAGCCCGGTGGCATCGTCCTGCTACGCGGCGATCTCGGAGCAGGAAAGACCACCCTGGTCAAAGGCATCGCCGAGGGATTCAACGCCGCCGAAGCCGAGGCGGTTACCAGCCCGACATTCACCCTGATTCACGAATATCGTGGTCCGGAAGTCACGCTCTACCACATTGATCTTTATCGCATTGATACGCAGCGCGAACTCGATACTTTAGCGCTGGACGACTTGATAGACCCGAATACGCTCCTGCTGATCGAATGGGGAGAGAAGTTTGAGCGATTCGAGAACGAGCGCGATTTCGAGATCGCAATTGAACACCAGAGAGGCGATGAACGGACTATCCGAGTATCTTCGTAGTTCATTAAGAGTTCTGTAGAGTTCGGCCTCAGGGCTTTCTATTCGATCTGCCAAGCCCAGCTCACTACAAAACTTACCGATACTTGTGCGAATTTAACTCGCAGACTGAGTGTTTTGCTTCAAGCTTTGTTCCTGAGGTGAGACTGTGAAAATCACTCAAAGCTGCTATATCGTTGTCGTAGCGATCCTGGTATTTGCTCCCCTGTTGAATGCCCAGAAATCCAGCCCCGCGCCTGTTCCTTCGGAGTTGTTGACTGCCAAAAGGATTTTCATAGCCTATGGGGGTGGTCCCAGCAATCGAGCAGGATACAGCGGCACAGATACCCGCACCTACGATCAATTCTTCGCCGCGCTGAAAACCTGGGGGCATTATGACCTTGTTTCCAGTCCTGCAGATGCCGAACTGGTATTTGAGATTTCCTTTGCGTGCCCGCTTGTTCCTTTCAGTACGGACAGTTACTCGCTGCCGACTCCCACTAAGCCCTCCTACGATCCACATTTCAAACTTGCAATCATCGACGTGAAGACTCATGTGACCATCTGGACGGTGATTCAGCACATTAACCTGGCGCTCTTACAAAAAAACAGCGACAAGAACTTTGATAACGCTATGACCGCACTGGTGAATGATGTTGCGAAATTGGCTGGAACGGCTCCGCCAATTGTAGTTGCCAGGGAGAAGGGAACTGGAGCAGGGAAATAGAAAGGCGATCAACTTCGCTCGTGCTTCACGGTTGTTTAGGATCTTCGCGGTGGCGTCGTTCGTATCACCATCACAACCAGCCAAATCCCATTCAGCACAAACAGCACCGTTGCGGGAACCAGGAACTTGGTAACGGGAATTCTCTGCAGTACACACCACACCACGCCGATGCCGATGAGCAAGTCAATCACGGCATAGATCACCAGAATTTTGACTTTCGGCATCAGAAGCCCATGATGTTGTAGCCGCAGTCCACGTAGATGGTCTCACCGGTAATGCCGGATCCCATATCGGAGCAGAGGAACAGGGCAGTTTCTCCCACTTCCTTCACATCCACGTTGCGTTTGAGCGGTGCATGCTCTGCGTGGTTCTTCAGCATCTGGGTGAAGTCGCCGACGCCGCGGGCAGCCAACGTTTTGATGGGACCGGCGGAGATGGCGTTTACGCGAATCCTTTTCGGCCCAACACTGTTTGCAAGATAACGGACGCTGGCTTCAAGCGATGCCTTGGCCACTCCCATGATGTTGTACCCAGGAACGACTTTTTCTGCACCAAAGTAGCTGAGGGTAACGATGCTGCCGCCCTCGCTCATCAGCGGGGTGGCCGCGCGAGTGACCGCAATGAGCGTGTAGACGCTAATGTCGTGAGCAATGCGGAATCCTTCACGGCTCGTGTTCAGGAAATCACCTTTCAGCTCTTCCATTGGAGCATACGCCACACAGTGGGCCAGCGCGTCAATGCGACCATACCGTTCTTTCAATTGTGCGAAAAGCTGATCGATCTCTGAGTCGTTTGAGAGATCGCACTGAAAGCCTTCGGCCCCCGGCAATCCCGCGATCAAGTCGTGGGCTTCAGCCTTCAAACGCTCATTTTGGTACGTAATTGCCAGTTTCGCGCCCGCCGAGCTCAAACTTTGAGCAATGGCCCAGGCAATACTGCGCTTATTTGCAACTCCGAAAACGACGGCGTTCTTGCCTTGCATGCTGAGCATGGAAACACTTCCTCTCAATCCTGAAACCGGACAGGATAACAGGAATTGCGCCTCAAGTTCTCTCGCCTGTTCTTCCCTGCAGCAGTCGAGCGCGAGCAGGAGCTGAGATGGCTGAAGGACATGAACCATCTGGATGCGCTTTTACATTAATTTACAATCCGTATATTTATAATCGAGAGCGGATCAACCAAAAAGCAGTGCTGACTGGTCTGGCCCGTCAAGTACCAGCAGCAATTCCATCTCCTGCCACTCGACCAAAAGGAGCAACAAAATTCCAGCTTTAGGAGAGATACTGCAGGAAAGAGCGCAGCGGAGCACCGGAGAGAATTATTTCCCGGTTCCCTCACACTGGCAGCTCTACATTCTGCTGATTGCCGCGGTGATTTTTCTGGGCTGTATCGTTTCACCTCCAGGATTGATGGATGACGTCGATGCAGCGCATGGGCAACTTGGAAACAATATCCTTCAGTCGCATGATTGGGTTATTCCACACCTTGACGGCGTTCCATATATCGAAAAAGCGCCGCTGCCATACTGGCTCATCGCGGTATCGTACGCCGTTTTCGGCGTACATGACTGGGCCGCCAGGATTCCGTTCGCCCTCGGCGCAATCCTTCTGTGCTGGGTCACGGCCCGGTATGGACGTTGGGCATTCGGCGAACGTTCCGGATTTCTTGCCGGCCTTGTGCTCGCGACCTGTGTGGGGTTGTTTCTTTTTACCCGTATTCTGATCCCGGATGTCCTGCTCACTCTGTGCGCATGCGTGGCCTTCTGGTCTCTGCAGCGGGCGTTAAATGAAGATGGTGAAGAGGCTAGACCTGCCATATGGGCCGCACTGCTGGCGGTAAGCCTCGCCATCGGAGTTATGTTGAAGGGGCTGCTACCGCTGGTGCTGGTTTTGGGCGGGGCGCTGATCTATCTTGCTGTTACGCGGCAACTCTTTTTGCGTAAGACCTGGCATCGCTTGCATATCGGCACGGGTTTGCTCATCTTTCTCGTGATTGCCGCGCCCTGGCACATTCTGGCAGCTCTCCGAATGCCTCCGCATTTTGCATTCAGCATGCACAGCGGTCCGGGTGAGTACCATGGATTTTTCTGGTTCTATTTCATGAACGAGCATGTGCTCCGGTTTCTGGGCCTGCGCTATCCTCACGATTACAACACCGTGCCCCGGGCGGCTTTCTGGTTGCTGAACCTGGTTTGGCTGTTTCCCTGGAGCCTTTATTTTCCTGCTGCCATCACAATGAATTACAGGCCTTCTGATCGTGCGGGACGCACACGCCTGATGGCTCTTTGCTGGAGCGGTTTTCTAATGCTGTTCTTCAGCTTTTCCACGACGCAGGAATACTATTCGATGCCAATTTATCCGGCACTGGCCCTGCTGCTTGGATCGGCTCTGGATAGTTCTGCGGGAGAGCGATGGTTTGTTCGTGGCAGCAGAATTCTTGGCGCCATTTACGCCTTGGGATTGGCGGCGATTCTGGGGATCCTTTACATGGTGCGTAGCGTTCCGACCAATGGCGATATCTCGTCGGCTCTCGAGCAGCATCCCAGCGCTTACACGCTTTCACTGGGACACATGGGTGACCTCACACTCAGGTCGTTCGCTTATTTGCGGATGCCGCTGGTACTTGCAGCAGTAGCATTTGCGGTGGGAGCAATTGGCGCTTTTGTATTACGCCGAAATTTCAGAATTCTTAGCATAGCAGCCGCCATGCTCATTTTTTTCCATGCCGCCCGTCTGGCTCTGGTGACGTTTGATCCGTATCTGTCCTCGCGGCTGCTGGCGGAAAAGCTCCTTCAGGAACCGAAAGGAAATATCATTATTGACGGGGCCTACTATCCTTTCTCCGCGCTTTTGTACTATTCAGGGCAGAACGCGTTGCTCTTAAATGGCCGCTTCAACAATCTCGAGTATGGCTCCTATGCTCCGGGTGCGCCGCACGTATTCATTGATGACGCAGAGTTTCACAGGTTGTGGTCATCGCCAGTGCGCTACTATTTGGCCACTGACGGCACGCAGTTGGATGCTTTGAGAAAGAATGCAAATGACGGGTTCTATGAAGTCGCAAGTAGTGGCGGAAAATTTCTTTTCACCAACCACTCGACGGACGCAGGCAGAGGCTCCGAAAAGGAGACTTCAGCCAGATGATGGTAACCCTTGTCACCACAATTCTCGGATTTCTGCTGGCGGGTTCGCTCGTATACTGCATCCTGGTGATGGTAGCAACCAGTCGTTATCTTTCCGTTGTCCCTCCGGCGGCACTCTCCACACCAGGAATCAGTATCCTCAAGCCTCTCTGCGGTCATGACGAAGGACTGGAAGAAAATCTGCGCAGCTTCTTTGTGCAGGAGTACGCAAATTACGAAATCCTGTTCGGTGTGCATCGGCTGGAGGATCCCGCCGTTGAGGTCGCCGAAAAGATAATTCAGGAATACTCTGGCGGTCCGGTGAAAGCCCGGCTGATAGTCACTGGCGAATCTCCCATCCCCAATGCAAAAGCATACAGCCTGAACCGGCTCGTTCGGGAAGCGCAACATGGGCTGCTGGTAATGTGTGACAGTGACGTCCGCGTGGAACCAGATCTACTTTCACGGCTGGCAAGGGAATTTGAGAACTGCCGCGTGGGCCTGATCACCTGTCCATATCGTGCTGTGCCCGGCGAGAGCGTTTGGTCAAAGACCGAAGCACTCGGAATGAACACCGAACTCCTGGGTGGTGTAATGGTTGCGCGCATGCTGGAAGGAATGCGTTTTGCGCTGGGCTGCACGATCGCCGTAAGACGAGAGGTCCTCGAGGCCATGGGAGGTTTTGGTTATCTGCAGGAATTTCTGGCAGAGGACTTTGTGATTGGACAGCGTACGGCTGAAATGGGGCATGAGGTCCTCCTTTCGTCTGCGGTAATCCAACACCGGATCGGAGGCCAGACCATGCTGCGGAATTTGGCTCATCGTCTGCGCTGGGCCAGAAGCACCCGCCGTTCACGTCCGGCAGGTTACTGGGGACAACTGTTTACGTATCCCTTGCCTCTTGCACTGTTCCTTGTTGCCGTATCGTCGGCAGCATGGCCGCTTTTAATCGTCACCGTTGCACTTCGCGGGGCAGCGGCAATCGCAACGGGTGAATTCGTGGTTCACGATCCAGTGTTGCGCCGGCAGTGGTGGTTGTTGCCTCTCCAGGACTTGCTTGGATTTCTGGTGTGGCTTGGAGGCTTTCTGGGGGACAAGATTGTGTGGCGTGACCGCAAGTGCACGGTGTTGCGAGACGGCCGGCTGCACGTGAATCCATAATTGACACTAAAACAAAGCCCCTGAAGCAAGTACGCTTCAGGGGTATTTGTTTTCGCGAGACCGCAGATAAAGTTATTTGCTTGCGGCCGGGCAGCTGCTGGAAATCATCTTCACTTTCGTCACATTAAAGGTGCTCTGTGAAGCGGAAGAGCCCATGCTGCCAGAAGACGAAGAGCCGCTCGAGGCGGAGCTGCCACTCGGGCTGGTGCTGCCACTGGGGTTAGTGGAGGTACTTGCGCTCGCGCCGGCGCCGCTGCCTTCAGAACCAGTGATGCGGACCTGATGTCCCACATGATCGCTGAGTTTGGAGGTGTCGCCCGCCAGTTGATAGGTCTTACCAGACTGGTCGGTCAAAGTGAAGTTGCCGGCAGAGCCGCTGAGACATCCTTCAATCGTCTGACCTGAGTTGTCAGAAGAGGACGAGGTCTGAGAGGTCTGTGTGGTGGTCGTGGTCGATGAACTCGTGTCAGGTGTCTGGCTCGAGGGCGAGGTGCTCGATGGCGATGTGCTGGGAGTCGTTGACTGAGCGCCCGATGTTGATGGTGATGTGCTGCTGCTGGGCGTCTGTGAACTCGGTGATGTTGATGAACCGGTCTGAGCAACAACCCAAACCGCTGACAGCAGCAGGATCGCTGTGATCAGATATGCCTTTCTCATTACATCCTCCTGGTACTTTCAGCCTCTTTGTTTCAGGGCTTGAGTATTGGGAAGTGGCGACAAACCTTTAGATTAGGGTGCAGGCGTTCGGGTTTGCCTTACGTGAGCTGCTCAATGCAAAAGAAAGTGAGCTGCTGCTTGTGAATGGCATTCGTGCAGACTGAAATGGCGAGCGCCGGAACCAAAGAACTAAGAGTGTTAATGCGGGACTGCAATTCGCGAATGATGGAATGTCTGACGACACCGTTCTTAAAATTTAGAGCGGGTTGCGAAAAGAGAGCACAGCCGCAATGCCGCGTGCAGGAGCAGCAAACTCGCGGTTCTTTAGTACACGTGAGTCGTCTCGGGATCTAAAATAAATCAGGCTGCCTTTGAGCCGGAGGACCGAGCAGCTTTGGCGAGCTCGGATTTTGCCTTCTTTTCCGCTGCCTCGCGCGTATCGGCCTCGCCCGAAACCAGTTTTTGTTCCACCGGCCTGACCTTATAGAGGGTGAACTTCCATTTGGATCGAAGTTGCGTCATCGGGTCAACAGGCTGTTCAAGATCGTAAGCAAAATTGCCTTCATGAATACGCATAAAAATGTCCCCACCAATTAAACAGCTCCAGACACTAGATGCGTTCCCCAACGGACTGGTTGATAAGTGAAAGAGAGTCGTCGTGAAAAAGCCATCAACTTAAAAAACACCGGTGTATGCTCGCTCCACGGAAAGGCACACAGGCTGCCCAGCCAAACCACGATGCATGGCGAGCATCAAAGCAGAAGCGTGCCTGAATCTGGTGCTCCGCTCCCGCACACAGCATCTGCCCTGAGTACGAGAAAGCGAGCCTCTTTTAAGGTTGGCGAACATGCATTTCTCGTCCAAGCAGTCCCTTCAGTTATTTCCGCTGATCACTCTGGTGGTTTTTGTGGGTGGCATGTTGGTGCATCCGGGAAGATGCTGGAGCCAGGACGATACCAACGTCCACATTGTTCCGCGTGAGACTGCTCCTCCGCGGTCCGCAGCGCCGCCTGCGGCAACGGATGACCACCCCAAGCCGTTCAGGACAGAGACCAATCTGGTATTAGTGCCCACAACCGTGACGGATTCTATGGACCGCCTGGTGACAGGGCTGGACAGGCAGAATTTTGAGGTCTATCAGGACAAAACAAAAGAACACCTGCAGGCAATTTGGAGCCAGGATGCTCCCATTTCTGTGGGCGTAATATTTGACGTGAGCGGAAGCATGACGGACAAGATCATGAAATCCCGCGAGGCGATTCGGACGTTCCTTGAGACGGCCAATCCTCAGGACGAGTTCTTCCTGATTGCCTTTTCTGACCGGCCCCGCCTCGTTTCCGATTTCAGCCAGAAGGTTGAAAAACTGGAAGGCAGCCTGATGTTTGCCCAACCGCATGGGACCACCGCACTTCTTGACGCGATCTATCTTGGTCTCTCAACCATGAAAAATGCGCATTACAAACGCAAGGCGCTGCTGATCATCTCTGATGGCGGAGACAACCACAGCCGCTACACGGAAGGCGAAGTTAAATCAGTTGTGGAAGAAGCCGATGTTCAGATTTTCTCCATCGGCATATTCGATATGTTCGCCCCCACCCCCGAGGAGAGATACGGCCCACAGCTTCTGTCTGACGTCACATCCGTAACTGGGGGTGAGAGTTTTACCGTGTCAGATCCAAAGGACCTGCCCGATATCGCCAACAAAATTGGCATCGCTCTGCGCAATGAATATATTTTGGCGTATGAACCCACGGTAAAGCCGCATGATGGCAAGTGGCACAAGATCAAAGTAAAGCTGCACCCACCCAAGGGACTGCCTCCGCTTCACGTCTCAGCCAAGCAGGGTTTCTACGCAGCCTCTCAATAATATCGGGACTGAGGTTTACTCAAGAAAAAGCTAACGAGGAATCAGGCGGATTTGCGAGCGCCGCCTGCGGTAACGCCCTTGGAAACGGCACGCATCTGAGTGGAGGGATTTGTATCTTCCAGGACCTCGCGTAAGACAGTATCAATGTTGTCTACGGATTGCCGGACGGAATCTGTAGCCTGCGGGTCCGAAAGGTAGGTAACGCATTCAATGGCCTGCAGAGCATTCCGGATACGGTCATTCATCTGCAAGATCATCTCGAAACGCCTTACAAGTTCCTGCTCCCGCTGGTTCACTGAATGCTGCCAGCGCACGGCAAAAACGAAGGTCACCAGAACGGCGATTGAGGTTCCCACCAGATGCAACGGGCCGGTTCGACGCAGCCAGTCGTCATAAACGAGCCATTGGATGATCAAGGAAACGAACAATACGAACGACGACGCCATAAAGGCGTATAGAACCAGCTTCCAACCCTTTACGGAAATCTGGTTTTTCCGATGATCTTTGTGCTCTTCTGCAGACATCGCTTTGCGACGTACTAACCAGCATCTTACCACTTTCGCTCGGGTGGTAAAAACCTGTTGGTCCCAGGTGACAAGCTTCCTAAAAAGTGCTCACTGGAAGCCCGCAAGGTGTGACAAACATTTATTCTAATCAGTCCAAATGAACACAATTGAATTCAGCCTGGTGGTCTGGGCCGCATCTTTTTTGGCCGGTCTTTTGGGTGCTTTGACGGGGCTTGGCGGCGCCGCAATTCTGGTTCCGGTCCTGACCCTCTGGTTCCACGTCCACATCCATTATGCCGCCGGTGCCGCTCTTGTTTCAGTAATCGCCACCTCCTCCGGAGCCGCTGCAGCGTACGTAAAAGAGGGATACACCAACATCCGAATCGGGATGTTTCTTGAAATTGCGACCACCATTGGCGCAGTGGCGGGGGCGTATCTTGCAACCAAGACCCCGGTGGAAGGGATAGCCATCATTCTTGCCGTTGTGCTTCTTTACTCGGGGTACGTCTCTGGCCGCCCGCAACCGGAACATCCTGAAGGAGTCCGTCCTGACCCGATTGCAGGAACGCTGCGAATGCATGGTACCTACCCGACTCCTGACGGCCCCCGTTCTTATCAGGTTTCTTCAGTGAAAACCGGCTTTGGACTGATGTTTGGTGCGGGAACACTTTCAGGTCTTCTGGGGATCGGGTCTGGAGCCGTGAAAGTGCTGGCGCTTGACCAGGCAATGAAGCTGCCATTTAAAGTGTCCACAACTACCAGCAACTTCATGATCGGCGTTACTGCCGCCGCCAGCGCTGGAGTCTATTTGCGAAGGGGTTATATCGATCCTTCGCTTGCCATGCCAGTCATGCTGGGAGTGGTGGCAGGTTCATTCTTGGGAGCAAAGTTACTGGCGGGAGCCAAAACGCAATTGCTGCGCCGCATTTTCGCCGTGGTAATGGTCGTAATGGCGGTTGAGTTGATTTTTAACGCACTGACAGGACGGTTATGAGCTTTTCATGGACAGATGAGAAAACGGAACATGTGATTGGGAACCTGCTGCGCGCCGGCGTACTGTTGTCAGCCTTTGTAGTGCTGGCAGGCGGGATCTACTACCTTGCTGCGCACCCAGGCCCGCACAAGGATTATCATAAGTTCCACGGCCAGCCGCAGTACCTGGTTACGGTCAGCGGTGTAGTCATGAGCGCGGCGCATTTTGGCAGCCAGGGCATCATCCAACTCGGCCTGCTTTTGCTGGTTCTCACGCCGATTGCGCGCGTCTTCTTTTCGGCAATCTCCTTCGCGCTTGAAAAAGATTTTACTTACGTTGGAGTGAGCCTGATGGTTTTGGCAGTGCTTGTCTACGGATTGCTGGGGTCATAACGCCAGGCGAGAAACGCAGGGATTTACTTGTGCACGGTCGGGCCGGGCTGGTTATTTGCCGTGACCGCACCATCCTTCTGGAGCATGTTATAAGCCTGAGCCATAGTCAGGTTGTCTGGGACGCGGCGAAACTCGGTCTGAGTCTGGTGCTGCTTGACCGCGATGTTTTTAAACAGAATTGCGTGACCAGACATGTTCACGTCCAGTGATGTCATGTCCCAGTGGCCCGGGCCTACTTCGTGCATGTTGACTTCAAACGTGCCGCCCTTGTAGAGCCGGGCGAGAATCCCCCACCCAAAAGTGACGTCCTGAAAGAGCTGCCCGTCAATGCGCACCACGTGTTTCTGAACGGGGTCAATCCACATTTTGCCGCTCAGAGCGCGAAAGACGCGCAGTTCCCGGGTAGGCGGGTCATAGTTAGGGTTGGGGAAGAATGCCAGCCGGACAATGCCGTTCTCGATCCCGTCATATTTGAAAATAAATGCGTCAGGGATCGCTTTGAACATCTCATGGCCTTTGTCGCTGTCTTCCTTCTCGCGTTTGGCGCGCTTGGCCCGCTCGGAAGGATCCGAAACCAGCTTTTGCATGCGTTCTTCATCCTTCTGGCGTTCGTCAGCCGTGAGCGGCCGTCCCCACACAAGGAGAGTTCGTGTCAGTTCTCCGTCGCGGGTCTCAATTACATCCTTATCGATGTTGCTCTTTTCGTCTTCACGATGAGCGTGATACCGCCAGTGGCTGTGGTCCTGAGCTTCCATCTCGAGCTCGTGATGGATTACTTCCCGCACAAACTGAGTGGCATCAGTTGGAAGAGGAGGCGTTTGAGGCTTGGCCGGTGCCGCACGTTCGTCTGGGGCCGCGGTCCCCGGTTTCTGGTTTTGAGCAGAAAGAGGAGATGGATGCGCCTGAGGAGAGGCCGCATGACGGCTTTGTGCCATCACGCAAACAGGCAGGATGGCTGCACAAACAAAAAGATATGCCCGGGCCAAAATGTTCGACGGCATACAGAATTTAAAGCCAGTACTCTCTTTTGTTAGACGCCTGGCCCTGCAAAAGCAGTTGCATTCTAATCCTGTCTAAGTCCCGCAATCAGCTTTCACCATTCAGCCAGGCAGTGTAAGGTTAGGCGGCAGCGACGTTGCACTTGAACGTCATGAGATGGATTGATTCGATTCAATAAACAGAAGGCGGCTCTTGTGAAGCCGCCCTCTTGGAGCATCGACCACTTCGGAAAAGGCAGTCCCATTGGCTCAAATCGTCACGACTTCGTGAGGCCGCTGTTCCCCTGGTTTTCGGCCCCTTCGCCGCCGCGACATTTCCGTTCGGTCGACAGTTAACTGAAATGCAAATACAGGGCCAAAACTGAAGCAGAGTTCCCGTTTCATACTTTATATAAGTTATTGATTTATAAAGATGATTGCGGATGCGAGTAAATGTTTATAAATTGGTAATCATGCCAGCTCGCGCAAGCCTGGAACTTTGGGAACGGGAGTGCCACGGATAGGCATTTGTTTACCTTCCGGGTGCAACTCCCACAGTAACTATTTTGCGGGTGATTGCGGGCGTACACTTAGCCCACATTTTGCGGATTCAGTCAATGCAGAGGCGCGAGCCATAGTTGGCCGGTTACTTCCATTCCATCCAGGTTCGGGGAGTGCTGGTGAATCCTGAATTGATTCGTATTCAAATGAGCCATGGACCGGCTTGCGGACCCAATGGCGCCGTTCCAAATTCTTGAGTGCGATTGACTGGCCCGAAGGAGACTGGGAACGGTTGTGGCATCCGCAAGCGCAACACTCCAATTAAATTGAGGAACAGACGTTATGTGGAAACCCAGACCTGAGGATAATCAGCCCATGAGCAGCAATCAGCCGTCAGCGTCACCCGCCGTCGCCGCCACCCCGACACCCAGCCTAACCACAGCCCCGAAAGAACCGCCAAAGACAAGTTACCCGGCTGCCGACCGGGCCGATGTAGGCCATATCGGCAAATCAGTAGTGATCCGCGGCGAGCTCACCGGAAACGAAGATCTTTACCTGGATGGGGAGATCGAAGGCAACATCAACCTGCGTGACCACAAGCTGGTGATTGGCCCCAACGGCAAAATCAAGGCATCCATCACCGCGCGTGATATCGTCCTGCATGGACGTGTGGAGGGAAACGTTTCCGCCACAGAACGCGTGGAGCTTAAGAAAGCCTGCACTCTCGTAGGCGACGTCAGCACGCAACGCATTGTGATTGAGGATGGGGCCTACTTCAAAGGGTCCATTGATATCAAGGAAAATAAGGACAGCCGTTCAGAGGCGCGCAAGCCAATCCCCATGGCGGCTTCCGCCGGCTCAGGCATGGGCGGCACTAGTTCAGGCACAACTTACAATGCGAGTTCTGGTTTACAGAGTTCCTTTACAGAACCCAAATAAGGTAGGATTGGGGGAGTCATGAACTCCCCCAATCACAGTCTTTCCCGCTGGTTCCGGGGCGGAGCAGAGCCGGCCCAGTCCAGCGCGCAGGATAAGGATACGGCTGGTCCTCGCACCACCCGCCGTTCTATTGGCTTCGGGGAATTTATGCGCAGCCTGCAGGCGGACCTGAAGGCTGCCGGCGAACAGAGACTTTCCATTCTCGATCTGGGTTCCACTTCTCCCGCAAACATTGCGTTCTTCACAGAGATGGGCTTGCGTGTGTCCACGGAAGACGTTCTGCGCGCGTGCAAAGATCCTGACTATCTAACGCGGCAAGAGGATGGTGTAGAGGCCTTCGATCCGCAGAAGTTTCTGGCGGACAACCTCACCTACTCTGAAGGCCAGTTTGATGCCGTGCTCTGTTGGGACGTGGCTGATTACCTGCCCGAGGCACTGGTAAAGCTTCTGGTGGAACGAATCCATTTTGTCTTGAAGCCCCATGGAATTTTGCTGGCTTTTTTCCATGACAAGGACCCTGGTCCGAACTCGGCTCTCTACCGCTACCACATTACAAAGGCAGACAGCCTGGAGATGGAGCAAAAGGGCAACATCAAACTGCAGAGGATTTTTAACAACCGGCACGTTGAAACCCTCTTCGCTGATTTTACCTCTCGTAAATTTTTCCTTGGCCGAGACAACTACCGCGAAGTAATCGTAGTTCGTTAGTCCTATTGATCTTGGACTGACTGGCCGATTGATTCCCAAAAGTGGTATTTTGGTGCTCACAATCAGGGCTCAATGAACCAGTCTGGTTTTACAAGCTTCTTGCCTTTGGCTACTCGTTCTATCTCTTTGCACCTTTAAACCAATAACAAGTCTTTTGTTTTTAATTACTTAACTATTCTAAATGCAAGAACCCAAAGGGTCATCGTTCCTTGGGCATCCAGATTGCTTTAGCTATTACGTGCCACTCGACGAGACAGAAACGATATTCCTGACCCTCATAGGGGCAGAAAAGAGGTAGATCGAAAATGGCAAGCAGCTTTCAAGGCGTATTGGAGAATCTGGTGGTATTTGCTCCTGCCGCCGAACGGCACAAAGCCGAGTATAGCGAGATCTACAACGAACACTGCCACAGAATTTATTCTTTGGCCTTTTACCTTACCGATAACGAGCTCACGGCTGAACAGCTTGTCAGCAATGCCTTCCTGCGTGCCTTTGCGACCACGGAAAAGCCGAATACCGAACATGTGGACCATGCGCTCCTGGCAGAAATGCGGGAATTGATGCCGATCGGCACGCTGACCCTCAATGCTGTTGCTTCCCCCGAGGCGAAGAACATTCGGGGAAACATTAAGCGCGTGCATCTTGAGCGTGCGGTGGTGCAGTTGCCGGCAACTGAAAAGCTGGTCTTCCTGTTCCACGACGTGGAAGGATACGAGCACAAAAAGATCTCAAGTTTGCTGGGATTGACGCAGGAAGAATCAATGCTGGCACTGCACAACGCGCGCGTGCAGGTTCGCGAACTGGTGGCGCAACAACTCGGGTGATAGATCTCAATTCCTCTCTCCTTATTGTCTCCGGCCCCTCAGCAATGAGGGGCTTTTTTCTGTTCGCTGCGCATTGATGTCGAGCAGATTCAAGAGCTTGAAGAGACTTATTAACTTTCAAATGTTTATTTATGTTAATTTCGCCGGAAAATGAAACTTTTTCTTTTAGATTTCGTCTATTTTGATAACAACATACGCAGTACCCCCACGTGGGCGTCGCCCCTATACCGGCGCCCACTTTCTTTTGCGCACAAAGTGTCCTGAGCAAGAGTCACTCACGAGTTTTCGCGAAGCAAATTGCTCTTTGGTGTTTGTGCGATTCAGTGAAGATTCAATTGCCTTGGCTGTCATGATCCCCCGGTTATAATTTCCGGGGAAGTTGGATAGGACGAACAGCGTGTAAGAGGGCAACAAAGCGAAGATGCAGTTGCTCTAATAGTTGAGCGTAAATATTGGCCGAGTGCCGGAGGAATGTGAAGATGGATTGGAGAAAGGTGCTGATGTATGGTTCGTTTGCCGCAGGAGCTGTCCTTTTCCTGACGGGCCGCCGTCCCGCCGGCATGGCTGTAGCGGGAATCGGAGTGGCTACGCTTGCGTCTGAGCATCCGGAGAAGTTTGAAGAGATCTGGCACAACCTTCCGGAGTACATCGAAAAGGGCAGCAAGTTTGTGGACATGGCAGCGGCATTTCTCGAACGAGTTGGCGAGCACCAGGGTGGCGGCGTCCGCAACATTCCCGTTGCTGGCGGCAGCCGTTACTAATTCATTTTCCTGGTTCACGAAAGATGTTATTCCACTATTGAGCGGCTATAGCACTGCTCGTGCGTTGCGTGGTCTCCCCAATTGCAAGCGTAATGCGCTGGCGCTCAGCTTCATCGATTCGCCGGGCAAACTCCAGGAAAGCCGGAAAGCGCTCGGCTGGAACCATCTGAACAGGGATATGAAATTCGCGCGTTATATTGAGCTGCCGGTTGCTCTCTGAAAATTTCACGGCGTACTCTCCAAATTCACTATTGATGATCAGATCATGCGGCAAGGAAGCGGCCGTAACTCCGTCAGGCATATGTAAATGGAATACTGTGCTCTCTGACAACACTGAGTTGAGGAGCATGGGGTAGGTGCGGCGGAGAGCTTTTCCGAACGAGTTCCGCAGTCCCAGGAGTGGAGCAAGCTGGCCCGTTTCTCTCAAGCCCGGTTGCATGTTGATGAATTGAGGGACGGTGCACCGTAATGAGACTTCCAGAGGCTGCTCCGGCTCTACCGCATGAGAAATATCACCCTGAACGGCTGTGGCGCCGGAGAAGATGCGGGAAGCAAACTGCTCGAGCAAATCCTGCCGCTCGCGACCGCCCTCGGTGTGAAGAGCAGCCCTGATTTCCTGGGCGCGCGAAGCGCCGGGCCGTATGTGAATGCTCGCCGATAAATTTCCATTGCGATCCAGGAAGAGGTCGCCTTCGCCCACGCTCTCTTCCTGAAGCGGTGAAGTGCCAAGAGCAACAATGCCCGGTTTGTCCAACTTTCCTGTATCAAGAGAAATCAGCAAGGCGTTGTGACGATCGAGTGCAGGAGAAATGTCGCCAAAGGCAAGATTGTCCGCTTCCGCATCGGCATCAAGGACTTCGCCATTCACCCAAAAACGCACCAGCGGTTCCGTGTAGCAATCTAAATCCAGGTTGGACGTGCAGTTCGCGCCTACTCTGTGGGCGAGCAGCAAGGCGGCGTTCAAACCGGCGGCGTGGGCCAGAGCGAGAAGGGCTGAGGTGCGGCTGCCCTCGCCGGCAGCGAAAGCATCTTCCGCCGAAGTGGAAGAAAAATCAGCGCCGTTGGACCCCAACCTTTCAGTGACGTAATGGTAGAGTGCCAGAGCTTTTTCCCGGTCAGATGCGGCGCCAGACAAGTTCTGGTTCAAGGCTGCTTCTACCACATGTGGTCCAATGCGCGTGGAGTCGATCAGGGCGTCCTGAAGGCGTTCCAGTGAGCTTCCGGTTGATCTCACGGCAATGGCCGGAAGTATGCTGGCGGGGAAGAACGGTTCTGCGGCAACGGCCGGCAAATGGTCCATGGCCCAGGTGCGTACCAGTTCCTCGCCTGCGACTTCCGTGGAACCGGCAGGCGCGCCATTCATCTGCTCCACCCTCACGTTTCCCGGCCTGGGAGCAAGCAGCACGAACTGTGTACGTAAAACAGGGGCGCTGAGGGAGCCGAACTCAAAAAGCGAAGACGAAGCGGGAAGAAAAGTCCAGTCAGAGTAGTGTGTGACAAACTCTTCGTCAATGCAGTCTCCCGGCTCAAGCGCAGGCATGGAGATGGTGGGCTTTTGTGCCGTAAGTTCGGGCTCAACCGTACGACCATCGGGCTTGATGGTGCGCAACTCGAGAAGATCAGAGCCGGGGGGCAGAACGACCTCTCCGTAACGGCTGATGGACTGATGATCCAGAAGCCGGGTTACCTGATGGGAGTAAAGAGAAGCAGTGCCATCACTGCGGATTTTAAGAACGCGGTCTGAGAGCAGGATAGCCACTGCGCTTCCAGACAGACTCTTATCGTTCACTGATTCGCGTACTGCCTGAGTGCCGTCATGGCGGTAGGGTACATAGAACTCTGCCTGTGAAACAAAGTTCCGGGAGCGCAGGCTGTTGCTGTCAAGAACAGCGGCGGGATTGGAGGCCAGTTTTGCGTAGAGATGACTGGCGGGCGCAATGGAATAGAGTTCCTGGGCCTGCTTTTTGGCCTTCTCCGGTTGATCAGAGAGCATAAGCTCCTGCACCAACAGTTTCCGCGCGGCGCGGCTCAACGGGTCGGCAGCAATCTTCTGTAGAAGAACGGCGACTGCATCACGATGGCGGCCAGAGTCGGAGAGCAGGCGGGCATAGTGGAGGGAATCCGGAGCGCACGTCGCGAGCTGCTGTTCCGCTTTTTGCGCATTCGTGGAGTCGCCCGCGAACTGATAGAACCTCACGGCATCCAGAAGATAGGAGCACGCCGGGTGCAAATAAAGGAGATGAGCAAAGGTCTGTGCTTTTGCCTGGGTGTCAGAACCAGCCACTCTGAGCGCGAGGTTCGCCACCACTTCGGATTCAGGCCGCTGCTGCGCCAGATTCAGGATCTGAGCGCGAAGCTCATTGGATACACCGTTATCCAGCAAGAATTCAGCCGCTTTGGTGGTCGCAAGCAGCGCTGAATCGTGTGCTTTCGCCAGAGACTCCCAGGCTTCGCCGACGCGCGGAGAACGGTCGTCAGCGGCTGACCAGAGGAGAGCTTGCAGGTAGAGAAATGGCCCGTGGTCATCATCACGGTGCGATGCAATGATTCTTTCCACATCACTCAGATTGCCGCGGAAATATTCCAGCAGGGCGCGGATGTAGTCGCCCGCAGGAGTGCTGAGTGACGAGACGGTGCGTAGCCTTGATGAAGTAAATGCCGGATGTAAATCTGCGCTGAAGGGCGTGGCATCCGAGGTGAGCTTCACAACCATCCGATGGCGTCCAGGGCCCAGGTGGAGGGTGATCGACTTGCGGTTGGCTCCTGCGATATAGCGTGAATCAGTTGACAGAACCTGATGGCCGTCAATGAAGACGGTGTAAGGCCCTGGGCTCAGCACATCAAGATGAGAAATACGGTTGCTTCCGATGTGAACGTCTGAGGCGGCATAGAAAATGCCCGGAGCTGAAAGGTAGTCGGGCAATGAAAGCATGCCATCGCGAAACCAGAAGCGCTCAGCCGCGGACGCGTCGGCCGTCCAGAATGCGTCTGACTCAGGCGGCCATTTGTGATCGAAATCCACGTTGCTGAACCGGCCGAAAGGTCCTGTTATGCGCCAGTGGGTGAGCAGCCCGGCCGAGTCGGCGGTTTTGTCGAGATCGAGCGACGTTGCGCCATCCGCCGCGGCGGCAACAAGCGCCAGGCGCAGATTGAATGTGCACGAATTGCCCTCTTCCATCGCCAGGCCCACGCGGCGCAAGACATTACGGAACACACGCGAGTTACCAGCATTTTCCAGGATACGGCTGGAGGCGATTTCCTGAATTTCCGGGGGCGCAGGCATGGTGCACAGGCGCAGCGCTGAGTCGAGTACAGGTTCTGTGCGCTGCTCAAGTGCTGCGGTTTCCATCCGGACGAAAAGAGCAACGACATCGCCGGGGTGATGGCGCAAGACCTGATCAGCGTCAGTTGCAGACGCGCTGAGATTAAAGTCAGAGAAAAAGTGCTGTTGCAGTTTCGCGGAAGCGTCACGTTCCGCAACCGGAGCTTGCGAAAGCAGAGCCGAGGAAGCAGTCATCAAACAGCAGAGGCAGCATGCCAGCAATCCCAGCCTCCGTAGAAAATTCACTGCGGCAGCTCCACTTTGATCTCATCGCGGAAGCTGCGCTCTGCGGTGAGGCAGAAATCACGGAAGGCAGGGTAGTCGGCAGCAGCAATGCGCGCCTTATCAAATTCCATTTTGCTTTGCACCAGGATGGAGCCGGGCATTTTGCGGTAATGAAGCCGCAGTGAGCCGAATGAAGTTGTGATGCTTCTGTCATGCGGCAACTCGGCAACGCGCGCGCCAGCCGGGAGAGCAACATGAATTTCTTCTTCCGTCGTCCATGGAGCAAAGAGAACAAGGTCCTGGGAACGAGTGCTGGAAGGAGCCAGTGCTGCGGCATAGGACCGGGGCATCCAGGTGGAGCTGAGCGAAACCACCCGCTTTTGCCGTACAAAACTCAGATCTCCGCGGAAATCCACGTTGATGCCGTCATCCGCCTGTTCTTCAGCAGCCCACTTCTCATCGCGAACGGTCACACTATAGACCTGAACGGTGGGAAAAACCTGGGCGAGATCGCGGCGCCAGCTATCCAGTTGCTGTTCGCGAACTGAAAGCTCCTGGCGCAGGCCGGGCGCATCTTCACCGCGAGCGGCGGTTGAGCCGGAAAAACGAATCGTGCCCTGGTTCGTGAGCTGGGCCTGGATGATATGCCTTGTGTAGTTGTCAGCGGCGCGGCTCATGGGTGTGTAGCGAAGCTGCGCCGTCCCGTCGAGGTCAACCGTAAGCGCCATAGCGCCCTGGTCATCCAGGGGCAGTTCGCGCACGGCGTAGTCAGCGGTCCCATCGAGCCACAGATCATATTTAGGGATATAGACAATGGCATGATTAAACACGGCAATGGATGCTGGCACGGCGGCAATGGAACCGAGGGATCGGGTACGCAAAAGCGCAAGCCGGGCGTCAATGCCGGAAGCGCGCAGCAGGGCAATCATCAGGCTCGCTTTGTCTTTGCAGTCGCCAAAACGGCGGGCATACGTCTGGGCAACGGGATAAGGCTGGTAGCTATAAATCCCGAATTCCTGGGCCACATAGTGGGTGCCGCGCAGGACGAAGTCCTGGATCGCGGCGATTCTCTCCCGGTCACTGTGCTTGCCCTGAAGCAATGCAAGCAGTTTTTCCTGCAAAGCCTGGTCGAGTGCGAACTGGGGACGTACAAGGTCGGCATACCAGGCGCCGAGTTGCTGCCAGTCAGAAAATGTGGAGACGTGCACATAGGGCGCAAGTTCGGTCATACCGGGACCGCGCGCCTCCCGCAAAAGAGCAGGAACCTGGTGGGCTTCCCAGACAAAAATCTTTTTCTCGTCACGGACCAGGGCCGTTGGCGGCTCGACTTTCTCCGCATGGGAGTAGATGGTTTCGGTGGCAGGCGCAATCAGGACGTAGCGCTTCAATTGGGTCTCGGCCGCGCCGGCAAAAAAGACCAACTCACCAAAGTATCTTCCATAAGGGCTGGAATGAAGAGCGGGCGAGATGGAGTATTCAACTTCAATCACATCACCCTTTTCCAGACCGGTAAAACGAAGCTCGCGAGTGCGAGCGTCGTAATATGTGGAAAGAGAAGCATCCGAACCTTCGCGGTCGCCAAGGTCCTGCGCATCCAGACTTTTTCCGTCCGGCTTCCAGTCGCGAGCACGCACCACCCGCAAAGTTTCCGAAGAGGGAGAATAGCGCAGCTCTGTGACGCGATGCGCATCCAGCGCAGCATCCGAACCGATAAAGAAAATCTGCTGCACGTGCACACGGTCCAGCCCGTTTGCCTCAAGCTGTTGAACACGAATATCAGCCAGCGCCACGTCGGCCGGTTTGGGCGGGTGCAGGAATGCTTCTTTTACCAGGGCGCTTGCGTTCTCCAGAAAAGTTCTGTCTTCGTCCGGCTGCGCGGAAGCAGTTGCTTCCCCGGCAGCAGAATCCCGTTGCACGGTTGAGAGTTCCTGCTGCGCCTGGGCATCCAGATGAAGACGCTGATAGGTCTGGGCAAGAAGGCGATGGCCATCTGCATCAGCGGGGCTCAATTGCAACAGATGCCACAAGGTTGAGCGCGCGCCGTTGAGATCGCCGGAATTGAATTCGAGCAGCGCAAGTCTTCTCCAGACCTCCACAGATTGCGGCTGGAGCCGGCACAAGGCAAGATAGTCAATTTTGAGTTTGGCGGTCATCTGGCGGCTGGTATGGAAGCGGGCCAGGAGCTCAAGCATCTCTACGGAGTTGCTCTCTTCATCCAGAACTGAGGCGGCCAGACCAGCAGCATCATTGCGGAGACCAAGGTGCTCGTAGTCAAGGGCGAGCCGTGATCTGAGCCAGACCGGATGGCGGAAGCGTTCCTGCAACTGCTGCAACTCGTGCAAGCCATGGGAGCGCAAGCCCAAATTGAGATAGAGCGCCGCCAAGCGTTCACGAATTACAAAGTCATCCGGCGCGGCAGAGCTGGCGCGGATGAGTACGTCACGGGCCTTTTCCAATTGATTGCGGCCAATGTAATAATCCCCGAGTTGAAGATTCAGTTGGCTATCCGTGGGAGCGAGCGCGAGGCCTGATTGCAGCGCAGCAAATTTCCGAAATGGGTCGTCAGTGAATGATGCAAGTCGCTGCCAGCGTTCCGCAGTGGGCCCGAGTTGAGCAGCGCGCTCCATGTGGCTGGCTGCATCGGGTGACGCTGCCAAAAACTCGAGTTCGGCCAGCCACTGGTAGCTTGACGCATCATCCGCGCGGACCAGAGAGGCAGCTTCAGAAAGCACTTGGCGTCGCGTGACATCGTTGCTGAACCAGCGCTCGGCAACAGCAGGGCTGCTTCCGGACAGGACAGATGCTTCATGGCGCACGAGCTGGGGCTGGCGCGGATCCTCAGCCAGCGAACTTAAAAGGCTTTCAAGATGTCCCCGATCATCAAGTTGATCGCGCAAGCGGAACATCCGGTCGAGAAGAACGAGTTTTTCGAGCTTGTCCGCCTTGTCCAGCGATGAGACGCGCTCATAGAGCTGATCAACTTTCAGATCATAGGGGTTCCGGGTCTGGGCAGGGAGATAGCAGCAGGGCGCAAGCAGAGACACGAGCAGCAGATGACGCAGCAAGGTTTTCATGCTTATTTGCCCTAACCGCGGGGGGAGGAAAAACGAACCCCGGAAAGCCGTTTAGCTGTCCGGGGGATCTCGTTTTAATCAGTCTGAGTCCTTCCCTCCCTGCCGCCGATTCCCCCAGGTTTTTTGTCCGGCGACTGAAAGGGGCCTGAACTCTTCATGATTGGGTTAAGGTGAGGCAAGTATCCAGCTACAAACGTTTTTCGAGAATTCATGGAACAGCTTAAGGGCGCTGGTAAATAGACCTTAGTTGGCGCGGCCCGGCATGACATCCCGGTAATCAGGCCCTTCATCTCACCGTCAGCACGGTACAAGGCCCTCCATCGCCAGCCCAGGTCCAGATGTTGAAGCCAGCACTTGCCATCGTCGTTACTTTGGTCCTTGCCCTCAGTGCACCTGCAACCGGCCAGGAGAACCATTGCCAGGAGCCGGGAACAGGCGCGCTTCTAACGCGCTCTACATTTGCGCACGGCTACCGGCACGGGTATGAGACCGGATATCACGAAGGCAATATCGACATCAATATGGCCAGGAATCCGCGAACCACCTACAAGCAGTTCAAAGGGCTGCCGCTCGGCTATGACGGGAAGTTTGGACCGAAGAAGTCATTTGAGCTGGGCTTTGCGCTGGGACTGAAAGCAGGTTATGGCGATGGTTATGCGGGAAGGACCTTCCGGGCGATTGACAGCCTTCGCGCAATAAGCGGCGGTCCGGGGGCCAAGCCAAGCAAGCACAATACACCTGACGGTCTTTTTGATCACGGCGTGACTCTGGGCTACCAGGATGGATTCGCCGCTTCGCATGCTAAAGCCCACAGGTCAGAGATTGTGCCTGTGGACATGCAGTCAGTTCCGTGCAGCTTCCATCCCAGCCACAAGAACGAAGCAGCCGACGCGTCAAGCTACTGCGATGGATACCGCCGTGGATTCGTTCTGGGTCATCTCGACGGATTGGACCTGCCCCCGGGTGAAGGTTTACTGGAAGCCAGCAAGTAACCCCCTCAGACAAACACCTGATATTGCCCTTCCTCATGCGTACATGTACCCTGCTTGGGAATGGGCACGGGCTGAGGTTCATGATACCTTCAGACTTGTCCGGGTTATATTGTACTTAAGTTCCTCACACGCGCCACCGTCGGGGAAGGAGTTTAGATGAAGGTAGCCATGTCCAAGAAGCCTACGATTCGCATCGCGGTAGTGGAAAGTGATCCACTGCGATTTATTGGACTGAAGTCTCTGTTCGATACGGAACAGGACCTTGAGTTGATTTCGTGCAGTCTGGCAGAGCTTGGCCCGCGGAAAGACATTGATCTGGTGCTCCTTGGTACGCGTGCAGGGCAGAACCTTTTTGATGTGATGGCGGGCCTGAAGGCTGCGCGGCCGGACCTGCGCATTATCGTCACCGGCAGCGGGGCGGATGATGAAACCATTCTGAAAGCTCTGGCGGCAGGCGCCAAAGGATACGTGGATGAAGCGGCGTCGCCGGCGGAATTCATTCAGGCCATGCGCATTGTCCATCAGGGATCAGTGTGGGCGCCGCGGCGCGTGCTCTCAATCTTTATTGAGCGCGTGACCTCCTCGCCGGGACGCATTTTCCCGGCAGGCCGCGTGACGTTTACCGATCGTGAAAAAGAAGTTCTGGAATTGCTGGTAGCGGGACGCTCCAACAAAGAAATTGGCTCAGTGCTGGGCATTGAAGAGCGCACAGTGAAGGCGCACGTAGCCAAACTGATGCGCAAAGTCGGCGTGCAGAACCGCATCGCGTTGTCAGTGCATGCGATTACGCACTCGCTGGTGACATCGTCGAAGTAGCGTCGGATCGAATTTGTTTTACCCAAAGGCCTGCTCGTGTGAGCAGGCTTTTTGGATTTTTGATGCTTTTTCGCAGTTCGTAGGAAGTCAGTTCCCCCATACTTGATTCCTCGCGGTTGCCTTCCACCTCAAATAATCCAATTTTTATGTAACCGGACTGCTTTTCACTGCGTAGTTATCCCTGATTGATTGTTCAGGGAGTGATACGCATGTTTCGTTCAGCACTCGCTTTTGGTCTTCTGGTCACCTGCCTGGGAGGCGCAGCCTTCAGCCAGTTTGCCAACGCCCCGCAGCAGCCGATCCCGCTTGATCCGGAATATCGCAAACTCGACGCTCTGGTTTCATTCCTTCGTACCCGTAACGCGGAGCAGTACGCGATCCACTCGGCCAACGGAATTGATGAAGCCAGATTCGTCCCGATTGGCGGGATTGGGCAGTGGATCACCATTCGGGGGCAGGACCGTGCCAATCCCGTACTGCTGTTCCTGCATGGCGGCCCCGGCGATGTAACCAGTTGCTGGGCGCTCACGCTGTTTGCTCCCTGGGAAGATCACTTTACCGTGGTGCAGTGGGACGAGCGGGGCGCGGGTCGCACACTGAAGAAGTCCGGACCGGGAGTTGCATCCACTCTCACGGTGGATCGCATGGCGCAGGATGGCGTTGAACTGGCGGAATACCTGCGGAAACATTTGGGTAAGGAGAAGATCATTCTTGTTGCCCATTCGTTTGGATCAATCATCGCTCTCAAGATGGTGCAGACGAGACCGGATCTCTTCTATGCGTATGTGGGCACCGGCCAGGTCGCCGACGAAACCAGGAACTATGCCGCTGCATACGATGCGTTGCTCAACAAGGCGCGGGTCTTAGGCAATCAACGCGCTATTGATGAACTGGGGAAAGTTGGCCCACCGCCGTATTCCTCCGGTGATGGATACCGGGTGCAGCGCACATGGGCCAATGCGTTGGAAGGCGCTGACCGGTTTTTGTCATCAACGCTCGGCCTAACGCTGGTTGCTCCCGGCTGCTCCGTGGAGGACATTAATGATTCCGCGACCGGCCAGGTATTGAGCGCAGAGCGCCTGGTTCCGCAGACAAGGTCAAGCGGGCCGAAAGAGCTCGGCCTGAAATTCTCCATCCCGATGTTTTTCTTCCAGGGCGCTGAAGATTTCACCACTCCAACTTCACTTGCGCGGGACTACATGAAGGCGATCCAAGCGCCACGAAAGGCGTTTGTACCCATCCAGGGCGGGGGACACTTCGCCGTGTTCATGCATTCTGATGAGTTCTTAGATGAGCTCATCAAGCGAGTTCGGCCACTGGCTGTGGGGCCACGCCCGGCGACGCAAACTGACAAATAACGATTCGGCGATCTCCCTATTCCGCCCGGAGTGCCTGTATAGGATTCGTGGAGGCTGCCCGGCGCGCCGGAAGCAGTGAAACCACCACAGCCAGCAGCAACACAAAGGCTGTCGCGAGCGCCAGAACAAGCGGGTCGAATGGGCTGACGCCAAAGAGAGACGCGCGCATAAGCCCTGAAGCCAGCAACGCTCCGGCAAGGCCCAGAGCGCATCCGGCAACAGCAAGCTTTGCTCCGGCGGTAACCATCAAGCGGAGAATTCCCGAGCGCTGCGAGCCCAGCGCCATGCGGATGGCCATTTCCTGTGTGCGCAGTGCGGCTGTGAAGGCGATGACGCTATAGATCCCAAGCAGCGCGAGCAGCACGCCGGCAAGCGCAAAAGCCGTAATGAGCCCGGTATTGAAACTGCGCGGTGCTTCGCTGGCGGAGACGGCGTGCTCCATGGTTTGCATTTGGGTAAGGGGAAGCTGACTATCGATGGAGCGGACAGTGGAGAGCATCACGTTCTCCATATTTTCCGGGGGCAAAGCAGTGCGCAGTACGATGAATCCGCTATTGCCCGTCAGCGCAAAAGCAGCGGAGACGGAAGAGGCGAGTGAACCGTAGGCAGCCAACGCCTGCTGCGCTGGCTCGTAGGCCTGCTCCTTGGTGTCCTGGTCAGGCGCATCCTGCTTCACATCGTCCACTTCACCCACCACGGTCAACCATGGCGTGGGCGTTTCTTCCATTCCCCAACGAATGCGCTTGCCGATGGGATCCTGACCAGGCCAGTAGTGCTCAGCCAGTTTGTGGTTGACGATGACCACGAGCTGAGAGTGCGCGTTATCAGCTTCATTGAAGGTCCGGCCACGGCGGAGCGCGATTCCCATGGCGTGGAAATAATCACCCAGCAGTTGTGATGTCCAGGCCATATTCAGGCCGGCGCCTTTTGGTGGAACATAATTTTCCACCACGAATGCCTGGTTTGTATTGCCGCCGGACTCCGGCAAGAGGGAACTTACGCCAACCGATGTAACTCCGGGAAGTTTTTGCAGGCGGTTTAGAAGCTCCTTATCGAATTCGTCCACCGCGGACTGAGTGGCATATTGGTTCACGGGGAGTGAATATGCGGCAGTCAATGTGTGATCGGGACGGAACCCAAGTTGGACGGAGCGCATCTTCTCAAAGCTGCGCAGCAACAAGCCGGACGCGCTGACCAGCATCATGGCGATGGCAATTTCTGCGACGACAAGCGCAGACCGCAGCCGTGCATGGCCCGTGCCGCCGCTGCCTGTCCGGCCACCATCTTTGAGGTCCTGGCTGAGGCTGGTGCGAATTGCGGCAAAAGCCGGAGCCAGCGCGCAAATGATACCGGTGAAAACACCCAGCAGCAGCGCAAAGATGGCGACCCGCCAATCAATATGAATCTGGTTGATGAGAGGTAAAGTTTCCGGCAGAAGATTCCTGCCAAGCTGTAAGGCGTACGCGGCCAAACCCAGTCCGAGCAGGCTGCCGGCGAGGCTAAGGATGAGGCCTTCCATGATTGCCTGGCCAAGCAGAGCGGATCCGCGTGCACCCAAGGCAAGCCGCACCGCGATTTCGCGGCGGCGACGAATCGCCCGGATCAGAAGCAGCCCGGCGAGATTGGCACACGCAATCAGCAACACGACTATCACAGCGAGGAACAAAGTGCGGATCAGAGGACGAGCCTGCTGAACGGTATCTTCCTGGAGAGAGCGGACAACTGCACTGATGCGCAGGCTGGACATGAAAGAGGGATAGTTGCGCATGCTCTCCTGAGCGACGCTTTCAGCATCGGATTGCGCCTGCTGCGGCGAAACCCCATTTTTGAGCCGGCCGATCATCTGAAAATTCCACGATGCCGCGCCAATGGTGAGCTCATCATGGTTAAAGCTCATGGGCACCCACACTTCAGTGCGGTTGAGCTGACCGGGCGCCAGCGGGAACTCGAAGTTTCGCGGCATCACGCCGATGACGATGTAGGGCTTGCGATCGAGCAGAATCTTGCTTCCCAGCACCTGTGGATTGGCGTGAAAGCGGCTTTGCCAGGTGGCATAGCTCAGCACCGCCAGTTGTTGCTTCTGATCGTCTTCTTCCTGAGTGAAGACGCGGCCCATGAGCGGCGCCACGCGCAGGCTTGGAAAGACTCCGGCAGTAAGGCGGGCTGCAGCAATGGTTGCCGGTTCGCCGGTACCGCTAAGCTCATATGTAGTCTGTCCGTATCCGCCAAGGCTCTCAAAGCTATGCGTGCCACGGGTATAGGCAAGCACGTCGGGGGCAGTGACGCTGATTCCGCCGTTGCTGTCAGCAGGTCCGCCCAGGAGAATGTCGCCCACCGCAACCAATCGGCTTGATTCCGGGAAGGGAAGCGGCCGCAGCAATACGCCTTCGACGATGGAGAAAATGGCGGTGCTGGCGCCAATGCCAAGTGCCAGCATCAGCACAGCCATAACGGTGAATCCGGGTGCCTTGCGCAAAACTCGAAGGGCAAATTTTATTTGACGGAACAAATTCATGATGGCTCTCACTCGATTCCAGTGTGTCTATTTTCCAAAAGATGTCAGACGGTATGTGTTACGCAGAACTCTGGGCGTTGGTTCAATTTGAAAATCAAATGCAGGTTGAGTGCCGAAATCAGGAAACGCCTAATGTGTTGAACTCCAGCGGCTTAGCAGCTTTGACAGGTTGGAGGAGCCTTCCTCATAGTGTGCGCCGTTGAACTTTGATGTTCGGAAATGAACAACACTCGCACGGTGGCTTTGTGTACTTATTTTGTGCAGGCCTGTCACTATGACGAATGTCATACAAACAGAATGACACTCTCCACTACATTCGCTCTGCTCCGGAGCGCATGATGGCCTCAGACTCGTAAAACCGATTCAGGAGGCATGAATGTCACAAAGTAACAACGTGGTCGCCAGCCTCGATCACGTGACTAAGAAATTCGGCAACGTCACCGCGTTGGCTGGCGTGGAGCTGGCCATTCCACAAGGCCGGATTGTGGGACTGTTGGGACCAAATGGCGCTGGCAAAACCACGGCGGTCCGGTTAATGCTGGGAATGATGCGGCCCAACCACGGCCGGGTAACGGTGTTTGGCGGAGATCCGAGCAATGCAGGCGTAAGGGTACGCATTGGGGCGATGCTGCAGGTAGCGAAGGTGCCGGAGACGCTGCGGGTAAGAGAGCACATACAACTTTTCTCCAGCTATTATCCTCAACCCCTTCCCTGTGCGGAGACACTTGCTTTAGCTGGACTGGAGAGCGTGGCCGGCCGGCTTTTCGGGGAGTTGTCCGGCGGGCAAAAGCAGCGCGTGCTGTTCGCACTGGCAATATGCGGAAATCCTGATCTGCTTGTGCTCGATGAGCCAACCGTTGGCTTAGACGTGGAAGGGAGGCACGCGCTGTGGGAGCGGGTGCGTGATCTTGTCTCGCGCGGCAAGAGCATCATCCTGACCACGCACTACCTGGAAGAGGCTGACGCGCTGTCTGACCGCATTGTGGTCATTAACAACGGTTCAGTGGTTGCGAACGGTACGCCACGCGAGATCAAGAGCAGCATTGGTGGAAAGGTGATCCGGTGTGCCAGCGTGTTGACAGCTGAGGATGTAAAACTTCTTCGCGGCGTGCTTCAAGTACGCGAGAGCCGGGGAGTGCTGGAGATTCGGGCCACGAATCCTGATGAAGTGATTCGCATTTTACTCAATCGCGATCCTGGGCTCTCCGGGATTGAAATCATAAACACGAGTTTGGATGAAGCATTCCTGGCACTTACGCGCCCACAAGGAAATCCAGTTGCCAGGAAAGAGGAGGTGTATCAATGAGTTCGTCTGCATTCGCTGGTTCGCAAGTTACTGCTCCGCGTTCATCAATCCGCTTGAGCCCTTATCTTAATGAGGCCTGGTTTGATTTGTTGAAGATGGTGCGCCTGCCGGTGTATTCGGTGGCGAGCATCGCCTTCCCGGTGATGTTTTACGTTCTGTTTGGAGTGGTCTTCGGCAGGCAGGGCTCGGGAAGCGCTGACGTTCCACGGTATCTGCTGGCCAGTTACGGGGCCTTCGGAGTGATTGGCGCGTCCTTGTTCGGGTTTGGAGTGGGAATAGCAATGGAGCGCGGCCAGGGATGGCTGCAAGTGAAGCGCGCCAGCCCTATGCCTCCCGCGGCTTACTTTGTCGCCAAGCTGTTTACGTGCCTGGCATTCAGCACGGTGATCGTTCTGGCTTTGATACTGGTTGGAGTAACAGCGGGAGGCGTGCATCTTTCTTTCTTGCAGGGAGCAGCACTTTTTCTGGTACTGGTGCTGGGCTCTGTGCCCTTCTGTGCTCTGGGACTCGCCATTGCCTACTTCGTGGGACCAAATTCAGCGCCTGCGATTGTGAACCTGCTCTATCTGCCTCTTTCATTCTGTTCAGGTCTCTGGGTTCCAGTGAACATGCTGCCGCATTTTCTGCAGCGGATTGCGCCGGCCCTGCCGCCTTATCATCTGGGGCAGTTGGCCCTGCTGGTGCTCGGCTATGGACGGGGGACCATTCTGAATCACGTGCTGGGGCTGCTGAGTTCGGCTGCAATTGGGCTTGGCCTGGCATGGCTCGGTTTCCGGCGCGATGAACAGAAGACTTACGGATAAAATGAGGTGAGCGATGCGATTACTTCCCAAAGACAAGGACATCAGCTGGCTTCCGTACGCGTATCTGCTCTACCTGTCATTTTTCGTGGTATATCCACTGGCAGCGCGAGCCGGAGCGCTGGAAGTGGCCTTGATGGGCCTGGGCATCATCCTTTTCCTGCCGCTTTATTTTCTTTCGTACTGGGTTGATGGCCCAAAGCTGTTCTGGGTGCTGGCGGGAATGACGGCGCTGGGAGTGGTTTACGGGCCGTTCAATCCGGGAGCGTCGGTGTTCTTTGTGTACGCGGCGGCAGCGGGCGCTTTTGCCGGATCAGCCACGGTTGCCTGGAGCATCATTTCTGCCGTTGTCGCCGTCGTGGGAGTTGAGTCACTGGTGTTGCGATTGCGGGGCGAGTTCTGGATTCCCGCTATCGCCTTCTCTGTGTTTGTGGGCGCGTTGAACATCCATGCGGCCCAACGCAAGGCTGCCAATGCCAAGCTGGGGCTTGCCTATGACGAGATTGAGCGGCTGGCGAAAGTGGCTGAGCGAGAGCGCATAGCCCGCGACCTGCATGACCTCCTGGGGCATACCCTTTCATTGATCGTGCTCAAATCTGAACTTGCCGGCAAACTGTTGGACCATAGTCCAGCGCGTGCGCGGGAGGAGATTCGGGATCTGGAGCAGGTATCGCGGAACGCGCTGAGCGAAGTCCGGCAGGCTGTTCGAGGCTACCGCGCAGGCAATCTGGCGTCAGAGATGGCCCGCGCCAAAGCCACGCTGGAAACAGCCGGCGTAGCAGTGGAGTGCCAAATGGATACGGTCACTCTGGCCGCACAGCAGGAGAACGTGATGTCGCTTGCGCTGCGGGAAGCGGTAACGAATGTTGTGCGCCATGCAAACGCGACGCGCTGCACCATCCGTGTCCGGCAGAGTGATGGCCAGTGCGACATGGAAGTGGTTGACAATGGCGGCGGAGGGTCCGCGGAAGAGGGAAGCGGCCTGCGAGGAATGCGCGAACGCGCGGAAGCTCTGGGCGGAACGGTGACCCGTCGCGTGGCCGAGGGATGCAGCCTTGCTGTATCACTGCCGCTGAGCGACGGAGAGCACTGTTCGTGAGCGCTGGCTCAGAACGGCCGATCCGCGTGGTCATAGCGGAAGATCAGGCAATGGTGCTGGGCGCTCTGGTTGCGCTGCTGGAAATGGAATCCGACATTGAAGTGGTGGCGCAAGCAGCGAATGGGAAGCTTGCGCTGGATGCGGTAAGCCGGCAACGCCCTGACATACTGATCACCGATATCGAAATGCCCGAGCTTACCGGGCTTGAAATTGCCGGCGAGATCAAACGCAGTAACCATCGCACGCGCGTCATTATTCTCACCACGTTTGCGCGGCCCGGATATTTGCGGCGTGCGCTGGAGGCCGGCGCATCAGCCTACCTTCTTAAAGATATGCCGGCGGACAAACTCGCAGATGCTGTGCGCCGCGTAAATCGAGGTTTGCGGGTGATCGATCCGGAGCTGGCGAGCGAAGCGTGGACGGAAGCCGATCCGCTCACCGATCGCGAACGGCAGGTCCTGCGCATGGCGGCGGAAGGAATGGCTACGCTGGAGATTGCGTCGCGCATCGGACTGAGCGATGGCACGGTGCGGAATTATTTGTCTGAAGCCATCAGCAAATTGGGAGCTGCGAACCGCGTGGAAGCGGCGCGAATCGCGCGCGAGAAGGGCTGGCTCTGAGCGCGCAACCATCAGCGATTCCCGAGTAGAGCAAAAATGGTTAGTACTCTGAGTACATGTCCTATACGGCATGACTCCGCAGCACCCCGGTTACTTGCCGGAAAACTGGGGCAGGTGGATACTCTGTTCACCTACCACAGAACCTGGGAGACAGGGGTTGGAAACGGTCACGAGGGTCGCCGAATCCAACCCTTTATAATTTTCCAGCATCTCTCACCAAAGCTGACCCGTGCTCTACAATCTTCAGTGCTCTTAAAATTTTCTTTGGGGAAATTATGAAAAAACTGTTCTGTGCAGTGCTGTTGGCGCTTGCAGCCGGCAGTCTGACCTTCGCTGAGACAGCGGCGCAGCGCGTGCAATCCGCAGCCACTATTCTGGATGAAATCATGGCCGCGCCCGACAAGGGCATTCCCGTGGAGATCCTTGATTCGGCCAAATGCATTGCTGTTGTGCCATCACTGCTAAAAGGCGGTTTCATTGTGGGCGGAGCACATGGCAGAGGCCTGGCCACGTGCCGCATCGCCAATGGATGGAGCGCGCCCGCGCCCTTCAGCGTTACCGGCGGAAGCCTCGGATTCCAGATTGGCGGGCAGGCCGTGGATCTGGTGATGATGATCATGAACGACCGCGGCATGCAGGCTTTGCTCTCCAGCCAATTCAAAATTGGTGTTGACGCCTCTGCCGCCGCAGGTCCCGTGGGCCGCCACGTGGAAGGCTCCACTGACTGGAAGATGCGCGCTGAGGTCCTGACATATTCGCGCGCGCGCGGACTGTTTGCCGGCGTCACGCTGAACGGCAACGCCATCCGCCAGGACAACGATTCCACCGGTGAACTCTACGGACGCTTTGTCCCTTTCAAGACCATTCTCACCGGCGCTGTGCCCACCCCTTCCGGCGGGGAGCCGTTTGTTGCCGCCGTCCGGAAAGCCGTGGCGGATGCTTCCAACGCGCCTTCACCCACACCGCAGCAGAATGTTCCGGTGAATCCGCCGCCCTCAGCTGCAGCGAGTCCGGCTGCAACGCCCGCGGCTCCGGCTCCAACACCAGCTCCGGCCATGACTCCGGCTCCAACTCCCCGCTCCGGCCAATCCGAGTCCCACACCGCAAGCGCGATAGCGCCTGCGAATTTTATCTTCAGCTCACAGGAAAGGGGCACGAGAACATCGTGCCCCTTAACTCATGCGCAACTCGCGCCCAGTCGAGGCGTGAGGCGCTTTGCCTTCGCCACACGCCCGCTCATTTTCAGTGCTTGTGGGTATGCGTATGCGGTTGAGCGCCTTTCTGTTCAGCGCCGCCGTGTTGATGTTCCATCTCTTCGTGCTGCTCGGCTTCTTCCTTAAAGATATCCGGCTCGCCCAGGCTGCCTTTCGCCGGCAGGTGGCGGATGTACAGCACCATCTTCCACATCTCTTCATCAGTCAGGATATCTTTCCAGCCCGGCATGCCCGAAGGCCCAATACCGTTCTGGATGATCCACTTCAACTGGCCATCGGTATATTCCTGCACGTCTTTTGACGAGAGATCCGCCACCGGGGGCGACATCTTCTGCGCAAACGGCACGCCCGTGTTCTGCCCATCCAGCCCGTGGCAGATCTGGCAGTGATGCTGGAAGTGTTCGCCGCCGTCCTTGGCGTTGTCCGCGTTATCCTGCAGCGGATTCTTATCATTCTTCCCGCCGATGGTCACATCGTGTTTAAGTCCGGTCATCACCTTGGTTTCCATGCTTCCTGGCTTGCTTACCTTGCAGCCTGAAAAAATCAGTGCGCCGATGAGAGCCCCCGCGGTCAAGCAAATCTTCATTGTTTCTCTCCTGTAACTATGCCGAACTATTGTACAGACCGAATATTCCCAAAAATGGAGATTTCAGCCCTTTGCCGCTGTTGTCCAGGGGCAAAAGACAATGGAGAAGCGGCAGCCTGCGCGGTTACGGCCATTTGAAATTATTTATCTCCAATGGTACCGTCCAAGGTTCTCCCAAGATCTCTCAATGATGCGCGATCGCCTTGAGTACATCCCTGTCTGGCTGCTGGCCAGCGTCATGCGACGTCTGCCGCGTCCGCTGGTCAGGGCATTCTGCATCGGCATCGCGCTGCTGGTCTACGTGCTGCACCGGCGCCTGCGACAAGTTGGCATGCGCAACCTTGACATTGCTTTTCCCGCCCGCAGCCGCCACGAGAAGAACGAGAACGAAAGAAGCGGATCCTGCGCGGCGTGTTCATCAGCCTGGGACGCCTGCTCGCCGAATTCATCCTCTTCCCGCGCTACACCAAAGAGAACGTCTCCCGCACCGTGGTCTATGAGGGCTTCCAGAACTTTGCTGACGCTCATGCGCGCGGAAAGGGAGTGGTATTTCTTACCGCGCACTTCGGCGGATGGGAGATCAGCTCGTTTATCCATTCCCTTCACGGCTATCCCATGAACATCGTTGTGCGCCCGCTCGATAACCCGCTGCTCAACTCCCTGGTGGATGGCTATCGCACTCTGCACGGCAACCGTTCTTTCTCCAAGCAGGATTACGCTCGTGGCCTGCTCAAGGCCCTGCGCAAGGGAGAGACCATCGGCATCCTCATGGATACCAATATGACTCCGCCCCAGGGCGCGTTTGTTGACTTCTTCGGCGTGCCCGCCTGCACCGCCACCGGCGTCGCGCGCGTTGCTCTGCATACCGATGCGGCTGTTGTTCCCGCCTTCTGCCTCTGGGATAAATCCCTCGGCAAGTACAAGCTCCGCTTTGAGCCTGCCGTCAAGCTGGTGCGCACCGGTGACGATGAGGCAGACGCAATCACCAACACCGCCGCATTCACCAAAGTGATTGAGCGCTACGCGACCAAGTATCCCGACCAGTGGCTCTGGGTGCATCGCCGCTGGAAGACCCGTCCACCCGGCGAACCGCCCATTTACTAGCTCAAAACCAGAGTTGCCATAGCTCCGTTCATACTGCCCGCGCTTACCAGGATGATGTGGCACAGCCGCCCTCGGCTGTGCAGTAGGGCTACAGCTTCTCTGATTTTGCTCTAGCGATCCTCAGGTTGCTGAAGCCCACATTCTTACCATGCCGTGACGTTTGGAATTTGCGGTTTGCAATTATTATTGGGAACCACTACCGCGCGTCATCTCGAGCCGCGGAGGACAGACGGCGCGTACTCTTCAGCGCCGGAGTAGCGGCGAGAGAATTTTGTGTTTCGGCTTTAGCAACCGCCGGAAGCACAACGTTCCTCAGTCCTACTCGGCAATGCGGCTGAGTTGCGGTGTAGCAGAACCTTCAGGCCTGAGGCAAGTACGCAAGGGCCGGATGGATCGTGTGGCACAGCCGCCCTCGGCTGTGCGGTTCTGACCTATGGTGAAGCAGGGCGCCATTACAAAGAGGAGACGCGGGCGGGGGTGTTTAGTCGCCGGCTGAGGGAGCGTAAGTGTGATGGCTGCGCAGCACGTCTTCTTCCTTTTCAGCCGCTGAAGTACGCAAAGGGCCGGATGGATCGTGTGGCATAGCCGCCCTCGGCTGTGCGAGTTCTGTCCTGTCTTGGGCTACTCCGAATTACTCCCAGAGAATTTATCTCCCAGGGAGTTGAATCGGCATTTTTGCGGAGCGCCATCGGCAAAAGATTCAGCCAAGCGGAGCGCCAGAAAAAATGCGCACAAAGCGGAACTCAACAGAAGATGCCGCGGGGTGTTTAGTCGTCGCCGGCTGAGGGAGCGTAAGTATATGGCTGCGCAGCACGTCTTCTTCCTTTTCAGCCGCTGAAGTACGCAAAGGGTCGGATGGATCGTGTGGCACAGCCGCCCTCGGCTGTGCGGCCTCTGTCCTATCTTGGGCTACCCCGAATTACTCCCAGAGAATTTATCTTCCACGGAGTTGAATAGGCATTTTTGCGGAGAGCCATCGGCAAAAGATTCACCAAAGCGGAGCGCTATCAACAGAAGATGCCGCGGGAATGTTTAGTCGCCGGCTGAGGGAGCGTAAGTATATGGCTGCGCATCACGTCTTCTTCTTT
>CAVWUW010000023.1:0-113236 GCA_963758275.1 Terriglobia bacterium | reverse complement strand
ATCAGTGAAATCAGCGTTTATCAGCGGTGAGATTTGGTGGGTTCAGTGGCGCTTCTTGTGGCGCGTGAGCAGGTTTGGGTTTCTGGGCTTCGTCTTGCACCAGAGCGAATTGGATTTTGCGCTGGACGTGGTCAATGCGGTCGGCGAGGACACGGACGCGGTCTCCGATGGAGAAGATGCGGCCTGAGCGCTGGCCGATGATCTGGCGGGTGTTCTCGCGGTAGGTGAAAAGGTCATCTTCCAGGGTATCGATGGGCACGAGGCCTTCAATGAACAGTTCGGTCAACTCGACGAAGAAGCCGTACTTCATGACGTTGACGATCAGGCCATCGAAGTCTTCTCCCAGGCGGGATTCCATGAATTTGAGTTTTTTCCATTCCATGAGCTCGCGCTCGGCTTCGTCCGCGGCGCGTTCGGCCTGGGAGGAGGAGTCGGCGATGTCATGGAGGGTTTCAAGGGAGAGAACTTCTTTTTCACCGCTAACCAACTTCTCACCGCGGAGGCGCGGAGACGCGGAGAAGTGCGGGGCTTTTGATTTGTGATCAGAGTCTGGCTTTCTTTTGGACCAGGGGGAGTGTTCTGGGGTGGAGAAGGTGAAAGGGAGGTGGTGAGAGTGTGTTCCATGCTCGTGGGGCACAGGCACTCCTGCCTGTGCGAAGTCTGAGGTATCCAGAACTTCATGTTGATCGTGGCTCTTTTTATTCACAGCCGAGGGCGGCTGTGCTACACGATCCTCTCCAGTTGCAACACCTTCTTCGTATTCAGCTCCTTTACGATGCCGACCATGCACAGGCAAGAGTGCCTTTGCCACACGAGATTGGTCGTCACGCAAAACATCTTTCAAGATCCGGTGCACGATCAGATCGGGGTAGCGGCGGATGGGCGAAGTGAAGTGCGTATAAGTAGGTGCGGCGAGGGCGAAGTGGCCTTCATTCACCTCTGAGTAGCGGGCCTGTTTGAGGGAGCGCAGCATGAGATAAGAGAGCACGCGCTCTTCTGCCTTGCCGGTGATCTTGGAGACCAGTTTCTGGTACATACGCGGGGTGATGTGGACTTCTTCCGGCAGTTCGATGACGGGAGCGCGGCGGCCGGAACCGTAATGAGAACGTTTGTCGGCGCGGGTGGTCACGCGCTTGATGGGCAGGGCTCCGACCCCGAGGGAGTAGCCGAAGCTGGCGGCGATCTGCTCAAACTCAAAGATGCGCTTGGGATCGGGCTTCTCATGGATGCGGTAGAGGCTGGCGATGTTGCGCTGCTCAAGGTGCGTGGCCACGGTTTCATTGGCGGCGAGCATGAACTCTTCAATCAGGCGGTGGGCCCAGTTGCGCTCTGAAGGGGTGACGCTCTTCATGAGGCCGTGCTCATCGAATTCGATCACCGGTTCAGGCAGGTCGAAATCAATGGAGCCGCGCTTGGCGCGCTTGCGGTTGAGAACCTGGGCAAGCTCGTACATCAGCTCAAAATCCCCGACCATGTCTGAATATTTGCCGCGCAGGGCGGCGTCCCCCTCGATGATGGCGTTCACGTCTGTGTAAGTCATGCGGTGAGCGGAGCGGATGACGCCCTCGGCAAGGTCATAGCTGACGATTTCGCCCTGGCGGTCAAGCTCCATGATGCAGGAGAGGACGAGGCGGTCGAGGTTGGGGCCGAAGCGAGCAGATGTCCGTGGAAAGTTCGAGCGGGAGCATGGGCACGGCGCGGTCAGGAAAATAAACCGAAGTGCCGCGCTTGCGCGCTTCTTCGTCGATGGCGGAGCCGTCTTCAACATACTGGGCGACATCTGCAATGTGGACTTGAAGTTCATAGTGGCCGCTGGGCAGGCGGCGGACGAGGACGGCATCGTCAAAGTCGCGGGCGGTTTCACCGTCAATGGTGACGATGGGCAGATTGCGGAAGTCGCGGCGGCGGGCGAGTTCCTGTGGCGGAATGACAGGGCTGATCTCCTGCGCTTCTTCGAGCACGGCTTGAGGAAAGACGTGGCGGATGTGGTGCTTGCGGATCATGATTTCTACGTCGACGCCGAAATCGTCTTCATAGCCGAGGACTTCAACCACGCGTCCGCGAGGCTCATGAGTGGCGGAAGGGAACTGGATGATTTCAACTTCGACGACGACATTCTCCAAGTCGTCAAAGTCTTGCTTGCGGAGGGCTTCTTCACCTAAAACACGATGAGGAGTTTCACCGCGGAGGCGCGGAGGCGCGGAGGAGGATTGGGGCTTGATCTTAGCTTGGTAGTCGTGCGTGGAATGTGCCACACGAGCCTGGGCGGTGAGATGACAAATCGTGGAGGGAAGTCGGGCCCTGCTTTGGAGACAGTCTGGGATCGCGATCATGCACAGCCGAGGGCGGCTGTGCCACACGAGCCTGGGCGATGCGATCTGATTGCTCGACCTCGTGACCCTCACTAGTTCCTTTCCTTTGCACACGAGCATGGGTTGACTGAGGCTGTTCTTCTTTAGAGCCAGAGTGCTTCGTGGGCTGGCCGCGATACGGCAGCGGAGCAGGTCCCTCACCGCTCGCCCTTACATCGCTTCGCTCGTTCGGGCTCGGGATTCGGGATGACACATGGTGGGGGGAGGCTGGCCGGTCATGCACAGCCGAGGGCGCCTCCACCCCACCAGGCGAAAACCGCGCCTGTTGGGGACCCCGGGGCTGTGCCACACGGCTGTGGGTAGAGCCAACACTCTCTTCTGATCCCCGTAGACCTCTGTCTTCCGCTGAGGGGTGAAAGTCTTCCTCATCTTCCGAGTTGGGGTATTCCATGCCGGGCGGGATGATGATTTCCATGCCGATTTTTTCGTCGAAGGGTTTGACGTAGTTGTGGCGGGAACCGTAATGGAAGATGCCGACGACGCGTTCCTGCTCACGTTCAGTGACGCGGAGGATGCGGCCCTCACCTTTACCGTCGGGGCGGATGCGGCCGAGTTCGACCAGCACCTGGTCACCGTGCATGGCGTTGCCGATTTCCGGGGGAGGAATAAAGACGTCTCCGAGAAGCTTGCCGCGGGCGCGTGGAGGGAGAGACTCGGGTTCGGGGGTGACGAAGCCGTAGCCATCGCGGTGCATGTGGAGGCGGCCGACGACGAGGTCTTGCGACGAGGTGGAGGTCGGCAGGCCCCAGCGCTCCTTGCCAATGGCAACGAGTTTTTTCTGGCGAGTGAGGTCGCGCAGGAGCTGCTCGACGGGGCGGCGCTCTTTGCCGCGGATGCCGAGGTCGTGGAGGATTTGCTTGTAGCCGGCGATGTGGCGCGGCTGCTTGGAGATGTAGCGAAAAAGCTCGTCTGGGGTGATCACTTTAGTCCATTGGGTAATTGAGTAATTTCGTAATTTGGTAATTGGAGCGCTGCGGCATGGGCTGAGATGGCTTGCTTGTCAGCAGACCCACACGGCCGGTGATTGCATTGCGATAGGCAGCCACAAAACTCCTGTTACCAAATTAGTTAATATCCAAATCCGATTGGCACATGCCAGATTATTCAATGAGCAATCCGGACAGGCGTTGGAGGGCTGTAACCCTCCTGACACAATCCTAAGCTCGAATGGATTTTTTATCTAAGGGGCACGCCTGATATAAGAATTGCCAGAGTAGAGGGAATAATTACTCTGGTAACTGCGGTATGCCTGACGCACGGGCGCGGGCGGACTGCAGGGAAGCAGCGCGAATCCAGCAGTTTTGGAATTGTCGCGGACAGCCGTGAATTGGTAACAAACGTGCCATGGCCTCTTTGGTTGTCCCCCCAGAGTGCCGAAATATTGAGAAGCAGGCGGAGTAGTGCCTGCGCGCTGCAACAACCAAACGCGAAAGGAATACTCACCAATGTGGAAGCCTGCTAGCACGACTAGCCCGAATCCGAACCCGAATACGAATACCAAAACCACCCCGGAACCGGAGAAACCAGTTATGAGCACGACACCAACGTTTTCCAGCGAGCCGACGCCAGTCGCCGCGCCTCGCAATGCCGTAATCAATAGCAGCGAACAGGCCACGATTGGCAAGTCGCTGGTCATCAAGGGCGAAGTGACAGGATCTGAGTCGCTGTACATCGATGGCCGTGTTGAGGGCGCGATTAATCTGCCCGGAAACCGGGTCACCGTGGGCCGCAATGGGCAGATCCAGGCCAACATCAACGCCAAAGAGCTGGTGGTTCTCGGCAAAGTAAAAGGCAACATCACCGCCAGCGACCGGGTTGATATCCGGAATGAAGGGTCACTTGCGGGCGACGTCGTTTGCCAGCGCATAAGCATTGAGGACGGAGCTTATTTCAAGGGCTCGATCGATATTCGCAAGGCCAACACGAAGGAAATGAACGGTGTGGCCACTACCTCAAGCAAGACCGAAGACCAGACCAAGCTGGCTGTTGCCAGCGCGTAAAGACACCGGCCAGCGCCGTCGATGGCATTCGACGCGTTTGCCCTCCTGCACTTTGACAGGGTGTTTCCTCCGGGAAGCACCCTGATTCTGACCGATGAGTAAGAAGTTGGCCCATGGTTAATAAGATCCTGCAGTTGTTATCAATTCGTTGCTCCCACAGGAAGATTTCCCAGCCATTTGCGGCTTCTTCTCCCACACCAATTCGTCGCGCCGTAAACGCCCAGTGGGACACTCCCACCACAGCCAGCCGGCACTATGTTGTATGCCTTGATTGCGGCCACAAACTTGATTACGACTGGGACCACATGCGGGTGATCGAAAAGTAGTTTTTGTATCGACGGCACATCCTGCCGTCCGGTCGGCCGCTTGCCGCCGATCACCATCATCTACGCCGAAGCCAAAAAGCCGGTCGGTCTCATCTTGTTTTCCGGCGCGCGTAGAGAAGGAAAAATTTCCAAATATAAGGACCGTCGTTCTTTTGCTGCTTCTTCTAACCAATTTTATTTGTGCGAGCAACGTGCCTGCGCTCTACGTCCGAATGTGCGCTTATGTCACCCGCGTCCTCGGCCTGAACTCCGGCTACAGCCACATCGCGGTTAGCCGGCGCTGCAGGGCGCGCGCCTCATCAATGCCGAGCGCCACGGTCAGAAGCAGGTAGGCCACACCGTAGGGAAGCAGCACCTCGACTGCCGCGAGCAGCGGCCGTTGCGGATGCAGCAGGAGTTTGATCCCCCATGCGAGAGCGGCCGCAAGAACCGCCGCCGTCCACAGCCGCCCAAAGTACGCCACCGGCGAGTCAATTTTCCCGATCTTTTTGCTCATGCCGCGGCGCAGCAGCAGGAACTCCAGCCATGCGGCGATGCCATAGGACACCGTCAGCCCGGCAGCGCCCCAGCGCGGCTCAATCCCCAGCAGCCGCGGCACCAGCGGATTTCCCCATGGCAAGGCGCAAGCGCAGCCCAGCACAGTGGTCAGGGTTACGCGGAAAATGGCGTAGCGCAGAGGCGTGCGTGTATCGCGCAAAGCGTAATACGCTGAAGAATAAAGCCTTGCCACGGTCGCTGCCACCAGGCCCACAGCGGATCCGGCAAGAATGCCCCAGACATAGTAAGTATCGTTGAGGGTGAATCGTCCTCTCTGGAACACCGCGCCCACCACCACCTGTCCCAGGGCCAGGAACGCCATGGCGGAGGGCACCGCAAAAAACGCGATTCTCTTGGTGCTGGCGTTAATGCGCCGCCGCAGCGTGTCCGCAATCTCGCGCTCGCTGCCCAGCGCGCTTGACATGGCCGGCAGTTCGGCCACGGAAATCGACATGCCAAACAGGCTCACCGGCAGCAGGTAGATCGTATATGCGTTGGCAACCGCCGCCAGAGCGCTGGCGGGAAGAAAGCTCGCCAGAACGGCGTCCACGTAGGCGCTCACTTGCACCACACCACGGCTGATAAAGACGGGAACAAAATTCCTGATCACTACCCGGACATTTTCGATCACCGGTATGAATGCGAACCGCAATCTGGGCGCCATGCGCAGCACCATCGGCAACTGAACCAGGAACTGCAGAGCGGAGCCCACCACCGAACCCCACATCGCATAAATCGCAAGCTGATCCAGGCCCACGCCTGATCGCCCTCCAAACGCGACCAGCGCTCCTATAATCCCCAGGTTCCACATCACTGCTGCAACGTAAGGCAGGAAGAATCTGCGATGGCTGTTCAGAATCCCCAGGCACCACGCCGAGAGCACCAGCAGCCACACGCCGGGAAAGACGATGCGCACCAGATGGATGGCCAGCGGCCTGCGGGCGTCATGAAATCCCGGCGCAATCAGGTCAATCAGCCACGGCGTGGCCAGCACTCCCACCAGCATCAGCACAGATGTAACCAGGGCCAGCAGTGAGAACACGGCCCCCGCAACGCGGTCCGCTTCCTCTTCCGCGCCCTGCGCCAGCAGCCTTGCGTAAACCGGAATAAATGACGCCGAGAGCACGCCTTCACCAAACAGATTTTGGAGGATGTTGGGAATCCGTAGCGCAGCGCGAAACGCGTCCGCCGCGGGTGACAGTCCAAAAAAGTAGGCGAACACACTCTCACGCACCAGGCCGAACGTGCGACTCATGAAAATGCCCGCCGCCACCAGAAAGGCTGAGCGGCCAATATTTTCCGCGTGAGGTTTTGCTGGGCTGGTGGTCACGCTCATGTCGTTCTGCGAGTGTGTCACAGCTTGCCATCCCCACGCAAATAACTGCCGGTTAATGCAAACCACAGAAAATAAGGTGTTAAACCGAACTTTTCAACCCTGCCACGCTCGACGCTCTTGTGCAGTAATTTCAGGTAGCAAATTATGAATTCGAAATTTCCAGATGGAATTAGAATTCCCAAGAGCACATCCATGTCTGATTCAACTCTCGCCCAAGCCAAACCGACCGAGCAAGAGAACAAAAATGGCGTCAATTCCGGTCCACAGGTGAATGTCTTTGCCGTGCACGGCGTCGATCCTGAAGTGCAGGCCTATGCCATGGCCAAGTACTCGCGTTCTGCGCTCTCCATGAAGGAGTCGCTCAAGGAGATCAGCGAGCAAAAGGCCGAGCAGTTCCTGAATACGTTTTATTTCCAGTACGGGCACAGATCCATTGCAGATCTGGCGCACATTGCGATGGCGGTGGAAAAGCTTTCCATTCTGGCGGCCATCGTATTGGTAGATGAGCAGCGCTGGGACGGGCAGGAGCGCTCCACGCGCTACCAGAATTTCAAGAAGAGCGGCTATTACCTGCCGGAGTTCGGAACGGGAGCGCAGCAGGAAGCTCTGCACGGCCAATATAGGGCGACAGCGGATTTTCTTTTTTCTGAATACGAGGGCTTTACCCGGGAAATGCTGGCCTATTACACCAGCAAGGTTCCCCGACCGGCTGAGATGCCCGAAGATGCGTATACGCGTACCTTACGTGCGCGAGCTTTTGATGTTGCACGCTACCTGTTGCCCCTGGCGACCAATACTTCTTTGGGACAGATTGTGAATGCTCGCACACTGGAAACCCAGATTGCGCGCCTGCTCTCCAGCCCTTACCACGAAGTTCGTTACTTGGGCGAGCTACTGAAGCAAGCCGCCGGGCAGCCCGCCTACAACGCCCAGTCTGAGTGGCTGCGCTCACTGGTGGATGAAATCAAGCAGGCGAATCCCGCAATGGGAGAGCGCGCAGAGCAGCAACTGCTGCGGCCGGTCAAGGTGGCCCCCACACTGGTCAAGTACGCCAACCGGAACGAGTATGAGATTAAGACTCGAGAGGAACTGGCGCACGCAGCTGCGGAGCTGATGCAAGGCGCTGCAATCGCTGAGGCCCCGCTGGTGGACTTAATAGAAGGTGGGCCGGTGGAAGTTGAATTGGCGGCCACGCTGCTCTATTCGGCTTGTCATTATCCCTACCGGCAGGTACGTGAGCGGGTGCAAGCCATGACCGCGGCTCAGCGCGATGAAATTATCGACCTCGGATTGCGTCATCGCGGACCGCACGACGAGCTTTTGCGCTCATTTCACTCCGGCCAGGGTTTCTGTTTCGACATATTGATGGACATTGGCGGATTCAGGGACATGCACAGGCATCGCCGCTGTACCCAAATTGAACAGGGTTTTACTTCAATTCACGGATATGACATACCTGACGACCTGGTCACTGCCGGGCTCAAGCAACGTTATCAGTCTGCCATGCAGCGGGTTGTTGATGCACAAGACCGGCTGAGTCAGGCGGGGTCGGCTGAAGCCGCCATGTACCTACTTGCCATGGGTTTCCGGAAACGCACCTTGTTCAAGATGGATTTTGCTGAAGCTCTTTACATTTCCGAGCTGCGTAGCGGCCCTGCCGGACATTTTTCCTATCGTTCCGTGGCGTATGCAATGTATCAGGCCGTGTCGAAGAAACATCCCGGGCTGGCCCGGTACTTCCGCGTGACTGACATCAAGGAGCCGGTGGATCTGCTGCGCCGATAACGCTCAAAAAGCCGTTCTGGCGTCGATTCTGGCTCGCTTTGGCTGCGGTAATCGCAGGAAACTTTCATCTTGCAGCGGTTTCTGCCCAGTAGGCGCGGCATACGGCGTTTCAGATTGATCTGGGTCTGATGGTTGATTTTCTGATGGTTGATTTATGGATATGTGTAATCATTTACAACCTCCTATTGTCCTTTTTCGCGTCGAAGCACTAGACACTTTCGTGCTGTAGTCACCTACTTCCGTGTACCTACGATCCGCTGTAAAATTTCAGATAATACAACGCCACTGGCCGAGCTCTCACCCCCTCTGGATCGCCGTCGTTCGTTTCGCGTCCCGGGAGCCCGCATGGTTTTGACTATCAACACGGAGACATCGGTTCATTGCTTGAATCAATGCAAAAGATCGCCATTTTGTATGACGCCAGCCAGGCGATCTTGTCTACGTTTGACCTGGACGAAGTCTTAAACCAGATTCTCAGTATCATTCGCGATTATTTTCAGCTGCAAAATGGCGCCATTCTGCTGCTCGACAGGAACAAATCCGAACTCTACATCCGAGCTCACCTGGGATGTATAGGGGTTGAAGGGCTGCGAATTCCAATGGGCAAAGGATTGAGCGGGCATGCGGCCCAGCTCAAGCGCCCAATCTATTCGCCTGACGTCAAGAAAGACCCGCGCTACCTGAATGTTATCCCCACCACAGGTTCAGAAGTGGCCATCCCGCTGATGGTGCGTGACGAAGTGGTGGGCGTGCTTGACTTCCAGAGCGAGCACACGAATTTTTTCGATTCGGAAATGATCGATCTGCTCACGCTGTTCTCCACCCAGGCCTCTCTTGCGCTGGAGAACGCGCGGCTCTACTCACTTGAGCGCCGCCGCGCCGAGCAGCTTGAGGCCATCAACGCCGTGGCCCGCCAGACAACCGCAGTGCTGGACCTGGATGAGCTGCTCACGGTGGTCTGCCGGTTGTTGCTGGAGTGGTTCCACAGCGACCACGTGGCAGTGCTGATGGCAGAAAATGACGGGTTGCGCGTGCGCGCGCACGAAGGCAGGCTTACGGCTAACCTGGCCATGGGCGCACAGCTTGCCCCCGGCGCAGGCATAGCGGCACGAGCGCTCAGCAGCGGAAGAAGCATTATTGAAAATGATGTTCAGGTGGTGGACAGTTACATTGCCGGATTTGCTGAGACTCAATCAGAACTCTGCGTGCCGCTGATTTTTTTTGGCGAAAAGCTGGGCGTGCTGGCGCTGGACAGCGCCCGAAAAGACGCCTTTGAACATGATGACCTGCAGCCGCTCGAGTCTGTGGCCGATATCTGTGCGGCGGCCATCCAGAATGCCAGCTATTTTGATCGCATGAAGCAACTGGCTTACGTGGATGGGCTTACTGGAATCCATAACCGCCGCTTTTTTGAAATGCGTATTGTGGAAGAGCTGGAGCGCGCAAGCCGTTTCCAGGGCCGCATGTCCGTGATCATGGTGGACATCGACAGTTTCAAGCGCGTCAATGACGAATTCGGCCATCTGCTGGGGGATGAAGTGCTCCGCCTGGTGGCCACCATTTTGAAGCAGCAGCTGCGTAAATCAGACTTGTTGTGCCGCTATGGCGGGGAAGAGTTTGCCATTGTGGTGCCGGAGACCACCGGTGAGAATGCCATGCGCGTGGCGGAAAAGCTGCGGCGCCAGATTGAAACTCATCATTTTCCCGGCGTGCCGCGGCCGGTTACGATCAGCTGCGGAGTTTCTGAGTATCCCACGCAGGGCATCACGCGCGATGAAGTTGTAGCAGCCGCTGACGCGGCGCTCTATATGGCAAAGCAGGCGGGGCGAAACCGCGTTGCTTCCGCGAGCACAAAAAAGGAATACTCGGCTACGAAGTGAGGTAGAGCCAGTTCATGAGTTCGTCGGTGGCAACCAGTCCGGGGAAGATTGTTGCTCGTGCCGCCAGCATTCACATTGATAATGCATGTAATGCCTTCATGCACGACTCCTTCCGGCAGTTCAGCATCCATGTGGTGGCTTTACCTGGCGATCCCGCAGCCACGTTCAATAAGCAAAAATTTGAAGCGTGTGTGCTGCGCCTCTATGATCCACAGGCAGAAGCCATCCTTAAGGCAGCCCGGAGTTCCAGCTCCAACAAGAACATTGTGATCTACGGAATTGCGCGCAATACGCAGGAAGCTCTGCGTTATTCGAATTACGGCATTAACGCCATTTTTGACGAGCCGCTGGACCGGCAGAGCGTGCTCAAAGTTGTGCGGGCCACTCACCTTCTGGTCATCCATGAACTGCGGAGGTATGTGCGGGTGCCGGTGATTGCCCAGGCCACGCTTGAAATTGGGGCCACGACGACGAAAGTGATGACGGTAGAGGTGAGTTCCGGCGGCATGTCCGTGCGCAGTACAAATCCGCTTAGCTCCGCTGACCCCGTGCGAATTTCTGCCCGGCTTCCCGGGCTTGATCATCTTGATGTGAGAGCTTATGTCTGCTGGGCCAGACCGGCGGAGAAAATCTACGGCCTGAGGTTTGATCCTTCTGACCAGCGGCGACTGCAGGTGCGGCGCTGGATCGACCAATATTTGGAAATCGTGTAACCTAAACTTACTTCTAGCGTATACAAACCGGAGTTCGCATTTCCCATGCCAACCATTGAACTTACACGGGTCCGCAAGACCTATGACCAGTTTGTCGCGGTCAACGATCTGACCTTCAGCATTGCAGAAGGCTCTGTTTTCGGCCTGCTTGGCCCCAACGGCGCTGGCAAAACCAGCACCATCCGCATGATGATAGGAATCACCGCCCCTGATTCCGGCGAAATCAAAGTCTTTGGCCGTCCCTTCGAGCGGAAAAGCCTGCACAAGATTGGCTATCTCCCTGAAGAGCGCGGCCTTTACAAAAAAATGAAGGTGGTGGACCAGCTTGCCTTTCTGGGCGAATTGCACGGCATGGGCGCTGCGGACGCGCGCAAGAAAGCCATCGGCTGGTGCGAGCGGCTGCAAATCTCAGAAAAGCTCGACAAAAAAGTAGAAGAGCTTTCCAAGGGCATGCAGCAGAAGATCCAGTTCATTGCCGCGTTGCTGCACGATCCGGATTTCATCATCATGGATGAACCTTTCTTCGGGCTTGATCCGGTCAACGCCGGACTGCTGAAAGACGTCATGCTTGATTTGAAGAAGCAGGGCAGAACGATTCTTTTTTCTACCCACCGCATGGACCAGGTGGAAAAATTATGTGACTCCATCTGTCTCATCAACCGTGGTGTCTCTGTCCTTCAGGGGCCGTTGAAGCAGGTAAAGGCCCAGTATGGCAAGAGCAACGTTCAGATTGAATACGAGGGCAATAGCGACTTCCTGCAGCAACACGCCCTTGTAGGTTCCTACAACAACTACGGCAATTACGTGGAAGTGCGGCTCGCCCCGGGCGCAGACCCGCAGCAGTTGCTGCATGCGGCAGCGGAACGCTCCCGCATCAGCAAGTTTGAACTTGTGGAACCTTCACTGGAAGAAATCTTTATCGAAGTTGTGGGGAAGAACGATGCATAACATCTGGTTGATTGCCCGCCGCGAGTACCTGGAAAGGGTCCGCACGCGCTCCTTCATGATCATGACCATCCTTACGCCACTGCTCATGGGCGGACTTACCATTGGCCCCGGCCTGCTGGCGGAGCGCATGTCACACCATTCCAAACACCTGGTGGTAGTCGCTTCAGACCAGCAGATGGGTGAGACGATTCGAGGACAGCTGCTGCACGCAGACAAGCAATCTCGTGATACCGCCGAAGCCTCGCGCAAAGCGTCTCTTAAAAGAACGCCGGCCCAGGAGCCAGAGCTCACGGTTGATATTGATACTGGCGACTCTGCCCAGCATCGGGCGGAACTGACACAAAGGGTAGAGAGCAAGGACATAGATGGCGTCATCTGGGCGACGGACGATGCCCTGAAGTCACGCAATATTCCTTTCATCACACGAGACACCTCGAGTTTTCTGGAAAATGCTGAGGTGCAGCAGAGCATAACCCAGTCAGTTTCGCGCCATGCTTTGCAGGCGCATGGCCTGAGCGAACAGGAGATTCAGGATGTCTTCCGGCCGGTGAAGCTGGACGTGGAAGATGCGGCTGGCAAGACCGGAACGAACCCTCAGATCGTCATCATTACCAGCATCGTGATGGTCATGATTCTCTACATGTCACTGCTGCTCTATGGCATCAACGTGATGCGCGCCGTGCTGGAAGAAAAAACTTCCCGCATCATGGAAGTGATGCTCTCTGTGGCACAGGCGAAGGAGATGATGGCCGGCAAAATTCTGGGCGTTGGTGCGGTGGGACTTACCCAGATCGGCATCTGGGCGGCGGTCGCCCTGGTGTACATTGTGCCGAATGCTGTAGCCATGCGCGGTCAGTTGAAGAGCGTGCTTTCACCTGCGCTGCTGATCTGGTTCGCAGTCTTCTATCTGCTAGGTTTCGCTCTATACAGCACCATGTATGCCGCCATTGGGTCCATGGTTAACTCTGAGCAGGAGGCACAACAGCTGCAATTTGTAGCCGTGATACCTCTGGTGGCGGCTGTGGCCGTGATGTTCAGTGTGGCGCAGCTGCCCAGTTCATCTCTGGCCATCTGGTGCTCTATGATCCCATTTACGTCGCCGCTGATCATGTTCATGCGAATTGCCGTGCAAACGCCCCCTCTGTGGCAGATTCTTCTCTCGGTAGCGCTGCTCGTGGGCACCATCTACGGGTTGGTTTTGCTCTGCGCCAAGATTTACCGGGTGGGAATCCTGATGTACGGCAAGCGGCCTACAATGCCGGAGATCATGAAGTGGCTCAAGTACGCCTGAGATCGGCTTGAGTCAGATAGAATCACCTTCAATGGTATCGTCGGCCGAGCTGGCGCACCCTGGGAACCGCGGGGAAGATGCGGACATGGTCCGCAGTTTTTCCCTGCGCGAGCGTATTCAACTCACGCTGATTACCTGGGCAGCGACCGCTCTCATCCGGGTGATTTGCCCTACGCTGCGTTACACCTTCCTGCCGGAACCTGGCTGCCCTGGCAACATCCGCGGCCAGGGTCCAGTCACCATATGGACTTTCTGGCATCGTTGCGTGATTCCTGCTGCTCACCGTTGTCGCGACAACCAGATTGCCGTAATGACCAGCCGCAGCTTTGATGGCGAGTACATTGCCCGCATCATCTCCAGGTTCGGGTTCGTCCCTGTGCGGGGATCGAGTTCACGTGGCGCGGTGGGCGCGCTGATCGGCATGCGCCAGCAACTGGAACAGGGACATTCGGTTGCGTTTACCATTGATGGTCCACGCGGACCACGATACGTAGCCAAACCCGGTCCGGTTCTGCTGGCGAAAAAAACCGGCGTGCCTATCGGCTGTTTTTATATTCATCTGGAACGCGCATGGGTATTGAATTCCTGGGACCGAATGATGATTCCCAAGCCGTTTTCGCGGGCCATGTTTTCCGCGAGCGCTCCCATCACTGTGCCGCCGGACGCGACCGATGAGCAGATGAAAGCTTTGCACCAGCAGATGCAGGACACACTGGAGAGATGCAGGTTGAACGCCGAAAAAGCGGGTGCGTAGTCGCGCTCGCTCCCGTGCACTTCCCTCAGGATGACAACTCCGACCGTTGGATCAGCGACAATGCTTCTTCCTGCACGCGAGCGTCGGAGCCGAACCCGTGCAGCCAATGAACGTCCGGCTCGCGGCGAAACCATGTCATCTGCCGTTTGGCATAGTTACGATGTCCCTGCTGCGCTGCAGCAATGGCTTGCTCCAGCGAAAGCTGTCCTGCCATGAGTTGTGCCGCCTGCTTGTATCCCAGCGAGTTGAGCGGGCGTGCGGAACTGCCGTAACGTTCATACAGTGTGCGAGTTTCCTCCACTAATCCGTGAAGGAACATTTCTTTGGCCCGTTGATTGATGCGTTGATAAAGCAGTTTACGATCCGGATCCAGGCCGATCCTTAGTACGCGGAACCCGCGCAAAGGATCGCGACCGGCCTCCCACATCTCCGTCATTTTTTGCCGTGCGTTGATGCAGATCTCAATGGCCCGAATTACCTTGGGAACATCATTCGCGTGGATGCTCGCTGCGGCTTTGGGATCAAGCCGGTTGAGCAGGCGATGCAGATATTGCACGCCGCGTGTCGCGGCCTTTTGCCCCAGACGTTCACGCAAATCTTCCGATCGGGGTGGCCCGGCAAAAAGCCCTTCCAGCAGGGCCCTCAGGTACAGCCCTGTTCCGCCCACCACAATGGGAAGCTTTTGCCGAGCGCTGATGCCGGCCAGGGCTTCGCGTGCCATGCGCGCATAATTTCCCGCGGTGACCAAACCGCCGGGCGAAGCAATATCGATGAGATGGTGGGGAACCAGCCGGCGTTCTTCAGCCGACGGTTTGGCGGTGCCAATCTCAAATTCCCGATAAACCGCAACCGAATCACAGCTCACAATTTCGCCGTTGAGGCGCTGCGCCAGCCGGAGAGACAGTGCCGTTTTGCCGCTGGCGGTCGGGCCCAGCAAGACCACCAGTAACGGATCGCTCACGCCTGGCTCCAGAGCCGCCGCAGCACAAGAAAAAGAAGGATGAACAGAGCAATCACTGCAAGCCCGATCACCTGCTGCCGCTGCGCGCGATTATCCATGCATCATCATTGTAATAAGGCGAAGGAGTTCATTTAAGATATCGCTTCACGCTGCGCATGTCTCCCATTCTCAAATATAGATTTAGCGAGTATGAAGCGGACCTTCGCGCCGCCGAATTGCGGCGCAAAGGAAACCGGCTGAAGCTGCAGATGCAGCCATTCCAGGTGCTGGTAGCGCTGCTGGAGCGGCCTAAAGACGTGGTAACCCGCGAAGAACTCCGGCAGCGTCTATGGCCTGAAGATACCTTTGTCGATTTCGATCACGGCTTGAATACCGCCGTGGCCAAACTGCGGGATGTACTCGGCGACTCTGCCTCTTCTCCTCGGTACATTGAGACAATTGCCAAGCGAGGCTATCGCTTTCTGGCGGAAGTCCAAACGCAGGAAGAGCAACCGGCAACCCTGGCTCAGAACGTGCCGCCAGCCGTCACGCTGGAGAAGACACCAGGTAAGCCGCCGGTACCGGAGTCCAAAGAGGCAGAGCCAGCATCGCTGCCTTCGACGACCCTTCATCCGTTTGCTGATCCAACGCTGCCGCGGGCCAGCCGCGGGACGTCACGTGCGCTGTTTCTTCTGGCGCAGATCATGTACGTGGTGTTTTACCTCTCGGCGCTGTTCCGTCTGGATGAGCTTCGCCGCTCCGCTTACATGGCGTGGCATGGCGCGGGGCAGGTGGCGTTTCCCGCTTATCTGCTCACAGCACTTGTGGGACTGGTGGTGCGTTTGTACCTGATAACGGCCACAGCGCTTGACTACCATCTTCTGGGCGAGAAGTATCGCGTCCTCTATCCAGCGCTGTTCCTTCTCGACATGATCTGGGCGCTTGCGCCATTTCTCATTGCCGACCGCATTGGGCCCGGGTTCGCGCTGGCAGCGACGGCAGCTCTCCTCTATATGCCCTTCGCGCAACGTGTCCTGATGAAAATGATGGAGATGAAAGCGTGAACTCTATTCGAGCTGATTGGTCTCAGGATTGTAGTAGAAGGTGGCGCGAAGCAGCAGATAGTCGCCAGTGAAGTTGCCCGGAAGCTTTGGGAGAGGATCTGAGTACGTGATGCCTCCATAAGCGGCACGGTCGAGCGCAACATCTCCGGAAGGGCGGACTATTCGCAGGCCGGCAACTCGACCATCCTTCAAAATTGCGAACTCCACCATCACCACTCCCTTTTTCATCTCCGGAGGCATTGCAGACTGCGGCATGATGGCGTACCAGTGTTCCTGTACTGTGAGTTTCAGCCGGCTGAGATATGGACCAAAATCCACACCCATTGTGTCGCTCAGAATTTCCAGATTACCCTGAGTGGCTACTTTGGGCCGCAGTCCGGAACCGTAGTTGCCTCCGCCGAAGGGCACGCTGGTGGTGCCGTGGGAATTTGCCACCGACTGAATTGCCTGGCTGATGGTGGAACCGGGAGATGCGATCCGGAACGGCACGCGTGGCTTGGGCGGAGCCGGTTCCTGCAACTTGGCCGTTTCCGTTGGAGGCTGCTGCGGTGTTTGCGACTGGCCCTGCTGCGGCGCCGGTTGCTCCTGAGGAGTTATGGCTGCCTGTTGCTGCGCCGGCGCCGGCTGCTGCGTTGGAGCAGGGCGGCCCGGATTCCGCGGATCAATCAGCTTGTGTAGTGTTTCTTTGTTGGGAACAGGCGTGCGTGACTGCGCAATCCGGTTTTTGTCTGAAATGATGTTGGTTCTGGGGGGCGCCTTCAACTTCAACTGGTCCGGTGGAAGCTCAAGAAACGTGGTGTCGTCTTTGGGCTGCATGGGAACAAACTTAACTGTTGTGCTGTGGAACCAGCTTGGAGCGAATAGCAGCAGCAAAATGATTACGGCATGGACCACGCCCGATATCCAGGCGGCTTCACGACGACGGTAAGACGAAACATCGTCCTGGTACAAGTCGGCGAGGAGCAGATGCAGTTCACCATCGCGTACTGATGAGGGAACGCTATACTCGCGAACTTGGTCTTCCAAGAGGGGGATACGTCACCGCCGGGAACAAAGAGGTTGTGGCTTCTATTCTCTCATTGAACGTCCCTCATGAGATGTACTTGCAAGTGACAAGGCATAAAAAAAGCAGCAAATCTAAAGTAAATAGCTGAATTACAAGAGGCGGCACACCATTGCTTAACAAAGATTTACAGAGCTTGGAGGGTAAGGCGGAAGGGAGTAGTTCTCACGCCGCCTGATCAGTTCCGCTGGAGTCGGACTTCGGTTCCGGCTCCTCCTTCGCATCCCCGTTCTGGTTCTCTTCCTGCACACTGGGAATTGCTTCTGTGAACGCACGAAGATTGTCAGGCACACCCGCGAGCTTCTTTGCTGGACCACCACCCGTAACCAGAGTAAGTCCGTCCCGCTCAGGGCTGCCGAGGAGAGTGTCAGCATAATGCAGGTACCTGCGGATCACTCCTTCGTCTTCCGGGGTAAGGTTAGGATCTACCTGCTCGAGCATTTCCTCGTCGCGGTCCTTCTTTACGCCTGGAAGTTGGAAGCTGTTGCGCCGCTTGGAAAACGGCACCAGGTTCTTGCTATCGAGATGATCCGTCATGAAGACATCTTTCCTGGTTATTAACTTCTTAGTTATGATGCCATGGCGCAAATCGGCAGATGCCTCTTAAGTTGCTTGTTACACTGTTAAATCATGCCACTCGAGAAACTTGGCCTCATTGCCGGGAACGGCAGCTTTCCTCTGCTGCTGCTGGACGCCGCGCGCGCGCAGGGCACTCAGGTGGTTGTGGCCGCTATCAAGGAAGAGACTTCTCCGTTCATTGAGAACCGGGGAGCCGCATCAGTGCACTGGCTCTCGCTGGGAGAGTTGGGCAAACTCATTGACACTTTCAAGCGTGAAGGCGTGAGCACAGCGGTAATGGCCGGACAGGTGAAGCACAAGCAGATTTTCTCCAGCATTCGTCCGGACTGGCGTCTGGCCAAAGTGCTTTTTTCTCTTGGCACGCGCAACACTGATTCGCTGATTGGGGCGGTGGCCAAGGTTCTGGAAGATGAAGGCATTCGTCTCATCAGTTCCACGTCTTATCTTGAGCCGCTGCTGGCGCGGTCTGGCGTGCTTACGCGACGAGAACCCAGCGAAGCTGAGCAGAAGAATATTGATTACGGCCGCCAGGTAGGGCGGCATTTGGCGCAGTACGACATTGGCCAAACCGTGGTGATTGCGGAAGCCGCATGCGTGGCAGTGGAAGCCATGGAAGGCACGGATGCAACCATCATCCGCGCGGGAGAAATCATGAGCAGCGCCGGCGAGGGCTCCGATTCCGCAGCGCTTCTCAGCCGCGAGCTCACCGTGGTGAAAGTGGCCAAGCCAAATCAGGACATGCGCTTTGATGTCCCTGTAATCGGCGTGAAAACCATTGGGACGATGCAGCAGGCAGGCGCAACCTGCCTGGCTGTGGACGCGGGGAAATGTCTTTTCCTGGATGGCGATCGCGTGATTGAAGCCGCGAACAAAGCCGGGATCGCCGTGGTTGCGGGCTGAAGAAACAAGCCTCTACTCCTGGGTGATCTGCATGGTTTGATCAATGCTGACCGATTTCGGCATCCCAGAGCCTTCCGGACCTGAATAGGTAGCCACAATGCGGAAGCTGCCATCACTCACGTCTGCCGAGTAAGTGTAAGGACCGCGACGGTCGCGAGTCATGGTTAAATCTCCATGCGAGCGCAGTTCTTCGAGAGATACAAAGCCGCCATCGAGTGCAGCATGGCTGCGTTCAGCCTGTGCCATTGCCAGCAGATCACTGCGCACACCGATGAGGTCGACTGTTGCCGTCGGATTGGATGTGCCTCCGGCCATGGTGCTCTGTGTCTGGCGCATATAGAACCACGCGCCAACCGCCAGGACAGCCAGCAATGCTACAAAACTGAATGCGCGAGACATTTGTTACTCCTTACTGAAGTAGTTCAATCAGCCGTTCATCCGCGGTAAGGTTTTCGCTTGCGCTCATCTTAAGCTTTGCTCGGAGCGAGATGGTCTGAGAAAATCATTGGCTTGACTAACCAAAGTGCAATCCGTGTAGCAGTCGTTGGTGTGGGCTCGTTCGGGCGAAACCATGCCCGTGTCTACCACGAGCTGGAAAAACAAAATCAGGGCGTGGAACTGGTCGCCGTGGTCGATAGTGACGCAGCGCAGGCGCAGGCTGTCGCCAGCCAGTTCGGCTGCAAAGCTTTTTCCTCAGTAGCCGACCTTGCGGGACGAGTGGATGCCGCTTCTGTTGCGGTCCCCACCGTACACCATCTCAGCGTGGCTGCGTCCCTCATGGCTGCAGGCGTAGACGTGCTGATTGAAAAACCTCTCGCCTCCAGCCTGGAAGAAGCCGACGAACTCGTGCGCCTGGCTGCGACCAACCAGCGCATCGCGCAAACTGGGCATCTGGAGCGCTTCAATCCCGCTGTTCGTGCTACGGTCCCGCTGCTTACGCAGCCCATGTTCTTTGAGGTGCATCGTCTCAGCGTCTTCACTCCACGTAGTCTGGACGTTGACGTGGTGCTGGACCTGATGATCCACGATCTGGATGTAGTGCTTTCTTTCGTCAAGTCTCCGGTGCGCGAGATTCGCGCCGTGGGCCTGGCTGTGGTCACCGGCAAGGTCGATATCGCCAACGTGCGCATGGAGTTTGAAAGCGGCTGCGTAGCCAACTTCACCGCCAGCCGCATCAGCACGGAGCGCGTTCGCAAACTGCGCTTTTTCCAGCCGAACGAATACATCTCAGTGGACTACGGTCGTCAGGACGTCCTCCAGTTTCGCGTCGCCCAACAAGAAAAGTTCTCTCTGGATGAACTGATGGGCTTCGTTGGTTCCTCAAACTCCTCGCCTATTCCCGGAGTCACCATGAACCGTCCGCCGGTGCACCAGGAGGAGCCATTGCGCGCGGAAATCAAATCTTTTCTTGACGCCGTCCGCACCCGCAACAAACCGGTGGTTGCACTGGAAGATGGGCGCAGGGCCCTCAAGGTGGCGCTGGAAATTCTCGAATCCATCGCGGAACACCACAAACGCGCGGGGATCGTCGCCGCCGTATGAGCTTAACTACTTGATCACTCCGCGCTCAGACTGCTCAATAAAGCGGATTAGCATGGCCACGTCTTCACCCTGATCGCCTTCTGCTTTCAGCTTTTCCAGGGACTGGGTTGTGTTCAGTTTGGAATTCACCAGCACGCGGAAGGCATGCTGAATTTTTGTTACGCGCTCTTTGCTGAACCCTCGCCGCTCCAGGCCCACAGAGTTCGTTCCAAAAACCCTCACGTCACGCGGCTGCACGCATTTGGAGAAGGGAAGCACATCCTGGGTAATCGTGGTTCCACCTCCTATATATGAGTGCGCGCCGATCCGGACAAACTGATGCACCGGACAAAGCGCGCCCACCACCGCCCACTCTTCCACCGTCACGTGCCCGGCCAGTGTGGCCCCGTTGACCAGCATGGCGTGATCGCCGATGACCGAATCATGTCCCACATGTGAGTAAGCCATGATCAGCGTGTGGCTGCCGATGCGGGTTACGCCTCCTCCCTTAATCGTGCCCCGGTTTAGCGTGACGAACTCACGCACCACGTTGTTGTCGCCCATCTCCAGGCGGGTCTTTTCGCCTTTATAGGAAACGTCTTGCGGCTCGCCTCCAATGGCGCAGAAAGGGAAGAAGCGGTTGTTGGGCCCGATCTTCGCCGGCCCGTGAATCACCACGTGAGAGATCAGCTCACAGTTTTCTCCCAACTCAACTTCCGCGCCCACAATGCAATAAGGTCCAATGGAACAAGAAGCCGCTACCCTGGCTGAAGGATCAACAAACGCTGTGGGATGGATCATTCTTTTGGCTTCGCCGTACCGGAGTTTTCCGCCTGAGGCTTGGGCCGGCTGATGAGCTGGCAACTGAGCGTGGCTTCGCAGACCATTTTGCCGTCCACAAATGCCTTGCCGCCGATTCGCACCGCAACCATTCCGGCAAGCGCCTTCCACGCCAGCATCTCCACTTCAATCCTCAGCTGGTCGCCCGGCACCACCGGACGCCGGAAGCGCGCTTTCTCAATGCCAGTAAAAACAATCAGCTTGCCTTCGCGATCTTCCACCTCAGTGAGCAGCAGCGCTCCACCAGCCTGCGCCATCGCTTCCACAATCAGCACGCCGGGCATAATGGGGAAGCCGGGGAAGTGTCCCTGGAAGAACTGCTCATTGATCGTCACGTTCTTCAGGGCGACAATTTTCTTTTTGCGCTCAATCTCCAGCACCCGGTCAATCAGCAGCAACGGGTAACGATGCGGCAGGATCGCCTGGATCTGCGTAATATCGAGCGGCCCGGACTTTTCCGGCGTTGCCGCCACTTCGGTATGGTTCAACTGGGTCGTATCACTCATGCTGGGTGGTATCGCTCATATTTGCGTGACATCCCTTATGTTCGCTCTGCGACTGTTACTGAATCGCGAATTATAGAAGATTTACCGTCAAAGCCCAACGCGAAGCAGGAGCTCTGGTTCTACTCTCCTTGTGTACTTGCGTGCTCACCTTGAATCTTGTTCTACATTCCTTTTCAGCTTTAACTCACCTTTTGTGAGAGCAGCAGCTTGGCTTTTCAATTGCAATAAGACAGAGCAGTAAGTAATTTGCATCACTTCCGAGGGCCCTTTCCCATGAAGCAGTTCCCCAAGCCACTCGTTCTTAACTCAGCTTTTCTGGTCATCGCCGTCATGTTCTGTTGCGGAGCCGCCGCAGCACAGTGCAATGCTCCATCCGCCGCCGGAATCCGGCTCTGCCAGCCCAGCTCCGGCGCCACCGTTTTTGGTGTTCCGCACATTGAGGCCACCGCCACGCCCACTTCCGGCAGCATCAGCAACCTCAAAGTTTTTATTGACGGCAAACTCGCCCTTGAGAACGCCGGACCTTCCGTGAGCCTGTTCCAGGGCGGCGTCTCCAACGGTGCGCACCACCTCGTTATCCAGGGCACAGATAATTTCGGCCGCACTTACCAGGCCGCCGAATATTTCGCCGTCACCGGCAACATGCCCAACTGCCCCACTTCCACCGTCGGCGTACGCATCTGCTATCCCGCGGCGGGCGAGGTGATTTCGCAGAACCTGCCCATGTCCATCGGGTTCAAAGGGGCAGCCCAGATTACCCGCGTGCGGGCCTATTCCGGGAGCACGCTCATTGCCGACTTCACCGTGGACAAGGGCCAGAGCCAGATCATCGGCCAGGGCGCGGCAACCACCGCCGGCTCTCATACCTTGAACGTGGTGGCCTGGGACGCCGCCGGCCACTCCTATAAGAGCAGCGTCAATTTCAAAGCCTTCTACGATGGAGGCTGTGAACCGAGAGGGGACGTCTGCACACCCGCCCTCTATCCAGACACACCTCAAGACGGTCAGGATGTGCAGTCTTCCTTCCGGGTTTCCGCCAGCGTTCAGAACAATCCGCGCGCCTATTGACACCATCCGGGTCTACCTGAACGGCAAAGTGGTGGCCAGCTCTTTTGGCCCCACCGTTGACCAGCAGGTAACCGCGCCCAAAGGCACGCAGATCATGGTCATCCAGGCCTGGGACGCGGCAGGCAAGCTCTACCGCTCCACGGCGAATGTGAACGTGCAATAGAAGCCGCGCGGCGTAAATTTAGGCGATGTCTAACACCAGGGGGTGAAAGACGCGTCCTTCGTCAGCGAAAACGGCAGTCGAAACTGGCTGCCGTTTTTGATTCTCTGCGCTTTCCGCGGTGAAGCCCTGGGGTTTGCCGTCTTTTAATCCGCGTTGATCAGCGTTAATCCGCGGTAAGGTTCGTCTTTGCCTTTAGATCACGTGCGATCACGTTGCGACAAGGCCCGTAGGCGAAGCGACAATAAAAGCCATTTTCCTGTTTTGGGAACCCCGGTTCGTGGCGACTTTGTGGTGAAAGTTCCGCGTTTCAACTTCGCCCTCGCAAATACGCCCTGGCCTCTTCCACTTCCGCCGGCGTGACCGCGCCCGCAAACGCCGCCACCTCCGGATTATGGTCCAGGCTCTGGCACTCGGCCACACGCGCATACAGCCTCAACGCTTTCGCTGGCTTGGCAGGGACGCCATCTCCTTTGGCGTAAATGCGGGCGAGCGCCAGCGCCGCTCTGGGTTCAACATCCTGTACAGCCTCGTAATGCCGGATCGCCTCCTTGATGTCTCGCGGAACCCCCAGGCCCTCCTCGTACATCCGTCCCAGATGAACAAAAGGACGCGCGGCCCGGCCCTCGTAAGCCGCCACTGTGAGCCACCGCATCGCCTCTTGATAGTTGATTTCTGTGTCCTGTCCGTAGAGGTATGCCCACCCAAGGTAGCCCTGATTCGCTACGCTGCCTTTTTCAGCTTTTATTCGGACTTCGAGAAGGTCAGGCATGCCGGGAATGGTAGCACCCGGGTGCTCAAGTCCCGCAGGATAGGCGATAGGCGCTTTAGAGCGCGGACCCGTTAGCGCCGCGAAAACCCCCAACCACTGTCATCTCGACCGACTCCGAAGGAAGCGTAGCGACTGGGGGGGTCCCCCCGGCGTCACCCGGTGTTGGTGCGCCGGGGTGGGAGTAAGCAGGAGTGCGGGGTCCCCAAAATGCCCGCTTTTGGCATCTTGGGGTGAGAGTGGAAAGATCCCGAGGATGTGTCCCCCGCTATGCCGATTCAGGGAGTTTCCGCGAGGACCTCAATCCCATGAACACACCATCCCGAGGGGCGCTTCCCCGAGGGACCTGCTCCGCTGCTGTCTCGCGTCAGCCAACTGAAACGTGTGATTCTCCATGCTCTTGTTGCGCCTCCGGGGCGCTTCGGAAGTGCCCCTACCGAACATAAGTATTAACTCCTACCCGTCGATTGCCTCTCCGTTCTCCTGTGCTAAACTGCGCTTAACTCGCGCAAGATGCTGCTCAATTTAAAACCTTCCAGCGCCAAGGTTCGGGACTACTACGCCGCCCTCAACCAGCTAGGCCAGCTCAACATCAGCCATGAAATGGCCGTGCGCAGGCGCCTTTGCCTCTTTGCTGGATAACGCCGCCAAGCCCTTCGGCTGGAAGCTGGTACCTGAATTTCGCATCTCCTGCCGAAAAGCCGGTCCATCATCGTCGATGGCGCACTGCTGGACACCTTTACTCTGCGTCGCGGCTACTGGGACGCCAAGGACCTCAAAGACGATTTCGATTCATTCGACGCTTCGCAGCGAACATGCGGAAAAAAGACCCTTGACGCGGCCAGCCTCACGCTTGAACATACAACCAGACTCTCGATGAGCACACTCCCGATCACCTCAACAGCACGCCGTACGTCCCAGCAAGTCAGTGAGGTCATGCGCGCGGTTGCCGGATCAGGCACTGAGCCGGAAAAAATATTCCAAAAGGCTCTGAGGCGGAGCGGGATTCACAGCTTTAAAGTCTGTGATGTGAATTTGCCGGGTAAGCCTGACATCGTCATACCGGGCCGCAGACTCGCGATTTTTATTGACGGCGATTTCTGGCACGGAAACCAGTACCGAATCCGAAAGCAGCTTACACTGGAGCAACAATTCAAGGGCGTCAATAACAGCGGCTACTGGAATCGCAAAATCGGAAATAACATTGCTCGCGATTTGAGAGTGACGGCTCAACTGCTTGATGCTGTAGCACGCCCGGGGTGATCTTTTTTGACTTTCACGTTCTTATGCCCCGCTAGGCGACAGGATTTACTCATTCTTTTGCTGCGCTGAAAGCTCTGCGGCCTTGATATCCCTTGCGATTTGAACCGCTAACTTTTGCGCTTCTTTCATTTTTTGCAGGATCTCATCCTGCAAAGCGTAGTACTGCTGCCAAATGTCTTTTGATACCATCCGCTCCAAGTTCAGAGGGACACACTTGCTCCAGGCTTCAAATTGCTCCAAGCGAGAGATTCGCGCATCTATGTCGAGGATTTTGCGCACAGACGGCGAGCGCGGTGCAGCACCTAACATCCATATTTTCCAGTCGCTTTTACCCTTCGATTGGTTGCACTTCCCGCACGACGGTATCAGGTTATAAATCGAGGACGGATACCCCGTTGGTTTCCCATCTTTCACAAGGGGGCGGAGGTGGTCCCATTCGGTCGCGGCGTCACCGCAGTATGAACATCGCAAATCTCTCGGATCAAGCGCTAAAAGCTTGAGAACTGTTCTTATCTCATCGACTGTGGGCCGAATTACAGGAATAATAGCGGCAACAAAAACATTTCGGATGCTGGTTGTCCGGCCTGTGATCGTGAATCCACCGGGCATGCGGAAACAGGCCAGAATCTCCTTGTCGCTCCAATCCGGGTTGGGCCGTTGCGCGTCTATAGGATTTCCTTCAAAAGCGCCGACACGCTGATGCCCAACCCTCCTGTAACTTTTTTAAGCGTCTCCAGAGTCAGGTTAAGCTCACCTCGCTCAATTCTTCCCATATAGCTTCGGTTGATCTCACACGAATCGGCGAACTCTTCTTGCGACAAGCCCTTCTTATTTCTGAGGCCGCGAATTCGCTCGCCGAGACGCCTGCGATAATCGAAGGCTTGCATCGAGCAGATTTTCTGGGTACGATCCTTAAATGTCCACCTCATATATATAGCCACCCTTTATGAAGCAAAACGATTTGGCTCCACGAACTTCCCGTATGAGGAACATCGCATTCAGATGCGATCCGGCGGATAGCATCCAGGTGTGGGTTTCGACACTCGCCGAGGCCGTGCCGAGGGCCCTGCGCGACTCCGTCATGTCCAGACTCATTCAGATTCTGCTAAATCTCGGGTCAGAGCAGTTCATCTCACAGGTTCCTGTGGATGCGGGGAAATCGGACGCACCGCCGATCTTTTTCGCGTTTGCGCTTACCCCAGACGCTCGGCAGGTACGTCTTTGCAAAAAAGTATTAGGTAACGGGTTCTCTACGGCAATTCTGGTCGTTCGTCGTTCCGCCATGCCACGCGCTCGTCACCTAGCGAGACGGGAAGGTGTCGGAACGACGCTTGAGATCCTGGATCTTGAGACGCTCTTCGGTTCTGCTATCCTTCTTGAGGTAGGAAAGATCGGCCAAAGCCCAACTTCGATATGGGCGTCTATGATCTCAGCCTATAATGGCTACAATCTTGACGACGCGTTGCCGCCCATTACTGTCGAATGGAAAAGCGGAAAGTGAGGTTGGGCGATTCGGTCCGTTGATGTTGCAACGGATGCACAACAGTTCCCCAGGAGCCGCTCCTGCTCAAATGCCGCGCCAATCTGGAATCAGGGAAGCGTCCAATCATCCTCACGCGGGCAAAAATGATCGGCCCGGCGGAGGAGCTGGCGCGATCACTCGGGGTCGCGGAACGAGTTGAAATCCTGGACGTGCTTCAATTCGTCACCATGAATCTCTATGAATTGAGCCTTTCCAAATCAGTACAGCGACATGTCACAATCAACAGCCTGGTTGAAAAGTACAATGAAATCGTCAAAAGCTGCGAAGCTGACCAGAGCCTTCGGATAACACTCGGGTGATTGCCGTGCTTCCAAACACCGCATACGGCTACGCCGCCAACCTCAAGCGCGAGCTGCCCCGCATTCCCTATGCGCCTGATTTCCATGGGTTCGCCAAAGCTGGTAAGCGGCTCGCCGAATTGCACGTCGACTACGAAAAGCAGCAAGAATACCCGCTGGAACAGCGCGAAAAGCCCCGTGCCAAGCTCGACCTGCGTGTGGAGAGAATGCGCCTCAGCAAGAATGACAAGCAGACGCTCATCTATAACGACTTCCTCACCCTTACCGGCATCCCCAAAGAGGTTTACGACTATCGCCTCGGCAACCGCTCCGCTCTGGAATGGGTGATTGACCAATACCAGGTCTCAACCGACAAGCGCTCCGGCATCACCAACGACCCCAACCGCCCCGACGACCCTGAATACATCCTCCGCCTAATCGGCCAGGTGATCACGGTTAGCCTGGAAACAGTGAAGATCGTGAATGCTTTGCCGGATTTGGGCCTGCCGAAAGAGAAAGCCACCGCCGCTCCCGGAATCCAATGAACGCGATCACGGGGGTTCCATCTTCACAGTATGACGCTTCGATTGTGAACCAGCTCTTAAGTGAGGAACTTTGTGAATTCGTCCACCACCTAGCAGAACCGACTCTTTCACACGAGCAGGAACTTCGGGGAGGATTGATCGCCTGGCTCTGTTATTTCCTTCCCGAACTAGTCACGCACCAAACTTCGAAGCTGCTTCGCGATTGCTACGACACAAATCGCACGTCCTATTTTGAGCGCTGGTACCAGCTCCTTCCTCTCGAAATGGCCATGTTCGGCCTCACGCGCGATCACGTCTGGTTAAACGGCCATAAACAAAACCTCGCCTACGGCGGCTCAAGTCTCCGCTATTACGTCATGCAATCGCTGGCCCTTGCTGTCCCGGATTTGAGCTTCGGCGATGACGAAGTTTTCGAGCGCATAAAACACGGCTTGAGCATCCCTTATTTCGGGGCGGAATTCGGCGCGGCTATGTTGGTTATGTGTAAAGGTGATGCCGATCACAAGAAAGCCGTGTTAGCGCAATGGCATGACAGCTTCTTTCTCAACCGGCCTGACATCCTGAAAAATCTCTCCGAAGGTAAACAGGTTGAGAATTGGTTCTTTCTCGGGCCTTTTTTCAAAATTCAGACGTACGCGATCCATCGCTTGTGCAGCCCTCGCGTGAATCCGGCGTTGGCGGGCTCTCCTGCATTCCTGTTCGTCGGTTCGCTGACCGAACAGGTTGAGAAGCATCCCATGATGAAAAGCTTTTTGGAAATCCCAGACAACTGAACCAAAATAAGCGCCGTCAGGCGCGAACAGAAGTTAGCCCAGGGCGTGAGCCGTGGGAAAGGATAGAAAACACGACGAGCGCCGTAGGTGCGACAGATCACCCGAACACGTATTTCGGGTCATACTCATCTCCCATGCTTCGCCAGCAACGCGATGAATTCGTCTTCAAACGTCATCTTGCGATGGTGCTTTTCCTGATTCTGAATGTAGCGAATCACTGCCGCAATGTTGGACTTGCTCACTCCGAACCCGCCGTATCCCTCCTGCCAGGCAAATTTGCCGATCTCGTCCGACATCCACCCTGACGAATTTGCTTTGATCCTTCTTGATGGCTTCGGAAACTGCAATCGTTGGGGGAATTGCAATAAAAGAATGAATGTGATCTTCCATTCCGCCAATCACGCTGGGAAAGTTGTGAGTGTAAAATGGCGAACCCCGGAAGGGTGACACATTGTCACACAACTATTTTCAGAATGTAATCCATGTAATATTCAGCACAAAAGAGAGGTGGAAGATTATTCCAACAGACATGAAAGAACAGGGCCGGAGAAGCTGAAAAATCCCACCTGAAGGCGAAAGCTCGCGGTTATCCTGAATTCTGGACAATCATTTCCAAGACACTCGTTGGACATGGACAAGCTGAGGCCCGAATCGCAAACCACAAATCGCTGGTTTGATGTTGCCCACGTCCTGGCACGCAAAGGCATGGACTGGGACGATTTTCGGCAACGGCTCGCGGGGGCGGTGGGAATACCTCTTGCCTTGGGGAATAAGAAATGGGCCTCTGTAGTCAGCTTGCCCGTGCTGTCCGGTTTTCTGGCATTTTGCGCCTACAGGCACGGGGTGGGTTGTGAAAGCAACAAACGACTGGTTTCTTCCCGATGGCGCTTACAACAGCACATTGCAACTGCAAACAATGGTGCAACCCGGCGTCCCGAAATACGGCTGGAATTCCGGCCAGACCGTTTCTCCAGTCCCCGCGCTTGGCGTAAACGCCGGCGCAGGGTAATCAAAGCTTCAGTGCTTTTGAGAGATGAATTTCCTCAGCGTTTGCAACGGCCTTTGCGTGGCTTAGCTTTCTGACAAGTACATACACACTGACAAGAGCAAACCGGCTTTCCACCTGGCCGCGCAGGCCAAAATGAGGTCGCGGGCGCGGTGAAACTGTAGGAAGATGGGCCAGGACCTACCGGGTTGATTTCCCGATTCAGGTATGCAAACTGCGCGACAAGATCATTAAAATCCCCATCGCCTAGTTCCTGAGTATTATCGTCAGCTCCGAGAGTCACGATTAAGCCGTCAGCGGCGGTCACGCTGGGTGTGCGCCGCATGCGACTGGGAAACCAATTGGTCCCGCCGTCGCTGCTCCACTCCATAAATGCCTGCCATGAAGCGCCATCAATGCTCGCTACACCTTGACCAGCTACCCCATTGATAACTCCATCACTACCCGACGAGCCGACGATGCGGACACGCTCTTGAAAATCCGCATCCTTAGAGACAATCACGAGCGACCATTTTCCATAAAATGCGACAGGCATTTCAATTTCCTTTCTTTTGCACACTTCTCCTGCAGTTAACAAATTAGGCAACGGTAAACGTGATGGTCTTTATCGCTTCACGTGTAACGCCATTTCGCGTGAGATCGGCAACCAGTGTGAGCGTATATGTTCCGTGGGTGGCGAAATTAAACGTGTGGCTTCCGCTCAAAGGCAGTCCGGTCACAGGAGGAATCGTTCCAGTTGGCGGCTGTATTTGAAGACGGATGGTAGTTTCAGGCGGATTCTGGCTGCAGTTCCAGGAAACTGTATGTCCCCCGGGAGGTTGAGTTGGAGGGCCAGTCAGCACAAAATTAGTTATTACAGGCTGCACCACTTCCAGGCCGGTGCGCCGGGTAAAGTCGCTGCTGTACCCATCCAACCGGCCATTCTCAGTCAATTGCCCAAGAACAGCCCGCCATTGATGCAGCTTGCCTGCCGGATTGGAAGGAGAATCGCCAAAACGAAACTCGATGTCTGCCTGCGTGCTGGTGTTTTGCTGCCCCCAGTGCAAAATGCCATTGATATTAGGATCGAGAGCAAGTTTGGTGGCATAGTCCACGAACTCCGTGCTGCCTTCCACATCCGCCAGAGCCGCACATTCGATAGCGCAGGTCCGGGCAAACGGTTCCTGCCCAATCGATGCGCTGGATTCTCCCGTGAAGCGGAGTGAGATATATCCAACCACGGAATAACCAAACTGAAATTCCTGGTCGATCTCAAATTTCAGAAGGCGATCGACAAAAGCAACAAGATTAGGATCGGTCGCGTCAAAAAACACTTCAACAGATCTCACATTCACCTGACAACTGACATCCTGGTAATTATGGGTGTCCATGATTGCGTAGCTGATTGCCGAATAAGTTTGTGGCTTTTGCAGGCTGGCAAATACCGTGCTGGCAATTGCGCTCCAGGTAACAATGCCCGCTGCGCGTTGCGCCGGATCAGGAGAGCCGAGCAGTGCCCCGCGCAAGTCATTCATTGCTTCTCCCTCGGTAGCGGGGCCCCCACTGTGGCGCAAGGCCTCCAGAAATGCGGCGAGCAGCGCAAGAATGGCGAGCAACTCCGGAGCTAATGCGGCCAAACCAGGCCCAAGCCCGGCTGCAGTTGCGGCAGCAAGTGCTCCTCCAATTGTTACAGAATTATCTTTAATAAAGTTCTCAATTTCAGTGTAGATACCGCTCACAATCCCATCGATGAAGCTGGGATCCGCACAAGCGGAATCAAGAAGGTTGAATGAAGTGATCCCTGAATCATCGGGTGAGTAGCCTACCGAGTTTCCGGCCGCCGAAAAGCGCGGCGCCTTAAGGAATGGATCCATGGGCTGCACAATGTTACCCACCAGTTCGGCGCGTCCGGCGGGATTCCCATCACCAGGCCGGCTCCACCCAACCGCTGGCAAAGGAGATGATGGAACATTTCCAACGGGAATGGTCCAGCGACGCGTAATGCCGACCTGGTGGGAGGTAAGATTCACTGTTGGAACTGGATTCACCACGATTTGCAGGAAGCGCTGGGGCGTTGCAGGGCTGTCCGGATTCTTGAGTGGTTGCACGTACAGATCAGAATTTAGATCGGCGATTTTTCCCTTAACATCCTCCCATCTATCCAGTTTTATGTCTTGCAGTAACCCGTATTGCCTGGTTACCTCCAACACTGCCGAATAAACTGTGCCGAAGCGCCCAACCTGGACCATAGCTGCTGCCAGAACATTGCTATCGTAGATCACCTCAAAATTCTCAGGCCCCCCATATTTCTTGTCCCCGTAGAGCACACGCAGCTTGGCCTCATCTGAGAAGAAGCCGCGTTGGCGAAAGCCTCGCTCAATCCAGTAGTGCTTGCCTCCATCTGCGACTAAGTGGAGCGCCACCACTGAGTCAGCAATGGGAGGCCGGTCAAAATCTCCGCCATGGGTTCCAGTGGCAAGGGCCCCGACAACGGTCTGCCCAGCAGCACCGCCAAGAGTTGAAAATGCCCAAGAGCCTGTAAAAGAGCCATTGTTGAAGCGCGATTGCATGAGCAAGCACAGGCTTGATTGGTTCGAGTCGTCGCCCAGGTCAAGTTCCGCATAGAGCTGATAGATTCTCTTCCCTGATTCAAAGTGAACAAGGTAAGTGGAAGCAGGTCCTGGATTCGGAAAGGTATTATTTAATTCATTCAGGAAGTTCTCGGACACACAGCCCGGCACTACCTCGTAGAGCGTGCGTCCCATTGCAGGAAAGACGTTGTTGGGGTCGTGGGTCTCAATGAAGGTATGGTCACTGACAGCCGCCGACGAAAGTGCCCAGTGGCTGCCGGCCGCGTGTAGGTGAGTTTCCGCAGGTCGACTGGAACAGATGCTGATTAGATCTTCCAGTGATTGTGGAAAAACAATAGCAGGAGCCTGTGTAATAAGCGGAGTTCCAGGCTTGTCATGTTTACGGGTCCAAGGCGCAAATTGTGCTTGAGGTATTCCCATATATGGCTCCAGGCCAATCTCATTCCAATCTTAGAGAGGAGTACAGTTCCGCTATCGAAGAAACGGAATTGGATCGGGTTTAATTTTGGGTCCGGCCAATGCTATTACTTAGTGAAGCAGAACCTCGAAACGTAACAACGTTTGTTGCGTTTATAAGACCTGACCTGGAACCCGCTCCAAAAAATTGATATCGTCACACCGCGCAAGCTTTGCCCAGTTTTCACTTGACAATTCACCGCCATGACGACTTCAGCGAGCATGCAGTGAGCGTGGAACTGGCCCGCTGTGAAGTCAATGAAGAGCTCACAAGCGTGCTCGAGAGCTACTGGGACGGGCCGTCACCGAGAAGAGGAAAAGCAGCGCGCTGACCCGGACACGTCTTCTTTTTTGCCGCCCGCGACCGCGAACAGAAAATCAAGGAACAGATCAAACAGCTTCAGGCCGGCCTCGCCCGCCAGCACACCACTTTGTACACCATCAGTTACAGCGCCGCCTCGGCCCGGCCAAACCCTCACCGTACGGCTGACCTTGAATGCGGACCAGGGTGGGGGTGGCGGGCAGATTTCTCTCATCGGTGCCGCCTTGGATGGCAGCCCCGTTTCCCCCACCATACCCGCTCCACAGATTGCGTCCATAGACCCAACCAGCGCGGCCATCAATATGCGGATCACCATTACCGGGAGCAACTTTGGTGCAACTCAGGGAGATGGGCTCGTCTTTATCGGAGACATTGACGCACAGGTCGTAACCTGGAGTGATAGCAGCATAGTGACCATTGTGCCGGCGGGCCTCACTGGCGGCCAATCCGCAGAGGTTCAGATCATTGCTGATACAGGAATCAGCAACACCGCGAGTTTGAATATCCTCAATTACCAGGTGCAGCCGCAGGACCTGAACATGGTCGTAGGCGATTCGCGTACTCTTCTCGCCACAGACCTGAGCGGCAATCCCATCACAGGGCTTGGCTGGGCCACCAGCGACTCAACCATCGTGACCCTCTCCACGGACGATCCACCGGTAATAACCGCGGTGGGCGTAGGCTCCGCCAAAGTATGGGCGGGCGATATTCCCATCTCCGTCACTGTCTTTGCGACTGGTTCCTTGCCTCCGGGCACTCCGCTTTGGACTCTTCCCGTTGGCAGCGGCTCAGGCAATATCAGCCTTGTGCCGGCAGTTCCCAGTGACAGCGGCGCTGATGTGTTTGCGCTGGACGATTCCGGAACACTCACTGCCGTTTCCAGTGATGGATTTCCCGTCTGGAAAGTTTCCGGCATTCCCGGCGGTTCATCGAGCCAAAATCATTCCTGATTTTGCTGGCAATGCATTGCTCAAAACGCCTTACACATTCACTGACGCGCAAGGACATCTGCATAGCACCCACAAAATCCATAAGCGGACCAGAACAAAGGGCAGGTTACTGACCTGTATACATATTCTGAGCAGGAGAACCGATTCCATGATTTTGATGACAGCGGAACGGTAGAGGCGGCCATTCCTGATCCCACAGACAAGCTGTTCATCGGCGACAATGCAGCCATAAATGTTATCGACCCGGCTGGAGTCCAGCCCACCGTCAATCTCACTCTGGATAACTCGATGATAAACGGCGCAGCACAACCGCCCACAGTTGGTCAGATGATCGTGGCCGGCGACGGAAATTCGTATACGCCCTACGTGTATGAGGAAGAAACCGACACCACCACGGAATCCACAACCACCTCTCACAGCCTCACGCATCTCATGCTGCTGCGAGCATCGCCCGATGGAACCAGTGCAAAAATTGAGTTGAAGAATTGGACTTTTGACTCTACATGTGTCCCCTGGACGCCTCCAAGCGGACCGCCAAATAGTGGCACCCAGTGCACCACTAGCGGGCCGACTCCTTCAGTCATCAATCTCTCTGTGATCACCAATGCTGATCAGGGCGCAGCCGCTTTTACCACCACGGTCTTGACTGCCTGTTCCAGCGAGTTCTTCTCCTCACCGGGAATTATCGATCACGAATCCGGCTGTGGAGACACCCTGGCTCACACTGAACTGGATTACGTCTCTCAGGACGTTGTCACGTCCCAAATCCCTTACGCGGTTGTTTTGCCCAACGACGACGGGCGTTTGCAGGCCTTCGTCCCCGCTTTGCAGCGCGAAGATGGCAGCTACATCGGAACGGATACGACCTCTGAAATCTTCGGCACAAGCAATCTCATTGCCGTAGGCTCTGCGGGTAGTACCCTTTGGAAACAGGCTGTTAGTTCCACACCAACGTACATAACACCTTTGTACGCTACCGCTGATGGCGGAATGATTGTCCAATCCAAGCAAGTGCAGAACTGCCAGTCAAATCCGCCTCGGTGTGAAACAGTTGGTAGTCCAATCCTCGATACGCTCGATCAAAATGGAAACCTAACGGGTCAAACGAGCAATACCTCCGGGGTCCTTTCGTGGAGACAAACAACATATCTCTCTTCAACTGCACAAGTCTCAGCAATTGCGCTTCCACCAAGTCAATGGGCAACCAGTTACACTGCGTTCACTGGGGGAAACCCTTCGCTAACCCAAGCCGCAATCGGAGTCTTTGAGGAAGTGGAAGGCCTGCCGGTGTTTGCTTTATCATCGGTTGGCAAAGATTGCAGGCTCGGAAGCGCTAAGACTTCGCTTACGGGTGATCCCCTCAACAAGTACAATGATGCGAAACAGCAACTCTTGGCGGCAGGATCTCTGAGCTCAGCGAAGTGTTCAACTTTCTTCAATTCGAATCCAATAAGAGCCAGCTTCTTTTCTCAGCTGGGATCCGCGGTATCGAGACAAGTTCCTTATGACGGAGTCCACACAACTATCAGCCAATTCGATGCAGGAGAGTTGAGCACAGCTAAGGCCGCACGAAACCCTACGGCCGTGTTGATCCTGAAAAAAGTCCCTGTGTGCGCGCACTTTGTTACCTTCAAAGGACCTAACGGCAATGTAGCTCCCGATGGATTGGTAGTCGCAGTCTCGCAAATTACAGCGCCCGGAAGTGCGCCGGCAACAGACGTGTACATCAATACAAACTCAAAGCCTCTAAAATTCTTGACGCAGGGCACTATCCTTCATGAAACTTTACACAATTTGACCGGACTAGAAGACTTCCTCGGTCTAAATGAAAGGGACGGTGTACAGCCCCCATTTGACTTGAAGACGCTAGTCGGAATAGAGACCGCTCCAGGCGTTGATCCAAATTCTGGAACTACTACCGATATAACATCACAATTAGTGACAAATGGCTGTGCTGCTGGCAAATGAGCTTATGCCAGTATGTCGTGGCCCGCATTGACCTTTTCGATTACGGACGCGCACATTTCTGTATGCGATTAACAATGTCCAGCCATTAGGAATTGCATCGTATGTTAGCGACTTAAACATTATCGGAGTTGACCTTATGCAAAAAGCTTTGAGAAACGTTCGCTTCGCCGCTATCAGCCTGATTCTACTTCAGTCCATCGGAAACTGTTATGCAGACACATGCAACAAGTATCACAAGAGAGCTCCAGTCAAATCTGTTTGTGGCCACGTCAGCAATGCAATGGGCGGAGGACCGGACGCGGTCGAACTCACACTGTTAACCAACACTGGATCAGCAGCATTCACCGCTAAAACTGATAACAAAGGCACCTTTACATTCGGGCAAGTGCCTAAGGGCGATTACACGCTACGCGCAGTGGCGCCCGGGTACACAACGGAAGAGCGGCAGATTCGGGTCACTGGCGAGGATGGAAACAGCTGCAAACGACCCAAGATTGAAGTGAGACTTGGTTTCCGCTCCTGTGATGGGGGCATTTACATAAAAGGTGTGGATAAGAAAAGCGATCTTTTCAGGGAAAAAGGGAACAGCTTGAACTGAACGTCTCGTTCGTCGTCCTGAGCCGGATCTTGATATACGATTGAGCAGGAGCTGTCGATACTGTCTATTTTCCCAATAAGACCGCGCTTTACTTCTAATTGTTCATCCCAACTTTCTCCTGGAACCGATTTCACCGATTGGAAGAGCGGCAACTGACGACCCATCAAGCGCTGGCTTGCCCTCTGCTCCGCGACCTCAGAACCTCTTAGCCATAAAGCAACATCGCGGCGGGCCTTGCGCCCGCCGCAAACAATCTGCGCCAAAAGTCCCGCCGCAAGAGCCAATGAATTGAAATCCCGGAACCTCACGGGTTTACCTGCAGCGACGCATCATCTATCACGATTGACGTCTGCAGTTCGAAATCTTCCACTCCTTTAAAGAAGATCTGTACCGTCTTTCCGATAAAGCCGCTCAGATTGTACGAGTGTTGCTGATACCCTGTCTCGGCGTTCAGGTTGGAGAACGTATCCAGCGTCTGCAGCACAGCGCCGGTGGAATCCCTTACCTGTACGGTCAAAGTGTCGAACTTTGAGGTTTTGCTGGTTTCCGCCGTATTGATATGCAGCCAGAAGCTCAGCGTGGCGGATGTAGAACTCGACGGGATGGTCACCTGTTGCAGCACCGTGTCTGTATTGCTTTTTCCCCGGCAATCCAACCATGCGTCAAACGTGCCTGAATGCGGAGGCTCTGACGCTGAGCTGTTGATGATCTGCAGCGGCGTATGTGTTGAAGTCAGCACCCAGGGAGATGGATTCGACGCACCCTGCTCGAACCCACGATTGCCCAGAAGCTCCGTTCCTGGCCCGGGCGTTGGAGTCGGGCTGGGACTTGGCGTCGGCGTAGGCGTTGGCGAAGGTGAAGGTGATCCGCTCAGCGCGCTCTCCAGATACTATGAGAGACGGACACCGCCGCGGGCCAGCTGTTGCCGTACCACCGGCTCCGCGTTGTTGATATATGTAGTGGAGAGAGTGGTGGTGCCGGAGGTGGGAATGCCCGCATAGGCAACGGTGCGCGCAAACTGGAACGCTTGCAGCACCCAGGCTTCCGGAGTGGTCTGCGCTTCGCCCTGGGCAGAAGCAATTTCCGGACTGAGCAGCGAAGCCAGCGTGGCGGCGTTGCTGTTGATGTCCTGTACCAGGTTCGCGTCCCAGGCATGATGCAGGCTGGTGGTCCCGCCATCAATGCGAACGTTTTCCGCGTTGCCTCCGGCATCAGTCCCGCGAGTGGCCGAGTGCAGCGGCTGGTGCAGATCGCCAATGAAATGCACGATGAAGGAAAGCGCCTGCAACCGTTCATTGGTAGCTGCAGTGGTGTCAGCCAGCACCGCGCCCCACTGCGTGATCCCGCTCAGTACGCAGTCATTCGCGCATGCGTTGAGCACATCCTGGTGCGTGGGATTGGTAAGGGAAACGTCAATCTCAATAAAGTGCCAGTTCCCCGTGTTGGTGGGCGGCGCAGGATTGGTAAACACCTGCGTGCACACAGCGCTCATCGCCGTGCCGCTGGATTGGAATGCGCGCAGTTCATCCGGACAGGTGGAGATCTGCGCCAGAGTCAGGTTGCCAAGGATTGCCTGCACCAGACCCATCTGGCCCGATTGCGTCAGGAGTTGTTGTGCAATGTCAGCCACGGTCTGGTGACCCTCGGCTGACCATCCAAAAACGTTTACGCTGCCCAGAACCACAAGCATCAATGCCAGAAACCTGCGTGCTCGTGTCTTCTTCATTGTGCTTTCTTTCCTCCGTTCGTGCGGCCTTTTGCTGGCGGCACACGGAGATTACATTACAAATTCAACGTTAGAGGTACCCACTCATCCTATGAAACTTCAATGAATTCTGGAAACGGTTTCAAAATGGAACTGCGCGGAAGGGGCGGGCGAGCAAAATGTGCACGCAAAAACAAGACCGGCCCGAAGGCCGGTGAGTACACCCACTGTAAGGGTACCTTTAAGCAAGCTGCCCGAAAGCAGTTTACTCATACGTGTCAAAGAGCCTATAGTATACGGCAAAAGGGGGAACGACGGATGTTCAACCCCGTGGTCAGCCACTTCCGGATTCATTTCTTCTCTGCCAGACCGTGTTTTAACTTCGCCACCGGCGCATCTCTCACTGACCTGGCCAAATCATTCATAAGCCCGGAGAAATACTACCAGTCTGATCCTGAACCGCCGCAGCCGTCCCAGCAGCCAGCAGGCAACGGTCAGGCCGCCGCGCCACAGATTACTTACTCGCTGCATCGCCTGGGCCGGCGCTGCCAATATGACCGCCAGTCCAACACCCGGGCCCGTGCTCACAAGTTCTGGAGCGCATACATGAACAAGGTGGCGCATGAGGACTATCGCGGACCCTGGCGGGGCCTCGCACCCCTGCGCGCAGCATTCAAAGACAGCCCACAGCGGAGACTGCTTCGCTTGAACCAGGAATCCATTCAACCGGGCATGCAGGCTCAGGGTCAGCATGCTCCGGCGTCTCCCTTGAAGATCAAAGCCTTTCCCAAACTGCATGTGTGTCCCATTGGCTGGGCCGCCGGGATCGTTGTTGACGTGGAAGGAGATTTCCTTTTTGACAAGCTGCCGGTGGTAGTCGATTTGCTGCGCTCTGAAGCTGCGTATCTTTTCCGCAATGAGAAAGATCCGCTGAAATTGGAACAGCTGCTCACGGCAATGCACCGCGTAGTACGCGATTCGTTGCTGGTGACAGATCGTCGCCGTCCCGTGAACGAATCGGCCAGATCGTACATTGTGTGCTCTCCGCTCGCCTTTCAGGGCCAATCCAATTTCTCCGGTGATGAACAAATTGACTTGTCATCGGTTCTGCGCGTGCTCGAACAGAACCCATCGCTTTCTGACGATTCCAGGCGCACAGTGTCTCCCACGCCGCGCAGCTTCACCTTGACGCGCTTCAACCGCGGCACCATGCGCATCACGGCGACCCTGGGCGACGAGGATCATCAATCGCCCGCGTGCGCGCTCAGCAATCTCAAGAATTGCCTGCTCATGACGTCACTGATGGAGCAATACCACAGCGATTCGGCGGGACACTCCAGTCCCGCGGTCCAGCAGATGCGGGAGGAGGTGGAGCTTACCTTTGCCTTGCTGAAGAGTGCTTGGAAATCGCCACATTTTCACGCGCTGTGCAATCGGGACTCAGGGCTGCAAAAGATGATGAGATCGGCCGTCACAAATGTGTACAACTTCATCCAGAGCAAATTTCAGGGAGTCGCCATTGGCGACAACGCAAAGGTAATTGGTGGCCTCGATCCGGCGCGGCGAGCAGTTTACCTCTCGGCCCAGGGCAAGATGGAGGAAATGGCGCGGGCCGCGGGCCAGGGCGAGGGTTGAGCGCCCACAATGTTCACAGTTAACACGATAAGGAGTGAATCATGGCCAGCAAATATTCTTTTACGTCCAATACCATCACGAATGCCGCTATTGGCGACAATGCAACGCAAATCGTTCAGGGCTGGGGCACTGACGAGTTGCAAAAATTTGCGCAAGACCTGTTGCGCCTGCGTCCGGAAATAGAGAAGAGGGCCGTCAGCGACGAGCAGAAGGAAGACGTAAAGACGGTGGAAGCTATCCGCCAGGATGCAGCCCAGGGCAACAAGACCGCTGTGCTTGAAAAACTCAAGAAACTTGGCAAGTGGGGCTGGGATACGCTCAAGGACTTGGGAGTATCAGTCGCCGTGGAGGCGCTAACAAAAGCCGTGGGATTCTAGGGACAAAAGAGGACCTATCACGGCCAATGCAAAACATTACAGCAGATTTTTTCTGCACTAATCTGCGGCAAAATCTATGGCACAGCCTGAGCTGTGCCATAGATCCTCAATTGCTGCAACTCAACACTTATTTTTGTAAGCCTTGGCTGCACCCACAAGGACAAGCCGTTCGTTTCGCTTCCATCACCCAGGCCACGCGACGGCACCACATAGAAAGAATAAGGAACCACTAAGACAAAAGAATCACACCAAACGCAAACACCGTGGTCGGCAGGTCGATGCGCGTCCACGCGGAGAAATTGCTGTTTCGTTTGCGTTAATTCGCGGTTAATTCTTGCTTTCCAATTTCGGCAATTTTGCCAATGCGCGCAACCCTGGCAATTCCCGGCGGTATAATCCTCACCCAGAACGGCTCAAATCTACAATCGGGGCATTGACAGATGAGAACACTTGCTTCAGTCTCTCTTCTCCTTGCGCTGGCTGCTTCCGCGGCTGCGCAAACTTTCCGGGGTGGCGTGCAGGGGACCGTAACGGACAGCTCCGGCGCCGTGGTGGCGGATGCCGAAATCACAGTCACCAGTCCTTCCACCGGATTCTCCCGCAGCAGCAAAACCGACGGCACAGGCAACTATTTTGTTTCTGAGCTGCCCATCGGGACCTATGAAGTCAATGTGAAAGCCAAAGGATTTCGTCCCGCCACGGTCAAGGCCGTGAATGTGGATGTTTCCGTGAGCCAGCAGGTCAACGTCCAGCTTGCACCGGGTCAAGTGTCTGAAACGGTGGTGGTCACCGAGCAGGCGCCGCTGGTGGAAGCCACGCAGGATAACCTTGGCGGCAACATTGAAACGCAGCAGATCCAGGAACTCCCCGTGAGCGGACGCGACTTCACCAAGCTGCTGGTCATGGTTCCCGGCTCCGGAGGCGATCCTTCTGGTGTGGCTGATTCGCCGGGTTCTTTCGGCCTATTCAGCATCAATGGCAATCGCGGGCGCTCGAACAATTATCTGCTCGACGGCACCGACATGAACGATGGTTACCGCAACCTGCCGGCCATCAACCAGGGCGGCGTCTTCGGCACGCCCGCAACTATCTTGCCCATGGATGCCCTTGACGTTGTTTCCATCACCAATGGAACGGAAGCGGAGTACGGCCGCAATTCAGGCGGCACGGTCAACATTGTCACCAAGTCCGGGACTAACTCGACTCCACGGTTCTGTTTACGAATATTTCCGCAACAACGCGCTTGATGCCCGCAACTTCTTCAACTCCAAACCCGGCCCGCAGGACGTGTTCCACAACAACCAGTTTGGATTTTCGCTCGGCGGCCCCATCAAGAAAGATAAGACTTTCTGGTTCGTCTCCTATGAAGGCCAGCGCGAAGGCGTGGGCATTCCCACACTGGCCCGCGTGCCCACCCAGGGCGAACTCAACGCGGCCATCGCTGCGAACGGCGGGGCGGCGAATCCAGTAATCGCCGGACTTCTTGCGCGCAATCCCTGGCCGACGCCGAATATCCCCGTGGACTCCAACGGCAACAACCTGCTCACGTCTGATCCCGCCAGCAATCGCGTGGACAGCCTGATTGCCAAGATTGACCAGCGCTTCAGTGACAAAGACAACCTCACCGGCCGCTACTATTTTGGTGACAGTGATCAGAGCTTCCCGCTGGCCCTGGTGGGCGGCGGAATCCTTCCCGGCTTCAATACTGTCACTCCCACGCGGGTCAACATCCTTTCTCTTTCGCATACGCATATGTTCAACCCACGTTTGCTCACGGAAATCCGCTTCGGCTATAACCGCTTTCATGAGACCTTTGGGCCGCAGGACAGCACCTTTGATCCTTCCACCATCGGGCTTAACATGGGCACAACCGCGCAGGATTTCGGGCTGCCGCAAATGTCCGTGGGCCCACCTGCAGGCGACAGCAACTCACGCTCCTTCGCCACGCTCGGAGCCAATACTTCCGTGCCCCGCGGACGCACTGACACCAACTGGCAATTTTTGGACAATTTCACCTGGACGCGCGGACGCCACAACTGGAAATTTGGTTATGAGTTCCGCCGCACCTTTGTGGATGGTTTCTTTGACAGCGGCTACCGCGGCAAGCTCAGCTTTGCTTCCCTGGAAGATTTCGTCGCCGGCGTGCCGGATAGCGGCCGCCAGGCGCAGGGCAATTCTTCTCGCCAGACATTTCAGAACAACCACTCGTTCTACCTGCAGGACAATTTCCGCTTCTCCCACGGCCTCACGTTCGACTATGGCCTCCGCTGGGACTACTTCGGCATCATCGGAGAAGACCAGAACCGCTTCAGCCTCCTGGATCCCACAACCGGCACAGTCAACCCGACCAAACAGCTCTATCCACACGACTTGAACAACTTTGGCCCGCGCGCTGCAGTTGCATGGGACCCTCGCGGCAATGGCAAGACGATCATCCGCGCCGGCTGGGGAATGTACTATGACGCTTTTTCCCAGGACTTCTTCGTCGGCCAGCTTCCTTTCAACACCTTTAACTCCGGACCGGCCTACAACGGCGTAGGACCCGATCCAATCACGTTCAGCTTTTCGCCCGGTGCAACCATTCAACCCGGCGTGCCCGTCTTTGATCCCACCAGCTTCGCCGCAACAGACGTCTTCACCGTGGACCAGAATATTCGCACGCCATACATTCAGGTCTACAACCTGAACGTGCAGCAGGAATTGACCAACAGCGTCGCGGTGCAGATTGGATATGTGGGCTCACAGGGCAGAAAGCTCTTCCGCTATCGCGACATCAATCAGCCCGATCCTCTTACCGGCGCACCCTCGCCCTTCCCGCAGTTCGTTTACATCAACCAGTTTGAGTCGTCCGCCAGCAGCAGTTACAACGCGCTGCAGGCGTCCATCACGTTCCGCAACTGGCATCGCCTGAGTTCCAACGTGAATTACACCTGGTCGCATTCCATTGATAACGCCAGTGACGGCCAGGATTACGTTCCCAACGCCACTCAACCGGACAACAGCCTACGTCCTGATCTGGAGCGCGCCAGTTCCAATTTTGATATGCGCCAGAAGCTGAGCTGGAATTTCACATACAAGTTCCAGGACCTCGGAGAGAACAAATGGCTGAGCAAAGGCTGGAGCATCGATGGTGTGCTGGCTCTGGCAGCCGGCCAGCCCTTCAACGTCAATTATCTGTTTGAAAACGACTTCAACGGCAGCGGTGAATTCTTTGGCAGGCCGGACCTGGTGGGCAATCCGTTCGCGGGCACAACTACGCCGAACAGTTTTATGAACTTGAGCGCCTTCCAGGCGCCATGCGCGCTGGATGCCAGCGGGAACTGCATTCCCGGCACACAGCATTTCGGCAACCTGGGACGCAACGCCTTTGTCGGGCCGAATTACAAAAACTTTGACTTCAGCCTGGTGAAGGACACAAGCATCACGGAGCACGTAACCATGCAGCTTCGTATAGACGCCTTCAACCTTTTTAATCATCCAAATTTTGCCAATCCGCTGTGGCCGAACTTTGGCGTCGACTTCGCGCAGAACGGCCTTGATGCCACAGGCCGCGGCACAGGCTTCCTGCCGCTGACCGTTACGCCCGATGTCGGCACCGGGAATCCATTCCTCGGCGGAGGCGGATCACGCAACCTGCAATTAGCAGCGAGATTTAGCTTTTAGAACAGGAGAGCAGCCATTTGTGTTTTATTTCTGACTCGCCGCATTCAGAGGCTGGAGCAGCCATTTATGCCCGCGGTAAGTATGGATATTTAGGAATTGGCTTTAACGACTGAGGTAACTACAACGCAGGACTGCAGGAACTTAGATAGCTTTTGCCGTGATCGGGTCAACTTTCTTGCGAGACAGAGAAGGGAATCTTTCCTGCGCCTCGCGGAGAAGCTTGCCCGCCCAGGCATGGTTTGTGGAAAGGATAACGAGACCAGACAAAAGCAGAATCGTGGGGATGATAGGCAGTGGAAAAAATATAATTGCCAGCCCTAAAAGGCTCCAGCCGCTTGCTTCACGTCCCCAGGTTCGGACCCTTGGCGCCATCATCTACTTTGATGTGCCGACCCCCTCCGGTGTTTGCTTTAATTCTTTTTACCTAAGCTGCTGGCCAGAGACGTTTGAATTCATAAACTTAGCTCCGCCAGTTCTTCGAATCAGGCGTACCAGCCGACGACCAGATCCTTTTCCGGGCTGGCTGCGCGACTCGCATTTTCGCTTTCGTCCACACAGCGGGGACGATGGAGCAGCGCTCACCGTCGAGCGGAGAGCGGAAGAGCTTCCCAGCAGCCTTCATCGCATCGCCACAGAAAGAGCAGCAACTCGGGAGGTTTGAAGTTCTGCCGTGCGCAGCGCAACGATAAACCCCTGATTTTTGGTGGACCGCAAACGCCATCCAGCATGTCACGACAGACCTTCAGGCAATCACCACAGATTTTCGCTGAGCGCTGCAGCTTGGAGGAGAGGCAGGAGCGATCTCTGGTCTGGGCTTTCCCACAAAAAGAGCAGTGTTTCATGGCCAACATTCATTATCTATCCCGGGGTTGCCGGTACGAGCACAACGCCACCGACGCGCTAAACTATTGCAAACAAGCCGCTTGTACTGCAGGTGGGCGGCATCTCGCCTAAGGTTCGATTTTCTCTTGACACGTATTACAAATTGAAATATTGTTATTGCGATTTGCAATATGACACTCGGCGAAAAATTACGCTACCTGCGGCTGATGGAAGGGAACCTGAGAGGCCTTGGCCGCGAGATGACGCAGCAGGAAGTGGTCCGCGCCGTCACCAAAGAACTGCGGCAGAAGATCAGCCAGTCCTATCTTTCGCAGATTGAAAACGGCGCGCGCCCGCACCTGACCAACAAGACGCGTCTTTTACTGTCGAATTTTTTCAAAGTCCATCCGGGATATCTCGTAGACGATCCCGAGGGCTTTCACACGGAACTGTTGTCTGACGTGCGCGCGCAGGAAGACACGCTGGACCTGTGGCTCATCCAGGGTGCGGAGCGCTTCCGCAATGATCCGGCAGTGAGCCGGGCGTTGCTCAACCTGGCCAAGCATGAAGATTCGCGCCGCTGCCTGATGCTGATGGACGCGATTCTGGAAACGCCTCAACTCGCCGACCGCCTGCTTCAGGTGTTGCGTCCCCAGGCCGGCAAGAACCTGCCGGAGATAAGCGAGGCTTAGCATGAACTGGGAACTTTTCTATCTGATCTGTTTCGTCGTCGGCTTTGCCTTTACTACGATTTCATTTTTCACGGGCACCATGCATTTGCATCTGCACTTGCCCGGACACGGACATATCCATGCCGGCGGACACGCACAAGGGGGCGCCAAAGGCGGCCACGGAGCATTGATGTTCCTCAACCCCATGACCATTGCGGTATTTTTGGCATGGTTCGGCGGCACAGGATATCTGCTGGCGCATTTCCGCCATATCTGGGTCTTTGCCGGATTGCTGCTCTCCAGCGCGGCCGGCATAGTTGGTGGCGGCATTGTGTTCCTGTTTTTCACCAAAGTGCTTTTGCGGCACGACTACACCATGGATCCTGCCGACTTTGAGATGGTAGGTGTTCTTGGTCGTGTCAGCGGGACCATACGGCAGGACGGAACAGGCGAAATCATTTTTGAGCAGCAGGGCGCGCGCAAGGCATCCGCTGCCCGCAGTGAAGTGAATGAAGAAGTTGCACGCGGCGAAGAAGTGATTGTAACCCGCTATGAAAATGGCGTGGCTTACGTTCGCCGCTGGAGTGAACTTGCAAACCAGGCCGGCATTCTGCCGGAAGAACAGCACAAGGAGAGTTTGTGAAAGGCTTAGGAGGCTCTATGGAGCTACAGTCAATCTGGATCATAGTAGGACTGGGTGTCCTGGTCGTGATGTTTGCCCTGGCCACCTTCGCGCGGCTGTACCGCAAAGTCGGCCCGCATGAGGCGCTGGTGGTTTACGGCTTTCGCAAGACGCGCGTGGTCAAAGGCGCCGGCACCGTGATCATTCCCATGCTGGAGAGTTTCCGGCTGCTGTCTCTGGAACTGATGGGCTTTGACGTGGCCCCGCAGCAGGACCTGTACACCAAGCAGGGTGTGGCAGTCAGTGTGGAAGCTGTCGCACAGATCAAGGTCAAGTCGGACGAAATGTCCATCAAGACCGCCGCCGAACAGTTCCTCACCAAGACGCCGCAGCAGCGCGAAGGGCTGATCCGCCTGGTCATGGAAGGTCATCTGCGCGGCATTATCGGCCAGCTCACGGTGGAGCAGATTGTGAAAGAGCCGGAAATGGTGGGCGATCGCATGCGGTCCACCTGCGCGGCCGATATGAGCAAGATGGGCCTGGAAGTGATCTCCTTCACCATCAAGGAAGTTCGCGACAAGAACGAATACATCGCCAACATGGGCCGCCCGGACGTTGCCCGCATTAAGCGCGATGCCGACGTTGCCGCTGCCGAAGCCGAACGTGATACGGCCATCAAGATGGCTGAAGCGCAACGGGCATCAGCCATCGCCCGCGCCCAGGCCGATCAGGAACGCGTCCTTGCAGAGACACTTTCTCAAGCCAAACAGGCAGAAGCGACGCGTGATCTGGAAGTAAAGCGGGCCGAATACACCGAGCTGGTCAAGAGGCAGCAGGCCCAGGCCGACAAGGCGTATGAAATCCAGCAAAACATCCAACAGCAGCAGGTCATCGCGGAGCAGGTGAAAGTTCAACTGATTGAACGCGAGCAGCAAACCAAGGTGCAGGAAGCTGAAATCGCGCGCCACCAGAATGAGCTGATCGCCACCGTGCTGAAGCAGGCGGAAATTGAAAAGCAGCGCGTGCTCAACCTGGCTGAAGCTGAGAAGCAACGCCTGATTGCTGAAGCTGAAGGCCGCGCCAACGCCATCCGCATGCAGGGTGAAGCCGAAGCCGACATCATCTTCAAGAAAGGCGAGGCAGAAGCCAAGGCCATGAACATCAAGGCTGAAGCCTACCAGGAATACAACCAGGCGGCGGTGGTTGACAAACTCATCACTGGCTTGCCGGAAATTGTGCGGGCCATGTCTGCTCCACTGGCCAACGTGGACAAGATCACCGTGGTTTCCACCGGCAACGGGCACTCGGCCGGACTGAACAAGATCACCGCGGATATGACCGAGATTGCCGCCCAGGTGCCGGCACTGTTTGAATCGCTCAGCGGAATGCGGATCAGCGATTTGCTCTCCAAGGTCCGTTTGATCGGTGACAAAACGCCCAAGCCGCTGACTGATGGTCCGGGCAATGACGAACCTCCTGCGGCAAAAGCAAAAGCGGCAGGCAAGTAACTGGGGTGCTGGTATTCGGCGGCTGCGCCGCCGAATACCGCTTTTGTAGCGGAGTAGAGAGATGAAAAAGAAGCTTTCACTTTTCGGAATCGTTCTGGGATTCATCGCCGGGGCGTTGGTCGCCCTCATCTCCGGCACTTGGATTTTCTGGCTGTCCGTGGGGCTCGCCATTGGCGTCGTCCTCGGCACCGCAGGAGCTCGGCATACTCCCAGAACACAGGCGGGAAGCAGCGCCCGTACATGAACTGAACGAGCGAAGAAGATTTTTGGAGGAATTTATGGCACTACTGGAAAGAGTTACAACTCTCATTCGGGCAAATTTGAACGACCTCATTGATAAGGCAGAACATCCGGAGAAGATGATCAAACAGATTATCCTCGACATGGAAAACCAGTTGCTTCAGGTGAAGACGCAAGTGGCTATCGCCATTGCTGACCAGCATCTTCTCGAAAAGAAGCAAAAAGAGAACGAGGAGAAGATTGCCGAGTGGACGCGCAAAGCCGAGCTGGCGCTGGATAAGAAACAGGAAGACCTGGCTCGCGCAGCCGTGGAGCGCTCGCTCCAGTACACGCAGCTCACGGCAAGCTTTACCCAGCAGGTGGCTGACCAGAAGCTCCAGGTCGAAACCCTGAAAACCGCGCTCAATAAGCTTCAGCAAAAGCTGGAGGAAGCGCGTGCCAAGAGTGACATGCTGGTGGCGGAGCATCGCCGTGCCCGCACGCTGGAAAAAGCGGCTGACGCTCGCGATCCCGTGGATGGACGCAATCCGGCTGCGGCATTTGACCGTATGCAGAATAAAGTCATGCGCCAGTCCGCGATTGGCCAGGCCAAGACCGAGCTGCTCGACCAGACCACCAGCGTGGACGACCGCTTTGCGCAGCTGGAAAAAGAAGACGAGGTGAACCGCATTCTCAATGAGCTAAAAGCCAAGCGTGCATAAATGCTATCGCCCGGGCTCGCAAAGCCGGACGAAACACCCAAGAGTGCCGAATTTGATGCAGACAACACGCTGTTCTTTTAACGGAGGACAAGTGATCAAAACCACTCTGTTGCTTGCAACCATTCTGATTTGCTCCACCGCACTCGTAGCCGAGGCGTCCGGCGCCGCGACGCCTTTGAGCCCTTGTGATGTGCTGGCGTATCAGTCGCTAAGCGGGGAAGGGCAGCGTGATCTTCTGGCACTGTTCCAGAACCCGGGACTTGCATTCGACGTTACTGATAGTTTTGTCAGAGACTTCACTGCGGCTGGATCTTCCCCGGAAATTATCACGGCTTTGCGCAATGCTGTTCATAGTCATGCACGCGCTTCGTTTTCCTGCGGAAAACCGCTTTACAACCACGTGCTTGCAGCTGCCTCCGCATATGCTGCTCGAAGCTTCATCCAGTCTGAGAGCGAATGGCGTTCTGCTGTGGCTTTAGAGCCTGCCAATCCCATGCTCCACCTCGCGCTTGGTACGATACTCGGACTCGAGAAAAAATGGCCGCAAGCGGAGCAAGAGCACCGGACTGCCGTAAGCCTGAACCCCAACCTGGCTCTTGCTCATTCACGGCTGGCTGCGGCCTTGACAGTGCTGGCTTATTCGGGCTTAAGGGAGCAACGGTTGCAGCAGGCTCACCAGGAGTTTGAACGTGCGGTGCAGCTATCGCCTGATGACTGCCTGCTGCGAGCAAACTTCGCCATTACACTACTCTCACAGGGCGACTACGCTTACGCAGACAAGCAGCTTGAATCGGCTGAACGCCAGTGTCCTAAAATGACTTTTCCCATGTACGTACGCGCCAATTCGCTGGCAGAGCAGGGGAAACATAAGGAGGCCGTCGCTCAATTGCGCTCAGCTTTGGAACTCCAGCCGGGAAACTGCCAGATATCCCGTTATCTGGCCAGTCTTCTGAGCGCGCACGGAGATGCCGAGGCGCAGAAAGCGTCCGCGGAGGCGGACCGCGTCTGTTCATCTGGCGCGCGCTCCGCCCAGCAGAAACATTGAGATTTACACCGGGTTTATGGTTCGATGAAGCGCATAACTTCAACGTGGGGCTTTCTCATCTTCTTCGTTTGTAGCAGCGGTTTCAATGTTGCCGCCGCGCCGCCGAACATGTCTGGCCAACAGCGGCAGCTTCTTAACCTGGTCAACGCGGAACGCGTCCGCGCCGGATTGTCAAAATTGCAGTGGGACGATCATCTTGCGCAGGCGGCGCGTCTGCACACTCAGCGCATGGCGGATCGTCGTGCGTTGTCGCATCAGTTCAGCGGCGAAGCTCCACTGACCCAGCGCGCTGGTTCTGCGGGCTCCCACTTCAATTTCGTCGCTGAAAACGTGGCCTACGCGGGCACCGTGGAGGAACTGCATGTCAATCTGATGCATTCGCCGCATCACCGGGCGAATATCCTGGATCCTAAATCCAACTCAATCGGAATCGCTTTTGCTGAAAGAGACGGCGAGCTTTACGTCACAGAAGATTTTGCTCATGTGCTTGCCGATGTCTCGAAGAATGAATTTCAGTCCCGGCTGATTGCGGCATTCAACCGGTTTCGCACAAGCAAGGGCCTGGGCCCTATGCCCGTTCACTCTGACCAGAAGCTTGAAAAAGCTGCCTGCAACGCCAAGCTTGAGCCCAGAAGGGTCCTTCGTCAATTGCCGGGAGCCACAAACCTGACCATGTTTACCGCTTCACGGCCGGATGACCTGCCTTCCAACATGCAGGAAGCTGCAGGAGATGGCAGGCTCCGCCGAATGAGCATCGGCGTGTGTTTCAAGCCAGATCATAAAAATGGCTTTTCCACATACTGGGTGGCTGCCGCGTTTTATCCCACCCCTTGACTGACCGAAAGCTGGTGTCTAAGTATCTGATGACATGGCCTAAAATAAACTACCAGCATTCATGAGACCTGTCTGTCAAACCGCGTTTGTTGCTTTCCTTATCCTGTCATTGCCGTGGCAGGCGCAGTCCAATGCTGACAAGAAGAAGCTTTCCAAAGCAGAAAAACGTATCTTTGAATTGCTCAACCTTGAAAGGAAAGACGCAGGACTTAAGCTACTGGAATGGAACCAGAACGCGGCTGTAGCTGCGCGAATCCATGCCAAGCTGCTGGCGGACAATCGTGAGATGTCGCACCAGTTTCCGGGTGAGCCAGATCTGCGGGAGCGGCTGACGGCAACCACCGTCAGGTTTACCAGCGCGGGTGAGAATGTTGCGAAGGCTGATGATCCTGATGAAGCTCATCTTGCTCTCATGGGTTCTCCCGGGCACCGCGCCAATATTCTTGGTTCGGACTATACCGCAGTCGGCGTCGGGGTTGTGGAGCGCGACAGACATCTCTATGTAGCCCAGGATTTTGTTCGTCTGGTTCCTGTTTATTCAGAAGTACAGTTTCTTGAGGCGTTCACTGCCTCCTTCAATCGTGTCCGTGCGACTAAGCAGCTGGCAACCTTGCCAATCATCCAAAGCCAAGCCCTGCATGATGCTGCCTGCTCAACCCAGGGAAATGCGCAGGCGCTTCCCGTGAACCTTGGCTTTGCCGGCGAGATAGTGGTGTTTAACTTGTCTGAACCGGAAAGTCTTCCTGCGGAATTCCTGCAACGTGCTACTTCTCCCCGCTGGCGTCATATGAGTGTAGGTGTATGTTTCCACCCGGACCAGGAGCATGGGGATGGCAATTTCTGGGTGGTTGCTGCGCTTGGGAGAATAACTAAAGGCTAATCGTCTCTGGACGCTTCCTCTTCCTGTAGCGCCGTCAGGACTTCGTCTTCCACGTCCCAGTTTTTAAGAATCCTGATCGAGACACCTGCCCCGAAGCCCGCCCGAACCAGTGCGCGAAAGATGCGTGCAGCTTCTTTGTTGTTTGCGGGTTTCTTCATTCGCTTGCGGCGCAAAAACGCACGAGCCTGTTCTTCCTCGTTCACGCCTGCGTACGTGTCGTCCACAGCTTTTTCGATTACGTCTCCGTGCACGCCTTTCACTTTCAGCTCAGTGATCACCCGCCGCCTGCCGAATTTTTCATTGTCGCGACGAAAAGAAGAATATGAGGTCGCGTAGCTTGAATCGTTGAGATAGTTCTGGTCTTTTAAGCGCCGTATAACCACTTCCACCAGCAACTCACCCAACTCGCCCTTCGGCACTCGCGGGCGCATCAGGCGCTTGAGCTCGGCCACACTGCGCATTTTGCGCGATAGTGCGCGGACTGCGTAGTCGTAGAGTGCGTCCTCGCTATCGTAAATTTTCCTGGGACGGGGAAAGGGCACTCAGGAAGAATAGCAGAAGCAGCCAGCCGCCAATGAACGCGAATGAAAGCACTAAAAAGAAATGGGGCCAACCAACCCCCACAAATTCTTCTTAGCTGATAGGGATCTCTCACCGCGATGCGCTCCGGCTCGAGATTCCAGAGTTTCTTTGGCGTCCCTTCGTGTCCTTTGTGGTTAGATTCTTCCTGCGCTGAAGCCCGCCTGCTCCATCTGCTCGCGCGCAGCGTCTGCAGTTGAGTGAATGCCCTGCACTTTGAGCTTGAAGTCATCGGGATTGCTGGCGTTTTCAAGCGCCGTTTCGTAGCTGACCAGGCCCTGTGAATAGAGGTCGTAGAGCGACTGGTCAAAGGTCTGCATGCCGTACTGGGAAGTTCCGGAAGCGATGGCTTCGTGAATCAGCCGGGTCTTTTCCGGCACCATGATGCACTCGCGAACGAAAGCTGTTGAGATAAGGACTTCGCAAGCCGGTACGCGGCCTGCTCCGTCAGCGCGTTTTACCAGTCGCTGGCTGACTACCGCGCGCAGCGTAGCGCCAAGCTGCATGCGGACTTGCTTCTGCTCCGGCGGCGGAAAGACCGCGATGATGCGGTTGATGGTTTCCACTGCGTCCAGAGTATGCAGTGTGGAGAAGACCAGGTGGCCTGTTTCCGCGGCGTGCAGCGCGGTGGAGATCGTCTCCAGGTCGCGCATTTCGCCCACCAGGATTACGTCCGGGTCCTGGCGCAGGCTGGCGCGCAGAGCCGAAGCGAACGATGGCGTATCCACTTCCACTTCGCGTTGGTTGACGAATCCTTTTTTGTCGCGGTGCAAAAATTCGATTGGATCTTCAATGGTGATGATGTGTTCCGGGCGGCTGGAGTTGATGCGATCCAGCATGGCGGCGAGTGTGGTCGATTTACCGGAGCCGGTGACGCCTGTGACCAGGCACAATCCGCGCGCTTCTTCGCAGACATGCTCAATAACTTTGGGGAGATAGAGCTCTTCCAGTGCGCGAATCTTAGTGGGAATTACGCGCAGCACCAGACCCACATTGCCGCGCTGCTGGAACACGTTCACGCGGAAGCGTCCCAACCCGGCAACGCCGTACGCCATATCAAGTTCCGCCGCTTCCTTGAACTTCTGCTTTTGCCGGTTGGACATCATGCTGAAGGCCATGTTCAACATGTCCTCGGCCGAAATGCGTGGCTGGTCGGTCAGGGGTACGAGCTCACCGTCCACACGGACGTGGGGATAATTGCCGACTTTCAAATGCAAGTCAGAGGCTTTGCGCTCCATGGCAATACGAAGCAGATCATCAATATGCATAGTGCAGTCTTACCTCAACCCCGGGCTCGGGAATGCCGCAAATTGGCAGGAAGGTATCACTCCGCGTCACGTCATGCAATCAGGCTTCACGCTGAGCCGGGCTACGCGCAAAAATAGAGAATCCTGAGTAAAACCTTTGCCATCAAGAGTGTAGGGCTACTTGGGCGGTGACTACAATGTTACCTATGACACAGAACGTCAGTTGGCCTCGCGTGGTGGTAGTGGGCGGGGGCTTTGCCGGGCTGAATGCGGCCAAGGTACTCAAAAACGCTCCGGTTCGGGTAACTCTGCTGGACCGCAAGAACCACCATACATTTCAGCCGCTGCTTTATCAGGTGGCGCTGGCGGTGCTTTCCCCGGCGGAAATTGCCTCGCCCATACGCAATGTGCTGCGCCATGCCAGCAATACTGAGGTGCTTCTGGGCGAAGTTACAGGTTTTGATCTGGACCGGCGACTGGTTCGCACGGACGGACTGGAACTGCCTTACGATTTTCTGGTTGTGGCCGCAGGTGCTACCCACGCCTATTTTGGTCATCCGGAATGGGAGCAGTATGCGCCGGGCCTGAAGACCCTGGAAGACGCAACTAACATTCGCGGCCGGGTTCTGCTGGCCTTTGAACGCGCCGAGCGTGAAGCCTTCGCCCATCGAGCCACGCCTCCCTTGAACTTTGTAGTGATCGGCGCCGGACCCACGGGAGTAGAACTTGCAGGCGCTATCTCTGACATCTCCCGGCATTATCTGGAGCGTGATTTTCGCAGCATTGATCCGGCTAAGGCACGGATCATTCTTCTTGAAGGCGGCCCGCGCGTGCTGCCTGCTTATCCGCCCGACCTATCCGCCAGCGCAGAAAAGCAACTTCGCGAAATGGGGGTAGAGGTGCGCACTAACGCCCTGGTCACCAATGTGGAACCGGACCAGGTCACCGTGGGAAAAGAAAAAATTCCTGCTTCCGTCATTCTCTGGGGCGCCGGCGTTTCGGCTTCGCCACTGGGACGCATGTTGGGAGCAGCCACTGACAGGGCTGGACGTGTCCTGGTGGAGCCCGATCTCTCCGTGCCCGGCCATCCTGAGGTGTTCGTCGTGGGCGATCTGGCTGCTGCGCGCCGGCAGGAAAGACGATTCCGGGCAGACAAAGCCGATCCAACGATCAGCGACAAAGACAAGAAAACAGGATTTGTTCCCGGCGTGGCTCCGGCGGCCATTCAGATGGGAAAGTTTGCCGGCCGGCAGATCAAGCGCTCGCTCAACGGCGAGCCGCGCGAGCCCTTCCGCTACCTTGATAAAGGTAGCCTGGCTACCATCGGGCGCTCACGCGCCGTCGCCGATTTCGACAGGGTGCATATATCTGGATACTTCGCCTGGCTGTCATGGCTCTTTATCCATTTGTTTTTCCTGATCGGCTTCCGCAACCGCATCATGGTAATGGCGGAATGGGCGTGGGCTTACGTGACGTACAACCACGGCGCCCGGCTGATTACCGAACCGAAAGAAATGGTTGCCGAGGAACATCCAAAAGCGAAAGCAGGGTAGACGGCCGGCGTCATCGAGCCGGCCCTTGTGTTCCTATTTATCGCGATCAGAACGGGCGTCGCGGTCTTTGCGGATCTTTTTCTTGGCCCGCTTGCGCGCCAGGGCCTGCTTTACGCGCAGTTTCTCGCCCGGCTTGAGGTAGAACGAGTGACGCTTTACTTCCTTAATGATGTCTTCCGCCTGCACTTTGCGCTTGAAGCGACGCAGGGCATTTTCAATGGATTCGCCTTCTTGTAGTCGAACTTCTGCCAAAATTAATCTCCTGGGCCTGAAAAGCGGCCACCCTTAAGCTTACCTTATATTTTCCTGCCTGTCTTTGTACCATATAAGTTTTTGAACTAAAGGAATACAGGCATTGCGGCTGTCGGATGATAGACAGTTCCTATGATTTCAATAGGAACAATCGATGATATTCCCGCAATGGAATCGGACTGCAGGGATCATTGCTATGCTGCCGCATCGCGGATGCTCTTTGCGCTTTTCTCCAGAAGTTCCCGCTCTTTCGCCGACATCTCCGGCATAAGCACCTTTTCGACGCCGTTGCGGCCGACCACGCTGGGCAAGGATAGCGTAGTCCCAAACTCCTGGTTGAACGAACCAATGGGGATCACGGAGCGTTCATCACGCAGGACAATCTCGGCAATGCGTGCAGACACAACCGAAATTCCGTAAACGCTGGCGCCTGTGCCTTCAATGATAGTGATGTTGGCATAGCGAACTTCGCGCTCAACCTCCTGTTGCAGGCGCTCCAGAGCCGCACCGCTTTGGCCGAGCACCGACGCCAGCGCTACGCCGGAGACCCGCACCCCAGACCACAGAAAGACCTGCGAAGTGCCATGCTCTCCCAGCACCAGCGCATCTACGCTTGCCGGATTTACCTTGAGTTTCGCTGCCAAATGGAAGCGGAAGCGCAGGGAGTCAAGGTAGGTCCCTGTGCTCAGCAGCCGTGCTTGCGGTGCAATCTTGTGGACCACGTCCGCCAGCGCGTCCGGTGGATCGGTTACCACCAGAATTACAGCCTCCGGCGCTGCTTTCACGATGGGCGGCACAATCTCGCGGTAAATATCAGCGTTGGTGGCGAGCAGTTTCAGCCGTCCTTTAGGATCATTGCGGTCGGTTGCGCCTCCGGTCTTCTCATTGACTCCGGCCGTAATCATCACCAGCCCGGCGCCGCTCAAATCCTCATAGTCGCCGGCGCGAAGCTCCGCCGTGGGCACCAGCGCACTGCCGTAGCGTGCATCTGTGACAACGCCTTCCGCGCGTTTCCGGTTGCGGTTAACCAGGACAATTTCTCTCGCGCTGCCGCGCGTGAATAGCGACAGCAGGCAGGCTGATCCAACCGCGCCCGCGCCCACGATTCCAACTTTCATCTTTCACCAGCCGAGTTGTGCGTTGCCGAACGTTCATTGGATTCAGCAGGCTGGCGGGAGGGTGTATCCGCCAGCCTCTCTGGGAGGGCGTCACTCGTACCGCAGTGCCACAATCGGGTCCACTTTGGTCGCGCGGAGCGCCGGGATATAACAAGCCAACAAGGCTATTGCCAGGAGTACGGCCGACGTTAGCCCAAAGCTCAGGAGATCCGTGCTGCTGGTGGAAAAAAGCATGCTGCGCAGGATGCGCGTCACACCCAAAGCGCCGATGAGCCCAAGGGCAACGCCGGCAACAGCCAGTCTCAAGCCGTGGCCGAGCACCATTCTCAACACGTCCGATGCACTCGCTCCCAAAGCCATACGCACGCCAATTTCGCGGGTCTGTTGCGCTACGCTGTAGGAAACCACGGCATAGATGCCGATGACTGCTAAAAGAAGAGCAAGGCCCGCAAAGCTGCTTACCAGCCACGTGCGGAACCTTTCCTGAACCACAGAATCTTCAATGAGCTGGTCCATTGTTTGCACCTGAGAAATGGGCAGGTCTTTGTTGATGCTCGCCAACTGAGCCCGCAGACCCGGGATGATGGATTGAGGCTCCAATGGCGTCCGCACTACCAGATACATTTCCTGGCTCCACGATGTCCAACCATTTTCGTTATACGGCACGTAGAGTGTTGGCTGCGGCGCCGCATTCAAACCCTGATATTTAACATCTCCAACAACCCCGATGACGGTTTCCCACGGCGCCTGTGGATTCGGATCCCCCGTTTGTAAGCGCTTGCCGACAGGATCTTGCCCGCTGAAATATTCCTTCGCCATCGTCTGATTGATGACGACTATCATTGGATCTTTATTCTCTTCCACTTTGTCCGACTCAGAGAACCAGCGTCCTCGGACGAGCGGGATTCCCAGGGCCCGGAAGTAGTCGGGACTCACGGCCATTTCCTCCGCCAGTTGAAGCTTGCGAGTGCGGTCATAGCCCTGGCCTTCCACCGTGAACGGGTTGGTAATGGCTAGCTGGTTGGGAGGGACGCTCATGCTGATTCCAGCAGCGCTCACTCCCGGCATGGATTCAACTTTGGCCAGGAATTCCTTCCAGAACGCGCGAATTTGTGTCTCGGTGGAATAGCTCCTCGGCAGGGAAATGACGGCGGTCATGAGATGGTCAGGCCGGAATCCCGGATCGACGTCACGAAGCCGGAGAAAGCTGCGGATAAGCAGTCCTGAGCCAATCATGAGCAGCAATGCCAGCGCGACTTCAGATACGATCAACGCATTGTGCGTGCGCCGTGCTGCGTAGGAGGACGAACTTCCCTTCGCCGCTCTTAAAGGGTGATTGACCGAACCGCGTGACGCCTCCAATGCCGGAGCCAGACCAAATACGATCCCGCTGCCCACGCAGACTGCAAACGTGAAGAGTAATACCGCGCCGTTGATCCCTACATCTTCCAGGCGGGGCATGTTCCCGGGACCGAAAGCAAGAAACGCCTTCAGTGAACCGAAAGCGAGCAACAGCCCCACGATGCCGCCAATTGAAGACAACAGCACACTTTCCGTGAGAAGCTGGCAGATCACACGCCAGCGTGAGGCTCCCAGTGCCAGACGCAACGCAATTTCGCTCCGCCGCACGCTGGCGCGGGCGAGCAGCAGGTTGGCCACGTTTACAATGGCGATCAGCAGAACCAGTGAGATCGCTCCGAGCAAAATCATCAGGGCCGTAGATACGTTCCTCACCATCCATTGCTTGAGCGGAACGATGGTGCTCACCAGTTCAGGCGAAGTGGGGAACTGCTGCGTGACTCTGGCCGCAGTCGCATCAAGCTCGGCCTGGGCCGCCCGAGGGGTTACGTTGGGTCTGAGCCGCCCAAAGGCGAGCAAACCATAAGGCGGCCGCGCTTGAGGGGGAGGAAACCTGCGTATCGCCCAAACATCGAGTGGCTTTGAAGCCGGAAAACGAAACTGCGCCGGCATAACCCCCACGATCGTGTGTGGCCTGCCATCGAGGGTGATGCTGCGGTTGAGCACATTGGGATCTGAGCCGAGATGATCGCGCCAGAACTGCTCGCTGATTACCGCAACCGGCGGGCTCTGAGGACGATCTTCACCGGGCCGGAAGCCTCGCCCAAGGACCGGCGAAACGCCAAGGGTACTGAAGAAATCGGCGCTGACGCTTGTACCCGGAATTGTTTCCGGCGTTCCAAGCCCGCTCAGGGCAAAGCTGCTGGACCCTGCTTGAAAGACCGCGACGTGTTCGAAACTCTGCTGTTGATCACGCCATGCCAGAAAGTCGGCCACGCCCATGGAATGAATGCCGGATTCGCCGCGCTCATGCATGCCAACGGCTACAAGCCGCCTGGAGTCAGGATATGGCAAAGGGCTCAGCAGAATGCCATAAACCAAACTAAAGATGGCGCTGTTAGCGCCAATGCCGATGGCAATGGCCAGGATTGAAAGGCTGGCGAAGGCAGGCGATTTGCGCATCATGCGCAGACCATAATGCAAATCGCGCAGCAGCGTTTCTATGAAAAATTCCCAACCGGCGGAGCGTACCTGGTGCTTTACTGAATCCATGTTGCCCATTTCCAGCCTCACTTCGCGACGTGCTTGTTCAGGATTGGCGCCCGAGCGAACCTTAGCGGCAACAGCTTCCTCGAAATACCCAGTGAGTTCTTCGTCCATTTCTTTTTCAACGGTTTCACGCCGGAACAGGACGTTGAGTCCGGAGACTAGTTTGCGAAGAATTGCCAAGGAGGCTCCTTCTAGGCTTCAAGAATGCGAGTGATAGCCGCAATCTGGGTTTGCCACTCGCGGGTCTCAGCTTTGAGCTTCTTCTTGCCAAGCTCCGTAAGCCGGTAATATTTGGCACGGCGGTTGTTTTCTGTCGGCCGCCACTCTGATGCGACCAGACCGTCCCGCTCAAGGCGACGGAACGCAGGAAACAGCGATCCCGCATTCACCTGGAAAACGCCTCTGCTGATCTGCTCAATCCGGAGCGCGATACCGTAACCGTGCATCGGTTCCAGGGCGAGCGTCTTAAGAATCAGCATGTCAAGCGTGCCCTGCACCAGCCCTGCTGTTTTGTCCGGCATTTGTAGCGTTCTCTCCTCTAGTTTCTCTAGATGACATTGCACTTTATTCATCTAGATTGTCAAGAGGTAAGGTCTGACTTGATTTCCGTTGCCAATCCCGCTGTGACGTTGAATGTGAGTTGGCATGAAGGGGACAATAGTAGGTCAGCCTCAGAGGGAGGTTTCATATGATACGCATATTCCTATGCGCCCTATTGTTGCTGGCAACGCCCGCGATTTTGGCCCAGCAGCAACCACAAAGTCCGCCGCCGTATACCACACCACCCACATTCCCGGATAATAAACCACAGACCCAGAAGCCCCCGGTCCTCCCGGAACAGCAGGGGCAAGCCGGCGAGATGTCCAGCAGCGACATTCAGCAGCAACTCCAGCAAAGCATTGCTGAAGATCCCACCTTGAGCGATGCGAAGGTCGAGACGAAAGTGGATGAGCAGAGCATCATTTTGACAGGCATCGTGCAGGATGAAACGCAGCACCGCAAGGTGCTCGCCACAGTTGAACCATATGCCGGAACAAGGAAGGTCGTGGACAAGTTGGTAGTGAAGAAGGCCGCCTGAACAGCGACAGGAAGCAAAAAATCGGACTGGAAAAAAAAGAGGAGGTTCAATGAAAGTTCGAGACATCATGACGCCTGAACCCGTTTGCTGTACGCCTGAGGACACTGTGCAAAAAGTCGCCACGATGTTGCGTGATCAGGATATAGGCTCGATGCCGGTCGTGCTGGATCAGCCATCCCGCAAGCTTGCCGGAGTAATTACCGACCGCGACCTTTGTTGCAATGTGGTCGCCCAGGGACTTAACCCAGCCCAGACAAAAGTTGACGGCATTTTCTCTCTCCATCCCGTCACCTGCCGTGACGGCGAGAACATTGCGGTTTGTGAGCAGTTGATGGAGCAACACCAGGTCCGGCGCATTCCAATAGTGGATGGTGAAGGCTGCTGTATAGGAATTGTTTCGCAGGCCGATCTTGCCCTCCATGAGAAGCCGGAGAAAGTCTCAAAGGTGGTGGCTGAAGTTTCCAAGCCTGCGCCGGAAGCGCCACCATCGCTGGCAGCCTGAAAAATTGAGTTGAATGTTTACTTGCGGAACTGGCGGACCCAGAAGGTCCGCCAGTTTTTTGTTTCTTTTCGATGCCTTGGCCGGAAGCGGTGTCTATGAAGTTGTAGAGACTTCCCGGGCACGATTCATAGATAATGATCTGCCTTTTCGGAGATGCCATGCGCGGAAGAATGAGTGTGTTCCTTTTCCTGCTCTTGCAGGCGATTGCCTCTGCTCAGATTGCGAATCAGACGGCCAGCACTATCATCAAACCGGGGCGCCTGCTTGATGTGCGCACCGGAAAATATCTCTCCGGACAGGCCGTTCTGGTGGCAGATGGCCAGATCAAAGAGGTCGGCCCGCTCCCGCAGATTCAGGCGCACGCTCCCAAAGAGGTGCAAATCATTGATCTTAGCAAAGCTACGCTACTCCCTGGGCTGATTGACTGTCACGCACACCTTCTCGACGCAATGCCTCCCCAGTTGGGTTCGGAGGCGCTGCTGGTCACGATTGCAGGCACGAGCCCATCCGAGCGGGTGCTTTTGGGAGCGTACATGGCGCGCGAGGACCTGGAAGGCGGCTTCACTACCGTTCGAGTGGTCGGCCACTCGGGAATTGACGGAGATGCCGCTCTTCGTAACGCAATCGAGCAAGGCTGGATAGAAGGGCCGCGCATCCTCGCCGCAGGCCGAAAGCTGACAGCCCCCGGAGGCCAGGCCCTCCATCTGAACTATGCCGTGGCTGAACCTGTGCTGTCTCAGGAATACCTTCCTGTAGGTAGCCCGGACGAGGCACGCAAGGCAGTGCGCGAAAACCTGCTTTACGGGGCCGATCTGATCAAAGCCGTCGCGGATGATGTTGACCGCTTCATCACTCCTGAAGAAATGAAAGCCATCGTAGAAGAGGCGCACCGCTCAGGAAAGAAAGTGGCCGTACATGCGACCACCGTGATCGGGATCCAGACTGCCATCGATGCCGGAGCGGACTCGATCGAGCACGGGGACGATGTCACCGATGCTCAACTGAAGTCCATGCGGGAAAAAGGCATCTTTCTGGATCTTACAGAGACGTTTTATGGCGGAAGGCTCAAAGCCTGGCTGGAGAAGTCGGTTGTGCTTTCGCCCGAGGATAAAAGCGGACTGGATGCTTACGAGAAGCGAAGAGCGCAGACTGTGCCAGCGATGGTGCAGCGGGTGCTGAAGTCCGGAGTGAAGTATGCCGCCGGTTCGGACATGTGGTGGGATTATCCCGGAAAAACACGAGGCCAGGCCAGCGCGTTGATGTTCGGGGCGTTGCATGAACTTGGAATTCCGGCCGTAGATGCAATTCGCGCAGTCACTGTGAATGCGGCGGAACTGATCGGCTGGCAGGACCGCGTGGGTGCCATTGAAGCAGGCAAGTTTGCCGACATCATTGCTGTGAACGGCGATCCGCTGCAGGACATCACTGAACTGGAGCGGGTACAGTTCGTCATGAAAGGCGGCACGGTGGTGAAGAATGCCTTTGCCGGCAAGTAAGGAAAATAACCATTTAAGCCTGGAGATACTTCTCTCGCAGGATGGCGACGTGGTGGGCCACATGTCCGGCACAAATGTAAGCGAGAGACCGGACTGTGAACGGGTTCTCGCTGGCGGTTCCCGTGCGCATCCACGCGTCGTGCGGCAGGTTTCCAAAGAAGCTCAAAGTCGCTTGCCGTACCGTGAGGAACTCATCAATGTGCTTTGCCCAGGGGATTTCGTCGGCTTGGGCCGCGCAGATCGCTACGTTTTGATCGAAGCTGGGAAGAGGCGACGAAAATTCACGCGCAAACCAGAACGCGCGGAAAACAAAGAGCCGCTCACCGTCATTCATATGGTTAAGCACCTGCCTGATGCTCCATTTATCAGCAGCATAGCGATGCAGAGATTTTTCTTCACTGATTTCGCGGAAAAATGAAGGCAGTTCCCGGAGTTGCTTCTCCAGTTCCCCCACCACATCACGGCTGCTGATGCGGTCAATATAGCGATGATAGTAAGGTGCAGTCTCTTCGCGCGCGGGCAGACCAATCATGCCATCATCTTACGCCAGCCAAACAGAGCAAACCAGCGGACCCAATCAACGGGCTTAAGCAGATCTCTGTTCGGATGAGCTTTTGAAGGCGATCACTTTCCCTCGCTGCGATTCCGGCGCCCACCTCTGCCGCGCGTAGTTAAAGCTCAAGGGAACGTAAGAGCTCAATGAGCTCTCCTATGACTGCCTCCGAGATCAACTTCATTTCGGGAAGGACTCAGATTAGCAAAGAATTTCTTGATGGGCGATAAGTGAGCAACTAGAAAAGCTAATTCTTTGATCGGACGTAATCGCTATTAGTAAAAAAACGGGGCAATGGTGCGCCCCGCTTCGATTGGTCTGCTGTGCTTTGCGATCACTAAACGCCAACCGGCTGTTTAGCGTGATTCTTTACCGGCACACGGGTGAACCAGTTGTGACGGTCTTTTTCTTTTCCGTTCACTATGCTGAAGAATTCATGTTGCAACGCCAGCGTAACCGGGCCGGTTTTCCCGCGATTGACTTCGATCTTGTCGATGGCCTTGATGGGAGTGATTTCTGAAGCCGTTCCGCAGAAGAAAACCTCGTCAGAGATGTAGAGCATTTCACGCGGGATCATCTGTTCAATCACTTCCAGGCCAATGTCCTGCGCCAGCGTGATAATGGCGTCGCGGGTAATGCCGGGGAGCACAGAATTGCCCAGGGGAGGCGTGAGCAGCTTGCCTTTGCGAACGACGAAAATGTTTGCTCCCGAAGCCTCGCTGACGTATCCGTTCACGTCCAACGCAATGCCTTCGACGTAGCCGTTTACGATCGCCTCCATTTTAATAAGCTGCGAATTCATATAATTCGCGCCCGCCTTGGACATTGCCGGCATGGTGTTGGGGGCGATCCTGGACCACGATGAAACGCAGGCTTCCACGCCCTCGCTGACATCGCCTTTGCCCAGATATTTCCCCCAGGGGTAATTCACCATGTAGACTTCGGTGGGCGAGTTGAATGGGTTCACGCCCGCCTCGCCGTATCCACGCATGATAATGGGACGGATATAGCACGGCCACACGTTGTTGGCCCCAACCAGTTCGCAAGCGGCCTCGCAGAGTTGTTCCAGAGAATGATCGGAGTCGATCCGGTAGATCTTGGCTGAATCCAAAAGCCGCTGCATATGCTCCCGCAGACGGAATATCGCAGGACCATCTGGGTGCGAATAACAGCGGATACCTTCGAAAACAGACGATCCGTAGTTGATGACGTGAGACATGACATGGATTTGCGCGTCATTCCAGGGGATGAGTTTCCCGTTGTGCCAGATCTTCTCGGTCGATTGAATCGCCATTCTGGGGCTCCTTCGTTCAGATTGAAGTACCGTCAATCGCGAGTGGCTGCTCTTAACTTTGGTAGAAGGGGCTAAGCGCAGAACCCTAATTACTTAGATATGTGTTGCGAAGTGAACGGCACATTATATCTGACGAAAAAAATTCCGGCCAACATAAGATTTTTGTGGGCCATCCTTGCGCCACGACAAAAAATGTCAGCCGGGAGAGGCGATTCTTAGTGCTGAGCTCCTGAAGCGGCGGTTTTGCCGCCTCCCGAAGTCGCCGGGGCCGCAGTTCCATTTTGGGCCACAGTGACAGTTGGCCTGTGCAGGTAAACCGTGGGATTCTTCATTATTACCGGCATGGCAGCAAACGGCTTGGAATAATCGTTGGCCGCGTTCCAGAACAGGAATCCTATTCCGCTGTGCTCATTGGAAGTTTTCACCTGCGTCAGAATGTATTCAGGAGAATAAGTCTTGGTGCGCCAGTGGAAAGCCTGCAACCAGGGGCGCAGGACCACGCCTGATCCGGCCGTGACCTTGTGGAATCGATCCATGGATTCGCCGATGAAATGTTCCGGTGCGTCGCCAGGGTGCTCGTAGCCGTCCATGCCGAAGAAGTGTGAAGGATAGATCATGGGCGACATCACATCACAATGCTGCGCCATTTTGACAATGTTCTGACCCGTATGACTCAGGTCCACTTGCCGCTGCCACGCCATCACGCCGAACACATCCAGTGAAAGCAGCACGCCCATGGGGTGAAGCTGTGAGTAAGCCCGATCAAGGAATGCGGCAATCACATCGTCACGGTGGAGATTGGGGTCCTTTTGGAACGCGAACTGGGCATCTGCCTGGTTGCCTTCAGCGGGGAAGCGGACGTAATCAAATTGGATTTCATCCACTCCTGAACCGGCGACGTATTTCGCCAGAGCGATGTTGTAATCCTGGACCTCTTTATTGGAGGAGTCAGTCCAGACCTGCTTTCCGTTCTCACGCCAGGGTTGATGCATGCTGCGCGACTGCACCGCAAGGGTGCTGTGGTTCTGGGCGATGTTGTCATCGCGGAACAGGGCCTGACGGGCAATCACATGCATGTCCAGCGAATGCAGGAAGCGCACATACTTGGGAAGATTGCTGATGGAGTGATGCGTGCGCTTGGGCGCCAGTGGGTGATCAAAAGGGATGCTGATGCTGCCATCACTATCCTTAATATCAAAAACCACCGCGTTGCCGCCCGCGTCATGCCAGCGCCGGACCAATTCAATGCCCTTGGCGCTGCCGGCGGTTGTGCCCGTCATGTAGATGGCGCGGACTTCGCCCTCTTTAGGAAAGAGACGGCTCTTTTCTACGACGGGCTGCGGTTCGATTCCGGGAATCAAAACAGTATCGCCCCGTTTGAAACTCTTTTTTCCGTCGTTCACGGCTGCGATGGCATCAACGTACTCGGCCACCGTCATGTACTTTGATTCCGTAAGGTGCATGCGGGCGAGGAATTGCGCGGTCGTGACCGCCTTGGCTTGATAAGTGATAGTGCCGGGAGGCAATGGTTGCGCGGGAGTTGGTGATTGCTCAACGGACTGCGGCGGAGCAGAGGGAGTTGTGACCGGGCTTTGTGCCGCGGAGACGCGCGTTTGGGAAAACACCTGTGCGTGCCGCGCGAAAACGAGTGTGACTACAACCAAAACAGCGACAATCAGGACTGCGGTGGATGCAAAACCAAATTTCTTGGGTGCCATGCGGACTCTTTTCCGGGGTCTGAGAGGCATCTTAGCATGCCTGCAGAGAGTCTGATCAAAATGGCTGCTGGTCGCTGTACTTTTGTCATCGGCCACGCATCTAAACCTGAGATGCGCAAGAGCGCATGTTGGCAGATCGGTAATTACAACTCTGCAGGCACCGACTCCATCTCAGCACATAAGCCTCAGGGGTTAAGGAGGCATCCTCGGCGGAAGAGGCGAGGAGAATTTATGCGGACCGGTCTTAATACAGCACTTGATCCAAGTCTCCGCAGCTCAGATGCCCAGGATTTTGAAACGGCATTGAGGCGGAAAATCGTAGGGCAGGATCCTGCCGTTGAAAAGGTAGTCGAGATTTACCAGATGTTCCTAGCGGGACTGAACGCGCCGGGACGGCCGGTAGGGAACCTGTTGTTCCTCGGCCCCACCGGGTCGGGAAAGACCCGGGTAGTGGAGGCCATGGCCGAAGCCTTGTTTGGCGATCCGCGAGCCGTCATCAAGATTGACTGCGCGGAATTTCAACACAGCCATGAAATCGCCAAACTCATCGGTTCACCGCCCGGATATCTCGGGCACAGGGAGACTCATCCGCTGCTCACGCAGGAAGCCCTCAACCAGTGGCACACAGAAAAGCTCAAGCTGACCCTTTTATTGTTCGACGAGATTGAAAAAGCCAGCGATGCGCTGTGGCAGCTTCTGCTAGGTATCCTGGACAAGGCAACTCTTACGTTGGGCGATAATCGCCGCGTGGACCTCTCTCCATGCCTTATCGTCATGACCTCAAACCTCGGAGCGGGGGAGATGAATGACATTCTCAGCGGTGGTCTGGGGTTCGCAAAACCCAAGAAACTGGAACAGGTCATCGATGCGAGGATCGACGAGAAAATCACCCGCAGCGCACAGGAAGCGGCGCGGCGTAAGTTTTCGCCGGAGTTCATGAACCGCATCGATAAGATTGTGGTTTTCAAGACCCTCAAGCCGGAACATCTGGAGCACATCCTGGAGATCGAATTAGGGATGGTGCAGCAGCGCATTCTGCAGGCCACGGGAAATCATCAGTTCGTTTTCAGTTGCACTCCGTCAGTGAAGAGCTTTTTGCTGGTGGAAGGCACAGATTTCAAGTATGGCGCGCGCCACCTGAAACGCGCCATTGAGAAAAACATTGTCTTCCCCCTTGCGAACCTGGTGGCTACCGGGCAGATCAAGCTGGGCGACTTCATCAGGATTGACCGCAAGGATAATGTCTTCACCTTCACCAAGGAAGCCGAAGGAGCTCTGGTTCCTGTTTTGCTGGAAAAGTACGGCGACGCGGGAGCCAATCACTCCGTGGCAGCCCGTGCCGGCCGGGGAGCAGGGAAGGCGTCACGCGATTTTGGCGGTTCGGCATCATCATTGCTGGACCACAAGTAAGGGTGGTTCGTGGTAGGACCAAAAGGCCGCTCAAGGGCGGCCTTTCTTAATGCCCTTCAGAACCTGTTAGGGGTTACTTGACGTAGACGTAACTACCGGAAGACATGGCCCCTTTGGGCATCCATGGGAGTAGGGTTGCTCGTCTAGAATGGAGTGAGTCTTTCACACAACACATGAGAATAAAGAGATCATTGTCTGGGACCGTGCTCCTCTTAGTGGTGCTTATGCTGGCGGCTTGCGACGAATCGAAGCCAACCAGTCAGAGTGCTAGCCCCGAAAAGAAAGTTGCTGAAACCCAAACCGGCCGTTTCGCACTGCAGAAGATGCTGCCTGTAGCACGGTTGTGGGCTGCGGACGCAAAGCCTATCCAGCTCCAATCCAGTCCTTCGTCCGAGAGCACCGGTCAGGACGGTAAATCGACCTACTGGCGCGCTGTGTTCGGGTCGGCTTCCCGAGGCAAATCGGAACCTTTTTCCTGGTCAGGCACTCCTGATTCCCACGGCGTTGACCACGGCGTTGAAGACACGTTCAATCCTAACAATCGCTCCACAGAGACTTGGGACCTGGCTTTCCTGAAAGTGGACACAGACAAAGCGTTTGAAGTGGCGCAGGAACACGGCGGCAAGGAACTCCTGACCAAAGAGCCCAAAATGCAGATCATGTATTTTCTGGGGTGGAACGCGGGATCCAGTCAATTGGCCTGGTTTGTGATCTACGGTGGAAGCACCTCGAACGCCAGGCTGACTGTGCTGGTCGATGCCAGCAGTGGGCACTTTCTGCGCAAAGAGTAGGCAGCGGTCTACTTGCCGATCATGTCATTAATCTCCGCGATGTTTTTCTTCGCCGCAGCCGCAAACGGACCTTTGGGCTGGAGTTGCAGGTATTTTTGGTAGTACATGCGCGCGCCATCGGGCTGCTGCAGTCCTTCCAGGCTTTGGCCCATCCGAAATGAGATAGCCGGATTGTCTGGGGTCAGGCGCAGGGCGCGCTCAAAGCTCTCGCGGGCGGCATCATACTCGTTGCGCGAGAGATATTTCTCTCCCTGTGAGATGTCTTCGGCAGCTCTCCTGGCGGTGCTGGACTGGATGTCCTCAGGCGAGAGATGCTGCTCCATCCGCTTCGCACCCTCATCAGCCTCCCTGGCCATTGGACCGTGCGGAAGGATTTCCAGGTACTTGCTGTAAGAGTTATACGCCACTGAAAAGAGGTCCATCTTCTCCTGCGTTACACCCAGACCGTAGGTGGCCTCAGCGTCATTTGGCTTATAAAGAAGTGCATCGTGGAAGCGTTCCAGCGCGGCACGGTAGTTCTTCTGCTTCAGGTAATAGTTCCCAATTTCAATGTCTTTTTCCGCGCGATGTGGATCGTAATTCACGTCCTCATTGACCGGGTTCACAGGAGCTGTGCGAGGGCCGGCGCTGAAATCAATTTGCGAGTCCCTGCTGGAACTCTCGCCGGTTTCAGCTGTGGGTGTAGAGCTTGACGACTCCCCCGCGGGCTGTGGTGGCTGAGATTGGCCCGATGCAGGCTGCTCGGGTTGCGGCGTTGGAGTGGGTTTGGTAATGCGCTGCTGCTTTTCTTCTTTGCGTGGCTTAATGTGCGGCTGGTTGTCCTGGTCATCCTGGGCGAATGCAGTTTTGCTCGCAGCACTCACTAAAAAGATGAAGAGACAGATGAGCAGGAGACGCAAAGGGTTCATTCCACCTATTTTACCGGAACCGCCGTCCGGGCAAGCAGGTTCCACGTGCTATGGAGGGGCATGAAAACATCAAAGGCCGTCAGAATCTCTGACGGCCTTTGATTTCTGCGCACTGTCCCGGGGGAGGAGAGACTACCTGCTCGGATTAGGAGAGGCACTCTGCGCAGAAGCTGGTGTTTCCTGGCCTTGCGTGTTGGTCATCAGGCGGACATCCACCCGACGGTTCTTGGCGCGGCCTTCTGAGCTCTTATTGTCAGCCACGTATTTGTCTTTGCCCAGGCCGATGATGTAGATCTTGTGGGCTGGAACGTTCTTGGTGGCAAGGTACTGGACCACGGCGTCAGCACGGCGCTCGCTCAACTTGTAGTTATAATTTGCGGAGCCCACGGCATCGGTATCGCCTTCCACTACTACCAGGTAACCCTTGGTATTCGGAATCTCAGCCACAAGCTGGTCGAGGGCGGTCTTCGCTTTGTCAGTCAGGTTGGCCTTGTTGAAAGCGAAATGGACGCTGGTTTCAAGGACCGGGCGATAGTTATCGAGGTTGGCGACCTGGTTGGTCAGAGTGTCAATTCGGGTATTCGCCTGCTGGGCCAACTGGCCGGCCTGATCAGCGCGTTGACCGGCCGCAAGAGCCTTCTGGTCTGCGTCGGCGGCCTTGCTGTTCACGCCCTGGATGCCTTGCTGGGCACGCGAATCAACGTCGCGGATGTCCCGATTGTTTTTGGCTGTCAGCTCATCCAGCTGGTTGGTTTTGTCGATGATCGGCTGGCTCTGCTGCCGGACATAATTCTTTGTTGAACAACCAGCGCTGAACATCAAACTCGCACCAGCCAGCAGAACCAAAAAACTTGATCTCAAATTCATGGGGGGACGCTCCTTTTTTCAAGACCCAAAGCGGCGCAGGGGGACCGCGTAAACTTGTTCCGCCTAGGATAAAGCAACTGAGATGCCAATGTGCTGCACTGCCGGGACTTAAGTAACCATCACATTTTCATTGACTTAGATGACTTGCCCATCCTTGGGGCAGCCGGGCCAGAGGCTCTGGGCGTAGAAATTTTACTCGGTGATATCCCTGTTAACATAAAAGTAAAGCAGAGAAGAGCAGGTTCAGAATTGGCCGAAGCCGCCATGATTGCCCACATTGCCAAAATTTAACCGAGCCCAAGCAACGGGCGCCAATTTTGACAATCTTGGCAACACTGGCAATTTTGGCAATTCCAGACATATTCGCCACGCGACTCAGGACTTCTTGCGATAAATGGACCTCATCGCCAAAATTCGCACCATCCCCACCCACCCCGGCGTGTACCTGTATAAGAACGCCGAAGGTGAGGTCATTTATGTGGGGAAGGCGAAAAATTTGCGGGCCCGTGTGCGGTCGTATTTCCAGGAGGGCGTTGGAGAGGCGAATGCCAAGACCGGGTCACTGCTGCGTGAGGCGGTTGACGTCGACTACATCGTGGTCGACAACAACAAGGAAGCTCTGGCGCTGGAAAACAACCTCATCAAACAGAAGAAGCCACGCTTTAACATTCTTCTTCGCGATGACAAGACTTATCCCTACATAAAACTCACTTTGGGTGAGCGTTTTCCTCGCGTGTATGTCACCCGACGCCTGAAGAAGGATGGCAGCGAATATTACGGACCATATTTCCCCGGCAATCTGGCCTATCGCATCGTGGACCTGATCCACCGGCATTTCCTTGTACCGTCCTGCAAAGTGGACCTGACGAGATATCATCCGCGCCCATGCCTGCAGTTTTACATCAAGCGCTGCCTGGGACCGTGCGTGCAGGATCTGACTACGCCTGAGACGTACCAGGAAGCGGTGCGCGACGTTCAGCTCCTGCTCGAAGGCCGGCAGACTGACCTCTCGCGCGGGCTCCGTGCGCGCATGCAGCAGGCGGCCGAGGACCAGGAGTACGAACGGGCGGCGCGGTATCGCGACTTGATATCAACGGTCGAACAGTTGCAAGAAAAGCAGCGAATGGCCGCCGTGGAAGGCGACGATATGGATGTCTTCGGCTATCACTTCGAAAACCAGATGCTCGCAGTCAATGTCTTCCACCTGCGAGGAGGGAAGATTCTCGATCGGCGAGAGTTCTTTTGGGAAGACTTGCCGGAATTTGATACTGCTCCGGCAACTGAGGATGGCATAGTTATTCCGCAGGACGGACGCGCTCAAGGATTCCAGCCCGGAGCATTTTTCTCTGCACTTCTCAAACAGGTCTACATCGATCAGCAATACGTCCCCCGCGACATCATCGTGCCTGTAGATTTTGAAGATCGCGTGGAGCTTGAGGAACTGCTTGCGGAAAAGCGCGGCACGAAAATGGAGATTCTGGTTCCGCAGCGCGGGGAAAAACGTTCCCTCATTGACCTGGCTGCACAGAACGCCAAACAGTCATTTGACCAGCGCTTCCGGATAATGAAGCCGCAGGCCAAAGCCGTGCAGGAAGCCTTGCAGGATGCGCTTGGCTTGCCTGACCTGCCAAAGCGAATTGAGTGTTTCGACATCTCGCACATTCAGGGCGCAGAGACGGTTGCTTCCATGGTGGTGTGGGAAGACGGCCAGATGAACAAGCCGGAATATCGGAAGTTCATCGTACGCAGTGTGCAGGGCGTGGACGACTTTGCCTCCATGCGCGAAGTGGTGGGTCGCCGCTACAAGCGTCTGCGCGATGAGAACAAGTCTTTTCCCAGCCTGGTGCTGATTGATGGAGGCCTGGGCCAGCTCCATGCTGCGGCTGAAGCGCTGGAGCAGCTGGAGATCACCAACCAGCCTCTGGCAGCAATCGCTAAGAAGGAAGAGATCATTTACGTGTACGGCCAGGAAGACGAGCCAGTGGTGCTGGATCGCCATTCGCCTGTATTGCACCTGGTGCAGATGGTACGCGACGAGTCTCACCGCTTTGCCGTGACGTTTCATCGCAAGCGGCGGCAGATGCGCGACCGCGCTTCAGAACTGCTGGAGATTCCCGGCATCGGAGAGCGCACCCGGCAACGTTTGCTGCAGCATTTTGGCAGCGTGCGCGCGGTTCAACAGGCAGATGCGGCGGCGCTGAGTGCGATCCTGAACAAGGCCCAGACGGAAGCAGTGTTGAAACACTTCGAAAATCAGAACCAAAGCGCAGGGCAGCGCTGAGTTTAAGCAGGCAAACCGAACTCAGCAGGATGGAACAAGCCTTCAGAGATCGTGCGTTTCAGTGCTTCCTCAGATTCCTTTGGATGTTGCGGATGACGTTGCTCTGCCTGCCATCTGCGTTTCCAGCTTTTCCAGCTTCTGAACCACCATGGCGGTGAAGCGGTCAATAAAATTTACCACACGCTCCATTTCGGAGACTGCATGCATCAGAGTTCTTTCCGGAAGTGCTTGATGATTACTCGACATGGTTCGGACCCCTTTGCGAGGTGGCGTTCATCAAATACTTGCTGATGTTGACTGCAGTATAGCCATGAACTCATTGCATGGGTCCATCTATCTCGCACCCGGAGGTTTCGAAAGATCAAGTCCCATGGGTCCAGCGCAGACAATTACCACACTCAGGTGCTGCAACGCTTGATTCAGGTTAAGTGCTGATAAGGGTTGCAGCGCTCATTTATGCGGAATATGAACCCCTGAGTCGGCTCTACTCCGCCGGCCGAACAATGAACTGTTCAATTTTGCCATCGGGCATTTCGTAGATAGATAGAGTGAGGGCCTTCTTCGCATATTTGGCTGCGTAGTTTCGGTACGTCATACCTCCGCGCAGGCTGGTGCTGTTTTGTTTCACCGTCTGCAACGCACCCAATGGTGAGATACTGGCTGCATAATCCTGGAGCGCCTGGGCGTCGAAGTAAGCATTCGCATTATCAGTAAAGAGGGATCGTTCGATTTTGCCATGCGCAAGCTCCTGCATTACCCGCGTAACCAGTGCGTCTTCCTTTGGATCAGAGGCTGCTTGCAGCAATTTCTCTGCAATGCCGCGCGCGATCAAGCCAGAGGCTTCGGCTGCATCCTGGTTCGTCAGAACCACAATTGCCATCCGATCATCAGGCAAAATGGTGCTGGTGGCCGTGAATCCCGATACCTCTCCTCCGTGCTGCAGCACGCGATGTCCGTTGCGCCGCGCCACCCCGATGCCCAGAGCATAACCAGTGGGACTGCCGTCGTTAAGCAGTACCTCGGTTTCGAGTTCCTTATAGGATGCGGGCTTGAGCAACGTCTGGTTGATCACGGAGATATTCCATTTCTGCAGATCTTCTGCCGTCATGGCCAGCTCTCCCATGGCAAACAACCAGCCTTTCCCTTCCTTAGGCGCGAGTCGCGGCGGGCCCAGCGCATAGCGGAAGTAGCCCGTAGCGTCGGTGGTATTCAGGGTGCTCAAATTCACGTCTGCCACGCTTTGCATGTTCAAAGGCTTGAAGATTCGCTTCTGAATAAAATCGAAGAAAGGCATCCCGGAAACTTTCTCCACGATCAGCCCGGCGATGACGTAGTTGGTATTGCTGTACTGCCAGCGTGTCCCAGGATCAAAGTCGAGCGGTTTCCGCGCCCAGATGTCGAGGATCTTCTGCGCTGAGATTTCCTTGAGCATCATGGGCGGAACATAATCTTGCGGCCAGAAATCCTGGTACCCGGAAGTGTGTGACAGTAGCTCACGGATCGTAACCTCATTCCCGCGGGTCAGCCCGGGAACGTACTTGTCCACATGATCGCTCAATGTCAGCTTGCCTTCTTCCTGCAGCATGAGGATGGCGGTGGCCGTGAACTGCTTGCTGATGGAACCTATGGCGTAGCGCATCTGTGGTTGGGCCGGCTTCTTTGGATCCAAGCGCGCTTCTCCGTAGGCCTGCGCATACGTCATTTTGCCATCTTCGACGATGCAGACCGAGGCGCTGGGAACCCCGGTCTCGGTCAGCGCTTGAGTTGCGATTTGATCGATATCCTGACGAGAATTTTGAGCGTAGGCTGCAGCAAGGAAAACGAAAAGCAGAGGAATAAGTCTGATTTGAATGCGCATCGAGGGCTCCAGTGAAACGGTGGAGTTTACATGACCACGACTTCAAAAGCCAGATACTAACGTCCTCTGCGGCTGAAACCTGTTTGACGGCCGAAGCGCTGTTTCTTTTCCTTGGTTCCTGGGTTGCCAAAGTAGTTCCATAGCAATTGGCGTGAGCACGGGACATCAAAACTGAAGTGAACGCAGGCGGATCACATGGGTCCGGCCGTTATCGTATCCATGATATTGACAGTCATTAGCCGCACGCCCCACGCAGAGCCGGTGAAATGCTCGAGAAGACGCCGAAGTTCACTTTCAAGGCTGAGCCGCAGGGCGTGGGTTTTGTGCTGCATTCATTTACTTGCGAAAATGAATTGTCAGCAGAATTTCAGACCTGCCTAAGCGCTTCTATGCCAGTTAATGAACCCGCAGACGCCGGGAACTCGTCCGCCATTCCAGAAAATCATTCATTGGAAGCGGGCGTACCGCCAGATAAATGGACACGCTGGATGATTGCCATTGCGGTCATGGTTAGCGCAGTGATGGAACTGGTGGATACCTCGGCGGTGAACGTTAGTCTGCCTTATATTGCAGGAAATCTTTCAGCATCCGTGGATGAAGCTACCTGGGTGTTGACTTCATACCTGGTGGCCAATGCCGTCATCCTGCCCCTCTCCGGTTGGCTGGCAAATTATTTTGGACGCAAGCGCCTGCTGATGTTGAGCGTTGCCGGGTTTACTGCAGCCAGCATTCTTTGCGGTCTTGCGCCAACTCTGCCGGCCCTTATTTTGTTCCGGGTACTGCAAGGCGCAGCCGGAGGCGTGCTGCAGCCAACCACTCGCGCCATCATGCTGGAGGCATTTCCGCGTGAGGAGCGCGGACATGCCATGGCGCTCTGGGGCGTGGGAATCGTGATTGCACCCATTGTCGCTCCCATGCTCGGCGGCTGGCTGACGACTGATTACTCCTGGCGCTGGATTTTCTTTATCAATCTGCCTATTAGTCTGCTGGGATTGTTCCTGGTATGGACCTACGTGTTTGACCCGCCGTATATCCGCCGCGCGTCCACGCGAATTGATTACTGGGGTATGGGATTTCTGGCCATTGGCATTGCTGCCTTGCAGATTGTGTTCGACAAAGGCCAGGAGGACGACTGGTTTGCCTCGCATTTCATCGCGACCATGACCCTGATTGCAGTTGTCGGGCTGGTGACTTTCATCGTCTGGGAACTGCGAGCGCGCAATGCCGTTGTTCACTTCCGGCTGTTCCGTTATCGCACTTTCGCAACCGGCGCCGGTCTTTCTCTGGTTTTGTTCTTCGCTCTTTATGGCAGCATCGTGCTGCTGCCGCTCTTTATGCAGGAGCTGCTCGATTTTCCCGCAGTAACGGCGGGAATCTGGAATTCTCCCCGTGGGATAGCCACGCTGGCGATGATGCCGGTAGCGGGCTTCCTGATCGGCAAACGCTGGGACATGCGGGCGCTTTTATCCGGTGGGCTGATTGTTTCTTCCATTGGCGCATACATGTTTTCCTATCTGAACCTGAATGCCAGCCCGTCGAGTTTTTTCTGGCCGCAGATGGTGATGGGCGCCGGCCTGTCTTTCATGTTCGTGCCGTTGGCAACCATCACCGTGGACCCCATACCCCAGGAAGAAATGGGGTACGCAACCAGCCTGATAGGACTAGCCAGAAATCTGGGAGCGGGAATTGGAATATCAGTGTTCACGGCATTTATAGCGCGCCGGGAACAATTTCACCAGGTTCGCCTGGCCGCCTCTACTGTACGTGAGCATACTCCGTTGCCGCGGATGATCGCGGGGCTGCAGAACTATCTGCAACAGCAAGGCGGAAGCTCAGGCCCGGCACAGCATCAGGCGCTGGCAATGATCTATCACCGGATTGTGCAAAGCGCGTCGGCGTTGAGTTATCTTGACGGCTTTCGCATCATGTCGTTTCTACTCCTTGCGACCGTGCCGTTCGTGTGGGTCATGAAAAAGCCGCAGTTCAAATCCGGCGGCGAAAAGCCGGATTAAAGTTGCGCCGAAATGGGCGCATTTCAATCTGGCTGAGGAACTGCTTTGCGCTGGGCGATATCTTCCAGATAGAGAATCCCGCCATCCCCGGGCAGATGGTACTGAATGCATCCGGCCGTGAGCCGAAACATAAGCAGCAGAAAGTTCAAGCTGCCAAAGCCGAATGTCTTGCATAATTAGAAGATGGGAATAAGTAGTGAGAGAACTGCAATTCTATTGGGCGCCTCTGGCCTGGTGGGCGGCTTTTGCCTGCGTGAGTTGGTGGATGATGCCGGTTACACGCGAGTGATGACTTTTGGCCGCCGGCAGCTTCCGGCGCTGACGCGGGCCAAAGTTTCACAGCGAATCTCTGAGCTGGCGATGCTGACTGCTGACGATTTCCGCGGCGCCCAGGACCTGTTTTGCGCGCTGGGTACGACGATCCGCAAAGCTGGTTCGCAAGCTGAGTTCCGGCGCATTGATCTGGAGTTGCCACTGCATCTGGCCAATGAAGCGTTACAGGCGGGAGCGGAACAGATGGTTGTGGTGTCCTCAGTGGGCGCTGACCCGCGCAGCAAGAATTTTTACCTTCGCACCAAAGGCGAACTGGAGCAGGAAGTGGCGAAGCTGCCATTCGGGGCCGTTCACATACTGCGTCCCAGTCTGTTGCTGGGAAAGCGTGATGAGTTCAGGCTGGGTGAAGCCATTGGAATGACCGTCGCTCCTGCACTTGATCTGCTTACCCTGGGGAAGTTGCGGCGCTACCATTCTGTGCATGCTCAGCTTGTGGGCCGCGCAATGGTAGCGGCCGTCAGGCAGGGAACCACCGGGGTTCACATTTATGAATACCGTCAGATTGTTTCCTTGGCCCAGTGGGAAGCAGCTGCTCAGTCGCGCATCGCCTAAGCAGGAGCAAATCAAAAGGGCTGCCATTCTCTTTGGCAGCCCTTTTGTCCCACAGGCGGATTAATGAATCGGGACCGCCTGGAAAGCGGTACCGCACTTTTTGGGCTTGTAGGTGCTGATATCGCCGGTCACCAGCGAGCCGTTGTTGCAGTTCAAAGCCAGGTTGTTGGCGGTGGCGGTGATGGTGTCCGGAGCAAGAAAATTCAGCGCAGACAAGGCGTTCACAACCAGGCCGTCACCCGTGTTGCCTGAGATGGTGTTGCCGCCATTGCTGGCGAACGTCGAGGCCTGGTCAATCAGGACGCCCACGCCCTGGTTGCCGGTGATTTGAACGCCGCCATCCAGAGCCAGCCCACCATGGGTGGTAACCTGAATTCCGGCGCCAAAATTGCCGTTGATCTGCGTTTGAGAGAATTCGCAAGTAGTGGTTGAACCGCAATTAACGCCTACTCCCGTGTTGCCGCTGATCGAGCCACCTTGCATTATCACGGCGGTGTTGGTGAATGCCTGTAGTCCAAAATTGTTGCCCGCGTTGTTGGTGATTTGCAGATCGAAAAAGTCTCCCTGTGAGGAGTTAGTAAGCTGGACACCGGCAACTCCGTTATTGCTGACAATTGTGGGAGAGTTTCCATCGCTGATTATCAAATGCGTGGTAGCGGCGCTTATGCCAATGCGCCCGTTGTTGCTGATGTTAACGCCGTCAATCTGCATGGTGCCTCCGCTCGTGACCACGCCGCTGCGTGTGCTGCCGGTGACTGTGCCATCTAACACCAGAACATCAGAATTATTGGAGTCGATGCCGAAAAAACTGCTGTTTTCTATCGTGTTGCCTATAAGAGAAATGGTTGAAGAGTCGAAAATGTCAACTCCCGCGCCACCGTTCAGCGTGAGGTTGTCGATTTCGATGTTCTGCGAGTGGTTGATCACAATCAATGCGCCGCCGGGGTCTGTGGTCTGGATTGTTGCGGTCGGGTCGGCAATGATTACCAGGTTACGCCGGTTTTGTATCGTGACACCAACACTTTCAGTGCAAGTGCCGATGACCTGGAAATCTGAGTTGTCCGGTGAATTGGCGATTGCCTGGTTGAGTGAGGTGAAAGCTCCCGGCGTAGCTCCGGTGCAATCAACTATAACATCAGTGAAACCCTGGCCAAATGACAGACTGGAAGCCGAAAGAAGCGACAGAAAAACGCATAACGTCCCGAAGGAACGCAGACTCATGGTTGTGTCCTCGTTAGTTTCAGGTTGAATTTTGTGGAGACCGGAGAAGAACTATACCTCGATAAGTTCTAGTTGCCAACAGAGTAGTGTCTGGATAGAGAAGAATTTGTTCAGATAAGCTGAAGCGGGCCGCGTCAGCGTGCCGGCCAAACGGCTTCCCATGTAGCCTGTGTCGCCAGTGATGAAGATGGAGTGGTGTTCTGTTGCATGCTCGATCTGTGTACGCACACAATGGAAATTGGATTACCGGTGCGGGTTAGACAAAGAATTTTGAGAGCTCGGCATTGGCGCCGCAGATGACCACGCCAACTCGCTCGCCGGAATGAGGACGATACGCGCCGGAGATCAGGGCCGCCAGCGCCGTCGCGCCACCGGGTTCAGCGATGACGCGTAATTTCTGCCATAGCAAACGCTGGGCGTTGACGATCTGCTCGTCGCTCACCACGACCACACATTGCACAAACTTCTGCGCAATAGGAAACATCAATTTGCCAACACAACGTGCGCCCAGCGAATCGGCGGCGACTCCGCCGGTCTCAACTTCAATCACCTGACCGGCTTCAAGGGCCTTGTACAGAGAAGGAGCGCGCTCCGGTTCTACGCCAACCACGCGCACGCGGTCCTGATACCAGGCAGCCGCGCCGCCGATAAGCCCGCCCCCGCCCACGGCGATCAGCACGCTTTCAAGTCCGCGTACTTGTTCCTCAAATTCCATGGCCAGCGTTCCCTGGCCGGCAAGAACTCGCGGATCATCATAGGCGTGCACAGCCAGAGCTCCGGTTTGCGCGGCTCGCTCCTGGCTGGCCGCGAGCGACTCAGCATAGTCGCGCCCAAGAATGTTCACTGTTGCGCCGCACTGGCGGAGCCGGTCCACCTTGTTGGGAGAAGAGATGGTAGGAACAAAGATTTCGGCAGGGTATCCAAGCTGGTGCGCCGCATAGGCCACCGCAGCGCCGTGGTTTCCTCCCGAAGCCGCGATCACGCCCGCGTCCGGTACCTGAGAACTGAGAATGCAATTGAAAGCTCCGCGCGGCTTGAACGATCCTGTGTGCTGCAGAGTTTCCAGTTTAAGAAAGATCCTGGCATCAATTGCAAAGGCGCTGTCTTCCAGAGCGATGGAGGGAGTGCGCCGCACATGGGGCGAAATGCGGCGAGCGGCATCCTGGATCTCAGCCCGCGAGATCATGTTGACAGGGCGGCTGGATACCGATGGAGCCACAAGTTTCTCCCACGCTTACGATGAACACCTGCAAGGAACTATAGCGCATAAGACGCATTGATTGTCCTGGAAGACGAAAGCTGATGCTGGATCTGTTGGAAAATCTAATGACGAAGGGCTCCTCACGAACGAAATATGTATTATTTTCAGTAACTTTCAGTAATTTCATCGACAAATCCGGCAACCCGGAAGAAAATAGTGCAGGATGGCGGTTTTGTGAGACGGAGCCTGTTTAAAGGACGGATATGCCGGAAGGCAGGTGCTGTGCTGGTGCTGGCGGCGATGTGTGCCGTTGGCTGGGCACAGGCGCCGGAGCATGCCCAGTCGCCCTCCCAATCACCCATCGATGCGGAAGGCGGATTCCTGGCCAATCAGGGTGCGCAGCCAAGGTTCGAATCGGGCACAAAGATATCCGGTCAGGCTGAGCTGGCGCTTCGTGCTCAGCGTGTTTTGAGTATTCCGCACTTCACCGGCTCCTTCGCCTTCAATGGCCAGACATTTCCTTTCAACGTAGTGGGAACGCAGCCGCAAGCCGGGGGGATCACCAGAATTCCCACTCAGCTCAAGCCGGTAACGCTTTTGTTTGAAGGCTATGAAGACGACCAGGGTGAACCCATTGTGCTGAGTCCTGAGCCGCTGGTGCTGAGTGTGAGAAACTCCCCGAACTTCCGGTCAGCACAGTACCAGACCGGTTTCACACAGTTTGCTGACGCAGTGCAGCGGGCCCAATTCTATAGCGCAATGGCCCAGGACTGGCATACGCTCCTGGACCTTCCGCAAGTCCTGAAGCCCCTGATCATGGTGGTGCCAAAGAATTCAGCCAAGGTGTTCCGCAATCGCAGCACAGGCGCTGTGTATGCGGTGGTAGATACGGCGTTCTTTGTCTCACAGCTGAATACGCTGGTGCAGATGGAGAATTTGCGGATTGACGGGCTGCCGCTCATCCTTACTCATAACGTGATGCTCGCGCCTGATGCCGATGTAAACCGGTGCTGCGTGCTTGGCTTCCATACAGCGTTCGATGCAGGCCAGATTAGAAATACGCAGATGATCCAGACGCTGGTGTGGGCAAGCTGGATGGACCAGGGAATTCTTGGTCCCGGCATTGCTGATGTGACCGCCATGAGCCATGAGATTTCAGAATGGTTTAACGATCCATTTGGCAACAACCTGGTTCCGGCGTGGCAGTACCCGAGTGCGTCGCTGGGCTGCCAGAATAATCTTGAAACCGGCGATCCCCTGGCTACGATGCCGAATGCCGGTTATCCGGTCAATATTGACGGCGTGACTTACCATCCACAAAACCAGGTTCTGCTGCCATGGTTTACGCGCCAGCCGTCTGATGCTTTAGACCACGACTACAGCTTCCCTGATTCAACTCTAGTGACCGGGCCTTCTCAGGCCTGTCCTGCTCACTGAACAATTCATGCGTAAACTGAACTGAGCGGGACGCGATGAAGTCGCGCCGCTGGAGACGCGCCCTGGAACCGACGGTCTGAAGGGGTAAGTTGCCGCGAGTCGGGGGCGGTCACGGCAGCTTACCACTCCTGCGGGAAAAGCCGTTCTTATAACTCATACCCAGTTCTCCTCGGCCGCAACAACCGCAAACACGGGCACGGCAGGTGGGAACCCGTCTGTTCCCGGCAAGCGCAAAAATTAGCGCTTGCCGGGATTCCTGGAGGAACAGGAGCTTATTTGTCCTAAGAACGCGTCTGCGATCCCGGTTTGCAGTCGAATGTTGTGATTTTTATTTTTTGCTGCAACAGTCGATTTGTGCCGTCCCGGGCGACGTACCGGTGAAGCGACAAAGAAAAAGGAGACTTTCAGATGCAATATCTCTTAATGATTTATGGGGTTGAAAGCCATTGGGACACTCTGCAAGACGGGGAAAAACAAAGCATCTATAAAGAATTTATGGCGCTGACTGAAGATCTGCGCAAAACCGGCAAGTACATCAACGGCAATGAGCTTCAGCCTACTTCCACCGCCACCACGGTGCGTATGCGTAATGGCAAGAGGAATGTCACTGACGGACCATTCGCGGAAACAAAAGAACAGCTCGGCGGATATTACCTGGTGGAAGCGCGGGACCTTGATGAAGCAATTGAGTTGGCGGCAAGAATCCCATCAGGGCGTTGGGGTTCTATTGAGGTGCGGCCGATTAACCCGCACTAGGAACGCTTTGCTCCGGCAGCAGTCCGCGATTGCCGTGGGCTGCTGCTCCAGCCCACAAGCATGCATTACAATGATGCGTTCTTTTTGAAAGGACGGATCTGAGATGGGCAAATCAGTGGTACTCGCAGCGGCAGTTTTCTTTAGTTCAATCATGGCTGGTGCAGCCCCGGCGCCTGCCCACTATGAACTTAAACAGAAATATGTTCTGGGCGGGGAGGGATTCTGGGATTACCTCACCTTTGATCCGGCGGGCAAGAGGCTTTTCATTTCGAGGGGAACACATGTGATGGTGGTGGATCCTGCCAAAGGCAGCATAATCGGCGATATACCCGACACTCCGGGCGTTCACGGAATTGCGCTGGCGCCAGAGTTGGGCAAAGGTTTCACCAGCAACGGGCGTGAAAACACGGTCACTGTTTTCGATTTGAAGACTCTCAAGCAGACGGCCAAGATCAAACTGGACGGAGCAGAGAATCCTGACGCCATCCTTTACGATCCCTCGTCAAAACGCGTGTTCACGTTCAATGGACGCAGCAAAAATTCATCCGTGATCGACGCAAAAACCAATGGCGTGGTGACCACGATTCCATTGGACGGTAAACCGGAATTTGCAGCGGCCGACGGGAAGGGAACGGTCTTTGTAAATATAGAAGATAAGAGTGAGCTCACCAGCATCGATGCCAAAAATGCCAAAGTCCTGAAGACCTGGTCATTAGCACCCTGTGAGGAACCTTCCGGGCTGGCGATGGACCAGAAAAATCGCCGCCTTTTTTCTGGATGCCACAACAAGATGATGGCTGTGACAAATGCTGACACAGGCAAAGTAATTGCCACTCCAGCCATTGGAGAAGGCGTGGACGCCAACGCCTTTGACTCTGGAAGGGAGCTGGCATTCAGTTCCAATGGCGACGGCACGCTTACGGTGGTACATGAAGACTCGCCGGACAAATTCGCCGTAGCAGAAAATGCACCCACGCAACGGTTTGCGAGGACGATGGCTCTGGATACAACGAACCACGATGTTTACCTGGTGACTGCAGAAATTGAAGAGGCTCCGCCGGCCAAGGAAGGCGAGCGGCCGCGCAGAACCATGAAGCCGGGTTCATTCACTCTGCTGGTGATGGCTCCCGGAAAAGCGGCGGCCGCGGACCATTAATGCAGATAAGGCTCCGGGAGGGTGTGGGTTTCGTCCTCGGCTTCCCAGTAGACGCTGAGTACCCACCAGCGCTTGCCATCGCTGAAAAGCTGAATGCTGTTGATGCCACGCGCGAAGGGCTTGGCATCGTCCTTGGCGTGGCGGGATTCATATGTGCTCCAGACATGAGCGATGTGGTCCCACAATTCCGTACGGTTGGCAACTGAGTGTTCAAAAAACCCTTCTTTGTCAAAAAATGCCTGACCCACGAATAGCGTACTCGTCGGGTGTGAGAACTCTGACGCCAAGAACACCCTGAGGATTTTTCCCGCTCGGCATGAGTCGTGCCCCGGAGTAAAAGAGCGAGCGGAAGCGGTCCCAGTCGCGTTTGCCGGCAGGGCCGGAAATCACGTCGTAGAGCGCCGCCAGCAGATGTTCGGGCGTATCTACATCAGCAGGGCGCGCTGCGGGAGCAGGAGCTGAAGCTGTTTGCGGAGTGGTGGAGGTTTGTTGAGGTTTGTTTTGCGCCGATGCAGTCAATGCTCCGGCGATTAACAGGGCAAGTAGAAACGAGCACAAAAGGGATCGGTTCATGGCGAATAATGTAACAGCGGGAAAGTTTTCCAGCCAGTCAGGATTTCAACACGGATTGGCCGGTTGGCTTCTCAGCATGAAAGCTTAGGGCGGATTGCGTGTATTGCGATTGCCGCGGCCCTGGAGCGCAGCTAATCTCACTTTAGATTTTTGAGAGACGATCAATTGTTCTATCCGGATGACACCGTGCGGCTCGTTCAAGCGATGCCCGAACACCAGCTCCCGAGCGGCGCGGAAGGTAGAGTGCTCGGTGTTTCTGAAAGGGTCGAAAGTCAACCGGGTTGCACTGAGGTTATGTTTTACGACAATTCGGGAGAGAAACGACTTTCTCTACCACCCGAGGCCCTTCAGCTCGCGATCGCCCCAAGTACCCAGCAGCGCACTGCGGTGTTATGGGGGTTTGAGCTCTCACCGCAACTGCTCATTGAAACTGCTCTGCATTCCGTTCTGGATTGCGGATTAACAATGCGCGAAGGGCTGAACCTGGCCCGGCTTGGCTACCTGCGTCACGATCGCTGGTGGAAATGGGTTGATCTGATTCGTGATCCGTCAGGAGCGCAAACAGCCGTTCTTGGCCCCGCGTGGGATGGTGGAGTGGTTGCATTTTCCGGGTCACAACGCTTTCAGCTTGAGTTCAGGCTGAAGGGCAATCGTGAATTGTGTCTACTACTGCACGAACGAGAACCTGCTTATTTGGAACAGCTGCGGGAGGCATCTGCAGCTTTGGAACTCGCGCGCGTGCTCATGAATCTTTATATCGACACTGGCGCGCAATTCTGTGCTTTCCCGGTGGCTGACGCATGGCTCATGGACGAACAATGGGCCTCTCTCCTGCGCTCTCCTTACTATCCTGATTTTCTGATTGCACCTGAGACAGACTTCCCGCACGACTATCCTTCTTCATTCCGGGCTGCGCGTCTCAGCGGCAAGGGAGTGATACTTACGGCATTGCCTGTCACATTTGCTCCGGGAGAAGAACCCATCCAGCGCAGCGAACGTGATCTGAAAGTCGCTGCGCTGCGAAAATGCCAGGCTCTGGGAGAAAAATATTACGATCAGATGTACGAAAGCCGGTTCAACATAAGCGGCCTGTATAGCAGCGCGAAGGATGCGTTTATTGATGCAATCTCTCTTGCCACGGAACTGGGACTGAGCGAGGAAACAGCGGAGTTGGAAGTACGCCTTGATCACATCAAGAACGTCTTTCGCAGCCAGTTCTCGTGAGATTGTGTACTGCTTCCAGAAAATTTATTAACAGGAACGCAGTTTCTCAAGCGCCCATCGAGCATGGTCTGCAATTATGGGATCAGGATCAGTAGCCATCTTTTCCAGTTGGGGAACAAATTCCTTGTTCCCACTGTTTCCCATGGCTATGGCCACATTACGCTTAAGGCCATTGAATTTTGCCCGCTTTACCGGCGATCCGCGAAATATTTCGCGGAAGGCTTCCAGGTCCATGGCTGCCAGCCATTCAAGATCAGGATGAAATAGCTTTGGGCGTGGTTGAAATTGAGTCAGGGTAGTAGCAGGCGCGTTTCCGGCTTTGTTGTTCCAGGGGCAGACATCCTGGCAAATATCGCAGCCAAAAACATGATGGTCTATTGCAGTGCGTAGTTCCTCAGCGATTTCTCCGCGCTTTTCAATGGTGAGATAGGCGATGCATCTGCGAGCATCCATTTTTCCCGGAGCGATGAGCGCATCCGTTGGACACGCATCGATACAACGCGTGCAACTCCCGCAGCGATCCGCTGCAGGAAGATCAGGCGGCAGTTCCAGGGAAGTGAGAATCACTCCCAAAAACAACCATGATCCCAGCTTCTGGTTGATCACACAGGTGTTTTTGCCAATCCAGCCAATGCCGGCGTAACGAGCATACACTCGCTCCACCACAGGCCCAGTATCGACGTAAGCTCGGGTCTGGATTTGCAGTGTCTCTTGCGCTGCGACCTCGCAAAGACGCTGCTCCACCTGCCGCAGGCGGGGCATCAGGGCATCGTGATAGTCGCAGTCTCCCCACGCATATCTTGAAATCCATCCTTTTCGAGGATCTTTCACTTCCACAGAGTAGGGGCGCTCCGCGCTGTAGTTGAGGGCACACACCACAATGGATTTAGCCCAGGGCACGGCATTCCTGATCGCGGCCCGCTGCAGTTCGCCGTTCTCCGTGCGTTTTTCCATGTACTTCATTTCGCCGGCGTGGCCTGCATCAATCCATTCGGAAAATGCGTCGAGTTCGGGAAAGTCGCCGGGTTCAAGGGAGACAATCCCCGCGCGGTCGAATCCCGCCTGCAGAGCAGCAGTCTTCACCACGGTCGCGAGTTGTTCCCGAGTCAGCACCTGATTTCTATTATCTCAACTGCAGAAATTTCGCCGGGAAAGACTGGCCTGACAGAGCGAACGCCACCTGGAACAACGAAACAGGCACATTTGCGAAGGACCTCAGGCCAAAGTACTAAGTAGAATTAAATCTTTGTACCTTCCGGTGGGCATCTCTAAACTGAAATTGAAAACAGCTGAACCATTACAGCCTGAACCGCAGAATCGTCATCTCAGTTAGTGAGCTGCTGTTTTTTAGCGGCCTATATTCGTTTGCGGATCTGGCGAGGTCTTGCGAATGCGGACTTATTATGATTTGTAGCTTCTGTGGAACTGACAACCGGGAAGGTAACAGGTTCTGCGGATTTTGTGGCGTGAGGCTGGAGCGCCGCCGGGCGGAACGACGCGTACATGATGAGAGCGCGTATCTGAAGTGCGAAGCCTGCGGCAACGTAAATGAGCCTGGTTACAAATTCTGTGGAATGTGTGGAACCAGAGTCGATCGTCGCATGGCTGAGAGGCGTGGAACTGGAGTTTTCGTTCGCAGCGTCAACGGCTCTTCAGCGAACGTGATGGTAGCTCCTCCCGAAAACTCCGCCAAGGCCGCCAGCGAGCAGCCAGTCTCTGCTGCTCGCGAAAGTGTTTCTGGTTTTTCACGCAACTCCTCGGCTGCGGCACCCGTGTATCACAGCGAACCGGTCGAGCGATTGACTGTGGAGCGACGCGATAAGTCCGGGATTCACGGGCCTTCATTTCTTGGCTTGAGCGACGAAAGCGAAGAAGACGGTTCCTACCTGATGGAGGATGAACAGTCATCCGGCAGTGGCTTGCGAAAGCTGGTTTTGCTGGTGATTCTCGCCGCTATTGTAGGTTTGATCTTTGTGCAGTACAGATCGAGCCTGCACGCTAATCCAAAGGCTGCTCCACCCCCACAACCTTCGCCGACAGTTGCTCCGCAAGGGCAGGGCCAGCCCTCAACTGCTCCTCCGTCTGTACCTGACCAGTCTCAGATGAAATCTGGCAGCCAGTCGCAGTCGGGTGTGCAGAATTCACCTCCGGCCACGGCTGATCCGGCGCAGGATCCAGCGCCAGCCTCACAGGCGCCGCCGGACAAATCTGAAACACTGGATCCACAAATGAATCCCACAACTGTCGCAGAACGGACGCCGGATCCGCCGATAACCGGCAACAAGCAGGAATCGTCCGCCAGCAAGACATTCGATGCACCGGTGCCGGAAGAGCAGAAGCCAAGCCCGTTGCTGGTTCGCGCGCAGCAGTTTATTCATGGCCAGGGAGTGGAGCAGAACTGCGAGCAGGGACTCCTATACCTGCGAGCTGCGGCACAGAAAAACGAGCCGGCTGCGGCTGTTCAGATGGGTGCGTTGTACGCGAGCGGACGATGCGTGCATCAGGACCGGGTGATGGCTTATCGCTGGTTCAACTCAGCGCATGAACTGGAACCTGCCAACCAATGGATTCAGAGAAATATGGACCAGCTTTGGGGCCAGATGTCAGACCAGGAACGGCGGCTGGCGGGATACTAGATTTGGGCTTCAGATGCCCAGTTTTTTCACTTCCTCGTTGTAATACTTGCGGTAAAGAATGTCCCACTCCTGCGTGCCCTCAGTAATGGTGCGCTTCTGCGTCTCAATTTTCTGTCGTGCTGCCTGGTCCAGCTTTTCCTCTTCCTTCAGCAACTCCTCCAGAATTCGCCTGACTTCCATGCGGATGGTGTTGCGGTCCTCAACAAATTCCACCTGATCGAGAGACGCCAGCGCATCAGCCACAGTATGGGCCAGCTTATTGACCTTATCGCGTGAGAGTCTCACAGCACCGCCTTGTATTTGCGCACCAGTTCATTCTTCACTTTTTTGAACATTTCCTGGTAACTGGCTCCGGCACGGCGCATTTCGTCATCGTATTGTTCCAGAATCAGGCGGACCTCATCATTAATCCGGTCTTCCAGTTGGAGTTCTTCCAGCATGGCAATGTTCAAAGCTTCGCTCACCGCTGGAACTTTGTCCGCTTCAATGAACTCGCCCGCAACCAGTTTTTGGGTCACTTGCCGGGCCAGGTACCCGACGTATTCCTTAGAAAAGAGCATGCTTTTTGAGGTATCTACTTGAAAAGAATAGTGTAACACACATAAATTGCGGGCAGAGCACTGCAGCGGCGCCAGAATTGCACGCCGCCTCAGTACTTTCAGCGGTGGTGTGGGAGGTATATTGCCCGGCAGAATGCCGCGTTTCAACTAGCCTTGTGGGTCAGAGATTTATCCATATATTCCCGAATCAACCGGTTTAATTTACCGGCTGCGGACTTCAGCTCAAGACATGCGCGTTGCGTTTCCGCATTTACCTCTGAATTGCTCAGCAGATCTGCACGGCCTATCAGGATTGCCAGCTGGTTATTGATGGAGTGAATTAATTCCTGGGGTGACATCTCTTTTTTCACTGGCTTTCGATGTTGATATTCGCACATTCGGTGGTTTATGGGGCGAACGCTTGTGTTTTGTTACAGAAACAGAACCTGACGGTACCTACGTAATTGGAATTGTTCTCGAGAATTTGAGCGTGATTTTGCCGCTTTGGGCGCTGACCTGGCACACTGAAAAGCGCGGCACAAATCCGAGTGAAAAATGTCCCAGTCTCATACTGGCCCGGAGGAGCCAGACTCACTCGCGGTTCGTTCAGTGCGGTTCGGACTTCGCGAAAGCACCTGAAATGTTAGTATTCACTGGCACACTTTCATTGGATACTCATGAAAATCATCGGTAGTGTCCTGAGCCGGCAGTGGCACCCGGTTGAGCGCAGGCGAAAAACCCAAAATGCGCGAGCTTTTTTCGTATTTTGCTCTCGATTCTTGCTGCCTTTGGTTCTTTTCGCTTGCTGTTTTCTTGATTCGACGGCAGAGCAGAACCATTCATCTGAGCCCGTGGTCGTTCAGCCGGGTGCTCCCGGGCAGCCGACAAAAAAACTTCCTGCTTCCACTACGGGAAAACTGCCCCCACGATCGCAGGCGGAAGTGGATTTCATGCAGGGCATGATTATGCATCATGCGCAAGCGGTAGAGATGACCGCGATGATTCCATCCCACACTGACAACAAAGACCTGCGGTTACTGGGAGCACGCATTAGTCGCTCGCAGAAGGATGAAATCCAAATGATGAAGCGGTGGCTGGCGATCCATGGAGAATCCACGTCGATGGAAATGCCAGGCATGCCCGGCATGGACAAGTCCGGCCACCCCCTGCCTTTAATGCCCGGCATGCTTACGCCGGAACAGATGGATGCGTTGCGCAAAGCCAAAGGTCAGGACTTCGATCACTTGTTCCTGACTGGCATGATTCAGCACCACAACGGCGCTTTGACCATGGTAAAGGATTTGTTTGATACCGCGGGCGCTGGGCAGGATGCGCAGGTATTCAACTTCGCGACGGATGCGGACAATAGCCAGCGAGCCGAGATCAAAATTATGAACACGATGTTAGAGAAAGAATTTTTGGAGGAGAAACGATGAACCAAGTGCCCAGGATCGCCCTGCGTGTGACTGCCGCGGCGGTCATTCTATTCTGCACTTCTACCAGACTACCTGCTCAGGCGCAGTCGCCCGCGCCTTCACCCTCACCCTCAGCTTCGCCTGCAGCGCAACAACCTGACGATGAAAACCGCAACCCGTTTGCTCCCGAGCCGGCTGCTCCTCTGCCGCCCGGTATGACGGGATCAGACGTGAACGATCCGCGGGCCAAATTGTCTCCAGGTCTCTACAATGCCGGCGAAGCCGCCATGGGCATGAAACATTTGCTCCTGCTCAAGAAGCCTCCGGCATTTCAGCTTGGCACCTCTGATCCTGACGATCCCAAAGTCCAGAAAATGCTGAGCCAAATGGGCGGGAATAATGTGGCGAAGATACCCAAGGCGATGCACCTGGTGATTGCCCAGCTCGCCTTCGCAAATTCTGATCTGGCATTCCAGGGCCATTATCTCTTCCAGGGGAATTTCTATGGCATGAATATTTATGACATCTCCAATCCGGCGAAGGCCACTCTGGTGACCTCAATGGTTTGCCCCGGCGGACAGGGCGATGTTTCCGTTTACAAGAACCTGATGTTCATGTCAGTGGAGACGCCCAACGGGCGCATCGATTGCGGCACACAAGGGTTTCCGCCCGGGCCACCGCCAACTCCCGAAGAGGAGAAGGAGAAGAAGCGCCCTGTACCATCCGCTCAAAAAGATCGTTTCCGTGGGGTTAGAATCTTCGATATTTCTGATATTAAAAACCCAAAGCAGGTGGCGGCTGTTCAGACGTGCCGCGGATCACACACCCATACCCTGGTGATTGATCCTAACGACAAAGACAATGCTTATATCTACATCTCAGGAACGTCGTTTGTGCGGCGGCCTGAAGAGCTGGCCGGATGCTCAGCAGGAGAAGAGCCAGATAAGGACCCAAATACCGCGTTGTTTCGCATTGACGTAATCAAGGTTCCTTTGGCCGCCCCACAGGATGCGAAAATTGTGTCCAATCCGCGCGTGTTTATCGACCCGAGGACCGGAGCCATCAACGGCTTGAACAACGGCGGCACACATGGCAAGAACGGGAAAGAGGAGAAGGCGAAGGACACCAACCAGTGCCATGACATCACTGTTTATTCGGCGATTGGTCTGGCGGCAGGTGCGTGCTCCGGAAACGGAATTCTGCTCGACATCAAGGATCCGGTGAATCCCAAGCGCGTGGACGCTGTGAACGATCCCAACTATTCCTATTGGCACTCAGCTTCATTTTCCAACGATGGCAGCAAAGTGGTCTTCACGGATGAGTGGGGTGGTGGTCTGGGAGCGCGTTGCCGTCCGACCGATCCGAACAAGTGGGGCGCGGATGCCATCTTCGACCTCTCGAACGACAAGCTCAGTTTCCAGAGTTACTACAAAATGCCGGCGGCACAGGGTGACACAGAAAACTGCGTGGCTCACAACGGGTCACTCGTTCCCGTGCCAGGGCGCGACATTGAAGTGCAGGCGTGGTACCAGGGTGGCGTCTCCGTGATGGACTTCACTGATGCCGCTCATCCATTTGAAATTGCTTACTTTGATCGCGGGCCCATTGATCCAAAAATGCTGGTGCTGGGCGGCGACTGGTCGGCGTATTGGTATAACGGCTACATTTACGGTTCAGAAATTGCCCGGGGACTGGATGTATTTGAGCTGACCCCGAGCAAATTTCTGACCCAGAATGAAATCGATGCAGCCCGGTCGGTTCACGTCAACGAGTTGAACGTGCAGAACCAGCAGAAGATTGAGTGGCCGGCAAGCTTGACGGTTGCGAAAGCCTATGTGGACCAGTTGTCCCGCTCGCAGGCTCTCCCTGAAAACAAAATCACAGAACTGCGCAAGGCAATCCATAGCGCTGAAACTTCGCATATGAGCAAGGGAAGTCTGGCGAAGTTGAAGAACATGGCGCCAGATTTGCAAAAAGACGCTGGCACAGTAACGAACTCAGCGGATTCGGCACGGCTCCATGCATTAGCTGCAATTCTGGAGCATCCGGCAGCGTAGCATGCAGCAGCGGCCTTCTTGTCACGACCTTATACAGCTAAGGTTGAACAGAGGGCCGCTTGCTGATTCTCGATTTCCTTAACCCAATCGAGTAGCTTCTATTAGGTTTAGTTCTCTCCCAAGCTGGTTCCAGCACCCCACATGAAGTTTGTGCCCGATGTCCCGCTCGCACCCCACATAAAATTTGTTCCGGAAGTTCCACTGGCGCCCCACATAAAGTTGTTACTCCAGATTGTTTCAAATCCGGAAGATGTGCTGGCTCCCCACATGAAGTTGGAGCCGGACAACACGCTCGCGCCCCACATGAAGTTACTCCCAGAGGTCGTCGTAGCGCCCCACATGAAATTGGAAGCTGAACTCATGAATAGGTTACTTCCATACACAGCTGGAGCCGCCCAGGTTGTGCTGCTGCCCCAGACCGTGGAAGAATCGCGAGTCAGAAACACATTCCCGGTGTTGGGATCGTACACAGCGGTGGGTGATATAGCCCTGCCCCTAGCAAGATCAGTGTTGGCCAGTGCTGCAGCCAAATCAAGATATCCGGCCCCGACGGTGAAGATGTCATAGTGGCTGGTGTAGGTCAACCCGGTGGTCGGATCGTAAACGCTGCTGCTGCTCTGAGGAAAAGTTTTGCTTGCACTTTTCATCAGACGCGCTTTCACCTGGTCTGGCGTTAGGCTGGGATGTGCCTGCAGCAAGTCTGCCACTGCGCCACTCACGACGCCCGTGGCCATGCTGGTTCCGCTCAGCGTGAAGTACGCAGTAGAGGGACTGGAACTCCCACCGTACATGTAATAACTCCACGGAACCAGGTTCAATGGTTCTGCGCTGTACAGTGCGGTATTGCTGGTCTCTGTGGAGATGAGAAGATTCCCCGGCGCCACGATGTCGGGTTTCACAATATGGTCAATCAATGTGGGACCTTTGGAACTGTAGCTGGCGATCAGATCATCAGTGCGTGTCGCCGTATCCATGGGCTTCATGGAACCCACCGTGATCGCGTAGGGGTCGTTACCCGGAGAGGTGACGGTTGCGTACCCGTCTGTCGGTTGATATCGGCCGAAATTTCCTGCAGCCACAACCACCACAATCCCGTGCTGCCAGGCGTTCTCTACTGCCTGGCAAAGAGGATCAAGCTTGTAGCTCTCAAACACGCCGCGGCCCAGTGAAAGATTGATGACGCGGATGTTGTATGTGGATTTCAGTGAAATTGCTCTCTGGATCGCCGCAATGACAGTGCTGTCTGTAGCAGTGCCATTCTGGTCAAGCACCCGAAGGTTGATGATCTTGGCATTGGGCGCAATGCCTTTGAAGGTTTTCGAGTAAAGCAGACCCGTAGAGCTGGCGCCGTTTCCGGCGATCAAGCCAGCAATATGTGTGCCGTGGCCATATTGGTCTGCGGCGCTGGAATTGCCCGGGACAAACGACTGGTTGTACACGACGCGTGAAAGCGTAAGCAGGCCGGCGCTGTGGAGATCCCGATGGCTGTTCACCCCGCTATCGATCAACGCGACCCCGATGCCGGAACCCGTGTAATTGGATCGCCACGCGGCAGGTGCATTGATGGCTACGGCAGCATCATTCGAGAGCGTACCCAAAGGGCGATCTGCGCTGATATAGGCCACGTTGGGATCATTGGAAAGATTCACAATCCCGTTGCCGTCCAATTGCGCGAGCACGCCATTGACCAGTGGCAAGTCACTCAGAATGTCGCCGCCCAATTTGAGAACAGTATTCACGAGGCAGCCCACAATTCCAAGGAGTCCGCCGCACGATGCCTGCGGCGAGGAATTGAACTGCACAATGACTCGAGTTTTTGTGGCGGAAGTATAGCCATGCAGATCGGGAGAAATCTTTGTGTCGTCAGCTAACGCTGCTGCCGAAAAGCTGACTACAATTAACAAGATTGTTGCGTAGACACATCCGCGCTTCATAAAACACCCCAACAGAGATTGAGTACGCTTGTACAAAAGCACGTAATGCACCTTTGTGTGCACACTTGCAAGCGCCTGAATTTAAAAGGGAAGTACGGCCACCCCCGATTTCCTGTTGTGACATGCACGTCGCATTAGTGACTTAGGTGTCACATAACCCCGGTTACTAAAGTTCTCTATGCTTCGGTGCGGTGGTCATTAGAGAATGTCCACAAAAAGAAGCCCGAACGGATGAGGAAATGAATAACAACTCGCAGGTCCCGGCAACTCGCACCAGGGTGAAAGTCTTTGTAGCCCTGATCTCCGCTCTCGGACTGACGTGCATTGCCACAGCTGCCTTTCCCTGGCATAGCACAGATGTTCTGCAGTTTACCTGCTACCTGGTGCTCACTGCTGTTGCTTCAGGTCTGAAAGTTGTACTTCCGGGCTCGGATGTAACACTTTCAGTGGGCTTCATTCTTTTTATTGTCAGTATTGGAAGTATGTCGCTCTCAGAAACGGTTGCGCTGGGCGTTACCGCGGCAGTCGTGCAATGTTACTGGAAACCGACGAAGAAGCTTTCTCTGGTCCATTTCATTTTCAACCTTTCCCAGGTTTCCATTGCTCTGACTGGTGCTTTTTGGCTGAATCACTTTCTGGTTCATGGTCTTTTCCATGGACGCGCTTTGATCTCTCTTCTTTTATCAGCGGCCTTTTACTTCTTCCTCAACACTCTGCCCGTTGCCATCATCGTATCTCTGTCAGAAAGAACCGCGTTTTTTCCACAGTGGCGCGAGACATGTGCCTGGACACTGCCTTTTTACCTGATAGGTGCTGGAATCGCCGGTTTGATGCAGTTTCTCAACCGCTACGCCGGATGGGAGATCAGCATAGTGGTGATGCCGGCGCTTTATCTGATTTATCGATCTTACGGCATTTATATCGGGCGCATGGCGGACATGAAGAAGCACATGCAGGAAATGGCGGCGCTGCATTTGCGCACCATTGAGGCACTGGCGCTTGCTATTGACGCCAAGGACCACACCACGGGCGACCATGTGCACCGCGTGCGAGTCTACGCATTGGAGTTGGCCAAAGATCTCAACCTTTCACCGGCTGAGACTGACGCTTTGCGTGCCGCCGCCGTGCTCCACGATATTGGTAAGTTAGCGGTTCCTGAGCACATCATCGCCAAGCCGGGAAAGCTGACGCGGGAAGAGTTTGAAAAGATGAAAATCCATCCTATCGTGGGAGCGGAAATTCTGGAGCAGGTTGAGTTCCCGTATCCTGTGGTGCCGATTGTCCGCTCTCATCATGAGCGGTGGGATGGCACTGGGTATCCCGACGGGCTGGCTGGGGAAGAGATTCCCATCGGAGCACGAATCCTGTCCGCCGTGGATTGTCTGGACGCGCTCGCTTCAGACCGGCAGTATCGCCGTGCTCTGCCGCTGGATGACGCCATGGCACGCGTGGAGGAAGAGTCCGGAAAGACATTCGATCCCAAAGTGGTGGCCGCGCTCAAGGCCCGTTATCTTGAACTTGAGAAGTTGGCGCGTTCGCACCAGGGCATGGAGAAGCCGCAGCTCTCAGTGAACATTAAAGTGGCTCCTGGAGCGGCTCCGGCCGCCGGCTATGCGGATACAGAAGCGCCTCAACTGGCCGCTGAAGCTGCAATTACCCGATCAATTCTGAACTACCAGGAAGAGGGCAGAGGGGAGGGAACATCAGAAGCGGAGTTTTTCTCATCTGTCGCTATGCGTTTGCGGCGCCAGATTGTTTTCGACTCTTTTGCAGTATTTCACGTCAGCGGCGACGCCATAACACCCCGATTTGCCTTCGGAGAAGATTCCGGCCAGCTGCTTGACCTGAAGACCTGCTCCGGACAAGGGCTGCTGGGATGGGTGGTATTGACCCACCGCGCCATCAGCAACGCCAATCCAGCAGTGGATACGGGAGCAAAAACGCAACTTCGCTCGGCGATGGTTGCACCGCTGGGGGACACCAACGAACTGGTGGGCCTGGTTGCACTCTACAGTACGCGTGCCGACGCATTCAATGATAAGGATCTGCGCGAATTGCAGAATTACCAGCAGGATATCTCTGCACGGCTGCGCGATGCCGCCGATGATGCGCATCAGGTTGATGATTTAAATCCCCAACCCAAGAAACAGATTGCCGGCGTGGCATCTCAGATCGTTTGCGGGCTCTCCTAAATCCGGAGCCTGGCAATTCCTGAAGACAATTCAAACCCAATGACTCTGGCTGCGTGAGCGCCGTGTGCCAAACAGCAGCTCGGTTTTTGGGTTGGCCTATCTAAATGGAATGCTATTTTAATCGAGCCGTGGCGCACTTTAGCTGACGCACTCGGTGTGCCAGCCTTCTTTTTTCATTTCGTCGTGAAGCCACTGCTCGAGAATCGCGCGGTCCTGCGGTTGCAAATCACTGAACTGGATTCCATGGTCACCGTCATAGTTGGACCACGCCACGGTTCCGCAGAGTTCAGTCTGGCGGTCGCTATCAGGAAATTGCAGGCGAATTCTCACTATCGAACCAAACTTGACGACCGTATCAGTGGAAACCGCTGCTCCCCCCAGACTCAAATTCAGCAGGGTCCCTGTGGCCTCTCCGCCCTCATGGATCACAGTAACCGGCGTTCTCACTTTGGCTCGATAATAACGCTGCTGCTGCAGGCACAGGGTGCCAATGGCGGTGTCGCTTCGTTCTTCGCGGTACTGCTTCAATTTGCGAAGCAAGGTCCGGCGCGATATGCCGAGGGCCACTGCTGCCTTGCCCTGGTTCCCGCCACACCGATCCAGCGCGTCAAAGATTTTCTGGCGTTCGAACTGCCCATAGCCGTCGGTTAGAGTAATCGCATTTGACGCCGACGCGGCCGTTTTGGCCTGCGGCAGCTTCAGGTCTGCAGCCGTGATTTCACGGTCGGCATTCTTGGCCAGCATCACCGCACGGAATACGGAATTGCGCAATTCCCGTATGTTTCCCGGCCATTCATAGGCACACATGGCTGCGATGGCCTCACTGGTAAACTCTGATTGCGGATAATGTTCCTGCAGCACGTCCTCCGCGATGGCCAGAAGATCTTCATGTCTTTCGCGCAGTGGAGGAATATCCAGCCGGAATTGCGCGAGGCGATGGTACAGGTCGCTACGGAATTTGCCGGCGGCAACCAGGCTCTCAAGATCCTGGTTGGTGGCGGCTACAATGCGGACGTCCACCGTCACTTTCTTTGTCCCGCCGAGCCGGAAATATGGGACACCATCCAGTACGCGCAAAAGCTTTACTTGTACTTTAGGATCCAGGTCACCGATCTCATCGAGGAAGAGCGTGCCTCCATCAGCCAGTTCAAACAGCCCTGGTTTGTGGGTTTCCGCTCCGCTGAAGGCGCCCTTTTCGTAGCCAAAGAGTTCGCTCTCCACCAGATGTTCAGGTAGAGCAGCGCAATTCACATCCACCCAGGGCTTGTGGCACCTGAGCGAATGCTTATGGATGCATCGTGCCAGCATCTCCTTGCCCGTGCCGGTTTCTCCTACGATTAAGACAGCGGCCGGGTGCTTAGCGACCTGCTCAGCCAAGTTGAAAATTCTTCGGAGAGCTTCGCTGCGCACAATATGACTGGACACAACGCCAGAATTTTGCAGCAGGTTGTCCACCGTTCTTCCTTATACGCTCGACCGATCAATTGGAAGTACAGGTACTTCCGTTCATGCCAATGATGAACTATGGTAGCCCAACAAGCAACTTATGATATGGAACTACCTGATTACTTAAGTTATCTCGTGTGACAAGGACCAAGTCCTGTGAAATCGGCTGTGACAAAGCTGTCACAGGTGACACTCTGAATGAGTGCTCGTTCATCAGGAGCCTGCCCGTAAGTAGCTGAAGCTACTTGAACCAGGTTGCCTCCTGCGTCCTTGAAGTTTGGCCCCAGAGTTGCCCTAGTCAAGCAGTGGAAGGAGAGATCGCGTGTCGAGGTCTGCAAAATTTTTCCTCGCCATTATGTGTGTTCTGGGTCTGGCGGTGTCCGCCCATGGCGCACTCACATGGGCTCCTGCGGACCTGTCAAAATTCTGCGCTTATCTTCTTACTGCCATTCTGGCGTCCCGGCTCAAGGTCGCTCTGCCTGAAATCACTGGATCAATTTCGGTCACTTTTCTTTTCATTCTTATTGGAGTAGCAGAGCTTTCCTGTGGTGAAACGCTTCTGCTCGGAGCTGCGGCAACCCTGGCGCAGTGCTACATCGGAGAAGGCCGCTGGTCAAAACCACATCATATGGTTTTCAACGTGGCGAATTCCACCGTAGCCGTTTGGTTGGCGTATTTTACCTATCATGGGCCACTTTCGAAACTGCAACACAACTATGCGCTCCTGCTGATGCTTGCTGCCTGCGTCTACTTTCTGGCGAATACATTGCCTGTGGCAGCCATCATCTGCTTAACTGAACGTAAAAGCATGCGTCGAGTCTGGGGCGACTGTTATTTCTGGTCTTTGCCCTACTACCTTGCAGGAGGAGCAATTGCAGGGATGGTGCGCTGGGCCAACGAGCACATTGGCTGGGAATCCACTTTGCTGGCCTTGCCCGCCATGTTCGTTATTTACAAATCTTATCGTCTTTACGTCACGAAGCTGCAGGATGAAAAGAAGCACGTTTCTGAGATGGCAGAACTTCATCTCCGCACCATTGAAGCGCTGGCGCTTGCCATTGAGGCTAAAGACCAGACTACGCATGATCATCTGGAGCGCGTGCGCATCTACGCCATTGAAGTAGGCAAGAAGTTGAAATTAGAAAAAGAAGAGCTGGATGCGTTGCGGGCTGCCGCACTCCTACACGACATCGGCAAGCTCGCTGTTCCAGAACACATCATTTCCAAGCCGGGCCGTCTGACACCGGAAGAATTTGAAAAAATGAAAATTCACCCGATTGTGGGTGCAGAGATTCTTGAACGGGTCAAGTTCCCTTATCCTGTGGCTCCTATCGTTCGCGCTCACCACGAGCGGTGGGACGGCAGAGGCTATCCGGATGGCCTGGCGGGCGAGCAGATTCCTCTGGGAGCCAGGATCCTTTCCGCAGTGGATTGCCTGGATGCCCTGGCAACAGACCGCCAGTACCGCAAAGCCCTTCCTCTGGATGAGGCCATGCGCAGAGTGGCCGATGAATCCGGCCGGGCCTATGACCCGAGGGTAGTTGCGCTGCTGCAGGATCACTATCAGGAACTGGAACAGATTGTGCGTTCACAGTCAGCGCGCTGTGAGCACCTGAAATTGTCCACGGACTTGAAAATTGAACGTGGTGACGCACCGGCGAGCGGATTCGAAGCGTCTCGAGAATCCGATTCCGGAAATGGCGTTGCCTTTCTCACTTCCATTGCGGCTGCCAGACACGAAGCGCAAACGCTGCTTGAACTGAGTCACGATCTGGGCAACTCGCTCAGTTTGAGTGAAATTCTTTCTCGACTGGCCGAGCAGCTGAAGCGGTTGGTGCCTTTCGATGCCATCGCCGTTTACGTCTTGCGCGATCAGTGCCTGGTTCCGGCATATGCTGCCGGCGCCAACTTTCCAGTTTTCGCATCGCTTCGCATTCCCTTGAGCGTTGGTCTCTCCGGTTGGGTAGGACACAATCGCAAACCTATCTTGAACGGAAATCCCACGATGGAGCCAGGTTATCTCAACGGGCCGGACAACAGTCCGTTGTATTCAGCACTGTCTGTGCCACTGGAAGGATCGGATGACGTGGTGGGCGTATTGACTCTGTATCACGCCATACCTGACGCCTACACCTCAGATCACCTGCGCATTCTGATGGCGATCAATTCCCGAGTGGGACTTGCGGTGGAGAACGCTCTTGCATTCCAGGAAGCGGAAAACTCAGCTACCACGGACTACCTCACCGGCCTGCCCAATGCTCGTTCCTTGTTCATGCACCTTGATCGTGAGCTGGCGCGCTGCCGGAGGCTGAAGTCCACCGTCACAGTGATGGTATGCGACCTGAATGGGTTCAAAAAGATCAATGATCACTTCGGACATCTGGAAGGGAACAGGACATTGAAACTGTTTGGCCAGATCCTGCAGGAATCGTGCCGCGAGTATGACTATGTGGCCCGCATGGGAGGCGATGAGTTTGTGATCGTGGCTCCCGGGTTGAACCCAAAAGCGGCGGAAGGTCGAGGCGTCCGCCTCAGCGAACTGGCGCGCCACGCCGGAAGGGAAGCCTGCGGCGTGGATTGGCTGTCCCTCAGTGTTGGTTTTGCTATCTCCTCTGTCGACAGCATGGATCCGGAACAGCTCCTGGCGGAAGCGGACCGCCGCATGTATGCGCAAAAGCAGGAACATCATCGTCGCAAAGGTTCCCAAGCCGGCCTGGCCGCGATCTCTTCCGATGGAGCGGCGGCAGTCTGATGTTCCGCGCGCTGTCACTGGCATTTCTTCGCTTCCTGATCTTGATGCTTGTTGCCGGTTTGGCGGGAGCAACTCTGGTGCGGATTGCGCCCGGCTTTTCTTCAGATGAACAGGAATTGACACCCGGTCTATCCAGCGAGAGCATTCAGGTAATCAGGCAGGCACGGCTGGCTGACAGCAATGTTCCACGATTTTACCTGCACTACTTGAACGGACTCGTGCATGGCAATCTGGGCACATCGCGGTCATTGAACCAGCCAGTTCGCGACCTCTTGCGCGACCGGCTTCCGGTTTCACTCCGCAGTCTTGCCCTGGCGTTGTTGGTGGCGTGGAGTGTGGGGCTCACGCTGGCCGTGGGCGCTTTCATGGTAAGGTCCCGCTGGTTCGCGCTGGCCGCTGATTCCAGCGGAGGCGCATTTATCTCCACTCCCGCTGCGGTTCTGGCCCTTGTGTTTCTCATGATGCGGTGGCCGCCGGTCCTTGCGGTTGGTCTGCTGGTCTTTCCCAAAATCTACCGGTACGCACGGAACCTGATGGAAGAGTGCCTTGAGATGCCGCACATTGTTGTTGCGCGTGCGAAGGGTGTGGGGCGGTGGCGTCTTCTGGGCTGGCACGTTGTTCCTGTTGCCTTCCCGCAGTTGATCGCGCTGGTCGGAGTTTCAATCAGTATAGGACTCGGCGCTCTGCTGCCAGTCGAGGTCTTCTGCGATGTTCCAGGCATAGGACAGCTCGCCTGGACGGCGGCGCAATCGCGTGATCTGCCCTTGCTGGTAAACCTTACCCTTGTTATCAGCTGCCTGACCATCGGCGCCATCATGTGCTGCGACCAGTTTCGCCGCATGGCAGGACGAGTGGCCGCATGAAAATGCTGCACAAAGTCGCCATAGCCATATTGCTCGCCGCAACTTTGGCCTCGGTCTTTGGGTCTTATATCGCTCCGGCGGGATACGAGCAGCAGTTCCGTGCTGAAGCCCAGGCGCGGCCTTCTTTGCATCATCTTCTTGGGACGGATGACCTGGGCCGCGACCGCTTTGCGCGTGTGGTTTACGGAATGCGCGTATCTCTGTTTCTGGCGCCTCTTGCGGCTTTCTTAAGCACGATTCTTGCTGCCTTGGTGGGAGGGATCGCCGGTTTTTGCGGTGGCTGGGTAGAGCGAGTTGTCATGGGAGCGACTGACCTGTTTCTCGCCCTGCCATGGCTCTTCCTTTTGATCACCGTTCGCGCAGTCCTGCCTTTGAACTTGTCTCCCATGGCCTCGGTGGTTATCACCTTTGCGCTGCTTGGGGTTTTGGGCTGGGCGCCCGCCGCACGTGTGATCTGCGCTGGCGCAAAACAGGTGTTACAGTCGGATTTTGTGTGGGCTGCGCGTGCGCGAGGATGCGGAGGTGTCAGGATGCTTCGAGTGCACCTGCTGCCCAGTTTGCGTCCCGCGCTGGCGGCACAGTTTTTTCTTTCCATCCCGGTGTTCATCATTGCGGAAGCCAATCTGGGGGCGCTGGGACTCGGCATTTCTGAGCCTTTGCCCTCGTTGGGTGGGCTGGTCTCTGAACTTCAGGATTTTGTCATGTTACGTCCGGAACCTTGGCGTCTTGCGCCTCTTGTAGTACTTATCGTGGTAATTGGGGCCTTCCAGGTATTGCTCAGTAAACAGGAGGTACACGCGTGAGAGCCAACGCAATGCTTGTCTCACTGGTGCTGCTCTGCACCTGCGCCGCATTCGGCCAGAATGGCGGGGAATTGCGCTTCTGTCTGCGTTCTGATCCCAAGACTTTCAACCCGCTGCTGGTGAATGACGACGCGTCAGAGACCGTACGTTATCTGACAGCAGGTTTTCTTCTCCGGGTGAACCGGCTCACGCAGCAGCCGGAACCGGAACTGGCCAGTTCATGGAAGGTCATGGACGGAGGCAAATCCATCCGTTTCAAGCTCCGTTCTGACGTGCGGTATTCGGATGGAACGCCGTTTTCAGCCCCGGATGTTGCCTACACCATGCAGCACTTGCTGGATCCTTCAGTACACTCAGCCAGCAGCGACGCGTTTCGTTCCGGCCAGGGCAAGCTGGAGACCCGGGTCCTTTCTCCCACGCTGATCGAACTCACGTTTCCTGCTCCGGTTGCAAACCTGGTCTATCTGTTTGACTTCGTGCCCATCATTTCATCTGCCAGTCCGCAGAAAGAAATGGCTGCTTTGGGTCCTTTTTTTGTTGCTGAGCACAAGGCGGGAGCATTTGTTCTGCTCAAGCGGAATCCGAACTACTGGAAGAAAGACGCACAAGGTAGGCAGTTGCCGTATCTGGATTCAGTTCGCCTTGAAGTCGAGCAAAATCCTGACATTGAAGCCATGAGATATCAGCGGGGAGAGATTGACCTGATCAACACGGTTTCACCGGCTATTTATGACAGGCTTTCCAGCGTCAACGCGTCTTCCGTGCGCGATGCCGGACCATCTACTGATGCGGAAGAGATGTGGTTCAACCAGGTATCATCAGCGCCAATTCCGATTTACAAGAAGCAATGGTTCGCCTCCGCAGCTTTCCGTCGGGCGGTTTCAGAGGCGATCAACCGTGAAGACATGGGTCACCTGGTTTTCCACGGTCACGCTGTGCCCGCTATCGGAAACGTGCCACAGAGCAACAAGCTATGGTTCAACGCGAACCTTCGGCCTGACGCATACGATACGGCTGGGGCATTGCGACGTCTGCAATCGGACGGCTTTCACCTGGACAACCAGCAGCTGCGCGACAAGAACGGCAATCCGGTGGAATTTTCAATTATCACCAACGCGGGAAACCGGCCTCGCGAACAAATGGCCACCATGATTCAGCAGGACCTCAAGAAAATTGGAATCAAGGTGAATGTGGTCACACTGGATTTCAATTCGCTGCTGGAGCGCATGACGCAAACCTTCAATTATGAAGCCTGTCTTCTGGGCACAGTGAACGGCGATCTCGATCCCAGCTCGCAAATGACCATGTGGCTCAGCTCCGGAGAAGACCATATCTGGAACCCAAAGGAGAAAGTGCCGGCCACCGCATGGGAGGCGGAAATCGATAAACAAATGCGCATTCAAGCCTCCACGCTGGATAGGCACAAGAGAAAGGCTGCATGGGACCAGGTACAGAAGATTGCCCTGGAGCAGGCGCCAGTGATCTACCTGGTCAATAAGGATTCGCTGGTTGCAATTTCACCGCAGATCAAGAATGCAGAGCCCAGTCCGTTCCGGCCACAGGCGTACTGGAACATTGAAGACCTCATGCTGGCCCGGCGATGAATAAACGAGAACTGCTTTCCGTCAATCTGAATGTGGCGTATAGCCAGCAGTCCGTGCTGCGCGAGACGACCTTCAGCCTGGAGAGCGGCGAGATCCTCGGATTAGTAGGGCACAGCGGCTGTGGAAAGAGCTCTCTGGCATTCGCGCTTCTGGGGCTTCTTGGCTATAAGGGAGGACGGGCCTCAGGCTCAATTCTGTGGAACGGGCATGAACTGCTTACTCAGAGTGAGCGCGAGTGGATGAAGATACGCGGTAAAGAAATTGCGCTTGTTCCCCAGAGTCCGCTTTCATCGCTGAATCCGGCCCTCCGTCTGGGCACACAGCTCAATGAGGCCTGGAAGCTTCACAGCAAAGAGCGCGAAGTTGGAGAGCAGGCAATCAGCAGCGCGCTGGATGCAGTGAGCCTGCCAACTACGCGCGAGTTCCTGCGCCGCTACCCTTCAGAAATCAGCGTTGGCCAGGCTCAGAGAGTCTTGATCGCCATGGCAATCCTCCATCGTCCTCGATTGCTGATTGCGGACGAGCCTACCAGTGCGCTGGATGCAATCACACAGTCAGAGATCCTGGCGCTATTTGCCGAACTCAATAAGCATCTGGGAATGGCGACGCTCTTTATCTCCCACGACTTGCTCTCAGTTTATTCCTTGTGTCATCGGGTGGCGCTCTTGTACGAAGGAGCCATTGTTGAATGCAATACCCCCAAAGAAGTCTTCTTCCATCCTCGCCATCCATTTACAAAGCAATTGATCGCGGCTTTGCCTTTCCCATTAACGGCGGCCGCTGAGATGTTGGAAAGCCCTGTTTCCTTCTAAGTTGGAACCGACGATCAGCCACCTCCTGGGCAGTTGTCTAGTTCGGCGGCCACAAACGCTGTGACGTGCCTGACGCATGCTTATTAACCACCTTACAAATCAGCTATTTGCAATCGGGTGTCTGCCAGTGCGACCGTGCACGGTGACACCCGTGTCACACCGCCAAGTTGCTCGTTCCCTCTAAGTGACTGAAAATGCGAGATTTATTTTGTATGTCTCTGGCCGCCTACGTGCAATTCCTTTAGCCCGTGGGGGCAAGACCCGCCCACGGGAGAGATAAAGATGGCTCGTAGCGCAAGACAAATTTTGTTTGCAGTCGGCGTGGCTGCCTTGGCGATTGCTTTTCTTAGCCGGTGTACGCCACTGGTCAAATCCTTATGTCCAACTGTTGCCTCAGCAATCTGGGGTTCGTAAGTCGCCCGTTCGACGGAGAAGGAATATGACGCTCGTAAACACACGCAGGTTGAGCCGATCCGGATCACAGCACTCCAAGTCCGCTTTGGCTCACCTGGCTATCACTCTGTTACTGCTCTTGTTTGCGGTATCCACGCTGCAAGCTGCGCCGGTTCATCCGGCGAGCAAGATCGCGGCCGACATGGCCAGCTATCCCGTAAATCCGGACGGGACAGTGGACGTAATCATTCAGTTCACAGAAAAACCGCGGGCCCGCCATTTTGAGATGTTGGCGTCTCATGGAGGGAGGCTGAAATTTGCCTTTGAACACCTCAACGGAGCAGCGTATCGCATTCCGGTGAAGTTGCTGGCATTTCTGGAGAACCATCCTGATATCGCGTACGTGAGCCCGGACCGGGTCAACAAAGCAGCCTGGGATGATGAGATTCCGGCAGTAATGGACAATGTAGTCCGGCAGCAGTATGTCCTCGATGGTTCCAACATCGGCATCGCTGTGATTGACAGCGGCGTTTATCCTCATGATGACTTGAAGAATGCAAGCGGAACAGCCAGCCGTATTGTTTACAGTGAGAGCTTTGTCTCCGGTGATTCGGCGACCACAGATCTCTATGGACACGGAACGCATGTGGCCGGCATTCTCGCCGGCAACGGGATTGATTCCGCCGGCGGTTACCCCCAGCAGTACTTGGGACTGGCGCCGAACGCCAACATCATTAATCTCCGCGTACTGGATAAAAATGGCGCGGGTACTGACAGCCAGGTAATTGCGGCCATTCAGCGCGCCATCCAATTGAAGAGCACCTACAACATACGAATTCTCAACCTATCTCTGGGACGTCCTGTTTACGAAGCTGCCAGCCAGGACCCTCTCTGCCAGGAAGTGGAGGCCGCATGGAAGGCCGGAATTGTTGTTGTGGTAGCGGCAGGGAACTCCGGTCGCGATAACAGACAGGGTACGGATGGCTATGCAACTATCCAGTCCCCCGGCAATGATCCTCTGGTGATCACCGTGGGAGCCACGAAGACAAACGGTACGGCGACCCGCCTGGACGATTACGTTGCCAGCTACAGTTCCAAGGGACCCACGCTGGTGGATCACGTGGTAAAGCCAGACCTGGTGGCGCCCGGGAACCGAATTGTATCCTTGCTTGCCCCGTCCAGTTACCTGGCCGCGAATGATTCGAATCTGATCGTGAGTCCTGTGAAGGTGTGCAGCTTGACGACTCTGGGCAACACTTGCGCGACTGGTGCAAGCAACAAGTACCTGCGTCTGAGCGGCACCAGCATGGCCACCCCGGTGGTTGCCGGCGCGGCGGCATTAATGCTGCAAAAAGATCCCACACTCACGCCAGACATCATCAAGGCCCGCATGATGAAAACAGCGTGGAAAGGCTATCCACAGAGCAGTTGGGGATATGACATCTGGGGTTATGGCTATTTTTCACAATACGATATTTTCACCATCGGCGCCGGTTATCTCGACGTCTACGCCGCTCTGCAAAACGGTGATGTTGCTTCCGGCAGCACGGCATCTCCGGCGGCCGTCTATAACCCTGCAAGTGGACAAGCCACGCTGAGTTCGAGCAACGCGATTTCCTACGGAAACACCATTACCTGGGGCAGCTCGATTGTCTGGGGCAACTCCATTGTTTGGGGATCGAACTCAATCCTGAACGACACCATCATCTGGGGCAATTCCATTGTATGGGGTCAGTCGGGAATAAGCGGAAATACCATCATCTGGGGCGCCTCATGTGGCGGGAACCAGGGTACGATCAACGCTCTGAGCGACGGAGAGGATGGGGAGAACTAAACCTAAATCGCGACAAAAAGCGCGCGGCTTCGTTGCGATCTAAAATTTAATTGGCCCTGGTCCGGAGTGATCCGGTTCAGGGCCATTTGTTTGAACTGGTGGGCGGAGAACAAATTCCGACGGGCTTCTAAATCACGGAATCACGGGTTATAACCGCGCAGAACGCTTCAAGAATTCACGCCTTTAGTTTTGCACCGTGACTTCTCTTAAGAGTTCATATAACTGTCAATTTCTCGTCGGCCATGCAAAGCTGCTTCTAGCCTGGCAAGAAAATTCGCACGCCACGTTCATCAGGAAACGGATTATCATCGCTTCCGCAGAGGTGGGAATGGAAACAGCCCTGCAGGATGTGCGTTACGCACTTCGCTTCACTCCTGAAGACACGGGCATTCACAACAGCGGCCGCGCTGACCCTGGCGCTGGGGATTGGCGCAAAATAGCCATCTTCAGCGTGATTGAGGCAGTGATGCTGCGGGCCTTGCCGTACCGTGAATCCTCGCGCCTTGTGCTGCTTACTGACGCTGAAAACAGCGAAAATGGTGGATTCCTTTACAAGGATTTCAATGCGTTCAAGGTCCAGAGCCGCGGTTGCGAGGATCTGGCGATCTATTTTCGTCCATCGAAGCGCTTCGAAACGAGTAAAGGCAGAGTGCTGGCGACCGACAAATAAAGGACAAATCTTCTCCTCGACCGAATATTACCGTTTAGTGATCTGTCTCGCGTTCTCAGCACGATCTGCGATTATGATCGGTAACTGTGGCGAATTTTGAGCGTCGTAGAGTGCAGCCCTGGCGTCGGCGGTTCGCGGGCCGAACGAATCCGAAAGATCAATCAAGAATTAATGAAACGCATCGGCGAGTTCGATCTGGGAACACCGCAAGTAGCATTCGACAGCCCGAAGATTGGCGCTGCATCTGGAACTCGGGGCCAATGGTGCGTCCGGTTGGCTAAGGCACGGAATGTATAGAGATTACCCATTCTTTGGCCCCTGGCTCGTGCGTTCACCGAAACCCGCCCTCTCCCGGCAACAATCGTCGTGTTCTTTGGTCGATTCCATCGTCTTACTGCTCTGGTGCTCCGCGTTAGAGGCTGTTGCCAGCTACGCAGATGTCGCTGTATGTTGGATAAAAGGGTTAGTGGCCAAACGTCCGCTGAAATTGCAGCCTACGTGGAGCGACGTCAACGACAATATCGCTTCTTTTAGCCGGACTGCGGTCCTGCAGTTACAACACCCATCCTACGGAGACCGTCAATGACATTGTGCACCCCCGTAATGCCTTCGCCCACCCAGCAACAACCTGCGTACGATCCGCTGCTCGACGACATTGGATTCATGACCTGCATGACCCTGGTGCTGCTGGGAAATTACGCGCAAACCGGACACCTCGGCGGGCCGCTGGCATACACACCGTACAACGTTGCGGCGCACCTGGTGGGTCCGGAAAATGGCGGACTCCGTTACGATTACCGCCGGCCCAAGCATCCTTACTCCGATAAATTCATGATGGCGGCGGGTCACTCTGTCCCCACGTGCTACGCGCTGTGGATGATCATGGGCGAAGCCATGCGTCGTAAATATCAGGAAACCGGCGATCCGCGTTACCACGTCGACCCCCACGTGGCGATGCTGCCGATCGACGCTTTGGGATTCAGGCGCGGCGCGGGCGCATTGAAGACGCTGCTGCACGAAACGAATCTGGAAGACCATCCCCTGTTTGCCACCGCGAAGGGCCGCGGCATTCGTGCGCTCTCAGGACATGCCGAGAGCATCGACTGCACTAACGACGTAAACGGCGGTCCCTCCGGCGTCGGCATCGCCACCGCCGCGGGCAAAGCGATGTTCTGGGATGTGGCGGGCGCACCAGACTCGCCGAAAGTGATCGCCCTCGAAGGCGAATTTGCGCTCACCGAAGGACACGCGCAGGAGTTGAAGACGCAGGCACTCGCCCTGCAAGTGGGAAAGCGTTTGCGGGTTATGCTTTCCAACAACAACGCGGGCATCGACGATTGCCTGATTGGCGGCGTTATCCCGGCGAAGTATGACGGCTACGATCTGGTAACCCAATGGGCTTCGTATGGATGGAACGTCTTCACCCTGTCGAATGGCAACGACTATAACCAAGTAACCGCTGCCCTGAAGGCAATGGACGCAGTGGATCCGACCGACCGCCGTCCCATCATCACGATCGGCAAAACCATCAAGGGCTACTGGCCCGCAGCCGCTGACGGGAAACTCCCCGGCTACGGCGAGCAATTGGTGAGTTACGCAAGCCATCCCTACGCACTGAAGATGAACTCGGAGTATTTTCTCGCTCTGGCGCAGACGTTCGAGAAGCATTACGGAGTGGAGTTCGAGGGCATCCGCAAAGGCCCGGTCACCGACAATCGCGAGCGATTGATTCAGTTCAAGACGAACATTGACGTGGTGATGTCGCTGCTCGACCGCAAAGGATTGGGTGATCGCATGGCAGATCGTCTCGTGAAAATCGGCGACACCGTGCGCGACGATGTGAAGTTGCGTATCTCAGCCAACGCCGATCCATTCCTGGATGATCGCCTGCGCGTGGCGGCGCTGCCGGAATCCCCGCAGAAGCTTTCGATTCGCAATGCGATTTCGGGCGCGGAGAAGCAAGTCAGCATTTCGCTTTTCAAGAAACCCGGCGAGATGGCCGGAACCAGGCGGGCGATTTCGGAAATTATCAAGTGGATGAATTACGTCACGGACGGGCGCTTCTTCACCGCGGCCGCCGACCTTTCGGAGTCGATCAACGTTGAGCATGGCAGTTTGTGGGGCCACTATAGTCCGACGAATAATCCGCTGGGCACGCGGTTGAAAGCGCCCATTCAGGAAGCGGGCAACGTTTCCACCGCCATAGGCCTGGTGAGTCAAAACGCTTCCGTCGACCCAGAAAAATTCGCCGGCGTTTGGGCCTTGAGCGGCACCTACGGAGCGTTCACGCCGCTCATGTACACCCCGGCGCGTGTCTGGAGCCAACAAAATCAGGACAGCAAATTCCGCGTCGGCGTGCTGCATATTCTCACCGCGCACTCCGGACCTGAAACCGCGGCCGACGCGCGCACACACTTCGGCATCTTCGCGCCGCAAGTGTGGAAGCTGTTCCCGCGAGGCCAGGTGATCAACCTGAGCTTTTGGGATTACAACGACGTCGCGCCAGGCTATTTCGCGGCGGCGGAAATCGCGGCCCGCGATCCGCACGTGGGCATCATCACCCTGGAAGTTGCGCGACCCGATTTCGCGGTCGCGGACCGAAGCCATTTCGCCGACTCCGATCTGCGCGCCGCCGCAAAGGGCCTTTACGTGATCCGAGATTTCGCGCCCAACAAGCCGCGCCACGGTTACGTGATCGCGCAGGGATCCAGTTCCACCGTGAATCTGGTGAAAGTGCTGCCGAGGCTTGAAGCAGCCGGCGTGAACGTAAAAGTGATCGCTGCGATCAGCGAGGAGTTGTTCGATCGCCAGCCGCAGGCATATCGTGATTCCGTGCTGCCGCCCGAAGCTCGCTACGATCTGATGGTCGTGTCGACAGGCACACGACGCATGTGGCCGCTTCGCAACCTTGGTCCTTTGACCGATGAGTATTCACTCACGTCCGACTTTGACAATTGCTGGAGAACCGGCGGCCTCGAACTGGAAGTGATTGCGGAAGCGCATCTCGATCCCGATTCGATCTTCTCAGGCGTGGAGCGATTCGCAAAAGAACGCGAGCGGCGCGCCGGCGATCAACGCAAAATGATTGGTTAGTCGAAGAAATGGTCGCGGAGAGAGCATTTGAACCTCCGACCCCCACTATGGATACCTATGGTGATGTGGTAACGGATGAACTGGTGCAGGCAAGGGGCAAAGTTGCGGCACTGGCTTTGAATGGAGAGGGAAACGGCAGGGATAGAACGCTAACTGATGGAAAAATTGGGGTGGGTAGTGGGGGTCGAACCCACGACATCCAGAGCCACAGTCTGGCGTTCTGCCACTGAACTATACCCACCGTTGTGTGCAGAACTCCATTTTACACGATTGTCAGTTCATGGAGCAGGCGCCGGGGCCGCGCGGATCGCCACACGCGCCGCATGGACCTGGATCCGGGCTGGCTTCCGCCGAAGAGCCAGTCGCCACAGCGAATTTGGAGATTTGCTGCTGAAGGCGCTTGCTCTCGCACTTTGGACAGCGCGGCTTTTGCTGTCCCAGCACAATGGCCTCAAACTTGTGGTCGCATTCCTGGCAGATGTATTCGAAAATTGGCATAAATGTAAGCTCGGTTAAAATATCAGCATCCATATTATATAGGTCCATTGCTTCCATCCTTATGTCCCAATTTTCAGAGGATCAAGGGTTTGACAGGTTTGTGCCGCGGCGATTTCTGCGCAACAGACATGCGCAAACGCTAATCGGCAACTTCCTGCCCCGTATTAATACGTTGCCGGAACCGGAGGAGCAACTGTTCCAGGTGGAGGAAGCAGTACAGGTGCTGTGCCACTGCCATTGGCAACCCAGCCCGGACCACCATGCGACAGCGATCATTGTGCACGGGCTGGAGGGCTCAAGCCTGTCACAATATGTGATTGGCACCGGCAGCAAGGCATGGAAGGCGGGAATGAACGTTGTCCGCATGAACATGCGGAACTGCGGCAACACGGAACGCCTGACTCCCACGCTCTATCACTCCGGTCTCTCCAGCGATGTCGGCGCGGTGGTGCGCACGTTGATCGCGCAAAAATCTTTGTCGCAGATTGCTGTGGTTGGTTATTCCATGGGCGGCAACCTTGCACTCAAGATGGCGGGCGACTGGGGCAGTAACGCTCCTGCTGAATTGAAAGCCGTGGCTGCCGTCTCACCCGCTGCCGATCTGGGCCCCTCTGCCGACGCGATGCATCAACCGTCGAACTGGATTTACGAATGGAAATTCCTTCTGAGCTTGATGCGCCGTTACAGGCGCAAAGCCGCGTTGTTCCCTGATACTTACAAGAAGATTGCGCGATTTCCGCGAAGCATCCGCGAGTTTGATGATGTTGTCACTGCCTATTACTGCGGCTTCTCCGGCGCCCAGGATTATTACACGCGTGCAGCGGCGGCGCGAGTCATCGACAAAATTGAAGTGCCCACGCTGATCATTCACTCGCTGGATGATCCGTTTATTCGTCTGCTGCCGGAAACTAAAGCCAAAATTCTTGCCAACTCCCACATCACACTGCTCGAAACTCTACATGGCGGTCATTGCGCTTTTCTGGCGGCGCCAAATGGAAACGATGGCCGCTGGGCTGAGTTGCAGATTATTTCTTTTTTCCGCCAGCAAGGACTCATCTGAATGCACGTGGATAGCTCGGTTGAACTCGGGAGCGATGATCCTGCGCTTGAAATTCCGTGGGCTTCAGAAGATGGAAGTTTCTGTTATTGCGATATCCGAAATAGTCCGGCTTTAATTGACAGTCTGCCCGAAGCCCAGCATTGGTTGGAAATGCGAGAGTTTCTCATTCGCGTGAATGTCGCTGATTTTCCAATGCAGACGGCAAAATCTGACGTTTGGAGCACGACTGAGATCTCTCTCGAAGAGGAAATATTTTCTGCGAACTGGAAGTTTGCTTCCTATATCGATCTGCTCTTCTCAGATCACGCGCCGCGTTTTTCTCTGCCCGCGCACCAGGCATTGATGGCGAAACTCTGCACACTGCTGCAACGTGTGCCGGATATCCCTGCGGCAATCGAATTCGTTCTTCGACATTGTTATTACCATGTCCTTGATGGAGCGGCTAGAGAAGGTGATTGCGAGGAGAGCAGACGGCATCAGGTAAAACGCATTGTTCCTGATGAAACGCTGAGTGATTCCATGCGCGGTTTTTATCTCACCTTGTACGTCTCCGGCTTCGGCAATTCAGAAGAAGAGGCACGGCAGCGTTGGTCAATCGCTCTCAAACTCTTGCAATTTGCCTTGGTCCAGGCTTTGCATTTGTGAAGGTTGTGCGCTTCCGTTTTGTTTGATCGGCTTCATGCGTCTCATCGCATGGCCATCGCCAAATCTGGGACGGCTCCTCGCCTGGATGAATGAAGGCGGCTTGCTCCTCCGACGGTACTTTGAAATATCAGTAAATCTTTCTGCCTGCATTGAACTCAAGGTCCAGCTTACGCTCCGGGTGTTCATATCCGATCGAGGCTATACACGGTGAATCCACTAGCACCCGCTTCATTATTCATTTCATCAAACACCCACATCTTACGGGACCGACTCTGTGCCAGGGACCGTTCTGAGGCCTTGATACAATCGTATTGGAGCCCGTAGCTCAGGTGGATAGAGCATCTGCCTTCTAAGCAGAGGGTCGCAGGTTCGAGTCCTGCCGGGCTCGCCAAAGTCTGCTACGCCCCACATCTTTGCTTCACGTGTGGATTGCCGGCTGCCATCACGTGCATTTTTTGCGAAGGCCGATTCGCGCGGCGCATGTTTACTCCTGCTCTGATTGCAAGCGCTGCTCTACCCGGTGACTGTAATCAGTATTCAAGAGGGTGAGAGGCTAAAGCCTCTGCTCCACTGTCATTGGCTCATAAACAGTTTGTCCAAATCGTAAGTAATCCCAATGTGTCCCCTGGTTGACGTGGCTTTGATCAAATCGGTGCGGTTAGCGCGGGTGATGGAAATGGGAATCTCGGCGCCGGTGTTCTTCAGTTTGAAAGTGATCTGGGCTTCCGCAACCCAGATCGGTCCTGTGGGCGCCAGCGCGAGAGCCGCCGCCTGGGGAAGCTGAATGGTAGTGCCCGGAGCAAAGTTGCCCTGGTCCAGGCTGATCAACCCTGGTGAAATCATGTACTGGAAATATCCTGCCAAACTGAGCCGGGCGGGATAGTTCGCTTCATCACCAGCCAGCTTGCGTTCCAACTGCATGGAAGCTTGCGCGTCGCGCCAGCGGCCGAATTGCGAGCTGACAGAAGCGGAATTGTAGAGCGTGCCGGCCAGATTGATGCTCAATGTTCCGCTGGATCCAAATGGGTTCAGCGTGGACATGACTTTGAACTGGCTGATTTCCGGCTGTCCCTGCGGCCGCAGGAAGTTGTATTCAGCAGAGAACACCGGCTTGGTCGTAATCTGCTTTACCAATTCGTCGATATTAGACAGGAATTTTGCATAAGCAGTGACAGCGCTGTTCACCTGGGCGTCAAAATTCGGGGTGATCCGGCGCGCCTGCTGCAACTGCATTTCAAGATATTGCGCCAGGCGGGTTTCGATCACAGACTCAGCAGCAGCCGGGTCGGTAACTCCGTTAAGCGCGTTTTCAATCTCCAGCCGGAATTGACGCTGGAGCGCGATTGAGCCGGGATCTTTGATAAGCGGAGATAGAGCAGGGCCGACAACCGCAAGAACCGTATTTCCAGCACTCTGGAATTTGTCGCGATTGTCGTTGTAATACTTTGACCACGCATCCTGAAAGGTCTTGGACCGGGTGTCCTGCGGATTGTGGAATACATATTTCAGCGAGGCCCCGGAAAATCTATTCTGACCGGCCAAAATATCCAACGTTGGCGGGGTTCCCGCCGGATTTCCGGTGGGGCTGGTGCCGATAGTTTTGGTGGTCCCCTGCTGCATGTCGAAAGACGCAGTCACTCCAATATCTCTAAGTACCGGGGTACCGCAGCCATTCTTCTGCTCATCGGGATCACAAAAAGGGAATGGATTGGTATCCGTTAAAAAGCGCAGTACACCATCTGCATTCCCGCTGAGTGTGGCCGTGTTGCCGCTCACGCTTTGCGTTATGGCGCCGGTCTCTATGGCCGCGCTCAGTAGAGATGAGATGCCCGCCCGTGCTACAGCCGAGGCCGACCCGGCAGCTCCTGGCGATGGGCTGTACTGTTCGTCCGTTCTGGAGTTTTCAACCAGGCTGGCCAAGGTGCTGCGGGCCACGCTCTTTGCCAAGGCGACCTCACTGGCGCTCAGTTGCGTCACAGTCTGGCTCTCCGCGGCAAAGCGAAGAAAAGCGGCCTGGTTGTGCTGCAGAGCCAGCAGATCATTGACGGCATCATTGAGAGCATCAGGATGATTCGCCTTGGCGTCCAGCACGGCAGAAATACCGTCTGCAAATCCGGCCAGGCGGGCATCTTTCACTTGCGCTGAAGGCTGCATGGCTGCAGCCGGTGCTGGCGTGGGTGTTGGAGTAGGCGTCTGCGCCGGCGCAACATTGCCCAGCGCAGCCGTTAAGAAGATCGCCAGGAATTTGAAATTCTTCATATGCTGCTGATCCTGTATCCATCGAGTTTCAGGAAGCGGCGGTCCCGAAGCTTCTGCTGCGTCCCGTCACCGCAGTCTTCCGAAATGTGGACCGTCGTCTTGGTATCGGGACAGACCTGGACGACATCCAGCAGAGTGATACCAGGTTTTACCTCAAAACTTACGGTCGAATCGTTTATCACCGGCACAGGCGCATCTTCATAGGTGGCTGAGACGAGCCTGTAAAGCGGGCTGTCCGCGGTGAAGACCAGAGTAACGCTGGGCGGTCCGGCGGGAGCGACGAAGTCATTGTCACCGCTCGGATCCCTCTTCATTGTGCAAGCCATGGTTCACTCCGTACGTTAGGCTTTGGCCTGGTCAGCCAGGCGAATTTCTTGAGGCAATGCTACTAACGCTCTTTGATCGATTTCCCTTTCCAATCGGTGGGCCTGTTCGATAGTGGCACAACCCCGCCTTGCGTTTCATGCTATCAGTGGTTCCACTGTTGCCAACAAAGGAACTACCCCTCAACTGACCAGCGCATCCCGCTGGTGAATTCCGCCAGCCTGAAGGGAATTACCTCGGCACTTTTTTGGCCAGCAAACCTCAACCCTAACCCAAGGCAATGGGGCGGTAGCCATGAAATGAACTCTTTGGAACGATTTCGTGCTAGCGTTGATGCCCCGACGGCGACGGTGAAAAATCCGGTCGCATGAGACCTTCGCGACGCATCATCCCGAACCGAAGCCCAACTCCATTTCTGATTTGAGAGGATCTAGATTTGGAGAAGGTGAGGGAACTGCTCTGTTGCCCGAAGCGAGCGAAACATTCATCCGTTGGAATGATTACCTCTGCAAATCGGAGAGCGTCATTGAATCAGTGCTTTT
>CAVWUW010000022.1:0-12263 GCA_963758275.1 Terriglobia bacterium | reverse complement strand
ACGTGCCCAGCCCTACCTCGGTCAGCACACCCCGGCTGTCCGGTGGAGGCGGCCCGGTGCATCTGGAACAGGACGCCGGAGGGGATGTTGAGCGCCTGGATTTGGTCATTGTGGATCAGTTGCCGAATGAGTGGAGGATCCAGCTTCGAGCTGCCGGAGGGGTAAGAGCCGGCCAGCACCCGGCGCAATTGGCCGGGTCGGCACAGGTGGTCGATGCCTTTGATGCCGTACATGGAGGTCCCATCACCGGTAAAGATGGCTGTGGGCCTCCCTATGCCGCTCAAGCCTGCCCGAAACGCAACCACGCCAGAATCGTTGATTGCCACATCGTCACTAAAAAAAGTAAGGGTGTTGCCGTCTGCCAAGGCAATTAAACTCAAGACGCTGCGGTCCCAGCGCAAGACCTCCTGTGCTGTACCAGGCTGAACTGCCGTGAATGCGACTGCATCGTGGTTGTTGATGGCTGGAAATTGTGAAAATTCTGTAAGCCCTTGAGTGGTGTCCGCTACGTTCACGAAGCTGATTTGAATTTTTTGCTGGGGCTGGGCGAATGCCTGTCCAGCGAACAGGGCGGCCAGCAACATGCCGGCCCGGCCGCAAAGGCGAATCAGTCCAGCGGATCGCCCTTCTGTATTTTTAGCGGCTACTTTGCCGCCAGGATGTTTTCGTAGTGCATCGAACATTGCTTCTCCTTATTTGTCACGTAAGAATTTCGTGTGCTTATGGCGTATGGCGGCCAGGCAAATCCCATCCTCCCGTCCTGGTTTGGAGCAGGAGGATGGAACGCCTGATGGTGCCCGGTATTCGTTCTTCCGGGCATAACAGTTAGTCGAGATCCGGGATGCCGGCGGCAAACCAGAGTCCGCCCACGTTGCGGATCAGCAGCACCGGGTTGTCACAGGGAAACGGCGGCACCGGCGAGAGGAGATCATCAATTCTGAAATCTCCATCGGCCGCCAGCGGGACGCCGGTGAGTGTGGTGTTGTGCGCGGTGGCCGTGGCAGCCGGACCACAGAAGAGAGTGGCGTGGACGCTCTGGCCGGCGTTGGTGCCGATGCCGTTGCCCGACGCCAGAAGCAGGCCGCGTCCGACAACTTTGATGCGGCCAGTCGGAGAAACCTCGGCCTCGAGGCTGGCAATCCTCCAGGGAGCTCCGGGAGTAACGCCCCGCACAATGTTAAGGTTCGCTGCACCATTCGCGGCCACGCCTGTGACCGTAATCACCCCGATGCCGCCTCTGAACTTGAGTTGCTCGTCCTGGGTTTGAGCAGTGGCAAGGCCCGTCACCGCAACTGCCACAAGCACCATCAGCAAGCCGCGAACGAGGGTCCGCGCCGCGCTGCCGTTACGAAATTTTCCAATATGATTGTTCACTTCATTCTCCTTTTATTGAGTGAACGAGCCAGCAACCCACAAAACTCAATCGCTTGTGGCCCACTCCCCGGCACGGAAATCCTGCAGCATTTTCAAGAGGAGCTTGGGCAGCTCTTCCATGGAGTGGAAGGTTGCCGTTCGCCCCGAAGCAACGTGTTCGAGCCGCCCTGAAAACTGCTCTTCAGAAGCCCCCGCCGCACTGCGGAACTGGACCACAAACGCGTTTGCGTGCACCAACCCGTTCATCACGATTCCCAAAGTACCTGCGTACGCATGCACAGTCATGACGCAGAAGTTATGTTGCGGTGATGTTGCGGTAAGGGAGCATTTCAGCCGCGCCGTGACCATTTGCCGGCTCTCTAGCCAAGGCAAAAAATATTTGCGTCCTTCGGTTTGCGGCGCACATCTTAGGCAGGAGTTAGCCCCCGGCCCCTCTGGTTTCCCTGTTGTGCAATAGTGAAAAGCATCCCGTTTGGACAGTATCGGCTTGACCTTACCAACGAGTGCCTGTGGCAGGACACGCGCGCAATTCCCCTGCGGCCAAAAGCATTTGCCGTTCTCAAAATCCTGATTGAAAAATCCGGACAACTGGTAAAAACACAGGAAGTGCTGGACTCGGTGTGGCCGGGCACATTTGTGGGTGATGCGGTGCTGAAGGGATGCATCCTGCAACTGCGCGAAGCGCTCAAGGACAGCGCGGCTTCGCCCCGGTACATCGAGACGGTCCGATCGCCGTGGGTATCGTTTCATCGGCGGGGCCGGTGAAGCGGCCGAGGATGATAGCTGTGGCGCATCGGCGCGGCGCGAATCCATTCCTGTGCAGGACGGAAGCAGTTGCACGGTCGAGCATGCTCCAGGTGAGATCCAGGTTGGAGTGCTCGGCCGGGATGCGGAGCTGACCAAATTGCTGGAATGGCTGGAGCATGTCAGCAGAGGGGAACGCGAAACTGTTTTTGTTACCGGTGAAGCCGGCATCGGCAAGACGACTCTGGTGGAGGTGTTTCTGGAACAGGCGCGCCAGGTGGCCGGAGCCCTGGTGGTGCGCGGACAGTGCCTGGAGCATTTTGGTTCCGGTGAAGCGTACCTGCCGGTGCTGGATGGATTTTCACGGCTTTGCCGCTCGGCAGAAGGAGTACGCGCGCTGGAAATCTTGCGCGAGCAAGCGCCCTCCTGGCTGGCGCACATGTCATGGCTGGCTGCGCCGGCAGAGAGAGAAAGCCTGCAATCCAGAACCATGGGAACACGTGAGCGGATGCTGCGGGAGATGGCGGGAGCAATCGAGCGGCTCAGCGATCAGTATCCGGTGCTTCTGGTGCTTGAAGACCTGCACTGGAGCGATTACTCCACGCTGGACCTGATCGCGCATCTGGCACGGCGGCGTGATCCGGCCCGCCTGATGATCATTGGCACGTACCGGCCCGTGGATGTGATCCTGACCGGCCATCCTTTAAAAGATGTAAAGCGAGAATTGCAGGCACACCGCTTGTGCCACGAGCTGCCGCTTGAATACCTCACAGAAGATGCGGTGGCGCAATATCTGGCGGCCAGATGCCGGCATCACGATTTGCCCAGCCGGTTGCGGCACAGCATCTATCGCCGGACGGAGGGCAATCCGCTTTTTATGGTGAGCCTGGTGGAGTACCTGATCGAAGAAAAATTCATTGAGGAAGAGAAAGGAACCTGGAAGCTGCAGCGCGAGTTGACGGAGATTGAAGCGGCGGTGCCTTCAAGCGTAAAAGAGCTGATTGAAAAACAGATGGAGAGACTCAGCAGCGACGAGCGCCGGGTGCTGGAAGCGGCAAGCGCCACGGGGATGGAATTCTCCATTGTGGCGGTGGCAGCCGGGCTGGAGATGCCAACCGGCTGGGTGGAAAGACACTGCGAGGAGCTGGCGCGGCGTCATCAGTTTTTGACATCAGGATGGCTGGGTGAACTGCCCGACGGCAGCATCTCACCCCGTCACCGCTTCCGCCACGTGCTGTATCGCGAGGTACCTTACAGCCTGATTGCGCCCATGCGGCGGGCGCAGATCCACCAGCGGATTGCTGAACGCGCAGTGGAGATCTTCCGCGAACACGCCAACGAGATTGCCGCCGAGCTGGCCATGCATTTTGAGCAAAGCCGTGACTGGCCGCGGGCGCTCGAATACCTGGTGGAGGCGGCGCGTACTGCGTATCAACGTTCTGCCCACCACGAGGCGGCGCGGCTAGCTGGGCGAGGGCTGGAAATATTGGCGTCACTGCCGGAGACAGGCGAGGGGGCCGGCCTGGAAATTACTCTGCGCATGATCCAGAGTGTCTCCTGGATTGCCGTCAAAGGCTTTGCCGCGGTTGAAATGGAAAGGATCCGCGCGCTGGCCAAAGAACTTTCGTGGCTGAACGGCCGCTCCCCGCAGATGTTCAACATGCTTGTGCTGCTGCTGTTGTATTACAAATTCAGCGGGCAACTTGAGTCCGCCGAAGAAGCGGCGCGGGAGCTGATGGAGATTGCTCAGGCTCTGGGTGATCCAGCACTGGTGATGGAGGCGGAGCGGGCAATGGGTTCGGCCATGTTGGAACAGGGAAAATGCCGGGAGGCCCTGGAACATTTCAATCGCGCTTCCAGCCTCTATGCTGAGCACAACAACCATCCTTACACACTGACCATTGCTCACGATTGCAAAGTGGTGAGCGAGTGTTTCGCCGCGCGGGCGCTGTGGCGCCTGGGCGATGCGGAAGGCGCGCTCAAGCGAATGGATGAAGCGCTGGCCTTTGCGCGAGAGCTTTCCCATCCTGCCAGTTGGATCTTTGCCGCTCATTTTTGCGCTCAGCTTCACCAGTTGCGCGGCGATGCGGTGGCCGCGCATGAACGTGCGCAGGAAGTGGTGAAGCTGGCGGACGAATTCGGGCTCGACCTGTGGCAGGCCCTGGGCGATATCGACCTGGGCTGGGCAGAGGCGGAATTGGGCAGCCGTGAAGATGGCATTGAGCGGCTGCAGCGCGGCATCAAGCGTTACATGGCAACCGGAGCAAAACTGTGGTGCCCGCATTTTCTGGGACTGCTTGCGGACCAGCTCGGCAAGGCAAAGCGCGTGGAAGAAGGCGTGGAAGCAATCAGGAAAGCGCTGCATCTGGCTGAAACGAGCCGGGAGTATTATCCGGCGCCGGAGTTGCAGCGGATTGAGCACGAGCTGGTTGGCAAAAAATCCAGACAGGCTGGTCATAGCGAAGGCAAGGAATCTCTCCTTGCGCCGGTGGCAGGAGCATAGGACAGAATTGCCAGGATTCCAACACTGCCAAAATTGAACATGAACCTACCGCAGAGGCACGGAGAAAAGTAAAAACATTTGCCACAGATCAACGCAGATCGACGCATAATCGAAGAAGAAATTGGCCGCGAATTGACGCGAATGGAAAACAGAGTTTTTTATCTCGGATGATGGGGATTCTCTTTTCCGACGGCTGCTTTGCTTGCTATTGCGAAAAATCTTTCATCTACTCCATGGTTGCCTGCATCCAGAACTTCAGCTGTGCGGTTTTGATTTGTCCCTGATCGTCAAAGTACCAGCTCAGCCATTCGTCCGGAGTTGATTTCAGATTGGCGTCGATGCTCTTTTTGCCGTTCCGTATGGTCCAACGCCAGGCGAAATGATCATAGACATCGAGCACGTGCGTGGCATAAGCAGCGGCAAGCTTTTTGTTGCCCTGGATCATCACCAAGTTTTCGTCATTGTTGTAGGAGGCCTGATACCCGAGGTTGTGGCTGCCGGTAACTACGACGCAATCATCCTGAAATGGATCAATGACCACGATCTTGTCGTGAGTAATGGCGAAGCCGGCCTTAAGCAGTTCTGGCAACCAGCCTTGGGGAGCATCGGCTTTGTCCAAGGCTTCAGCAGCGATAACCCGAGGATCCTGGGGCACGGGTTTCTTGGGAGGCTTGGGCTGTCCTTTTGGCACCCGCTGGCGCTTGGGCGGCGATGTTCCGCGCAAGGCGTAGAAAAATTCACCCGCCGCATCCGGCGCGGTGACACAGCCGCGGACAAACAGATCCTTGTTGGTGCGTTGCGCCTCAGCGGCAAAATCCGTGATGCTCGGAGTACCTGGGATAAACGCGAGGAATAGGACGGCATGTTTGGCCGCTTTCACGCGCGCCTCAAGGTCCTTCATGTCAATGGGCTCGGCTTCAGCGGTCTTTGTTTTGGAGCGCTGGCGAGGAGTATTCGGGGAGAAATAGCTGGTGAGAGAGCTTGGCGTGCCCGGGTTACCACTACGGCTTGCATCCAGTTGAAAAGCAGGTTTGGGTTTGCCGCCGAAAGCGCGAAGAGCCGTGTCCTGAAAAGGTGTTTGCTCCTTCTCGCGGCTCTCCTCATCGGCCTTGAGCGCTTGCCAATAGTCCATGTAACGCTGAGCCACCTTGTCATCTTCAATGACCAGCGTGTTATTGGTCTGGGCGCACAGGCCAGTGGCGGTCCAGTTGGTGGAACCGAAGAGCACGGCCCGAGGTTTGTTCCGGCCATCCACATATATCAGGAATTTGTTGTGGACAATGTGACCGCTGGGCGGGAGACGATAGAAGAACTGGCTGGCGCCGGTTGAGGCGGAGATTTCTCTCCGGGCTTCTTCATTTTCTTCGGTCGTACTGTGGGCCGCGGCAGTTTTCTTAGCCGGCTTGGCAGCTTTGCCGGTCCGTTTCTTGGCGGCCAGGGGCGAAGGCACCTTCTCAATAACGCCGGTCGGTGGCGGTTGCTTGTCGGAGGTTTTGCTTACAATGTCGGCCAAAACGATATTTAGTTTTTTCTTGAGCGAAACCAAGGATGCGATGAGTTCCGCATCCGTGAGCTCATACAGGGCGGCGTAAATGCTGCCACCTTTCTCGGCGCGCTTCACGAACCCGGTAAGGGTTGCGATCATGTCTCCGCTGAGGTCTTTTCTGAGCTGGTCGGTTTTATTGCTAATTGTTTTTACAAAGTCGTTTTTGTTCAGATTGCCTTTCAATGCCTGTGAAACGTGCTGTGTCGAGATCAACCCGCGATTAAAGGTGGCGCAGAGACTCTTTGAGCAAACACCGGTCAGTTCCACTTCGTTTGTGGTGAGGAAGGGCAGCGACGTCATCGGTTTTAAGTTTCCCGGCTTGCCTTCGAGCGGGACAATCTTGTAGCGAAAGGTAAAACTGTTGGTTTGCTCGGCCACCGGACGTGCGTAGGGATCCTTCCAATAAAACTTCTGTACGGGAAATTGCTCTGTCGTCTGGCCGAGCGCAATTGTCTCGCCCTTGAAGACAGCATGGCTGGGCAGGGGAGTCTCTTTGCCTTTGGCGTCAATGCGATAGAGAGCGAAGCCCATGCAGCCGTCGGGACGCTTCCCATAGCTCCAAGCAATTGTGATCACGTCATTGTTGGCGAACGCGACGGCGTTGCGCATTAGTGTGCCTCCATTCTTAGCGATAACGTTAACGAATCCTGCTTTCCTTCTAGTGAATTTCAAACCGAATTCGTTTCAGCGGGGATTGAGAACGCAAGGATTCTTAATTTTTGCTTTGGCACCAGCGGCATTTCGCATTAAGGCTATCTTATTTTGGCGCGCTTCGCCGATGCTACGCGCTGGGCCTGCGGCAGCAAGGAAGGAATTTGATTCTGATCCCCTCCCGGCACTTATGCCTCAGCGCACGATGCGCGCCTCGGCAACGTCCTGGGCTATTTCCAGTCGCGCCTGACGGCGCTAGAGCACGTGGAGCAAACTTTGCCGGAAAGTCCGGGCGGCCGATCACGCTTAAGGGCATCGCCATTTACGGGGTGAAGGCCGGCAAGCTGATGGAGCGCTGGGTTGTGTCTGACTTGCACGGCGTCCTCGAGGAAAGCGGAGCACTTTAGCCGCGCTAAACGATCATCTCGGCGGGGTGCCCCTGCTTGCAGCTTCCCGAGCCGGCAGAGCTGTATTGCGTGAAGGTGACGACGGCGCAGACGCTGCCCCTCTTATGAAGGGCATCCGCCCCCGTAAACAACGTGTTGAACACGGACCTAATTTGTATAATCCAGCAGGTCAAGTGAGATTCGCACGTAAGTCCGCGCTGTGGTGTGCTGCCAGCCTTTTGCCATTACTCTCACCGGCACGGGAGCCGCAAGCGGAGGGCTATTCCGTGCGAGCGATCGACGCGCAGAGCGGGAAACCGCTGAAGGGCATTCCGATCACGTTGCGCTACTCCTGCACGACGACGGGTGCAGGGGTGAATATAAAGTTCCATTGCAGATACCTTCAGCGAAAGACGGGAGCCGACGGCATCGCACGCTTTCCTGAAGCTGGATCACTCAAAGATATTGACGACATCTATTCCTTGCCGATCCGATATGGCGCTCTGTGCTGCGACATCTCCAATCCGGTAATTCCCGGGACCGGCACCATCAAGTTCAAAAGACGCTCTCTGGCCGAGATGCTCCACTGGATTTTCGTGGGAGATTGAGAATCAACGCATGATTTGCGCTCCTCTGACGCTCGCTCGGGCCTACGGCGTGTGGGAGGGATTTTGTTCTGATCTTTTCCGGCACTTGTCCGTCGCATCGCTTCGTTCCGCTCGCGACCGTGCCGGGCTATTTCCAGCCGCAGCCTGACGGCACTGGTGTGGACCGGGACAGAAGCGTCGAAATCCTACCCGTTACTTGAACATAAAGCACCCGCCTTTTTGTGAGGCAGGTTCGGTTGGATTAAGCACTTTGCTCATTCGGTGGCTGGGAGAAGCGCTCGCGGTCGCGTTTTTCAATGCGGCATGGCTCCGAGCAAATGGGAATTCGATCCTGCGCGCAGGCTTTCACACTGGCGGTTGAGTATCTGCATCATCAGAGGATCAAAGATGCAAAATTATCAGAAAACATCCCGTCTGTCCCCGGTTTTCCCGAAAGGCTCCCAGTCTGTCCACTTTTATCAAAGACTTCTTTCTGGACTTTGTTCAAGTTGCACTTGCGTCGGCGGCGGTGCTAACTTGCGTGAGGGCAGAATCAAAATCGTTGATGACCGCAACTATCCGATCGAGAACTTTCGCAAATCCGCGAAAGTTTATTTTTCCCGAATTTTCCCGAATATACTGCGCCAAAATACTCTTCCCAAAATATAAAGCCGGATCGGCTTTATTATCTGGACTGAATACCTTTCCGCCGAGATTCAGATTCTTAATTGTGTCATCGAAACAGTCCTCGATCTCAGACTCTCCGCCATTCTCTTTCAACGGAGTGAGGACGACATAAATGTTTCCAGCAACACGAAAATAAGGGTCGGTTCGCTTCATCGTTCTTCCGGTGAGCCGTTTGATTGCTTTCAACACTTCGTCAGCTCCGGAATCGTTGTCCACTAATAGGATAACGGGCTTCTGCATTCCGGGAGCTTTGAATTTGTGTAGCGCGCTAAGATACTGCTCAAGAAGGTGCACCAAATCAGATGCGCCGTGCCCGAGCAGTAGCGTCTTGCCAATACTGCTGTCCAGTGTCTTCAAAATGCGGATTGCGACAGCGATCTTGTTCCCGGGAGAAACCATTGCCAGTTGTGGATAGTTGACCGCAAGACTCTTTATTGCTTGGAAAAGGTACACATTGTCAGTTTTGCCTTCACACAAAACGACCGGACGCTCAGCAGCATAAAAATCCTTAAAGAGGAGAAAGCGTCGATATACCTTTTGTTTCGATCGAAGGAAGGCGCCAGCGAGTGCCTTCGCCTGCTTGCTTCCCGAGTCTCGCTTTGCAAGGATTTCTTGATTATGGCGGTCAATGAAGTCAATGTGTCCGAAAATTCCATGTAACTGATTCAGGTTCCCAACTGTTTTGGTCGGCGCTAAAACGCCGTTTGCGTCAGGAATCATCTTTACAAACTCGAACTGCCCTGTTGTGAAAAGTTTCTGCGCCATTGCACGAGCGGTTCGTCGGTATTCATTTCGAGTGTTTACCTTCTTGTTGACGACCAGCCCCGTAACTGCTTGACGCGATCCCTGGTACTGCATCCGAGTCTTGTCCGGATTAATTGAAAAGCCTGCCTTGATGATGATTTTCTGCAGCGGAGTACCTGGTTGCCATTTGTGTGTCGTGCCAGAAATTTGCGCAGCGATGTCAGGGGGGAAATTTGGTCTGTTGGTTGAAAAAGTGATGTCGTCTGCATATCGAGAGTATGTGCAACCATTCTTGAAAGCCACCTTGCACAGACGAATATCGAGAATGTGCCCAACTAAATTGGAAATTACGGGAGAGCAAGGGCTCCCTTGTGGTAGTCCCTTACCATAGCAGGCGATTTGAGCCAAAATAGTCGCGACGTCGGAAGCCAACATGAAATGCGCGTTCTTTATGAAGAAGCCGCGCACACGGCCGAAGTTGACGGTGTCAAAGAAATCTTGAAGATCAATATTGAAGACAAACCGCTTGTTTTTGTGTCGAACCGCGTTATCGATGATTGAGCGGTTGCGCTTGAACCCGTGCGCAAGATTATCTGCGAGCTTGCGCGTTGAATTGATCTCAGCAAGGCAGTTTTGCAGCAGATTCGAGAGTTTGCGTTGCAGCAGTTTTAGTTGGGCGCAAGGTGCGTTGATTTGCCGGAATCCCCCGGATCGCTTTGCGATCTGGAAGGACTGGTACTTAGCCGCATCAGGCATCTTGCGCACGATGTACGCCAGGTACTTCGGTTCAAAGTCTAACAATGTGGCAACGTCATGCAATGAGACGGCCGCTCTAAGCGCCTGAAGCTGAGACATAGATGTAAGTAAGTGCCTACAGCCACTCTTATGCGAGAGCGATATGGAACAAGCTGAGCAGTGAGGCGCATGGTAATGCCAGCAATCCTCCTGACATTGTTGTCACGTGCCGCGATTCGCGGCAAAAGATCTGACTGTAGGCCCAAGAAGAGTAGCACAATTTTCGCGCGACGTAATGCAGTTGTCCTGCCTGCTAATAGAATTTCAATAGTGAAGGCAAGACATGCACGAGCACTTTATCCCAGCTAACGACAATCAACAGCTTTTATTCCCCACCCTTCGCCAAAAAATCGGGCGAACGGGTGAGCAACCCGGCTGGTTCGCCGCTCGAGTCGTGACGGCTGGCGGCAAGATTGAGACTCAGGTTGTGATGATGTTTTCATAGATCGCCGAAAATTCCGATGTTAAGATCCAAATTCAGCTGTGCGGAACTGAAAATGTTTCGGATCTCGTCGCGAATTATCGGGGACATTTGCCAAAGAGCATTTGATCCGTCTACCGGCTCAATCATTGATTTCTTAAACATCCGATCAAGAACAGACTGGCCAAACGTCGCACCCCGCTGCATCAGTGAATAAAGCTCCTTTGAAGATGCCCGACTTTTATCCCAAAGAAGCCGTAACGTGATTATTTCGTCTAGTTGATCCAAAGCATGTGCGTTTCTTTTTACATATTCATGAAACTCTGGACTCCCTTCAAAGGGAATTCTTGCCGTGAATCGGTCGTCTGCGCTTTCGAATGATGGGAATCCAAATCCATTCCTCAAAATACTCTCGTAAACAAGATCAATTCCCCGCCCAACCCGATCACAGAGCCCAAGATAACGAGCGCCCTCAGCCAGAAGAAAATTTCGGTAAACGGGTATGCAGTGAATAAGATTCTCAGCATGGATGCCCACTGGAAGTTCGCCAGGGCTTTCAACTTCCACGCTTGACGGGGATACCCTCACAGTAACCGGCCCGTTAAGTCGGTAAGACCGATGCACGTAAGCGTTCACGAGCAGTTCTTGAATGCTCTGAATTGGAACTGTTGGGCAGAGAGATGGCAACAGAGAGTTCTTTGTGAGACAAAGCTCTCGGTAGCTCTCCACAATGTTTCGTCGCAGTCGTACATTCCCTTTTTCAGTAATGACAACTGTTTCGAACATGTTGGCATACCGCTCCAATATCGCCTGTTTGCCGAACAATAGGAGACCGGCTAACAACACGCGGTAGCTCGCATCTTCTGTGTCCAGCGGTGAATAGCGCTCGACGATTCCCAAGTGAGCCAAGAATGACGCCTGTCCTTCCCACTGGTTCTGAGAAATCCCGAACTTACTCGAATGTCTTTCAACTGCCCATTTGATCGACTCAGTGGAGAGGTCACTTACGGTTAGAGATTGGATGGGAGCACTTGTCCTGTCATCTTCCACCGAGTAGAACGGTTTACATTCCTTGCCGCTGCGTACTTTAGAGATACCTTTAACGGTCACATGACCGCTAAACCGCTTCGACTTTGGGACTGACACGAGAAAAGCGTTGGCTCGCTGGGTGCCTGTGATGTCCTGGACCAATCGACTGATATCAGCTACTGAGTTCTCAACGGGAGGCATCGTTAAGTCATGGATCCGCTGGACGAGCCATTCGACCGTTACGCAAGAATGAGGGCAGGGCGAGAACTTGGATCCTCTGCTGTCATCTTCATCGATACCCACCAGAACCCACCCGCCACGGCCATTTGCAATGCAGGCGGCAGCTTCACTTACCTTTTCCGCGAGCTGTCGATCGTCTTTACACCATCCCTTAATTTCGAGGTACTCCGATTCGACTAGTGCGGCATCTTGACTACAAAGCTGAACGAGTATGTTTGTAACTGCTGTCCGATCGAATGGAATCCCCTCCAACAATCGCTGGTCCTCTACTGTTAATCATGCAGCAGCGCGGTGGGTATTGAATCGCAGAGAGCTGCTGGTGAGATAGAAAGTATAGCAAAGAAGCCTTATATGCAGAATGGTCGGCCACCCCACGAAACCAAGGCGCGGTTCCCTGGGGATCCCGGTCAGGCCGGGGCTCCCGACCTTTGCGCTTTCATGCATCTGCCGGCCATAAGGTTCGGGGCCAATGGCGTGCTCATGGCAGGCGCTGTTCGAGGCCCGCAACAGCAGTTCGCCCTGGTGGGAGTGAATGTCCACATCAATCATGATCTGG
>CAVWUW010000021.1:0-101625 GCA_963758275.1 Terriglobia bacterium | reverse complement strand
CCACACAGTTACACAGGGATGCACAGGTCGAGAAAGGTGGCATGAGCTCATATAATCGGGAGAGAGTTGGCCAAGAGCTAACAGCCAAGAGCCAAAAGCCAATAACCAGTAGCTCAAAGCCAGGAGCCAGAAGCTAAACACATGTCTGAATTCGTTCATTTGCACCTGCATACCGATTACTCGCTGCTCGACGGCGCCTGCGACGTGGAGAAGCTGGTCGCGCGCGTGGCTGACATTGGGCAGACGGCCGTCGCCATGACCGACCACGGCAACATCTATGGCGCGGTGCATTTTGTGGACGCGGCGCAGAAAAAGGGCGTGAAGCCCATCGTGGGGTGCGAGCTGTACATCTGCAAGAAGGAAGACCACCACACGGAGCGCATGCCGCCCGAGGGCGATACCTACAACCATCTGCTGGTGCTGGCGGAGAACGAAGAAGGCTACCGCAACCTGATGAAGATTACGTCGGAGGCCAGCCTGCACGGCTTTTACTATAAGCCGCGGATCAGCAAGAAGTTTTTGGCTGAGCATGCGAAGGGGCTGATTGGGCTGAGCGGGTGCCTGGCGGGCGAGGTTTGCGAGAACTTTCTGGCCGGCAAATATGACGCGGGCAAGGCCGCGGCGGCGCAGTACCAGGCGATCTTTGGCAAAGGCAACTTCTTTATTGAGATCCAGGACCAGGGGTTGAAGGAAGAACACAGGATCCACCCTGACCTGTTCCGCCTGGAAAAAGAGCTGGGCATTCCCATGGTGGCCACCAATGACAGCCACTATCTGTGCGAGGACGACGCCCACGCCCAGGACGTGCTGGTGTGCGTGCAGACAGGGAAGAGCATCCACGAGACGAACCGGCTGAAGTTTGAGACGGACCAGTTCTATGTAAAGACTGCCGACGAGATGGAACGGCTGTTTGATGGCCGCGCAGACGTAGTGAAGCGCACGCTGGAAATTGCCGAGCGCTGCAGCTTTAAATTGGCGAAGGTGAAGAATCCGTTTCCGCAATTCGATGTCCCGGACGGCTTCACCCTGGACAGCTACTTTGAAAAGGTAGCGCGGGAAGGATTTGCGCGTCGGTGGGAGATGCTGTCGCCGCTCGCGAGCGAAGGTCGCCTCAAGAAAACGCGCGCGGAGTACGAAGAGCGGCTGGCGCGCGAGATCGCCATCATCCAGCAGATGAAGTTCTCGGGATATTTCCTCATCGTCTGGGACTTCATTCGCTACGCGAAAGAGAATTTCATCCCTGTCGGCCCGGGCCGCGGATCGGCCGCGGGCGCGCTGGTCGCGTACGCCATGGGCATCACCGATATTGATCCGCTCCAGAACGAGCTGCTGTTTGAGCGCTTCCTGAATCCCGAGCGCGTGTCCATGCCCGATATCGACATTGACTTCTGCATGAACCGTCGCGGCGAGGTGATCAATTACGTCACGCAGAAGTACGGGCGCGAGAACGTGGCCCAGATCATCACCTTCGGCACCATGGCGGCCAAGGCGGCCATCAAAGACGTGGGCCGCGCCATGGACATTCCGTACAGCGACGTGGACCGCATCGCCAAGATGGTGCCCAACACCATAGGCATCACGATTCAGAAGGCGCTGGATGAAACGCCGCCGTTGCAGCAGGCGTATGAGAGCGAAACTAACATCAAAGAGCTGATCGATACCGCGCTGAAGCTGGAAGGCTTGGTTCGGAACTCGGGCGTGCATGCGGCGGGCGTGGTGATTTCTCCGCAGCCGCTGACTGAGCTGGTGCCGCTGCACAAGACCAAGAACGACGAAATTGTGACCGCCTATGACATGAAGGCGGTGGAGAAGATGGGCCTGCTGAAGATGGACTTCCTGGGGCTCACCACGCTGACGATTGTTGACGACGCGCTCAAGCTGATTGCGCAGCGCGGCCAGCCGCTGGAAATGCACAAGGTCCCGCTCGATGACAAAGAGACTTACGAGAAAGTCTTTCACACTGGGCTGACGTCCGGGATCTTCCAGTTTGAATCGGGCGGGATGACGGACGTGCTGCGCCGCTACAAGCCCACGACGGTCGAAGATCTGACGGCGTTGAACGCGCTCTACCGTCCCGGGCCGATCCAGGGCGGCATGATTGATGACTTCATTGAGCGCAAGTGGGGCCGCAGAAAAGTTGAATATGAACTGCCCGAACTGGAGCCGCTGCTCAAAGAAACGTTGGGCGTCATTGTCTATCAGGAACAGGTGATGCAGATCGCTAATGCTTTGGCCGGATTTTCATTAGGCGAAGCCGACCTGCTGCGCCGCGCGATGGGAAAGAAAGATCCCGAAGTGATGAAGGAACAGCGAGGCCGCTTTGTTGAAGGTGCTGCCGCGCGTAAGTTTCCGAAGAACAAGATTGAGAAGATATTTGATCTCATGGCGGAGTTTGCCGGGTACGGTTTCAACAAGTCGCATTCAGCGGCGTACGCGCTGCTGGCATATCACACGGCTTATTTGAAAACGCATTATCCGGTGGAGTTTATGGCGGCGCTGCTGACATCGCAGACCGGCAACACGGACAACGTGGTCAAGTACATCAAGGAGTGCCGCGAGATGGGCATTCCCGTGGAGCCGCCGAACATCAATGTGAGCGACGCCTACTTCACGCCGCATGAGAACGCGATTCGCTTTGGTCTGGCGGCGGTGAAGAACGTGGGCGGGAACGCGATTGAATCCATTGTGGCCGCGCGCAAGCAGATTGGGCGCTTTGCATCGATCTTTGAGTTCTGCGAGAAAGTTGATCTGCGGTCTGCTCAATCGGAGAGTCATGGAGTCGCTGATTAAGGCGGGCGCTATGGATGAGTTTGGCAATCGCGCGCAGCTCATGGCGGTACTTGATAAAGCCATGGAGCGCGGGCAGAAGACGCAACGCGATAATGAAATGGGCCAGCATGGCCTGTTCGGCGTGTTTGCCGACGACGCAAACATGAACGGCAATGCGGAGAAGCTGCCGAACGTTCCGGAATGGGAAGAGCATCAGCGCCTGGCCAGCGAGAAAGAAGTGCTGGGCTTCTTTATTACCGGACATCCGCTGGAGAAGTACGCAGACAAGCTGCAGGATTTTCATGCGCTCTCGGCGTCACAGATTACGGAAATGACCAGCGGTACCGGTCGCGATGAGATCACCACGGCCGGCGTGATCAGCGCCGTTCGCGTAATGAAGTCGCGCAAGGGAGATTTGTACGCGAATGCCGTGATGGAAGACATGACCGGGACGGTCGAAGCCATTGTTTTCCCCGAGGCCTACAAGAGGCTGCAGAACATTTTGAAGCAGGAGATTCCGATGCTGGTGCGCGCGAGCGTGCGCGTGGAGGAAGGCGCGAACCCGAAGATCGCGATTGCGCAGCTCACGCCGTTGGAAGAGGCGAAGCCGGCGCTGCCGAAGTCCATCAGAATTCGCGTGCCCCTGGATTCTGCATCTGAGGGAACGGTCGACGCGCTGCACTCGATTTGTCGCGAACGTCGCGGCGAAGCCAAGGTGTTGTTTGACCTGGACCGCGCGGGCGACTTCATGGTGGTGATGGAAGCCGACAGCTATAATGTTTGTCCAGACCGCTCGTTTATTGCGCGGGTGGAAGAGTTGTGCGGAAGAGGCAGTGTTCGCATTGTGGATTGATGGGGGAGCTGCTAGCCGCTGGCCTCTAGCTGCTAGTTTGAATCGAGGTCATTTTTCGGGCGTATTCGCTGAGTCCTCGTGAGAATTCCCTGAAGCAGCATGGTCAGGGCGACATCATCGGGATCCTTCGACGCTCCTCACCCGCTACGCGGGTTCGGAGTCGCTCAGGATGACAAGTTGTTGAGAGCGTTCAAGCGCGAAGCAGCAACGAGTAGTGAAGTTTCAAAAGCAGTCGAGAATTTGAGCTAGAAGCCAGCAGCTAGAAGCCAGCAGCTATGTCATAGCCAGGAGCTAATTTGGACCCAGCCGTAAAAGCGCAGCGCCAGTTGGAGACGATTGAAGAGCAGATTGCCGAGCTTGAGGCGAAGGCCGGCAAAGACAAAGATGCTCATCTCCAGCTCAAGCACCTGCAGCATCAGATCAGTTTTCTGCGTGAGCAGATCCGCAGCCACGTGAACGCGTGGAACAAGACGGAACTGGCGCGGCATTCGCAGCGTCCGTTCATGCTGGACTATGTTGAGCGCATCTTCACCGACTGGAGTGAGATTCACGGCGACCGCGCGTTCGGCGACGATCCTGCAATTCTCTGCGGCATGGCGCGCTATCACGGTGAAGAAGTGATGGTCATCGGGCACCAGAAGGGCCGCGACACCAAGCAGCGTGTGTACCGGAATTTTGGCCAGGCGAATCCTGAGGGATATCGCAAGGCGCTGCGTTGTATGAAGCTGGCAGAAAAGTTCCAGAGGCCGATCTTCACGTTTATTGATACGCCGGGTGCGTATCCCGGACTGGGCGCAGAGGAGCGCGGCCAGGCCGAAGCGATTGCGCGCAACCTGCGCGAGATGGCGCGCCTTGAGGTACCCATCATTACTACCGTTACAGGCGAGGGCGGCAGCGGAGGCGCGCTGGCGCTGGCCGTTTCTGATCGCGTGTTCATGATGGAGAATTCCATTTACTCGGTGATTTCGCCCGAGGGCTGCGCGTCCATCATGTGGCGTGATGCGTCAAAGAAGGAAGCCGCGGCGCAGGCTTTGCGCATAACCGCGCCCGATTTGAAAGAGATGAAGGTTATCGATGAGATTATTCCCGAACCCGACGGAGGCGCGCACACGGATCATGATGCAGCGGCGGCGCTGGTAGACCAGGTGCTGCTGCGCCATTACAACACTTTGAAGAGCCAGCCCGCGCAGCAACTGCTGGAAGACCGCTATCAGAAATTCCGCCAGATGGCCCCGTTCTTCACGGAATAGACCTTGCCCAACTCCACCCGAGAAACCAGCAGCACTGGCCGAACGATCATTGCCCATGCGCCGTGCCGTGTGGACCTGGCCGGCGGCACCATGGACATCTGGCCGTTGTACCTGTTCCATCCCGGCGCTGTGACGGTGAACTTTGCCGTAAACGTGCTCACGCGCTGCCGCATCCATCGGCTGGAAGGCAAGCAGATCCGCTTTCGTTCGCTGGACACGGGACGCGCGGAAGAATTTGCCAGCCTTGACCAGCTTTGTTCGGCAAAACGCTTCAAGCATGCCATTGCCGGTTATCTCGTGCGGTTTTTTGCCCCCGAAGGCGGATTTGAATTGGAGACGAATTCGGAGTCTCCATCGGGAGCGGGGATTTCCGGTTCATCGGCGCTGATGATCACCACCACGGCCGCACTGGCGAAATTCACAGGCAGGGAATTGACGCTGGCACAGATCCGCGAGATTGCCCAGAACGTGGAAGCGCAAATCATCCGCGTTCCCACCGGATGCCAGGATTATTATCCCGCGCTCTACGGAGGCGTAAGCGCGATCCATCTCGACCCGGACGGCATTCACCATGAGGCAGTGCGCGTTGCCGCGGAAGAGTTGGACCACCGCTTTGTGCTGGCCTACACGGGAGCGCCACGCCAATCAGGCATCAATAACTGGGAAGTTTTCAAACGGCATATCAATGGAGATCGCAGAATTTACGGCAACTTTCAGCGGATAGGCCAGATCGCGCAGGCCATGCATGATGCGGTAGCGCATGCCGACTGGCCTGAAGTGGCAAAGCTGTTGCGAGAGGAATGGAAGCTTCGCAAGACGAATTCGCCGCGCATCAGCACGCCCTTAATTGAAAAACTGATCAGGGTGGCAAGCAAAGCTGGTGCGCAGGCGGCTAAGGTTTGCGGTGCGGGCGGTGGTGGTTGCGTGGTTTTTCTAAGTGAACCTGAGAACAAGGACCGAGTGGTTACGGCTATTCGGGAAAATGGCGGCCAGGTGCTTGTCGCCTCAGTGGCGCGCGAGGGCTTAGTGGTCCAGGGAGAGTAGCCGCCTTGCGCTCTTTGGCCGACCGTTCAGCGGCTGCTCGGCATCTAAATTCGTGGCTGCCAAAATGGTTGAAATGCCCGGATTTTGGGCGGACAATACAAGGATACGCAGCCCGCAGGTATTCATCATGCTTCGCCGTGCACTCCTTCTTACCGCAGTGGCTTCCCTAGTGGCTAGTTTGTCCGCTCAACAGCAGCAGGCCCAGAAGCCAGACAATAAGCCTGCCGATCCGGACGTGCTGGTGCTTAAACCACCTCCGCCGTCTCCGGGACAGCAGCAGCAAAAACCGGCTCTCAGGGCGATGGATCTGCAAAGCCGGCCCAAATTGGATGATGTCACCAGGATGAGGCTTATCCAGTTGCTGGATGCTGACCTTGTCCACACGCGCAAATATCTCCCTTTGGGAGACAAGAACACCAGGATTACCGCGGAAGGCCTGGTCACACCCAATGACTCTGTGTTATTCCAGAGCATGCAGGCCCACGGCGCCGCCGCAAAAGTGGGAGACAAGGTGCAGATTACGAACATTGTCTTCCATGAGAAGTCGGTTTACGTGGAAATAAACGGTGGTCCCAAGAAGAAGAGCAAGTGGTATCAGCACATCAGCATCATGGGCGCGGGCGGAGTTGCCGCTCCGGATGATCCCAATGCGGCCCAGCCCACCGGTGCGGCGCTCACACTGGAATTCAACAAGTACGTTCCTGAGATGAACGGTGACGAACTGCAGAAATTATTGAGTCCGGTGCTCGACTTCAGCGTGAAGAGCGCGGCTGAGGTTTATATCGAGACCATGCCTCCGAAAATCCGCGAGGCCATGAAGAAACATCAAGTGCTCGTGGGTATGAATAAGGACATGGTCATCATGGCCATGGATCGCCCGCAGCAGAAGGTCCGCGAGAAAGACGAGAACGGAAAAGAATACGAAGACTGGATTTATGGTGCGCCTCCCAAGGATGTGGTGTTCGTTCGCTTTAAGGGTGATGAGGTCACTCGGGTTGAAACCGCCAAGGTCGGCGGCGAGATGATCGTGAAAGACAAAAAAGAAGTGGACGTAAAAGACGGCGTGGTTGCTCTGGCAACATTGCAGGCCAGCAGTTCGCCGCAGGACGTGAAGACAGGCCAGGGTGCCCAGCCGCCCGCGCCGTCGAAGCGTCCTACGCTGCGGCGCGAAGGCGAAGCGCCTGATCCCTCGGTGCGGCGTGCACCGGCGCAAACACCCACGCCCTCAGATCACAGCGATGAGCCGCAGTGGGGATCTGACAAGAAAGGCGGCGATTCGCAGAGTGGGCAACAACAGCAACCGCCTCGCTAGGCTGCTCCACTTTGGGAAAGCCGTATTCGCCCCCAAGGCTGACGAAGCACGATAATCGCGTTACACTGAAAAGGTGAAGATTGCTCTCGGGCAGATCAACCCCACCATCGGTGATTTCACCGGCAATTCCAGAAAGATCATAGAATTTGCCCGAAAAGCGCATGCTGCCGGCGCCAACATGATTGTTTTTTCTGAGCTGGCAGTTTGCGGCTATCCTCCTCGCGACCTCCTCGAGAAACCCGCATTCGTGGCGCGCAGCCAGCAGGTTGTAAAGGAGATTGCAGGCGCCGTTCCTGAGATCACTATTGTTACTGGCTTCGTCTCGCCTGCTGCCGTGGAGACAGGCAAGTCCGTGATGAACTCCGCTGCGGTGCTGCGCGCCGGCAGATTGCAGTTTGTGCAGTCCAAGATGTTGCTGCCTACCTATGATGTGTTTGACGAACTCCGCTACTTTGATCCTGCCTCGTCGCAGAAGGTGCTGCCTTATTGTGGCAGGCAGTTGGCTATCACAATTTGCGAAGACGCGTGGAATGACAAGCATTTCTGGCACCGCCGTCTCTACAGCGTAGACCCAGTGGATGAGTTGCTGCATGCTGGAGCTAACCTGGTGGTGAACCTCTCCGCATCCCCTTTCCATGTGGGCAAGCGCGAACTCAGATACAACATGCTGCGGACGGTCGCCTGTGACAACAAGGTTCCTGTTGTTTTCGTCAATCAGGTTGGCGGAAATGACAGCCTTGTTTTTGACGGGTCAAGCATGGTCATTGCGCCGGAAGGGCAGATTATTGCCCAGGCTAAATCGTTTGAGGAAGATTTGATCCTCTTCGATACAGAAACCCTCAAAGGTGATCTTCACTCCCAGAGTGAAAGTGGTGAGCCCAGTGTTTATGCGGCGCTGGTTCTGGGCACGCGGGACTACGTTCGCAAATGTGGCTTTAAGAAAGTAATTATCGGCTTGAGCGGCGGAATTGATTCTGCGCTTACCGCGGCCATTGCTGTGGATGCTCTTGGCGAAGAGAACGTGACTGGCATCGCTCTGCCCAGCCAGTATTCTTCCGAGCACAGCATCAAAGACGCGCGCGAACTCGCCTGCAATCTCGGCATTCGCTTTGAAGTGGTGCCGATTGCGCCGATCTTTGATTGTTACCGCAGCTCTCTCAACCCGTTATTTGCCGGCATGCCGGAAGACGTAACGGAAGAGAATATTCAGTCTCGCATTCGCGGTAACATTCTTATGGCTATGTCCAACAAATTCGGGCACCTGGTGCTCACCACCGGCAACAAGTCTGAGGTGGCAGTAGGCTACTGCACGCTTTATGGGGACATGGTCGGCGGCCTTGGCGTGATCTCTGATGTTCCCAAAACCATGGTTTATCGCTTGAGCCAGTACGTGAACTCGCGTAAGCCGCTGATCCCGGAGTCCACCATCACCAAGCCGCCATCGGCGGAGCTTCGGCCCGGTCAGAAGGACAGTGATACACTTCCGCCATACGAGATTCTGGACAACATACTGGAAGACTACGTGGAGGATTACCGCACGGCAGAGCAGATTGCGGCCGAGCGCGGGTATGACATCAAAGTGGTCCGCGATGTTATTCGCATGATCGAGCGCAGTGAATACAAGCGCCAGCAGGCTGCGCCCGGCATCAAGATCACGCCCAAAGCATTTGGGTTTGGACGGCGTTTCCCGATCGCCCAAAAATCGGAGATCTAGCTGAAGGCCCGGCCACGCTGGCAATAGTTGTGGCGTCTGTAATCTAGAATGCAGGGTTCTGGGAAAGAGTAGTCAGGAAAAAATGATGATTCGTTCGAATGTAAGATTGTTTCTGCTCATCTCCTTGCTGCCGGCATTTGCAATCGCCCAGGGCAGCGGGGCAAAAAAAACTGCTTCCACAAAAGCCGCGAAATCCTCTACAGCCAAAACGCCGGCGGCTACGAGCACGCCGCCACCCGTATTGCTGCCAAGCAAGGAAGAAATTGAGACTGGTCTGAAGCGCACCTTTGGTTATGACCCGGCGATCACCTGGACAATCTATGACATTCGGCCGGCCGCCATTCCAGGCTTGGTGGATGTGATGGTCTCCATGAATAAGCAAAATCCAGTCCATCTCTATGTTTCTCCGGATACACAATACGCAGTTGCGGGCGAAATCATCCCCTTTGGTCCAAATCCTTTTGCTCCTGTGCGGGAGAAGTTGAAAGCTGCTGATGGCCCGACCCAGGGCGCGGTCAAACCTGTGATTGAAATTGTGGAATTCAGTGATCTTGAGTGCCCACATTGCAAAAAAGCCGCTCCCATTTTGGACAAACTGGTAACAGATTTCCCCCAGGTTCAGCTTACGTTTCAGCAGTTTCCATTGCCGGCCACCATGCATCCTTGGGCGCTCAAAGCGGCTGAATATGCGGACTGCGCCGCTCAGCAGAAGAAAGATCTCTTCTGGAAGTACATCGATTCGATCTTTGAAAATCAGGGAAGCATTGCCGCAGCCACGGCAGACGACAAGCTGAAAGAGCTGGCCACCGCAATCGGGCTCGATGCAACAAAGCTCTCCGCTTGTGCCGCCGAACCAGATACGCAGGCGCGCGTGAACAAGTCACTGCAATTCGGGCAGTCGCTCGACATCAATCAGACCCCGACCGTATTCATTAACGGTCGCAGGGTGCTTGGCATTGGCGATATTCCCTACGACCAGTTAAAGAACCTTGTGCAGTTTGAAATTGACCACGCAGGGAAATAATTTCGGGCTGGCTACTTCACACTCCAGAGCACGCTTGCGCCGCGGTCGTGGAATGGTTTGCGTATTACATACGGTGTGACCACGAATAAGATCTCATCATGTGACCGGTCTGTGGAGTGGGTATTGATTATGCTGCTCAGAAGTGGCAACTGGCTGATGCCAGGATAACCGTTCGTGGAACGCAGCTCCTGGTCCGTAATTGAGCCTCCGATAACTGAAGGTTCTCCTTCGCGCGCAGTTATGTTTCCCTTGAAGCTGCGGTTGGTGATCTCGGGAATGCCGTTAAGGCTCTGTGCGCCCAGGCCTTGGATCTCCAATTCAAGATCTAGTTTGATGTCTCCGCCGCTTTGCCAATGTGGAGTGACTTTGAGCGTTAATCCCAGGTCCACGTACTGAAATTGTGGCGTAATTCCTGCATTGGAAAGGCCTGAGGTGCTCACCGTGACCGTGCTAAAGCTTGCGGTGACCACGGGGAACTTAGTTCCCACCCGCACGGTGGCCGGCTCGGCGTCAATCGCGCGCAGGTTGACGTGCTCCAGATTGGATGAGAATGACTTTGTTGATGCAAGCTGTCCGCTGATGGAGGGCACTACAACGCCGGTCAGCCCCAGGCCCTTCCCAAAAAATATGAACGGAAGCAGCAGCGGTGAACCCTGCAGGTTGGAAAGCGTGCTGGTCGGGATCTTGCTTGGATCAATCGTTCCGTTCTGGTTCAACTGGTCAATCACGCTCTGCGCATCACCGCCCAGTACGCGCCTGATCTCTGAAGGGATATTGAAGACTGTGAAGTCGGTGGGGAGATTCAGTCCATAGTTCCGAAGTTTGTCGGCGTCGAACTCATATTCGTTCACCACCAGCATGATCTCCGGTTTGGCATCCATAACGTTATCAATGAAGCTTGCAACAGCATCCACCTGGTCCTTGGGAGCACGGACCGTAATCGTGCTGTGGCCAGCGTCCACACTGACAAACTTCATATCAAAGATTACCCGCATCATGTTTGCCAGGTCGGTCAAGTCAGTCTGGCTGCTCACGTTGCCGACATAGAATGTCCGCACGGCCATGCGCTCGTATGCTGTACGCATGTCCGGCGTATCATTGGCCACAATTGCTTCTTTGCTTGAGACTGGCGCCCAAAATGTTTTTGTCATCTTGCCCAGCAGATCCGTGACCATGTAAAAATCCACATCGTCCAGATCAAGCCGGAGCTGTTTGTTGGTAATGCCTTGGTCAAAATCGAATGTCACGCCAAAAACCTGGCCGATTTTGGTGTACACACTGCGCATGTCGGGTCCGGCATGGATACTTTTCTTGCCCGGAAGAGGTTGTAGATCAATGCTGTTCACCCCTGCCAGCAGTTCCATCACGCGATGCTGGCCAGGGTTATCGTCAGTCACGTCGCGCAGCCGCTGCTGCACGTAACTGTTCTCCGGGTCGCGAGCCAGGGCTTCCTTGAATTGCTCTGCCGCAGCTTTGTTGTTTCCGGTGGCCGCCAGCGCATTACCCTTATTGAGGTAGCTGCTCACAATCTGCTGCCGCAGCATCTCCCGCGTCAGCATGTACTCGGTATTCGACGGCGCCAGGCGCGAAGCATCAGTCGCGGCAAGCAATGCCTCTTCCACCTTGCCATCCTTGCGCAGCTCCAGCGCCTTTTTATACCGTTCAGCCGCCATCTTCTGGTCCTGTTTGGAGACAGGGTGCGGCTTGTCCTGAGAAAACGCCGTCAGAGACACAAAAAGCAATAGGATGGCGCAGGTCCATTTCATCGGGAATTCACATTTTACCTTTATTCAGAACGCTTTCCGAAGGTTTGTTTGCGGGCATTACTTAAGTTTTCGGACGAGAAGCTTCCAATTTTCATGGCTATCGTCTTGTGGGGCTGTCCTGAACGGCATTTTGAGGATACTGCTTCCTTAGGCCCCATTACGTTGCGCTTATGGCGATTCCGCGCGATTAAGGCGATTTTCTTGCCCGTTCCTCCAACTCGTCCAGCGACTTCGGCCAGTCTTCTCTCAGTAGCCGGCTCAAGGAACGGTCCGCCAGCAGCTTGCCTTCCGTCTGGCAGTGCGGACAATAGTTTGTCTCATTTGAGGCATAGCGGATTCTCTGGACTTTTGTGCCGCAGCGAGGGCATGGCTGTCCATAGCGGCCGTGGACCGCCATCTCAGGCCGGAACGCCGTCACTTTCTCCGGAAACTTACCCTTTTTGTTGCTTGCGTGTCCGCCGGACTGAGCCAGGCCTGATTGGGTTCGAAGCCTCTCAATCCACTCAAACAATGTCTTTTGCGTCCCCTGATAAAGCCTCGCAATCTCCTCTGGTTTCAGCCGCTGTGTCAGTGCCACTGGTGAAAGCTGTGCCACGTGCAGAATCTCGTCAGAATACGCGTTCCCGATCCCGCTGAAATAATGCGGGTCGGTCAGAGAGCGCTTGAGTGTGTGGTTGGACGATGTCAGGACCCGGCTAAACTCCTCCAGCGACGCCGCCATCACGTCAATTCCGCCAGGGTCCAGCGCCTTAAGCGCTGCGTCTCCGCTCAGCAGATGCACAGAAGCGCGCTTTCTTGTCCCTGCCTCGGTCAGGGTCAGCGTGCCATTGTCAAAATCAAAGGCAGCCAGCACGCGCCGGCCATCCGGAGTCTTGCGCTTATCGCTCCAGTGCAACCTGCCAGCAATCATCAGATGAAGCACCAGCCACAGCCGCTCACCATCCCTCGAACCACGATCCAACGCAGCATCTAACCCGAAGGCAATCCGCTTTCCCACCCGGCAAAGCTCCGCCACCTTGCGGCCCTCCGCAGATAAGAGTGGAGGATCAGCAGTGCGCAAGAGCGACGGACCGGCAATCTGAATCCGCTCCAGCACATGTCCCAGCACTCGCTGCTCCAGCGCTTCAATGTAGACGGTGATGTCGGGAAGTTCGGGCATTTCTTTTTTAATCCGAGCGCAGGGAGGGAACCCTACAGTCTTTTACGGTGTGTCGGAGTTTTGTTCCCAGTCTTCGCATCCTCCACACACTGCCAGGCACTGCGCGCTTCCAGACCCTTTATTCTGAGCGTGTTAAGGGAGCCTACATTCTGCCATGCTGTGTCTGGTAACAGCATCAATCTAACTTTCCTCCGTTGCCTCTGTTCCTCTGCGTTTCAAAGGTTCTGGGTCTTGTTTTCCAGCAAATCCGTCGCGCACGCAAAACATGCATCAGGTTCGCATGCCAGCAGCTCAGGGAATTTATAAATACCGGTTGCCAGCGCAATCACGCCCGCTTCGGTCTCTCTCGCGGCTCGAATATCAGATGGCGTATCACCCACAATGAACACGGAGCCCTCTTTGCCAACGATCTCTCGTGCCTGTTCGATTCCATGACGAAAAATATCCGCCCGGTGCTCCCGCGGATGGGAGAACGAAGCAAAAGAAAACAGCGGCTTGAGTCCTGCCTTTTCCAGCTTTAACCAGCCAATTGGTTCCAGATTGCCGGAGACTACACCCAGCGCTTTGCCTCCATTGCGAAGATGCCGAAGTAAATCCGGGATGGTCGGGCACAATTCCGGGTCCAATTGCTCTCGGTTGCGTCCCACTTCAGCGCACATCCGTTCCACAATTTCTGGCAACGCGGCATTGATGGCTGCGTCATTCATTCCCTCACGCCGCAGCACCGCCCGCAAAATTCCGGGATCGGTATTCCCGTGAACATGCACTCCTTCAATGCTGGCTTCAATGCCCAGCACCTCGCGCATGGCATTGCGGAAAGCAAAGTAATGGACGGCGTCGCGGCTGTTCAGCAGCGTTCCATCAATGTCAAACAGGTAGGCTGCAGCAGACTCCCAAGCAAAGCCCGGTCGCACATAGGCCCGCTGCTGCGGAGAACATTCAGGCATGTTGGAATTTCCAGAAAGACGTGAGTTGGCGTGTTCGGTCGGGACCGGACTCATTCCCGGTTGGATTCATCAGCAACGGCAAGAGCTGCCGCTGTTTATCGGACCGCCTTTTTTTCCAGCGTGAGAGGCTTTTCACTGCGCACCGGACGCCGCCCCCCTTCGCGAAACTGGCGCACATCCAGTTTGAGTTCAGCGATGGTCCGGCTCAACGTGTTCCTGTGCATACCCAGCTCGCGCGCAGCTTTGCACTGGTTCCCTTTGTTCTGCTGCAGCACGTTCATGATGAAACGCTTTTTGAACTCGCGGACAGCTTCTGAATAGAGAATGCCGCTGGTATACATCTGCGCCACAAGTGCTTCGAGCTGGTCCTTCACGAGTTCCTCACTTTCCAGGTTGTCGCCCATGAGCTTGATTTAAAAATTATTTCTTGATTCCCGGTTCAGCCTTGCCACGCAGCTTCTTCATTCCATCGCGGAATTGCTGGCGGATTTCTGATGGTGCAAGCCAGCTGAATCCGCTTCCTGCCACCTGAAAATACGGCGCCAGTTGTGATCCCGCGAGTTCCTGCGAATCGGGCGCAAATGCCGTGATCGCCAGCAGCCCTGCGGTCACAATCAGCATGCCGCGCAAAAAACCAAAGGCCGCTCCCAGCGCCCGGTCCACCCAGCGCAATCCCACTTCCCGGATGATCCAACGCGCCAGCCTGGCAATCACTCCCGCCAGAATGACCACCGACAAAAAGATGGTCAGGAAACCTGCAAGATCCGCGAAAGGCGCCGATTTCACGTAATCCAGAAACCACGGCGCCAGCCGCTTGTATCCCCACGCTGCCAGCAGGTAGCCCAACACGGCCCCGGCCAGCGAAATCACTTCAAAAAAGAACCCCTGGGCCGCCGCCAGCAACGCTGAACACATCATGATCAGCAGAATCAGCCAGTCCAAAGCGTTCATTCACGTCCCTGCGGATCAGCCTGCCGGCAGTTCGCGCCCGGCCACAGTCTTATATGCCTGAATGTATTTCTCGCTGGTCTTGCGCGCTACATCGTCAGGCAAAGACGGCGCAGGAGGCTGCTTGTTCCACTTAATCTCTTCCAGATAATCGCGTACAAACTGCTTGTCGAACGATTCCTGCGTATGGCCCGGCTGGTATTTGTCCGCGGGCCAGAAACGCGAGGAGTCGGGCGTCAACACTTCGTCGGCCAGAATAATTCCCTCCGCCGTCTGCCCGAATTCAAATTTGGTATCGGCAATAATGATGCCTTTTCCAGACGCATAGTCGGCTGCGGTTGAATAAATTTTCAGCGTCAAATCGCGGAGCTGCTCCGCCAGTTCGCGCCCGGTATGCTTTACCATCTCTTCAAACGGGATGTTCTCGTCGTGTCCCGTTACCGCTTTGGTCGCGGGTGTAAAGATTGGCTCCGGCAGCTTGTCGGATTCTTTCAGGCCGGAAGGCAACTTGATGCCGCAAACCGCTCCGGTCTTCTGGTATTCCTTCCAGCCTGAGCCGGAGAGATACCCGCGGGCCACGCATTCGATGTCGATCATCTGCGCTTTCTTGACCAGCATGGAACGTCCGCGGAGTGCGTCGGCGTGCTTCCTGAGAGGCGCCGGATACTCGTCCACGTTTGCAGTAATGAGATGGTTTTGCACAATGTTCTTGAGAAAATCAAACCAGAACAGTGAGAGCTGTGTCAGCACGCGGCCTTTTTCCGGGATGCCGGTGCCCAGCACGTAATCAAAAGCAGAAATTCTGTCTGTGGCAACAAACAAAAGCTGTCCGTCCAGGGCGTACAGGTCGCGTACCTTGCCGCGGGCGTACAAATTGAGATCGGGAAAATCAGTTTGGAGGAGAATTCGATTTAATGTCGTTGGGCTCATGACTAAATTAGATGGGCGAGGCGTTATTCTAGCCGCTCAACTTTTTTTGTCAACCACTTGAACGCGCAGTCAACAGCAAAAAATTGCAGCAGTTCACGACAAAAACTCTCAGAAAAGCCGAAAGCCGTGAAACCCGCATGGAGAGCGGATTCCACAGCATTGATTTTCGTCCCAAGTTGTAGTACCCGTGACTGAAAGATTAACTGTCGCTCAAAAAATATTTTTTACGACGATCCCGGATTCTCTCCCGCGGGGCTGCCGCAGATGATTCAACTTGCAAACCTCGGGACGCGGAATTCTAGAAACGTGCGAGGATAGAGAACCAGAGCTCCTCACCCTAACGCGATTTAATTTTTTCTCTGACAGTCCAAACCATCCACGTGGCCATTGAAAAAATGAACCCTTGAGTGAAAAAAGCAAGCGCTTGCGGCCATGCGGGATCGCTTGCGCTGGAAATCAGCCGTACGACTCCGCCTAGTAATAGAACCGCCGGCAAATGTGCAGTCAGGCATACCATCGCTGCGGCTGTAAGCATTGTCTATGCCGTGCCGCGAATTGATCAGGCCAATTGCGAGCGGGGCTTCGATGGCCGCGCCAATGACGGCAGACCACAAGATTCTACGAACTCCACCTGTCACGCCGTCGCCCGAGTCATATTTCCTTCCTGTCCGAACTTGACGGAGACAATTTTTGAGACGCCGGGCTCCTGCATGGTCACGCCATACATCACCGGAGACACAGCCATGGTTTTCTTGCTGTGAGTGATGACGATGAATTGCGTCTGCGAGGACATCTCCTTTACCAGTTCCGTAAAACGGCCCACATTGGCTTCGTCCAGCGGCGCGTCCACTTCGTCCAGGATGCAGAACGGGCTCGGCTGGTACTGGAAGATGCCCACCAGCAGCGACAGCGCTGTGAGTGCCTTCTCTCCACCGGAGAGAAGCAGCACATTCTGCAGCTTTTTGCCCGGAGGCGATGCCACCACGTCAATCCCGCTTTCTGACGTGTTCAATTCGTCGGTGAGCCGCATGTATGCCTGTCCACCGCCGAACAGCTTGCGGAAGGTGAACTGGAAATTCTCATTGATCTTTTCGAATGCTTCCTGGAACTTCTGCCGTGAGAACTCGTCGATCTCTTTGATCGTCGCCGTCGTGTTCTCAATGGAATCCAGCAGGTCCTTGCGCTGCGTGGAAAGGAATTCGTGGCGCTGCTCAGTTTCTTTGAACTCCTCCAGCGCCATCATATTCACCGGCCCCATGTTCTCCAGCTTGGTCCTCATCTCGCGATAGGTGGTCTCTTCCGCCAGCAGTTGCTCGCCTTCCACTCTGGGGATATCGACATTCGCGCGCAGATCGTTGGCTGTAATGCCCAACTCGTTCAGGCTGGTCTCGCCCATGTGGGCCAGGTCAGACTGCAGCTTGGCCAATTGTGCAGCCAGTTCACTCTTGCGTTCGCGGGCGGCGTCCAGTTCCTGCCGCGCCGCCTTAAGCTCTGATTCAATCTCGGCAATCCGAGCGCGTACCTGCTCTGATTCGTGCTGCAACTGAACTCCCGTAGCTTCAGCCGCTGTCTTCTCTGCCGCCAGTGCCTCCAGCCGTGCGGCGATCTGGATGTTTTCGCTTTCGCGCTGCTGCTTTTCTGCCGCAGCCGACCGAATCTGCGACTCCAGCGACTGCACCTGGCGTGACGCTTCAGTCGAAAGGGTCTCAATTCTCTCCAAAGCTGCCGCAGCCGACCGGCGTCGTTCTTCCAGGCCGGCGAGTCGCGCCGCGGCCTCGGACGCAGACTGAGTCGCCCCGTCGCGGGCCGTCTTCATGGCCGCAAGCTGCTCCTGCACGGATTTGCTTTCATCTTCAAGCGACTGGCGCTTCTGCTCCAGCGCTTCCGCCGCATCCCGCTTTTCGGCGACAGCCGATTCTTTCTGGCTGCGTTCGGAACGCGTGCGTTCAAATTCCAGACTGTAAGTGTTCAGCCGCTGCTCGGTCCGCGCCAGCTCTGTTTCCAGTTGTTTGAGCGCGTGTCCGGAGGTGAGCGCCTGCTTTTCACCTTCGCGCCGCTCGTCTTCCAGATTTCCCAACAGCGCGGTCAGCTCTTTGAGCTCTCTGCCCAGCGTCTGGATCTTCTGCTGTTCATTTTGGATGGCAGCTTCCAGGTCCGAGCACAACTTTGCCACATCCCGCAACTCGCGCTTGAGTGAAAGCGGTCCCTCTTTACGCTGCTTCCCTCCCGTGACGGTCACGTTGTGGAACACCTCGCCATTGGAGGAAAGGAAATACGCGTCAGGATTGCTCAGGGCCAGACCTCGTGCAACCTCAGAATCGGGAGCAATATATCCGTCGCGCAGCTTGGGCAAAATCACTTCCAGGGAACGTCCGAAGCCGTCCAGCACGCGGATGCAATCCTTGAGCCGCACAATCGGTGCGGGTGCCGGTGCGTGTTGCCGGTTCTCATTGATCGCAAATGAAAACTTGGCCTGCGCGTCTTCCGGGTGGACCAGGAACGTAGCCCGGCCATCCACGTTCGTCTGCAGCAGTCGCATGCCTTCATTGGCGGAATCCCATGACTTCACGACGACATAGTTCAACTCGTCGCGCAGAAACTCTTCCACCACGCTCTCATAGCGTGTCTCTACTTCCAAAAAGTCCGCCAGCACGCCGGCCGGGATAAATCCCTGGCCTACCGCACTTGACTGGAACAGCCGTTTCACGGACTCCGTCGAATAGCCGTGTTCATTGATTACCGCTTCCAACGAGTTCTTCTTGCCCAGCGCTGTGGCATATTCGGCCCGCAAGGTGTCGAGGTGCCGTTTGGATTCCTCTTCTTCTTTGCGCTTGCCTTCAATGTGGTTGCGGGTCTCATTGATGCGAACACCCAGCGCATTCACCGTCTGGCTGATGGACTCAAATTCAAAGGCGATCTGGCCGCGCTTGCCGCCGAATCCTTCCATATCCACTCGCGCCGCAGCCATCTCGCGCTCCAAACGCGCGGCTTCGCGGTCCATGGCCATCATGTGTTCTTCCGCCTGGATAATCTGGTTGCGCATCTGCGCAGCGGATGACATCACCTCCAGCACATTCTGTCGACGCGCTTCCTGCTGGCGCTCCACGTCAGCCAGGGAAGTGGAAGCTGTCTGCGCTTCCCGCTGGCGCGAGTGCCATTCATGCTGGGCAGCCGTGACCTCGGCGGCCGCCGACTCGGCAAACTGCCGGTTTGTCTCCAGTTCTGCCACCAGGGAGATCAACTGCGTCCGTGCGCGCTCCAGTTCGGCTTCAGCCGCTGCCGTGCGCGCTTCCAGTTCGGCGCATCGTTCTTCATTCGCCGCCCGGCGCCCGCTAGCCCGCTCCGTCTCAAGCGCAAGGGCATTGAGTGACTGGCTGTTTCGAGCTATTTCGTTCTCAATAGCATAGCCGCGCTGCGTGCGTTCCGACTGCTCCGCTTCATGCACGCTGACGGTTTCATTGCGGCTCTGAATTTCCTCGGCGATCGCCGCCAGCCCGCCCTGTAGTGACTCTTCTTCGTGCCCCATCTGTGCGAACTTGCTGGCCAGCACCACGCGGAGTTTTTCCCGCATCTCGTCTCGCAGCCGCGCGTAGCGTTCCGCCTTGGCCGCCTGCCGCTTCAGCGAGTTCATCTGCCGCGTGACTTCTTCAAAAATGTCATTGATGCGAGCCAGGTTTAGCCTCGCCTGCTCCAGCCGGGCTTCGGCCAGGCGTTTTTTGGTCTTGAACTTAGTAATGCCGGCCGCTTCTTCAATGATGGCTCGCCGGTCATGCGGCTTGCTGCTCAGGATCTGGCCGATGCGGCCCTGCTCGATGATGGCGTAGGACTCCGGTCCGAGCCCGGTGCCCATAAAGATGTCCTGGATATCGCGCAGGCGGCAAAGCTTGCCGTTGAGCAGATATTCGCTCTCGCCGGTGCGGAAAAGACGGCGAGTAACCACAATTTCGCCTTTTGCAAACTGCATCGGCTTGAACTTGCGGCGGCGAATCTTGAGCACAACCGTGTTCGGCGCAGCAACGGAAGCCTGTGCATCTGGTTCGGCCATGCTGGCAACAGCTCCAGCGTTTTCAACCGTGTTCGCAGCTTCAGCGGCGCTGGATTCAACTTCCGCCTGCGCTTCAGGATCGGCGTCCTCAGCAGGCACATCGGCCGATGTTATGTCAGAGTTTGCCGTCGCTTCGGCCTGCTCGCCATCTGGTTCAGCACCGTCCAGAGGCCCCGGCTGCACCTCCACTAGATGGGCTTCTGTAGCCTCAGCCGCCGCCGTGCGAACCCCCGCCTCATCCCAATCGTCTTCTTCTAGCTCATTTTGAACGTCGATTTCCGGCTCGCGGCTGATTCGACCTTCATACTCCTGCGGATCTACCAGCGTGAGCGAGACTTCTGCCATTCCTGTAGGTTTGCGGTCGCGGGTGCCGGCAAAGATCACGTCGGCCATGTGCACGCCGCGCAGGCTCTTGGCAGACTGTTCGCCCAACACCCAGGAAATAGCGTCAGAGATGTTGGATTTCCCGCACCCGTTGGGTCCAACCACCGCAGCGATGCCTTCGCCCGGAAATTTCAGCTCTGTGCGATCACAAAAAGACTTAAACCCGAGGATTTGTACTTTCTTCAGCTTGAGCAACTTCCCACTCCTTCAGGAGGCCAAACATCGGCAAAGGTAGCGCGTGCGGCTTCGGGTGTCATCGGCTGGAAGAACAAACCCGCGTTCCAGCTACTGTACCCAGAGAATTATCGGGGGTCAAGAGTAATTGCCCCAATATCTTGTGGATAAGAGGGCTGACCCACAGCATGTCGCACCGCGTGTGCAACCTTTGCGCGAAATATGCCTGTGCCGGTGAGATGGGGATCGGAAGAATACGCGAGAGCTTAAGAAACTGTAGCGCTTTTGGTGCACAGAGGCAAGCCTGGAAGCGCTAAATTTGAGGAAATTTAAGGGTGTGGCCTAGAGGAATACTGGGTGTTCGAACGGCGTACGTTACGCTTCGGCTAGCCGCAGTCCGTTTTCCAACTCCCGATTCGCCGCATACTCAATGTGCAATACCCGTCGGGGCGACTGAGAGCGCGATTTCGAAGAAGCATGGATCACGAGAGGGCGCATGGCCACCACGGCCCCTCTTGCGCCAATGCAGTCCACCGGATGCTCGTAGGTAGAATGCCGTTCTAGCTCTTCTGGTTTGAGGATCCCAAGTCCATGCGTGCCGGGGAGTATACGCAGCGGCCCGCCGTCTTCCGTGACGTCATCCAGATGCAGCCGTAGCGCCAGCACATGCTCCAACGCCGACGCCGAAGCATGTGCGTAGATCACGCCGTCCTCTTCTGACCATGGTCCCCAATCCGCAGCCTCGACCTTATTTTGCAAAGGCAACGCTACGTCTTGGTGCCAGCCAAGAAGCCGATTACCCTCTGGCGTCTTATCAAACAGTGTTGCGCGGAAGGGAAACGCGGCGCTCCCAAGGACGGCCTGTGCCATCTCCAATAACCGTGGATTCTGGGCCACAACTTTTACCGTGGGATGATTGAGCACGTGACGGATGCCGGCCCGGCCTCGCGGCGGCTCCAGATCAGCCAGGGAGACCAGAATGGGAATGAGTTCGCGCGTGCTCAGTACTGAGGGCACAATCGCGAACCCCTGTTCCTCAATCGCTTTTTGCCAGTCCTGCTGATCCGTTAATGTTGCGCTCACTCAGTCTCCTGATGAACGTACTGTTGCGACCGATCTATTCCTATTCCTGACTGCCGATGAAATTCGTTTCCCGATCACGGCGATCACGCTGCGATTACGCGCGATGCCGGCGATTCCCCTATTTGCCCAACTTCTCAAAGAAACGGATGATCGATTCAATTCCGCGATAGAAGTTCGGAATGTGAAACTTCTCGTTCGGAGCGTGCAGGTTATCATCCGGCAGCCCAAAGCCCATCATTACGCTGGGCAGCTTGAGCACATCCTGGAAATCCGTGACGATTGGAATCGATCCGCCGGAGCGAATGAACACCGTGTCCTTCTTAAACACGTCGTGCAAAGCTTCTGTGGCCGCCTGGATGTAGCGATTATCCGTGCTCACCACGCAGGCCGGTCCTTTGCTGTAGCACTTGATCTTGACCTCAATTCCTTTGGGAGCCAGCCTTTTCACGTATTTGGTGTAGCGCTTGAGGATGTCATCCGGGTCCTGGTTCGGCACCAGCCGCATGGAAACCTTGGCCGAAGCCCGCGCGGGAATCACGGTTTTCGCGCCAGCCGCCACAAAGCCTCCGGGCATACCGTGGACTTCCAGCGTAGGACGCGCCCATGTGCGATAAAGCACTGAGTAGCCCGGCTCTCCCGTCAGCACCTTTGATCCAACTTCCGTCTTGCGATAGTGCTCTTCTTTGAATGGCAGCTTCTTCCACGCCTTGAGCTCTGCACTGGTCGGCGCTTTTACCTTGCTGTAAAAGCCGGGAATCAGGATCCTGCCCTTCGAATCTTTTAGTTTGCTGATAATTTCCACCAGCGCGAACAGCGGATTCGGCGCCGCGCCGCCATACATGCCGGAATGCAGGTCTGTCTTGGCGCCTTGTGCCTCAATCTCCGTGTACACCAGCCCGCGCAGTCCGACGCACAGCGTCGGCAGATTGGGCGCAAATAGCTCCGTATCACATACCAGCGCAAAATCAGCCTTCAATTTACTTTTCTCTTTGCGGACGTACGCCGCAATCGATTCGCCGCCTACTTCCTCCTCGCCCTCAATGAGGAACTTCACGTTGAGCGGCAGTTTGCCGCCGTGGCCCTGCATGAGCGCCTCAATGGCTTTAATCTCCATCCACAACTGGCCTTTATCGTCCACCGCGCCGCGTGCATAGATATTCTGGTTGCGCTCCGTGGGCTCAAACGGCGGCGAGATCCACTCGTTCAGCGGCTCCGCCGGCTGGACATCATAGTGCGCGTAGCACAACACGGTCGGCTTGCCCAGCGCGTGCAGCCAGTCAGCATAGATCAGCGGATGGCCATTCGTCGGAATCACCTCCACATTTTCCATGCCAATGCGACGCAGGTCGCTCGCCACAAATTCGGCGGCGCGCCGGACATCGTCCTTGTGCTCAGGCGCTGTGCTCACACTAGGAATGCGGAGCAGGTCTTTGAGTTCTCCAAGAAATCGTTGCTGGTTCTGTTGTGCAAATCCAACTGCGGGCGAGGCCATACGAGTGTCTCCTGGCTGGAAAATCAAACCCTAAAGTATATATCGCCCGTTGCGAGACAGGATTCTCAGATTGCGCGGATGTCAAGGCTGGAGCCGGTCCCAGCGCTCATTGTTGATTAGAAATTGCAGCCGCTTTGCGTGCACTTGCCCACTGGTTGTTCAGTCCCAGTTTGTCGACCCAATTTTCAAGGTAGTTGAGATCTAGGTCCTTGCCCTGCACTTTCAGGATGCCGGCAGCGTCTTCAATCTGTCGCAGCGATTCACCCATTTTTGCCCATTCTAGCTTGGACAAAATAACGTCTTCAGCAGTTGCAACGAAAACGGGAATACCTTCCAGTTCGACTTTCTTGCGTCGTCTGAGCTTTTCGTCATTGAAAGGACCAGGTTTGTGAAAGATGAGATCAATTTTCCATCCCGTCTTGTCGCTGATCACATTAAACATCGAGCGTTTTTGAGCGGCTTCGAGCGCAGTTGGGATGTCAAAATAATATTCTGATGAGGGGACGAGCTTCAAAAACGCTTGTATCTGAAAAGGAGTCGCTGAGATTACAAAATCAATATCTGCGGTGGATCTAGGGGCTCCGTGATAGTTACTCGCCCAAGACCCGGTTAACATATAAGGGATCCCGGCCTTTTCGAGGAGCTCGGTAATTTCGCGGAAAACATCAGACGGGATCATCGCAGCCAGGCTGGCAGATCCTTGGGAAAGAAAGCACAACGCACTGCTTCTCTCGCAACTTGTTGCTCCGACCAGTCCGGGTGCTCTTTTCGAATACGGGCCTTGGTGAGGTTTCGGACCATCTGGCTCATCTCAAAGCCCAGACGAACCCGTTCCTCGCCGCCAATTCTGCGCCAGACTTCTACCTGCCGAGCCTCTATGTCAGGAGTGGTATCAAGCAGCATACGAAAATGTTAGCACGAGTTGGGTAGTGAGCTGCTTTGTCTATAATTGAAACAGTGAGTACCGAACCCGCAGTCCACAAGCTCGCAGAAGCCGATTTCCCCACGCGCTGGGGCCATTTCCGCATCATGGGTTTTGAAGGCCAGAATGGAGACGACGACCGTCGTAAGGAAGAAGCAGTTGCCCTGGTCATGGGCGACATTCATTCTTCGCCGCCGCTGGTGCGCATTCATTCCCAGTGCCTCACCGGTGACGTCTTCGGCTCACTGCGCTGCGATTGCCGCCAGCAGCTTGAGATGGCGCTCGCCATGATTGCCCAGTCCGGCGCCGGCATCCTTATCTATGAGCAGCAGGAAGGTCGCGGGATCGGGCTCATGCCCAAGCTGAAGGCGTATGAGTTACAGGACCAGGGACTCGATACCGTGCAGGCGAACGAACAACTGGGCTTTAAGGCCGATCACCGGGAATTTCAACTCCCCGCGGAAATTCTCAAAGCACTCAAAGTAAAAGCGGTCCGGCTGCTGTCCAACAATCCACAAAAAGTGGCAGCTTTGGAGTCGGCGGGCGTGAAGGTGACTGAGCGCGTACCGGCTGAGGTGGAAGCCCACGCCGCATCTGAGCGATACCTGAATACCAAAAAGGAAAAGCTGGGGCATCTGTTCACGGAACGCTGATCAGAATTCGCGCCGCCAGAACTCAACTCACTGGATCGGGAGCAAGTTACCAACGCAAAAGCTGTGCTTCTGGCCAGCTCTCAATAAATCCGTTCAAGCTCTAGTTTCGTACCCTAGGATGTGATACCACAGTTCACCGGAGGAGGAGCCATGAACCCTCAAGATAACGTCAAGATCGCAAAGCAAGCGTACGAAAATTACAGAGCCGGCAACATCCCTTCGTTGCTGAAACTTGTTTCTGACAATGTGGAATGGGTTCTTCCGGAAGTCCCTGGTGTCGCGGTTTCCGGAACGCGGCAGGGGCGCGATGGCGTGACTGATTTCTTTCGCACGCTGGAGGAGAGTCAGGAAGTCATCTCCTTTGAGCCGCAGCAGTTCATCGCCCAAGGCGATAAAGTTGTGGTTCTGGGCCGCTACTCATTCCGGGTGAAGGGGACTCGCCAGCAGTTTGACAGTGATTGGGCCCACCTCTTTACCATTCAGAACGGACAGATTACCCGCTTCCAGGAGTTTACTGACACTGCGGCAGTTGCAGTTGCATACCGCAAGGCAGTGGCTGCGTAAACAAGCCAGTCGGAAGGGCAGAAGAGTGTCTCTGCCCTTCTGCCGTTTACCGCTTTATTAGTCGGCGAAGTTCGTCTTTGTGGGCGCCGGGTAGGTCTCGCAGCGCCGATTTGGCCAATGCGCGATAAACATCGCGCGCTTCCGGGATCCGTTTGAGTTCGCGCAAATGGCGACGCACCGTCTCGACGTCACCGCGTTTAATCGGTCCGCTGAAAGCCGCGGCTGGTCCTCGTTCCAGATAGTTCTTGAACGTTTGTTCCAGAATAGCGGCCATGATTTTGCGGGTTTGGGGCAGAGTTAATCCGGCGCCCCGGCCAACGCGTTCAGCCGCTGCCAGAGTGGCTACAACCAGCGGCGAAGAAAACGATCCCAGCGCGTGATAGAGCACCTTGGCTGACTTCCTGATCGGGAAGACTTCCGCGCCCAGCCGGCGGACAATCTGCTTCGCCGCCGCAACCGCCGGACGGTCACCTTCTACAGCGAAAGGCACTTTGCTCATGTCCGGCGCAGTTCCGGGAACAAAGGTCATCATGGGGTGAAGTGACGCAGTGTGCGCGCCCTCCTGCTTCAGCGGGTTTAGAACATCACTCGATAACGCGCCGCTTGAATGCAAGACCACCTTGCCTCGCCAGCCGCCTGATCGCGCCAGTGTTTGGGCTGTGGCGGCCAACGCGTCATCCGTATGCAGCAGCCAAACAATATCCGACGTGGGCTTAACTTGGTCAAGGCTGCACCACTTCGCACCCAGTCGCCTGGCAAGCAATCTTGCACGTCCTTGCGATTCCGGTCTGCTGCGACCTGCAATAACATCAATGCGGTAACCTGCAGCCTTGAGCGCAGGGCCCAGTGCCTGCGCCAGATTGCCTGCGCCTATGAGCGTAATGGTTTTGGGCTCCGCGGCCATTCGGGCGAGGATAACAGAATGACGAGTTTCAATTTCCCCAATCACCAAATTACTCAATTACCAATCCTTTAGACTATCTCCATGCCCAAAACCCGTAAGAAAAGCTCGGTTCGCGTTCTTTCCTCGAAAACCGTCTTTCGGGGTCCCGTCTTCAGCGTAGTTTCGCAACAGGTGCAGGAACCGGATGGGGTGCAGGTGCGGCGCGATATCGTGCAACATCCCGGCTCCATTGTCATTCTGGCGGTTGATGATTCCGGCAAAACACCACGAGTTCTTTTGGAGAGGCAGTACCGGCATGCGGCAGGAGACAGGCTCTGGGAATTGCCGGCAGGGAGCATTGATTCCGGAGAGGAGAATCTTTCCGCAGCCAAGCGCGAGCTGGTGGAAGAGACTGGCTATTCCGCTGCCAAATGGCAAAAAGTGCTTTATTTTTTTGTTAGTCCAGGCTTTCTCACTGAAAGCATGCATGTCTTTTTAGCAAGTGGGTTGAAAAAAGGCCGGTCACAACCGGAAGAAGATGAACGTATCGCAGTCCGATTTTTTTCCATCAAGCAGGCGGTCCAAATGGTGATGTCAGGCAAGATCATGGATGCTAAAACCATCGCTCCGCTACTCTGGCTGGAAAAGAAGCTCTCGCGCAAGTAAGTCTTTTGCTTTCATAGCTAAAACCAATAGCTCTTAGACGTGAACAGGTCTATGAAAAAGAAATATTAGAATGTATTAAGTAATTGACACCGGCCTGCTGGCGGAGGAAAATATTATCAAAGCCAAAGTAGCGGGTAAATGACGTAAGACCGGGGAGAAGGTTAACCTCCGGTGTCCTGCGTCCGTCCTTAAGCAGTGGCAACACCCAATTTTTTAAAATAACGGTCCGGGCTAGAGACCGCTAAAGCGGCAGTGTCCCAGGACGCTCGGAGTAAGAACGTGTCTCGAATTAAAGGTAAAGTTAAATGGTTCAATAACGCAAAGGGTTTCGGCTTCATTGGTCGGGAAGACGGCCCCGATGTGTTCGTCCACTATAGCGCCATCCAGTCTGACGGCTACAAAAGCCTGCAAGAGGGCGATGACGTTGAATTTGAAATCGTGCAAGGCCAGAAAGGGCCCCAGGCAGAAAACGTTGTGAAAGAACAGCAACCGCATACTGCCTGACCTGCGTAACCTTCTCACCGTCACCCGGAACCCGGAATATGCACCCCGCATTCCGGGTTCTTCTCTCTCGGGATTTAAGGTGAGATTTCTCAACCAGGAGATATCGGCCACGAGCCAAGGCTGGCTTGTGCCTGCAATCGAGCTGTACAGTCTCGTTTGTTGCTATGATCAAGCTCGTCTATTGCTTCAAGAAAAAAGCTGAGTTAAGTGATCAGGAGTTTTTTGATTACTGGAAGAACGTTCATGCACCCATCGGGGCGCGGATCCCAGGCGTACGACGGTTTGTACAAAGCCGCCGCCTGTCTTTTCCAGGCGACATAAGCGCCGGAGATTTTGATGGCATGGTGGAACTCTGGTTTGACAATGTTGAAGCATTGCTCGCCGCCCGAAGATCGCAGGAATGGCAGGCATCAACCGCGGACGAACAGAACTTCATCGATCACAGCAAGGTCGCCTATTTCGTTTCGGAAGAGCACATCATTTTTTGACCCTACTGTGCTTCTGCGGTAAGCGTTGGGCAGTTTGCCTGCCTTAACGTTACGTCACACATCCGTGAATCCAAGCAGCCGCAGTTCCAGGCTGTTCAACCCGACATTCTGCAGCTCAACACTGCCCCCTGCGTCCAGTTCCTTCTTGATTGCTGCCAGCTTGTTCTGGTCGGCCGCTCTCACCTGCTCAAGCACGCTCCTGAGCCGTCCCCATGATTGGGGCGAGGCATGATGCACCGTACCACCATCCGCGCCTGCCTGATCGACAGGAAGCCGCTTGAGGGTGTAACTGGTTTCAGCGCCACGCTGGTGGTTCCGGATGATCTGTAATGTCCAAGGCTGCTTGTTCATTTTCTTGCCTCCGCTTCGGCCAGCCAGCCCCGGCGCAACTTCTCCTGCGGAATGCTGGACAAGTACGGCTTGATATCGAGGATGGGTGTTCCGTCCAGCATGTCCACGCCGCGAACGTGAAGAGTTGCACCTTCGCGGCGGAGCAGCTCGACCGTGGTCATACCAATAGGGTTGGGCCGGTACGGAGAGCGCGTGGCAAACACACCGTGCGCACGATTGTCAGAGGGCGGTGTGCCCAGCAATTGAAATCCCTGCGAGTGGTCAAACTCCCAAAGCACAATCAGATGAGAGAAGCCTTCAATATCCTTGAGTCCAGTTTCAAACTGCGGCAGGACCCTCAGCATGCCGTCCGCTTCGTGTTTTGCACCCAGACCACGAGGGACTTCGCCGGGTTCTTGATACGGGCTGCTGACGAACCCAATGGGCTGTGGAGTGAACATGGCGCCTCCGGACACCACATGGTAATTGTGCAAGAGATCCCGGAGCAATTCTTAACACACTGTTACAGAGTTCGCTTAGCTTTAAAGAGAGCCGCGATGTCGCGAATCTTTTTGTGCTCACTCTGAAATTCTCATCGCCACTGCCTGGCCTGTAGGTGGACCTTCAAACATTTTTCGTGCGCCATGCCATTCGGCCGTTAATACCAACAGCGTTTTCCCGTCAGCGCCTCCGAGTGCGCACGAGAAACAGCCTCGATCAAGAGTGATGGTATCCAGCACCTCGCCGCCTTCGCGGACGCGAACGCACCGTTTATTCGGCACGTCGGCATACCAGACTGCATTTTCACGATCAAGGCAGATGCCATCCGGATAGCCTTCACAAGTGGCCCAGACACGGCGATTGTATAGGCTGCCATCTTTCGCGATGCTGAACGCGGTGAGCTTCTGACCATACGATTCCGCAACAATCAGGGTGGAATTATCGGGAGTTACCGCCATACCGTTTGGGAACGCCAGCCCTTCGGCTATTTTGCGTACCGAACCACCGCGACTCACAAGAGCAATGATGCCGGGAGCAAACTCGCCGCCGGGAAAATCGAAGCCGGTGTTTCCGATGTAGGTGTTGCCGCGTGAGTCCACAACAACGTCATTCCAGGGAAAACGAGAAAGCGACGTCAGATCGGCGTAGGTCGCAAGGGTGCCGTCCTTCTGCTGGATTTGCAGCCGCCCTTCGCGTCCGGCGACAATCAGCAGCCGCCCGTCGGGCAGGAAATCAAAACAAAGCGGACCGCGCGCGTCATTTCCCTTCTCATCTTTAACGCCCATACGGACCGCTACCTGTTTTTGGCCCTCGACATCTATCGCGATGATCTGCTGCGTTCCCCAGTCTGAAAACCAAAATCGTTCCTGATGCCTGCGCGCTGATTCCACGAAGATGAGGCCGCTCACCAGGATTTGCGGTTTCATGGGTTCCGGCATGGATCCATTATGTCGCTGCCAGCCAGAGCAGCTCAAATTTGTCTCCCCTAAGCGAATAGTTGCCTCCTGAAACTGAATCTGCTCACAATCGCTGCCGTCGCATGTCCAACACATTGATGAAGCACCGATATTGCCGCTCCTGTTTTGTGGCTTTAGCGCTATTGCCGCTGCTATTGTTCTTACATACTCCGGCAGCAGCAATCGATCGCGCACATTATCAGGAACTGACGAAGGAACTGCGAGAGTGGGCCAAACAGAAAGATTGGCAGGGTGCTCGCGAAGTGCTGGAAAAAATCGGGCGCGAACTGCCGGCGGCAACGCCTCGCTACATGCTCATAACCGCTTCCGTAGAATTGCATCTTGGGCATATCGCGCAGGCATTGGAGTGGCTGCAGAAGTTCGCAGCTACGGGTTTGAGCTACGACGTTGAAAAAGACAATGACTTAAAAGAATTGCTGGCCGAACCTGCGGGACAGAGGCTTGCAGCCAAGATGAAAGAGAGCAGCAAACCTGTTATGAACACTGAACTCGTCTGCTCACTGCCGCAAGCCGATACCATGCCTGAGGACATCACTTACCTGAACTCATCCGGCGCTTTCATCGTTTCCAGTGTCCGCCATCACACGCTTTATCGCGTCACTCTGCCGAAGGCCGGTGCAACTCAATGCTCCATGGAAGAGTTGCCGCTTAGCTCAAAGGCTAAGCGGTGGCCTGTCCTGGCAGTCTCATTCGATCCAGCCAGAAAAGTTCTCTGGGCCACCGCATCGGCGATGCCCGGCTTCAGCGGTTTTCCGAAGGAAGACGAAGGCAAAGCCATGTTGATGGAAATCGACCCGAAGAGCGGGAAACTTCTGCGCAGTTTCTCGCCCACCACGCAAGGCCCTGCGGTGTTGGGCGATATGTGTGTCACGGCAGATGGGACGGTGTACGTTACCGATAGCATTGGCGGAGGGGTTTACCGGTTGCGCGGAGCTTTGCAGACTACAACGCTCGAAAAAATTGCTGACGGACTTTTCTCGCCGCAAACGCCGGTGCTCGCCCGCGATGGTCGCCGGCTGTTTGTAGCTGACTACACTATGGGTGTAGCCGTCATTGATTTGCCACCATCGGGGCAAATGGCCAAGGTCAGTTATTTGCCGCATCCTGAAAACGTCGCCGACGTTGCCCTGGACGGGCTCTATCTGGACGAAGATTCTTTTATTGGCATTCAGAACGGCACAGAGCCCATCCGCATTCTGCGCCTGGATATGGACCATGCGCAAACCAGGATCATTTCTTCGTCCATCATTGAACAAAGCAGTAAGCGCATGGGCGATCCCACGCATGCTGTTCTGGCAAATGGCTGGTTCTATGTTTCAGCCAATGTGGGATGGAGCAATGTGGATGACAATACAGGCGAGCTCAAAAGCGGAGCTTCTTTCACTCCTCCTGTTCTCTTGCGTTTTCGCTCCCAGGCCGGCAGCAGCGAACCTGCTACAACTCTCCACTGAATTCATAGCCGCATGCCGGCGCAGAATGCTTATGTGTTTACGCTTTACGCTAATCGTCAGGCGGTCTTTTGCACTTCATGCTTCTTCACTGGGTGGTATCTCCCCGGTACGCTTCTTGCTGCAATTGCTAGCCGGTTCCAGGAATTAATGGCCGCGATGGCGAGCGTGAGGTCTGACAATTCTTTCTCATTGAAGTGCTGGCGGACTTGTTCGTAGACTTCATCGGGCGCGTGGGTCTCACGTATTTTTGTCACAGCCTCTGCCCAGGCCAGGGCTGCGCGCTCCCGATCAGTGTAGTAAGGCGATTCCTCCCATGCGTCCAGGCTATATAAACGCTGCTCGCTTTCACCGTTTGCGCGGAGATCCTTCCAGTGCATGTCAATGCAGTAAGCGCATCCATTGATCTGCGATACGCGCAGCTTGAGCAAGTTCTGTAAGCCTTCTTCCAGCCCGCACTGCTCGAGATACTTCTCAAGGCCCAGCATGGCTTCATAAACGCCGCGAGCGGATTTCAGATAATCGATTCTCGGTTCCATCGCTTGTCCTCCTTTTCGATTGGATGACCACGATAGTGAAATGGCGCAATGTATTCGGCAATGCTCAGAGTTGTGGACTGGCAATAGGATGCCGTTATCTTTGCTGCGTCAGCAAGTCCAACTGATCTGTGCCTGCCCATCGAAGATCGTCTACGACGTTCACCAGCGCCCCGTAACGGACTCGTGCATCAGCCCGCACGTAAACTGTTTTGTAACTGTGGGCGGGTAATTCGGCTTTTATCTTGTTTGTGAGCACTTCGCCGCTGACCAGCTGGCTGCCCAGAAAAATTGTTCCGTCATGCATTACTGCAACCACCAGGGCGTCTTCGCGATTGACGTCAGGCATTGGCACCGGATTGGAAGCAGTTGCCAGCTTTACTCTCCCTGCCTGAATCATGGGCGTTATCACCATGAAGATGATCAGCAGAACCAGCATCACGTCCACCATGGGCGTAACGTTGATCCGGGAGTTGATCTTTGCGGCGTCGTTGTTTGCTCGTCTGCTCACGGACTTCTTCCCCTAAATCAGCGGCGGCCGGTGATGTTTTTCTTCAGAAAGTAGTCCACCAACTCGCTGGAGGAATTGACCATCTCCACGTCAAAGGCTTTTACTTTAGAGGTGAAATAGTTGAACATCATCACCGCGGGGATGGCTACAAAGAGTCCAAGAGCGGTGGTGACCAGAGCTTCAGAGATTCCGCCTGAAACGGCAGTCAGTCCGGTGGCGCGTTCCTGGTTGATTTTGGAAAATGCATCGATGATCCCAATGACCGTGCCCAGCAGCCCGACGAACGGGGCGGTTGAACCGACTGTGGCGAGTCCGCCAAGACCGCGTTCCAGTTCGGCATGCACAATCGCTTCGGCCCGCTCCAGCGCGCGGCGGCTGGCTTCGATTTTTTCTTCCACGGTAGCTGGAGAGGAATCATGCAGCTGATATTCCTGCAGGCCCGTAGTTACCACTCGCGCCAAATGGCTTTTTTTACTTCGCTCAGCTACCCGAATGGCTTCATCCAGCTTGCCTTCGCGCAACGCTCCGCCCACTGCAGGAGCAAATTGTCTCGACTGTTTACGGGCAGCGCTGAAGGCAAGCCACCGGTCAATCATTACGCCGATGGACCAAGCCGACATGAGCAGCAACACAAGCGCTATGGAGCGTGCAGGCCATTCCATACTTTCCCACATGGCTATCAAATTCCAATGAAAGCCTCCGCTTGATTGAAACAGAACCGCAGCAATCTGCATCTTGAACTCCTCCTTACTGGGCGGTTGTGAGCCGCATTAACCTTTGACACCGCCGCAGATGCCTTTGCTCCCGCGCATGAAATTGAGATCAGCGCCGCAGAGGTGAGCAACTGGTCCCAGAACATGAAGGTCAGTATCGGATGCATCGCAAACACCTGGTTACCCACCGCAACCCGCACCTTCATGGACCCGCGTCTTCGATCGTCCCAACCTCGCTTCAGGCAGTGCAGACGGCAGTGAAGGCGCAGAAACTCGCAGTCTGAACAAATTCTCTTCTTGCGTGTTCAAGAGCTGCGCAGGGAACCCTATTGTGAGGAAATCCTGAGCTATGCGACACCGCCATTTTTAAGACTGAGCTGCTTACACAAATAGATGATCTGGCCGGTGTGGTGTGAAAGGTGAGCGGCGCAGGTGAGAAACACATAAAAGCGGTCGCCGGCGTGTTCCATCCCTTTTGCCGTGTACGGCGCAGACCAGTCTGCTTCAGACTGGCGAGCCAGAGTTGCCCGAACCATGGCAATAGCATCAGTGAAATTGTTGAGGAGCTCTTCACGGGGATGGCGGACTGGATCACTGAACTCAAGTGGCCGATTACGCACGTAGCCTGTGCCGGCGATCTCAGCTCCAATGTAATAGTTCAAGTTCCCCGTGAGATGAAGGAGCAGGTGACCGATGCTGTTGCCGTACGGATACGGACGGTCCCAGAGCTGATCCAGCGAGAGCGGCTGCACCAGTTCAACAATCTTGTCAGCCCGTTCCTGGTAGTAGCGGCTGAGGTCGCGAGAGATGGTGGAAGATGCGTTTGTCATGAGATTGCCTCAGAATCGTCAGATCATGTGGACAAATACAAACATAAGTGCAAAGCGAATGTCGCGCCAGTTCAAGATCTGATTTGACCCAAAGGATGGGTCGAAGCGGTCAGAAGAGCGGCCTCAGGAGGGCCTATTTTCCGGCTTGCATGGTGCTAAATTGTTGGATATATTGGGCGAAAGTTAGATCACACGGCCCCGCCGTGGCACGGTTCGCCCCCCATTACCGGATGTCGAGCGGAATGTGCGGGCATTGTGGGCTAAGTGATCAATTTAGGGCAATAGCAAACGTATTCCCCGCTGCACGAGCAGCGGGGTTTTTAATTATTCGGGGATAGAATCAGGCATGACCAGACAGGCAATTCCGGCAGCTCCCGATCGGGCGACGCTCCTGAAAGGCGCGCGCCGGTTGGTGGTGAAGGTGGGCACCGGAGTGCTTTGCGATGCAAACGCCGTATTTGACCAGCAGCGTGTCAGCAGCCTTGCGGACGGAATAGCCGGATTAGTGAAAGTCGGGCGACAGGTGGTGCTGGTGAGTTCCGGGGCGGTGATTCTGGGAGCGGCTGAGCTTCAGGTCCACCGTAGCCGGCTGCGCGACGCAAGCATTACGCGGGCATGCGCAGCGGTGGGACAATGCAAGCTGATGCAGGCGTGGGCAGAGGCATTCCATCCACACCAGTTGACTCCCGCGCAGGTGCTGGTGACGGAAGACGATTTTACTGACCTCAATCGCTACAAGATCCTGCGGCAGACATTTGAAAAGCTGTTGAAGCTGGGCGCCGTCCCGGTGGTGAATGAGAATGACACCGTCACTAATATCTGGACGGAGCAGCCCGCGGTGTTTCGAGATAATGACCGGTTGGCGGCACTGGTGTTGAGCAAGCTGGATGCGGATGCGCTGGTATTGCTTTCGAACGTGGACGGCCTGCTGCGTGATCCGGAGAACGGAAGTGCCACGGGCAACGTGGTACCGCTGGTAACTGCTATCTCACGTGAGATTCGCGACAGCGCACAGGGTAAATCTTCGGTTGGACGGGGCGGCATGACGGCCAAGCTCGATGCTGCGGAAATCGCGATGCATGCCGGTGGAATGGTGATCGTCGCCAACGGACAAACGCGCGGCATTCTTGAACAGGTATTTGCGGGTGAGAATGTGGGGACGCTGTTCCTGCCGGGTTCGCGCATGGCCGGGAAGAAAAGGTGGCTGGCTTTTGCCACCACGGAGCGCGGGCGTGTCTTTATCAATGCGAATGCAGGCAAGGCGGTACTGAATGGCCATGCCAGCCTTCTGATTTCCGGCGTGACGGGTTGCAAAGGCGAATTTTCCAGTGGGCAGGTGATTTCTGTAGCTGACGCTGAGGGCAAGATGATAGGACGAGGCGTGGCCGAGTGCGGTAGCCAGGAGCTCTTGCGGATGTTGTCGTCGCAAAATGGTCCGGCCCGCGGGGTACTGGTGCGCAGGGAGAACTTTCTTATCCTCGGTGAAAAGGAGAATCGCGATGGGCGCGACGACTGAGGTTTCAGCCTCCACGCTCAGAGCGCAGGTGCAGCAGACACGCCGGGCAGCACGCGCTCTGGCGCAGCTTTCAAACGAAGAGCGCAATCGCATACTGCGGAAGGCGGCGGATCTGATTGAAGAGAGAAGCGGCGAGATTCTTGCTGCCAACCAGAGAGATTGTGAAATCTTCGACGCAGCAGCAGGTAAGGAGCCTGCCTCCAAGGTGCTGCTTAAGCGGCTGAAGACCAGCGCCCGCGGCGTGAGCGAGATGGCGATGCGCGTCCGCGACGTGGCTGGCCTTGAAGACCCGCTTGCCAAAACTCTTGCGACCACAGAATTGGATGACGGCCTCACGTTGTACAAAGTGCCTTGCCCGCTGGGGGTGATTGCTGTGATCTTTGAGTCGCGGCCGGATGTTGTGCCGCAAGTTGGGTCATTGGCCATCAAGACCGGAAACGGGCTGGTCCTGAAAGGCGGCGCGGAGGCAAAACATACGAATCGCGTGCTGGTAGAAATCTGGCGACAGGCGCTTTCTTCTCATAGTGCGGATCTCGCAAAGGCAGTTTGCCTGCTGGAGGAGCGCGCCGAGGTTATGCAGATTCTGGAGATGGAACGCGAGATTGATCTGGTGGTCCCGCGGGGCTCGACTGAATTCGTGAACTTTGTGTTTCAGCACAGCCGGATTCCCGTGCTCGGACACGGCAGCGGGATTTGCCATATCTATGTGGACCGCGCAGCAGACCTGAAGATGGCGAAGCAAGTAGTGATCGACGCCAAAGTGCAATATCCGGCTGCGTGTAATTCGGTTGAGAAAGTTCTGGTGCATGAGGCAATCGCAGAGAAGTTTCTGCCGGAGCTGGTGAGCGGGTTGCAGGCGGCGAGTGTGGAGGTCCGCGCCTGCGAACGCACAGTGCAGCTCTGCTCGGACATGAACATCACTCCGGCAACAGAAGAAGACTGGAGCACGGAATACTCTGACTTGAAGATCACGATCAAAGTGGTGGATGACATTTGCAGCAAGCCATCGACCACATTGATAAATACGGGTCCCGGCACACTGAGTCCATCATCACCACGTATCAGGCGGCAGCCGACCAGTTTCTGGACGAAGTGGATGCAGCCAGCGTGTTTCACAACGCGTCAACACGATTTGCCGACGGCTTCCGCTATGGGCTGGGTGCGGAGATCGGCATCAGCAACAGCAAGCTGCATGCACGCGGGCCGGTTGGGCATGGAAGGGCTGCTGACATACAAATACAAGCTGAAAGGCGAGCGGGCAAATTGTGGCTGAGTATGCCGAGGGACGAAAGAAGTTCAAACATCGGAGGCTCTAATGGCCGGAGATTTGGATACGAGAAAAAAGGCAGGCTTTGCAGCCTGCCTTTGGTGATTCGTGAACAAATGATTAGCTGGCGCGCACCGCACCTTCCGAAACACGCAGTGCTTGAGCGTCACGATTGGGCCGTTTTGCAACCAGCGGCAAGACCAGCGAGCAGACCATGACGCCGACGATAACATATACGGCGGTGGAGAAAGCGCCGGTGGACTGGTGCAGTCGGGCGATCATGATGGGCGAGGGAATGGCCGCCGCGCCCCATGCCAGCAGGATCCAGCCGTAAATTCCGCCCATGTACTTGGCGCCGAAGAAGTCGGCGGTGAAGGACGGCATGGTGCCGAAGCCGCCGCCATAGCAAAGGCCGATAATGGCGAAGCGACGCTAAACAGGGTGGCTTCATGAATCCTGGGCAGCAGGAAAAAGACTACTGCCTGGATGGCGAAGAGCAGGAAGTAGACCCGCGCGCGGCCGATGAAATCAGATACCCAGGCCCAGAAAACTCGGCCCAGGCCGTTGAAGATGGAGATCAAGCCAACCATGCTGGCAGCCTGGATCGCCGTCATGCCGACGAATTCTTTGGACTGCGCCATCGGAGAAGCCTGGCTGATGATCATGATGCCTGCGGAAACGTTGAGGAAAAGCATGGCCCACAACAGATAAAATTGCCACGTGCCAGCGGCTTCCCGCACAGTGAAATCATAACTGCTCGCAGCTCTTGCAACTGCGCTGGTTGGCTTCCAGCCGGGAAGAGTCCAGCCCTGCGGCGGATTGGCATAAAACTGAGCGGCGATAATGACGACGATCAGATAAACAATTCCCAGCGCTGCAAATGTATACGGAACGCCACGCGAGACAATCATAGGCGCGGCCACCGGCGCCATGATTAGAGCGCCTGCGCCGTATCCGCAAACTGCCACGCCCGTCATGAGCCCTCTTTTATCTGGAAACCACTTGACCAGCGTGGCCACCGGGGTAATGTATCCCATTCCCATGCCCAGTCCGCTCAGGACACCATATCCTGCATAGATGGTGCCGAGCGAGCTATGCCCGGCGCCGTAGGAAGCTAGCAGGTAGCCAATGCCGTACAGCACGCCTGCTACGGTCGCTACTTTCCGCGGACCCACACGGTCCTGCCACAATCCTCCTATTACGGTACCTACACCGAGAAACAGGATGGCCAGGGTAAAGTTCAATTGGACGGAAGTTTCCGACCAGTGTTGTGTTTTCATCAACGGGATCTTAAACACGCTCCAACCGTACACAGCGCCGAGGCAGATTTGCATACACACTGCCGCAACTGCGATCCCCCAACGGTTCGGAAGACGATCTGAAGCCATAAATTTCACCTCTTCAAAAGTGGCATTAAATTTTTTCGTTCTCTTCTCACAACAGGACCAGCCAGTGGAAACTTTGCTCTCGCCGATCTCATATGCCCGTCTCCAACTCCGGCCCAGCGCTGGAGACCAAGCCGAACTCGTTCTTTTACGCCCCGATGGTTTGCGCCTCGTTTTCTGGGACGGTAAGGCAGTTCGCGCCTACAATTTCCACGGTCGCGTTGTAGTCAGGCACTCCGCTGGGATCCAGCCGTCCTGCCGGAACCAGTATGTTGATCTCCGGCCAGTGCGCCTGCAACGATCCCGGTTTCACTCGGTCAACCTTCACCCGCCCGCGAAATTCGCCCAACTCATTGCGAAGCGTGATTGCATCGCCATTTTTCAGGCCGAGCCGTTCCACATCTTCGCGCGCCATCAGAACGTCATCGCGCCGCGCCCCGGTGATGGGATCAACTTCAGCATTGATAATGCTGTTGAACTGTTTCCCTCTGCGCGTGGCCAGCAGGAACCGCCCGGCAGGTACCTTCTCCTCGGGCAACTCGACGGCGCTGAAATGTCCCTTTCCATCCGGGGTTAAGCAACGGTCCACCAGCAGTCTTGGGCCGCCGTACTGGAAGTTGTCACCCTTCTTTTTCAGGGCAGCTATTCCTTTATAAGTAGGACAGACGCGATCTATCTCATTGCGGATGTCCTCCGTGTCTTTCCAGGGGAAGGCAGCTCTGGCCCGAGTTGGATCCAGCTTCTCCGCCAGGAGTACCGGGATCTCCCATTCGTCTTTGGCTTCAGGGATATCCGGCCCTCCCGGAATCTGCGGACTATATATGATGCGACGCTCCGTGCTCGTCTCCGTACCGCCGCCGCGCTGCTCATACCGGGTCTTCGCCGGCAGCAGGACCACCGTATCCGCGGGATCAACCAGCATCGTCGGATTAGTCACAATGTCTTGATGCACGCGGAGCTTAATGCGACCCAACGCGCGCTCCACCAGGTCTGGTTCGGGCAGCGTCTGTTTGAAGTTTCCACCGCTCTGCCAGAGCACATCAATCTCGCCCCGCTCAGCCGCCAGCACCATGTGCGCCGCGCTCAGCCCTTTGGCTGTGGGCGGAGTAAATCCCCACATGCTGGGCTCGGCGAATTTATGAGCATTGGCTTCATTCACCGGGAAGCCCATCACGTACGCGCTGGGCATTCCGCCCATTTCCGCGCCGCCTTGCACTCCGCTGTGCCCACGGATCGGCATCAGCCCGGTATGCGGACGTCCAATATTTCCTTTGGAAAGCTGCAGGTTTACCAGCGTCCGTACGTTGTCCGTGCCGTAGCGATGCTGCGTGATGCCCATGCTCCACACCACAATGGCGTGGCGCGCTTTGCCAAATGTCTCGGCAAAACGGAACATGTCAGCCTTGGTTTGCCCGGAGCCGCGCTCCAGCGCTTCCCAGCTCAGGCTGCGGATCTTGGCTTCTGTCTCTTCCCAGCCCACCGTGCGCGCAGCAATGAATTCGCGATCAATCCAGTTGTTTTCGATCTGGTGTTTGATCACGCCAGAGAAGAATGCAACGTCGCCGCCCACGTGAATCTGGAAATTGTCGTCGGCAATCTTGGTCCCGAACAGCGCGCTCTCCGTGACGGAAGGCACCCAGTACCGCTGCATGCCCGGTTCTTTATAAGGATTAACGATGAAGACCTTCGTCCCTGCCTTCTTCGCATAATAAAGATACTTGGTGGTCACCGGCTGGTTGTTGGCCGGGTTCGCACCGACGAAGACAATCAGGTCCGCTCCAATCCAGTCCGAATAAGAGCAGGTCGTAGCGGCGCAGCCCACCGTGGCGCTCAGGCCGGCCGTGCTGGGCGCGTGACAGATGCGCGCGCTGGTATCCACATGATTAGTGCCGATAAACCGCGCCACCTTCTGGTGCGCGTAGTAGGCTTCATTCGTCAGGCCGCGTGAAGTCAGATACCAGCCAATGCGCTGCGGATCGGTGGACTTGACCTGCGTGGCAATCGTGCTCAGCGCCTCGTCCCACGTCACTTTGCGGAAGCCCTTCTCACCTTTGTGCCTGATCATCGGCACAGCCAGGCGTCCCAGCTTGCGCAACTGTTTTTCTGATTTGTTTTTCAGCGGCGCAACATCTTCCAGCAGGTGCCAATCCATGGCCGGCGCCGTGCTGAAGCGCAGCAGCGCCAGCCGCACGGCGCACAGATGCACGCCTTTCATGGTCCAGTCATGCATGCCTGTGGTGCCCAGCGAGCAACCGTCGCAGCAGCCGTCGCGCAGAATGCGCCAGGCATAGCCCAGGTTGTCGCGGTTTTCCCACATCGCGTCCACAATATCTTTGTAGTTGTTTGGGTGTTGTTCATTCAGGCCGTAGGGCACCAGGCTGACCCAGTTACGGCCGGCGGATGACGGCGTAGAACTCATGGAATCATCTCCGGAGTGGGCACAAGGCTCACGTCCTTTCCCGCGGCTCATATTCTATCGCAGTACGATGTAACGCAGCGCAGGAAAAGGCCCTTCTTCAACACGCCCGGAATTGCTGCTGAGAAGAGCAGCGAAAGTATACCGCAGCAGCACGCGAATGCAAGCTTCAATATCAAACTAAGCATCTGCGCGCAGGCAATCCGTCATCCCAACACAGCATGAGCTGGATAGAAAATTACCGCCGCAGTAGCTCTGATAAAACTCAGCAAAGCGAACAAAATCAGGAACTTCAATTTCGCAACGCCGCACAGGAGCGTTGGCGACTGCTGGGCGAAGAACTTAAGTCTGATGTGGTGGAATTTGACGCACAGAAGCAACAAGCCACCTTCTCATCGGAAGGTGAAAATCTTTACCACATAAGAAATTCTGCCTCCGGACTTGAGCTCACTCTGCGCGCCGACTTTGACGGCTCCATTGTGAGATATGAATATTCCGCCATCAACGATCACACCGCCGGTGTCCCTGAAGGCGGCATCCTCTCCATCCGCAAGTCCTCTCGCGGCTCCGCCGAGTTCTATACCGCCGACGAACGCTTAACCTCAGAAGAAACCCGCCAGGTCCTGCTGGAACCCGTGCTCTTTCCCCCACAACGGGCAGCGTGAGATGCAGCAATCAGCAATCAGTGGTCACCGTTTTGACGACTTTGTAATTTATCTTTTTCTTTCCTCTGTGCCTGGTGAGAAAGCGTTGCGATGACTCGCGATGACGGCAATTTCTAAAATTTTGGTTGATCGATAATCCTTCGTGCTTTTTGTGGTTATTTTGTGTTTCCTCCGCTTCCTCTGTTCCTCTGTGTTTCAAAGGTTTTGGGTTTCATCAGGGGTGAACCTTTGTTTCCCCGCGAATTACAACGATGTGCAGCTTTGCCGCATCTTTACCTTCATGTCCAACTCTGACCTGACCAGCGTCCTATTTCTTCTTTTACTTCTCGTAGGACTCGCTCAGCTCCTTGGCTACCTCTTCGTCAAAATGCGCCAGCCCAAGGTCATCGGCGAAATTCTGGCGGGCATCCTTCTCGGCCCGGCAGTCTTAGGCCGTCTCCATTTTGCATCCACCTCTCTTCCGGAAATGGCGAAACATCACGCCTCCATTCTTAACTTCGTTTACTGGATGGGCCTGCTGCTTCTCATGTTCATGTCCGGCGCTGAAACCAAGCAGTTGTTCACGCGTGAAGAAAGAAAAGAAGTAAGCTGGCTGGCCATTGTCGGAACGGGAGTCCCGTTCATTCTCGGTCTGGTGTTCGGCCCCATGCTGGTCGGGCCTGCCATTGCAGGCCCTAAGGGAAACAAGCTCTCTTTGGTCATCATTCTGGCGGTCGCTGTCGCCGTCACCTCTGTGCCGGTAATTTCCAAGATCTTTGCCGATCTCAAAATCCTGCACACGCGTTTCGCCCGCCTGGTGCTGGGCGTTGCCGTGCTGGAAGACATCGTGCTCTGGGCTGCTCTTGCCGTCGCCACCGCCGTCGCTGGTACTGCCGTGCTGCATCCCGGCCAGATGGCTTACCATCTCGTGGCGACCATCGCCTTCTTCGTGCTCGGTCTAACCCTCCTGCCCCGCGCAGTGAAGAGAATCAACAAATCCAAATACAACTTTCTCGCCCGGCAGTCGCCCGTCGGTTACGCGCTGGCGGTATTGCTTGCCTACTGCGTGCTCGCCGGCGCTCTCGACGTTAACCTGGTCTTCGCGGCATTCCTTGCTGCCTTCGCCATCGTCCACAAAAAGCGCCGCCTGTTTGCTGACGCTCTCGACGCCATCGGGAAAATCTCGTTCGCGTTTTTCATTCCTGTGTATTTCGCCATCGTCGGCCTCAAGCTGGACCTGGTCCATGCGTTCTCCCTGCAACTCCTGCTGCTGTTCCTTCTTGGTTCCTGCGTCATCAAAATCATTTCTGTCTCCATGGCTGGCCGCTTCGCCGGATTCCACGGCCTTGACCTCATCAACCTGGCGCTGACCACGAATGCGCGCGGCGGTCCGGGCATCGTGCTGGCCAGCGTGGCCTTTGACGCCGGAATCATCAACGCCACCTTTTACACCACTCTGGTCCTTGCCGCCGTTCTCACCTCGCAGTTGGCTGGCGCGTGGCTGGAGTACGTCCTCCGCCGCGGCTGGCCGCTCCTCAGCACCGACAAATCCGAAGCACCAGTCACCGTCCCGGGTGACGACACCGTCGCCGCATAGAGACTTGGGGAAATTCGCAGGTTCACAGCTGGAAAAATCTTTAAGGAAACACAACACCTGTTGGCACAGCCGGGTCCCGGCAGACCCGATGTTGGTCTGCTGGGGTGGACAGCCGCCCTCGGCTGTGAGATTGCTTCCAGCGCCTGAAACTCCCAGGCACTGCACCTTTCTTAGTTTTGACATTGCCCCTTTATCCGCATCACACCTGATTTTTCTGGCCGGAAAACCGGAAACTACCAAACCGTTGAAACGCTGGCTACCTGTCACCAGCGACTAAAGCTCACCAGTAATCCTTCGTGGTTAATGTCTGTTCCCTCTGGGCCCTCCGTTCCTCTGCGTTTCAAAGGTTTTGGGTTTTCTTCCGCGTTTATCCCTGCAATCCGTGGTAAGGGTTTTTGTGGCATGATGGTCCACCATGCCAGACACCCCCACCCTCGAACAGGCCAGCCTGCGCAAAGAACTCGGTCTCGGAGACCTGGTCATGGCGCAAGTCCTGTGCGTGGTGGGCTCCACATGGGTCGGCATCGCGGCCAAACTCGGACGCGCGCACATGGCGTTCTGGCTTGGTTCCATGCTGCTGTATTACGTGCCGCTGGCAATCGTGGTCATCTATTTGAACCGCATGATGCCGCTCGAAGGCGGTCTCTACCAGTGGGCCAAAGCCGGGTTCGGTGAGATGGCCGGCTTTCTCACCGCCTGGAACCTGTGGGTTTACGCCGTCATCGTCACCGGCGCCATCATCTTTGTTGTACCCACTGACACGTCATATATTCTTGGACCTGCCGCAGCCTGGCTGCCGGCAAGTAAGCTCGCAACTCTGGTGATGACTGGCAGTGTGATGGCTGGGATCACGCTGGTTGCCATCCGCGGCCTCGATATCGGCAAATGGCTGCACAACATCGGCAGCATCGGAATCATGACGGCCTATGTGATTCTGCTCGCCCTGCCGGTCTGGGCGCTGTGGCACCACTCCATCCAGCACTATGAGCCTGTGCCCTGGCAGCTGCCTCGGCCATCCTGGTTCAGCCTCGCCATCTTCGGACAGATAACAGTCGGCGGACTGAGCGGATTTGAATACGTCGCCATCCTCGCAGGAGAAACCCGCAGCGCGGGCCGCACCATTGGCCAGTCGGTTGCGATTTCCGCTCCCATCATCGCTCTCATGTTCATCCTGGGCACGAGTTCCGTTGTGACTTTTGTTGGCGACCAGCCCATCAACGTCATCGGCCCCATTCCGCAAACCATGCGGCTTGCCTTTGGCGCCGCAAGCTGGGTAGCGCCCATTGCCATCTCCTTGCTCATGATGCGCGCGCTGGCCAGCGCCAGTTTGATTTTCACCGGCCTCACGCGCCTTCCCATGACCGCCGGCTGGGACGATCTGGTGCCACGCTGGTTTGCCCGACTCCATCCCCGCCGCAAGACACCGGTGAATTCGATTCTCTTTGTCGCGATTCTGGTAATGGCCCTGATCTTCCTTAGCATGCTGGGTGTGCGCGAGCAGGAGGCCAGCCAACTCCTGGCCGGTGCCTCTATTGCTCTCTATGCAATTGCCTATGTAGCGCTCTTCGCGTTGCCGCTCTTCGGCACCCGAGCCTTGCGTAGCGCGCTGCCCGCATGGGTGAAAGTGGCAGCTCTGGCGGGCCTGATTTCAAGTCTGGTCTCTCTGGTCATTGCCGTCTACCCGATTATTAACGTGACCAGTCGCCTGGAATATGCCCTAAAGATCTCTGCCGTCGTGGTGCTGGCCAATCTTGCCGGTGTGGTGATCTACCGGGCAGGACGGAAACGCGCCGGACGGGTGCAGCTTGCTCGCGCTGCGGCTCAAGATGAAACCCTTACCATGGATCAGCCCTGATCCTTCGTTCCCTCTGTTCCTCTGTGTTTCAAAGATTTTGGGATTTGTGCGCTAGAAGCGTTTTCCGAATCACGTTGCGATCACGGGCGATTACGGCGATTTGATCTTTCTCCGTGCCTCTGTGTCTCCGTGGTAGGTTTTAACCACATCTCCATCCGCCGGAATCTTAACCTTGACGCCCGCCGCATGCGCCGCGTGCGCCAGATCTTTGCGCGTGACCAGGCAATGATTAATCGCCTCCATGTGCACGGCAATCACTTGCGCATGATGCGCTGCGCGGCAGAGGTGGACCACATCTTCCGTGGTCATGGTGATGGGATCGCCTTCTAGAAATTTTGCTCCGCCCGCGTTGACCACAACGATCTCAGGCTTGAAACGCTTGATCGTCTCCCCGACTTCTTTGCACCAGATGCTGTCTCCCGCGATGTACAGCGTGGGCTCGCCTTCAGCCTGCAAAACGTAGCCGCTGGCTGGGGCCATAGCTTTGCCAATATCACCCGTGCCGTGCTGCGCGTGGGTACGAGTGATGCAGATCTTGCTCCAGTTGCGCTGATCGTGGACCGCGGCTGCATTGAGGAAATGCGTGTCCTCCATCTTCTTTAAATCTTCCGGCTGGCAGAAGAGAGAAAGGTCTTTTGGTATGAGTTGAATGGCGGCATCATCCCAGTGATCGCGATGCGTATGCGTGACCAGCACGGCCTGCAAATTGTCCAGCACTTCGTCAACAGAACACGGCAGCGCAACCAGAGGATTGTTCCGCTGCTGAGGAGAATTCTGGATAGGCGCCATGGCTCCCGCATCGCTCAGCATGGGATCTACCAGCAGACGCATGCCTGCATACTCAACCAGCAGCGTGGCGTGGCGGACAAGTTGAAACTGCATCAGAAGATCTCCTTTGCCGCCTGCACCGTGTTGCAGTGGATGATCACCGTGTCCGTTACCTGGCGCGCATAGCCGCCGGCATAGGTCACCATCACAGGCACGTTCCGTTCTTTGGCCACGCGCAGCACCAGTTCGTCACGCTTCTTGAGCCCTTCGATTGTCAGCGACAGCCCACCCAACTGGTCTTCTTTATATGGATCTGCGCCCGCGATGTAACAGAGCAACTCCGGCTCAAACTGGCGGAACGCCGAACTGAGCGCCTGGTCCAGCCAACCGAGATACTCATCATCATGCGTACCGTCGGGCAGGTGTACATCAATAGAAGACGGCGGCTTCACCGCAGGATAGTTATGCGCCTGGTGCAGCGAGATGGTGAAGACTTCCAAGTCGCCATTGCTCGCGCCCAGCGCTTCCAACTCGCCGCCACCGCCGCGCCGCAGTTCATGACGAATCGCACCGGCGCTGGGCAGCGGACTGCCCGGCTTTTTCTTGGGCGGAAAGATGGCTGCCGTGCCGTTTCCGTCATGGACATCAAGGTCCACCGTCATGGCGCGAGCGATCTTTCCTTCCTTGTGCATGCGCTTGATGGCGACAGCCACATCGTGTACCACGCAGAATCCCTCGCCGTGATCAGGAAACGCATGATGGAACCCACCGCCGATGTTGAATGCCACTCCGTTGCGCAGAGCAAGATCAGCCGCCAGAATTGACCCGCCGGCCGCCAGCCAGAACGCTTTCACCAGCTCCGGCGAGTAGGGAACCTCCATCTGCAGCTCTTCCATGTGCGAAAGCGTTCCCGTCTTCAGCTTCTGCACATATTCGCGCGTGTGCACTAGCAGAACGTCTTCATCACTGGCAGGTTTGGGTTCAACAAAATCAGCAGGCTCGGCGATTCCGCTCTCCAGCAGCCGGCGACGGATCAGCCGGTATTTTTCCGCCGGGAAGACGTGCGCGCCAATCGGGAGATAGTAGTCGTCACTGTAAACCAGCTTGAAGGGCAGCATAAGGACAGATTAGGGTAACGCGGGTGGGAATGGGCCGCAAATGAGGAGGTCAGTTGCGAAGCGCCAATTCTTCAGCTTTTAGCTGCGCGAACCTTTTGCGGGAATGTAGTGCAATGATCACAAGTAGCGCTCCAGCCGGGACAGCAACTGCTACGAGAGACCACCGGAACGAGCGCAAACCAAAGGCGGTCGTTAAGCCGACCAGGAAACCTGCAACCGCGCACACCTGGATACTTAAGGATCGCAGCTTTCTCCGCGTACCTGAATCGATCGGCTGACTGAGCCAGAACGTGAGTGCACCCCAGAATGCTCCCATGAAAAGAACTTCGACCCACTCGCCCCGGTTGCCCATGTTTTTCACCAGAGTATCTCACAGACCCCGTATGACTCTTTTTTGATAAAATCTACAAGTAACAGCAAGATACTTTCCCGTCCAGAAATTCCCGGAATTTTTTAACCTGAAATTTCACTGCGGGCGAGGAGTGTGCATTCGAGTGAAGCGTAGTAAGACAGCGGTAATTGTCGGCGCTCAATGGGGCGACGAGGGCAAGGGCAAAATTGTGGACGTGCTCTCCCACAGCTTTTCCGTGGTGGCGCGCTATGCCGGCGGCCATAATGCCGGCCACACGGTGGTGATCGGCGGCAAGAAGTATGTGCTGCAGCTTGTGCCCTGCGGGGTGCTGCGCAACGGCTGCCGCGCCGTGATTGGCAACGGTGTGGTGCTGGATCCGCTGGCCTTTCTCAAAGAAGTGGGCATGCTGCGCCAGGCCGGCGTAAAGATTGATGGCAATCTATTTGTCTCCAATCGCGCTCACGTAATCCTGCCTTACCACCGCATGATTGAGATGGGCGCGGAGAACGCTCCCGGACGGGTGAAAATCGGCACTACCTCGCGAGGCATCGGTCCCGCGTATGAAGACAAGATGGGACGCCGCGGGCTGCGCGTGGCTGACCTGCTGGATTCCCGTCTGCTCAAGACCACGATTGAGAATGCCTGCCGCGAGAAGAATATGATTGCGCACGCGCTGTTCAACTCTGAGCCGCTCGATGCCGACAGCATGTACCGCGAGTACGCCGACGCGGCGGAGAAGATTGCGCCGTATGTCGCCGATACTGCTCTGCTGCTCAACCAGGCGCTGGCCGAGGGCGAGTCAGTGATGTTTGAAGGCGCGCAGGCCACAATGCTCGATATCGACCACGGAACCTATCCGTTTGTCACATCTTCAAGCGCCAGCGCTGGCGGAGCAGTGATTGGCACCGGAGTGCCACCAAATGCGATCCAGAGCGTGGTCGGCGTCACCAAGGCTTACTGCACGCGCGTGGGCAGCGGGCCATTCCCTACAGAAGTGGACGGCGCAATCGCTGACCAGTTGCGTGCCCGAGGTAACGAGTACGGCGCAGTCACGGGACGTCCGCGGCGTTGCGGCTGGGTGGACCTGGTTCTGCTGCGTTACGCCCAAATGATCAACGGCGTGAACTGGTGGGTGGTCACCAAGCTGGATGTGCTCGATCAGCTTGATGAAATCCCGGTGTGCGTGGCCTACAAGGTGAACGGCAAAAAGACTGACTCAGTTCCCGCCCTGGCCACCGGATTTGAAACCGTGAAATGTGTATATGAGAAGCTGCCGGGTTGGAAGACTTCCACCGAAGGCATCACCAGTTTTGACAAGCTGCCGAAGAAAGCCCAACACTACCTGCGGTTCCTTGAAAAGGAAACGGGTGCAAAGATTGGCATGGTTTCCGCCGGACCAGAGCGCGACCAGACCATCTTTATGCCGGACTTTGAGGCTGAGCTGGTCTCAGGCCCGCAAAAGATCGCGAGGGCAAAATGATTGTTCTGAAAGTCGACATCGTGGTGAAGCCAGGCACGGAAGCGCAATGCAGGGAGATCATTCGCATTCTCCATGAGCATTCGCGCAAAGAGGCGGGATGTGTGCAGTACGTTGGGCACCAGTCGGTTGAAGACCCGCGACATTTTCTCTTTTACGAGGTATATAAGGACCAGGCCGCGCTCCAGGCGCACCGCGATGCTCCTTATTACAAGCAGTATGTGGACGGCGGGCTGGGCAGCATTGTGGAATCGCGCAGCCGGGAGCTGTATAGCCCCATCGACTGAAATCAGCAACTTTCCCCGCAACATTTTGTGTTTGTAACGGTTAGACCCTTGCAAGCACTACTTTCTGAGGAACAAGCCCAAAACTAAAGGGCGGTGGCAGTAGAGGTGTAACTATGTCCGGAGCAGGTGAAACAAGAGTCAAGGAGTTCGAGGTAGCAGGCAGAGATGCCGGGGAGAGTCTTGCTTCGGACAGTGCGGGCGTGCGCATGTACTGGAGAAAAGGAATGCTCTGGACCGTCTACCGCACGGGTGCAACAGAGCCTCGCGGCTGGAGCGGAGTCTCACGCAGGATGGTGGCGCGGCTGCGGGGTATGCGCGAAAGTATGATGCGCTTTCTCATCCAGCCCTGGCCATGAGTTTCGCCCGAGCCAGCCGATCAGCTCCCAATTGGTCAGGGAGTGAAGAAAATCACACGCAAATTGAGGGAGCCGGATTTCGGCTCCCTCGCTGTTTAAGCAGGTCCGTCCTATTTAATACTCAGCTTATGGACTTGCGATTGGGACTGTCTGCATAGTCGGCATCACCGTTGTATCTGGCGGTAATGGTGTGTGATCCCACCGCCAGCGTTGTGGTGGTGAAACTGGCCGAGCCATTGCTTACCGGCACGGGCTGCGATATCTGGGTCTCGCCGTCAAAGAAGAAGACAATCCCGTTTGCTGCCTGGGGAGTGATGTTGGCGATAAACGTCAATGGCGTTCCAGCGGTGAAGCCCGTCGTGTTTACTGAGAGCTCAAGGTCCACGTCAGTGGCCACTTTCTCCACATTCTGGACCAGCACGTTGGAAGTGGAGCCGTTAAAAGCTGCATCGCCGCTGTAATCAGCCGTGATGGTGTGGGTTCCGCCTCCCAGATCGCTGGTCACGAAAGTTGCCGCGCCGCTGGTGAGTGGGACGTTGCCGGAGATGGCTACGCTTCCGTCAAAGAAGACGACAGTTCCTGTCGCCGATGCCGGGGCCACCGTCGCTGTGAAGCTTAACGAGTTCCCGAAAAGTGAAGGGTTCGTTCCGGCAGTCAAGGCCAGAGTTACCGCCGGAGTAGGCTTCGGTGAGTTTACCGTTTGCTGCAACGGTGCGGAAATACCAACGTTGAACGTAGCATCGCCGCTGTATTGCGCAGTGATTGTGTGCGTCCCGATGGGCAGGGTTGAGATGGTCAAGCTCGCAGAACCAGCCACGAGGGGAACTGCGCCAGAGATGGGAGTTGATCCATCGAGGAATGTCACAGTTCCGGTAGCCGAACTGGGGCTGACCGTTGCTGTGAATGTAAGTGTATCGCCGAAGACCGCAGGGTTGGAGCCTGCAGTCAAACCTAGGTTCACACTGGTGTTTCCCTTGGATACCGTTTCAACCAGCGCAGTACTAACTGAGCCGCTATGCTGGTTGTCCCCGGTATAGCGCGCCGTGATTGAGTGACTGCCGAGTGCAAGCACTGAGGTGGTGAACGAGGCGGTGCCGTTGCTCAGCGGAATGCTGGCGGAAATCGGCTGTCCTTCATCAAGAAACTGCACTGAGCCATTGCCGGCAGGAGTAAGCGTGGCGGTAAACACCAGCGTGTCTCCAATCACTGAAGGATTGGCGCCTGACGTTAAAGTGACTGCGAGTGTTGACGCCGAGGTCCGCAGCAGCACCGGGTTGTTTCGCGGGTTCTGGAAATTCATGGGCCAATCCATCTGTGCCGGATTGAACGGGGCATGCGTATCCAGAATTGTTACCAATCCGGGGTTATCTCCGGAATTAGCCGCAAGCTGGTAAGCGACGGCAATATCGGTTGTGCCATCCTGATTGAAATCGTCGAGGACTGGGGCGACATTATCAACATTCAATCCCAACCCATTGCTGCCGGGAAGCAGCCACGATTTTTTCACTGTCCCGCTGCTGCTGAGTGCCAGTAACTGCGCGCCGGCCTGAGAGTTGAAGTTGTTGATACTGGTTACGATTTCAGGGAAGCCGTCTCCATCAACATCACCCACCACAACCGGGCCATATCCGAAGAAGACGGGCGGAAGAGGCCAGGCGCCTGGGAACAGGGTGCCATCGCTATTAAAGAGGTAAATGCCGGGTTCCCGCGAGAAAACAATTTCTTCATGACCATCGCGGTTGAAATCGCCGACTGCGATAGATGCAAGGGTTGAAAAGTTGCCATTGGATGAGGAGACGTCCACAGGCCAACCGGGCCGCTCCGAGCCATCGGGCTCAAAAACGTGCAGCTTCGCCTGAGATCCGTTGTAGTTGGCCAGAATGGTTTCAAGCTTTCCATTGTGGTCCAGGTCTGCAGCGGCCATGGCAAATGGAATGCCGGTAAGGATTGGCGCGTTGAAAACCTTTGGCGTGCCGTCATGATTGAACAGCCGCAGGGCGTAGGTTGTTGAAGTGAGCCCCTCCTGAACCAGCACGTCTTTCAGTCCATCGTCGTCAAAATCGCCGACGATCACCCTGGTGTGATTGAAGAAGCCTTTCATGTTGTTGTTATCCTGAACCTGAATCGGGAAGCCACTTGCCTGCGTCCCGTCAGGTTTCCATGCGAACACATAAGCCATGCTGTTGTTGAAGTCGCTGCCCGCCGTAATGCTTTCCAGTTGAAAATCGTTATTTAAATCCTCCAGCAGCAAGGGAGCGCGAGTCAGGTCCACGTCCACGCCTGGGGTAAACAGGTCAAAGCTGTTGTCCGGATGGATTACCCTGATGACGTTGAAATCGGGCATCACAATCTCGTCTCCGGGTAAACCATCCACGTTTCCGGCCGAAGGCTGGTGGAAGGTTCCAAAGCTGTTTAGAGTCGTTTTCTGGAATGATCCGTCAATATTGAAGACCCAGGATGCGGCGAGATCGGTTCCCTGGTTCGGGCTCTCCATTGCCAGTCGCACCGTCCCGTCAGGATTGAGTGCCGGTACAACACCTGAGTTCGAAAAATAAGGACTCAAGTCAACGAAGACAGGCCAGGCGTTTGAAATGAGATCAGGCTCCAGATAAATGGATGTAAACGCCTGCTCGGAATCTACTCCATTCACAGTCAGCCTGATCTGGTAGAACGCGGGATTCGTGAACCCGGCTTGAGCGGCCGCTGAAGTATCCCAGGTGGCAATCTGCCCGTTGACTACGGGAGCGGTTCCATCTCCGGTGAGTGTGATACCGGTGGTTTGCCAGTTATTGGCGCCGTTCGGCGACCATTCGACGACAAAATTCTGGAATTCTCCGATTGCCGCGGTGCCCATAATCGGCAGCACTAGTCCGGGCTTATATTCGGTTGCAGACCGCGCCGGCGAACCGGGAACGGGGCTGGTTATGTTGACCAGCACCAGAGTGAATTGCGTGCTGTCTTGGAAGGCGTTCCCGTTGATATTAAATGCCGTGAGTCGGATCGTAAAGGTACCGTTAAAGAGAGTGCCGGGATCCAACTGGCCCAGAGTACCGGACGCCGGAGTAGCACTGTTGAAGAAAGGAGTGAAAAAAGACGGCTGCGTTCCAAAGCCGTACTCCAGGACGTAACTGGAGAACCCCGTCCCCTGGGCAACGCCTGAGATGGTGATGGGATCAATTGGGCTGGCGCCGAATTGCAGGCCGGTAATCTTCGCTTCCAGCGGATTCACAACTGCCACGGCAGCAGCCGCATTGAGCGTGCCGTACCCAAACCTGGAATCGAAGGGAACACTTGTGTTCGAGGACCGGATGATCTGCCGAACCTGCTCCGTGGAATAAACCGGATTCTGCGAGAGCGCCAGAGCAGCGACGCCGGAAACGTGCGGCGCAGCCATGCTGGTTCCGCTCAATGTTATGTATCCGTCACTCACCGGAAACCCTAAAAATGTCCCGCTGGCTTGCAGTGAAAGAATGTCAACGCCCGGAGCCGTCGTGTCGACTTTGGGACCGAAGTTGGAGAACGAAGCGAGATTGCCGAATGGATCAGATGCAGCAACGGTGATGGCTTCAGGTGAACTGGCGGGGAAAGAGTTCATGGCATCCTGGCTTGAATTGCCGGCGGCGGCCACAAAGACCACGCCCATTCCTGTGGCAAATTGAATGGCTTCTTCAATGCTCTGGGAAGGCTCCAGACCCTCCCATGATGCATTGATTATGTCCGCCCCGTTCTCGGCGGCATACATAATGGCGGGAGCAAGGTTGAAGTCAAAGCCTCTCCCAGAATTGTCCAACGCCTCCACCGGCATTACCTTTGCGCCCCAGGCGACGCCGATTATGCCGATTCCGTTGTTTCCTGTAGCAGCAATGGTGCCGGCAACATGCGTGCCATGTCCACTGAAGTCAGTGACGTCATTGTTGCCAAAAATAAAGTTCCAACCATGCACATCGTCGGCGAATCCATTGTTGTCATCGTCAAAGAAGTTGGAATCGATTTCTCCTGGATTCGTCCAGACGTTGGCGGCTATATCGGGGTGGGCAATATCAAGCCCTGTATCCACCACGGCTACCACCACCCCGGTTCCGGTCGCGGTATCCCAGGCTGCAGGCGCCCCAATGGAAAGAAGTCCCCACAGGTCCGCATAGGGTTGTCCCCAGCTGCCGCTGGATGAAAGAAACGGATCGTTGGTCACCTGCTTAGCCGAGTAGGTATGGACTGGTTCGGCAAACTCAACGTTGGCGTCAGCTTTCAGTCGCTGGAGAATGCCTTTCTTTTGCGCGTCAGATTCGGTACCAAGATCAAGAACGTAAGTCCTTGACAGCTCCGGAAGCGCAGCGGAGTTGGAGTGGCGATGTGCGCGGGCAGGGAAACGCTGCCGAATGTAGTCCGCGAACTGTGCGTCTGACCAATTGCGTTGTTTCTTCACGTGAATGATGCCCGGATACATGGGCGAAACCTGTAGAGCTGAGTATTGCCGCATGAAGGCCTGCAACCGCGCGCCTTTGGCCTGCCCGGGAGCAATGTGCATTTGCTGGATCGGAGTTGTGGATTTGAACTCGGCCTCTGCGGCTTGTGCCAGTGGAGTCTTTAGTTTAACAATGATGCGATTATGGTCTGATGTAGTTGATGAAGACGGTACGGTGAGCTGTGCCAATGAAAATGTTGAACTTAGAAAGAAAAAGGCAAGCAGCATCAGAGCGCTTGCACGGAGCGGGACGTGGGTCTTGAAAAAGTTAGGTAGCTTGCGCGAACACACACTTTGGACGATGGAATCCATGGATCTCCCTCTTGCATGGGTTTACATATGTTGCGTTGTAAGTGATTTTTAATTCAGAGCTGGAGGGATTGTAGCTGTGACTAGCTTTGTGCGCGACCTAAAACTAAACGCCTTCTGGAAAACTACTGATTACGTAGGTACGATGGTTGGAGTTGACGATAAGCCAATCAAGGTACCACTTGGTCCGCGGTGGTTCGCTGTAAAGGTAAATTATCTTAAGTTTGCAGGAAGTGCGTTCCGAGGATGGGTGATCTTGCTGGCCCAAGCGGAAAGGAGGTTTGGGTCGTTAAATTTAAGCATGTGGATCAATCGAATAAGCCGGCCCATCACACTTTGTTCTGGGCCAGCCCGTAAAAGGGTTTATTTCGCCAGTTCGTATCCGGCAAAGAAGTAACTCAGCTCGAACCGCGCGGTGTCGTCAGCGTCTGAGCCGTGGATGGCGTTGCGCTCAATCGACTCCGCCCATTTCTTGCGGATGGTACCCCCTTCCGCATTGGCAGGGTTGGTTGCACCCATCAATTTGCGCAAATCCGCGATTGCGTTGTTCTTTTCCAGTGCCAGTACAACCATGGGACCGTTGGACATGAACGTGGTCAGCGAGTCAAAGAATGGCCGGCTGGCGTGGACGGCGTAAAAACCTTCGGCCTGGGCCTTTGTGATTTCGAGCATCTTTATCCCGATGATGCGAAAACCTTTTTCCTGGAGCATGTGGATGATATCGCCTGTAGCGCCCTTGGCCACAGCGTCTGGTTTGATGATGGAGAAGGTCCGTTGCAATGTTTCCATTTCGATTTTTTACTTAGCTCCTCTTGGTCTTTACTTTGGTGCCTTCACGGCGAAGCGCTCCAGCAGGGTTTCCGCGATCTGGGCCGGTGATTTTGCCACTGCAATACCGGCAGCTTCCAGCGACTTGATCTTCTCCGCCGCAGTGCCGTGCCCGCCGGAGATGATGGCGCCTGCGTGTCCCATGCGGCGTCCGGGAGGCGCCGTTTGCCCGGCGATGAACGCCGCCACCGGCTTTTTCATGTGCTGTTTCACGTAGGCCGCCGCATTTTCCTCGGCATTGCCCCCAATTTCACCAATTAAAATCACGGCTTCCGTTTCCGGATCTTTGTTAAACGCCTCCAGCGCATCGATAAAATTGGTCCCGATGATGGGATCGCCGCCGATGCCGATCGCAGTCGACTGCCCCACGCCGCGCCGTGAGAGTTGAAACACGGCTTCATAGGTCAGCGTGCCCGAGCGGGAAACGATACCAATATTGCCTTCCTTATGAATGTGTCCGGGCATGATGCCGATCTTGCATTTGCCCGGAGAAATAATTCCCGGGCAGTTTGGCCCGATCAGTCGTGACTTGCCTTTAATCTTCAGGTACTCATACGCCCTGACCATGTCCAGTACGGGAATTCCTTCCGTGATGCAGACGATCAGTGGCATTTCCGCGTCCACGGCTTCCATGATGGCGTCGGCCGCAAACGGTGGCGGGACGAAAATCACTGTGGCGTTTGCGCCGGTCTTTTCTTTGGCTTCCTGCACGGTGTTGAACACCGGCCAGCCTTCATGCGTGGTGCCACCCTTGCCCGGCGTGACGCCGCCCACAACTTTAGTCCCGTAGTCCTGCGCGCCCTTGGCGTGGAATGTGCCTTCGCGTCCGGTGATGCCCTGGACAATCAACCGCGTGGATTTATCAACAAACACTGCCATGGATTAGCCTCGCCCCGCTGCCGCAACAACTTTTTCCGCCGCATCCTTCATTGTTTCCGCCACCTGAAAGTTCAAGCCGGACTTCTTCAGAATCTCGCGGCCCTGCTCCACATTGGTTCCTTCCAGCCTCAGGACCAGCGGCAGTTTCAGATTCGTGGCGCGTGCAGCTTCCACCACGCCGTTGGCCAAGGTATCCACGCGCAGTATGCCGCCGAAGATATTAATAAGGATGGCGCGTACGTTATTGTCGCTCAGCAGAATCTCAAACGCGTGGCGAATCTGCTCCGCGTTGGCGCCGCCGCCCACGTCAAGAAAGTTGGCTGGCGCGCCGCCCGCATATTTAATGATATCCATGGTCGCCATGGCCAGGCCTGCGCCGTTCACCATACAGGCAATGTTTCCATCCAGCTTGATGTAATTCAGACTGTACTTTGAGGCTTCCACTTCTAGCGGGTCTTCTTCATTTACGTCGCGCAACTCGCGCAAGTCTTTGTGGCGGAAGAGCGCGTTATCATCAAAGTTGATCTTCGCGTCCAGCGCAAACAGCCGGCCGTCTGCAGTGGTAATGAACGGATTGATCTCACACAACGACGCGTCCGTATCCATGAACGACCGGTACAGTCCGGTCATAAAGCGGACAGCCTCACCAATCTGCCCCGGCTTGAGTCCCAGCCCAAACGCCAGCTTGCGCGCATGGTAGGGCTGGAAGCCGATGGTGGGATCAATGGCTTCCTTCAAGATTGCGTTGGGATCTTTGGCCGCGACCTCTTCAATCTCCATGCCGCCCGCAGCCGACGCCATAAACACCGGCCGCGCCGTGGCCCGGTCCACCACAAAGCCCAGGTAAAGTTCACGTTCAATGGGCAGCGTTTCTTCAATCAGCAGCCGCTGAACAATCTTGCCTTCCGGCCCCGTCTGGTGCGTAACCAGGCGCATGCCCAGGATCTTGTCCGCCCAGTTCTTTGCCTCATTAAGGTTCTTCGCCACTTTCACACCACCGCCCTTGCCGCGTCCGCCGGCGTGGATCTGGGCCTTTACCACTACGCCTTTTGCGCCCTGATCAAACAGGCGCTTGGCTGCCGTCTCGGCCTCTTCGCGCGTCAGTGCCATCTCGCCTCGCGGGACGGCTACGCCATACTTCGCGAGAATTGTCTTTGCCTGGTACTCGTGGATTTTCATGCTTGAGATGTTTTTTAAATTCGCTTGTGACGCCGGAGCGTCGAAGGGAACCTGTGATTTTATAAGACGCGCGCCGGAATGGGCAAACGGGGGGAGCGATAAGATCCGCGCGTGATCGACGTCACCGCCAAAATGTTGTAAAAAAAAGAGCCTGGCTCGCCGCCAGGCTCTTTAATTTCAATCGCGATATTTTCTATTCAAATCCCTGGTCCGTTACAAAGACGGGGTAGTTCTTTATAACCGTGATCGGTGGCTGGCCGGCCGGAGCGGAATTGGGCTGGATTGTTAGCTTAACTGCCACTCCTGAAGGATCGCCATTGAATTGTCCTGACAAATCAAGACTGATAATTGAACTAGTCGCTTGCGTTTCTGCCACAGTCGCCGGAGCGCTGCCGTCAAAGGTATAAGCCGCAGAGACAGTCACCGTTGCATCTGTCAGTATATTGGGGTTGAGTTGGATCGTGAGTGGGGTTGACGATTCATAATCCTTCGGATTATTGAAGATGCAAAGAAGGTCAGTTCCACAATCTCCAACAATCTCATAACGGTCTATGTCTGGCACGCCTGCATTGAAAACTCCCAGTTTGGTGTCATAGATCGGCAAACTCAAGTCGTTCGGATTGTTGTGCGGCTCTCCGGGAACTCTCAGTATGAAAGAATAAAAGTTGTTGCTGGTTTGCAGCGTACCCGTCGCGTTGATCTGTCCCTGAAAGTGCATGGGCGGCGCTTTCGTTTGGCCTCCACCAAGGAAGCTGTTGATAAACCCTGCTACTCCCCAGAGATTTTCCGCAGCAAAGAACACCCCAGCGTGCGTAATTGAATTGACAGCATTGGCCCACCATGTTCCTTTGTTCTGGTTGGCCTGATCATTCATTGTCTTTGCTGCGCTTGCAACCGTCTTGAAGTTGCTGTTGAACGCTCCTACCGCCTTTTTCGTCGTGTCGTATGCCCCGGCCACCTGGGCGTCGTCCTCTACCTGGTCCAGTGTGAGTCCGCCTGAGAGCGTAAGACTTGTGGCGGTGATCGCATACAAGTCGAAGTTCAGGGTTGCATCTGTGTGAGGATTGGGGTCGTAGGTAGTCAGACTGAAATCCGCATAAGACCACTGGTCGGGACCGATCCGGTCTACCGTGACAAGGTTGTGGTTCAAGTCTCCGCCATCAAAATTCAACAATGAAGCATCTGTCGTATTGGTTTCACCCAGCGTAGCCTGCCCAAAGCTGAAAGTCTGCGTAGTTAGATCGTCATAGAAGAAGAGCCGCAGGATTCCATGGTAGCGGTTGTACAGAACGAAATACGGTACGTTAGTACCGCACGTCGGGTTCCCAAAGCTGCGGAACAACAGAACCCAGCCATCTGCGGGCAGCACATCAGGACCATCGGGATCGTTCAGGTTGGTCGCAAATCCATCAAATGCGTAGTACGGAAGGTTTACTGCGCGCGGGATGACACCCCCATCATTCAGATAGACCGTCTGTGAGACTGGTATAGTCCAGTCCCAAGCGTCACGATTAGAAGCGCAAGTTTGGGAAAATCCGGGGAGAGTGGAAAGCAACAGCGCGGAGAACAGCAACATCTTGTAACTCTGCAGCAGGGCCCGGGAAAACATCTAACGTTCCTCCTCTTGGTCGTTTTTTTGGAGTTGAGTGATGCAGCAGCGGGACGGTAGCATGATGAATCCTTAACACATCGCACTACGATGAAAATTTGTTTTTTCAGGAATTCTCCTCAGGTGCTCTGCTCACCCCGGCTCATCTGTGCCATGTGTTCCACCGGTTTTCCGAAAAAGGCGAGGAAGAACTGGACGATTATGCAGATCGTTAAATAGTTCTAATGAGATGCAGGTGACCACACGCGATCCGAGGAACAACAGCGCAGGCATTCTTTTTCCTGGTTAGTGGCAGAATCTTTATAGGTGAGGCGGACATTTGAATCAAAGGGTGGCGATTGCTGCCACCCCCTTATTCTCGGGTGGAAAAGCCACCCTTTACTGGTCAAACGTCTCGTCTTTGCCGCCGTTGGTAAAAAGCACGCTGGCAGTAGTAGCAGCCGCGCCTGCTACCTGGTTGATTTCGTTCTCGGTCAATTTGCGAGCGCCCATGCGGCAGAGGACCCGGTTCTCATTGTTCTTTGTATTTTGAGACATGGATTTCTCCTTTTTCGAGGTTTTGCTCCCTTCTCCGAGCACCTGGGATGAAATCCGATCTGATGAAGATTTCACATGAAAGGTGTGATGCTCCCATGCGGGAACCGGTCCGCGCTGTGGGAACCCAGTTCCAAAATGGAACAGGGTTGCTACTATGTCTCATCATGAAAAATTCATTTGCAGTAATTGTTGCGTTAGTGTGTCTGGGCGTCAGCGTGTGTGCCGCAAACGGAGAAGTGGATACGTGAGGACAAGGCCGATCCTTTGCGCGGCACAAATTATTCGATGTTTCATATTGACGGCAAATTTCTGACGCCGCCAAAAAATCCAAGAGGAGATGCGCCGGAGTTTTTTGTGAAGTGCGTTCCCGGCGGCCACAAGAGAGTCAACGGGGGCTACATCAATGGCAAGCTGCTGGAAGCCTATGTGACTGTCCATGCGATCGTGGGCCGCGCCGGTGATGCAGCGGCTGTGCACTACAGACTCGATGACGGCAAAGTGCACAATGAAAACTGGGACATCAGTGACGATAAGACCGAGCTCTTTCTTCCCGCGATTGAATTCAACACAGTTCTATACGGCCATTTCACCAAGCACAAAGAAGGCACCAATCCTCCTGTCCATAAACTGGTTTTGGGAGTGGATGAACACAAGGGAGGCGAAGTTGTGATCCAGTTTGATATGCCCGATCCCACGGACATGGCGGATGCGTGTGGTGTGCTGATCAGGAAGAAATAATCGGCAGCAGGTTTTCGGCAATGGCCGCCTTCTGAAATCTCGAGCGAAGCGAGAGATCGCTGTACCAAGAGAGCACTTAAGCGGGTAGGGATTCCTCGCTGCGCTCGGAACTTCGGAAACACCGATCACCAGATCACCCGATTCCTTGACCTTCCTGATAAGCTTATCCACAGCCGTTTCGCGCGCTTATGATCACTGACGCACTGCACAAAATCGCCCATCACCGGCACTCGCTGAGCCGAGAAGAGGCCCGCCAGGTGATGTCGGAAATCCTTTCCGGCAAGACGACCGACGCGCAGATTGCGGCGCTCCTGGTGGCGCTGCACATGAAGGGCGAGACGGTAGGGGAGATTGTCGGGTTTGCCGAGGCGATCCGCGCGGTGGCGCAGCCCATTGCCAACGGAAATGGCTCCGCGCTCGACGTGAGCGGCACAGAACGCGAAGCGCTGGTGGATACCTGCGGCACCGGCGGCGACGCCAGCGATACTTTCAACATCTCCACCGTCAGCGCGCTTACCATTGCCGGCGCGGGCGTGCGCGTGGCCAAGCACGGCAACCGTGGCATTACTTCCAAATGCGGCTCCGCGGACGTGATGGAAACGCTGGGCGTGAACATCAATCTTCCACCGGCCCGCATTGCCGAGTGCCTGACGGAGGTTGGGTTTGCTTTCATGCTGGCGCCGGCCATGCACACGGCCACCAAGTACGTGCAGCCCGCGCGCCGTGAACTGCGCCCGCTGCGCAGCGTCTTCAATCTGCTGGGACCGCTTACCAATCCGGCGCGTGCATCGGCCCAGGTGGTGGGCGTTTATTCCGAAGATCTGGTAGAGAAGCTTGCCATGGCGCTGCAGATGCTGGGTCTCAATCGCGCACTGGTGGTGCACGGCAGTGATGGCCTGGATGAGATCAGCATTTCCGGGCCAACCAAAATCGGCGAAGTTCGTGGCGAGTGGGTTCGGACTTATGAAGTCACGCCTGCACAGTTCGGTTTCAGTCCCGCGCCGCTCTCCAGCATTACCGGCGGAGACACTCAGGCAAATGCCGGGATCATACGTAGAATTCTGGACGGGGAAAAATCACCACGGCGCGATATTGTGCTGATGAACGCTGCAGCGGCGTTGGTGGCTGCCGGCAAAGCCGATTCTTTGAAAGAAGCCATGCCCATGGCAGCGGAGTCCATTGATTCTGGAGCAGCCAGGGCCAAACTGGGCGCTCTGGTGGAGTTCACCAATCGCTAGCATCTATAAGGTTGAATCCGCCGGCCGTTGATACTTCTGGTTCATTTATGTGTACGTCTTAACCTTCGCTGCGCTATGATTACTTTGCTCAAATGGGCTCCCCCTGAAAGTTCAAATTACTTGCTGCAATTGCCCTAGAATCACACTTTTTAAGGCAAATGGGCTCTTGACTTGGGAGCCCTGACTCAAGGTTAGATAACTCTTAACAATCAAGAATAGGTCCATGGTCGACATTTCCACTTTCCACAGCAGTACTTTTTCTGGTCAGCTAAACACGGATTTCACGGTGCAAGGCAACGGCTCGCCCATGACTCTTCAACTGGTTGAAGTAGTGGAAAAGAAAACCCCTGCCAGCGTGGAGTCATTCTCTTTGCATTTTCAAGGGCCCGCCGCTCTGCTTTTGCCACAGCAGATCCATACGCTGCAGCACGAGAAGCTGGGTACGTTTCAGATTTTCATGACTGCGGTCGAAGGTAACCAGCAAAGTATTACCTATGAGGCCGTGTTCCACAGGCTACGCCAACCATGAACAGTCTGGAGAGAATCACACTTCGGTCGGTCCGTCCAGCAGACGAAGAGCTACTGCGCGAGCTTTACCACAGCACGCGCGAACAGGAACTGGGACAGGTGCCATGGACGCCGGAACAAAAACAGGCCTTCGTGGAGATGCAATGGCAAGCCCAGAAGAAACACTATGCGGCTGAGCATCCGCAGGCCGTTCATGTGGTCATCTGTCTGGAAGGTATACCCGTGGGCCGGTTGTACCTGGATCGAAGCGGTAATGAGCTACACATTCTTGATATCACCCTGCTGCCTGAACATCGCAACCATGGCGCCGGGACCTATCTCCTCAGCCAGATTATGGATGAAGCAAAAGATGCAGGCAAGCCGGTAACGGTGTTCGTGGAGACTTTCAATCCTTCGCTGCGATTTTTTCAGAGACTGGGCTTCAGTGCAGCGGAGCAGAAGGGCTTCCACTTCCTGATGAAGTGGACGGCGGACACTGCTGCTCCGGCACACTTTAGTTCCCGCGTCGTTAATTCCTAAACCCCAATTGCCTTGCGCACCGTCAGCCTGTTGACAATGGCCACGTACTGCTCCGGTCCGGCCGGCACAATCAGCAGCGCAAATTGGCCGAGCTCTGGATGCTCAAAAAAGTAGGTATCCTGGCCGACGCCCTGCGCGGGTCCTCCTGAAAATTTCAAGCTGAATCCGGACGTCTGGGCCGCGTTGCTGATGGCGGCTGGCGGAGGCACGGCCATGCTGGCCGGATTCGGCGCCGCCGGAGGATCGAGATCCTGCACCGAAAGCAATATAAGCCAGAACACTTCGCCTTTTCCTGACATGGTGCTGACTTGGAATGCTGATCCAAGAGCTTCAGAAAAGACATCGCGAGTGAGGTGATCAAGCCCGGCAAGTTTCTGCTCCGGCGACTTTACGTGGGGTAGTGAACCAGGGGGCACGGGCGTGGAACCGCCGTTGCGTTGCGGCAAATTTCTATCCCCTGGAAGCGCTCGCTGGCCTGCTAACGCCCGGAAGGGATAGGCCAGACAGGCAGCGGCTGAAAGCACACCACTGCGCATGAATATCCGTCGTGAAACCTTCATTTGTTACCTCGTTTTCCTGGATACGAATGGGCCGAATTGCTTGAGTGGGGGAAGAGTTGTTGGAAAGATAACCTAAGTAGCTGGTTCTGGAAATGAAAATCTTCTCATCAACTACGGAACTTTAGTAACAACGCCGAAATGCAGAGTTTTTCAGCCTGAGTGTGATTTTTCTGTTTCTTATAAACGTTTCCTAAGCTTTTATTCTTGACAAAGTTCCTGCCTCAAAGCAGAGTACCTGATGACACCCCCAGAGTTAGGTCGATGGTAACGACGGATTAAGCAACAACGACGGATTAAGCAACAAACCCTTTCCCAAATCCAGCGGCTGTACCAACTCACACCATTAGTGTGTGGCAGGAGAACGTCTTTGAAACAGAGCAAGTTGTCTTTCCGCTCCAGCATTTTCTCGACTTTTTTCACACTCATCCTGATTCTGGTTCTCAAAAGCTCGCAGCTTTCAGCGGCGCCTTTTCAGGTCCCGCAGCAGACAGGAGCCAGGATCTGGCTGGGACAAAGTCAACCGGTGGGTTTGCAGAAAACGGGAGCGTTTGCTCCCGCGGCCGGATTGCTGGAAGGAGCGGCGCCGAATGCCGTGGCATTGGCGTCAGGAGATTTTGATGGCGATGGCGTGATGGATTTGGCGGTGGGGTACAGCACCGGCGCAAACGGGTTTGTCAGCATCCAGCGCGGCAACCTTGACGCTTTTGCGCCACAGAGCACGGCCTCGCTTCAGGCAATTGGCCGCGGACAATTCCCCAATCCGTTCAACACGCAGCCGCTTACTTTTGCCGTAGGGGCCAGCCCGGATTTCGTGGCGACGGGAGATTTCAATGGCGACGGCCACCTGGATTTGGCGGTAGCAGCCAAGGGTGGTACAGGAGTCTATCTTCTTATTGGCGACGGTAAAGGAAATTTTGCTGCTCCGAAGGCGATTTCTGTGAACGGAACTGTCGTTACCATGGCGGCCGGCAATCTGGGCCGCACGCTCACATCCAGCGTTCTGGTTGGCGTCTCCGCTCCCCAGACCGGCGTTTCCATGGTGGTCTTTTCCTTGCCCGCTGATGGTTCCTCGCAGAGTCTCACTTCCGTTGCAAGCTTTCCTCTGAGCGCAGCGCCTTCCAATATTCTGTTCGGCAACTTTGGCGATGCGGGCGATGATGCTGCGTTCCTGATCGGTGGAGACGTCGCGATCCTTCATTCCGCGTCCATGGAACTGGAGCAGCTTTCGCTTCCGGTATCTGCCAGCGCCATGGCCTTAGGATCATTTATTTATGACCGCAACGGCCACATCCAGATAGCCCTCCTGAGCGCCGATGGCAGCGTGGAAATTGCCGCGCACAGTGAGTTTGATCCGCATGCCTTGAGCATCGATGAGATGCACGCGAACCGCCAGGCCGTGAGAAATGGCCAGCCCAGCCCGGTAATCTCGCAGAGCGGCCCGGCGGTGAATGGCTGGAAGATCGTGGAGACCATTCCCGGAGCCACCTCTTTCAGCGCGAGCGCGCCCCCGGTATTTTTCCGCACACGCATTTCTGATCATGGCGCGGACGATTTGATGGTGCTGAACGGATCCACCGGAGAATTAGCGGTCATTATGCATCCTGACCCGGCTCCGGATGCGCCCACCTTCGGACCAGCTCAGATTTCTACCCGGCCTTACTCGGGATCCCCCGTTGCAGCACTCGCGGTGCGAACGAATATCGATGGACGACCGGGAGTAGTTGCCCTTCATGCAGGGCAGCAGGCTCCGATGGTCATGATGCCGCTGCCTGACCCGACATTTATAGTCAATACAACTGCGGATGGCGTACACCCAGGCGCCTGCGCCGCGGCTACGCCGGGTCAGTGCACGATTCGTGAAGCCGTAATTGAAGCGAATAACACCCCTGGCACAGACACAATCAACGTCCCTGCCGGAACTTATACCCTGACGTTGCCTAAAGTCGCAAACGACTGCACGGCCCAACATGGCGCGCTTTATATCAATGATTCGGTCAATATTGTGGGCGCGGGGCAAGCGACCACCGTTATTCAAGCCGGCAGCGACGCAACCAATGGCGTGGACTTTGTCATGGCGGTCAATGAAGACTTGGGCACAGCAAATTGCCCAATAACCAATGCAACCGCCAGCATTTCTAACCTAACATTGAAATTCGGGCACAATCGCGGCACTCATGGAAACGACGGCGACGGCGGCTGCATGGAGTTTGATACCGGTTCCAGCGGCAACGCTAATCTCTCGCTCACCAATGTGACCTTGGATTCGTGCAGCACCACACAGGGCGAGGGTGGCGGAATCGCCATCTTCAATTTCGTCGTGCCGAATGGAGCAGGAGCGGGTTTACCGACCTTTACCAACAGCATCATCCAGAACAACTCAGCGTCAGACAACGTTAGTCCCACCGTCGCAGCCACCGCCGGAGGAATCTGGGTGTCAACTTTCGCGCGCATGGCGATGACCAACAGCCAGGTGCTGAACAACAATGCAACCCAGGTCAGCGGCGACAACTCTGTGGCAGGCGAGGGTGGCGGGATCACGATTTCAAATAATGTCTCCAATTCGCGCCAGACGGTGATTCATTCGAGCACCATCTCCGGCAACCATGCAGGCGGCAACGGCGGCGGCATTCACAATCAGGCAAACTTGGTGATCGACCAAAGTTCGATTATCAGCAATAACAGCGCGGGGGCTGCGAACCTGGCTAATGCCAAGGACGGAGGCGGGCTCTGGACCAACACCGGGACGAATGGCTGCCCGGGCGCCTGCACGGACGTTACAACGCTGAACAAAGTCACCATTACCGGGAACACGACGACCGGCAACGGCGGAGGAATTGCCATTGGCAACAACAGTGGGGCGGGCAATGTGACGATGACTTTCAGCCGCCTGGCGGGAAATAGCGCGCCGGTGGGAAAGAATCTCAGCAACAATAGCGCGACGATTTCAGTTACAGACAACTGGTGGGGAAGCAACACTCCCACGAGCACCATTTCAACGGTCGGGACAGGAGTTACGACCTTTGATCCATTCATCGAGTTGACGCACGTGGCGAGCCCGGCCATCATTAAAATCAACCAGAGCAGCACGCTCACCGGCAGCCTGGCGCAGGACAACCACGGAAACGCCATTGCCGCAGCGAACCTGACTCAGGTGATCGGCTTACCGATCACTTTCAATAATCCTGTTCTGGGCACCATCCCCCAGGCGCAGCCGGAAACACTGAACGCCAATGCGCAGGCCACGGCGACGTTCAATGCCGGTGGAACCAGCGGTTTGGGTCATGCGGACGCCACAGTAGACCAGGCGACAGTGACCGCGAACATCGTGGTTCTTGAGCCGCTGAAGATCACCAAGAGCTTTAGTCCCACCACGGTAGCGGTGAATACTCCCAGCACGCTTACTTTCAGCGTCACCAACCCCAATGTGATTGCAGTTGATGCCAGCTTTACGGATACCTTACCGGTTGGACTGGTGGTGGCTGCCACGCCTGGTGTAACCAACACCTGCGGCGGAACTGTGACGGCTACCGCCGGCGCGGGCAGCGTAAGCTTCACCAACGCGGCCCTGCCGGTTGGCGCCTGCACAATTACGGTCAAAGTCTCGAGCGCGGTAGATAGCATTTACAACAACTCAGTTACCATCAATTCCACCGCTGCGGGTACGGGAGCGCAATCAACGTCTTCAGCGAGCCTGACCGTCATTAATCCGCCAAGTATTGCCAAGCAGTTTGGCGCAGCGACCATTCCGCTGAACGGAACCACCAGCCTGACGTTCACCATCTCGAGCAGCAACCAGAATCTCACGCTGAACGGAATCGCATTTACTGACAATTTGCCGGCAGGGCTGGTTGTTGCTACTCCGTCGAATCTCAATACCACGTGCAGCGGAACGGCTACAGCGACTGCGGGTTCATCCAGCGTAAGCCTCTCCGGCGCATCGCTTGCGCCCGGGGCAAGCTGCACGGTTTCACTCAATGTTCAGGGAACCACCGCCGGCGTGAAGAACAACAGCGTTCAGGTAACGTCAACCAATGGAGGCACAGGCAATACCTCCAATGCCAGCATTACCGTGGTTGCACCGCCGACCATTGCTAAAGCATTCGGCGCGGCCAGCATTCCGCTGAACGGTTTCACTTCGCTCAGCTTCACCATTACGAATCCCAACGCGACAGTTGCGCTCACCGGAGTTGCCTTCAGTGACACGCTGCCGGCAGGTTTAGTCATTTCTACTCCGAACGGCCTGACAGGCTCTTGCGGCGCTGGAACAATCACGGCCACGGCTGGAACGGGCGTGATCAGTTTGACAGGTGGAACCATTGCAGCCAATGCTTCCTGCACCTTCTCTGTGAATGTGACGGGCATTACCGCGGGCCTGCAAACCAATACCACGGGCAACGTGACTTCAACGGAAGGCGGCACCGGCGGCACAGCAACAGCCAGCTTGAAAGTGGAAGCGCCACCTTCGATTGCGAAGGTCTTCAATCCTTCGACGATTGCCCTGAATTCGACAACGTCACTGACATTTACCATCACCAATCCGGCAGCCAATGTAGATCCGCTGACAGGAGTGGCCTTTACTGATACGCTGCCTACCGGCCTCACGGTAGCCAACGGTACTTCCACGGTTTGCGGCGGAACTCTGACCACAACTGCTCCGACAGGAATTGCACTCTCGGGAGCGACGATTGCGGTCGGCGGCCAGTGCCAGTTCAGCGTGACGGTAACTGGAGCAGCTTCGGGTCAGTTCACCAACACCACTGGATCGGTAACTTCCACCAATGGTGGAACGGGCAATACGGCCACGGCAAACCTTACGGTTGCCGCACCGCCATCGATCACCAAAGCGTTTGGCGCGGCCAGCATTCCGCTGAACACAACCACTTCGCTGACGTTTACCATCACGAATCCCAACATCGGTATTGCGTTGAGTGGGGTCGCATTTACTGACAATCTCCCCGCTGGACTCGTTGTAGCGACACCGAACGCATTGACCAATACTTGCGGAGGAACAGCCACGGCAGTTGCGGGCTCGTCCAGCGTGAGCCTGTCAGCAGGCACGCTGGCAGCGAATGCATCCTGCACAGTTTCTGTCAACGTCCAGGGAACAACCGCAGGCGTAAAAAACAATAGTGTTCAAGTCACGTCCACCGAAGGCGGCACGGGCAATACTTCCAACGCGTCGATCACTGTGGTAGCGCCGCCGACTATCGCCAAGGTGTTCGGCGCAGCCAGCATTCCGCTGAACGGTTCCACTTCGCTCAGCTTCACCATCACGAATCCCAATTCGACAGTTGCGCTCACCGGCGTTGCCTTCAGTGATACGCTGCCGGCAGGCCTGGTGATCTCCACGCCCAACGGCCTGACGGGTTCTTGCGGTGCCGGAACGATCACGGCTACTGCTGGAAGCGGCGGCATCAGTTTGTCAGGTGGAACCATTGCAGCGAATGCTTCCTGCACCTTCTCTGTGAATGTCACGGGCATTACTGCTGGCTTGCAGACCAATACCACCGGGAACGTGACTTCAACGGAAGGTGGTACCGGCGGAACAGCAACCGCAAGTATCAATGTGGTGGCTCCGCCATCGATTGCCAAGGTCTTCAATCCTTCGACAATCGCCCTGAACGCAACTACCTCGTTGACGTTCACGATTACGAACCCAGCGGCCAATACGGTATCGCTGACTGGAGTCGCCTTCACGGATACGCTGCCCACTGGTCTGACCGTTGCCAACGCCACGGCCACGGTTTGCGGCGGAACTCTGACCACCACTGCGCCGACTGGAATTGCTCTCTCTGGAGCAATCATCGCGGCCAACGGCCAATGCCAGTTCAGCGTCACGGTCACGGGCGCGGCTTCGGGTCAATATACGAACACCACGGGCGCGGTAACTTCCACCAATGGCGGAACCGGCAATACGGCCACGGCAAACCTTACCGTTGCCACGCCGCCATCCATCACCAAGGCGTTTGGGGCCGCCAGCATTCCGCTGAATGGAACCACTTCGCTGATCTTTACCATCACGAATCCCAATACCGGTATTACGCTGAATGGGATCGCATTTACTGACAATCTCCCGGCCGGGTTGGTGGTGGCGACGCCGAACGCACTGAACAACACCTGCGGAGGAACAGCCACGGCAGTTGCGGGCTCATCCAGCGTTAGCCTCTCTGCTGGCACGCTTGCAGCCAGCGCTTCCTGCACAGTTTCTGTGAACGTCCAGGGGACAACCGCTGGCGTAAAGAACAACAGCGTTCAGGTCACGTCCACGGAGGGCGGCACAGGCAATACTTCTAATGCGTCAATCACGGTGGTTGGACCGCCGGTGATTATCAAGGCGTTTGGCGCGGCCAGCATTCCGCTGAACGGCTCAACTTCACTCAGCTTCACCATTCAGAACAACAACACTACATCGCTAAGCGGAATTGGCTTTAGTGATACGTTGCCGGCTGGCCTGGTTATCTCCACGCCCAACGGCCTGACCGGATCTTGCGGCGGCGGAACGATCACTGCCACGCAGAACACAAATGTGATCAGCCTGTCTGGTGCGACGCTTGCAACCAGCACGAGCTGCACATTCTCTGTGAATGTGACCGGCATTGCTGCGGGCCAACAGGACAACACCACGGGCAACGTAAGTTCCACTGAAGGTGGCACAGGCGGGACCGCATCTGCCAGCATCAATGTGGTTGCGCCGCCATCGATTGCCAAGGTCTTCAATCCTTCGTCAATCGCGCTGAACGCAACTACCTCGTTGACGTTCACGATTACGAACCCAGCGGCCAATACGGTATCGCTGACCGGCGTAGCTTTCACGGATACGCTGCCTACCGGACTGACGGTGGCCAATGCTTCGGCGACGGTTTGCGGCGGAACCCTGACCACAACCGCTCCGGCTGGAATCGCGCTCTCTGGAGCAACCATCGCGGCAAACGGCCAATGCCAGTTCAGCGTGACGGTCACGGGCGCAGCTTCTGGTCAATATACGAACACCACGGGCGCGGTAACTTCCACCAATGGCGGAACCGGCAATACGGCCACGGCAAACCTTACGGTTGCCACACCGCCATCCATCACCAAAGCGTTCGGCGCAGCGACAATTCCGCTGAATGGAACCACGTCACTCACGTTTAACATCACAAATCCGAATTCGAATGTTGTGCTGAGCGGCATCGCCTTTACGGATAACTTGCCGGCGGGACTCGTCGTTGCTTCCACGCCGAACCTGACCAATAGCTGCGGTGGGACGGCGACAGCTACTGCTGGTTCTTCCAGCGTTAGCCTCTCTGCTGGAACACTGGCAGCCAACGCCTCCTGCACGGTTTCTGTAAATGTCCAGGGAACCACCGCGGGCGTGAAGAACAACAGCGTTCAGGTCACGTCCACGGAAGGCGGCACGGGCAATACGTCCAACGCGTCAATCACGGTCGTTGGTCCGCCGCTGCTTATCAAGGCGTTTGGGGCCGCCAGCATTCCGCTGAACGGCTCAACTTCGCTCAGCTTCACCGTTCAGAACAACAACACTACGTCGCTAAGCGGAATCGGCTTTAGTGACACGCTGCCGGCAGGCCTTGTTATCTCAACGCCAAACGGTTTGACCGGTTCTTGCGGCGGCGGAACGATTACCGCCACCCAGAACACGGATGTGATCAGCCTGTCTGGCGCGACTTTGGCTGCCAACGCAAGCTGCACGTTCTCAGTCAACGTGACCGGCATCGCGGCTGGATTGCAGAACAATACCACCAGCAACGTAACTTCAACAGAAGGTGGCACGGGCGGAACGGCTTCAGCCAGTATCAATGTTGTTGCGCCGCCGTCCATTGCCAAGATCTTCAACCCTTCAGCAGCATCGCGCTCAATGCGACAACATCACTCACGTTTACAATCACGAATCCGGCAGCCAATGCAGTTTCGCTGACCGGAGTGGCGTTCACTGATACGTTGCCTACTGGACTGACCGTCGCCAACGCCACGGCGACAGTTTGCGGCGGAACTCTGACTACCACGGCTCCCACTGGAATTGCTCTCTCGGGAGCTACGATTGCTTCCGGCGGCCAGTGCCAGTTCAGCGTGACTGTCACCGGAGCAGCGGCGGGAAGCTACACCAACACCACGGGGGCTGTAACGTCCACGAACGGTGGAACGGGGAACACTGCTTCAGCCAGTCTGACTGTGGCTACGGCGCCCACCATCACCAAGGCATTTGGCGCAGCCAGCATTCTGCTGAACAGCTCCACGTCCCTGACATTCAACATCAACAATCCGAATGCCACGCTGGCTCTGAGCGGTGTGGCCTTCTCTGATTCGCTGCCTGCCGGCTTGGTGGTTGCAACGCCCAATGGGCTGACCAGCACCTGCGGAGGCGCCATCACAGCGGCCGCCGGTTCCGGTTCCATTTCACTCACGGGCGGCGCCCTGGCTGCAAATGGTTCCTGCACCATTACACTGAACGTGAAGGGAATTGCTGCCGGAGTTCAGAACAACACCACCGGGCCCATCTCTTCCACTGAGAGCGGCGCGGGAGCTACCAGCAACACGGCGACAATCACCGTGATCGGACCTCCATCGATTGCCAAGGCGTTCGGTGCGGCCAGCATCAACCTGAATGGAACTACAACTCTCAGCTTTACCATCACGAATCCGAATGCGACGGTGGCCCTGAGCGGAGTAGCCTTCGGTGATACGCTGCCGGCGGGTCTGGCTGTGGCCAATCCAAATGGCCTCACCGGCTCCTGCGGCTCAGGCACCATCACTACTTCTGCTGCTTCCATCAGTCTGTCCGGAGGCGCCATTGCCGCCGGCGGTTCCTGCACATTCTCAGTGAACGTTGTCGGCGCCACGGGCGGTCACAAAGTGAACACCACTGAGACAGTGACCTCCAGCAATGCGGGCTCGGGCAATCAGGCCACAGCCACCATTGATGTGAATGCTCCAGACCTGGCAATTACCAAGACTCACGTTGGCCAGTTCACGCGTGGACAAACGGGCGCGCAGTATACGATCACGATCAGCAATGTTGGCTTCGGCCCGACCACTGGCACTGTGACCGTGGTTGATACGTTGCCCAACGTGCAAAACACGCTTGTGCCCACTGACATCAGCGGCACGGGCTGGACTTGCACTCTGGCCACGCTCACCTGCACTCGCGCGGATGCTCTGACTGCTGGCAGCTATCCGGCAATCACGCTGACGGTGAATGTCCCCATCAACATCAGGAATTCGTTCACCAACACCGCCACAGTTTCGGGCGGTGGTGACGTGAATCCAAATGACAACACGGCCACTGACACCGTGACCCTTGGTCCTCCCATTGTCATGACGCCGCAGGGCTCAAGCATCACCGTGGTTCATGGCAACACCGCAAGCATGGTGATCAGCGTGGCTGCCCCTGATCCAACTCTGGGGAAGATCACTTTCTCCTGCAGCGGATTGCCCAGCCGCGCCGTCTGCAGCTTCAATCCGTCATCCATTGATCCCGCAGTCACTGCCGGGCCAACGAATCGTGACCGTTTCCATTCGCACCGCCAAAGGAACTGCTTCCCTGATGGCGCCCACTCGTCCAGGATCGAGCCATGGTCCTCTTTATGCCATGCTTGCTTTTCCGGTGTTTGGCGTAGTGCTGGCCGGATTCGGAGGCGTTCAGCGCAAAAAGGGAACAGCGCGCTGGGCTGCGCTGGCCATGCTCGGCCTGATGCTGCTGCTTGCCATGGCTGGCTGTGGCGTTGCTCCGCCACCGCCGCCCCCCACTCCAGGAACGCCTGCGGGTACTTCGGTTGTGACAATAACCGCCACAAGCGCTGGATTTACAGCAACCACTACGTTTAATCTTGTGGTGCAGTAACTTTAGATAAAGAAGTAACCATAAAGAAGTAACCATAAGGAGAGCAGCTCAGATGGGAACTCCATATGTGGGTGAGATTCGAATGTTCGCCGGCAACTTCGCCCCGGCAGGGTGGATGCTCTGCCAGGGACAACTGCTACCAATCTCAGAAAATGAAGTTTTATTTCAACTCATAGGTACCACCTACGGGGGAGATGGCGAGAGCACGTTTGCTCTGCCCAACTTGCAAAGCCGGGTGCCGGTTCACCAGGGCTCCGGGTTTGTGCTTTCTCAGACCGCCGGCGCGGAAAGCGTGACTCTTAGCACGCAACAGATTCCGGCGCATAGTCACGTTCCGCTGGCATTTGCGAGCGGCGGCAACCAGGCCAAGCCTGACAACGGCTTCTGGGCTTCTTCCAGCCCGGCCACGCAATTTGCCACTCCCGCTAATCCGCCGAACGTGGCCATGGCGCCAGGCACCCTGGCTCCTTCCGGCGGGTCACAACCGCATGACAACATGGTCCCGTTCCTGGCGATCAACTTCATCATTTCGCTCTTTGGCGTATTTCCAACCCAGACCTGACCCTTGCGGCCGTATTGTTCAGGCACACGGCACATCGCTAACGGAAAAGCAAGTTTATTGAAAGGAGACGGGGATGTCAGAACCGTTCTTGTCTGAGATCAAGATTGTCAGCTTCAACTTTCCTCCCAAGGGCTGGGCATTTTGCAACGGCCAGCTATTGCCGATTAACCAGAACCAGGCGCTTTTCTCCCTGCTGGGCACCACCTATGGAGGCGACGGCCGCGTCAACTTCGCCCTTCCCAACCTCCAGGGCCGTATTCCTCTTCATATGGGCCAGGGTTTTACCCTGGGTGAAAGGGGCGGTGAAACGGCCCATACACTAAACATTTCTGAGCTGCCGGCGCATACTCATATGCCGGTGGGCTCCACGGCCGGCCCGTCTGCTCCCAGTGCGTCCGGGAACGTGTGGGCCACCTTTTCAGGATCCAACCAATACAACACCACGCAGAATGCCGCGATGAATCCGGCCTGTATAACTGCCACCGGCGGTAGCCAGCCACATGAGAACATGTCGCCCTATCTGGTGCTCAACTTCATCATCGCCCTGCAGGGAATTTTCCCGTCGCAAACTTAGGAAAGGGGAATAGTTTGTTATGGCAGACCCATTTGTAGCTGAAATTAGGATTTTTCCGTTCAACTTTGCTCCCAAGGGGTGGGCCTTCTGCGATGGGCAGATACTGCCCATCAGCCAGAATACGGCGCTGTTCTCCCTTCTTGGAACCACCTACGGGGGTGATGGAAAGAGCACCTTTGCCCTTCCTAATCTCCAGGGGAGTACGCCCATGCAGCAGGGACAGGGACCGGGGCTGAGCCTGCGCGACCTGGGTGAAATTGGTGGCGAGCAGACGGTGACTCTACTGCAAACCGAGATGCCGTCCCATACTCACGGCGTTCAGGCAGCCGGAGCCAATGATTCCGCCAGTCCGGCGGGTAATTCCTGGGGCTCGGGACAAAAGGGCTTCGGCAATGTGTATGCCGGGCCACCGCCGAATGTAAACATGAGCCCGCTGGCCACATCCATTGCCGGCGGCAACCTGCCGCACAACAACATGATGCCCTATCTGGGGCTGAACTTTTGCATCGCGCTTCAGGGCGTCTTTCCACCTCGGACTTAGGACCATCCGTTCTCACGCGGCTTCAGGGGAATACTCTGGAGCCTTTCTTATTTATGCTTCCTTTCTTATTTAGCTTAGAGTTGAGGAATGACAAATGGCCGCTGAGCCAACAAAATCTCCAGATGTGCTGAGCAGCGAGGCAAGCAGCTCTCTTGAGCAAGGGGGGCGAATCTTGGAGCGCGATGTTCCTTTTTCGCAGTCCACCATCTGGCGGCTGCAGCGCGAGTTCTACGCGCAACGTGGTTTGAAGGCGTGGACTGAAGATATGGTCCCCAGCTACATCACCAGCAATCCGCTGATTGCCGGGACTTACGCCGCCATTGTTGCCGGATTTCTTAATGATTGCGTGGAGCAACAGAAAACAGGCGGCACGCCGCTGTCGCCGGAAAATCCGCTGCGCGTTGTGGAACTGGGCGCAGGCTCGGGTAAATTTGCCTGCCTGTTTTTGAGAAAGCTCTCGATGCTGCTGCGTGAGAGAGACCTGAATCCGCAGTTGGTCCGTTATGTAATGACGGATTGCGCCGAAGAGGTGCTGGATGCCTGGCGCAGACAATCACTACCTGAAGGAACTTTCTGATCAGGGCATTCTTGATTTCCGTCTGTTGCGCGCTGATGAAGAACGCCTGATGGATTTGGGCGAAACGCATCAGGCAGGTCCGCTGGTGCTGGTGGCGAACTATGTATTTGACAGCTTGCCCCAGGACGCATTCGCCATCAGCAACGGAGAAATAGCGGAGATGCTGTTGACGATCTCCGCAAGCGGTGAAAGCATCAACTCCCGCTCTCTATCGTTCAAGAATGCTTCCATGTCCGCACCGCGCTACGCTGAGCCATTATGGAACCAGATCCTCGATCATTATCTGAAGAATATTCCAGAAGCAACTGTCCTTTTTCCCTGCGTCGCGCTGAAAACGCTGGATGATCTGAGCAGGCTGAGTGACGGACGAATGCTGGTGCTCGCGGCAGACAAAGGCTTTGCTTACGAAGATGAGCTGACATTTTCCCGCGGCGCTCCATCGCTTGAATTTCACTCCGGCAACTGTTTTTCCCAGCAGGTCAACTTTGATGCGATTGCGAAATACTTCATCGCCAGAGGCGGAAAGGCCCTTCTGCCGGACAAGCACTTTTCATCACTGAGCATCTGCGCCTTCCTGCTGGGCGGCAATCAGCCATTTGCGCAAACATCCGCTGCCTATCGCAACGCCCAGGCGCAGATTGGGCCGGATGACGTATTCACTCTGCTCGCCTGGCTCCATCCGCACATGGAAGAGATGAACGTGGCGCACATTCTCGCCATGCTGCGGTTGACGCAATGGGACCCGACCGCGCTGCTGCGCATTTTTCCCGTGGTGGCGCGGCAACTCAGGACGGCGGGCGCAGCGCGCAATGATTTGCATGAAGCCGTAATGCGTGTCTGGGAAAATCGCTTTCCCGTAACCGCGGCGGACAATTCGCTGGCTTTTGATTGTGGAGTCATCCTGCTGGAACTCTGCTTTTATGCTGACGCTCTGCCCATGTTTCAGGAATCAGAAGCCCTGCTGGGACGCTCAGCTTCAACCAGCTACAATCTGGGGTTATGCGCAGCGGGACTGGGCCGCGCCGGCGAGGCGCGCAGATATATGGAAGAGGCGCTTGCACAGGATGCCGCGTTTGAGGCCGCCCGGAGCGCTCTTAAAAAGCTGGAAGCAGGACCAGGGCCGGAGTGAGACCTTTACTCAGCCCGGACAAAATACTCAGGAATCTTTAATCTTCAATCTTCATCACGTGCTGACATATTGCAGGCACAAGTTGGCGCTTTCTACAGCTCTGAAAAAAAGGCTGTAATGATCATTTTCAAGGAGTCCTGCCATGACTGAGGGGGTGAAGTGTCCGTTATGCGGTAATTCGAACGTTGAGCCTGTGCTGGACAAGATTACGGTTACGGCTGCCTACGACGATTTTGCCGGCCCCATCGGAGCGCTGGTGGTGCTGCGCTGCAGGGAAGAAGGCCATATCTTTTTTCTGCGCAAAGCGGATATCCAGGTTGCAGCCGCGTCAGACCCGGGCAGCACCGATTGGCCGCGAATGCGGAGATTCTGAAACAAGCTCAGTCTGAATTCGCAGCCAGGAAAGCCGGGCCTGGGAGTGGCTACACCAACGCTCTGCTTCGCATCCTATCAGCGAAGGCGGTTACAGCTTGGCAGTACGAGACATCATCGTGGTTGGCTGCTCGGTGGGAGGAGTGGAAGCTCTGCAGAAGTTGGTTGGCGGGCTGCCGGACGGCTTTCCGGGCTCTCTCTTCGTGGTTCTTCATATAGCTCCTGAAACTTATAGCGTGCTTCCCAACATCCTGAATCGTGCAGGCAAGGTGCAGGCCCGGCACGCTGTTGACGGCGAGGTGATTCGCAACGGGCACATCTACGTGGCGCCTCCTGACCACCACATGATTCTTGACGATGGCAGAGTGCGGCTGACTCGGGGACCCAAAGAGAACCGGCACCGTCCCGCCATTGATCCGCTCTTCCGCAGTGCTGCCCGCTTTTACGGACCACGGGTGATAGGGGTGGTCCTCACCGGAGCTTTGGACGATGGTACGGCAGGCCTGATGTGCATTAAGAACTATGGCGGGCTGGCGATTGTGCAAGACCCCGAAGAAGCATTCTGCCCCAGTATGCCGCGCAGTGCCATGGAAAGTGTGGACGTGGACCACGTGGCTTCCCTGGCGGAGATTCCAGAGTTGCTTGAAAAAGCTGTGCGGCAGCCAGTGTCAATGGGAAATGGAGCAGGCAAGAACTCTGATCTCGTGAAAGAAGTCCAATATGCGGAGCTGGAAATGGCTGCTATCGAGGATGAAAACCGGCCAGGAACGCCCTCACAGTTCGCCTGCCCTGAATGCGGTGGCGTTTTGTGGGAGATTCATGAGACGGACATGCTGCGCTTCCGCTGCCGTGTAGGCCATGCCTATACCGCAAAAAACCTTGACGTGGAACAAACGCAAGCGGTGGAAAACGCGCTGTGGGCTGCGCTGCGCGCTCTTGAAGAAGGCGCATCGCTGGCCAAACGCATGGCAAAATCAGCGGGTGAGCGCCAACACCCGGACCTGGCAAAACGCTTTGCGGAACGCGCCCAGACGAAGATGGAGCAGGCGGGATGGTTGCGGAAGCTGCTGGTTGACGGCCAGGAAGTGGCGGTGGAGGAAAAAACCGGTTAGAACCTGCTGCGTTATCGTGACCGGCGAGGGGTTCCACCCCGCGCGCCATTCCAAATAGTTTCCTCGGCGGCTTCTCCCTCCTTTATGCTAAGGCTGGCCCCTGCCCTATGCCTCGGCCACAAAAAAAAGCCGCAGTCCCCGCCTACGCCAAACGCCGCTTTGACGTGGTGGCCATTGGGACCTCGGCCGGCGGATTGAATGCGCTCTCAGAGGTGTTGCGGAACTTGCCGCGCGACTTTCCCAGCAGCATTGTCGTCGTCCAGCATTTGTCTCCCACGCACAAAAGCTGGATGGCCAACCTTCTGGGCCGGTCTACACGTCTTGCTGTGAAACAAGCGGAGCACAATGAGATCATGTTGCCGGGAACGGTGTACATTGCCCCGCCGGATGAACACTTGTTGGTGGGTCCGGGTAAAATCCAGCTGGCGCATTCACAACTGGTGCATTTTTCCCGGCCGTCGATTGATCTGTTGTTCGAATCGGTTGCGGGCACGTACGGATCGCGCGCCATTGCAGTAGTCTTGAGCGGCGCCGGCAGGGACGGCGCAACAGGAATTCGAGCCATTAAGGAAGCCGGTGGCGCTACGATCGCGCAGAAACCCGATGAGGCTGAATTTCCTCCCATGCCGGCAGCCGCCATTGAAACCGGATGCATTGATTTTGTTGTACCGTTGCAAAAAATCGGTGAAACGCTCATTGAGCAGTGCTCCGGCAAAAGCGAGAGGTGATGGCGGAACAGCAGACGTTAAAAGACCTGGTCAGGGAACTGGCGGAGCAGCGAGGGTTAGACCTTCGGGGTTATAAGCCAACCACCCTGGAGCGGCGGCTGCGGCGCAGAATGCAGCAGCTCAGCATCACTTCTTACAGAGACTACCTGGAATATATACGGCACACTCCGTCCGAGAATAATGAACTGCTGAAAACGGTTCTTATTAACGTGACCGAGTTTTTTCGCGATCGGCCGGCATGGGACTACCTGGGGCAAGAGGTGCTGCCTGTATTGTTCCAGTCGCGCCCGGCCGGCAGCCTGTTCAAAGTTTGGTGTGCCGGCTGTTCCACCGGCGAGGAAGCCTATTCCGCCGCCATCATGATCAGCGAGTTCATGGGGCCGCGGATCACGAGTTACAACATCAAAATTTACGCTACAGACAATGATGAGCATGCGCTCAGGATCGCTCGCCGTGGTGAATATACGGCGGAGAGCCTGCACCTGGTTCCGCCACAAATCCGCGACAAATACTTCAGCGGCGAAGGCCGATTGCGGATCGCGCGTGATTTGCGCAAGCTGGTCATCTTTGGCCGCAGCAATCTTCTCCACGATTCACCCATTTCGCATGTGGACCTGCTCATCTGCCGCAATGTCCTGATTTATTTTGACCCCATGGCCCAGCAGCATATTGTCACCCGGCTGCGCTATGCTCTAAATGACGGCGGGATCCTGTTTCTGGGGAAGTCAGAGTCGCAGCTCAAACGGTACTCTGATATGCTTCCGCTTAACCCGAAGTGGAGGATTTTCCTAAGGCGCTCGTCCCCTGATCAGGATAAAGCGAGAGGCGGAAACGGTAAAGCAGAGATGGATTCCAATCTGAAAGAAAAGGCCCAGCATGAATTTCACAACCTTAAGCTGTACTATGACGCCCTTCTAACAACCTTGGAGCCCGGCATTCTGGTGATGGACTCCGGCGATACCATCATCACTGAGAATGAAAAGGTGGCGAAGTTTTTTAACCTATCCACCAACCTTGTCGGGAAGAAACTGCAGGAGACCGAACTGTGGCAGCGTTGTGCTGAGCTGAAACACCGTTTGCAGGAGAGCCGGGCCGGGAATCCCAAGACCGTCCGCTTTGAATACAGTACATCTCCCTCCAGCACGGTGGCCATTACCATCAAGCCTATTCTTTCCCAGTCGCAGGCAGGGCAGGTGGGCACCTTGATTTACATGGAAAACGTAGCCCCACGCACCACGCTGCAGGGCGCCATTGGAGATCTGGAGGGCACGGCACAAGACCTTCAGACTGCCAATGAAGAACTGGAGACCACGAACGAAGAACTGCAATCCACCAATGAGGAGTTGGAGACCACGAACGAAGAACTGCAATCCACCAACGAAGAACTGGAAACCACCAACGAAGAGCTGCAGTCGCTGAATGAAGAACTGGAAACCACCAATGAGGAACTTTCGGCGCGCACGCGCGAGCTGGATGAGGTGAATGCGCGCTATTCGGAGATGCTGGAGCGCATGCCCTGGCCGGTCTTCCTGGTCAACGAAGATGGGGCCATTTATATGTTCAACTCAGCCGCCCAGAACCTCTTTGGTTTTGCCAGCCCTTCCGCGAAGGGAATGCTATTGAAAGAACTTCCTCTTGATGGGAAAAGCCGCCAATTGCTGGAGGAGGGGTACAACTCTGTTGTGAACTCTCACATTCAGGCCGAGCTGCGCAATCGCCGGATTTCCACCAACCGTTTTCAAGGGATGGTAAACATTCACTTCATTCCGTTGTCCCAAGGCAGCTCCGGACACGGAGTGATTGTAATGTTTGAGAAAAAAGAAGGCGGGAGCCGACGGCCGACGCTACTCACCGGGAAAAAGAAAAAATCAACCAGGCGAAATTCTCCAGCCAATGATGCAAGAAGAAAAGGCGCCGCTAAGAAAAAATCGATTTCAAAGAGGAAGCGGGGCCGCTAGATTCAGCACTGTGCTGTTCCGTTTGACTGCCCCGCGGGGGGAACAGAGGCGCCGTTCGCCGTACCTTTAGGAAGAGGCGGTCTTTTTTGATTGAGGGCCGCAGCCAGCGTCATGCTCTCAGCAATGGTGGCCTGCAGTTTTTCTGATCGCGCCATCAGTTCGGCCGCGCGTAATTTCAGAAGTTCGGTATTACGCCGGAGCTGCCCGTTGTCCAGATGAAGCTGCGGCGGATGCGGTTCTGGCCCTTGAGGCGTATCTCGAAGCCATTTATCCAAATCCGGCTTTAGCGCAATAACTGCGCTGCGGTCTCTACCTCGAGGCCGGCGCACCGGCAAACCCAGATCATGCTCCCAGCGTTGAACAGTCCTGACGCCCCTGCCGAGATAGGCAGCAATCTCTTTCCAGGAATTCAATACTTCATCGTTCATCCCAACCTACTTAGATGCTTAAGTATACCGTTTGTTTGTTAAAAAATGGCACTTTTTGGCGCAAAAAGCCGCTTGCATTTTTTTAGCAGCACAAAGGGTTTGCTGCTTATAGCGCGGGGGCCGGACAAATTGTTTTTAGCTCCCTTAATCAGGCTAAAAGTCGTGCTCCGAGGCTCTTATTAAAATCTCTTTAGTCGGGTTGCGTTTTGAGCGACCCTAGTACTTATCTTTGGATGGACGCGCGTAGCGTTCGCTTCCGTGAGTTTCAACAGCGCGAACGGAGTTGTTCCAGGTTTCGCCCGCATCGCCGGTTCCCGTGCGTTCCAGCGGTTCCCAATCGCGCACCGATTTCGACCCGTGACGCGGCGGGAGTTTGCCGCCGGGGCCGGGCGAGGTGAATTCGGCTTCGCGCCTGACATCTTCACGCCCCAGGCTCTCACGGGCCGACCCTTCGCGTTCCAGAGCCAGCTTGAATTCACGCAGGCCGCGCTCAATCCAGTGCTCCAGGTGCTGCTCCATGGGCAGCATGGAGCCCAGGCCGGGAAACAGGGGCGCGTAATTCATGAGCACATGCACCACAGTCTGGCTCCCGAGAGGAGAGAAGGTGATGCGGCCGGTGTGCTTGGGCCCGTTCAGTGATTTCCAGCCGATGGATTCATTTGGCTTGACCTGGGTGATCTGCGCGTCCCACTCGAACTCGCGGCCATCCATGTTTACCAGCCAGCGGGTGTGCGTGCCATAGCGCTCCACCCGCCGCACAAAGTTGATCCACTGAGGCAGCCGCTCAAAACTGGACCAGGCAGCAAATACGCTCTCCACCGGACGGCCGATGTTCACGCTCTTCTCCAGGCGTATCACGTGGCTGTCAATGTCCATAGAGCGGCGGCGCGCCACCAGCACACCTGCAATACCGGCAAGAGCTCCCACGGCGGCGCCGGCGGCAAATCCTGACCAGAAATTCTCGCGCGTGAATCCTGACATGACCTTCCCCCTGTTTCATAACTTGGAACCTTCGCGGGCAAAGCGAGGTTGCCGCAAAAAGGAAAGCTGAACAATTTCCGTTACAGTTTGTGCCGCTTGCGCAGGAACTTTGCATGGTTGGTTGGACGGCGTGGAATTGCGTGGACCTGATTTCCACCAGTTTCCACAGGCAAAAGCCGTTCTCCACAGGCAATCCACGAAAAAGCCGCGCACAGCACAAAATGTCTATTGCGGCTCATGGCGGCGAAGGTTGATAGTGCTAACACTCAAGTGTGCGATGTTCGCTTAGGGAGAGAGGAGCACGCAAGAGCACACGGCTCCGTCCGAATGCTTTGGGCTTAATCTGCGTTGATTGCGCCTTCCTGAAGGTTGCATTCGTATCTTATCGCCGCAAGGCGATAAGCGTGAGAGAAGCCAGCGTGAAACTCAAATCAACCCGCGCTGGCAACACGCGGTTGGCGACCATCACACCCCGCAAAGCCCGGCCTGTATGGCTGGTACAGGCCGGGCCTTTATCTGCGGCGCAAGTGGTTTAACTGAATCGGAGATAGCAGGACAATCAACAGGTGATGAAGCGTGCCCTGCGCGTGCGGGGCTTATTTTTCGCCTGCTTAATGTAAGCCGAAAATCTGGGAGCTTTCTCCCCATGTTCGCCGTAAAATTGAGTGTGTTTCTGGCAGGCGCGCTTTGCCGTTCTCAGCGGGGCAGGAATTGTGTGGCACAGACACTCTTGTCTGTACCAATTTCCTTCTTTCGCGAAAGCAGCACAGGCAGGAGTGCCTGTGCCACACCAGCAGGCTCGCACGCCGGTACCCTTGCGGCGGTGAAGCCGTCCGGCGGAGGAGGAATTTTGGCTGTAGAGCGTAGTGTGTCGCGTGTTTGTCTGAGAACACTCAAGTAGATGGCCACCACTGATTACACACTCGATCGCGGGCTGCCGGCCAGTGCAGAAGCTGAGCGGGCCATCCTCGGCGCCATCCTGCTAGATAACCAGGCGTACCCGCAGGCGGCTGAGTTTCTGCGCGCGGATGATTTCTCGCTCGACTCGCACCGCCGCATTTACCTGCGCATGATGGAACTGGCTGAGAGTGGCCGGCCCATTGACTTTGTCACGCTCACAGAGCAGCTCGGCCAGCACAAAGAGATTGAGGCCGTGGGCGGAGTGGCGTATGTTACGTCGCTCACGGACGGGCTGCCGCGCGTCAAGAACATTGAGCAGTACGTTCGCATTGTGCGCGACAAGGCGCTGCTGCGTGGGCTGATCCACGCGGCCAGCTCGGCCATCCAGAAAGCTTACGATCAGGACGCCCCGGCAGAAGAGATTGTGGACGCGGCCGAGTCGGCCATTTTCCAGATTGCGGAGAAGCGCATCGGCCAGGGCTTTATGGGCATTCCGGAGATCGTTAAGTCGAGCTTCGGATCGATCGACAAGCTCTACGAGCAAGGCCAGCGCATCACCGGACTTGAAACGCACTTTGAAGATTTGGACGGCATGACCAGCGGCCTGCAGAAATCTGATCTGGTGATCATCGCCGCGCGTCCCTCGATGGGAAAAACTGCGTTTGCCATCAACATCGCGGAAAACGCCGCCGTGATGGACAACAAAGTGGTGGGCGTGTTTTCCCTCGAAATGTCGCGCGAGTCGCTGTTGCTGCGCATGTTGTGCTCGCAGGCACTGGTGGATTCACACAAGCTGCGCACCGGCTTCTTGAGCCGTGAAGACTACCAGAAACTGGTGAGCGCGCTGGCCGCACTGGCGGAAGCGCCCATATTTATTGACGACACGCCGGGTATTTCGATGAGCGAGATGCGTGCCAAGTGCCGCCGTCTGCAGCAGGCGCAGGGACGGCTTGACATGGTGATTGTCGATTACCTTCAGCTTGTTGCTGCCGCGCCCGCCGGCAGCGGTGGACGCCGCTATGAGAACCGCACGCAGGAAGTGTCGGCGATTTCACGCGGCCTTAAAGCACTGGCCAAAGAGATGCGCTGCCCGGTGGTGGCGCTCTCGCAGTTGAGCCGCGCGCCGGAAGCTCGCACCGGTAACAACCGTCCGCAACTGGCTGACCTGCGCGAATCGGGCGCGATTGAGCAGGACGCGGACGTGGTGGCCTTCATCTTCCGTGAAGAGGTCTACAAGCAGGACGATCCCGACCTTGAAGGCAAAGCCGAAATCATCATCGCCAAGCAGCGCAACGGCCCAACGGGCACAGTAAGGCTGGCGTTCATCAAGAAGTCAACACGGTTTGCGAATCTGGCGCAGGAGAGTGGGCCGCAGGAGTATTAAAACCTTACCGCTGATGAACGGTGATTGCACTGATTTTCACTGATCCGAAAATTAGTTGTCAGGATTTCAGCTTGTTGAATGGCGCTGCCCGGTTTGGACCGGCCGTGAATGAACGCTCATAGCTTTAGGAGCTTGTTGGAAAAACCAAGAATTGTCATTCCGAAAGCCTTTTGAGGTGTGAGGAATCTGCTTTTGCCTTGAGTTTAGAGAAAAGCAGATTTTCTCGCCGCGCTCGAAATGACAGCTCCCACAATTTTTCAACAAGTTCTTAGAGGGCCGAAGGCGCCGACACAACGGTAAACCAGGCCGTGAGGTGGGAAAGCCTTTGGTTTTGACGGTGAGCCCCGTGAGGGGCGGCACAAGCTAGTCAAAGATCTCTTTGCGATCGAATTCAATCCATGTTTCCGCAGCAGAGTCAGGAGTTCATCCTCATAGCTCATTTTCCGGTGACGCGATTTCTGATTGAGGGCGTATCTCTTTACCGCATGAGTATGTTGTTCCGGCGGACGCCAGCTACCGGCGCCGGCTTGCTATTTATGGGGCGCTCTTCATGGTTTCTGATCCTGGTGATGATCGCTATCACGCCCACACATGAGGGCTACCGACCTGATCCTCCGGAAAAGAGCGACCAGCAGCCAGGAACCCACCCCCAAAGTTACAAGGACGTTTACGAACGTTCAGCTCACGCGAAGCAGCAGCAGAGCCGGCCCCTCACCTCCGCCCGGCAAGCAAGTCAGAGCGAATAGTGTGGTGGGCTGCGGTTCGGGGTGGTCTGTCGTGAAGGAGAAAGTTAAGGCAGAAGGAAAGCTGTTGGAGCGCTGAGATAGACAAACACACAGCGAGACACCATTCCGAGGCCGAACTTCCAGTATGTTTCGATCGTGCGGCTTGTTAGCAGTGAGGCCGAGGAACCTGCTCCGCCCAAAGCGAGTGCGATTGATACAATCAGGCGCTGATGAAGCGCTACTGGTGTTACATCATGTCAAACAAGTCGCGGAAACTTTACGTGGGCTTCACCGACGATCTCGTGCGTCGAGTGATTGAGCACAAGGAGAAGTTGTTTCCGCGCAGCTTCACTGCGCGATATGTTTTTGACGTGCTCGTGTGGTACGAGGAGTACGGTCGCGTGGTCAGTGCCAAGATGCGCGAAAAAGAGATCAAGGGTTGGCGGCGTGAGAAAAAATTAGAACTCATCCTTGCCGAAAATTTGGATTGGGCAGATCTGAGTTTGGAGTGGCAGGAAGATCCTGGATGGAAGCTGGTTCCCGAAGCCCGCCCAAAGCTCAAACGGAAGGTGCGAACAGAATAACTCTCCGGGCTTCCGCGAAGCAGCAGCGGGGCAAGCCACCCCAGCAACCCAACAACACCGGGTTTGCCGGGGGACCCCGGGGATCCCTCGCTTACGCCGGGAAGCGGTCTGGAGTTTGAGGAGATGAGGGCTCCGGCTCGGGATGGTGTCTCGTAGGGGGTAAAGCCATAGGAGGCTCTCTTGGGCACTGAAGCGGCCCAGCAAACCGCGCAACGCCCGACCGTCGGCCCCCAATCAGGTTCCTTTATTCTCTAAGTTTCTTCTGCCTTCGATCAGTGAAGATCAGCGCGATCAGCCTTATCAGCCGGTACGGTTCTCTCGTCAGTGCTGCACGTTTCTGGTGCGCAGGTTAAAGGTCTCGCCGGGCTGCAGGATGTAATACTCTTTGCCGCCGTGCTTTTTGCCGTCGTGGATGAGGATCTCGCCGTCCATGGTTTTGAAGGTGTCACCGTGGACGACGATGGCGGCGCCCTGATCAATGCCGATGCCCAGCAGGTCCGGGTGGGCTGCGATGACCGGATCCAGATCGTCTTCGCGATGGCGCACGACCACGTGCTGATCAATGGCCGAGCCGGGCAGCAGGGCGAATCCGGCTTCATGTCCGGGGACCATCATGATGCGGTTGTCGCCGTCAGGATTGCCCGGATGGGCAGGATCTCCGCGGACGAGAAACGAGCCCTGGATGGTGGCGCCGGCAGAGCTGCCGCCGACTATGCCGCCGCGCGCGAGCAGCGCCTTGATTTCGCGCTCGACGCGAGTGCCAAGATAGGCGTCAACCAAGCGCCATTGGCGTCCGCCTTCAAACCAGACAGCGGAGGCGTGGAGCAGAGGCTCAACAAATTTTTCGGAGTCTGCCACTTTGCGGTCACGCGTGTGCAGCACGGTGACGTGATTCGCGCCGAAGCGTTTGGCAAACTTCTCACCGTCATGAGCCACGTCAATCATGTTGTCCGAAGCCGCAGTGGGAATGAACACAATATTGGCGTCCGGGCCGCCGGCGAGCGAGATAAATTCTTTGGACTCGTCGGGTGAGACCGCACCACCGCCGTGGATCATCAGCCAGCCTTTGGCAGGACCGATGGTGGAGGCGTGGTCGTAGGGCGCGGGGCGGGCTGACAAAGAGGAGAGCATGATGGCAACGCAGGAAAGGAGTGTCACGGGCCATGTCACGTGGTTAGTATGAATCATTGAGCCTCCAGAGCGGAGCCAGACATTATCGCGCGCCGAAGAAGCTTTGTGAAAGCTGAAAGCCCGCGCCCTTCACCAGCGCCTTCTTTATTGGCAATTCAGCGAAAGCCTGGCCAGTGAGGGACGCGTTATTGACGGGCTGTCGCGTGAACGTCACTCGACTGGCAAGCGCTGCTGTGCAGGTTGCGGGTTATGGTCGTGATCGCCCTACTCGCACCGCGAGCGCCTGAGGGAGCAAAAAGCAGAAAAGGCAACCTCGTTCGGTTGCCCCTTTTGCTTGCTATCGTTTTTCCTTTAGCTACCGGTGATCGTGATCGTGGTCATGATCATGATCACGGTTTTGGTTCCGGTTATTTGATTTGCGGTCGTGGTCTCTATCCCGCGAATGGTTCTGGTAGGCCCGATTTCTGTCATCGCGGTCGCGTGCGTAGCGGCGGTCATGGTCATCGCGGTCCCGGACATACCGGCGGTCCCGGTCATCGCGGTCGTGGTCATTGCGTTCGCGGTTAATCCGATCGCGATTGTAATTCCGGTACTGGTCCTGAACATTTCCGTAACGCGAATTGCGCCACGCCCAGTATTCGCGCTGGCGCTCCGCATTCAGGCGGTTGTACTCCACGTAGCCGTAACGGCGTTCCGCCAGCCATTCACGGTAGCGGGCCTGTTCAGCTGCATCCCAGCTGCTGTAACCATAGTTGGGACCGTAATACGGGCCAGAAGTTGGATAGCGGTGTTCCGCACAGCCAGTGGCTGCGATCATGGTCCCCAGAGTTGCGGTGGACAAAATTACTGCAAGAGATCGGCGCATCCCGTCTTGTTCCTCCCTGTTCCGCTGCGTTCTCGGATGGCTTGTTAGCTATTGGATGTTTTCGAGACCGCGTGAGTTGGTGAATCTGCTGTTAGCAGTTACAACCCGAATGCGAGGGGGAATGCTCGGAGATAGGGAAAAGAAATGTTAAGTTTTCGGCAAGCGGCTGGTGTTAAGGTGCGCGAGGAATGTCACGGCTCCACATAAATTCTGTGCACGCGCTCACCCAGGCGGGTAAGCAGCTCATGGCCAATGGTGCCGGCCTGCTCTGCCACAAATTCAGGTCGCAGAGTGTGGCCATTGTGAGTTCCGTAGAGCAGAACCTCTGCGCCCGCACCGATTCCGGGAAGGTCCGTGAGGTCAATCTGCATCTGGTCCATGCTGATGCGTCCCACGATTGGAGCGCGCTGGCCTTCCACCAGCACGTGGCCTTTGCCCGAGAGACCCCAGGGAAGACCATCGTCATAGCCGAAGGGAATGATTCCGACCCTGGTTTTGCGCGTGGCGGTGAAGGTGCGACCGTAACCGAGCGAATCGCCGGGCGAGAACGCCTGCACGCTGGTGATGCGGCTGGTCACGCCGATGGCCAGTTCCAGTTCCATCGTCTGCTGCACTGCGGACGAAGGATACAGACCGTAAAGGCCGAGTCCGATGCGCACCATGTTGTAATGCGCCTGGGGAAAGCGGACTGCTCCGGCCGTGGCAGCGGCGTGAATCTGGAGTTGATCAAAGCCGCCATTGCGTAGTTGCCGGATCGTGTCATCGAAAAGGGCGATCTGCTTGCGTGTAAAGTCGTCAGAATCAGGATCGTCGGCAGCGGCAAAGTGAGTGCAAACTCCGGTGAGCTGCATAACTTTGCTGTCGCGGATGCGTTGGGCAAATTCCAGCGCTGCTTTTGCATCAACGCCGAGGCGGTGCATTCCGGTATCCACTTTCAAATGCACGTCGAGCACGCGGCTGCTTGCGGCAAGGGAGCGGGTGAAAGCGCCAATCAGTTCTGCCGAGTAGATCACCGGAGTGAGCCGGTAACGCAGCAGGTTGTCCACGTCTTCCGGCTCGCACAGGAAGACAAAAATTTCCTGCTCCGCGCCGGCCCTGCGTACTGCGACACCTTCGTTGGCCGAAGATACGCCGATATGATGCACGCCGAGCTGCGACATCCAGGAAGCAAGCTGCACCAGGTCAGTTCCGTAGGCCATGGCTTTGAGCATGGCCAGAATGTGCGCACCGCCACAGTGGCGGCGGAAACGCGCAATGTTTTCTTCGATAGCCGCAAGGTTCATCCAGAGGCAGCGCTGGGCAATGGCTCCGGAGAGATCGCGTACGGCCTTCACCATTCCGGCGTTGCGGGGGCCTTTGAACAGCACCGTGTCACCCGGCCGAAGGAGAGGAAGCAATTGCTCCTTGAGTTGTTCAGGATTGTCTACCAGGGCCACCTCGCCGGAAGGTGTGGCCGCGCGAAATCTTTCCGCGGTGCTTTGCAGTTCACCATTGCCGACCAGGAACAGGTGGCTGAAGCCGCACTCGGCCGCCTGTGCGCCCACCTGTGCGTGTTCGCGGCCTGAGTTGGCGCCGAGCTCGCGCATTCCAGCGAAGGCAAAAATTTTTCGCCCTGTGCGGCCCGCGCTCATGGTGGCGGAGCGCAGAGCAGCGTGAACCGAGATGGGATCAGAGCTGTAAGCATCATTAATCAGGCGAATGCCGCCGGGAGAAGACCACAGTTCCATGCGGGTTGCGGCAGGCGTGTAACTTTCAAGCCCCGCGGCGATTTCACTAAGTTGCAAGCCCAGCAAGTGGGCAGCGGAAGCGGCAAAGTGAAGATCTGTAACGATCTCCGCCGATCGAGTGGCCACATGCACGTTGCGCGGCTCGGAGCCGCGAGTACTGATCTGCAGCAGCTGGCCCTCTTCGGTGAGCGAGATCGCAGTCATCGAAAGCACCTGATGACTGCCGCCAATGTGATGCAGCGGGCAGCGCAGTTCGCGAGCCAGAGGCATGATGGTGGGCTCGTGCGACGGCAGCAGCAGCCAGCCATTGTTGGGGAGATCGCCGAAGAGAGACATCTTTTCTTTCGCGATGGCTTCGCGGCTTCCGAATGCGGCAAAATGCGCCAGTCCAATGTTTGTCAGAATGCCGTAGTCCGGCGCGGCAATCTCTTTGAGGGTAGCCATGTCTCCGGGCTGAGAAACGCCGACTTCGAGAATGGCCAGCGGCTCTGGCTTTTCGGCGGAGAGGATCGCCAGCGGCAAGCCGAGCTGGCTGTTGTAGCTGCCCGGCGAAGCCAGAAATTCGCGTCCGGCAAGCAGGGTGCGCAACGCGTCTTTGATAATGGTCTTGCCGTTGCTGCCGGTAATGGCCAGAACTTTCTTAAGGTGCTCGCGGCGATGCCATTGTGCCAGCCATTGCAATGCACGAAGCGTATTCGGAACCACAATCAGCCGCCACGCCGGATCAAGCTCCGCGCCGCGTATCTTTTCTTCCGAGACCAGGGCGGCGGAAGCACCGTTCCGAAATGCGTCCGCCAGAAAGCAATGTCCATCAGTGTGCTGGCCCTCCAAGGCAACAAACAGCGCGCCGGGAACGGCGCCACGCGAATCAATGACGATCCGATCAATGATGATCTGCGCAGCGGCTGCGGGCCGCAGTTCTCCTTTGGCTTGGCGGGTCACGCGTTCAAGTTGGGTTGCGATCAAAAGTCGTTCACTCCCGGTAAGACACAGTTTAAGGCACGCCACCAGCTGCAAGGTCCTATGAACTTAACCGCAGCTGCAACCGAGCACCTTGATGATTACTGGCTGATCAGAGAAGCTGGCGCCGTATGCCGGAGAGACAAGTCGGCTGAGCGCAGTAGATCCGCACTCAGACGAAAGAAGCTTGATCGTTTAAAATTTATATAAGCCTTCATGCGCACTCTTTACCAGAAGTGGATGTATTCATGGGAGACCCGTCTCACCACGCGAGATACCAACCGTGTGGTGCGTCCGCTGGAATGGGGCATGGACTGGGCCAAGCGCTGGCCGCTGGTCAATGGTGACTGCCCGGCCAGTGAAGCTGAATATGAAGACTACCTTCATCGTCTGAACGATCGCATTGTCGCGCGCAGTGATGAATTCTTCTCTTACTCCACGCCAACCGACTTTCGTCTGGAGAAGCGCAAGATTGAGCTTTTTCCCACCGGCAGCAATGGCAATCAGAAGCAGCCCAAAGGCGACGGTATGTTTCTGCGCTTCACCTCGCCGGTGCGGACACCTTATCCCGAAAATGACCTTGTGAATGCGCGCTGGTTTGAGGCCGAGGGTGACCGCGCGGTGATCATTCTGCCACACTGGAACGCCAACGGCATCGCGTACAACGCTCTCGGGTCGTTGCTCAACCGCTTTGGCGTTTCTGTGCTGCGGATGAGCAAACCGTATCACGACATTCGCCGTCCGCTTGAAACAGCACGTTCGGATTACGCGGTATCTTCCAACATCTGCCGCACCATTGATGCCGCGCGGCAGGCAATTATTGACCTGCGCAGCTGCATTGACTGGCTCAATCAACAGGGCATGACGCGTGTAGGAGTTCTGGGGACCAGCCTGGGTTCGTGCTATGCCTTTCTTGCAGCAGCTCACGACGCCCGTCTGAAAGCTTGCGCCTTTAATCACGCTTCCACGTACTTTGCTGACGTGACCTGGACAGGGCAGTCCACCCGGCATGTGCGTGAAGGGCTGGAGCACGATGGTTTGACTCTGGAGCGCCTGCGCCAGGCGTGGCTGTGCGTCAGCCCCATGGCGTACTTTGACAAATTCGCCCGCTACCCACGCAAGACCCTGATGATCTACGCCAAATACGACCTCACGTTTCTTCCTGAGCTGTCGCGCGATGCTGAGGCAGGCTTCCGCTCCCATGGCATTGATTTAAAAACCGTGGTTCTTCCTTGCGGACATTACACCACGGGTGAAACGCCATTTAAATATGTGGACGCATACCATATGGTGCGGTTTCTGGTGAAGAGCTTATAGATAGCAGATACAAGCATTCGGGAGTCAGTACTCAGCCACTGGGATGATTCTTAGCTGTCCTTTTGAGGTCGATGCAGTGACGTCCCTTTGGGGTTCTCTGAATTCGATAGAGCGTCAGGGCTGAATGCCGGCTGCTGAATGCTGTTTGCTGATTGCTTGATCAAACCTTACCGCCCATTTCTCCGTCCAAACGGATGTTGAAGGAGAAAATGCAGATGAAGGTGCTTTCGTTCCTGGGTGCAGTGGGAGTGGGGATTTTTACGGCAGCGTGGCTGGCCAGCCTGCAGCGCAAAGGGCAGACGCCTGGGGTAAGATCGCGCAGGCAGAAGCCTGGAGTACCAGCGGGCCGTTTGAACATCAACGAAGCCAGCGAACAGGATTTGATGCGCGTACTTGGAGTCGATGCGGCGACAGCCGAGCGGATTGTGGAGCATCGGCCTTATCCCAGCAAGCTTGATCTGCTCGGTCGCATGGTTGTGCCGGAAGAAGTTTACCGGGAGATCAAGGACCGGATTGTGTATAAGGCTGGCTAGGTTTTCACATCCCGAGCGTAGCGAGGGAACCCTATCGTGTGATAAGTGTTTGTTGAATGAGTCCTCGGGATCGCGCTGTGCTGCGTCTCATTTGTGAGTCATTGCGAGGGAATGGAGAAGGATGAAAACGCCTCGAAATTTCAGTTTACTTTATTCTGGCCATAGGGATCCCTCGCTGGGCTCGGGACTTCAGAAAAAGCCTGCCGTGAAATTGCGTTACTTGTTCTTCCACACCGGCTTTCTCTTCTCGATTACCGCGCGCAGGCCTTCCTGCACGTCTTCCAGACTCATGAGTTCGTTCAGATAAAGGTCCTGTGAGGTCTTCATGGCCTGTTTCAAAGGTAGGCCAATGGAGTTGCCGATCACGCGCTTGGTCACTTCCAGCACTGGGCCGCTGAACTCTGAAATGCGGGCCATCAATGATTCAACATAGTTCGGCAGTTCGGTTTCAGAGACTACTTTGTTCACAAAGCCAAAGCGCAACGCGTCTTCTGCGGTAAGAGCTTCTCCGGTCAGGATCAATTCATAGGTCTTTTTTTGTCCGATAATCTGCGGCAGCATCACGGCGGCAAAAGGAGGAAAGACGCCCAGCTTCACTTCTGGCTGGGCGAATTTGGCTTTCGGAGTGGCGATCACCACATCGCCAAAGCCCACCAATTCTGAGCCGGCGCCGATGGCGGGCCCATTCACCACCACAACCACGGGCTTGGAAATGTCCACCATGGCCTGAAACACGCGCGTGAAAGCATCCAGCGTCTGGAACACGCGGTCCGGCCGGGAGTCTTCCAGTGAAATGCCGGCGGAGAATGCCTGTTGTGAAGATTCCAGCAGAATGGCTTTGACGTCGGCACGGCCGTTCAAGCTTTCAATTGCCTCCGCCATCTCTTTCATCATGGGTACGGTGAGCACGTTGTGCGGAGCATGGCTCATGGTGAGCCGCGCCATAAAGTTTGAGATCTCAAACTGAATGTACTTAAGCGGCTTCGACGCCATTCTGGTATCGCCGGTCAAATCGGTTTCAGCCGGTGCGGGCCGTGTGGCCATGGATCACCTCAACTCGTTGTTAGCAGATTCAGCGTGATTATGCGGCCAGGATGGCCTAACTTCAAGCCAGAGAACCCCTTAGGGGCTACTCGCAAGTGCACGTTCTGCCGGGTGGGACAGTCACTCAAGTGTTGACTCTTGTAGTCCCTTCCGCTCCTCAATCGTTGACATATGTGAGTTGCCGAACTAACGTTGCTTTCTCTTAATTCCGTAAGGAGGCTTTTGGATGAACAAGTTGATTGCACGAAGCGTCGCGGTCGCCGTGATGCTGGCCCTTTTCAGCATGCCTGTCACACTGTCAGCGAATGCTGATGATGACGACCAGCCCCATATGCAAGCTGCGCTCGATGCCTTGAGACAGGCCGAGCAGCATCTTAAGCAAGCATCTCACGACAAAAGCGGTCATCGCGCAGCAGCCCTCAAGGCTACTCAGGAAGCCATTAAGCATGTCGAGATGGGAATGAAAGCCGGCGACCGCCATGAAGACAAGCACGATCACGATAAGAAATAGCCAAAGTGGTCTTGATGGCCGGCTGCGAGCCGGCCTTTTCTATTTGCTTCCGGCTTCCGTACAATGCCCTCATGAAAATCGCTTTAGGCGCGGACCATGCCGGCTTTGAGCTGAAAAACAGGATCAAGCAGCACCTTCAGCAAAAGGGCATTGAGGCTCAGGACCAGGGCACAAATTCGCCGGAGTCAGTCGACTATCCTGACTTCGCCCGGCTCGTTGGCCATGATGTTGCCCAGCATCGCGCTGAACTTGGAATTCTGGTCTGCGGTAGCGGCATTGGAATGGCCATAGCTGCTAACAAGGTGGAAGGCATCCGTGCCGCCAATGCGTCCAGCGAGTATGAAGCGCAGATGAGCCGTGAGCACAACAATGCCAACGTGCTTACGCTGGGCGCTCGCATCCTGATTCCCGAACAGGCGCTGGCCATCGTGGACAAGTGGCTTGCCACCCAGTTTGCCGGTGGACGCCATGAGCGCCGCGTGGAAAAAATCACCCAGATTGAGTGCGAGGAGGCGCGGACCGCCCAGGCGCCCGTAAAGAGCTGATGCATTATCGTTGGGTACGCGGCGAGTTTGAGATCACGACGGACGCGTCAAGAATTGACCTCAACGCAGTTCATCAATTTCTCGCCCGCTCTTACTGGGCTGCCGGAATTCCTCTTGCAATCGTCGAACGTTCCATCAAGAACTCACTCTGTTTTGGTATCTACAAAGACACTCGTCAGGTTGGATTTGCCCGCGTCATTACTGATCGTGCAACGTTTGCGTATCTCGGGGACGTGTTCGTGCTGCCGGAGCACCGCGGTCAGGGTCTTGCTAAATGGATGATGGAGTGTATCGTGGCCCATCCTGATCTGCAGGGTTTGCGCCGGTGGTCGTTGCTGACGCGTGATGCTCATGGCTTGTATCGCCAGTTTGGCTTCACGGAGCTCAAGTCACCGGAGCGCTGGATGGAGCGTCACCATCCGGAGATTTACGCCTCTGCGCGCGAGAACAAAGGCCAACAGAAGTAGTAAGATTCTCCTGATTATGAAAAATGCCGTAGTGTCCCGCCCGCTTTCGCAAGCCGATCCGGAAATCGCCCAGGCCATTGCCAATGAGGCGCAACGCCAGCATGAAGGCCTGGAGCTGATTGCATCAGAAAATTTTGTCAGCTTGGCCGTGCTGCAGGCTGCCGGTTCGGTCTTCACCAACAAGTATGCGGAAGGATATCCGGGCAAGCGCTACTACGGCGGTTGCGAGTTTACTGACGTTGTCGAGAACCTTGCGCGCGATCGAGCGAAGCAGCTATTCGGCGCTGAGCACGCCAATGTTCAGCCGCATTCCGGCTCTCAGGCCAACATGGCGGCGTATATGTCACTGCTGCAGCCAGGGGATGCCATTCTCGGGCTTAATCTTGCGCACGGCGGCCACTTGACGCACGGCCATCCGCTGAACTTCTCCGGCAAGATGTACAAGATTATTCCTTACGGTGTGCGCAAGGATACCGAGACCATTGATTACGACGAACTGGAACAGATTGCCGAGCGTGAGCGACCCAAGCTGATCGTCGGCGGAGGCAGCGCCTACGCCCGCATCATTGACTTCGCGCGCATGCGGCAGATCGCCGACAAAATCAAAGCAAAATATATGGTGGACATGGCGCACTTCGCCGGTCTGGTGGCGGGCGGAGTCCACCCATCTCCTGTGCCCCATTGCCATGTTGTGACCACCACCACACATAAAACTTTGCGTGGCCCGCGCGCGGGTATGGTGCTTTGCCACCAGGAATTTGCCGCCGCCGTGGACAAAACTACTTTCCCCGGCATTCAAGGCGGTCCGTTGGTGCATATCATCGCCGCCAAGGCGGTTTGCTTCCATGAAGCTCTGCAACCGGCATTCAAGGATTACGCTCGCCAGGTAGTCGCCAATGCAAAGACGCTCGCGCAAAAAATGATAGATGAAGGTTTCCGCGTGATCTCCGGCGGCACAGACACGCACCTGTTCCTGATGGATGTCTTTGCTAAAGGCATGCTGGGCAGCGAAGCTGAAAACGCCTTGGGACAGGCGGGAATCACGGTCAACAAGAACGCTATTCCCTTTGACACCAACCCGCCGCTCAGGCCAAGCGGCATTCGCATCGGCACGCCGGCTCTGACCACGCGCGGTATGAAGGAAAAAGAAATGGTTCAGGTCGGCGCATGGATTGCCGAAGCGCTGAATAACCATAAGGACACGCAAATTTTGGCGCGCATTCGCCGCCAGGTGCACGAATTGGCGGATTCCTTTCCGCTCTATCCTGAGTTGCGTGAAACCGTAGGAGCAGCGTAAGGCATACTTGTTGGAGAATCGTGTGAGCAGATAAACTGGTGTCATCTTCAGTTTATTGCGCCAACTTCAACACTCTCCCATTGCCAATGTCCAGCACATAGAGTTCCCCACTCTGATCCTGCCCGAATGAACTTATAGTCAGGCCGGTATCATCGAGCAGCATGCGCGTGAATGTGCCCGGCGGGCCTTCCTGCAGGTTCCATATCTTTCCATTCAGGTCGCCGAAGATGTATCGGTTTTGCAAACCTTGCAGCAGCGTTCCGTGATATACAAACCCGCCGATCACCGCCTGGGCTTCCGGGTGTTGAATCTCTACGATGGGCAATTGCAGTCCGGTCATGTTGCATCCGGTGGGCGGGTTGAAGCAGTGCATGCCCTCCATGATGTTCCAGCCGTAGTTGCCGCCCTTCTGCACGATATCAATTTCTTCGAATTTGTCCTGGCCCACGTCGGCAACAAAGAGCCTGCTGGTCGCGCGGTCAAAAGAGAACCGCCATGGATTTCGAAAGCCAAAAGCAAATATTTCCGTCCGGCCACCTGCGCTGACAAACGGATTGTCCGGAGGAATCGCGTACGGCAGTCCCGGGCTGGTGGTGTTCACGTCAATGCGCATTATCTTGGCCAGCAGGATATTCGTGTCCTGCCCATGGCCAAATGGATCTCCTCCTCCGCCGCCATCTCCCAGCCCAAAATACAGGAACCCATCCGGGCCAAAGGCAAGCTGTCCTGCTTTGTGGTTGGAGAAGTTTGACACCTGATTCACCACCAGCAGAATGCGCTCGCTGGCTGGGTCGGCTACATTGGGATTTGCCGGACTCGCCTGAAATTCAGAGATCACGGATTGAAATTGCCCGGCATTCAGCCGAACGTAATTCACATAAAACTTCCTATTCTGCTGAAATGCGGGATGAAACGTGATGCCCAGCAGGCCCATTTCAGTTCCGGAGAAGTTGGGCACGATTTTGGAACTGAGGTCCAGGAAAGGCTGCGGCAGCACTGTGCCGCTCTGAAGAATTTTGATAAGCCCGCCCTGTTCAACCACAAACAGCCGGCCGGAGTTGTCCGGGGGCTGCTCCAGATCCAGCGGAGAACTGAAGCCCGTGGCGATGGGTTGCAGACTTATTGATGCAGAAGTACTTGGGTGATTTACTCCTCCGCAGCCGGCTAAGAGTGCCGCTACGGTGAACAACGCAATTAGCGCTCTGGTTTGCACAACTCACTCGCTTACAGCAGCTTGCGCCGCTCCAAAGATCATCATAGCCCTGAATGCCACCTGATGTGTCCGAAAGCATTGGGGAGAGCCGGACAGCCGCATACCTTAATCCACCTTCTCTAGCCCTCCTTTCGGCCCCATATTGCTTCCAACACATTAGTCGGTAGTTGTATCAGGATGTTTGGGGTGCTGCTGAAATTTTCACAAACCGTTTGTTTTCTGCTGATTGCCGTCCTCGGCGCACTTGCTCAGGCTCCGGATCAGTCGGCAGCCGCACCAGATTTGAATACCATCGTCTCGCGGATGTTGGCTGCTCAGCAGCGCAACCGGGAGCAGGTGAAGCCGCTTACCGTGAAGCGTGATTACCAGCTCTTGGACAAAGAGCAGGACCAGAAAGCCCAGGTGATTGCACACATCACCTATGTTCCTCCCAACCAGAAGGAGTACCAGATTGAGAGCAGTCATGGCGGGATGGGAGAAAAGATCCTGAAAGATGTGCTGGCAAAAGAAGTTCAGCCATCCAAAGATCCTGAGCGCCAGGAGATTTCTCAAAGAAACTATGACATCCAGCTTCTCCGGACGGAGTCAGTGAATGGGCATGCCTGCTATGTGCTGGGACTCAAGCCCAAGCGCAACGATAAAGAGTTGATCTCCGGCCAGGTCTGGGTTGATCAGCAGAGCTACAATATTCGCCGCCTGGAAGGAACCCCCGCCAAGAATCCTTCCTGGTGGATCCGAGATCTGCATGTTTTTATGGACTTTGCCGATGTCAATGGCATGTGGCTGCGCACCTTTACGTATGCCGTAGCCAACGTTCGTTTCAAAGGCAGATATGAGATGGTGGCCAGAGATCTTGAGTATCATCGCGCGCCAGAGCAGGTTGTCCGCCGGACCTATCGCCGGTCCCGCCCAGCTCTCATGACGGGAGCGGCCATAAATCCCTAGAGCCTGATTGCAGCTTGGACTTCCACTCACCTTTATACCCTCAGACAAATTTCCTGCTTTTAAGTATCTGCAATCTCAGTGAGCTACAGGGTTACTAACGTAAGTTGCCTGTTCTTATAGCTCCAAGTATTCTTCGTTTCGAATTTCCTTTACTTCCGGTAGGGCTGGGCGGCGCTTGCACAAGGCGTAGGTGTAGTTCCTGGAACTCTCCTCATGCTCCAGCCTAAGTTAGCTGACATTTTTCGGAGATAAATTGTGAACAGGCGTTTGATTGTTGCAGTGTCAATGGTGGCAATGCTGTTTTCCGTTTCAGTTCCTGCCAGCGCAGGCAATGTTACCGGGAAGATCAGGGTTGACAAAGTTGCGTCCGCCTCCGCCGGTACTCCAGCAGGCGAAAAAGAGCATGTGGTCATCTGGCTGGAAAGCCAGGAAGACTCCAAGCCGCCGCAGGATGCGGTAAAAATATCGCAGCGCAACCTGCAGTTCGCGCCCGATTTTCTGATTGCCGTAAAAGGCCAACGGGTTGACATGCCCAACGATGACGATGTTGCCCACAACGTATTTTCTTTTACTGGCATGAATACTTTTAACCTTGGCGTCTATGCCAAGGGCGAATACCGGTCAATAACGTTTGACAAGACCGGAATCGTGGATCTGTTCTGCTCCATCCATCGCCAGATGCACGCGCGCATCTTCGTGGTGCCCACGCGCTACTACGCTGGCGCTCTTCCCGGACAGTCATTCTCCATCAACGATGTTCCTCCCGGTAAATATGTCTTGAAGGCATGGCACGAAAGGTCCCGCATGCTGGAGCGCACGGTGATTGTCCCGAAGACGGGCGTGGTTACTGAAAACCTTGTGCTTGAACCGGGAGTCACTCCCAACGACGCGGTAAAACAGGCCGCCAGGTAGTAACCCCGAGCAGTTGAAAGATTGAACCCAAGGAGTCCAAGAGGATGGCCCGTAAGAAAATCGGTTATCCAATAAAGGTTGCTGCTATTACGCTTGTTGCTGCTGCGGCCTTCGCTACCAAGAGTTTTTCTGCAGATGAAAACAGGCCGGCGATGCCGTCCATCAGCCCTGAGATGGTGGATACCATGAAGGTCCTGCCTGGTGGACTCGCGGCATTGCCGCCGGTTCCGGTGCCGGAGGATAATCCACAAACTGAAGCCAAGGTTGAATTAGGCAAGCGGCTGTTCTTTGACACTCGCTTGTCCGGCGATTTCAGCAGCAGCTGTGCCACGTGCCACAACCCGGCAGTCGCATTTACTGACGGGCTTCCGCGCTCGCGCGGCTTTGCCGGCAAGACGCTGCTGCGCAACTCGCCTACGGTACTGAATGCCGCTTACAACACCGCACAATTCTGGGATGGCCGTGCAGCCACTCTCGACGAACAGTGCAAAGGGCCGTTGCTTTCGCCCCAGGAAATGAACATGGTGGATGAGAAGCATCTCGTCAACCGCCTGAATGCCGTGCCTCAATACCGCCAGGACTTCCAGACGGCTTTCGCGGAGGGACCATCGCTGGATAACGTAGCGCATGCCATAGCTGCGTTTGAACGCACTCTGGTGACTCCGGGCTCTCGCTTCGATCGTTATGCTCTCGGTGACAAGAGTGCCCTGAGTGACCAGGAAAAACGCGGTTTGATCGTCTTCTTCGGCAAAGGCTCCTGTTCTGAGTGTCACAAGGGGGTCAACTTCACTGACAACCTTTATCACGACCTTGGCGCCAAACCGGTTGCCGGCAATCCTGAAGATCTCGGGCGTTTCGCCATCACACATAACCCGGCAGATCGCGGCGCTTTCAAAACCCCTACCCTTCGCAACGTGGCACTGACAGCTCCGTATATGCATGACGGGTCCGTGGCCACGCTCGAAGACGTGGTGGAATTTTACGATCGTGGCGGAGACGGCGCGCCTAACCAGTCCAAGCTGATCTTTAAATTGAATCTGACCGCGCAGGAAAAGCAGGATCTGGTTGCATTTCTAAAAACCCTGACGGGCGCCATCCCGCAGGTTCAACCACCGAAAATGTACACCATGAATAATGGGCAAGCCTCCGGAGGCCAGGGACAGTGATGCTGCGGGGAAAAATTCTAGCGTTCTTGGTAGGGACTTTTGCATTGGGAGTTGCGGTAGGAGGGTATGAATTCCATGCCCGCCATGTGGCGGCAGCCGCTGCCACCGCAACGCCGTCTGCTCAACTGCCGCAAGGCAACTTGAAACAGATGATGCAATCCAGGGTGCATGAGGAATACACATTTTTAAGCTTTACCATCTGGCATGACCAGCCGCTGACGCCGGAAAAGATGGACTCCATCGCTGCCTCTTCCGGACGCATCATGGGCATTGCTCACGACCTTACGGCTTACGAGGATGTTTACAGGCAGCAGGGTTGGAGCCAGCAGGATGTTCAATTCTTTGATGACAAGCGCCTTCAACTCACCCAGGTTGCTGAAGAGTTGAAAAAAGCCGCGCAAAAACACGATTCATCCGGCGTGACCAGCTTCTTCATTCATCTCGATAACACTTGCCAGGGTTGTCATCGCCATTTCCGTCCTGATCTCTCCTGGACGTAGCGCGACTTCCCCAATATCCAGCTTCCGGGGTGGGGCAGATTTCTCTGCTCCACCTCTTCTTCTTGCGCTGGCCGTCAACGCCCAATTAGATTGGGTAAATGGCATTCCGATCAATTCCACGCGGTTTCTTCGCCAGCTTGTTCCCAGTGTGCCTGATTTTCTCCTGCCTGGCACAGGCACAGAACAAAACGTCAGCTTCAACACAGGGCCAGACGTGGAACTTTGCCGTTTCCGGAGATTCTCGAAATTGTGGCAATGTGGTCATGCCGGCCATTGCCGCTGGCGCAAAGAAAGACGGAGCAGCTTTCTACTGGCATCTGGGCGACCTGCGTGCCACGTATGGCCCGGACGAGGATTACAAGGCTGAACCCCAAAATCGCGGGCACGTGGTGGATAAAGCTACATATTTGAATGATGAATGGCGCGACTTCATCCAAAACCAGATTGCTGCCTTCAATCCTATGCCATTCTTCCTTGGCATTGGCAATCACGAAACAGCAGCACCGAAAACGCGCGCCGAGTTCACTGAACACTTCAAGCAATGGCTGGACTCGCCGGACATCAAGAACCAGCGCGCGGCTGACCGCGACTGGGATAAGGGGCCCGATCCTCGCACGTACTATCACTGGATCCAGAGTGGAATTGACTTCATTTATCTCGATAACGCAACCCAGGACCAGTTTGACCGTGAGCAGGTGAGCTGGATTGAGAACGTACTCAAGCACGCAGGCAGCAATAGCTCAGTCCACGGGGTGGTTTTCGGAATGCATGTGGCGCTGCCCAACAGTCTCGCCTTTGTCCATAGCATGAATGATTGGCCGCTAGGCGTGAGTACCGGCGAACGGATTTATGCCGACTTTCTGCAATTCAAAAAGAAGACCGGCAAGCCGGTATACGTCCTGGCCAGCCATTCCCACTTCTTTATGACGGACATTTTTGAAAGCGATTACTGGCGAGATCATGGCGGCGTGCTGCCAGGATGGATTGTGGGAACCGCGGGCGCTGTTCGCTATCGCCTGCCCGCGCTGGCCTCTCGCTCCAAAGAGGCAAAGCAACACGTATACGGATATTTGCTGGGCACTGCCCATCCTGATGGCACTGTAGATTTTTCATTTCGCGAGATTCAGCGAGGCGACATTCCGCAGGAAGTGGTTCAGCGCTACACGCCGGCTTTTGTGGATTATTGCTTCAATCAGAATTCTGAGGTTCCGCCGGCGCCGCCTGCAGCGGCAAAGTAAAGCTACGTTTTCTGTTGAATTGAAGGTTACTTCGCGGAGTGAGGATTGCCTCTGTTGATTTGCTGCTGCTGGTATGTGTGACTGCTGATTACGAATGGCCAATGGCTGAGTGCCAATTGCCATTTGCTTTTACAGCCACATCCCGGTGCGGCTCCAGCGCGTATGGCTGAAGAAGTTGCCGGGAATAGATGCGTAGAATGCCAGCCGGTGTTCCAGGCTTTCATCCAGCCACTTTGAAGTTGGCGCATCATACGACCAATAGACGAACAGCGGCTCGCCGATTACGTTTTCCACCGGCACGTACCCCCAGTCCCGGCTGTCGCTGGAGTTGTCACGATTGTCTCCCAGCACAAACAACTTGCCCTGCGGGACTACGATTGGGGTCATCTGTTCATAGCGTGAATAGACTGAGCCACGGTGTACGGCATAAGGCTCAGTCACCGGTCGGGAATTGATGTAGACCACGCTGTCGCGAATCTCAACGCGGTCGCCGCCCACAGCAGCCACCCGTTTGAGATAAACCTCTGTCATGTCCTTCGGGTAACGGAACACCACAATGTCTCCGCGATCAATTTTCTTGAGCATGGGAAGGCGCCAGTTGACCAGAGGAATTTCCGGGCCGTAAAAAAACTTGTCCATAAACAAGTGATCGCCCACAAGGATGGTGCCTTCCATTGAGGCCGTTGGAACCAGTGAAGCCTCGCCAATGAAAATTCTTACCCCCAGAACGATCAATGCCATGATCACCAGTCGTCCGGTGGAGCGTCTCCAGAAAGAGGGCGAGGGCATAGCAGCCCCTTCCGCTTCTGGAATCGGATCAGCAGTCAATGGTTCGGCAGGTGCTGCAAGGCTGGGCGCGGCAGAATCTGCCGGCACGGGTCGCTCGCATAGATCAAGTACTTGCATAGGGCCAAGGGCTACCGCAATTGTTTGTCTCTCTTGCCGCGCGAACAATCAGGTAAATACCTGCGGATACATAACCTCGGCACCCTGCACGAGAGTAATTGTCCGTAACAC
>CAVWUW010000020.1:0-47243 GCA_963758275.1 Terriglobia bacterium | reverse complement strand
GTCGCAGCGACCTTGGCCAGAGTAATCAGGCACTCGCGAACTCAACATCTCCAAGTTGGGCGAGCGCGAATTTCACGTGCGCAAAGCCTGGACCAGGGCAAATTGCAAGAGTTTGAGAGCGATTGACCAACGCTGCCGTGCCTCTTCTTCTGTGTTGCCGAAGCCGGAGACGTACAAGGTGAGATAAAAACCGCGCATGGAATCAGCTAGCGTTTCTTCAGGAGCAATGCTTCGTAACTGGTCCTGCTTTCTGCTCTCTTCAGAATCACAGGCAGAATCCACAGCACCAAGAACGTGATAGTAGCAATGTCGAAGAAAAATTCGATTGCCGCAGGCATATCCGGCACACGTTGCAGCAGAGTGCAGAGTTTGGTCATCAATGCCTGGTGCGCGGGCAGGGAAAAACGCGGCGCATGATCTGAGAAGAGCAGATCGATATAGGAAGCAAACTTCCAGCTCGCAGAAAATATTTCCTCTTCGGGAGAGATCTCAGTCGTGCTCCAAACGTCAGATTTTGCCGTCTGCATTGGAAAATCAGCGACATTCACGCGAATGAGAAACTCTCGCATTTCCAACCAATGCTGGGCTTCGGGCAGACTGTCAATTAAAGCCGGACTATTTCGGATATCGCAATAACAGAAACTTCCATCTTCTGAAGCCCATGGAATTTCAAGCGCAGGATCATCGCTCCCGAGTTCAACCGAGCTATCCACGTGCATTCAGATTAGTCCTTGCTCGCGGAAAAAAGAAATAATCTGCAACTGAGCCCAGCGGCCATTGTTTCCATTTGGCGGCGCCAGAAAAGCGCAATGACCGCCATGTAGAGTTTCGAGCAGTGTGACGCGGGAGTTAGCAAGAATTTTGGCTTTAGTTTCCGGACAACGAATAAACGGATCATTCAGCGAGTAGATGATCAGCGTGGGCACTTCAATTTTGTCGATGACTCGCGCCGCCGCTGCACGCGTGTAATATTCCTGGGCGCCGGAGAAGCCGGAATAATAGGCAGTGACAACATCATCAAACTCGCGGACGCTTCGCGGGAATCGCGCAATCTTCTTGTAAGTTTCAGGGAAAACGCGGCTTTGCGCCTGAACGGCGCATCAAGCTCAAAGGAATTTCCATTCGTAAATCCAGTTCGACGGTCGATGCATTGTGTCGGCAGAGGGTCAGATCCCAGCGGGTGAGACGGCAGCCACGGCTTTCAATTCAGCAGGAGCGTTACTGCCCCAGTCGCCCGCCATCTTGAGTGCAAGGTTGCCTGCCTACTTGGACGAACTGATCATATAAATCTGCGACAAAGACTTTGTGTGATCAATGTGCGCACCACGGCGCCGACATCGCTGGAATAGACACGGAGTGATAGAGCGTGGGAGTCAGGTGTTTCGTGTTGCTGCAGTCCGCATGTTCATGCGGACAACGTTCATTCCCTGTTCCATGCCTCGCTGCCGGTGCCAGATCACATATCGTGGACAGGCTGAACTCTCCAGCCCGTGCACAATGATTGTCCGTTGCATGGTGTTCCGGGTCGGGTTGCCAATGGCAGTGGCACTGTACACGCGGACTGCTTCATCCTCTGTAACAGTTGTCCTTGGTTCCGGGACGAATTAGACGGGGCAGGAGTTTCGCCGATTAGTGTTTGCGATGTCTGTTGCGGAGAAATCGCCGTGGCACAGAACTGTCAAATCCTTCCTCATCTGAAAATTGGGACATAAGGATGTAATAAATTACTGATAGAATTGGATGCTGATATTTTAACCGAGCTGACATTATGTGAATTTTCGAATACATCTGCGAGGAATGCTACTATAGTTTGAGGCGATTGTGCTGGTTAGCAAAAGCCGCGCTGTCCAAAATGCGAGAGCAAGCGCCTTCAGAAGCAGATCTTCAATTTTGCTGCGGCGATGGCTCTTCGGCGGAAGCGAGCCCGGCTCCAGGCCCATGCGGCGCGTGCGGCGATCCGCGCGGTCCCGGCGCCTGCTCCATGAACTGACAATCGTGTAAAATGGGAAGTCTCTGCACACAACGTGGGTATAAAGTTCGAGTGGCAGAACGCCAGACTGCGGCTCTGCACGTCGTGGGTTCGACCCCCACTACCCACCCCAATTTTTCAATTAGTTAGCGTTCTTCCCTGCCCGTTTCCCTGCCCATTCTAAGCCAGTGCCGCAACTTTGCCCCTTGCCTGCACCAGTTCATCCGTTACCACATCACCATAGGTATTCATAGTGGGGGTCGGAGGTTCAAATGCTCTCTCCCCGACCATTTCTTCGACTAACCAATCATTTTGCGTTGATCGCCGGCGCGCCGCTCGTGTTCCTTTGCGAATCGCTCCACGCCTGAGAAGATCGAATCGGGATCGAGATGCGCTTCCGCAATCACTTCCAGTTCGAGGCCGCCGGTTCTCCAGCAATTGTCAAAGTCGGACGTGAGTGAATACTGCATCGGTCAAAGGACCGAGGTTGCGAAGCGGCCACATGCGTCGTGTGCCTGTCGACACGACCATCAGATCGTAGCGAGCTTCGGGCGGCAGCACGGAATCACGATATGCCTGCGGCTGGCGATCGAACAACTCCTCGCTGATGGCAGCGATCACTTTTACGTTCACGCCGGCTGCTTCAAGCCTCGGCAGCACTTTCACCAGATTCACGGTGGAACTGGATCCCTGCGCGATCACGTAACCGTGGCGCGGCTTGTTGGGCGCGAAATCTCGGATCACGTAAAGGCCCTTCGCGGCAGCAGATTCATATCATCGTCGACAACCTCTCCGCCCATAAAACCCAACTCGTTCGCGACTTCCTCCAACGCCATCCACGGGTGAAGTTTCACTTCACCGCGACCTATTCCTCTTGGCTCAACCAAGTCGAGTTGTGGTTTGCCAAGATCGAGCGTGAAGTCATTGCCCGCGGCGTCTTCACCTCGGTGCCCGATCTGGCTCGCAAACTCCGCCGCTATATCAACGCCTATTCAGCCAACGCTCGCCCCATCCAGTGGAAATACTCTGACCCTTCCCGCCGCCTACGCATTAACGAATTCACCGCGACACTCCACCTAGGGAACTTCAACGCCGTTCTTCCTTCACAGCAGTAAGACGGGTTCAAATCCCGTCGGGGACGCCATAAAATCAAGAAGATAGCGGCATCCTGGCCGTAATTCCCACAACACACTCCACAACGTTCGTCGAAATCATGCGTGAAACGCAGTAATGATCAGGGGAAGCTGTTGATTCCACCGCTGTAGGGCACGGATATTGCTGCCGTCTCCGACTGGTGAAATGTCTAACTTTCCCATTTTGGCGATACCTTTTGTTCTGGAATGGTTGTCCCCTTCCGCAGCGCATTAGATCTCCCCCGCATCCGTAAGAGGAGAAGCGGCAGTGAATGCTAAGAACCCTCACACTGATAATCCCGCTCGATTGCAAATCCGATGTAAATCCGGCTGTGCCACCTTCACAGCCTTCCTGTTTTGGAACTTGTACGTGAACTCATGGCGTCGCGCGTGGAGCCGGCGAGAACTTCAAAGTACCTCCAATGTTTTCAGATCTGCCATTTTGGGCCGCCGAGAAGTTCCATTTTTGTAAAACAAACTCACTTTGCTGATGCGGGCGATGACAGATGTTTAGAATTTCATAACCTATGCACGGAAGTTTCGGAAGGCCCTTAAACCGCGCAAGGCTTTGGCTTCTATAGGCACCATCCACTGAGTTCGTTATGAGAAATATTGAAGGTCAGGAGTTGTCTATTCATGTATGCAGCAGAAATCCAATAGCCGTCTGGGCGATTGAACAGCTGCTTACTCCGGAGTTGCTAAACGCGCGGTTCGATAAGTGGCTTCCCAACCAGTTATCTATTTGCTCTGAGGGCATTCATGTATTGCTCATCGATGCATCCTCTGTGCCGGAATGGCCGGAGGTCGTCCGCAAATGGACCGACGATGGACACAGGACCATACTTTTGGTGGCCGAGAGTTGTGATTCACATGGTGCTGAGCTTCGGGCACTGCATCTTGGTGTTCGTGGAATCGTTCGCGTGTCGCCGGAATTTGGCCAGCATCTTTCTGACGCTATAAGTTCCATCGCCCGAGGGCAGCTGTTCGCAAAGGGCGATACCCTGGAGAACTTTTACTGCGGAGCCAAGCGACCAGGGTCACGCTCTGTTATCCCGATCCTTTCATTTCGAGAAGAGCAAGCTATCGAGTTGCTGCTGAAGGTTTCTCAAACAAGAGAATTGGGGTTGTTCTCGGCATTAGCGAGCGAACCGCCAAATTTCACGTTTGCAATATCTTGCGCAAATTGCGGGTGATTCCCGTCGGGAACTGATTGGTAAATATTCAGAGCTGTTTGAGCAGCCACAGTCTGCCTAGGTCTTTGAACTTACCTGAACTCGTGGACACCTGTCTGGACAAGGACAGTTCACTGTCCTGCTTTCTGTGTTGCGGACAGTTGTTTTCGCAGCAGGTACGATGGTAAAAACTCTTTGGCTAGAAAACGAATAGAGCCGGCCGCAAATCGGACCTTTTCCGTTGCAGCGATAGCTCAGAAACAAAATTTGCGAACTCATCTCTCAGGGTTGTGGAAACTTCTTATCCAACTGAGAAAAGCGAAGCTATGTCTGATTCGGGAGTTGTGGGGCCTATGAGCGCTAGTTTGGGCTATTCTGATGATAACTTCCGTGAGTTGCAGGCGAACCGGAACTGGTTCGCTGTTTTTACCGTGCCGCGGCATGAGAAACGCGTTCAGGAACATCTTTGTGTACGGGAAATAGAAAATTTTCTGCCGCTATTTCAGGCGCAGCGACGATGGAAAGACGGATCGAAGCGAATGCTGCAACTGCCCTTATTCCCAAACTACATCTTCGTGCGGATCGGACGTGACGTGCGCTCACCTGTGCTCGCCGTTCCCGGCGTGGTATCCATCGTAGGTGGAGGGCGGGATTCAGCATCGGTTTCTGAATCGTACATTGAGTTTCTCCGGGAAGGGCTCCGACAGGGCAGGATCGAAGCACATCCGTATCTCACGTCGGGTACAAGAGTGCGTATTCGTTCTGGAATCCTGGCGGGCATGGAAGGTATTCTGCTTCACCACAAAAATGGTTTTCGTGTCGTCCTCACACTGGAAATGATCATGAAGAGCATGAGGGTCGAAGTACAAATTGAGGACATTGAGCCCGTTGATCCAGCTTCCTGTGATTTGTCCCGGCTGGCTCATGCAGCGTGATGTTGAGATAGCGACCCTGATCCGCGCTTAAAGCTCACAACCAGCAACAAGCATACTTTTCTTTTATCGCCTGGAGCATTGAATGCAATCCTCGCTCGCAGAAGCGCCTGCCCTCGACATAGCTGACCATTTGATCAACGTGCCCTTCACCGATTGGGCATTTTGGAAATGGACTGGCTTGCGCAGCGCCGGATTTCCTGCCGGCGGTATTCTGAAACTCGCGGCGCCGCAGCTCGGACCTGTTGCCGATCGGGCACAGGAGGCTCTGCGGGCGAAAGACGAGGCTTTCGACAAGGCCGTCCACCAGGTCAACTCGGCTCTCGATCATCTAAAGCAAACCGGCCGATGGGAAGACAAACAGAGACGCGCCCCGTTGCTCAAGGCCAGGCGAAAGCTGGAGTTGAAACAACTCCCCGCATCTTCGCCGGAAACCGAAGACCTGGCGTCAATTCGCGAATTGCAGACCTGCTTCGAAAACGCGGAACGGGCGAATCAATCGTTTGAGGCTGAGTTCCACCAGTGCTCTACCCTGACCTCCAGGGCAATTGCTGAGTTTGCAGGGAACCCGCGCTTCCGTGAAGCCATCGTTTGGCAGAACCGGAAACTCGTGCGCATGGTGCTCGATACGCTCCGCGCAGATCCTCCGCAGCCGGGCGCGCGGAACTCACGTTTGCGCCAATACGAGGAAGTGGTGGCCACTTACCTGCAACGTTATTGTGTGAAAAACGACAGCATCGGCTTCTTCGGGCCCGTCGGATGGGGAAAGTTTGTCGCCGAAGGCGACGCTGTGAGATCCGCTCCTGGCCCTGAGCTGATAACGGCTCGTCGCACTTACTGGGAAGCATGGCCTATCGAGAAGATCGCCAGGGTCATTGCACAGAACCCAGGTGTGCTGCCGTGGATTCCGCCGATTCCCATGCCTTTTGTCCGCGTTGAAGGCGAGACCCTGCATCATCCAGTCTTGGGTCCGCAGCGATTGACACCTGCGCAGGCCGCTGTGCTCCGGTCTTGTAACGGCAGCGATCCCGCCAACCAGATCGCGGAAAAGATGCTGCAGCTTCCGGAAACACCCTTCAAAAACGCGGAGGAAGTCTACGCATGTTTGCGGGACTTTGCAGCCCGGCGCGTAGTTTTCTGGGAAATTTTTATCCCGTCGGATGCCTACCCCGGGGAAGCCCTGCGCGCCACGCTCGACAGAATCGGCGATCCAGACGCGCGGCAATCGTCATTCGCCATCTTTGAACAGATAGACGCTGCCAAGCACAGTGTGGAATCGGCAGCCGGAGATCCGGAAAAACTAAACGCGTCCTTTGATCATTTGGAGCGGGTGTTCACTGGCCTCACGGCAGCTGAGGCCACGCGCCATCCAGGAAAAACGTATGCGGGAAGAACGCTGGTATACGAAGACTGCCGCCGCGATCTCAAAATCTCACTGGGGCCGGAATTGTTGAAGGAACTGGCCGCGCCGCTCTCAATCGTGCTGGCAGGCGCCCGCTGGATAACCGCTGAAGTCAGGGAGGCCTACCGGAAGAAAGTAAGAGAAGTCTACTCCGGCCTCGTTGCTTCCACCGGCCAGACGGCCATCGACGTGTCCCTCCTATGGACGCGCCTCCGCCCTGCTGTCATCGATTCGGCATCGACGCTCACTCTTCCCGTGCAGCAGGAGTTCCATAAGAGATGGAGCCGGGTATTTTCTCTTGACCAGCAGAGCGGTCCCATTACTTATTCCAGTGACGAGTTGCGCGAACGTGTTCTTGCGGAATTTCCGCCCGGTGATGAGGGACGGATTGGAGCCCGTTATCACTCTCCCGATATCATGATCGCGGCTCCCAGTGAAGAGGCGATCCGTCGCGGTGAGTACACGTTTGTCCTGGGCGAGATGCACCTCAGCACCAACACGCTGGCATCCTCGCTGTTCGTCCATCAACATCCATGCCCCAAAGAGTTACTCACCGCCGTGGAGCATGATCTTGGCCCAATGAATTTGGTCCCGGTATCTCCCAAGAACCCGGACTTCGGCTGCCGCATGGAGAATGCGTTGATTGCTCCTTCCAATCTGCGTCTGGAATATTCTGACAACGCTTTCGAAGTCGACCGTTCACGCGTGGTGCCAGTTTCATCACTGGTGGTTGAAGACGTGAATGGAAAGCTCCTGGCTAAAACGCGGGACGGTCGCCTTGAACTCGAAGCGGTTGACGCGATCCGTCCACCTCTTTTAGCCTTCGTCATCGATTCCTTCAAGATGGCTTCTGGCCGGTCCCACTCTCCGCGCGTTTCCATTGACCGTTTGGTGATCAAGAGAGAGTCCTGGCGATACCCGGCTGCCAAGCTGGCATTCAGTCATGAGTCCAGTTCTGCCCACCGCTATGCTCAAACGAGGAAATGGAGACTGGCGAATGCCATGCCGCGCTTCGTGTTCCTGAGCGCGCCGGTTGAACCCAAACCGTGTTATCTGGATTTTGAAAGCCCGATTCTAGTGGACATCTTCTGCAAAATTGTACGTCGCACGCGGGAAGCCGGAACACCTGATGCCGCTATTGAAATTTCCGAAATGCTTCCACGGCCTGACCAGATCTGGCTGACCGATGCCGAACAGAACCGCTATACGAGCGAGTTTCGGATTGTGGCAGTCGACCTCCGGCGGTGATCGAAGACATGCAGCCATAAATTCTTAGCTTCATGCCTGTTCTGAAGCTATTTATAAAGATGATCGTTAAAGCAGCAGCCAATCTCAAACTGATTCACCTGACAGTCACGCAGGCGCCAGGTGGCTCATGGGCGACTCGAGTGATGCCCATGCCTGTTGCGATTCAAGTCTGAATTCCAAAACAATCCGTTCCATGTCCTTTGTCATACATGACAATTCCAGCACTGTCTTCGACCTACTGTCTTCGACTTTTAGTTGCGACCGGCAAAATCACAAAACACTTGCCTGGGCGCCCATACGGAGATGCACTCGGCTATGACCAGGGTTAGAAAAGGCTCTTTGCCTGCAAGAAATTCACAGATCGCGTCGACCGTTCCGTCAGCACCGGCGGTCCATGATTCCATTCACCTGCGGGGCACAATCACAGCTCTTTTTGAGGAGCAGGTAAGACGAACTCCCGCCGCAGTTGCGGCGGAATATGGGACATCAAAACTCACCTATGAATCCTTGCACCGGCAGTCGAACCGGTTGAGCCATTACCTGCGAAAAACGGGAGTCGGACCGGAAACGCTGGTCGGAGTCTGCCTGCAGAGATCAATGGAAAATGTAGTGGTCCTTCTGGCGATCCTGAAAGCAGGAGGGGTGTATGTACCGTTGGATGCAAGCTATCCCGCGGAAAGGCTGCGCTTCATGGCGGAAGATGCCGGACTGCAAATCATCGTGACCACACGGGCCACAGAAGAACTCTGGCTGATGCAGGGTAGAAAGCAATTGTGTCTCGAAGATCTCCGCGAGCAAACAGAGAAGGAAAGCGAAGAGACCCTTCACACGGCGCTTTCGGCAGGAAGTCTCGCGTATGTGATCTATACCTCAGGTTCAACAGGAAAGCCAAAAGGAGTCGGGGTTGCTCACGGCGCTGCTGCGGCCCATTTGAATGCGATCGGCAATCAATACGGCTATGGGGAAACTGACAAGGTCCTGCAATCCGCATCTTTGAGTTTCGATGTCTCCATCGAACAGATTCTGGCGCCGCTTTTGGCTGGCGCGAGGCTGGTGTTCGTCGATCATCCCTTCGGAGAACCTTCGGAGTTCTGCGCATCCGTGCGGGAACTCGGCATCACGGTCTGTGACCTGCCTCCAGCCTATTGGGGCCATTTGATTCCCGCAAACGGAGATCCCGCTCCGGACTTTGGACCGCTTCGCCTGATGATCGTAGGGGGGGACGTCATGCCTCTGGAAGGCTTGCGCCGTTGGCACGAAACGATCAATGCCAACGTGAAGCTATTGAATGCCTACGGTCCAACTGAAGCTGTCATTACCGCCACATTGTTTCGAACATCAGCCGTTATCTTCGAAAACGGCAATATCACCTCTGTTCCTATTGGACACCTGGTCGGAGATCGAAAGGCCTATGTGCTGGACAAGGATGGCCAGGAATGTGCCGCAGGGGTTGCGGGAGAACTTTGCCTCGCCGGCCCGCTGCTGGCCCGTGGATACCTGCAGCACCCTGATCTCACAGCGGCAAAATTCGTGCCTGACCCATTCAGCGCAGTGGGCGGAGAGCGTTTGTATTGCACCGGTGACCTGGCAGTATGGCGCGAAGATGGAATGCTTGAATTCGTGAAGCGCCGCGACCGGCAGGTCAAGGTGCGGGGATTCCGTATTGAGTTGGGTGAAGTAGAGGCCGTGCTGCGCCAGCACCCGGCGGTCAAGGACTGTGTTGTTGTGCCGCACCAGGACCGCCTGGGAGAACAGAACCTGGCCGCCTACTTCACCTGCCGGAACACGCATTCCTTCACCGGCAACGAGCTGCGCACCCATGCGCAAAACAGACTTCCCGGTTATATGGTGCCCGCCTATTTCACGGTACTCGAACAGATACCGCTGACCCCCGATGGCAAACTTGACCGCTCAGCCCTGCCTGATCCAGTGGCCACCGGTCTTGAGCGGAACCAGCCCTATGTGGCGCCGCGCACCGCGACGGAGAAACAGATAGCGCAGATCTGGGGCGAGCTACTGGGGCTGGATCATGTGGGAGCTCATGACCGATTCTTCGAGCTTGGCGGCAACTCATTGTTGGCCACGCGAGCAATCGGGCGAATTCGTCATGAGCACGGCATTGACGTGCCCCTGCGCGCGCTCCTCGAGAACCTGACAGTTGCGGAAATCGCTGATTTCTATAAAAACAGGAAGGAAACGAGTCGAGACGATCTGCCCTTCGTCACGGTTGATCGAAATCGCCCCATCCCGCTTTCATTTTCGCAGGAGCGCGTCTGGTTTCTCGAACAACTAAACCCGGGCTTGCTCGCGTACACATTTCAAGCCACGATCAGGTTCGAAGGTACCCTGGTTCCGTCTGCGCTCGAGAAGGCTTTTAACGTCATCGTCGAACGCCATGAGATTTTGCGCACGACCTTCCACGAAGTCAACGGAACACCGGTGCAGGTCGTCCATAGCCCACGCCCTGTCACTCTTCCGGTCATCCAGGTCGAGGACGCAGTTGATCCGGAACGCGCAGCGTCGGACTTCATTCAGAGAGAAATCAGGAAACCATTCCGAGTGGACCAGGGACCGCCTATTTACTGGAACCTGATCCGAGTGCGCCCTGACAGCCATATTCTGTTGCATCGCGAACACCACTTCATCCATGACGGATGGGGCTTCAATGTGATCCTGCGCGAGCTCTTCGAGCTCTACCGCAGTTTTACCGGCGGATCCCGCACAGTGCTTCCCGCGATGCCCATTCAGTTCGCCGACTTTGCCAGCTGGCAGCGCGAGTGGGTCGAGACGAATGAAGCAAAGCGGCAAGTGGAATATTGGAAGCAAAAGCTGGCGGGGGCTCCCGATTTGCTGGTGCTGCCCTGGGATCATCCGCGCCCGCAGGTTCCCGCTTATCGCGGTGATGAACTGCGGATCGAACTGCCGGAAGAACTCTGCATTGCTCTGAGGCAACGAAGCCGGGAACAGGGAGTCACGCTGTTCATGACCACGTTTGCGGCCTTCGCCATTCTCATGCAACGGGTTTCCGGGGCCACGGACCTGTGCATCGGGTCCGGCATTGCGGACCGGCGCTGGAAAGAAATCGAGAACATGCTGGGCATGGTGGTGAACAACGTCGTTTTGCGTTGCGATCTCTCTGAGGACCTCACGGTGGCCCGGCTCTTGCAACAGGTGCGCGAAACGGCGCTTGAGGCCTACGATAACCAGGACATTCCTTACGACAAAGTAGTCGAGGCCCTTCAACCGAAGCGTCACCTCAGCTATCCTCCGGTCTTCCAGGTCATGTTCAGCTTTCATGACTCCGTTCTCGGCAGCCTCGATTTGCCGGAATGCAAAATCAAACTGATGGAAGGCGTGCCCAACGGCTCTGCCAAGTGGGACCTGAACATTACCTTGATTCCCCGCGCGGAGCAGGCGCTGGGCAGGCGAGACGGAGTTAGAAACAACGGAATCACTCTCGCATGGGAGTACTGCTCCGACCTGTTCGAGGAAGCGACCATGTGGCACTGGATGCGGGTCTACCAGAACCTGCTGCGCGCCGTGGCCGATGGTCCACAAAAGCAGGTCAGCGAACTGCCGCTGCTCAGTCCTGAAGAGCAGGAATTCATCCTGGCCCAGAACCGGCAAACCCGTTCCGCTCCCGCGCCCGCGCATGCTGTCCACGAGCTGTTCGAAATCCAGGCAGCGAGAATCCCGGATGCCGTCGCAGTGGAGCATGAAGGCCGCCAGCTGAAGTACGGTGAGCTGAACCGTTTGGGCAATCAGGTGGGACGCTATTTGAAGAAGCTGGGTGTGCGCCCCGAGGCGCGTGTAGGAATCTGCATGAAACGCAGCCCGGAGTTGATAGCCGGCCTGCTGGGCGTCCTGAAGGCAGGTGGTGCTTACGTGCCGCTCGACCCGAATTATCCACCGGAGAGATTGCGCTTCATGATCGACGATGCGCAGGTCGGCGTCCTGCTGACCGAACGAAGCTTTGAGCACCTGTTCGAGAAGAACATCCCACCAAAAATCTATCTCGATGAAACATGGGAAGAGATTGCTCGTGAGAACAGCACGGATCTAAAGGTTCCATTAGAGCAAACAAACCTGGCCTATGTGATCTACACCTCAGGATCAACGGGCAGGCCCAAAGGAGTGGCTATTGCCCATCGCGGTGTCAGCCTTCTGCTGCACTGGGGGCGGGAGGCGTTCTCCGACGAAGAGATTGATGGAATGCTCTTCTCGACCTCGGTGTGCTTCGATCTGTCGGTTTTTGAAATGTTCCTGCCTCTGTGCTGGGGCGGCTTTATGGTAATCGCCGAAAATGCGCTCGAGCTGCCGCAGTGGGTCGGACAAGACAAGCTCAAACTGGTGAATATCGTTCCATCAGCGATCGCAGAGTTGCTAAAAACGAACGGGATGCCCGAATCAGTACGAGTGGTATGTCTCGGCGGAGAAGGATATCGTCGCGGACAAGTCCAACAAATCTACGAGCAGCCCACGGTGCAGCGAGTCATCAACGTCTACGGTCCAACAGAAGATACCGTCTACTCGACCTATGAAGAGCTATCCAAGCAAGAGAGCTCACCTTTCGTCGTCATTGGCAAGCCGCTGGGAAGCAAAGAGGCCTACGTTCTTGATGCCCGCATGCATTTGACTCCGGTCAGCGTTGCGGGAGAGTTATATCTGGGTGGAGAGGGTGTTGCGCGCGGATATCTGAACCGGCCGGAGCTGACAGCGGAGCGGTTCGTGCCCAATCCGTTCAGTCAAACCGCAGGCGGACGGCTCTACCGAACCGGAGACAGCGTGAAGCGCGACAGTTCGGGCAGAATCCTGTTCATGGGGCGTTTGGACCACCAGGTCAAGATTCGTGGATATCGCATCGAGCTGGCGGAAATCGAGGCGCGACTGAAAGAGTACCCGGGGATCGAGGAAACAGTGGTCGTCATGCGCGAAGACGCGAACGAGGAGAAATCTCTGGTGGCGTATTACACCACCGCGCAGAACTCCAGAGAGCTGCCGGAAGGCCATTTTGACTCAGCACAGTTGCGCGCACACATGATGGAGAAATTACCGGAGTACATGGCGCCGGCTGCTTATATTCATCTCGAAGCTATGCCGCTGACCGCCAACGGAAAGCTGGATCGCCGGTCTCTGCCTCAGCCCGACCGTAAGGCCTTTGGTGAAAGCAAGTATGAAGCGCCCCAGGGCGAAATCGAGCGCGAGCTGGCTGCCCTTTGGGCTGACGTGCTCAAGCGGGACAGTGTGGGGCGTGACGATAATTTCTTTACTCTGGGCGGGCACTCATTGCTGGCCATGAGAACAATCGCGCGAACTCGCGCAATGTTCCGGCTTGAGATTCCGGTGCGTGCGATTTTCCAAATACCCACGATTCGTGCCTTTGGCGAAGCGCTGCGCGCACTGGCCTCAAGCCATCCTCTCGAGCAGCATGGGCCCATCTCGCGCATCTCGCGTGAAGAAGAGCTGCCCCTGTCCTTGAATCAAGAAAGCCGGCTGTTGGTGGAGTGGTGGGCCGAAGTCCATTCCAACCCGATTGCTCCTTTCCACTTCTTCCTGGCATTTTCGCTCGGCCCGGAGGTCAGCATCGCGGCCCTGGAGCGGGCACTGGATGTGCTCGCATCGCGGCATGAAAGCCTGCGCACCACTTTTTCCGATCCCAAGAAGATGCAGATGTCGCAACTACCACCGGATGTGATGGGCTTCCTCACTCGGATCAAGTCAGGCGAGCGCATCCCGGTGCCGGAGATGCACGCCTTCGTAAACCGCCTGCTCTTCGGGAAGAGTATCTTTCAGCAAACAATCCATCCCGAGGTGACTCTGAAGGTCAACAGAATCGACCTGGAGCCTTTCGCGCCCGAGGCCCGGGAATCAGAGATGTTGAGGATCGCCACCCAGGCGATCGAAACTCCCTTTGATTATGAGAACACTCCTTTAGTTCGGGTTCTCCTGTTCAGAAAGAGCGTGGAGCAACAACTGCTGCTCATCGTCATGCCTCATCTTCTCGGTGATGCCTGGTCAATGGAAGTCTTCCGCAGAGAGCTTGAACTGCTGTATCACGCTTTCACCCTCGGCACTCCATGGCGTCTTCCCGACCTTCCCGTCCAGGCCGTGGATTTTGCTGAGTGGCAGCGCAAGAGGCTGCGTGGGGCCTACCTGGAAGAGATGACCGCTTATTGGAGAAAACGGTGGTCAGAATTCCCGCTCTTCAACGTTGTGGATCTGCCATTTTCCAAACCTGCTCCTGAATCTCCCGGCTTCATGGTGGAAACTCTCTGGCACACACTGGACCGCTCGCTAAGCGAGCGCCTGAGGCAATGGCTGCGCGAAAAGAATATGACGCTCCACATGTTGTGGCTCGCGGCCCTGAACATCCAGTTGCACCTCTACAGCCACAAAGAAAAGATCGGGGTCTGGGGCCTCTTCGCAAATCGCGTTCAGCCAGAGACAGAAAACCTGATGGGATGGCTTGCCACCGGACACGTTATGGGAATTTGCATCGATCCGGAACAGGAGCTCTCTGCCCTGCTCGCGCAGGTGAAGGATGTGGCGCTGGACGCGCAGTCACATCAGGAAGTGCCCACACCGCTGTTGTGGAACCACTTCATGAAAGACCTCGAAAGCAACCCGGGGGCAGCCCGCTCGCCCATCCAGCCGCACCTCTCGTTCGTGACCGAAACGCAAACGGAATCACAGATGAATGCTTTCATTGAAGAAACGCGGTTTCCGTATCGTATCGGCCGGCTCGCATTAAAGCTTGTTGTCATTGACAGCCGTGAAGACATTCAGGTCTTCATCCGCTACTCTTCCGACCGGTTCACGAGCGGAACCATTAGCCGGATGATGGCGGACTGGTGCCGGATCGTGCAGACAATTGCAGACGGTTCGACACGAACAATCGGAGAGTTCGCAGCCGTGCTCCAGCCGGGCAATGCAACTGATTCTGTGCTGGCCTGCAGTCCGGCTCGCGCTGTTGCAAATAACATCTGATCCTATCGAGCATATGCTGGGAACCATTATTGCCGGCGCTGCTGTTGCCGCCACCGGAATCACCGGCTACGGCGTGTTGAATACCAAGTCAACGCTGCTGGCGCCTTCCATCTGGCGCGGGCCAACGGACAAGGCTGCCATCGCGCTCACATTTGACGACGGTCCCAGTGAATCAACAGACCAGATTCTGGAGATTCTGCAACGCCACCAGATCAGGGCAACGTTCTTTCAGTGCGGCACAAACGTGCGCCGGCTCCCGCAGGTCGCGCGCGAAGTCAGATCCGCCGGGCACGAAGTGGGAAATCATACTGACACGCACCCGCGCCTCCCTTTCAAGTCGCCCGGGTTCATCTACCGCGAACTGGCTCGCGCCCAGGAAGCGATTGAACAGGCCACGAGCATTCGTCCTGTAGTGTTTCGGGCCCCGTTTGGATTGCGTTGGTATGGATTGCGGCGCGCGCAGAAGCGACTTGGCCTGACCGGAGTGATGTGGAGCGCGATTGGCTTCGATTGGTCGCAACCCGCCGAGTTTGTGACAAAGACTTTTCTGGAACAGGCTTCCAATGGCGCGATCTTCTGCCTTCATGATGGACGAAGAACCCGTACAAACCCCGATATCAGCCCGACCCTGAATGCTCTGGCCGAAATGCTACCCAGATTGATCGACCGAGGCTTTCATTTTGAGAATTTGGCCAGCATGATGCGCCGTGCTGCTTCCATCAACTAGCACACAAACCGAAGAACAATGATGAACAAAACTGGGTTTCCACGATCCTCCTCACGGACTGTCACTCCACTCGAAGGCGAGCGTGATGTAAGACCGCTGGTCGTCGGCCCAGCCGATGATGCACAGGCTCAACCTGCTCCAAAGCGCCGGATGAAAAGGCTACTCGGCGCAGTCGCCTATCTCATCCTTGCTCTGGTTTTCGTCGCACTGGGCGGCATCACTTTGTTCTACCGCGCTGCACGGCAATCCCTGCCGCAGGTAGACGGACAAATCTCTGTTGCTGGCCTCTCCGCTCAGGCCACAATCTTGCGCGACGCCCAAGGTGTGCCTCACATCATGGCCGCTAATGCCCGGGACCTATTTTTTGCCCAGGGATACGTAACCGCCCAGGACCGGCTCTGGCAAATGGACCTCTCCCGGCGTCTGGCCGATGGAACCACCGCGGAAGTGATGGGAGCGGTGTTCCTGAAACATGATAAGGAACAACGGATTCTCGGGATTCACGAAGTGGCGGAACGTTCATGGCAAGCAATGCCGGAGCGCGATCGGACGCACTTCGAGGCATATGCCCGCGGTGTGAACGCCTATATCGAGAGCCATCGCAGCAATCTGCCGATTGAGTTTCGCGTGCTGCGTTACTCGCCCAAGCCCTGGACCGCCGTCGATTCCCTGCTTTGTGGAATTCTCATGAGCGAAGGGTTGAATCACGGTCTCTTCGCTACAAAACTCATGCGAGAGAAGTTTGTCGAAAAGCTGGGGCCTGAACTTGCCGCGGATCTGTTTCCTAATTCTTCGTCGCGCGACCATCCACCGGGTATGGGCGAGAAAGCGGCGATACCCAACAGGGTTTCGTCGGTATTCGGCAATTCTCCCCTTCCGATCGTTGCGTCCGTCACCCAACGTGCCGTACAGCCCTTCCCTGATGATGCGCTGGTTCCCGGATCCAACAACTGGGTCATCTCAGGCGTGCACACGGTGACAGGCAAGCCGCTCCTCTCCAATGACATGCATCTTGGACTTCACATTCCCAACACCTGGTACGAAGCGCATCTTGAGATTGTTTCAAAAGGCGGCGAACCTGGATTTGATGTTGTGGGCTTCACGTTGCCCGGACTTCCCTATGTGCTGGTCGGACACAACAAGCGCATCGCATGGGGATTCACGAACCTTGTCCCCGATGTCGAGGATCTGTTCATTGAAAACATTAGAAACGGCCAGTATCAAACGCCTGATGGTTGGAAGCCGCTTGCGAAACGCCGAGAGGTCATCCATGTAAAAGGAAAGGCGGACGTAGTAGTCGATGTGATGCTCACTCGTCATGGCCCTGTGATCACAGGTCTCATTCCCAACGAGAAACGCGCGCTTGCTCTGGATTGGAGCGTCTACGATGATCCAGTTACCGTGCCATTTTTCGACATGGATGCAGCTCAAAATTGGCAGGAGTTTCGTGCCGCCCTCAAGCGTTTTTCCGGTCCAGGACAGAATATTGTCTATGCTGACGTCGATGGCAACATCGGGTACCAGGCCGCCGGACACATTCCTATCCGCCGATCGGGAAGCGGCGCGCTTCCGGTGAGCGGCATTGATGATGCCCATGATTGGACCGGCTATATCCCGTTCGACAAGCTGCCGGAGATCTACGATCCTCCTTCAGGCATTATCGCAACAGCCAACGGCCGGGTCACGCCCGATCAATATCCCTACAGCATCAGCACGCAATGGGGATCACCCTACCGCACCGAGCGCATCTACAGCGTTTTGAATTCAAACAAGAAGTTTGCAGAGGCAGATATGCTCAGGTTGCAGACCGATACGTATTCTGCCTTCGACCGCTTTTGTGCGGAACGCTTTGCTGCCGCCGTCGATCGTTCCACGAAGGCATCGGCGCGCGTTCGGCAGGCCGCAGAACTCATGCGTAATTGGAACGGATGGGTTTCGCCGGACCTCGCAGCGCCAACCTTGATTGCGGAGACGCGCCAGGAGCTGTTGCAGTTGTTGCTCACCCCGAAGTTACAGTCAGCGGACGGAAAACCCAGTGAGGAGGATATCGATTGGACCGACTATCACTGGTTCATGAGCCCGGTGGCGCTGGAAAATATTCTGACTCAGCAGCCGAGGCGTTGGCTGCCGCCAACGTTCGCTACTTATGATGACCTATTGACCGCGGCCGTTGAAAAGACAGTCAACGAAAAGGAAGCACCCGCCGATCTGAAGTCGTGGAAATGGGCCCAACAGACTTTGCTCGCCTTACAGCACCCGATTTTTGGGAAGGTCCCCGTGTTGAGGCATTGGAGTGGACCCGACAGGGTCCCCCAAGCAGGCGACGGTTACACCGTCAAGGCCACGGGCAGCACAATCGGCCCCTCCGAACGCATGACAATCGACCTCGCCAATCTCGATGAGAGCATCTTCAATGTCCTGACCGGCCAATCCGGGCAGCTCTTCAGTCCGCACTACATGGACCAATGGCAAGCCTGGTATCAAGGTTTCAGCTTTCCTATGCCGTTTTCCAATGAGGCCGTCAGCAGGGCCAAAGTCCACGAATTGGAGTTGGTTCCTCGATAGCGCGGCGCTTGTAATTCACCGACCTCAACATAATTTCACATTCAAGTTGGTAGTTTGCCCAATGCGACTCACATTTCCGAGCCGTGGTAAAGCAATTGGTATCGATGTAGCCCTTCCTCCAGGGGACGGCAGACACCCTGCAATTCTGGTCCTGCACGGATCGGGTGGAAGCCAGGATATCCCTGCCCTCATCCACGAGCTCCCGAGCCATGGTTACGTGACACTGGTACCCCATTATTTTCAGTGCACCGGAACTTCATGGGCCGACGTCAATTCCATTCAACAGCACGGGGTGACTTGGGGTAAGACAATTCTGGATGCCGTGCAGTATGCGATGGGGCTGCCCAGAGTGGACTCCGAATCGGTAGGCCTTATTGGCTTTTCACTGGGCGGATATCTGGGAATTGCCGTCGCCTCGCACGATCGCCGCATGAAATGTGTGGTGGAATTCTTTGGTGGCGCACCGGAAAAATTTCTTCCATCTATCAACCATCTTCCTCCCACGTTGATCCTTCACGGAGAAGATGACCAGATCGTTCCGGTCCGGCATGCGAAACGTCTTCGGCAGTTGTGTGAAGAAAAAAACTTCTCTTTTGAAATTGAAATCTATCCTGGCGCCGGCCATAGCTTCACGGGAGCGTTGATGCAGACAGCCATGGAACGGGCGATCGCTTTTTTCGACCAGCAATTGAAAGTGCAATCATCTTCGCAGTGCTTGCGCGGAGTCACTGCCGATTCACGGGTGTAATATCGTGCAAATACGGAACTGCTCCAACCTGAAAGTTCTCCTGCAGCAAAGAGCATCTTCGGATCCTGATCACATCATCTACAGCTTCCTTGAAGAGGATATCTCCGTTGGCCGGGAAATCAGCCTCGGACATCTCGATCGGCGGGCACGTGCGATTGCCGGGTTCCTGCAATCTTGCACGCAGCCGGGAGACCGCATCCTGCTGGTCTTCCCTTTTGGGCCGGGATTTCTGGAAGGCTTCTGGGGATCGATTTATGCCGGAAGAATACCGGTTCCCACCCACACACCGCGTCAAGGCCGCGCCAGCCATACACTGCAGGCCATTTGCAATGACGCCCTGCCTGCCATTGCCCTGACCAGCCGGGAGCAATTGCCGCGAATCAAACAGATATTGGCGCAGACTCTCGCGTCGTCAGAACTGCCCTACTGCTGTGTGGAAGACGTTCTGGACAACGCAGCGGGCGATTGGGTCGATCCGGAAATCGGCCCGGGCAGCGTGGCCTTCCTGCAATACACTTCCGGCTCAACCGCAACTCCCAAGGGAGTTATTGTCTGCCATGGCAACATCGTTCGCAATGAGCAGATGATCCAGGATGCGTTTGGTGAAAACGAATCGTCAATCGTGGTGAGTTGGCTGCCACTTTACCACGACATGGGACTGATCGGTGCAGTTCTGCAGCCGCTGTGGACGGGCAGCCGTTGTTTCCTGATGTCGCCACAGACCTTCGTGCAGAATCCTTTTCAATGGCTCAATGCGATCAGCCGCTTCCGTGCCACAACCTCAGGTGGTCCTGATTTTGCTTATCGGCTGTGCACAAACCGAATCAGTGCTGAGCAGCTTGCCGGTCTTGATCTTGGTAGCTGGCAGGTGGCGTTCAACGGCTCCGAGCCAGTTCGCGCCGAGACCATGCGCCAATTTGCAGATAAGTTTGGACCCTGCGGATTTCGAAAGTCCGCGTTCGTTCCCTGCTATGGCCTGGCCGAATCCACATTATTAGTCACCGCCAGACGAACTCGCACTGAAACGACCGTCAGGAGCTTTCAAGGCGGCGCACTGGAACGCAACTCCGCCGCGCCCTGCAGTGAGAATGATCCCGGAGCCCGCTTGCTGGTGGGCTGTGGTGATGGGGATCCCCGTCAGGATATCGCCGTCGTGAATCCGGAAAGCAGTGCGCTGTGCTCTAACGGCGAAATTGGTGAGATCTGGGTGGCCGGCCCGCACGTGACCAAAGGATACTGGAACAAGGGTGAAGCGACCTCCGAAATCTTTGGCAAGACGGTAGCTGGCAAAGACGGCGCTTACCTGCGCACCGGCGATCTCGGCTTCGTGCTTGATGGCGAACTGTTTATTACGGGTAGGATCCGCGACCTGATCGTCCTTCGAGGACGGAATTTCTATCCTCAGGACTTCGAAATCATCGCGTCTCAGTCAAACGAAGCTTTCCACTCAGGACTATGTGCGGCCTTCGCGATAAATACAGGCAATGAGCCAGAACTGGTCATCGCGCAGGAAACTCAGAGCCGCAGCCTCGATTTTGAAGCCGCATGCCAGAGGATTCGCGAGGCAATCGTCGCGGAATACGATATCTCTCCGAGCAAGATTGTCTTCGTGCGGTTCGGAACACTTGCCCGCACCAGCAGCGGAAAAATAAAACGGCAGGAATGCAAAACAAAATTCCTGGCAGACGAGTTGAAGTTATTTTCCAGGAATCGGGCGGGCGTGCCTCTACACAGGAGGAACCCTTACCCTATCTCATCGATACGGTCGCTGGAGGCAACCAGAACCGGCCCGACGCATATCTGGCGGGACTCCTCCGTAGGATTCTGCAGCCCGGCTCACGGGAAATCGCCCCGAATATTTCACTGCTCGCTTTGGGCCTCGATTCAATTGGCGCCGCCGAGTTGAAGAGTGCCATAGCACATGACTTGAAGGTAGATGTGCCGCTGGAAAAAATACTGCAGGGCATCAATCTCGGCGGAACTTTCAGCTCTTATCGGCCAGCAACGGCAGAGCCACAGAATCCACGATCTGCAAATAGTTTCGCCATCTTCTTCTACTTATCCGTTATCACAGGGCCAGCTGGCAATCTGGTATCTCTCGCGGCTCTCTCCCGACAGTGCTGCATACAACATCCCAGTCGCCGCGCAGTGCTCCCGGGACATCGACCACGAGCTTCTCGAGGAATCATTTGCTGTTCTGGCGCGGCGGCATGAAGCGCTGCGCACTGTGATCAGGACCAACCATGATGGCCCCTATCAACTCGTGCTGGAGCAGCCGAAACTTTCATTTACGATTGAAGAGGCTGAGAACCTCTCTGCTGCGTTTCTCCAGGACCTTTTGTCAGAAGCAGCCAGGCAGCCCTTCAATCTGGAAGAGGGCCCTCTATTCCGGATTAACGTGTTTCGGACGAATAAAACGACACAAGTCGTTCTGTTCGTCTTCCACCACATCATCGTCGATTTTCTGTCGCTCGAAGTCCTGCTCGGCGAATTGGGTTCGGTCTATCAAGCCTTGTCCCGAGGCGAGCGGTACACCTTCGCCGCGGAGCCTGCGCCTTATCAAAGGTATGTCCAATGGCAAAGGCAAATGCTGGCGGGTGGACCGGGCTCAGAGTTGAAACGTTTCTGGCACCAGCAACTCCATGGAGAGTTGCCGGTCACGGAAATGCCCTTCTCTCGTGTACGACCAGCTATCCAGACCTACCGCGGGGAAGCTTGTCGCTTCAAGATTGACTCCTCTGTTGCAAAGCTCGTCGCGGACCGGGCAAAAGCACTGGGCGTCAGTCTCTTTTCATTCCTCTTGGCCACCTTTGAGATTCTGGCCCATCGCTATTCAGGACAACCGGAACTCACGGTCGGCACTCCGGTGCTCGGCAGGCTGTCTTCGCGCTGGGACCAGACTGTTGGTCTATTCATCAATCAAATCGTGCTGCGAGCGAAGTTCTCCGGCGAAATGCGAACAGAGGATTTCCTGCTGAAGACCCATCAGGACGTCGCAGCCAGCCTTTCGCATCAGGAGTATCCGTTCTCTCTGCTGGTGGAACAGCTGCAGCCGCGCCGTGATCCCAGCCACTCACCGCTGTTTCAGGTCATGTTTTCGTTTTACCGTGCCCGTCAGCCGGAGCATAAGGGGCTGGAAGCCTTCCTGCTGGGCATACCTGGAGTCGAGCTTCAGACAGGTGGCCTGCGGTTTACTTCGATTGCGTTCGACAACAGAACGGCACAGTTGGACCTCAATCTTTGCCTGGCCGAAATGGATGGTGAGTTGTACGGCAACCTGCAATGGAATGCTGACGTATTTGACGCCGACTCGATCAGCGATGTCACCAGGCATTACGCGACTCTTCTCGAAGCAATAGCTGGAAATCCGGCAGCGCGGATTTCAGAGTTGTCCCTCATCAAACCTGAAGAAGTAAGCTGGACCGGCGATCACGCCGAACCGGCCATGCTGGATGGAGATGTGGAATGCGTGCAAGAGCTGGTGCTGGCGCAGGCTGCGGCCCAGCCCTCTGCAACGGCTCTCGTTGCTGGTCACGTAACAATAACGTACGCGGAGCTGTGCGCCCAGGCCGGCGCGCTGGCCGCATATTTGCGTGTTCAGGGCGTCCGTCCCGACGTTCCAGTGGCGATTCTTGCTTCGCGATCAGCGATGATCCTGACCGGTATGCTGGGGGTGCTCCTCGCCGGGGGTGCTTTTGTTCCAATCGATCCAGCAGTCCCGGCGGAGCGCGCGGCGCTCATGATTGTTGAGAGCGGCGCGCTGATTCTTCTGACTGAAAAGAGGCTGGTCTCTGGTCTCCCCCGCACCGGGGCAAAGGTAATTTGCCTTGATCAGGAGCCCTTCGATGCAGAGTCGCCGTCAAAGCTGGATTACCAGCTCACTAAAGAGAACCTCGCATACATCCTGTTCACGTCTGGGTCCACAGGCAAGCCAAAGGGCGTCATGATCTCCCATGGCAATCTGGCTAGCTTCTTGAGGGCGATGGACCGGCAAATCTCATGCGGTGCTGGAGATACATTTGTAGCCACCACGAGCATTTCCTTCGACATCTCAATTCTCGAACTGTTGTGGCCTCTTACACGCGGCGCCCAAGTAAGGCTTCTGCCGGAGCAATTCCGGTTCGGCTCGGCTGTCCGCACCAACGGAAAGGCGCGCAAAGAACTGGATTTCAGCCTCTTCTATTTTTCAAGCGTCGACAACCCAGAAGATCCGAACAAGTACAAGCTGATGATCGAGGGCGCGAAGTATGCGGACCGCAATGGCTTCTCCGCCGTTTGGACTCCGGAGCGCCATTTCCACGAATTTGGTGGAATCTTTCCTAATCCGTCAGTCACAAGCGCAGCGATCGCTGCGATCACGAAGCGTATCAGCATTCGCGCGGGCAGCGTGGTATTGCCCCTTCACAATCCGATCCGCGTGGCCGAAGAGTGGTCGGTTGTCGACAACCTTTCACAAGGGAGAGTCGGTATGGCTCTGGCGTCCGGATGGCACGCCGACGATTTCGCGTTCTTTCCAGAACGGTATGAAAGCAGAAAAGAATTCTTCTATCGCAACATCGTGACTCTGCAGGAGCTGTGGAAAGGCGAAACAATTTCAGTCCAGAGCGGAGGCGGCAAGACGATCCAAGTCAGGATTTATCCCAGACCTATACAGCCGGAACTGCCGATCTGGATCACAGCCGCCGGTACACCTGAGACCTTCGTCCGCGCAGGTGAGATTGGCGCCAATATCCTGACCCATCTGCTCGGACAATCCGTGGAGCAACTTGCGGTCCATCTGCGCAGTTATCGCGAGTCGCGCAAGCAACACGGCCACGACCCCGATACCGGCCACGTCACACTCATGCTGCACACGTTCATCGGTTCCGACCTGCAGTCTGTTCGTGACCAGGTCAGAGTGCCGTTCAAGAATTATCTGAAATCGTCTGTTGACCTTATTGCAAATCTGGTTCGCAGCGCCGGGTTGAACGTTAATTTGTCAAATCTAAGCCCCAAGGACCTTGATGATTTGCTCTCATTTGCCTTCGACCGCTACTTCGACACCAGCGCCCTTTTTGGCACCGTGCGGACCTGCGAAGCGATGGTTAAATCGCTTCAGGAAATCGGGGTCACGGAAATTGGCTGCCTGATCGATTTCGGTGTCGAGCCCGCGGAAACGCTGGCCAGCCTGACTGAAGTTACAGCGCTGATGGGCGACTCTCAGTCTGTCAAATTTCAATCGTCAGCAGGAAGCGGCGCCAAATCTCGCACCATCCTGCAATGCACGCCTTCCCTGGCTAGAATTCTTGTCTCCGACGCGGGAAACCGGGAGTTCGTCAGCAGCCTGAACACACTCCTCCTCGGCGGCGAGAGCCTGCCTTCCGACTTGGCGGCCGAAATACTCACGATCGCTCCGAACTGCGAAATCCACAACATGTATGGACCGACCGAAACAACCATCTGGTCCTCGAGCCATCCGGTCAGCGAGCCGGAGCACCTGATTCCGATCGGCCGCCCAATCGCCAACTCCACCCTTCACATACTCGACGACTACCGGCAGCCTGTCCCTGCTTCCGTAACCGGAGAAATCTACATTGGCGGAGATGGTGTGGCCAGAGGCTACGTCAACGCACCCGCGGTGACCGCGGAGAGGTTCGTCCCCGATCCATTTTCGGATCGACCCGGGATGAGGCTGTATCGCACAGGCGATCTTGGCCGGTATAGACGCGATGGCACGATTGAATTTCTGGGTCGTAACGACTCTCAGATCAAGCTGCGCGGGTTCCGCATTGAACTTTCCGAGATCGAGGTAGCGCTTGCCTCGCACCTCGACGTCAGACAATGCGTGGTCTGTCTTCGTGATACAGGCGGCACGAAGTCTCTGGTCGCGTATTTCACGGCAAATAGAGCCAAAGAGCCGAAAGCCGACGAGTTGAGAGGTTTTCTCAAGGAAATTTTGCCCGAGTACATGATCCCTTCGCAGTTCATCCCGCTCGCCGAAATGCCGCTCTCCACAAACGGAAAGATTGATAGAAAGAGGCTGCCGGATGTAGAGAAAGTCCGTCCTCTTCTGGGGACACGCCTGATCGTACCGCGCGATGAAATCGAAGGCGCCATTGCCGGCATCTGGAAGCGCGTGCTGCGAATTCCCGAACTCGGGATTGACGACAACTTCTTCGATCTGGGTGGACACTCCCTTTTGATGGTACAGGTCCATCAGCAAATTCAGGAGGAACTGCAAATCACCCTTCCCCTGATCAAGTTGCTTGAGCATTCCACGGTCCGGGCCTTTGCTTCGTATGTCCGAGGCGCCGCACAAACCGAACCCATGCCTGACGTGGAAGATCGCGCTTCCAAAGCAACCCGGGCAATCATGCTGCAGCGTGAAAACGCGGCACGAGCGAGAACTACAGCGTAATGGCAAGTCACGGAAATTCACTTCGCCCTGATCTGGAAGTCGCCGTCATTGGCATGGCAGGCCGGTTTCCGGGTGCCGGATCCATTGAAGAATTCTGGCGGAACCTGAGCGAAGGCGTTGAGTCCATCTCGACCTTTAGCGAGGCGGAACTCTCCAGCTTCGGAATCTCTCCTTCCGTTTATAAAAACCCCGACTTCATAAAGGCCGCGCCTGTGCTGCAATCAATCGAAGAATTCGATGCGGAGTTCTTCGGCTACTCACCCAGGGAAGCCGCATTGATGGACCCGCAGCATCGGCTGTTTCTGGAATGCTCCTGGGCCGCGCTGGAATCTGCCGGATACGCGCCGGACAACTGCCCGGCCCTGACCGGGGTTTATGGCGGCTCAAGTCTCAGCAGCTACTTGCTGTATAACATCATGCCGAACCTGCGTGATCCTCATGCCGAGGATACGTTTCAGGTGATGATTGGAAATGACAAAGACTTCCTGTGCACGCGCGTTTCCTACAAGCTGAACCTGCATGGGCCGAGCATTACGATTCAGACCGGTTGCTCCACTTCTCTGGTCGCTATCCACTTGGCATGCCAGGCACTGCTCGGCTACCAGTGCGACATGGCTTTGGCTGGAGGAGTTTCAGTGCAGGTGCCTCTGAGAACCGGATATCTCCACCAGAGTGGCGGGCTGACCTCGCCTGACGGACACTGCCGCGCGTTTGACGCCAGGGCCGGCGGAACATTGTTCGGAAGCGGGGCCGGCGTGGTTGTTCTCAAGAGATTGAGCGATGCTTTGGCCGACCACGATTCGATCCATGTCGTGATCAAAGGCAGCGCGGTAAATAATGATGGAAACCGCAAGGTTGGTTATACCGCTCCAAGTATTGCTGGCCAAACCTCAGTTATCAGGACCGCCCATGCCCTCGCGGATGTTGGCACAGAGAGCATCGGTTATGTTGAATGTCACGGAACCGGGACCGCACTGGGGGATCCAATCGAAATCCAGGCGCTCACGGACGCATTCTCGGGATGCAATCAGATCACCACGTGCGGCGTCGGATCGGTCAAAACCAATATCGGGCACCTCGATGCGGCGGCCGGAGTCGCCGGTTTCCTGAAAGCCCTGTTGGCCCTGAAGCACAAGGCGCTGCCACCCAGTCTCCATTTCGAGACCCCCAACCCGAGAATCGAGTTCAACAAGGGCCCATTCAGGGTCAACGCAAAACTCACGTCCTGGGAAGCAAATGGGACACCTAGGAGGGCGGGGGTCAGTTCTTTCGGAATCGGAGGAACCAACGCTCATTTGGTTCTACAGGAGGCGCCCACAACTGCGAGAACCGAACCTTCCCGCGAATACAAACTGCTCGTGCTCTCCGCGAAAACCCAGACCGCACTCGAGCAACAGACTAAAAATCTGGCCCGGCATCTGCGCGTTAGAGATGATCTTGACCTGGCCGACGTCGCCTTCACCACCCAGACGGGAAGAAGTATCTTCGAACATCGTCGCGCTCTGATCTGTCGCGATCGCGAAAATGCAATCCAGGCTCTGGAAAACCCGTACTCGCAGAAGGTCTTCACGCATTTTGAAAAATCCGCAAGTCGAAGTGTTGTGTTCATGTTTCCCGGTGGCGGCGCGCAGTATGTGAATATGGCAGCGGACCTCTATCGCGCGGAGCCTGTTTTCCGCGCGGAAGTCGATCACTGCGCCGAGTTGCTGAATCCCCAAATGGGCGGAGACCTGCGGTCATATCTCTACCCCGAAACTAAGTCTGAAAATGCTGCCTTTTACATGCGGCAAACCTCCATTGGATTGCCTGCGCTTTTTGTCGTTGCCTATGCTACAGCGCGGTTATGGATGCACTGGGGCATCCAGCCCGATGCACTGATAGGTCACAGTCTCGGCGAATACGTTGCGGCATGTCTGGCGGGTGTGTTTTCACTCCAGGATGCGCTGTCGCTTGTATTGACCCGTTCGAGGCTGCTGCAAAAAGCTCCCAAAGGCGCGATGCTCAGCGTTCCGTTAGGAAAGGACGAGTTAGAACCTCTGCTGAATGGCAGATTATGGCTGGCGGCAGTGAACGGCCGTTCGCAATCGGCAGTTTCCGGGACTGTGGAAGCCATCGACGAAATGGCGCGACATTTGACAGAGTCGGAAATTGAATTTCGAAGAATACAAATCGACGTCTCAAGCCACTCGGGTATCGTCGAACCTATTCTCCCCCAATTGCTCGACTTCCTGCGAACGATCGAGCTGCGTCCTCCCCAGCTCCCCTTCATCTCCAATGTGAGCGGCACTTGGATCCGTCCAGAAGAAGCGACCGATCCGGAATATTGGGTCCATCATTTGAGGAGCACGGTGCTGTTCAGCGACGGGCTCACGGAGCTGTCGAGCAACAAAAATCGAGTATTCCTCGAAGTCGGCCCGGGCCACACATTGGCGACTCTGGCACGAGCGCACGTGCCTACCAGTGACCGTTCAGTCGTGATTACTTCGCTCAGGCATCCATACGACAAGCGCTCTGATACCGAAGTCATTCTGGATGCTTTGGGCAGGTTGTGGGCGGTCGGCGCCACACCTTACTGGCAAGCTTTCTACGAAGGCGAAACACGGTCCCGCGTGCCGCTGCCGACATATCCCTTCGAACGCAAACGATACTGGATTGACTCTCGTGGCCCTTCAGAACGGGATCGCGGCGGGTGGTCCGGCAAAGGATTTGATAGCGACCAGTGGTTCTACGTGCCTACATGGAAAGGCTCGGTGAAGCCCGTGACCGACGGCCATGAAGGAAATTTCCTGATCTTTACCGAAGACAACGGCACCGGCGCCGCAATCGCTGCCCATCGGCAGCTTTCCGGCGGAGAGGTAATAACCGTGCGCCCCGGTCGAGAGTTCAAACAAACCGGCGATACTTCTTTCGAGATTAATGTTGTGGATGCAGCGCATTATCAGCTGCTCTTTGGCGCACTTCGTGACTCTGGCCGCCTGCCCCACACTGTGGTCCACACGTTGAGCATGAATGGTGATATGCCCGCGCCATTCCAGTTCCGGGAACCTTCTGACTGCGAACGAGCCTTCTACAGCGTTCTGTTTCTGGTGCAAGCGATGACGAAAACCGACGGCATCACATCCGCGCGGATTTGTGTTGTGACTAACCACTCACACGCCGTCGAGAGCGCCGACATCATTGTCCCCTGGAAAGCGACGCTGGCCGGGCTGTGCAAGGTCGTGCCGCAGGAAAATGAGTACATTCAATGCAAACTCATTGATGTGGATTCCTGTGTGCCAATCGAAAATCTCCTGCGCGAGATCATGTCGACGACTCCCGAACCGGTTGTGGCCCTCCGCGGAAGACGCCGCTGGCTCCAGCAATATGAGCAGTGTGCGCTGCAACCCGATGCCCCGGTGAAAGGCGCACTGCGCGAAGACGGCGTCTACCTTATTACTGGCGGTCTTGGGAATGTGGGGCTCGTTTTGGCCGAGCACTTATTCAGGACAAAGCGGGCGCGGCTCATACTTACGACACGCAACGAATTTCCGCCACGAAGCGAATGGGAGAGATGGCTGGAGGAATGCGGCCCAACCGCGACCGCAAAGAAGATACGGAAATTATGTGAGCTGGAAAGCGAAGGCGCACAGATCCTTCTTCAGCGCGCCTCTGTCCTCGACCCGACACAGTTGCACCGCGTGAAAATGGAAGCCCAGCGCACCTTCGGCCCCCTTAACGGCATTTTCCATCTGGCCGGAAAGGCGGGCAAAGATGCGGTCCAGCTCATCACGAGCATCACGCCAGCTGATTGCGAAGATCATTTCAGCGCCAAACTCAATGGAACCAGTGCACTGCACGAGGTGTTTGGCTCTGACAACCTGGATTTTGTGCTGCTCTTTTCATCTCAGGCCTCTATTCTTGGAGGCATGGGCCTGGCCAGTTATGCGGCCGCAAATTCGGCCCTAGACGCCTTCGCGCAGGCCATGCAGGCCCATCAACAAACACGCTGGATCAGCGTGAATTGGGACCGCTGGGGGACGGAAAGCGATTCAAGCCCATCGCCCAGTGAGCTTGACACCTACGCCATGACGGTGACCGAAGCACTCGAGACACTGGAAAAGATCATCTCTGCCGCGCCCGAGGGTCAACTCGTTGTCTCCACGGGTGATCTCAGCGCCAGGCTGAGGACATGGTTATCGGGAGCGCAGGAGGGTTCCGGTCTTGCCACTTCGGACGAAACCGCAGTTCACTCTCGGCCGGCGCTGGATACTGACTTCGTGCCCCCGTGCAACGAGGTCGAAGATAAGATCGCTGGCATATGGCGCGAACTGCTGGGACTCGATCGCGTAGGCCGGCATGACAACTTCTTCGAGCTCGGCGGAAACTCTCTGATCGCCCTCAAGGCCGCGTCTCGTCTCAATAAGGAGCTAGGAATCAAACTGCCCGTCGTGCTCCTGTTTGAAGCTCCGACAATAAGCGCCCTTGCAAGGCTCATGTCCGGAAATCAGGATGAGCAAACTACCTTAAGTGAAAGCGAAGAGAGAGGGCTTCGCCGAAGACAGGTGCAAGCCAGTTCCGTGGCAGCGTCCTGACCTGCCCGGCATGCCAAACTTCACAAACACAGGAATCCAGCATGAATAACAATATTTTCGGAACCGATATTGCGATTATCGGAATGGCCGGAAGGTTCCCCGGAGCGCCGGATGTTGACGCCTTCTGGCGAAATCTTTGCAACAGCGTTGAGTCCGTTCGCTACTTCACTCGAGAGCAACTGGAATCTCTGGGAGTGCAACCCAGCCGGTTGCAGGACCCGGGTTTCGTTAAGGCGTCTTCATTCCTCGATGATGTCGAATTGTTCGATGCTGGGTTCTTCAACATCTCACCTCGGGAAGCCGAACTCATGGACCCGCAGCACCGCGTCTTCCTCGAATGCGCGTGGGAGGCACTGGAACGAGCCGGGTATGCAGGCGAGCAATGTGAAGCCAGCGTGGGCGTCTACGGCGGGGCCACGATCAATACCTACCTTCTTTGCAACCTGATGCAGGACGCGGACGTTGAATCCATCGATCTGGTTCAGTTGAATGTAGGCAACAGTCACGACTTTCTCACGACGAGGGTCTCATACAAGCTGAACCTGAGAGGGCCAAGTCTAACTGTCCAGAGCGCATGTTCGACCTCACTGGTTGCCGTGCACCATGCCTGCCAGAGTATTCTCCACGGTGAATGCGACATAGCCCTCGCCGGCGGAGTCTCCATCAACCTCAAACTGCGGCACGGGTACAACTACATAGAGAGAGGCATGGTATCGCCTGATGGTCACTGCCGGGCCTTCGACAAGAATGCGCAGGGGACCATTTTCGGCAGCGGTGCCGGAATTGTCGTACTAAAGGCCTATGAGGCTGCTCTGCGCGATGGCGACAATATCTACGCAATCATCAAAGGTTCGGCAATCAACAACGATGGTTCCCTGAAAGTCGGCTATACCGCTCCCGGAGTCAACGGTCAGGCCGCAGTTATCAAGGAAGCGATGGCCAACGCGGGAGTGGAGCCCCATACCATTAGCTACATTGAAGCGCACGGGACCGGGACTGCCCTGGGAGATCCCATCGAGATTCAGGCGCTGGCCAAGGTTTTCCGCACCGCCGGCGGCAGAAACACCTGCGGCATCGGATCGGTGAAGACGAATGTAGGCCATTTGGATGCCGCCGCCGGCGTGACCGGACTCATCAAGACGGTGCTGGCGCTGAAAAACAAACGCATTCCGGCGACACTGCACTTCGAATCTCCGAACCCGCAAATCGATTTTGAGAACACACCTTTTTACGTCGTCTCAAAGCTGACCGACTGGAAAAGCCTGCACGGACCGCGTCGCGCAGGCGTGAGCGCCTTCGGCGTTGGCGGCACAAACACGCATGTTGTCCTGGAAGAAGCGCCGGAAATCCAGCGTGATGCGGGTGTGCGGCCATGGCAACTACTCATGCTCTCTGCCTGTAGCGAAACGGCCCTCCAGCAATCCACCGAGAACCTCACCGGCTATCTTCAACAAACACCTGAAGCACCTCTCGCAGATATCGCCTATACACTGCAGGTAGGCCGTCGCCGGTTCCCGCACCGCCGGTTCGCACTTTGTTCCGATTTTCAACAAGCATGTGAAGTCTTACAGAAGCTTGATCCTGCGCACGTGCACACCGCGTACGTTGAGGACCAGGACCGCGCCGTCGCACTATTGTTCCCCGGACAAGGCAGCCAATATGTAGAAATGGGAAAAGAACTGTTCCAACAGGAGCCGGTCTATCGCTCAATTGCAGAGCATTGTTCGGAACATCTGGAACCAAAACTCGGACTTAGTTTGAAGGACCTGCTCTATCCGAGCAATGAGACACGCGAGGGCAGCGCCAGGCTACTGAATGAAACATGGATCACTCAACCAGCCTTGTTTGTAGTCGAATATGCTCTGGCCCGGCTGTTGCTGTCGTGGGGTATTCAGCCTGAAGCGATGATCGGCCACAGCATCGGGGAATATGTTGCGGCCTGCCTGGCAGAAGTCATGTCCCTTGAAGAGGCGCTCACGCTGGTGGCAGCGCGCGGAAAGTTGATGCAGAGCGTGCCGCGCGGAGCGATGATTGCCGCCGGAATTTCCGAAAGCGAAGCTGAAGCACTGGTCGGCAGCCAGATTTCCCTCGCGGCGGTGAACGGGCCTATGCAGTGTGTTCTCTCCGGGGAAGAGGAAGCAATTATCGAGTTGGAACAACGCTTCGAGATGGATGGAGTGACCTGCCGGCGATTACAGACCTCTCATGCCTTCCACTCTCACATGGTCGATCCGATTCTGGGCAGTTTCGCGGAGGAAATCAGTCGCGTACGGCTGCAACCGCCCCGTCTCCGTTACCTTTCCAACGTTACAGGGCAATGGATCAAGCCGGAAGACGCAACCTCGCCGCAGTACTGGGTACGACACCTGCGGCAGACCGTAAAGTTTTCGCAAGGTATAACAAAACTGTTGGAAGAAGCCAACAGGCTGCTGGTAGAAACCGGTCCGGGCAAGACTCTCACAAAGATGGCCCAGCGACAGCGCCCGCATTCTGCAAACGCTTTCTTTCATGCTCTTGCGCAGCCGGATCACGATCATCTTGGTCTGTTGCTGGGGAAGCTCTGGCTGGAAGGCGCCCCGATTCAATGGTCTTCTTTTTACGCCAACGAGCGCAGGCGGCGAATAGCGTTGCCGACCTATCCCTTTGAGAGAAAGCGATACTGGATCGAGCCAAAGAGGCATACACCTGCAAATGTCAGTGCCGCTCCGATCATGAATACACACTCCGTCGAACCGGAGCACAGTCCAACGGCGAACGGCAATCATAGTGGACATACCCCGGAGGCACCATTGACCTCGCAACTCTACCCGCGGCCGGCGCTTAACACGCCTTATATGCCGCCCGAAACAGAGCTCGAAAAGAACATCGCGACGATCTGCACCAAGGTTCTCGGGATTACCGAAATCGGAATCGACGATATATTCTTCGAACTCGGAGCAGACTCGCTGCTCGCCTTGCAGGTCGTAGCCGCGTTGAAAAAGGAGCTGGGCATTACCGTGCCAGTGACTTCCTTATATGAGCAGCTTACGATCAGATCGCTCGCCGCCGCTCTCTCCAGCAACGGCGACCGCATGAGTGCAAACGGACTGCCTGAATTCGACCATGAGCGTCAGGAGAGAGCAGCCCTTAGAAAAACATATCAACAACGGACACTGCGAAGGGTTCAAGCCTCATGATTTTCCTTCGACATCTCCGGCGAGGTAAAGTGTGCGGGCAGTATTGACGAATCTCGGCTCTCTGGGAAACATCCAGCCATTCGCTGCATTGGCGAATGAGTTGCGCGAGCATGGCCATACACCAGTACTGGCTCTTGCGCCGACGTATGCCTCTTATGCTGCTCAGCTTGGCATTGATTTCTTTCCCATTGGCCTTGATCTCGATTACCGGGAATTGCAACGCAAAGACACCGAAGATGCGCTGAGGGGCGTGGATCCAATCAATACACTGAATGACTCCCTGACTCGGCTCGATGCCATGCTTCCCCAGATGTTCCTGGAACTGAGAGATGTGTGCCGGGATGCGGACGTGCTGATCAGCGGCCACCTTCAGCCCTCCTCTCGCATGCTGCACGAATTGACCGGAATTCCCTTCGTCTCCGTCCACACGAACCACTTCGGAGGCATGCAACCGGCGGCATACAGGAAGGCGGCTGCCGGGGTCATCAATCCGTTTCGCGCACAACACGGGTTACCGCCGCTGGAAGACCCAATCCACACCGATGCCAATTCTCCTCAACTCGCGCTGTATGCGATCAGCCGCTATCTCAGGACACCAGATCCGAACTGGCCGCCGCATTACCATGTGACCGGTTTCTTTTTTCTCGATGAAAAAAAATGGCAGCCGCCCCCAGAGCTGGTGGAGTTCCTGCAAGCCGGAGATCCGCCGGTCGTGATCTGCTTCAGCAGCATCGCGCATTCCGATCCTGAAGCAATGACCAACCTACTTCTCGAAGCGATCCGGCTAGCAAGCTGCCGGGCCATCATTCAGCACGGCTGGAGCGGGCTAGCCAAGGGAAGAAAGCTGCCCCCAGATGTGCTGGGCATAGGCTTCGTGCAACATACCTGGCTGTTTCCGCACGCTGCCTGCGTGGTTCACGCGGGAGGTTCGGGGACGCCCGCAACCACGCTCAGGTCCGGAGTCCCGGCAATTGTTGTGCCGCACGTCGGCGATCAGCCTATGTGGGCGGAATTGGTCCGTGGCCTGGGCTGCGCGAGCGATGTGATTCCGTACAAGGAACTCACGGCTGAGCGACTGGGCGCTGCGATCAAGGCGACGTTGATGAACTCTGAACTTCGCGGGCACGCGGCTGACTTTGCGGCAAAGATAAATGCGGAACAGGGTTTAAGCACGGCCCGGCTTCACATTGAACAATTGCTCGCCGGCCTGACCTGCCGGTTCTCTCACGATGACAATGCAGTCAACGTCCGCAGAACGGCCCAGCAACAGATGAGGACTCGAAGAACTCAGTCGGCGCAGATATAGGACTACGCGAACACACGCGGCATTTTCAGCAAACATTCTTATGGATCCACTTTGCCCACTCGGGCCTTGAAGTCAACTTTCTAATCGAAGCATTATCTGCAGTCTCTTGAACAAAACCTGGGAGCACATCATGTCAAGTCCGGAAATGCCGTCATTGGACGGTACGGAAATCGCGGTGGTGGGCATTGCCTGCCAGTTTCCCAAAGCCAACGATGTCGAAACGTTCTGGGGAAACCTGTGCAACGGAACGGAATCTGTTTCTTTTCTCACCGAGAAGGAGCTGGAGCCATCTGGCATCGATCCGGCATCTCTCAGCGATCCCGATTATGTAAAGGCCGCTTCAATTCTCGATGGCGTCGAGCTCTTCGACGCCTCGTTCTTCGGCATTCCGGCCAACGAAGCCCGCGTCATGGATCCTCAGCAACGCATCCTGCTGCAGTGCGCCTGGCGGGCTCTGGAAGACTCTGGGTATAACCCCGAGACCTACAAAGGCGCAATCGGAGTTTACGCAGGCGCAAGGTCCAGCAGTTACCTCTTCAACTTGTACTCGAATCCCGAAATTGCCGGTTCGATCGGCGCCTTTGAGATTGGCCTGGGCAACGACCTGGCTTTTCTCACCTCACGAATCTCCTACAAGCTGAATCTTCGGGGGCCCAGTTACTCCGTGCATACAGCTTGCTCTACATCGCTGGTAGCGGTGCATCTTGCCTGCCAGAGCCTGCTTCTCGGTGAATGCCAAATGGCATTGGCCGGCGGCGTCGCCGTGAACGTGCCGCAGAAAACAGGATACCTTTACCACCGGGGCGGCATCCTCTCGCCGGATGGCCACTGCCGCCCATTCGACGAAAAGGCGCAAGGCACTATCTTCGGTAGCGGCGCCGGTGTACTGGTTCTGAAGCGCCTGGAAGATGCTCTTCGTGACAGTGACCATATCTATGCGGTGGTTCGCGGCTCCGCCAGCAACAACGACGGCCGGACCAAAGCCAGCTTCACAGCGCCTAGCATCCAGGGACAAGCCAGCGTTGTTCTCGACGCCCTTTCCACGGCGGGTGTGGAAGCCGACAGCATCAGCTATATCGAGGCGCATGGCACCGGCACCAACATTGGTGACCCAATTGAGATCAAAGCGCTGACCAACGCATTTCGCGCCCGTACCGCGAAGACGGGATTCTGCGGGATCGGCTCAGTCAAGAGTAATCTCGGTCACCTCGATGCAGCTGCGGGAATGGCCAGCATCATCAAACTGCTTCTCTGCTTTGAGCACGGCACCCTCGTCCCCACTCTGCACTTCAGTTCGCCGAATCCGCAAATCGACCTCGCCACCAGTCCTTTTTATATAGTGGATAAAATCACGGACTGGAAATCCGTTTCGGGTCCCAGAAGAGCTGGTGTGAGCGCATTTGGCGTGGGCGGAACGAATGCCCATGTGATACTTGAAGAAGCGCCTCGCGTAGAAGCTTCAGGCAACTCCCGCCCCTGGCAGTTGCTCACGCTTTCCGCCAAGACCGATACCGCGCTCGACGCTGCGACCGCCAATCTGGCCCAGTATCTTCAGCGCCATCCCGCAACCTGTCTCGCGGATGCAGCTTACACACTCGCAATCGGCCGTGCTGGTTTCAAGCATCGCCGGATTGTAGTGTGCCGTAACGATGCAGCCAGCGCGGTCCAGGAACTTGAAAACAGCCTGGCCCTTCCGCCCGAACCACGCCTTGACAATGACATCGAAACGCCCGTGATCTTCATGTTCCCGGGGCAGGGCGCGCAGTATCTCAACATGGGTAAGGAATTGTATGAATCCGAGCCGGTCTTCCGGGAGCAGCTCACACGGTGCGCCGAGATCGTGAAAGATGCAGCCGGAGGGCTCGATCTGTTGAAACTGCTCTACCCATCTGAAAATGATGCCAGAAAGTCGGAACAGGATCTGAACCGGACACAGCTGACACAATGTGCGCTCTTCGCAATCGAGTACGCACTAGCTCAACTGTGGCAATCGTGGGGGATACAGCCGAAGGCCATGATTGGGCATAGCCTGGGGGAATTTGTTGCAGCCTGCCTCGCAGGAGTGTTGACACTTGAAGATGCGCTCAAACTTGTGGTAGCTCGCGGGCAGATCATGCAAGAAGCACCCGCCGGCGCAATGCTTGCCGTCGGATTGAATGAAAAGGATGCGGCATCATTGACCCATGACCAGCTCTCGCTGGCCGCGGTAAACGGACCGTCTCAGTGCGTCCTATCGGGAACTGTCGAAGCAATAGAAGCGGTCCAGAACCGGCTTAACAACGACCGTGTGGCTTGCCATCGGCTGCCCACCACGTCCGCTTTCCATTCCCATCTCATGGAATCAGCCACCGCGCGTTTCCGCGAATATGTGAGCCGGGTTAATTTCAAACCGCCGAGTCTGCCATACGTTTCTAACGTTACCGGAACGTGGATCCGCGACGCCGAAGCAACCGACCCGGAGTACTGGGTGCAACAACTGCGCAAGACAGTGCGGTTCTCCAACGGCTTGATGGCGATCATGTCTCAATATCAAGCGGTTCTGCTCGAAGTCGGTCCTGGCCAGACCCTGACCAAGCTCGCACAAACCCTGCTCCGCTCCAGTCCGCACACGCTCGTGAGTTCGCTGACTTCCAGGGAGCCGGACTTCCAATTCCTGTTACGGAATCTCGGACGTCTCTGGCTAAGGGGTGCGGCCGTTGATTGGCGTGGCTACTTCCACAACGAGAAAAGGCGTCGCGTCTCGCTCCCAACATACCCCTTTGAAGGCGAGCGGTACTGGATCGATGTGCAAACGGCGGCAGACAACGGCATCAGCGGGGCTGGAATCAGCCGCAGCTATGGACTGAAGAAGCAACCTGCAATTGAGAATTGGTTTTACGTGCCGTCATGGAAGCCGGGTCTTCCCTTGGAAGCCGGCGGTCCCTTTGAGCCGCAATGCTGGGTCGTATTCACCGACACACTTGGCGTCGGCACGGCAATCGCCGATTCACTGCGATCGAAGGGTCACAGCGTAGTTACCGTAAAGGCGGGACCAGCATCTCTTAGGGAAAATGAGATGTCGTATACGATTCGGCCTGGTGACAAGCAATCCTATGAGATTCTTTTCGAGTGCCTGAAGGCTGACGGGAAATCCCCACAAAAAGTTGTCCATTGCTTCAGTCTGACTGAAAGCCGGGGAGACTCTGATGTTAGTACATTCAAAGCCCTTCAGGATGTCGGCTATTACAGCCTGCTGTATCTTGCACAGGTCCTGGGCAACACGTTCAAGGGTCTCGCGTGTGATATCACCGTGGTGTCAAACTATTTAGTCCACCTTCCCGGGGAAAGAAACGCGGCGCCGGAAAAGGCGAGCACCATGGCTCCTTGTATTCTCATTCCGCAGGAAAATCCACTGTTCAGCATTCGCTCTCTTGACGTCGGCCCGGCGGAGTCCTGGCCTGCAGGTAGTGGTTCGTTGGCGGAGCAGGTGATCTCGGAGGCAACCGAGGCGTCTCCCGAAAAGCTCATCGCCTTCCGTGGCGCAAAGCGATGGACACATACTTACGAGAGAATGAAGATCGACCGGCGCAATAAGCCGGTCCGCGGGACGCGCCCGGGCGGCACCTATCTGATTACCGGCGGTCTTGGCAGCGTTGGTTTACTCGTTGCCGGTCATCTGGCCCGGACGGTGCAGCCGAGACTCATTCTTACCGCCCGCCAGCTTCCTCCTTCACGGGAAGAATGGCAGGCTTATATCGAAAAACATGGACCGCAAGATCCGATCTCCGAGCGAATCGCTGCCGTCCGCAAACTCGAAGAGCAGGGCGTGGAAGTTGTGATTGCCGCCTGTGATGCGGGTGATGCACAAAAGGTGAAAGCGCTCGTAGACGAGATCTATCAGCGCTTTGGCTGCCTGAACGGGATCATTCATGCCGCTGGCATCACAAGCGGCCAATCACTCTACCGAGGCTTTACAGAAATCGACAGGGCCGAATCGGAAGAGCAGTTTGGACCCAAAGTTTATGGGACCTATGCTCTGTACAATGCCCTGCAAGGCCGCGAGTTTGACTTCTGCGTGCTCTTCTCCTCGAACGCTGCGGTTCTCGGCGGGCTTGGGTATCTGACCTACACAGCCGCAAACTCTTTTATGGATTCGTTTGTGGCGTCACTGGCCGAGCATGACGATAAATGGATCAGCGCGAGCTGGGACCCGTGGCCGCGTGAAACCAAAAAGCTCGAGTACCAAACCAGCATCGATCAGTACGCGATGACGGCCGAGGAAAGCCTTGAGGCTTTTGAGCGGATCGTGACCCGCTGCCCTGCAGGCCACGTAATTGTCGCGACCGGTGATTTGCTGGCCAGGCTGGATTTGTGGACCGCAGCTTCTCCACGGCAGCCAGTCAGTTCCACACAATCCCGCTCAAGACTCGCGAGCACCTATGTCGCTCCTACCACTGACACGGAAAAAAGGATCGAGGCTGTGTGGGAGCGTGTTCTGGGAACCAGCAACATAGGAATTCACGACAGTTTCTTCGATCTGGGCGGGCACTCCCTTTTGGCGATTCGCCTCATGAACCAGATTTGCGAAGAACTCCAAACGAGTCTGCCCATCGCCAAATTGTTTGAGAAACCAACCATTGCAGGTCTTGCCGCCTTGATCTCCGAAACTCGCCACGAGCCAAAGGATGAAGTCCTGAAAGTGCTGGCCGAGCTGCCAGACTAAAGAAAGCTGCAAAAGAAAACCATGCGGGACAATAACCCTGTGAACATTCTGATGCTCTCAATGGAGTATTCTCCCGAGATCAGTGGCGGTGTAGGCACCCACGTCCAGGAGCTTTCAGCCGGACTGAGTCGTCACGGCGATCGAATCGCGGTTGTGGCATGTACCGTCGGCCAGATGCAAGAACTCGTCGAGAACAACAGAACTGTCTATCTCATTCCCCCCGAGCAGGGCGCCATCTCGATGTCACAGTCGATGACCCAGGGCATTCTGGCATTCAACCGGCAGCTCGTCGCATTTGTCCGGCAAACGGTCTTGAGCGAATGGAACACTCCCGACCTGGTTCACTGTCACAATTGGCTGACATTTCCGGCAGCTTATGAACTCGGACGCAGCCTCAACGTACCTGTCATCTGTACGGTCCAGTTTGTTTCCGAACCCTGTGAACGCTGGTGGGGCCAGACTCCTGACCCGGAAATTGTTGAACAGGAAACCCGCGCCTGCCAGGGGGCGGATGGAGTCATTACTGTAAGTCATTCGCTGCGGTCTATTCTGCAGCATACCTGCGGAATTCCAGACCACAAGATCCATGTAATCCACAACGGCATGAATGTTGAGGCATTTTCCAGAAACGATATTTCGTCCTTACATTTAAACAAGCTGAGGGCCGCCGTCGCGCCCGATGGTGAAAAGATCGTGCTTTTCGCCGGCAGGCTGAATCCACAAAAAGGCGTTTCGGCTATTTTTGCATCCATGCCCTCGGTTTTTGAGCACTGCCAGGAGGTCAAGTATGTGTTCGTTGGAGAGCCGGATTCCCAGCAATTTGCGAACAAGCTACGGGACATGCTGGATGAAAGCCCGGCCCTGAAGGCAAAGACCATGTTTCTCGGGAAATTGCCCCGTAACAAACTCGCGGCGCTGTACAGAATTGCCGACGTCGCGCTGGTGCCTTCGGTGTATGAGCCATTTGGTTACGCAGCCATCGAGGCCATGGCTGCGAAAGTACCGCTTGTTGCGACGGCCGCCGGCGGGCTGGCCGAGATTGTTGACCATGGAAAAACCGGGATTTCTATCCCCATCCATATTGAGGACAATGGAATGCATTCTGTCGATGTTGCCACTCTGGCGGCTGCGACCGTGCAGCTGCTGCGGGACGGGGAGTTTGCCCGCCAATTGGCCGCGGCCGGCGAAGAGAAAGCACGTCGGACTTTCGGTATAGAAACCATGGTTCGTTCCACGCATGCGATTTATGAGGCCGTTGTCTCTGAATTCCAGCCGCAACATGTATTATTTTAGGCGCGGTCAACGCATGCTTTGGAACGAGTCTCAAAGTACAGATGGCTGGCGTATAGCCCAATACCTGGGAAAGTAAATCGAGTTATAAATATCCGGAAGCTGATCAACTGGTGATGCTCATTTCCGCAAGCACACTGCAAAATGTGATAGCTTCTCCGGAACGTATTGAATCGAGGTAACTGCGATGGGAATGACTCTGAAAGACCTTCGCTACGCTGCTCGGAAGCTGCGAAGCAGCAAAGGGTTTACTACAATTGCAGTGCTCACGCTGTCTCTTGGCATTGGCGCAAATACTGCCATGTTCAGCATCATCTATTCTGTGATGCTGCGTCCGCTGCCCTTTCATGACCCTGATCGTCTTGTCAGGATCTATTCCACAAAGCAGCAGACGGTCATAGGTCCTTCCCCGCTGGATACCAGAGACTTTGGAACCTACAGCAGTACGCTCGAGGAGGTGGTAGCTTACGACATCTGGCGAAAGAATGTCAGCGGGATGTCGGGTGATATCCAGGCGGAGCAACTGGCAGTAGGTCTGGTTCCCGCCGAATACTTCCACATCCTGGGAATCAAGCCGGTGATGGGTCGCTACTTTACCACTGAGGAAAACGACCAGGGCAAAAACCACGTCGCTGCGCTCAACTATAGTTTTTGGAAATCCCATTTCAATGGAGATCAATCAATCCTTGGCAAGACAATCAGAATCAACAATGAGCCCTATGAGATTGTCGCTGTCATGCCCGACGCAATACCAGAATGGATGGAGATACCGCACAAAGTACCGCAGGTATGGACTCCATTTGTTCCTTACCCGGGAGTCTGGCAACCTGACCATCGGGGTGACCGGAACTTTTCCGTTCTTGGCCGCCTCAAACCGGGTGTAACACTGCAGCAGGCCAAGACCGATCTTTCCAGAATCGCCGCCAACCTTGCCGAGCAGTATCCACTCGACCGAGGCTGGGGTGTGGATCTGGAGAAGCTTTCCAACGCCAAAACTGGAAATATCAAGCCAGTTCTGCTGCTTCTCATGGGAGCCGTCGGTCTTCTTCTGCTGATCGCCTGCGTGAATCTGACTAATCTACTCCTCGCCCGCAATTCGGCTCGTTACCGTGAAATTGCGGTTCAAACGGCGCTCGGAGCCAGAAGGTGGGACCTGCTTCGTCAGCTTCTTGCGGAAACTTTGTTGATGGCATCGATGGGTGGAGTGCTGGGAACGCTACTGGCCTGGGCAGGATGCAGGATGCTGGAGAGCATGCATCCAAGTAAGCTGCCTCAACTCAGTTCAGTCACCATGGATGTCAGAGTTCTGCTGTTTGCCCTCGGCCTCTCTCTGCTCACCAGCCTGATCTTTGGAATCCTGCCTTCGCTGTCGGCCACACGGGTGAATCTGACCGACGCACTGAAGGATAGCGGGCGCTCCGCAACTTCGGGGTCGAGCCGTCAGTACGGGCGTCGCATACTAGCAACTGCAGAGATGGCCTTTGCAGTAATGCTGCTGATTGCAGCCGGCCTGGTGATCCAGAGTCTCATCAAGTTCCAGCTTCAGCAGCCCGGTTTTCGGGCCGATCATCTGCTGACGGCCCATCTCTTCCTGCCTTCGAATCGCTATTCTGACGCCCAAAAGATCACCCAGTTTGCCACCAATCTGCAGGCCAGCGTGCAGGCTCTGCCGGGCGTGCAGGAGGTCTCAGTTGCGTCAGAGCCAGGACTGCCTGATCCGGGCTATAACGCCAACGGCTGGACCCAGAAATTTATTTTGCCAGGACACATGCCGGATCGTATAGAAGACGTTCCGCAAGCGCGCTTTGGGGTGTGTGATTCTCACTACATCCACGTCACCGGTATCCCCATATTGGAAGGGCGCGACTTTTCGGATTCCGATACCGAGACTTCCGCCAAGGTAGCTCTCATCAACCAGGAATTCGCAAACCGCTACTTTCCAAATGAAGATCCCATTGGCAGGGAGATTATCGTAGGAACTCCTCAAAGGCTGCTCGGGCCTTCTGCTCCGGCCGGTATGGAATTGCCGATCAAGGTTATCGGTGTGGTCGGGAATGTGAAGAACCGTGGGCTTGCGAAGCCGTCTGCGCCTGAGATCCTGGCTCTCTTTCGCCAGATACCTGAATTCAATTTCGGATTCAAATTCCTTCTCGTGCGCACCAAAGTCGAGCCAGCTTCAATCATCTCCGCTGTGCGTGAACAATTGCGTCGCATCGATCCGGATCTCCCGCTCGCATCCCCTACCACGATTGAAGAGATGATGAGTTTGCAGGCCGGAGACAGCCGCTTTAATGCGATTCTCCTGGGCTTATTTGCCGTAATCGGTTCTGTGCTCGCCGTCATTGGCGTATACGGCGTCACGTCCCACCTGGTGGCTCAGAGGTCGCAGGAAATTGCGGTGCGCATTGCTCTCGGAGCTCAGCGTGGAAGCATTTCATGGCTCATCATTAAACAGGGAATCATCATGGGGATGATCGGGGCCGCGCTTGGGATGGTAGGAGCCTTTCTCTTCCGCCAGGGCGTTGCTCAGTTGGTCTACGGCATCTCACCTGTGGATCCTGGCACCTTTATCGGCGCTTCGATGCTGTTGTTCACATCCGGAGTTGTGGCTGGTATTGTCCCCGTAAAGCGCGCGCTGCGAGTATCCCCGGTTACGATCCTGCACGAGGGATAGCTGCAACCGCACAGGGGAAACGCTTAACAGGCGCTGAAGTCCGGCATAGAGTGCCACGCAACGAAACTTCACTAAAGGCCAGACTGTGTGGTCGGACATACGTCCGCTCAATCTCGGAAATGTGTGATTTTCTCTCGCTCAGCATCTGGCATGATGCCGGACCGTCTGCTTTCGATAGCCCCACGCGAAACTAAAGCTCCGGTCGCGTGGCACCCAACCCATAAAAGAGGAAAAACTTCGTGGAGATAGTCCGCTTCCTGCTTGATCGTTCCCGCTCCGTTTTGGTGCTCACAGTGATATTGGGCGGCTTGAGCGGCGCCATGAACGCCGGCATGCTGGCTCTGCTGAATTCTGCCGTGTTCCTGACCCCAGGAAGAGCCCGCACACTGCTGCCGATCTTCATCGCATTGTGCGTGGCGGCGCCGCTGACTCGGGTCACTTCAGAACTGCTCCTGATGAAGCTGGGCCAGGATGCGATCTATTCCTTGCGTACGGAGATTTCGCGACAGATCGTCACCGTTCCTCTGCGCTGGCTCGAACAGAATGGAACGCATCGCATCCTCTCCATGATGACAGACGACCTCTACAACCTTACTGGAATGGTCGCGGTGATTCCTGTTGTTTGTGTCAATGTTGGCGTGGTGGGAAGCTGCCTGATCTACATGGGATGGCTCAAATGGCAATTGCTGGTTGCGATCCTTGGACTCATGGCCCTGGGCGTCTGCACCTATCGGTTCGGCGTAGCGCGTGCAGAACCTCATTTTGAACGGGCCCGCCGAAATGAAAACGAATTGCACAAGCACTACCAGGGCCTGCTGCACGGCCTGAAAGAACTTAAACTCAACCGGAAGCGCCGGGAAGTGTTTCTGACGCGTGGCTTGGATAACGCTGCTTATGTTACGCGGACCGAGATTATGGCGGGAATGAACACGTACGTTGTGGCTGCCAACTGGGGACAACTCCTGATCTTCGTCATCATAGGTGTTTCGGTTTTCGGGCTTCGCAATGTGCTCGGCACTGTCGCCGGCGTACTCAGCGGCTTCATTATGGCCTTGCTGTATATGATGGCTCCCCTGCAGATGATATTGAACGCTGCCCCTGGCCTGGCGCGCGCAAGAGTTGCCCTTAAAAACGTGCAGGACCTTGGGATTACTCTGACGCAATCGGCTGGCTCTGAGGTCACTGAAGGCGCTCTGCTCCCCGTGTACTCATCTGTTCATTTGCAGTTGTGCGATGTCGTCTATTCACATCGTGAGCCAGGTTCCCAGGAAGAGTTCAAGGTGGGTCCGATCAACCTCTCGATTCCACCGGGAGAACTCCTCTTCATAACCGGCGGCAATGGCAGCGGCAAGACCACTCTCGCAAAGCTCATCGCCGGCCTTTACACTCCGGATAAAGGCGACATCCGCTTCAACGGAGAAAGCGTGACTGAGGAAAACCGCGATAGCTATCGGCAGTTTTTCTCTGGTGTATTCTCTGACTTTTTTCTTTTTGAATCTCTGCTGGGCTTGGAACGACCTGAACTCGACTATCAGGCCCGCGAATACATCCGCAGGCTGCGATTGAGCGACAAAGTGAGCATACAAAATGGCGTGTTCTCCACGACTGCGCTTTCCCAGGGACAACGCAAGCGCCTTGCACTGCTGACGTGCTGCCTCGAAGAACGCCCCATTTTGTTTTTCGATGAATGGGCAGCCGATCAGGACCCCTCCTTCAAGGAGTTCTTCTATTACACCATTCTTCCCGGGCTTAAGGCCCAGGGAAAGACCGTTATTGTAATCAGCCATGATGATCGTTACTATAAGGTGGCCGATCGAATCGTAAGCCTAGAGTCGGGACGGATTTCAAACGGCGTGCCGGCATTCTTAGAGCATCTTTCCGGAGATGCCGTTGCAACACCCTGATTCGAACCGCCTTTTGCACCAGCTGCTCCGCTTGTGCGAATTACGGATTGTGCAGACCCTTGGTCGTAGTTCCCTTTTCACCCAACCGCGCTAACAACCAGCCCTGCTTACTCCCGCCCCGACACGTTGACATTTCAACCGGGCCAGTTTCATCCGCTACTCTCCATGTGCTCTACAGTGGGACTTTCAGCTTTGCCTCCTATTAGGGGCCCACTCCACCCCATCGAGGACGCCAAATCTAAATCACTTAGGCGCCTGCCCTTCTGCTCTTAACCACAGATAACCGGGATAAAAATACAACGGACGCACACGGTAGGTCGGGCTCATCCTGTGCTGGATTTGAGCCGGATGGTCTCATCGGGACCTTGGATGCCCGGGCGGTCCATGTGCGCTGCAACTCTGAATGGCGAATAAGCGTTGAGGACAGCATGAAGATAACTGCCAAGGCGGACGGCGAACGCTTCCAAACAGATGCTAACCGGTATGCATCCTACCTGGAATCTCCCGAGGGCCGTTTGCGCCTTGATATATGGGAAAAACAATAATCCTTTTCTAGCGCGTGCCCTCGTGGTCCCCGGGACTCTTCAAGAATGCTTTATCAATAAAAATTCTTTTAACTTCAAGCAGCCCAGAGAATAACGCATTTTTCGGCAAATTCGATTCGGTTCCCAACCGAAGGCGCAGTGCGCGGGTCAACTTGAAGGAGGGCCACCGCGGTTCCCGTGGCAAAGGCAACGGCAAAGCTGTCCAGCGGAACGGAAAGCCCCTCACCGAGCGCCTTGATGTAAACTTCCTTCCGTTTCCAGCAGGAAAAAAAGTCTTCTGCTCGCTGACTCGCTGGCAGCGAGCGCAAGGTCTGCACTTCAATTGCGGAGTTCCGAATACTCCGCGCACGGTCCCTGACTCCCAAGCTGGCGCTCCACCTGAAGAGGGATTCACAACGGCGATAGTTCGCGCTCAAGCGCACATCGAGGAAGAGGGCGACGTCGTACATGCGAATCTCACAAAGGTGTATGCCCTCCAGGGAATCGACTTCTTTACCGCAGTAGACAGCGCTGGGCTGCCTCGGTGTCGCTGACAGCACCAGCCATGCGTTTCAAGATGGCCAGGCTCATTCCCTCTCTCAGGTATTGGGACACTCGGGGCAGGCGCTGCAGGGTTTCCCAAGGCGTCTGATAGTGCAAGTACAAACGGCGTGTGCGCCCCTTTTCATCCCTCACCAGTTGGGACTGAGCACAGGGCCGATGAAAGTTGAGATAGGGGTTGAAGTGATGGCGGTAGAACTCCTGCAGACGCTCGGCGTGGGAAGCATCGATGTAGCCATAGCCCATGTGCTTGCGGATTACCGAGCCATTTTTGGTTTCCGCCAAGCCGTTATCGTTGCTGTGGCGGGGACGGCTTTTGGTTTGCTGGATCAGCAGCTTGTTGAGTAAGCGGGCCACGGCGGCGTTGATGAACTCGCTGCCGTTGTCGCTGTGAAAGCCCAGGATGCGGAAGGGAAACTGGGCCAGCATGGCTTGCAGCGCCGGCAATAGAAAAGCCTCGCTGATGCGGGGGACGGCGGTGACAATTTGCCACTGCGTAACCTCGTCGACGGCGTTGATATGGTACACGCCCTTACTGCCCGGTTCATCGCCTTGATGGACGGTATCGACCCGCAAGAACCCCGGCTGCCCCTGGGGATCGGGCCGACGCCGCTCGCCGATGGCCACTTGCGTTGCTCGGGTCTTGGTGTAGTTCCGACACTGTTGGCGGTACTTGGGGCGCTGGCGCAGGTTATACAGATGGGCCACGGAAATCGAAGCCAGCCGCTCGTACTCGCGCTTGCCATAGACCTCGTATTCCCGTTGCAGAATGTGTCGTGTCGCCGGCCCGCTGAGGGTTTCATGCGCTTGGTCGACTCGGGCCAGCAGTTCCACATCCCGCGCGGTATAACGTTGGGCAAAGCGATGCCGCTGATACACCGTCGGCCTGACCCGCCCGGTTTTGCCAAAGCGTCCGATCAACCGGGTTACCTGGGCTCGGCTCAGCCCCGTCATCTTCTTCACATATTGCCGCAACAGGCCGCGCACCAGACGCGTTTGCTGTCGATACGAGTGGTGGATCAAGAGCTTTTCGATCCAGCTATAGATCTGTTCTTTGCTCTTACCCGCGAACCGGATTCCCTCGCTCCCTTTCAGGAACGCCCGGATCTGGTCCAAATTCAACTGCTCGGCTTCATGCACCCTGATGGTCAACCCTCAGCTTGCCATCCCCCAGGCTCATCTTGCGTTAAAATCCGCCCTCCGCTTCAGGCTCATCTTGTATTGGACAAGACTCATCCTGCCCTTATCCCCTTGC
>CAVWUW010000019.1:0-91217 GCA_963758275.1 Terriglobia bacterium | reverse complement strand
TATCCAAATCCGATCTTTCAATTTTCTCGAGAACGGAAACAGCTCTTCTTTAGTTCAGGGTGTAACCGTTCAAATCCAGCAGGAGTTTGTGTCGAACACAAAAACGCAGTTCTGCCACAATTCGGTAAGCTCGTGCTTTGACAATCTGTAGTAGTGCTCAAAACCTTTTGCATCTGCGGTGCTTTAGGCTTCCCTTTTGATGCCTACCATGTTGCTTATAGAACGCCGCTGCCGTTCGGCCTTTTACTGGCTTTTGACCACTGCTCGCTTCCCCTTCGGATCTTCTTTCGGACTCGGCTGTTGGCAAAGAAATGCATCCCTGAGAGCTGCCGTCGTCAGGATGACCTTGGGCTCGTGAAGGCGCTCAGGATGGTCACGCAGCCACTTAACAAGGACTCGCGCTAACTGTATGAGGGGTGCGTTATCAGGAATGCACGCGCCCCGGAGCGTATCGAAGGCATACTGTGTTGCCTTATCAGGTCCGGCCAGCTTTACCCCCGTCATTGCAATGACAGCGAGGCTTACCTCATTTTGGACCTGAATATCCTGGACAGCCTGAAGGTAGCCCGCGCACCAGTTGAACCGACCCCATACTTCATTGAATCTGTCTGGACTCACAGATGAAAAAGACGACGGATTATCCGAGCATTTATTAACACCGTGCAGGCATCCAGAAGCCCGTTTCCGTCGGTCGGGAGCGCGTTGGAAGCCTTTGGTTGGGCATAGATCGGGGTAAGAACGCAAGCAAACAGGAACATAGCAAAAACGCGCATTGGCACTCTCCTATCGCTACCTGGCAGCCCGATTGTACCCCGGCAGAACTGCTAAGACGGAGCGCATTTTGTTGCGGAACTATACTCCTTGCGACAGTTCTGGAGAAGGAAGAGAAAATATTCCCTTGTCAGGACGTGTCGTAAATCTGCATCAGTTCTCGGCGGAAGAAAAGATTGCAAACGCCGAAACCGTGTCCGGTTCGCAGACGCAGCGGTACGCCCGCGCCCGACGCATCTTCGACAAAAGCAAAAAGGGCACCCGCTTAGGTGCCCCAGGTGGCGATTCTCAGAAGGGTGTCTTAACTGCTTTGAATCGTTGGCCACAATTTAAGCGGTTTGTAATTTCCGTTTTCCGATCGGAATAATCAGGTGTGATCCGAAGGAATGAGCCAACAGGACACCGCGCGTGATCGTGCCTTAGCGGTGCGAACACAAGGCCTGATTGCACTTGCCGTGCGGAACATTCTTTCTAATATTTGTCTGGGCTCTGCACTGAACTTTACTTCAACGGTTTGGGCAGAAAGCTCTTCTTTACCTTCGCCACCACCACATAATTCGGATCCACCATCTCGCTCAGCCGAATCTCCGCGACCTTTGATAGCAGTTCGTACGCGTCCATCTCTGAGAGGCCGTAGTCGTTGTGGATCCATCCCACCAGCTCAGTAAATGCGATGCGCAGAGCATCATCCAGTGGCCGGTAAGCGCCTACAGTCATAATGTACTCGTCGTTCTCAAAGCGTGGCCAATTGATCTTCTGTCCCTTGATCACATGCACCTGAATCCGGCTGCGTAGCGGGACCTCAATGGCAGTACCGGCCACTTCGCCGTCACCCATGGCAGCGTGGCCATCGCCCAGAAACAGCATGGCGCCCGGCGCATTCACCGGAAAATAAACGGTGTTGCCGACACTGGCTTCGGGCGAATCCATGTTGCCGCCAAACGCCTCCGGAACAACCGAACTGCGCGCTTCCCCACCTGCCGGGGCGACTCCAATGCAGCCGAAGAAGGGATGCAGAGGGATTTTCACCGTGTACTTGGAATCAAGCGCCTGAAACGTGGCGGTGTTTGTGGCGTGATCAATGGGATAAAACCAGATCTTCTCTTTGATTGGCGGGTTTAACATTGGCGTGTAATTCGTTGAATTAATTGCTCCAAATCCAGGCGCCAATGCGCCAATCCCCTGATTTCCATTTACCTGCAAATCCAGGATCTTCACTGCCAAGGTATCGCCGGGTTCAGCGCCCTCAATGTAAAACGGACCAGTCAAAGGATTGTCGCCCGGAGCCATGCTGAGCGTATCGCCGGGCTTCTTGATCGCGTCGCCGAAGCAATCAACCGTGGTGGTTTCCAGAATGTTTCCTGACTTGAGCCGCGCCACCGGCTGGTATGAGGCTGAGTAAGTGTATTTGAGTTCTTTGCGATCAAGCTGATATTGAACCACCTTGCCTTCTTCAGGCGAGTTCTGCGCAAGAGCGCTGCCCATCAGTATGACAACGGTAATGAGTATCTTCATATCCCGGGAACCTCGAAGGCAGGATTATACAGACTGAGGGTTCTCGAGAATCTTGCGACATGAGCCGGTGAGGTTGTTTGGAAAATCAGTGATCGCGGTTACACAACGATACTTGCATTACTACGCGACTTTGTCCCTGAACTCCGCATCGGTAAACGCCGTGCTTGAAAGGTCTGCGCCTTTTCGCTCTCTTCCCATCCAGGTGATAAACGCCACCAGAGAAGCAATGACCAGCACGGTCCAGGCAAGCACGGGAGCAAACATCCCGCCGAAACTCTGTTCCGCAAACCTTGCCTGAATGACTGCATTTCGCGACGAAAGAAGATTGCCGAGTTGATAAGTCAGTCCCGGGAATGTGCCACGTACCCTTGGCGGCGAAAGTTCGTTCAGATGCGCCGGCACCACTCCCCACGCGCCCTGCACCATGAACTGCATCAGAAAGCCGCCAACGGCCAAAGTCAGGAAGCCCTTGCCGTAAGCCCAGAGAGGAATGCAGGGAATGGCTAGAAGATGATGCAATGACGATTGCTTTGCGGCGTCCAATTTTTTCTGACCACGCCCCGAAGATGATTCCGCCCAGCAGCGCGCCGATGTTGTAGATGATGGCAATCAAGCCCACAATTTTGGGGCTGAAACCATGATTTTTCTGAAGGAATGTTGGATAAAGGTCCTGCGTTCCGTGGCTGAAGGAGTTGAAGGCAAACATCAGAATTGCCAAAAATACGAAACTGCCCAGATAAGTCTTGATGTCATGGCTCACATGGCTTTCGGTTTTTCTGGCCGCTTCGCCCTGCAGCCAGGCCGGCGATTCTTCTACCTTGCTGCGGATGTAGATCACCAGGAATGCCGGCAGGGCGCCAATCACAAACATGCCTCGCCAACCGACAAATGAAAACAAAGTTCCGTACACCAGCGCGGCAACAAGGTAACCAACCACGTAACCTTCCTGCAGCAACCCTGAGTAAAAGCCTCGACCTTCGGCCGGCAGCGTTTCAAAAGCCAAAGCCGCCCCCACACCCCACTCGCCTCCCATGGCAACGCCAAACAAGGCCCGCATGACCAGGAACACCGGCAATGAGGGAGCAAAGGCTGAGCCCAGTTCGAAGACCGAGTAAGCGATGATGTCAATCATCAGCGTAGGCCGCCGGCCATAGCGGTCTGCCATCCAGCCAAACAAGAACGCGCCTATGGGCCGCATCGCCAGAGTGATAAAGATGGCTTCGGCAACGGATGAAACTTTTGCATGGAAGTCACCGCTGATGGCGCTGACGCAGAAGACCAGGATGAAGAAGTCAAACGCGTCCAAAGACCAGCCCAGGAAGCAGGCCACGAACGTATTCTTTTGAACCGAGGTCAGGCGGCGGAAGCGGCCAAGAAGTTGCATATTTCTTGGAGCGGGCAGTCTTGTCTTATGTTGTCCGGATTAAGGCTTTGTCGCGGAATCAGTGGTGGCACAGGATGGCGCGACCTTACGATCGCGGATCAGCTCAGCTTTAAGCCTTAGTTTCACCGAAAAAAGATTAGGTCTTTTAATTCAGCTCCAATAATTTCGTAATGAATGGTTTATAAAACACACTATAACGGATGAGCGCTCTCCCCAGCGCACAGAGATGAGAGTCGGGGTCGAAAGGAACCCTACTGCGATGGAACTCTGTTACATGGTGAGTATTAGTGTTTTGAATGAAATTCTTGGACCGCTGGCCACAAAGGAAGCGCGTTATCGTCTGGTTCCGGGCCTGGATTTCGTCACGGTAGTTCACTTCGGCCCCTCCGGGCTCATTAATCAGATGGCTTTTCCCGTTGTCTACCGCATCCCGGATGTTCCCGAGGATGAAGGTACATTGATCCTCATGGTCGCGCCGCAACGCAGCCAGGAGTGGAGCGGATTCTGGACACCGGTGCAGAGACATCTGCCCAGCACCAGTACATATCCGATTGCCTGAGTATTCCTGCGCGCCAAGTGTGGCGGCCCAGTCAGAGATCGCCCTTTGCGTTTGCGGCGCCACTTGCTCATGTGACAAGACGCCACTCATGCGACAAATTGACCGTCACCGGGTCATGTGGTAAAAAATTAACTACGCCTATGCGCCTCTCCAACTAATCTCGCTTCGCGGTTTGCCAGATTTGTCTGGCAAAACTCCTGACACACACAGGATTGTTTTCTGCTGCCTTCCCAAGGCAGTCCGTACGGAGAGACGCAAGTGAGTTCAACTGCACCGGCTAACGTTGCTTCCCGAACCAACTGGTTTGCCCTGATCAAAGAAGCTGTTTTCGGCTCTCATCAGGACTTCACCGCCATATCCGTAGATCGCGCGATCGTGCTTCTGGCAGTTCCCATGGTTCTGGAAATGGCGATGGAATCGCTGTTCGGAATCGTAGACATTTTCTTTGTCGCGCATCTTGGCGCGGACGCCACGGCCACCGTGGGAATCACCGAAGGCATGCTGGTACTGGTGATGGCAGTGGCGTTTGGCCTGAGCATGGGCGCAACCGCCGTGGTCGCACGGCGCGTCGGGCAGCATGACAAGGATGGAGCAGCGGAAGCTGCAGTCCAATGTATTTTGATCGGGCTCGGCTTCGCTCTAGTGATTCTCTCCGTCGCTCTCCCTTTTGCTCCGCGGCTGCTGGCGTGGATGGGCGCGAGTTCGCAGATCCTGGCCGTTGGTTCGCTCTACACGCGGATCATGCTTAGCACGTCAGGGATCATTGTGCTGCTGTTCCTGATCAACGCCGTCTTTCGTGGCGCAGGCGATGCCGCCATTGCCATGCGCGTGCTGTGGCTGGCAAATGCTATCAACCTGTGTCTTGATCCCTGCCTCATCAGAGGACTTGGACCGTTCCCAAAACTGGGGGTTACCGGCGCAGCGGTGTCCACCAGCATAGGACGCAGCATCGGCGTGCTCTTCCAGCTTTACATGTTGAGCAAAGGCAGCGCACATCTTGAGATTCTGAAAAAGCACATCCGTCTGCAGCTGAAAGTAATGTGGAACATCCTTGAAGTTGCGGGCGTTGGAGTGTTGCAACTCCTGGTTGCCACGGCGAGCTGGGTGGTGATGGTGAGGCTGGTCCAGTCCTTCGGCAGCCAGGCCACGGCAGGCTACACGGTGGCCATCAGGATCGTGATCTTCTCGACGCTACCTTCGTGGGGCCTGGGTTCTGCGGCAGCCACGTTGGTGGGGCAGAACCTGGGCGCCAAGCAGCCGGAGCGCGCAGAGCAATCCGTGTGGCGCGCCAGCTTCTTCAATGCCGTGTTCCTGGGCGTAGTCTCGGTCGTGTTTTTCATCTGGGCGCCGCAACTGGTGGGCATCTTCAGCGCCGACTCGCAAGTGATCCATTATGGAGCCAGCTGCATGCGCATCATCAGCCCGTGTTACGTGCTGTGGGCGTATGGGGAAATCATTGTGCAGGCCTTCAACGGCGCGGGCGATACCTGGACTCCAACGCTGATCAACTTCTTCGTTTACTGGGTGGTGCAGTTGCCATTAGCGTTCATTCTGGCTTTCAAATTCAGCTTCGGCCCCAACGGAGCTTATTACGGAATCCTTACAGCAGAAATCCTCCTGGCGCTCATCGGGATTTATGTGTTCAGGAAAGGTAAGTGGAAAGAAAAAGTGGTTTGATTTTCCGAAGCCCCGAACGAAGTGAGGGGGTCCCTATCTCTTCGAAGAACTGCAGGTAATCTAATATCCCGTGCCATTAATGCGGAGCTTGTCAGGCGTTTGTCGATCGCGAGTTAAATTCTTCAAAAACCGTAGGGACCCCCTTCGCTTCGCTCGGGCCTATAGAAAAGCAAGCGCGAGCACCTACAGCTTTGCTCTCCTTAGTCTCAACGCATTTCCAATCACTGACACCGAACTGAAGCTCATGGCCGCTGCGGCAAATACCGGCTGCAGCAACAGGCCGAAAAAGGGATAAAGAATTCCCGCTGCAATCGGCACGCCGAGCAGGTTGTAAATAAAAGCGAAGAAGAGGTTCTGGCGTATGTTGCGCATGGTGGAGCGGCTCAGGTTCCTTGCGCGGACGATGCCGCGCAGGTCGCCTTTGATCAGGGTAATGTCACCACTTTCCATGGCAACATCGGTGCCTGTTCCCATGGCAATCCCGACGTTTGCCTGCGCCAGAGCCGGCGCATCGTTCACACCATCGCCGGCCATAGCTACGATTCGACCTTTGCTCTGGAGGTCCTTCACCACCTGAGATTTCTTCTCCGGCAGGATCTCAGCTTCAAATGTCTCAATTCCCAGTTCAAGCGCGATGGCATGAGCTGTGATGTGGCTGTCCCCGGTGAGCATGACCATATGCAGGCCGTCGCGTCGTAATGCTTCCAATGCTTCGCGCGTGGAGGCTTTAATTGGATCAGCTACAGCAATCAATCCGGCGGCGCGCCCATCCACTGCCGCCAGCATCACTGTCTGTCCGTTTTGCCGCAACTCATCCGCTTTACTGGCGAGGGGTGCAGGATCGATGTTGCGTGAAGCAAGCAAACTCGCGCTTCCGAGAATTACCTCATGCCCGTCGACATACCCGTACACACCTTGCCCGGTGACCGAGTGGAAGTTACCGGTGCTGCTCGGATGCAATCCCTGCTCCTGTGCGCCTCTTACGATCGCGGCCGCCAAGGGATGTTCACTTGACCGCTCAAGTGATGCGGCGAGCCGCAACAATTCGTTTTCTGCAACGGCTCCGGTCACGACAACTTCAGTGAGCTTGGGCTTGCCTTCGGTGAGTGTTCCCGTTTTGTCGAAGACGAGGGTGTCAACTTTCTCCATGGTCTCGAGCGCCTCTGCATTCTTAACCAGGACTCCCGCATGTGCGCCACGGCCTGTTCCCACCATTACAGCCATGGGCGTGGCCAGCCCCAATGCGCAGGGGCAGGCGATGATCAGCACAGCAACAGCATTAATCACAGCGTGCGCAAAGCGCGGATCTGGACCAAAGAGCCCCCAGAACAGGAACGTGAGAACTGCAATCACGATAACCGCCGGGACGAAATAACCCGATACTTTGTCCGCCAGCGACTGAATGGGGGCGCGGCTGCGCTGGGCTTCGGCTACCATGCGCACAATCTGTGACAACAGAGTTTCCGAACCGAGTTTTTCCGCCCGCATTACAAACGCCCCGGTTTGGTTTACCGTTCCGCCAATCACTTTTGCTCCGGCAGCCTTCTCCACCGGAATGGACTCTCCGGTGATCATGGATTCATCGACTGAGCTGTTCCCTTCCTCCACGGAACCATCGACAGGCACACGGCTGCCGGGGCGCACGCGCAGACGATCGCCATGTTTCACGTGTTCGAGAGAAATCTCTTCATCTGTTCCATCGGCGCGCAGGCGAATCGCTGTCTTGGGATTCAGATCAAGCAGCGCACGGATCGCGGTTCCTGTCTGACGTCGCGCGCGCAACTCAAGTACCTGGCCCAGCAGGACCAACGTCACAATGATTGCGCTGGTCTCGAAATAGACTTCCACGGCGCCATTGTGCCCGCGAAAAGTACCGGGAAATATCCCAGGAGCCAAAGTGGCGACCACGCTGTACACATAAGCCGTGCCCGTGCCAACCGCGATGAGGGTAAACATGTTGAGGTGCCGGTTGCGCAGCGAAGTCCACCCACGCTGGAAGAACGGCCACCCGCCCCAGAGTACAACGGGAGTGGCCAGCGCCAATTGCAGCCACTCAGACCAGTGCGCCGGCAGATTGTGTAAAGGGCTCCACGCAACCATGCTGACCATGGAAAGAATCAGTAAAGGGACACTCAGCGCCACGCCAGTCCAGAAGCGGCGCGTCATGCTGCGCAGCTCAGAATCATCTTCTTCATGAACGCCGGCTGCGATACGCGGCTCAAGCGCCATGCCACAAATAGGACAGGAGCCCGGCTTGTCGGTCACGATCTCCGGGTGCATGGGGCAGGTGTATTCGACGGTTTCGGCCTCCAGGGCCATACCGCAGACAGGGCACGGGCCTGGTTTGCTTTCACGAACTTCCGGGTCCATAGGGCAGACGTACGTTACGCTACCCTTTCGTTCTGAAGATACCTGCGCCGTTTCCTGTGCTGCGATCTTTGCAGGTTGGGCCAGTTTAGTGGCCCCGAGTTGCACCAATCCATTTGGGGGGGTGGCCGTGAGATATTTTTCGGGTTCGGCGTTGAACTTTTCCTGGCAACGCGGGCTGCAAAAGTAATAGGTTTTCTCTTTGTACGTTGCAGAGCCGCGCGCCTTATCCGGATCCACCCACATTCCGCAAACAGGGTCCTTCACCTTACCGGGTGTCTGCTGATGGCTGCCCGCCTTCTGATGATGACCGTCAGCGGGGACAGGCGCACCCGCGGGTTCAGCGAGATACTTCTCCGGATCAGCTTTAAACTTGCTTGCGCATCCCGCACAGCAGAAATAATAGGTCGTGCCCTTGTATTCTTCTCGAGCGCGCGCTATTGCCGGGTCCACACTCATATTGCAGACCACATCGCGCACCATGGTATTAACCCGATCCATTGATTCCCCTCGTTACCGCGCGTGCTTGTAAAACAGTTCAGTGAGTTCGTTGTAAGTTCTTTGCGCTTTCCGGGGATCTCCGGAGCGCAGCGCCTCCGTGGTGCAATGTTGCAGATGGTTCTTCATCAATATGCGTTCCACAGCGCGCAAAGACTCATGAATCGCCGACATCTGCATTAGCACGTCAGGACAGTAGCGCTCTTCTTCCACCATCTTCTGCACGCCACGGACCTGTCCTTCCACCCGGCGAAGCCGCAACAGGAGGCCGTCCTTTGCATCTGCCTCATGCTGCAGCGCGCCTTTTTCTGAAGTGTTTCGTTTTCCAGCCATCACTAAATCCCTCAAAAACCTTAGATACAGTATACCCCTATACCGTATATAGATGTCAATTGAAGAACTTTCGATTTCAGCCCGCAGCACGCATGGCTTGGGCAGGGCTTGAGGCCGCAACTTGGTGTGTTAAATTGGTTCCAGAACTGATTCAAGATCCGGCCCGCGCGAAGTCGCGTCCAGGCGCCAATGAGGTGGCAAGGAATGACCCTGTTGGATGTTGTCTTCAAATACGGAATGCCTCCGGGAGAAAAGCAGATGTTGGCCCTCAACAACGCCTGGGAGGTTTACGGTGTGCGCAAGATCAAATTCGACGAAAAGGAACACACCGTCCGCGTGGAATTTGACGCGACACGCCTAAACGACGGGGAGATCGCCGCCATCCTGAGGCGCGCTGGAATCGACCTGCGCGATAAAGTTCAGCTTGTCTAAATTCTGAAAATTTAAGGCTGGTCTCAAAACCGAGTGGGACGGTATGCCTGCTGGGATGCTTGTTCTTGGTTTAGTCCGAAAATGCAACGAGGCACTTTCGACAGGATCTCTGGCCGTTAGATCCTCGAAAGCGCCCCGATGCGCGCCACTTCGTCTGCCCTGTGTTATTGCATCCCCCATGCCAAACCCATCATTGTTGAAAATAAACGGCTTATAGAGATTGCGAGCCGGTTCTGCATGGTAGTAATTCCCTTCTACTGAAAAATTTTCCAAGTAAGTCTGACGGTTGTCAGAGCAGCTACTCTGGATTGCGGAGAGGCTCTACCTATTTGAGAGCAAACATTGCATTCACATGAGCATTGATGGTCACGTTTTCCGGGGTAAACTCAGCCGTTGCCGGGCCCACCTCCGCCGCTCCCACCTTGGCGGCAGCCATGGGTGTTCGCCGCCATCATGGGCATAATCACTGGCTGGTTCACATCGACTGAAGCGTAGAGCAACTCACCCAGGCTTCGTCCGCTGGCCACGGCAACTGCATTGGCCTGGCTCCGGGCTTTTTTCAGAGCATCTTCTGCCGCCTTATTTTTAGCTTCGTCAATAGCTTCCAGCGTATAGCTGAGAGATTGGTTCTGGGTTTCCGCGATTTCCGCAAGCTGTTCCGTTAGAACGCCGACTTTGGAAAAGTCCTTCAATTTGAGCGTCACACTGGTCACGACATGGTAGGCGATGACCTTGTGCTTCGGATTTCTCCAGTCATAAACCGGCTGAACGGCGTAAAAGCCAATCTGGGCAGTTTTAGGATCGATGCCATTCTTTCGCAAGATGCTTCTGACTTGCTCGGCTGCCGCAGCAACTTTGTCGTAAGCAGCGCGCGAAGTATCCTGCTGCGAGGAAATGTCCAGTCGCAGCACCGCGGTGTCTGGAGTGGCTTCAAATTTTCCATCTGCCCCGGCAAAAATTGTGTTGGATTGCGCCGTTGCCATGGGCGCATTTTGTGACCAGGCAAGAGTAGAGAGCAGTGCGACAACAACTATAAGTCCAGGTTTCATGGTCAACCTCTGGCAGATACTAACACCCACAACGCGGCGAAAGTTCCGTACCGCCAGCGCCACCCATTGAAACATTGACCGCTGGCTCTCAGCGATATAGGCTTACTGGCTGTAGTCATCAAAGCTCGGAGGAAAGTCGTGCGCAAAAGTACCGCTATCTTGTTTTTATGGATACTGGCGCTGATGGTCCAGCAATCCGGCACCGCATTGCGGGCCCAGAGCGACAAGAAAGAAGCCCCACCCGAACCTAAATTTAAAGTCGGCGACACAGCGCCCGATTTCACTTTGCTTGACCAGAACCGCAAGCCGGTAAAGCTGAGCGATTACCGGGGCAAGAAGAACGTGGCGCTGGCCTTTATCGTCTTCGCCTTCACCGGTGGTTGAACCCGCGAAATGCAGGCTTACCAGCAGAACTTGCAGAAGCTGGAAGCCTCAGACACCCAGGTCCTGGGTGTAAGCATGGATAGCACGTTCAGCAATGCCGCTTTCGCAGACAAGATCGGAGTCAGTTTCCCCTTGTTAAGTGATTGGGGCGGAGAAGTGACCAAAGAATACGGAATCTACAACCCGCAATATAAAGCTGCCCGCCGGGTAACCTTTCTCATCGATAAGGAAGGCAAGATCGTGGAGATGCAAAGGGACAGCGAGGCTGTTGATCCTACGGCAGTTGTCACATCCTGCGAACGCAGGAAAATAAAAGGCTAGTGGCAACTTCGAGTGAAGTTGTGACCCGCCGCGACGTATCGTCCCGGCGGGTTCTTCTTTTGCTTTCACTGGCGGAACTCCTGGCGATGTCTTTGTGGTTTACCGGGACGGCTGTTCTGCCTCAAATCACAGGGGTTTGGCACTCTGGTTTGGAATTGGGCTCGTGGCTAACGATCTCTGTGCAGCTTGGCTTTGCCGCGGGTGCCATTACATTCGCGTTGTTCAACATCTCTGATGTTTTCAGTCCTATTCCGGTCTTTGTTGTATCCGCGCTTGCCGCAGCGGCTGCAAATGCCGCCTTCGCCTGGACGGTTCAACAACCGCTGACGGCCATCATTCTTCGCGGGCTTACGGGCTTCTTTCTTGCCGGAGTTTATCCGGTCGGCATGAAAATCATGACTGGATGGTTTCAGCGCGGGCGCGGGCTCGCCTTGGCGGTACTGGTCGGCGCCCTTACAGTCGGCTCAGCGGTCCCTCACGGACTCAACTCCGTGGGCGCGATTCCCTGGCGCGGCGTGGTGCTTCTAGGCACTCTCCTAGGGGTCTTGGGTGCGCTCATTGTAACCGTAGCCGTTCGCCAGGGCCCATTCGCGATGCCCAAATCCCAGTTGGACTTCCGCCAGGTATTTGAAATCGTGCGCAACCGGCCTCTTCGCCTGGCGAATTGCGGATATCTGGGGCACATGTGGGAGCTCTACGGTTTCTGGGGATGGATAGCCCTGATCTTTGCGACATCCGCAGGATGGCCACGCAGCAAGTACGAACTGGCTGCGGCACTGGCCATTGCTATTGGCGCGGTCGGCTGCATATGGGGTGGGGCTGTGAGCGATAAACTTCAGGACCGCTCTGCGGCCGAGCGCGTCTCCCAACGCGCCAAGGTTACCATGATCGCCATGGGCGTCAGTGCCGCATGCTGCATAACAGCCGCGCTGATATTCCATCATCCCTTGCTGCTGTTGGCACTCTCCCTGATCTGGGGTATTGCAGTGATCGCCGACTCAGCCCAGTTTTCCACCATCATCAGCGAAGTGTCAGACAAAAGTTACGTTGGCACCGCGCTTACCTGTCAGGTTGCGGCTGGATTTCTGTTGACCGCGTTTAGCATTCGCTGGCTCGCTGCCGTGGCGGCACATTTTGGATGGCCGTGGGCTATGGCCAGCATGTCGGTAGGCCCACTGCTGGGGATCTGGGCGATGAATGGACTGCGCGGGCGCGCCGGAGTGAGCGCCTAGTCACACTGAAAACTATCAAGCTGCTTTGGGTTTCTCTCCCGCAGGTTTTTCATTCTGCTGTGGCTGCACCGAGTCGGCGTTCTGGATCGTCAGATTCATGGTGCTGGAAGCTATTTCAATATTGTCGCGCTGCTTGATTTCTTTGAAGATGGTCTCAAAAATATAACTGCTTGCCGCACGCCGCTTATGCGGATCCACCAGATAACGGAGCGTGAGTTCTATCCAGTTATCTGTCACTTTCATGTAGACCACCGGCTCCACTTCAAATCGCGGAACGCGGAAAACTCTTTCCATTTTTTCAATCTGAGCTTCAGCCCCCGCCATAAATTCCCGCGTGTATTCGCCTCCCGCGCTCTTGAGAAGGTCTCGTGCCTCCTGGATATCGCTGCCATAAGTCACCGGCAGCTTGATCTCATCCCAGACATAAGCGAAGTTACGGGTGTAATTGAACACTGCTGTCCCGAACACTTGTGCGTTGGCGAATTGAATCATCCGGCCGCTATACTGATCTCCGCCAATCCAGTTCCCAATCTCCATCATGCGCGTGTAGAAAAATCCCACATCGATGACGTCTCCGCTCATCTTGTTGATCTCAATTCGGTCACCTGCCGTGTACATGTGCCCAACAAAGATGGCGATGCGCCCTGCAATACTAAGCAGGGGCTCGCGCAGCGCCACCGCCAGACCAGCCCCGATCAGGCCCAGAAAGGTGCTGGTGTGCTGGAACAGCCTTGACCAGAGCGCCACAATGATGATGGCCCCAATCACCACAACAAAAGTGCTTAAAAGCCGCTGGCGGCGATAATCCTCTTTGGGATTGTTCGACCGTGAGGAGAGAATTTTGTGCCCGACGGAGAGAACAATCGCCCCGATTACCAGAACGCCAATCGTGCCTAGAACAGAAACGGGATGAGGAATGAAGGACATTTACCGGGTAAGATGCCTGGCCGGTTTATTCGGTTTGGCATGCCAGGCGCAGACCATGCACTTTGGAGCAATAAAAAACCCGCGCCTTCCAGGCGAAACTGTGTTAGAAACTCCGGGTACTCTGGTTGGGGAGGCTGTTATGCGAGTTGCTGTATTGACGATGCTAGGCGTTTGTCTCAGTTCGTCTGTTCTGCTTACAGCACAAGCTGGCAGCGGAATTGATCTGCAAACCGATCAGCGCGAGCTCCAGCGTTACCAATGGCAACTGCAGCAGGACCGCAACCGGCTGGTGCTGGACCGGCGCGGCCGGGCGCCGAAAGTGCAGATTCGTGAAGATCAGGCCCAGATCCAGGGCGACAAAGCCTCCATCCGAAGCCTGCGGGCGGATATTCGTCGCGACCAGCGTTCGCGTCGCCATTACCATGGCATGTAGTTCCCTGCCGTCCTGAGGCGCCTGCTCGCTTGGCCAACTAGAATCTTTGCCGAATCCGTCGTTCCCCATTGGGTCGCGGCTCGCGTGATATATTTCCTCGTTCCTTTTCTTACATTTCAGCTAGACCGCCAGGAGCCAAATGAAGCTGCGTTTTGCTCTGCTCAGTCTCTTTTTAGCTGTCTTGCTCTCAACCAGCGTCACTAATGCACAACAGCCCAAAATTCCCCCGGCACAGCCAGCTCCTCCGGCGCAGCCTGCCACCGAAGGGACTAGAGTCGCTGAGACTCCCCATGAAATGACGGCTGCCGATGTGGCGGCATTTCTTGATGGGTTTGTTCCCATGCAGCTTGAGCGCGAGAACATTGCCGGCGCCGTGGTGCTGGTGGTGAAAGACAGGAAAGTTCTGTTTGCTCGCGGTTACGGCTATAGCGACATGGAGAAGAAAACGCCTGTCTCGGCGGACAGCACTCTGTTCCGTCCGGGGTCAATCTCAAAACTGTTCACCTGGACAGCAGTGATGCAGTTAGCAGAACAGGGCAAGATTGATCTGGATAAAGACATCAACGCTTATCTGGATTTCAAAATCCCGGCCACCTTCGCCAAGCCGATCACCATGCGCAACCTGATGACGCATACGCCGGGATTCGAAGAGCAAATCAAGGACCTGATCAACGCTGAAGGCATGCCCATGGCAAGCTTGCGCCAGCATTTGATCTCGCATATGCCGGTACGTATCTTCCCTCCGGGCGTCACGCCTGCGTATTCCAATTACGGCGCCGCCCTGGCCGGCTACATCGTGGAACGCGTCTCCGGCAAACCGTTTAACGATTATGTAGCGGAGAACATCTTCAAGCCTCTGCAGATGGAGCGTTCAACCTTCGCGCAGCCCTTGCCTGCCGACCTCAAACCGCTCATGTCCAACGGCTATACCGTGGCGACGGGCAAGCCAAAAAAGTTCGAGATTGTGGAAGAAGCGCCCGCCGGCGCGCTTTCAACCACGGCTGCAGACATCGCCCATTTTATGATTGCCCATCTGCAGGACGGGAAATATGGCGATGCGCAGATCCTCCGTCGGGAGACAACCCAAACAATGCACTCGCGGCAGTTCGGTTTGAGCGACGCGCTGAACGCCATGTGCCTTGGGTTTTATGAAGAAACTCGCAATGGGCACAGGATCATTGGACACGGTGGCGATACCGTATATTTCCACAGCGACCTGCATCTGGTTCTGGACGCCGGAGTCGGTTTCTTTGTCTCCTACAACAGCCAGGGCAAGGGTGAACTCAGTCCGCGTACGGCGTTGTGGGACCATTTTCTTGATCGCTATTTCCCGTATACCGTTCCGCCGATGCAGAAGTTGGCCAGCGCCAGCAATGATGCGAAATCCGTGGCTGGCCGATACATATCCAGCCGGCGGTCAGAAAGCAATCTGCTCAAAGTTGCCAATGCGTTTGGCCAGATCAACGTGGTTCCGCAGCCGGACGGAACCATCAAAGTGTCGCCGCTCAAGGATTTCAACGGTGAGCTGAAAACGTGGCAGGAGGTGCGGCCGCTTCTTTATAGGGCGGTGAATGGCCAGGAGATGCTGGCTTTTCGTCGCGACGCCAACAACCATCTTGAACTGGTACCCAATTTTCCCGCCGTGCTATACCAGCACACCTCATTCCAGAACAATGGAAACTTCAACCTTGCTCTGATCGTTTGCAGCCTGGTAGTTATGGCCCTGACTCTGCTGTTCTGGCCGGCCGGCGTCCTGGTTCGCAATCACTACCATCACCGGCTGGAAATTGAGCCGCAGACCGTGCAAGGGCGGCTGTGGATCCGCCTGGTCTGCGCTTTAAACCTGATCTTTGTGCTGGGCCTGGTTCTTGCTATTTCCGGCGAGGGCCCCGGAGACTTCAGTGAGAAACTTGATTTGCGGATTCATCTGCTGCAGATTATCGGGGTCCTGGGGGCAGCGGGGCTCATCCTGGTGGTTGTGGGAGCACTCCGCTCCTGGCGAGATCACAACGTCTGGTGGTGGTCGAAGGTGTGGAATGCGGTGATCCTGCTCGCCTGTCTTGGCTACGTGTGGTTTGTGATCTACTGGAACGTGCTGAACTTCAACCTCAATTACTAGAGCAAACCAGGCTTGCTGTTTTATTGCTCAAGGCACTGATACTGATCGACTTTGAGCAAGAAAATCATCAAGACGGTCATACCAGGCAACCTGATCCGCAAGCTTGAAGTGAGCATTGGCGGGGCTGGGATTGGGCACCACAAAGAGCCATGTATCTCCAACTCTCTCCGGCTGGGCCCCAAGCGAGGGCTCGCGACGCTGGCATTTCAGCCCCATTTTGAGAAATGGACGGAACCCCATGATTCCGTGGAAACACGCAACACGAGGCTTGTAATGCTGCAGCTTGTTGAGGAAAACAGGAATCCAACGTTCGAAGTCCGCGGTAGTCAGTTCACCCACATTGGCTGACGGGCGCTTTACAACATCCGTGAAACCGATACCGAAGCGAAGAAGCAAAGCATCCTGCTGCGGAGTGAGACTGTCGAGTCGCAACCCTGAGCGTACATTACGACTCAGTTTTGAGGCCGAGAAAGCAGGCCAAAAGCGACTGGTTTTACGAGCAAAGTAGTGCCCCTGCGCCACCGAATAAAGCCCCGGATTGATTCCCACGAAGACCAGATCGAGCCCAGGCTCAAGGTAGTCCGGCAGGGTCGCGAATTCCTGTGCCTCTCTCATGCAGAGATGAGTTGAGTCAGCCGTTCCAACGCCGATTCCATTTCCTGCGGTTTCTTGAGCACGCCCGCAAAGAGATCACCTACGCGGTCAAACCTGCGCAATACATTGCCAATGTGAAACTGTGTCGGCTTCAGGCCGGGCCGTACTTCTTCCCATTTGAGTGGAGTGGCAACGGGAGCTCCGGGATAGGCGCGCAGCACATAGGGAGCAGAAATGGTTTTCCCTTCAGCATTCTGCATCCAGTCAAAATAGACTTTTCCCTTTTCGCGCGCGGACACAGTGCGCGGCGTGGTAAAGAGCTCAGGCCGTTCGGCGGTAACCCAGCGGGCCAGAATCTCAGCAAACGAACGGGATTGAGCGTAGGTGTAGCGCGTTTCAAGCGGAATGTAGATATGCATGCCGTCGCCGCCTGTGGTTTTGGGATAGCCGATCAGGCCGATCAGATCCAGCTTTTCCCGCACCGTTTGTGCTGCTTCTACAATGCGATCAAACGCGCAGTGATACGGATCGAGGTCGATGAGGATGAAATCCGGATTTTCCAGCGAGTCCACGCGGCTCATCCACGGATTCTGGTCAATGCAACCGAGGTTGGCGAGATAGAGCAGTGACGATTTGTCGTCGCAGATTACAAAATCGGTGCTGGATTTTTCGTCAGTCTTGATTGATTCCGTGTGCAGCCAGCTGGGGAAACTCTCCGCCGCCTGCTTCTGGAAGAAACCTTCTGACTCAATGCCGTTGGGATAGCGACGCAGAGAAAGCGGCCGGGCCTGAAGATGAGGCAGCAGCAGCGGAGCCACGGCGGCATAGAAGTTGATGACATCTCGCTTGGCGTAGCCGTCAGCGGGATAGAAAATCTTGTTCAGATTGGTGAACTTGAGCCGGCGACCTTCAATGGTGAGCGAGATTTCATTAACTTCAGGCGCGAGCAAAGTAGCACTTGATGTTGGTGTTGGATCTGAAGCCGCCGCTGGTTCCTGGCCTGTCTCTTTGAAGACCTCCTTGGGATTTCCATCAGCCCGCAAACCCTGAAACACAGGCGCGCGCAGGCGACCATCGCCTGTCCAGGAGTTGAACTTCACCACGCAAACAAGCTCTGGTTTCACCCAGGTGACTGCGCCGATTTCCCGGGGAACATCACTGAGCACGGGTTTCTTCGTGATCAGCGGTTTGATAGCGTCATAAACCACTCTGAGACTCTGCTGGTTGAATCCTGAGCCAACGTTTCCGGCATAGATCAGCTTGCCGTCGGCGTAATAGCCCAAAACCACCGAACCGAACGGCTCGCGTTCCCCCAAAATGTAGCCGCAGATAATGAAATCCTGCTGGCAGGTGACTTTGATCTTCACCCACTGACCGCTGCGCTTTGATTCGTACTTGCTTTGCGCCTGCTTGGCGATAATGCCTTCCAGTCCGCGTGCTTTCACTGCATCCAGCAATTCGTTACCGCGTCCGGCAAAGTGGTCAGAGTATTTGACGGTTTCGCTGGGCAGGATGATGGAAGACAGCAACTGCCTGCGATCTATGAGCGCGGCCTTGCGCAGATCGTAGCCATTGAGATAGAGCAGATCGAAAGCAAAGAAACTCAAGGCCTGCGGCTTCTCGCCTTTGAGCGCAGCCGAGCGGCGGAAGCCCACGTGGTTCTGCAGAAGCTGAAAGCTGGGAGCCCCGTTCTCATCGAAGGCTACAATCTCGCCATCAATGATTGCGGAATCGGCTTTCACAGCCTCCTCTATGGCTTTGGCTGTCTCGGGAAACTGCGGGTTCATGGCGTTGCCGCGACGCGAGATCATCCGGACTTTTCCCTTTTCGATGAAGCACAGTGCGCGATAGCCGTCCCATTTCACTTCATAGAGCCAGTCAGAGCCCTGCGGCAGGCTGGAGCCAAGCAAAGCGAGCATAGGCTCGATCTTCGCCGGCATTGGCGCTTCGACGGCCCCTTCCAGCTGTGACAGGTCTTGCGGCCCCTGCAGAACGCTTCGAGTATCACTCTCAGGGTCCCAGCCGGTCCGGACCGCAAAATCGTTTTTCTTGATCAGCAGCCAGTCTTTTCCTTTGCTGCGGTTTGTCCGCACCAGCGCGAACTCTCCGGCAATCTTCTGTCCGTGGAAACGCAGCTTGAGGTCGCCCTTCTGCCATTGCTGCTCAGGGGATTTTTCGCCCAGCCACTCGTATGTCCCGCGGTCCCACAACGTGACTTTGCCTGCCCCGTAATTGCCTGCCGGAATAGTGCCTTCAAAGTTGCCGTAGTCGAGAGGATGGTCTTCCACATGGACGGCAAGGCGCTTGATTGCAGGATCCAGAGTTGGTCCTTGAGGCAGAGCCCACGACTTGAGCGCGCCATCCATTTCCAACCTCAAGTCATAGTGGAGCCTTCGCGCGCTATGTCTTTGAATAAAGAAGCGATTTTCTTTGTGCTCGGCAAGCGTCGGCTCAGGCTCCGGGGTCTTGCTGAAGACGCGTTTTCGCCGGTACTCTTCTAGTGACATGGCCTGTCAGTAAGATTGTAAATGCCCCTATAATTGTGCTAAACACGTAGACTCGCCCGGTTCTTTTGGAGAAATCAGATGGCCAGCACCGTATGGAAAGGGCACCTGACCTTCGGGTTGCTCTCTTTGCCTGTGAAATTGTACAGCGCCGCCCGCAGTGAGACGGTCAGTTTCAACCAACTGCACAAAGCCGACAACTCACGCGTGAAGCAGGTCCTCCACTGCCAGCTTGAGGACAAGCCCATCCAGCGCAGCGATATTGTAAAGGGCTACGAGTACGAAAAAGACAAGTACGTGGTCATCGACGACGAGGAGATCAAGAAGGTTGCGCCCAAGACGGCCAAGACCATGGAAGTCCTGGAGTTCGTCAAGACCTCGGAAGTGGATCCCATATTCTTCGACGCTTCGTACTATCTTGCCCCCGATGAAGCCGGCGAGAAGCCGTATTCCCTGCTGTTTGAGGCCCTGCGCCAGAGCGGATGCGTGGGCGTAGCCAAGATAGCCATGCACAACCGCGAGCACATTGTGATCCTGCGCCCGGGCGTGCGGGGAATTCTCCTGCACACCATGTATTTCGAAGATGAGATCCGCCAGGTGGAAGAATTCCGTACTGACACCAGCAAAGTTCAGGATAAAGAACTGGCGCTGGCCAAAATGCTGATTGAATCTCTGTTGGCGCCGTTCGAGCCGGGAAAATACAAGGACAACTACCGCGAGAATCTGATGGCCATGATCAAGGCCAAGGTTGAAGGCAAGGAGATTGTTGAGACCGCTGCTCCAGCGCACAAAGCTCCGGTGATAGACATTCTGGAAGCGTTGAAGATGAGCCTGGCCGAAGCCAAGAAGCCGCCACAGTCCGTGAGAGAAGCATCGACTGGAGCTGCGGTTTCGAATGATACGGAAGCGGCCAAACCGAAGAAGAGTCGCAAGAGTTCAAGCGGGGATTAAGCCCGGTTAGACTTATTTCTTTTCTGGTTGCGTTTGCGCGGTACGGAACGAACGCACGCATGCTACTCGCTCAAGCATCCCAAGTGCTCGCAGATAGACCACGGCCGAACGTGGCCTTCATCAACCTGTTTCCCTGTTGAAATTTGATTTGAGTTGCACGACTGCTTTCCTTGTCGACAAGGTGCCCTCCCGCAGATAAGGAAGCAAAAAATCATCCATGCTACTGCCGGGTTTCAATAACTCGTTTGTAAGTGCCTGAAGGAATTGTAAGATCTTTTTCTTTGAAAAGATTATGGAGATATCCTTCTGTTTGATATTCCCCGAACGGATCAAGGACTGTAAGCTCCATCTAGCGGAGATAATTAATTTGAAGCAGACCACGCTGGAAAGGAGTGATGATGCGGGATCTCCGGAGAGCCACTAGCAGTTCTTCAACCTGATCAAGATCAGTCGCCGCATCTGAAAGACGGGAAACAGCTCTAGCAAACTTGTCTGATGGCCGCCGACGGCGCACGAATATGTTTCTCTCTCTGACCGTCGCGAAGACCCACTTTGCAATATTGCTGGATGTGCCATTGGCGATTTTCGCGATTTCCTGATCAGAAAACATTTGCTCCGCCCCCCTTTCATTCGGCTGGATTGCTAATATTCTATCAATTTTGCCGCATGAAACGACAAACTTTTTCGCGCTGGATGCTAGGCAACCCTTTCGGTATCAGCGACTTAATTGCTTTCTTGCCGGTGCGCGTCGGGTGCTTCCAGCGTTCATCTATTTCTTTTCCGGCTCCACGCTCACGGCCCGGTTCTTTTCGAACGTGACCTTTACCGGATTTCCATTGTTACTGTATTCCATGCTGCGGTTGCCGTAGTCTCCACTGCTTACATTTCCCGCTGTACCCAGGGCAAAGCTTGCCTGGAGTTCATTCATACCGGGTTTGGCCTGATGCTGATCAATTGCGGCCCATACTTCTGGAGGCCAGTGTTTATAGAGTTCGTGCGGGTCGGCAAAAAAGAACACATCGTTGGCAGTGAAGTTATTGTCGTCCCCCACGGAGGTCCCGATGGGTGCGGCAGAAGTTCCCTTCTCTCCCGGCATATCGAAAACTGCCAGGAATTGCTTCTGCACTACCGCGACCTGCCCCTCCGATAAGGATCTGGGTGTTTTTTGCAGGATCACGTCTTTGATCTGCAACTTTTTGAGCGGAGGCAGCAAGCCCGCCTGATGGCTCAGTTCGGCAGTATGAGAAGCGGCGTTGTAGTGGTAATAAGCAACCGCGTTTCCGGTGCGCACCCAAACGGTTTTTCCGTCCATCTCTTTGTTGGCAGACTTGAGATCAAACGGATATACCTTGGGATATGTGACATAGTCATCAAGGTTGGTGGAATATGTTTCAGCTTTTTTTTGCGGCAGCGCTGGCGGCGCTGGTAAAAGATGTAAGCCGTGCGGGCCGCAACCAGCACAATGGAGATGATCAAGATGATTTTCAGGCGCTTGCGGAAATCGGGTTCCATGTGAGAACAAATTTACCATGCAAGCAAGTTGCGGACGGTGTCAGCTCCCAGCTCCCATACTCGAGCTGGAACCGTGCTACAGCTCAGAGCTGACCAGCCGGTTGGCCGCCAGCACTAAAGCCAGAGTGATGGCTGCGATCACGACCTCTCCGCTCCCACGATGAACGGACGCAGCCCCTGCTTCTTCATTTCGCGGAAGCTGTTCAGCCCGACACCTGCAAAAGTAAGCAGAAGGCCCAGCGCGAGAGATTGGCCGAGGTTGGTAATCTGGCCCTTGTTAAAAAACTGATACTGGCCGAGCAACAGAAATCCGAGAACAAATTTGGGAAACTTCTGTCAGAGAAATGCGCCCTTATTGGCGAAAAGAAAAACCCACTCACATTCGGGTGAGTGGTTTCTTTGAAAGCCTGAATTACTCGATGGATATCACTCGCCAGAATGTTTGCCGGTGACCGCATAACAACACGCGATCCACATTGCAAACCGGATCTGGCAAAGCTGCTTCATCTGAGGTGCACGATCATACAGTCGTATTTCGGCAGTTTGGTTGAGGGCGTGATTCCCAAACTGAACCAGTACCGTCTAGTGGCGGGCTTTAGTTTCTTTCAGGATCACTGCGAAGCTGCGACCACCAAAACTGAAGCCTTGCTGGATCTTGCCTGTAACCGCAACCTTGGCGCCGTCAGTGGGCACGCCGAAGCTCTGGCTATAAACCCACATGCTTCCAGTTCCGTCATTAATCTGAAAAATACCATTGCCCAAGGCGCCGAAGGAGTTTGACGTATGCCCGGCAATCGTCACATCCCTGCCGGCATAGTGACCCGGGTCTTTGTTGATGTCGGCAATGCTGGTGCTGCCAGGACAACCCACGATGCCGAGAATGACAAGGAAAATCAATGAAAGCGGGAATAGCTTCTTAAGTCTCATTACAAATGCGCCCTCTCCAGGAACTTTGGTCAAGCATAACAGATGCGAAAACCATACCGCTGATGACAGTGATAACACTGATTGGCGCTGATGAAGGCGGAGCTGGCCGGTGGGGTGAGGCTGCGATTCTGCCTCACTGAAGATGATCTCGCAAGGCAACAACGCCACTATGTCAGGGTCGTTCTGATCAGCGTTCAACTGCAGGCTGCCACTCGCCTTGCCAAATTGCTGTGGCGTAGAATTGACGGTTGAATTAGAACGCCCGCAGCAACTCGGAAGCCGGGGCAATTCATCTGAAGTGATTTCTGAACGGCACTGCCCCGTTCCATCCTTTTGTGCCATATCCGGCGAGAGTATTGCCGAAACCAAGTTGAGGAGCATCAGCGCCATGGTTCGCAAGGACATTCTCGAGAAGTTCCCAGAACTGTTCGGTAACAAGACCGTCAACGGCCGCCAGCTCAACATTGAAGAAGCGGTCACCACTCTCACTCGCGAGTTGCGTCCTGATATTGCAGCCGCGCTCAGCGCCAGGCGGGAGATGCTGGAATCGTCCGCTCCTGTGCGCGAAAAGTATGGCTGGCCTAAGTGGGACAAGAAATTTCAGGACCCGGTCACCGGCGAATCCTGGACGTGGCGCCAGATCGTGCAGGGAATGATCGACAACTTTGCCGGCACGCAGAGCAAGTGGCACTGGCGCTTGAATGACGAAGTACCGATTCCCAAAGACGCTCACCCTCTCGATAATCCGGGCCTGGAGCTGACGGGGCCGTGGCAGCCGCTGGACATGGCTTTCAATGCGCTGAACAGCCCTGCGCCCATGAACATGCCCGATTTTGAGGATGCATCACCGTCTCACTTCAAGCCTGATGGCACTGCCGCCAATTCCCCCATTGGAATTTTTGCCGCCATGCAAAATGCCAAGGACATCTTTGACGGGCGCTGGGCAAGCAAGCCTTACGAGGTGGTGAAAAAAGGCGTGAAGCGCGAATACAAGATCAATAATGCGCCGGGAAAATGGCCTACACGCTTCGGAAGACCGCCGGGAATTCACATCACTTATGACCATGTAATGGTGGATGACCAGCCAGCTCCGGGACTGGTTGTAATCGTGGTGCTGTGGGTATTCAACAACTTTGACGCCCTGAAGCGCGCGGGCACCGGCGTGTACTTCTATATCCCCAAAATTCAGACGCCGGAAGAAGCAGCAATTCTGGAGAAGCTGCTTTCGCGCGTGGAAGGGATGATCGGTGTTCCGGCGGGCACATTTAAGATCAAGGTGCTGTATGAAGAAGGTAACGCCGGCCGGACGCTTCCTGCTATTTCCTGGGCGCTGAGAAGGAGGCTGCTGGGCACCAACGTTGGCCGCTGGGATTATCTGGGCAGCATTATTGAGATGTGGAAGGATGATCCGCAAGGAATCTATCCTGATCCCCAGACGGTCGGCATGGCCGCGCCGAACATGATCGCCTATCAACGCTATAACGCGCTGATGATGGTGATGGCGGGAATGAAAGACGGCGAACTGCGCAACGCTGCGCCGATTGGCGGCATGGCTGCGGTAATGATTTACCAGCAGGGCGATCCTTACGGCCGCTCTCGCTACAACCCACTCGCGCTGCGCGCCATGGTCATCGACAAATTGCGTGAGCGCCTGCTGGGATTGATCTTCGTTCCCGATGGGCCGCTACCGGCGGGACAGCCGCCAACGCTTGATGACATTCTTGCCAAGCGCGTAAAGGGCCACCTCTACGATTCGTATCGCCAGAGCTGGGTGGCAAGTCCGGAGCCGGCCTACGTGGCCGCCGGCAACGTGCCGTTGCAAACGCCGATAGAAGGGTTGCAGAAAATTGTGGATGCGGCGCGTGAGACCACCAACGTGAAGCAGCAGCCGGTTCCAACTGTAAGCAGCGGCCTGAGCGATCCGGAGCGAGCTGTTCTGCAATCACGCGGCCTGTTGAACGCTGAGGGGAAGATCACGCCCCAGGTCATTACGAAAGAATCCCTGAATACGCCGGAGAAGATCTTTTCCGACGAACTCTGGGACGCCATCTACGGCATTCCCAAAGGCGATGTGACAATCGAACATATTCAGCACGCGTTCTACATGGCGGGTAATTACGGCTTCCAGATTCTCAACGGAAATTTTGCTGCCGCCATTGACGATTACGAGCTGAAACTGCGTTTCATGAATGATCTGGCCACCTACCGTATCGATGTCTCGTGGCTCTGGACGCTGGCGCACCATCAGGCGATCATCACCAAAGATGGCCATCTCAAACGTCCTGCGCTGACGGAAGATGGAGTAGAGCCCGCGGAAAATGCCGAGCAGGTTAAAGCCGGAATGCGGTTTAGCCGTGATCTGTTTGACAAAGTCTGGCAATACCATAATGACTGGACCACCGCGTTCTTTGCCGAGCAGGACATGCGAGGCGAACCGGGCCGATTTGACCGCAGCAAGGCCACGCTCATCATGGAATTGCTCAAGAAGCAACTGCTCTCACCGCGCTACATCCAGCACAGCGCCCGCGTGTTGTTCGTGCTGGGGCAGGCGCCCAAAGAGCAACAGCAGCAATTGCTGGAAGCCATCTTTGATCTTTCGCGCCATGAGGTCGCAAAGCGCGTGAAGGCAGGAACCATGAACCCGGCGGCTTTAGCGGCACATGATTATGTTCTGGATATCTTCCCGCAATCCAGGCAGGAAGCTGGGCAGCCGCAAGGAACAGTCGCGGTCTAAATCGCCGGCTTGCAATTGAGCACAGCGGAAGGGAGTGGATGCAGGTTCACCACTCCCATTCTCGCTGTCGTAATTTGTGCTCCGCGCCTTCCACGGCGATGGCCGCGGCGTAGCCCTCTGGAGCGGGAACGTTGTACATTCGCCAGCGTGACGGCGCATCAGGAGCGGCTTCCACGCGCAACAGCGCGGCTTCCACTCCCGGCCCGAAGGCCACGTCAAAGCTGTCGAGAGGCAATGACAATCCTTCACCAACGGCTTTGATGTAAGCCTCTTTGCGAGTCCAGCAACTGAAGAACGTGGCGCCACGCTCCGGCTTCGGCACTGCGAGCAGCGTGTCTACCTCAAAACCCGAAAAAAAATGGGTGGCGATCTCATCTGTGCCGAATTCCAGATTGATTCGTTCAATGTCCACGCCGAGTGTTGAGCCGATTGTGACGCCGAGCAGCGCCCGATCATGTGAATGCGACAAATTGAATTGAAGCCCGCGAGTGTTCACGTGAGAAGCCAGCGCCGGCTTGCCCTTCTCGCCGTAAACAAACGCAAGAGCCTTGGCCGAAAGTCCCAGATACTGCGCAAGTATGGCCCGGAGGGCTGCGCGTCCGGCAATGTAGCGATTCCTGTGAATATCAAAGTGGAAGCGAGCGGCACGCTCAAGTTCCTCCGGAGAAAGCAGGGCGCGAGCTTCGGCGATTTTGTCCAGTGGAGGTTCGATGCTGATTTGCCAGATATCGACTGTGCCAGACGAAAGCGACTGCGGTTCAGTCGTGCCGACGGGCATCATCACATTTCTCGCACGTGCGGAGTTGAAGCAACAGTCAAGACGTCCTGCCGGAAGGCGTTTACAAAATCCGGCATCGGATTGCGAACAAAGAAATGGTCGCCCTGAACCATTCTCGTCCTGCACGCTGCAGATGTCTCTTCGCTCCATGCGCGGCAACTTTCGGCAGGCACATGCTCATCACTAAGTCCGCCGTAAACCGTGATGGGAGAGGATAGAAGGGGAGCCTGTTCAAATTCGTAGGTGTCAACCATCTCAAAATCTGCTCGCAAAACGGTAATAAACAGTTCCATGAGTTCGGGATGGGCGAGCACTTCGTCCGGAGTTCCTTTGAGCCTCTTGAGTTCTGCAATGAATTCGTCCTGAGGCAGATGGTAGGTGGGCGGTTCCGTATTTGGCCACCGCGGGGCGCGACGGCCGGAGACGAACAGATGCTCCGGTCCTGTTCCGTGCGTTCGGACAAGGTCCCTTGCCAGTTCAAAACTTATAACTGCGCCCATGCTGTGCCCGTAAAGAGCGTAAGGGACCTGAATTTCAGGAGCAATCACCCGCGCGAGGGCGGTTACAAGTGACTTGATACGTGTGAATGGCTTCTCCGGCATGCGTCTGCCGCGACCGGGCAGGTGCACCAGGCAGAGATCAATTTCCGGAGAAAACCAGCGTTGCCAACTGCGATACACATCCGCCGTTCCCCCGGCATAGGGAAAGCAGAATAGCCGCAGAGAGGGCGTCTGCGTGCGGGAAAGATGTTCGAACCAGGTTCGGTCAGAATTGGATGCTGAGCTACTTGCCATCATGAAGTCTTCGATTGAGTCTCCAAAAAATTGTATTGTAAATGTAGTTTCCGTCCTTTGATCACGAGATGAGCAGATGTCCTCTCCGCATGATCGAAATGCGCTCGCCATGTTTTATAGTCCAAACGGGAGTCAAGCTTTGGAAATTTACCTGCTGGATGGCACTTACGAACTGTTTCGTCACTACTACGCGCTTCCCTCGGCGCGTGATGATGCTGGCCATGAAGTGGCTGCAGTGCGAGGTGTGCTGGCTTCCGTGCTGGGCATGATCAAGGCCGGTGCAACACACGTTGGAGTGGCAACGGACCATGTAATTGAATCCTTCCGCAACGATCTCTGGCCAGGCTATAAAACCAGTGCTGGAGTGGAACCAGATCTGCTGGCCCAGTTTCTTTTACTGGAACAGGTGCTGACCGCTGCGGGAATCGTGGTCTGGCCCATGGTGGAATTTGAAGCTGATGATGCTCTGGCAGCGGCGGCTATGGCTGCAGCGCAGGAGACCAGAGTCGAGCGAGTCGTGATCTGCACGCCGGACAAGGATCTGGCGCAATGCGTGCGCGGTACCCGGATTGTGCAACTCAACCGGCGAACACAGGTAACCATGGATGAAGCAGGAGTGCGGCAAAAATTCGGCGTGGGGCCGGAATCTATTCCCGACTACCTGGCACTGGTTGGCGATGCGGCAGATGGATATCCCGGATTGCCGGGCTGGGGTGCAAAATCGTCCGCGGCGGTGCTAAGCAAGTTCGTTCACCTCGAAGAGATTCCGCACGATTCTGGAGAGTGGCACGTAAATGCTGCGAATGCCAGCGCATTGGCGGCCACGCTGGTTCGCGAGTTCGAGCAGGCCCTGCTGTTCAGGCGATTGGCAACATTGCGGAGGGACATCGCACTGTTTCAGGATGTGGAAGAGTTGCGGTGGAACGGGCACAAGCCTGAGTTTGCAGAGATCAAAGCGAAATTGGATTCCGCCAAGACAGTACGTAAGGCAAAGGCGTCGCGCTGACCGGAGAGAGCGCGGAAAACGGCCATACGGCAACCTAAGCAGCAGTTTCAGATCTCAAGAGAAAGCAGCGTAGAGAACGCAAAGGGTTCAATTGTGAACACCTCAATTTTTGCAGCGTACTGCCCCATAGGAGATGGAATTTTTCTATAATCGAAATACAGGCGCGCTCGTCGCGAGGAAAAGTTCTGAATTGAGGAGTATGGGGAACATGGCAAGAAAGAATGAGGGGGCTCCGCGCAAGAGTTCTTCCCGGAAAACAGAAATCAAGCAATCAAACCCGGTGACGCCAATCCGTGAGAATAACGGAGCGATGGTGGAAAGCGGAGGGACCCAGCTTCATCCTGGAGTTGAGGACGAGATTCGCCAGCGGGCCTACGAGCTTTATCAGGAAAGAGGCGGACAGCACGGGTTTGATCAGGAAGATTGGTCACGCGCTGAAGCTGAAATCCTTTCCAAATATCAGAGGGAGCGGGAGAAGAGCGCCTAACTAAGAGATGAAGCAAGTCCTGTTACTTGATGACAATCCAGCGCAATTGCTGGTGAGGGAGTTGGTGCTGCGCAAGGGTGGACTGGAAAGCCACGTGGCGACGAACGCCCCGTCAGCACTGGCCTTCCTGCGCAGCGGACTGGGACAGGAAAAGATTGGCGTTGTGGTTACGGACCACATCATGCCCGGCATGGACGGCACGGAGTTTGTGCGAGAGTTACGAACATTTAATGGCGAGATCCCCGTAATTGTCATTAGTGGTCTGGCTGAGGCCGAGCAGGAATACATAAACCTGTCTGTGATATTTCGCACTAAACCGTGTGAGCCAGAAGACTTAATCACCTTGGTAAAAACTACACTCTCCAACGGCCCCCGTAATGGGGCTTCCGCCTAATTGCATTGCACGCGGAATAAAAAGATACTAAGCTCATCTTTATGCCATTATTAGGGGACTTTTGCCTTTATTTCGCATTGGCACTGGCCGCATACTGTTTTGTGGTGGGGATTCTGGGCTTCATCCGCAAGGATGAGATCGGCTTCCGCCTGTCAGAGACCGCACGCCGGGCCGGCATGGCAACCTTCTTTGCCGTGACAATTGCTGCATTGGTATTGGTTTGGGCAGCCCTGAATAATGACTTCTCCATCGCCTATATCCAGCAGCACAGCAACCGGGCCCTGCCTATCCCTTACAAGGTTGCTGTTCTATGGTCCGGCCAGGAAGGCTCTTTGCTGTTCTGGTCCTGGCTGCTGGCAACGTACGCATTTGTCTTGAGGGTCCGGCACAAAGTAGATACCCGTCTTGTAGCAACCACCTCTATGGTGCTGGCGGGTGTTCAGGTTTTCTTTCTCCTGCTGACTTGTCTGGTCGCCAATCCGTTCGGAATGATGAGCACTGTGGCTGCCGACGGCAACGGGCTGAATCCGCTGCTGCAGTATCCCGAGATGGTGATTCATCCTCCCATGCTCTATCTCGGCTATGTAGGGTTTTCCGTGCCCTTTGCGTTTGCGCTTGCCGCGCTGATGATGCGGTATCCGGGAGAGAAATGGATCCACATTACGCGGCGCTGGACCATGGTGACGTGGCTCTTCCTTACTTGTGGTATCTCCCTGGGCGCGCACTGGGCGTATGCGGTGCTGGGCTGGGGTGGATACTGGGGCTGGGACCCGGTGGAGAACGCTTCCCTGCTGCCCTGGCTGAGCGGCACTGCATTCCTGCACTCGGTGATGATGCAGGAGAAGCGCGGCATGATGAAGATGTGGAACATGTGGCTGATCTTTGTCACCTTCATGCTGTCGATTCTGGGAACACTGCTGACGCGCAGCGGCGTGGTGCAGTCAGTGCATGCGTTCGCGCAGTCCAGTATTGGCGCGTGGTTTTACGTTTTCCTGATGATCATTTTGATTGTATGCGTGGCGGCGTTCGTCAAGAATCGCAAGCATCTACAGTCAGAGAACAAGCTGGAATCGCTGGTTTCGCGCGAATCGAGCTTCCTCTTCAACAATTTGGTTCTTCTGGCCGCGTGCTTTGCCGTTTTGTGTGGCACCCTGTTCCCCATCCTTTCAGAGTGGGTACGCGGATTCAAAATCACCGTGGGCGCGCCGTTCTTCAATAAGATCATGCTGCCGATCGGATTGTTTTTGATTTTCCTGACTGCGGTTGGGCCGCTACTGGCATGGCGAAAGACATCACTGGGAAGCCTGAAAAAGAATTTCGCCATTCCTGCGGCATTGTCAGTGCTGGTAGGAATCGGTCTTATCCTACTCGGTGTAAGGCCGTGGAATGGAATTGCCTATCTCTACGCATGGCTCACGTTCGTTTTCAGCACCCTGGTAATTGCCACAATTGTGTCAGAGTTCATCCGCGGTGGCCGCGTGCTGCAGGGCAAGCTGAACACAAATATTTTTGGCGGCATGTATCACCTGACGCGCAGAAATATGCGGCGTTATGGCGGATACATTGTTCATTTCGGCGTGATCCTGGCCTGTATTGGCATTGCCGGACAGGCATTCAACCAGGAAAAAGAGCAAGAGATGGCGCAGGGCGACAAGATGCAGATTGGCAGCTACACCCTGGTCGGGCAGGAGTACACGGAAGACGATAATGCCAATTACCAATCCCGTGCCGCTTTGCTGGATGTTTATAAGAACGGAAAATACATTGCCCATCTAAACCCGGAGCACCGCGAGTTCAAGGCCAGCAATCAAGGCACCACCATAGTGGCGGACTACTCCACGCTGAAGGAAGACCTGTACGTAATCTACGAAGGCAATAACCCAGATACAGGACACCCGATCATCAAGGCGTTTATCAATCCATTGGTTAATTGGCTGTGGATTGGCGTGCTCACTGTGGTTCTTGGGACAGGCCTGGCGCTGGTTCCCAATGCTGCCCAGTTGAAATCGCCGGTCACGGTCAAGGCGGCTGCAGGAGCGCTTGAGACGGGAGGCGGCGCAAGCATGCGACCCGCTGGAGCACGGAAATGAAGTTTGCGGCAACGGTCCTGGCATTGCTTTTGAGTGTGGGCTCGCTGATGGCAGCCGACAACAGTTCTCGCTATGAAGACCTGGGTGGAAAAATCATGTGCACGTGCAGCTGCGGACAGATGCTGCTCAAGTGCAACCATGTAGGCTGTCCGAACTCAGCCAAAATGATCCGCCAACTGCACGAGCAACTGGCAGCCACGAATGACGACCAGGCTGTCCTGAACTTTTTCCGGACGGAATGGGGCGTGACTACGGTGGTTGAGCCCGACCGCCACGGGTTTGAACTCCTGGCCTGGGTTCTACCTTTCGCCGGACTGGGCTTAGGAGTCTTTCTGCTGGTGGTGGTGGTCCACAAATGGCACGTGCACGAGGCTGAAGTAAAGCCCGTTGAAGCCAGGCTGGATCCACATCTCGAAAGCCTGCGCGCCCGCGCCCGCAAGGAGACTGAGATATGAGCCCGCAAACCTTTAACGCGATTGTGGTGATCTTCTGCGGCCTCTTTGCCTCCATGACGTTGATCTTTATTTTCACGCCGAGCCGTGAATTGGATACTGGCGTCGACAAGACCCGGTTGGCCTATCTCTACGAGCGCAAAGAAGTGGTGTATGACAATCTGCGCGACCTGAATTTTGAGTTCAAGTCCGGTAAATTCACCCAGGAAGATTACGACGGAATGCGGGCTTCGATTGAAAACGAGGCCGCTCGCATCCTGGATGAAATTGAAGGACTGGAATCTGTGAACGCCTGAAGGAGTTTAAGCGAAATTGAAGCGCGTTATTCTCGCCCTAATCCTGATATCCGTCTGCTCGCTTGCGGCCTCGGCTCAAAGCATACGCGGCGTCGTGCAGAATGGCACCACCAAGAAGCCATCTGCCGGAGACGAAGTGATCGTTAAGAAAATTGCGCCAGGCGTGGGCATGCAAGACGTGGGAAAGACCAAAACCAACGCCAAAGGTGAGTTCTCCTTCAATGCTCCGGCAAGCCAGCAGCCCTATGTGCTCTGGATAAAGCACCAGGAAGTGACTTACCCCAAAGTGGCCATGGCAGGTGGTGGTCCGGTGGCTGTGCAGGTGTTTGACGCTTCGCCGGCAGTGAACGACATCGCCCTGCAGGAGCACATGATTGTGCTGCAAACGTCGCCTGCGGGAGACAGTCTGAAAGTGGATGCCTTGTACACATTGGTCAACGAATCGTCACCACCAATAACCAAGAACGGCCAACACACATTTGATCTATATTTGCCGGATAACGTGAGAGTTGAGGAATCCACGGCGCAGACCGCAGGCAGTATGGCGCTAAAAACGCCGGTGGTTCCTGCAGGCGAAAAGAACAAATACTTTTTCGGATATCCGTTGCGCCCGGGAAAGACCCAATTTCACTTGACCTATAGTGTTCCGTATTCGGGGAAACTTGAGGTTGATCCGAAGCTAACCTTGCCCACGCAAACCATGCTCGTGGTCGCGCCGGCGTCCATTAGCTTTACCCCGGTGGACAAATCGCTCTACACACAGAAAACGGATCCGCAGATTCCCAAGACCGTCTCATTGTTTGCGGCGAGCAATGTGGATTCCAAGTCCAAAGTTGCTTTTGAAATTCAGGGCACGGGAGAGTTGCCACGCGAACAAGCTGGCGGATCTCAAGGCGGCGGAGAGGCCCAGGCGAGCAACCGTCCGGGCGGCGGACTGGGTGTACCCAATGAACAACCTGATCCGCTGCGGAGCGGGCAGTGGCTCTTCCTGGGAGTGCTCACGGTCTTCCTGAGCGCAGGCGCTGTTTATGTCTATACGTCAAAACCGCAGCCGGCCATGGCGTCAGCAAAGCCGGCCAAAGGTGCAAAGAACCGCTCAGGTTCCGTTCTGCTGGAAGCGATGAAAGAAGAGCTGTTCCAATTGGAATCAGACCGGCTGGAAGGCAAAATTTCACAGCAGGAGTATGAATCCTCAAAGGCAGCCCTGGATAAAACCCTGCAACGGGCCGTGAAGCGCCAGGCGACAGCAAAATAGATTTTTCTTCCTCTGCATGAACATTACTTCCGCTATACTGCGCTCGGGAAACGCGCTGGGAGTGTGACCAGCCGCATGAAGAATAGAAACCGCATGGGCCTGATTGTTAAATCATCTTCTCTGCATGGAGCCGGCGTTTACGCGACGGCCCCAATTCGCAAGGGCGAACGCGTGCTCGAGTACACTGGACCGCGGATGAGAAAAGAAGAATCCGATGGTCTATATGCCGACAACGAAGTCACGTATTTGTTCACCATGGATGATCCGAACATCGTGATTGACGGATTCGGCATGGCTGCTTTCGTGAACCACTCCTGCAATCCGAACTGCGAAAGCGATCAATTCGGCGACCAGATATGGATTGTGGCATTGCGTGATATCGAGAGCGGCGAAGAACTCACTTACGATTATTGCTTGTGGGATGGCGAGCCCGGCGATGAAGCGCCATGCTACTGTGGCGCAAAGAATTGCCGCGGAACCATGTACTCGGAAGAAGAGGTTGCTCGTCAAAAAAAGCTGCTGAGTCAGAAAGCGAAGAAGCAGAAAGCTGCCAAAAGGAAACGCCGCCGAGGGAACTCCGCAGCCGCCTGATGTCACAGCTCGTTCACTGGTTTATTCGACCAATGCTGGTCTGAGCTACATCGGAGATGCAGTACCGCTGATCGGCTGATCGATCCGAATGACCATGCCTGTTTGTGCCGGAAGGTTGACTTGCTTTCCTTTTGTGGGAAGAATGTAACCTCCTCCGGTCAAAGCGCCAACAGCCAGTCCCTTCAACGGAGCGCCGAAATTCAATGAACCAGGAGCAGCAATGCCAATTCCCGCTCCCACATCTTTAGCAACATCTTTTCCCTGAGTTCCAGCTTGCACCCGGCCTTCTTCATCCGCCTTTTTAGTGTTCTTGCCGTTAGTGCTGTTTACAGAAACGAGCGTCGCCGTTAATGGCAGAGTCTGTCCGTTTGGCATAACGATGTCACGAAAATGAAGACTGATCTGGGGCTTGTCGCGCAAAGCAGTGATTGCTTTCGTCTGCTCCAGGTCAGCGACTTCACCTTCTACCCGAGCTCCGGGCGGAATAATAATTGCCCCGTTGCTTCCACGCACCGGATCAGCGATGGTGGCAGTAAAGCGATCGCCGGGCTTAGATACCTTGCTTGAAAGCGGAGTATCGAGTGCCGCACGCATTTCTGTGTTAGCAGGAACCTCATCAGCTCCGGTGGGCGCCGGCGCAATCGCCTGGACATTCGCATTTGCTGGTGGTTCAGCGCTGTTCGGATTCACCGTGGGTTGTCCGGAGCTTTGATTTGAAGGCTGCTGCGCGCCCTGCCCTGATGTGGACGAATTCTGTGACGGCGCTGTTCCCATGGGTGTTGTAGGGCTTTGAGGATTCACGCTCGCCGAATTCTGGCCGGATTGGCTTTGCGTCTGTGGTTCTGCGGGAGAGCTTTGTGCCATTAAGAATGTGGTCTCGAAGAGCGCAACCAGAATCAGCATCGGCAGCCTGCACATAGAAGCCATTCCTCCTGAGTTCCCAGTCATGAGAAGCTGGGCAACTGACTGCGGGTTGGCTTGGGCAGCTCACCCTTGAAAACACGCATTTCTCTATGAGGGTTTTGACGCGTATAATCTTCTAGGCGGAAACGAGGAGATCTGTTTGACGTCAGTGAACGGCCAGCCGAGTAAACCCAGAGTTTTAGTTGTCGATGATGAACGCGTCATCGCGGATACGCTCTCGATCATTCTTAACCAGAACGGGTTCGATGCGTCCGCGGTCTACACGGGGACGGCCGCAGTGGATAAAGCGAGAGAGACCAAGCCAGAACTGGTCATCAGTGACGTAATTATGCCCGACATGAACGGCATTGAAGCGGCGATTCAGATTCGCCAATTGCTTCCCGGATGTAAGATCCTGCTGTTTTCCGGACAAGCTGCAACCGCCGACTTGCTGGAAAAAGCTCGGGCTCAGGGACATGAGTTTGACATTCTGGCCAAGCCGGTCCATCCGCAGGATCTGCTGGCCAAGCTTAAACTTTAAGGCCGCGCCAAACCAGCCACCCTGGATAGACTTAAAGTAATACTTCAGATTCGCAGTCTTTTAGATTTGGCAGCTTTGCTTGTGGCTTAGAGTTCTCTTCTTCCTTCAATCGCCTTCAGCATCGTCACTTCGTCAGCATATTCAATATCGCTGCCTGCCGGAATTCCTGTGGCAATGCGAGTGACTTTCACGCCGAACGACTTGATGATTTGTGTCAGGTGAACCGATGTGGCTTCGCCTTCAATGGTAGGGTTGGTTGCGATGATGATTTCGTCGGCGCTGCCGGTTTCCATTCGTTTCAGCAATGATGGAATGCGGAGTTGCTCCGGACCGACTCCATGCAGTGGTGAGAGAGCCCCGTGGAGAACGTGGTACACGCCATTATAGGAACGTGTCTTTTCCACGGAAGCAATATTAGTAGGCTCCTCCACCACGCAAATGAGCCGCTGGTTGCGGGTGGGACTTGAGCAGTAGCTGCAGGGATCAATGTCGGTGATGTTATTGCAAACGGAGCAGAGATGAAGTTTTTCTTTAAGGTTTCGTATGGCAGAAGCCAGGGCCTCAGCATCATCTTCGCTGGACCGAAGGATATGGAATGCGAGCCTCTGTGCGCTCTTGCCACCGACCCCAGGCAGTTTTTTTAATTCGTCGATGAGTTGAGCCATCGGCTCGGCAAATTTTGACACGAACTGGCCTCACACCCCTGGTATGCCCAGGCTGCCAAGCATGCCGCCGACACTCGACTGCATGGCCTGGTCTATCTTTTGAGCGGCTGCATTGAACGCTGCGGTAACCAGGTCCTGCAACATTTCAAGGTCGCCAGACTTGACGGCTTCAGGATCAATTTTTGTTTGCAGCACCTGCTTCTGTCCATTCATTTTTACTGTAACAGTGCCGCCGCCGGAAGAGGCTTCCACTACTGTACGCTGCATCTGTTGTTGCAGGTCCTGTGCCTGCTTCTGCGCTTGTTGCAGCATTTCCTGGAACTCACGCGTATTAAAGCCACCCATGTTCCATCTCCTAGCTCTTTTCGCGATGATCGATGACAGTTCGTATCTCCGCGCCGAATTTTTCCTGCATGCGCCGCACTACCGGATCCTCTGCCGCCCGGCTCCGGGCGCCGACGCCATTGCGTACCACACGCACGGCTTGTGTTCCGTTACCGTTTCGCGGCGCAACGCCACCAAGGACCGTAACCCTTAAAGGGCGTCCGGCGGCAGCACTGGCAGCAGCGTTGGCAATCCGCTTGGGCTCAGATCCCATCATCATGTCAATCACGGCCGCAGATTGCTGAACATTAATAATCAATTCATTGCCCTTTAATTCGAGTGCTCCTGATTCAAGAGTTGAGGCCAGCATCTTGTGACCGCCATTTTCCAGTTCAGAAAGGATTCGCCCCATGATGATTCCCGCGTCGGCGGATGCTTCAGGTTCCGGCTGTTTCTCCTCTTCGGGCTCGGCAACGGCAATAGCCGCCGCTGCCGGCGCGGCGCTGCTCTGCGGTGCGCCATTGGAGGCGCTTGACATCTCGGGCTCAAAGCTGCGGTTTTTGCGTGCACGGTCCACCTCAAAGGGTGACGGTGCGCTTCCCTGCTGCCTGGCAGGTGCTACTTGCGGCGCCGGAACCGTAACAACGCTCGGCCGCGCTCCGGTTCCCACCTTGGGAGCGCCAGCAGAAACTTGACTTAAGAACTGCTCGAGCGGCAGCATGCGTTGCGCATGCACCATCTTCAATACGCCGAGCTCAAGATGAAAACGCTGCTCCTGCCGATACCCAAGTTCGTCAAATGTGCGCAGCATGATCTGCAGAAACCTTGCCAGATCTTCTTCTGAAAACTGTTCTGCCACGCGCGCCACGCGCGCCCGCTCGTCTGACGAGATCTGCAGCAGAGGTGAACTGCCTCCCGCCACCCTGGCGACAACGGTATTGCGAAGGAATCTGACCAACTGCTTTGCAAAATGAGCGGGATTCTGTCCTTCCGTCATCAAGCGATCAAGCAGCCGCAACGCCTCTTCGCTTGAGTTGCGGGCTACTGTTCCCATCAGGTCTTCGAAAACTTCCGAACCTACTGTTCCAGCCAGGCCACGGACCAGTTCCCCACTCAGCCGGGTTCCACAACAGGCAATCGCCTGGTCCATGATGGAGAGTGCGTCGCGCATTGAGCCATCGCCGGCTTCAGCAAGAACCGCCAAGGCCTCATCATCCGCCTCGATACTCTCCTTGCGCGCGATATCGGCAAGCTGCCCTACGATTTCATCAAACTTCACCGCATGAAAGCTGAAGTGCTGGCAGCGGGAGCGGATGGTCTGGGGTATGTCCTCAGGCTGGGTGGTCGCCATCATAAAGACAATGTGCGAAGGCGGCTCCTCCAGAGTCTTCAACAGGGCGTTGAATGCAGCGTCAGTAATCTGATGGGCTTCATCCAGAATGTAAATCTTGTAGCGATCGCGCGCCGGCCGGTAACGCGCTGCTTCCCGCAACTCGCGGATCTCGTCAATGCCGCGGTTGGTGGCAGCGTCAATTTCGATCACATCAACCGCGCTTCCGGCCCGCACCTCCACACATGAATCACAAACGCCGCACGGTTCCGGGTAGGCCGATCCGTAGACCGGCAATTCAGAGCCATCGCCAGGATGCGGGCAATCGTGGTTTTTCCTATGCCGCGATGACCGCTGAAAATGTAACCGTGAGCGATGCGCTGCTGCTCAATGGCATTCTTGAGAGTGCGCGTAACGTGGTCCTGGCCAATGACTTCGGAGAAACGCTGGGGACGGTATTTGCGCGCCAGTACCTGGTAGGCCATGATCGGAAGGTCTTATTATACGCCGCGAACCCGAGCAGATTTTCACAGCTCCTAACGCGGCCTCCTCATCTATATGCCTTCGTGTTGACAGCCCATTCATCTCCTTAAATAAATAAGCCCGCGGGCCCAACTTGCGTGCCGAGCGGGCCGTTTTAGACGTCTAACGGAAGCATCGAGAATCCTAAAATGTCCAGCGGTTTGGAGCGAAGCGACAGAATTACTGTGGCGCTTCAATCAGCTCCATCTTTCCGTCTTTCTTCCGGTGCAGAACCTTTACTCTCCCCTCCAGGTCACGGAAAACAAAAACATCACGATCGCGGAACTCGCATTCTTTCACCGCTTCCTCCAGGGTAAGAGGTTTATGCGACACTGAATCCACACTCTTGACAACGTGCGTCTCAGTAAATTTCACCCGGTTGGGAAAGGAATGCACTTTGACGGGCACGGCAGTTGAAATGTCACCGCCAACTGCAATCGATAGTGCAACGTCTTCAGGAATGGGTTCAACCTGACGCTTTCGCGCTCTCTGCTTTTTACTTTTCCATCTGGTTTTGTACTTTTCCGCCTGGCGCTCAATTTTGTCGAGCGCCATATTGATGGCCACGCTCATGTCGTTCGCCTGATGCAGGCCGACAATGGGCGCATGGTTGCGGACAGCAACAGTAATTTCTGCAATGGAACGATGTTTTTCTGTAGAAAGGATTACGTGGGTCTGAAAATTCGTGCCTAAATGTTTTTTGAGTTTTTCCAGCCCGTTTTCGATTTGCTTGCGGGCTGCGGGAGTGATTTCAAACTGCCGGCCAGTATATTCCACGTTCATTGACTCCCCTCCTGAGTGACACCATTTTGGAGTCGTCTGACTGTGCCTGGGAGGCACACATACAGGCGTTCGTGCTGTGTTTATCGGGGACGGTTCGCTCCCGTGCAGCGGGTCCCTCGTACAGCTAGTTCTTCAACCTCCTTTGATGCGTGCTGGGAATCTTCATGTCTTCGCGATATTTTGCCACTGTACGCCGTGTGACCTGGATACCCTGGGACTGCAAAATCTTGGTGATCTGCTCATCGGTCAAGGGATGCGCCGCATCTTCTTCTTCAATGAGTTTCTTGACCCGCCGTTTCAATATGAGCAGCGAAGTGGCAGCACCCTCCGGGCCTTGTACGCTTTCAGAGAAAAAGAACCGCAGTTCATACACGCCCTGCTGAGTATGGACGTACTTGCTTGCGACCGCGCGACTCACAGTTGAGGGATGAACGCCAATCTCCTCCGCCACTTCCTTGATCATCATAGGTTTGAGCAGATCAATTCCATGGTCCAGAAACTCACGTTGCCGGCCAATGATCGCCTGACACACTTTCAGGATGGTTTGCCGGCGCTGCTCAATATTCTTGATCAGCTGGACTGCCGATTTATAGCGCTCCTTGACGTATGACTTTACGTCTTTTTCCACGCCCTGGTTCTGATGCAGCATTTTGCGATAGGTGGGACTCACGCGCAATTGCGGCACGTCTTCATCGTTCATCAGCACCAGGTACTCGTCCCCGTGCTTAACAAATGCGACGTCCGGTTCAATCAGGCGCGGCTCCACTTTGTTGTAGCGCAGCCCGGGCTTGGGGTCCAGCGTGCGAATAAACTCATGCGCCTGAATCACTGCATCCATTGAGCGGCCAATCGCCCTGGCAATTTCCTTGTACTGTTTGTTCTGGAGGAAATGCAGTTGGCCTTCGACGATCTTGAGAGCGTCTTCAACCACCTGGTCATTTTCCGGGTCCTCGGACCCTTCCATCTCCCTGGTTCTGACAAGGTACTCAAGCTGGGCCATCAGGCACTCACGCAAGTCGCGCGCAGCCACGCCCACCGGATCAAAGTGCCGAATCAGCCGTATGGCTTCCTGCAAATCTTCGCGCGTGAATTGAAGTACCGGCGCAAGATGCTGGTTCTGCTCAGATAGAGCCGCATCGGGCGACGGAGTATGTGAGACCACCAGTTGTAAATGCCCGTCCTCGGCGCCATTTATAGAATTCAAAGAACCGCTTTTAGGACCTTCCGTGGGCGCCGAAGAGTCCTCGGCATGGTCCCGATTTGTGGCTACAATTCCCAGCAGTTCATCTTCTGAAGCCGTCAGGTAGCCTTCTTCGTTCAGATTTCCAATCACCAGTTCCGCAGCCGCTATAACCTGCCGTGTAACATTCAGGGAACCAAGCTGCCACATCAGATGGTCTGTAAGATTGGTAGGTTTGGAAAGGAAATTCTCAAAAGAAGGCCGTTCAATTTCCTCGATGTCGCTCGAGCTGCGATATCCAGGATCAAGGTAATCGCGAAAGAATGAGCCGAAATCAATTTCGTCAAAAGGATCTTTCTTCTCCGAATCAGGAGTGGATTCCTGCGTCTGGGGTGAATCCTGCCGCTCTTGCCGCTCCTGCCGCTCCTGCGCAGCTTCACGCTCGCGAGCTTCTTCACGGCCCGCAACCTCATCCAGCAGAGGAACGGAGGAATCCAGTTCCTCCAGAACCGGGTTCTCCACCATCTCAGTATTGATCATCTCCCGCAGCTCAAGCTTGTTGAGCGCCAGGACGCTGACCATCTGCACCAGTCCCGGTGTCAGAATCTGCTTCTGAGATACTTTGAGATTCAGTTTGTTCTGGAGTAAAACCATTCTTCCCCAATATGAGTTCTGCTGCTGATTGCCTGGGCGTTATGGATATTCTTGCACCATCTTGCCCGTTACAAAAGGGTACCCTCGTAATTCTGCATTGATTTCCGTTCATCTCCAGAAGTCATCACGTTCCTTTGCCTAAACAAAAGAGAAGCTCTCTCCCAGATAGACCCGCTTCACTTCAGGATCATTGCCCAGTTGTTCCGGAGTACCGGTGCGGAAGATTCTTCCTTCATTGATGATGTAAGCGCGGTCCGTCACGGAAAGCGTTTCCCGCACGTTGTGGTCGGTTATCAAAACTCCTATGCCGCTGCCTTTTAGGTCAAAGATTATCTTCTGCAGGTCCAGAACGGCAATCGGGTCGATGCCGGAGAATGGCTCATCCAGCAAAATAAATTTAGGCGCAATGCAGAGGGCCCGCGCAATCTCTACTCGCCGGCGTTCACCCCCGGATAACGCATATCCCATATTGTTACGGATGTGGCCCAGGCCGAGTTCGTCAATCAGTTGGTCGCGTTTTTTTCGTCGCTCCTGCCAGGAGAGGCGCTGCACTTCCAGCACCGCCATGATGTTCTCTTCCACCGTCAGCTTGCGAAAAACCGAGGGTTCCTGAGGCAGGTAGCTGATCCCGTAGTCACGCGCCCGCACATACATGGGCACTGACGTAATTTCTTCGCCGTCTACCAGCACCCTTCCGCTATCCGGAGGCACCAGGCCCACTGTCATGTAAAAAGTAGTTGTTTTCCCTGCACCGTTGGGGCCGAGCAGGCCTACTACCTCAGCTTGATTGATGTGAAGACTGACGCCGTTGACCACCCTGCGACCGCGGTACGATTTCGCGATGTCGTCCGTAGCCAGGGTTTGCATTACTTCCTGCTCGCGTCTCGAATCCTTGATGGGCTTAGGCTGCGGGAGGTTTCTCCACTACCTATCAGCACCCTACCATCGTGAGTAAAAAAAGTCAATGAATTGCCTGAGATTTGGCCGTGTTCGGCATCAAAAATGCTAGGCTTTTTGTCCGGCGCGCCTGTAAGCACAAATTTCTGTTCCTGTGCCGTATAAACCAGCTGGTTACCTTGGGCTTTGCGGCCAGGCTGCTGAATCAGGATATCTCCTTGGGCAGCAATACGATCCAGTTGGTTTCCGTTCTTATTTGCAGCTTGATCACGAGCTGCAAGCAGTACCTGTACCGTGGCGGCGGTCATGGTAAAATCCTGGCCCCGCAGGCGTACATTGCCGCTGAAAACGGCCTTACGCTCTGAATCCACGTAGGAGAGCCGGTCAGAAACCACGTTTACAGGCGTGGAACTTCCATTTTTTTGAGGAGAGACAAAGACCGAAGTCACCCGGCCTGTCCGGTCGGCCTGGGCCTGCAGGCTGCGATGGGGTTTATCAAACGTCAGACTGGGAGCTTCTACTATGTTTTGCCCCTGCCAAAGCCGAGCAGCAGTGTAATGAGCAGTTCCACCGCCCTGGCTGGCCGTAACCGAGGTCCCTGTCACGTGTACAGGCTCTCCTGAGGCCAGCATCGCGCCTCCGGGTTGCGGTTTCACGTCATTGTAGGTGGTCTTCACATCGCCTCGGGCCAGTGCATTACCTGTCTTACGGCTGAAATGAGCAGAGTTGGCCGTTATGGCCATGCCTGAATCCACGATTCGAGGCGAACCGGTAAGAGTGAAGCTCTCGTCGGCAGGATTGTAGTGGGCCCGGTCCGCCGTAGCCGTCCTCTGGCCTTCCTGGTAATGAAAGTCCCCAACCAGATCAGCCGCCGCAATCTGACCTTTATCGTCAAACGTCGCTGTGATGTTATGGCTTTTTGCCGTGCGCTCCGGTTGACCCGGGGTTACAGACACAATGGAAGCATCAGGACTGCCGAAGACCGATGCCAGCCGATTTTTGTTCTTGAACTGTGCCTGAAATTCGCCAGCGCTGATCGTGGTGGTCGTGGTTTTTGCCGCTGTTTCATGAAAGATAATCTGGGCAGGGCCACTGGATGTGATGGCTTTTTCCAGAATATTTCCCGGTTTTACAAATAGATCAAGGGCCGGAGCCTTAACCTGCTGCGATTTGGCGGCTGTGCCCTGCGTAAGGTCCACTGCATCTTCCGCACGGGCTTTGCTCACAGTTCCGTTCGGACGGAATGAGACCAGGACACGTCCAGCCTTGCCCTGGGCCGGGGCGTCGGTACGCGTCTGAAACGTGACTCCTCCGGAAAGAGTTCCTGACTTGGGAACATTGTTCCCCACCATCACTACTTCTCCCTGCGGTGCGGCCATTTCAAACCCGCGCGGCCCGGTGGCAGAAGCCTCAACGTTTCCTGTACCGATAATTCGCTCAACTAAATTGTCATCGTTCAGGAACAGGGAAAGCTTTTGGGCAGTGATGGTGCGCGGCGGTTGTTCTAAATGGGCGTCATAGAGCACGATTGTCCGAGGTGCTTTGCTGATGGCGGCGCTCTGCGCCGCCAGGCTGGATCCCGGCTTTTCCAGGCTGTTTATTTTTACGGCCGAGCGCAATGTAAGTACGCTTTTGTGTGAGTCGTAGATTGCTCCCACAGCCGACCCTGTGGCCTCCGGAATACGAAATTCAATTTTCTGGTCAGTGCGCGCAATCCCGCTGGTCTTATTGAAGGTGAGATCGCTTGTTTTCACGTGAATTACATTTTTGGTTTCCTGCGTGGGAGGCTGATCAGATTGGGATGTTCCCGTTGAGTTTGCATCCAGATCAATGTGGACTTCGCCTTGCGCCGTGATGTCGCCGGTTTTTTGGTCGTAGGAGAAATCTGAACCGTAAATTTGGTCAGACCGATCTTCCTCCCTGCCGTAAACGATGATGCTCACATCGTGTAGCTCAGCCTTGCCACCCTCTTTGTATTGTTGAAAGCTGGCGGCGCGGATTGTGAACAGCGTCTTCCCTCCTTCCGATTGCGAGAAGGTGAATCCTTTGCCACTTTTTTCAACGTTAGGTGGATTGCTTTTGGGAAGCGCCGTAATGGGGCCGCTCTTCAGAATACCCCGAAGGTAAAAAAATGCGGCCACAAGCACCGCCAGGATTGCTCCTGCAGCGAAAAGCTTTCTCAGGCGCTTTGGATCAAGAGGCATCTGCCTTAATCATACCTTTGCACGGAACATTTCTCATTGATACAAGGCTGGGTTCCTTCCGGGAGAGTTCGCTTCACCAGCAGCAACTCCGGTGACTAACGGAATGGGAGCCCTAACGGTTTCCAGGCTCCTGTTGACTGCCATTGAGCCTACAATGAGCCCGTGAGATGGAATCGAGTCATGTTCCGCGACTATGTCGTCGCGACGTTTGCCCTTTCCATACTGGTGGCGGCGCTAGAAGCATTGCGCCTACACATGAACCAGACATCTGTCGCGCTGACGCTGGTGCTGCTGGTAATCCTTGTGGCGGTGCGCTCGGGCAGAGGCCCGGCGCTGTACGTCTCGATTGTGGCTGGTCTTTCGTTCAATTATTTTTTCATCGGGCCGTTTTATACGCTTCGCATTCAGCGGACGGAAGATGTGGTGGCGTTCGTGGTGTTTGTGCTGACCGCGGTTCTGGTGGGCCAGCTCTCCTCGCGCTTGGAGAAGCGTGTCACGCAGGCGGAAGAGCTGCAGCGCAGTGAACAGCTTAAGACCGCTCTTCTCGACGCGGTGACGCATGATCTGCGAACCCCGCTTACCTCAATCAAGGCTGCCATCACGACCCTGCGTGGCGGCAATCTGCCAAGTGAAGTCCGAGAGGAACTGGAAGAAGTGATTGATGAGGAAGCCGACCGTCTCAATCATTTCATCCAAGGCATGATGGACCTGGCGCGGCTCGAGGCCGGGCAGTTGACGCTGCAAAGCCGCAGCGTTTCTGCCGAGGAAGTGGTGGAGGACGCTCTGCTTCGCGCTGGCCCGCTGCTGAAGGAGCACACCGTAAACGTGAAAATTGAGGCTGGCCTTCCGCCGCTTGAGGTGGACCCGCGGCTGATCTCGCAGGTGCTGTTCACAATTATTGAGAATGCAGCCAAGTACTCAGGTGCGGGCGCCCCGATCGGAGTGAACGTGAGCCGGAACTGGAACCATTCCATTCTGTTTGCCGTATCCGACCGCGGCCGGGGAATTGCTCCGGAGTTGCGCAACCAGGTATTTCAGAGATTTTTCCGCGCGGGAGCGCAGCCGGGTTTCGGAGTGGGGCTGGCAATCGCTCACGGGATCGTGCACGCGCATAGGGGACGAATCTGGATCGAGAGCGGCGTGGATGGCCAGGGTACGCGCCTGCAATTCGAAATTCCCGCGCAAGGGGTGCGATGACGGATGGGAGAGAATCAAAACAAAATTCTGGTAGTCGACGATGAGGCTCAGATCACCCGCGTGCTACGACGGGGGCTGGAGTCGGCCGGTTACCAGGTGCGCGTTGCCAATGACGGCCGCTCCGGGCTGGAAACTTTCCGTGCCTGGCCGCCTGATCTGGTCATTACAGATCTTTCCATGCCCGGCTTTGGCGGACTGGAACTGTGTTCCCGGATTCGCCAGCTGAGCGAAGTCCCAATTCTGGTGCTCTCGGTGAGTGAAGACGAGCCGACGAAGGTGAGGGCGCTTGACCTGGGCGCCGACGATTTTGTCACCAAGCCATTCGGCATGGCGGAGCTCAATGCCCGGGTACGCGCGCTTTTGCGCCGCACCGCTCCGCCGCTGGAGAGCGAAACAGGAATCGAGGTGGGGAATTTCAAAATTGATCCGCAGCAGCGCCGCGTGGAGGTGGAAGGCAAGGCTGTTCATCTTACGCCTAAGGAATTTGAGCTGATTCAGTTCTTCGTTGCCAATCGGGGAAAGGTGCTGAGGCATCGAGCCATCCTCTCCGCAATCTGGGGCAGCGGAAGTGCGGAGCAGCCGGAGTATCTGCGTGTGTTTATCGGCAACTTACGCAAGAAGCTGGAAGCAGATCCACGTGCGCCCAGATACCTGAAAACCGAGCCGTGGATCGGCTACCGCTTTGATCCGCAATGACATCTTTACGCATTGTTTGCGGACTCTTTATGACTTCTTTACGCGCGTCTGCCTGAAGATAAGAGAAGGGTATTTTCCCATGCTCTTCATTCATGTGGCGCGCATCCTGGAATGGATTTTCTTCGTCGGCTTGGCCGGCTCCCTCGTTGTATCCGTTGCAGCCTTTGTCGGCGATCTGCACGTGTTCTTTGAGAAGAATGAAGGACCGCCAGGCCAGCGGGATGGTGCTACATATCCTCCCGGGGCAGCCGCTCACGAGCCGCCGCGCAGTCGATAGCTGTATTTGAGTGTCTTCTCTTCCTAAACTTTTGGCATCCAGAAGCTTTATCTGGAGCTGATTGCGGTTACCAGCTCCGTAAATAAGCGTATCCAAGCTGATGTAATCAATATAGAGGAATTCTTGCCTTGAGTCCCAAGGCGAGCCGGGCGGCAGGATCACCCCCTGGCCCATCCAAAATCGGGGCGCCCAGCACTCCTCCGCGCGGCTTGTAACGCCCTACTTTGTCCTACTGTTGGTGACATTGCGAGTGATCTCTATATTGAACCTCATTGAACCTCAGGATGGGCAAACGAGGTTTGACGCTGTAAACCAGTACCCTGAGGTGATATAGCCCCAACTGCAAACGGAACCGGCGCTGATTTCGACGCGGAGGTTCAGCGCTGGCGGTTGACCATACGGGTCCAGCTTCTGTTGACATTTTCCGTGCTATGATGCCAGTGCTCTGGTTCCGGCTGGAGATCTAAACAGTGAGACAGTTTCGGGCAAATCTGGCGAATCGACCAACGGCTGTTAAGTGCCTGATCGCGTTTTGTCTGTTACTTGTTCTGCTCTCCACCGCGGTGCAGGCCCTGCACATTGATTCCAGAGGAACTGACGATCTTAAGGACTGCCCTTTCTGCCAGGTTGCAACCGCCACTGCCATTGCGATCGTGGTTGTGCTGCTGTACACGGTTTATCGCACTGTTGTATTTATCACTCTTTCTGAAGAGACAGACGCCATAGCGTCATTTGATGTCTTCACGCTTTTCTCCCGGCCTCCTCCCTTGGCATAAGCCTTCTTCTCCAAAACCAAAAACTGAATAACTACCCACTCGACTCTTGGAGGAGTAATGCCATGTCTTTCAAAGGCATTTTGCTATTTGCAGCTCTCTTGCTGATCGCGGTTTTCGTGCTCGGGTTTCAGGCGTCCGCCCAGACCTTCAGTACCATTCAGGGAACGGTCACCGACCAGACCAACGCAGTTGTTCCAGGTTTGACCGTGGAGATTCACAATCCGGTCACCGGGTTCGACCGCAGCGTACAGACCGACGATACAGGGCACTTCAGCATTCCCAACGTGCCCTTCAATCCCTATCATCTGACCGTCACAGGCAAAGGATTTTCACCGTTTGCCCAGGACGTAGACGTGCGTTCGGTGGTCCCGGTGAGCCTCAGCATCGCATTGAAAGTCACTGGGGCAAGCGAAACAGTAACCGTAGAAGCCGGTGGCGCAGATCTAATCGAAACTGATCCCACGTTTCACACGGACGTAGACCGCAACCTTTTCTCCAAGATGCCGCTGGAGAGTACTTCATCTGATGTGAGCTCGCTGGTAACGCTTACGACACCCGGCATCGCCGCCGATTCCAATGGCCTGTTTCACGGCCTTGGCGACCACGCTGAAAATTCATTTTCCGTTGACGGGCAGCCAATCACTGACCAGCAAAGCAAGGTTTTCTCCAACCAGATCCCGCTGGATTCAATCCAGTCAATGGAAGTGATTTCAGGCGCGCCGCCGGCGGAATACGGTGACAAGACCAGCGTTGTGATTGATGTGACCACACGCTCAGGACAGGGGCTTACGTCTCCCAAGGGCAGCGTGACCACCTCCTACGGAAGCTTTGGAACTTCCAATCTCTCGTTTAACCTGGGATATGGCGGCCAGAACTGGGGCAACTTTATCGCGTTGAGCGGCCTGAATACAGGCAGGTTCCTTGATCCCCCGGAATTTCAGGCCATCCATGACAAGGGAAATCAACAGAACGTATTTGATCGCGTTGATTTTCAGCTTTCGGACAAGGATTCAGTGCATGTGAACCTGGGATTTACACGCTCCTGGTTCCAGACGCCGAATTCATTCGACAACCTGAATGTGGGAGTTGTCGATCCGGTACTTGGCAATCCGGTGGGGGCTCAGGACCAGCGGTCGCAGATCCGGACGTTCAACTTTTCTCCGTCATGGACGCGGCTGTTGAATGCGAATACTGTTTTTACGCTGGGCGCGTACGTTCGCCACGATCAATACAACTACTATCCCAGTGCCAATCCCTTCGCCGACTTCGGGCCGCTGCAGCAGGAGACGTTTTCCCAGATTCGCAAGCTGACCAACGCGGGGGTGCGTTCAGACCTCTCCTACGTCAAGGGCGCGCACAACCTCAAGGTCGGGATCAATTACCAGCATTTCTTCCTGAGCGAGCATGACAACTTCGGGATTGTTGATCCCTCACTGAATGCTCCCTGTACTGATTCGACTGGAGCGCCAGTTCCCGGCTTCACAGATCCCTCGCAGTGTGGGGGAGCGGGATTGGCCCCAAATAACGGATCCAATCCGGCAGTGACAGCCACACCATTTCAGGCGTTCCTGGGCTGCTTTGACCTGAGCCGTCCCACGCCTGCTCCGGGAGACAACTGCGGAGGCGGAGCGAGTACGTTGTTTCCTTTCCGTGGAAATAGCGATATCAAAGAGACGGCGCTCTACATTCAGGACGCCATCAGCAAAGGCAACTGGACGTTCAACGTTGGCTTAAGAGGAGATTTCTACAACGGGTTCTCCACTCACCAAGAGCTGGAGCCGCGCGTTGGAATCTCTTACAACATCAAGTCTACGGGTACGGTGCTCCGGGCCTCTTACGCGCGCGTTCTGGAAACGCCATTCAATGAGAACCTGATCATTTCCGCCACAGGGTGCAATTTCGCGGTGATTGCCGCGCTTGTGCCCTGCGTACCGGCCAGCTTCAGTCCAGGATGGCGCAATGAGTTTCATGCAGGACTCGAACAGGCATTCGGAAAATACCTGGTGTTCTCAGGTGAGTACATCACCAAGTACACCCACAACGCTTACGACTTCAGTGTTCTGGGCGCAACGCCGCTCACGTTTCCCATCGAGTGGCACAACTCCAAGATTCCCGCCTGGGCCGGCCGCGTTAGCGTGCCGAGCTATCACGGGTTTACTGCCTTGTTTGTTTTCTCAAGCGTGAGTGCGCGTTTTTTTCCACCACAGATCGGAGGATTGGGAGTGACGGTGGGGCAGAGCGGACTGCCGTTCCGGATCGATCATGACGAAGCTTTCAACCAGACCACACATCTGCAATATCAGATGGGAAAACGCGGCCCCTGGATTGGATGGAACTGGCGCTACGACAGCGGCCTGGTCGCGGGCGCAGTGCCGTTTGCAGTTGACGCCAACACGCCGGTTGACTTAACCGGGTTCACCGCAGACCAGCAGATGGAGGCGGGACTCTTCTGCGGCAGCCAGTTCCCGTCCTTAAGCGCTCCACTCACCACCTGCGCTCCCGCTCAGTTGGGGTCCACACGGGTCTCCATTCCGGCGCCGGGAACCGAAAATGATGATCACAATCCGCCGCGCATTGCGCCTCGTCATCTTTTCGATGCAGCAATAGGGCATGACAACCTCTTCCACGGAGACCGGTATAAGTGGGGTGTTCGCTTCACCGTGATCAATCTGACGAACAAGGAAGCGCTTTATAACTTCCTGTCCACGTTCAGCGGAACTCATTTTGTTACGCCGAGAAGCTATAACGCGGCGCTCACGTTTAGCTTCTGAGGAAACTTCCATGAGTCACTTGCTGCTTTTGATATTAGCGTCTTCACATGACAAGCTGCTAGAGTCAGGGCCATTGGCAGAGGGTCTGGGCGATAAGTCCAGACCTTATGGTTTCGCGTGGGGAACACGGTCTTTCATAGGCGCCATGTTTCTCATTTTTGCAGTTGCAATCATCCTGGCAATAGCTATCAGCTCCAGGTAATTCTATGTGACCCATCAAGATACGGAGCATTGAGCGGGGCTGTTTCGGTGCTTGGATAAGCGCCTGAAAAAAAGTAAAATAGCATTCCGATTTAAGGATTTACCAATCGGGATATTTGATATTTTACTCAGTCGAAATTGGAGGCTTGTGCCATGTCCAAGCGCATACTTTCTGTTTCGTATGACGTGAGTTTGCTTGCGACCCGCCGAACGCTTCTGGAACTGGCGGGCTACACCGTCATCTCTGCTCTCGGCTTCACCGACGCGCTAGAGTGCTGCGCGGGTTCGGGGGTCGACCTTTTCATTCTGGGGCATTCAATACCGACCAAAGATAAGCAAGAGTTGATTCGGGTTTTCCGGAACAATTGCCGCGCCCCGATTGTGTCCCTGGAACGGGTTGACGAGTCCAGAGTCGAGAGCGATTTCCATGCGTCCCCCGATAATCCAGAAGAACTGCTGAAAACCATTGGCAGGATTCTCACCTTGATCGAGCCCGGCTCATCGCAAGACACGAACAGCCAAAGCACCCCGAACTTAGCCCATCTGATTAGAAGAGGCTGTTCCACCGATCCTCTAAGTAGCTCGCTTTCATTGCTGGAAGGTAAGCTTCCGCTAAAACCTCTGAGCTAGTAGCGCAGTACCTGAGTGCCGCAGATCACATCATGCAGGCCGCGCTTGCGCTCCATGAAGGCGACCATGATGAAGCCGACATACATTATCCAGCCCGAAAGGATCTTGGAGAAAAACCGCGCAGTTGAGCGGCCAAAGCCAATTCTGTTTCCCCTGTCGTCAGTTACCTTCAGACGTAAGATCCGCTTGCCAATCGTCCCCTGCCATGAAGAGCTGGTCAACAATGCTTCATAGAGCCAGTGTCCGCAAAATGCGAGGAGCGCGAAAAAGCCCACCGAACCAATAAGAGCAGCCATCACCTCCGGGCCCGGCTCCTGATTGCTCTCAGCCTGGTGGATCACTGAGGCCACACCAGGAAATATAGTGAGGAGAAAAATCGGAACAGTGACAACACCCACTAACAATCCATCAATCAGATAAGCAGCTACGCGGATCCAGAATCCACCATAGTAGCTCTCAGGCAGGACAGGAATCACCGGAGTCATCGGCGCGGCTGCCACCGCATAACTGCCGGCAGGTGCGGCAGGTTGTGGCGCCATTGCCGTACCCGCCAGACGCGCACCGCATTTTTGACAAAATCCTGCTCCACCGGTGCTCTGCGCACCGCACTGAGTACAGAAAACCATGTTGTCCGTCATGAAGCGGAATATAAAACTGCTGCCTACCGGCTGTAAACAGGAATCGCAGCCGGCGCCAATTTTCTAAAGTCTTCCAGCATCAGCTCCAGTCCGCCAAAGTCAGGATGGAAGTTCATAGCCACCTTGAAAACCAAGTCCAGCCGGTCTCCGGGCTGCAGATTCTCAGCCGCCATCCTGTCTGCCATCCTCCAGCCCATAGCTTCATAATTAAAGCTCTCCTTGAAGCCGTTAGTCTTCTGCTTGACTCGCAATTTGATGTGCTTGTCTTTGATCACTCGGGGCGGAAGCAGGAGATTGACGTTAAGGGCGGCGAAGACCGGCTCAGGATTCCCTTGGCCAAACGGCTCCAGCTGGGCCAAGTCTTTGAGGAGATCAGGGGTGACTTCGCTTAAGGGAAGTTCTCCATCAATCGAGAGCTCAGGAACAAGGTCGTCTGGAGTAAGTTTCATCTGAGCGAATTGGTTCAAGCGGTACTTTAACTCTGCAACCTGTGCGCTGGGCAGTGCAAATCCCACAGCATGCGCATGCCCCCCAAAGCGGGTAAACAGATCGCGGCAGGATTCGAGAGCGTCCAGCAGATGCAGCGCGGAAATTGACCGGCCGGACCCATGCGCCTCTTCTCCATCTCTGGCTACGACAAGTGCCGGGCGCCCAGTCTTTTCGACGACGCGCGAAGCCACAATACCCACGACGCCGCGATGCCAGCCTTCCCCGTCAAAGACCATGCAGAAGTGTCCTGTGAGGTCAGGCTCTGCGGCGAGTTGAGCTTCGATTTCAGCCACGATCCGAGCTTCCTCGTTCTGGCGCTCGCTATTGAGCTGATCCAGCTTTTGCGCAATCTCCCGGCAGCGTTCAGGATCTTTGCAAGTAAACAGTTCGATCACATCTTTCGCCACGTCCATTCGACCCGCAGCGTTGATGCGCGGCCCAAGCCGAAAGCCAACATCGCTGGCAGATAGCGCCCGCCCAAGTCCGGCCAGGCCTGAGACTTCCATTAGCGCTTTCAGACCTCCGTTCACCGGTTTACGCAAGCCCTCCAACCCAAGTCGAGCCATAACTCTGTTTTCGTCCACCAGCGGCACGGCGTCGGCAATCGTCGCCATCGCCACCATTTTCAGAAATGACGGGATCAGCTTTCCCTGCTCAGCTTCGTCTTTAAACCGCGCAAACAGCGCCTGAGCTATCTTGAAAGCTACCCCTGCGCCGCAGAGCGCTTTGCAAGGATACTCGCATCCCTGCTGGTTGGGATTGAGAACAGCCAGCGCTTTGGGCACGCCTTCATGCGCTTCAGGCAGATGGTGGTCGGTTACAATCAGGTCAAGGCCCACGCGCCGCGCTGTATCGGCTGCATGAAACGCGCGAATGCCCGTATCGACGCTAATGACCAGCTTGACTCCCGCCGCCGCTGCGCGCTCAATCACATCCTCCTTAATGCCATAGCCTTCCTTGATCCGATGCGGCACATGGAAATCCGCTGTTCCCCCGCAGAGTTCGATCGCGGTCTTCAGGATCACTACTGCCGTTGTTCCATCCACGTCGTAATCGCCGTAAATCAGCGTTGATTCCCGGTTGGCAATAGCGGCACAGATGCGCTCGATGGCCTCGGCCATGCCTCGCATGAGGTACGGTGAATGCAATTGAGACAGCGCTGGAGAAAGGAAAGCAGCAGCCTGAGCAGGGCTGTTGATTCCGCGAAGCGCCAGCAGGCGGGCCATGAGCGGAGAAATGCCTGCTTCTTTTTTGAGCTGTTCTGCTACGGCAATTTCGGGCGTGAGATAGGTCCAACGCATTGAGGGGGCGCTAGTCTTCGTCCTGGTCGGTATCGTCGATCAGGATGCCATCGTAATCATCGGCTGCATCTTCGAGCCGCTGATAGGATTCATACCACTCAGTCGACAGCTCGTAGGTAAACATGACGCCCTGGCAGGGGAAGCCGAGTTGAATCAGGCCTACCCTGCCGACGAATTCGCGGAGCCAGCGGGCCTCGTCCACGTCTTCTTCGCTCATGTATTCGATTTCCTGGAGCCGGTTCAGCAACAGATCAACATCTTCCTTCTCCAGTTCAACGAAGCTCATGGTGACAAAGCTGACACCGGAAGCTTTGGCCAGTTCGACAAAATCTTTCCAGCTGTCGGGGTGGTCTTCATCCGTGGCCCAGGGGACGGTAGCCACATCCTCACCCACGTACGCGTTGAAGCGGCGCAGACCATGACCTTCAATAAAAGCGATCATGTCATCTCTGAGATTGTGCAGATCTTGTTCCATTCGCTTTCAACATGATATCGCGTTCCCAGCCTCAGGATTAAACAAACGGCACGTCATAAGAGACAGGCAGAGCGACCACCGCCTCGCAACCGGTTCGGTCAGAGCGGTTGGAGAGTTGCAGAACGCCACCATGCGCTTCAGCAATCTGACGGCTCAGAGTGAGCCCGATGCCGCTTCCGCCGTGCTTGGTGGTGAAGAACGGAACAAAAAGATTATCGCTGTTGAGGAGCCCTGGCCCCTCGTCACGAATGAAAATTTCCACGCTGCGCGCGTTGGCGCGCCAGCCTACTTCTACTGACCCCGCCTGTTTGAGTGAAGAATCAAGGGACGCGTCCACAGCATTACGGATCAAGTTGATGAGCACCTGCTCAAGCTGGTCTGGATCAGCATCAATCGTCACACGAGGACCTTCGATCGTCTTCACGTTAAGGCGTCTCTCCAGAGACGCCACCCTTTGCACGAGCGGATTAATCTCAATTTTTGTGCGGGTGGGAGCCGGCATGCGGGCCAGTTGGGTATAAGCCTGCATAAACCGGTTGAGCGATTCCACGCGATTTTCAATTACGCGCAATCCTTGCCGCATGTCTTCTGTGACATCTTCGGGCATTGAGGCTCGCAACGTGAGCGATGCCAGTGTTCCAGCAATGGATTTAATCGGCGCCAATGAATTGTTGAGCTCATGTCCGAGCACGCGAATCAATCTCTGCCACGCCTGGCGTTCCTCTTCGCGCAAGGCGCGGCTGAGGTCAGAGACAATCAGCAACTGGTGAGGCACCCCGTTTTCGCGAAAACTGGTGTGGCTGATGGCCCAGCGGCCGTGCTTTCCCGGAAAAGTCATCTGCACGGTTTGCGGTTCGATGGACTGCAAAAACTCTGACAGCCCAAGTTCCTGGGCCGTACGGCCTAACATCCGCGGAGCAATCCTTCCCATCAGTTGCTCTCCAGCACGATTCACAATGGTTAAATGCTGCCGCTGATCAAAGGTAAAAACCGCAACATCAATTTCCATCAGGACTTTTTTGAGCAACGCCGTTGCTTCCAGGGCGCTCACTTTTTGCTGTTGCAGGCGGGTGGCAAGAGCATTGATTTCATAGATGAGATCGGCGAGCGAATCCTCGCGGCTGCCGCCACGCAGGCGGAAAGAAAAATCATCTTCGCGAATGGCTGCCACCATGTTGGAAAGGGTCTGAAGCGGACGAATCACCTGGCCATGCAACGCAGAAGTGCCAATCAGCCAGGCCAATGCCAGAATCAAAGTTATGGTCCATTTGAACTCCACCGAGTGACCGCTGAGCCAGAGGAAAACTTCCGCCACCACCACACCCGGGGCGCTGATCAGCAAGGTCATCAGGGTGATCCGGGCATCAAAGTTCAGCTTGCTCCGCGCAGGCGGGCCAGTTGTGAGTGATACCGAGCTGAACGGATGAAGCGGATCAGACGCCATACTTTTGCATGCGGCGATAAAGAGCGCTGCGGCTTAAGCCAAGCGCCTCCGCTGCATGACTGATATTACCGGAATGGCGCGTAAGTGCTTTCTTGATCAAAAGGCTTTCCACTTCTTCCAGGCTCATGTCCTCGATCTTCGCCGAACCAGCGCGTTCACTCTCCAGGCCCAGGTCGCCGGACTGGATCTGCTCGCTGGTTGTGATCAGGACGGCGCGCTCGGTGGCGTGATCAAGTTCCCTTACGTTTCCGGGCCACGGGTGGTCCAGCATTCTCTGCATCGCTGCCGGATCAAACCCTCTCACTGGCTTGCGATAGCGTTGTGCGTAAGTGCTGAGAAAGTGTGCGGCAAGCAGAGGGATATCTTCTTTTCGCTCGCGCAATGGCGGAATGTGCAGTTCCACCGTGTTGAGCCGGAACAAGAGATCTGAACGAAAGCGGCCTTCAGCGCTTTCAATCTTCAGATCGGCATTGGTGGCAGAGACTACACGCACGTCCGCTTTATGCGTCTTGGAGGAACCAACCCGCTCCATTTCTCCTGTTTCCAGTACCCGCAGCAGCTTGGCCTGTTGCTTGAGAGGAACGTTGGCAATCTCGTCAAGAAAGAGCGTGCCGTGATCCGCGAGTTCGAAACGCCCTACCCTGTCCGAACGCGCATCCGTGAAAGCTCCTTTGACATGGCCAAAGAGCTCGCTCTCAAACGTTCCCTCCGGCAGTCCGCCTGTATTCACCGTAATCATCGGCCGGCTGCTGCGCGAAGACATGGCGTGAAGTGTCAGCGCCACCACTTCCTTTCCCGTACCGTGTTCGCCCGTGATAAGCACATTCGCATCGCTGGGGCCGATACGGCTGATCAACGTCAACAACGGCTCCATAGCTTTGGACTGCGCGATGAATACTGGCCGATTCTGTGCTCGCAAGAGACTGTTTTCCGCTTCCAGCCTTTCGGCTCGCCGCATGGTCCTGTGCAAGTCCACCTGAGTGCGAAGAATCGAGAGCAGGCGGGCATTGTCCCATGGCTTCTGGATGAAATCCCGCGCGCCTCGACGCATGGCCTCCACCGCCAACTCAACGCTCCCCCAGGCCGTCATCATAACTACGGGCAAGCGGCTATCCATGGCCTGCACGCGTGACAGCAGATCAATCCCTTCCTGGCCGGACGTGGTGTCACGCTGATAATTCAAGTCCATCAGCACGACATCGAATTCTCCGCTCTGAATCGCCTCTAGCGCAGCGTTGGGACTGTTGACCGTCTCAGTTTTGTAGCCTTCAGCCTTGAGCAGAAGCCGCAACGCTTCGCGAACGTCGGCCTGATCGTCCGCAATGAGGACTCGCGCGGGCTCGGCTTTTGGCGCTGCTGTTGCTGTGGTTTCGATTTCCTGAACTTTGGTTGGCACCGCTCTCTCCACAATTAGTGACTTCAGGCAGTAGCGCTGCCGGGCGTTGCCGCCGAGTCTTCCACGATCCAGCCATCCTTGAGTTGGATCACGCGATTCCCATAAGCGGCATTCGCCTCAGAGTGTGTAACCTGAATAATGGTCGTACCCTGATCGTTCAATTTCTTAAACAGCTCCATGATTTCTTTTGCCTGCGCAGAATGGAGATTGCCCGTAGGTTCGTCAGCCAGAATCAGCTTTGGATTGCCGGCGACTGCGCGGGCCACTCCCACCAACTGCTGCTGTCCTCCGGAGAGCTGGTTGGGATACAGGTCCTTCTTTCCGACAATCTGGAAACGGTCGAGGATGTCCGCCACCATGGAAGCCCTCTGCGCGCGCGGAATGTCCCGGTAGCTCAGAGGGACATCAATATTTTCCTGCACGGTCAGGTTGTCCAGCAGGTGATAGCTTTGGAACACGAACCCGATATAGCGCCGGTTCAAGTCCGCGCGTTTCTTACGATCCAACTTGTGCACAAGCTGTTCAGCAAACGTGTACTCACCGGCCCACCCGTCATCCAGCATGCCGACGATGCTCAGAAGCGTGGTCTTTCCCGCGCCCGATGGCCCCATAATCGTCACGAACTCGCCTTCTTTTATGTTCAGGTTGATGCGGCGGAGCAGCCACACCATTCCAGCCGGGCTTTTCACGGTTTTTTCGACGTTATGAAGTTGAATCAAAGTCTCGTCCTCAAGTGATTTCGCAGCAAATAGTCGCTCAATCTGCTTTCATTGTCTCATTCACAGCGTAAAGCCACCATTGGATCTACCTTGGCGGCCCTTCGAGCTGGAATGTAGCATGCGCAAACAGCCACCAAAACCAGGGTGGCTGCAGTTGCAACATAGGTCAGCGGGTCAATGGTTTTCACTCCAAATACGAAATTTGCCATCAGCCGGGAAAGCGCTCCAGCGGCTGCCAATCCAATCAGCGCTCCCAGGCCCGCAAGAACCAGGCCTTGTTTGATCACCATCCGTAGGACATCTGTGATCTGGGCGCCAAGCGCCATACGAATCCCGATTTCGCGCGTCCGTGCGCTCACAATGTAGGACAGAAGTCCATAAAGTCCCACGGCAGCAAGTCCCAGGGCCAGTCCTGCAAACACTACGAACATCCACATTTGAAAACGGCGATTCTGGAGCGAGCTCTCAACTAATTCCTGCATAGGGCGAATATCAGTTACAGGAACATCTTGATCCACTGCAGCAATCTGTTCCCGCAGTGGCCTGGCAAGCAACGTGGGGTCGCCGGCTGTGCGCAAAATCAAGATCAGATTTTGCGGTGCACCGATTCGATAAATGGTGCCTTCCGGCGGCGCGTCAAGACCCAGATCGTGGGTGTCCCGAGCTATGCCAATGACAGTGTAGGCATCATCGCTCTTGCTGCCAGTAATGATTCTGCGCCCGATGGCATCCTGATTGGGCCAGAGAGTCTTGGCCATCAATTCACTCATAACAATGACTTTGCTTTTTTGCTCCAGATCTTGGCGGCTGAAACTCCGTCCTTTCACAATGGGAGTTCCCATGGTCTTGAAGTAATCATCACGAACGCTCGTCATATCAGCGCTGCGTTGATCTGCCTCTGACTGGCCTTCCAAATGAAAGGTTGACAACTCAATCATGCTCATTGGCAGCGAACCTGAAACGGTCGCCGACTTTACGCCGGGAAGGGCGCGTACACGGGAGAGCAGTTCATTCGAAAAGGCTGACAACTTGCCAGCATCTCCATTCTTTTCGTCAACCTTGTATTTGTCCGGCGGCAGTTGGACAACTGCCGTTAGCAGGTGCTCCGGCTGGAAGCCCGGATCCACGCCATGCACCGCGCGCAGCGTCCTGATCAGCAGGCCCGCTCCCACCAGCAACATAAGCGCAAGAGAAAGTTCGCAGATTACAAGAATGGAGCGGGTCCGGTTCCCTTGTCCGGCTAGGGACCGTCCTGTCTGAGCCAGCGCTTCATGGATTTTCTGCCGCAAGGTGTGCAGGGCCGGGACAATGCCAAATAAAACACTCGCGACCATAGTAGCGGCAATGGTGAAAAGGAGTACCCGCGGATCAAGGGAAGGATGGTGGCCTTCAAGAAAATCTCCCGGTCCCATGGTGACAATCAAGACAATGAGCCAGTGAGCCAGCAGCAGACCCGCAAAACTGCCGAGGATGCCGAGAGTGAGGCTTTCAGTGAGCATCTGAGCCACAATCCGCCGCCGTGAGGCGCCAAGTGCCAGGCGTACAGCGACTTCCTTTTTTCTTTCTGTGGCGCGGGCCAGCAGCAAGTTCGCAATATTGGCGCATGCGATCAGCAGGATAAAGCCGACGGCCGCCTGAAAAATGAGGAGACGTTTGGTTGAATCCGGGCTCCGATCTTCTGATCGCAAAGAGAGAACACTAATTCCTGTGACTGGAGTCAAGCCCCGCAAATCCTCTTTGCGAAATTGCTGGGCAATAATGTCAATATCGGAGCGAACCTGATCCAAAGTGAAGTTCGGCTTCACCCGGGCGATCATACTTACAAATGATCCCGGCCTGGCCGCTGCTGTTGCAGAGGTATCAAGAGGCAGCAGCAGCTGAGGATTGAGCCGCATTTCTCCTTCCATGAGATTGGGCATGCGGAAGTTCTTCGGCAGAACCCCCACTACCATATGAGCCGCTCCGTCCAGCGTGAGTGACTTGCCAACGGCCGCCTTTGCAGACCCAAAATGATCCACTGCATAGCCATCCGTAATCACGGCCACATTGTTCTGGCCCGGCATAGTTTCGTCGGCTGAAAAATTGCGGCCTGCGGCTACGCTGAAACCAAGTAAATCGAGAAGGTTCGCGCTGCATTTGATGGCTTTAATCTTGGTAGTCCCTGATGAACCAGCCACCCGTGGCTGATAGTTTCCAAAAGCAGCCACTTGCTGAAGCGTGTGAGATTGTTCCAGGAGCGTCCGGTAGTGAGTAATCGGCGACAAGAATAAGCCGCCAAAGCTGGTTCCCATTTCAGGGCGTTTGTCCCACAGCGCAACCAGTCGATCAGGATCACGAAATGGCAACGGCCGCAGGAGGAAAGCGCTGAACACCGAGAACATCGCGGCATTCGCCCCAATTCCCAGAGCCAGAGTGATCACTGCAACCGCAGTGAAAGCGGGCGCCTTCCGCAACACGCGCAGGCCGTATCGCACGTCCTGGATAATATTTCCCATCATTTCGTGAGTTCCTCGTCACTCATACCGCAGCGCAACCAAGGGATCCACTTTGGTGGCACGACGAGCGGGAATCAGTCCTGCGACACACGCGACTCCCCCCAGAACAGCAACAACGATCAACATGGAAACGGGATCAGCGGAGCTCAAGCCAAAGAGCATGGAACTGAACACGCGCGTCAGCAGAAAAGCCACCGGGATGCCGATGATGATCCCGAGCACAACCAGATTCATTGCCTCCTGCAGCACCATTCGCAGGACCTGCGCCTTGTGAGCTCCCAGGGCCATGCGCACACCAATCTCGCGCGTGCGCCGGCTCACCGTGTAAGACATGACGCCGTATAACCCAATGGAAGCAAGCAACAGCGCCAAAAGACCAAAGAACGTGGAAAGCCGTGCCACAAGAATATCTCTGGAGATGGAGGAATCAACCAGCGCGCTCAGGCTGCGCAGGCGGGTCACCGGTACGTTTGCATCCACTGCCGCAAATGTCTTGCGGACTGGTTCTATCATTTCCTCTGGCTTCCCTGCTGTCTGTATTTCGAAATTGACCGCATAAAGCTTGTCCATAGGTTGAGCCGTGGGGATGTAGAAACGGCGCTGCACCGGCCCGCGTAAGCTGTGGTCGCGTACATCACGGACCTCGCCGACTATTTCGATCGGCTTGTCCTTATGCTTCTCGTCGTCGATCCAGATTTTGTGCCCAATAGGATTCGAATTGCCGAAGTAGAACTTCGACATGGTTTCATTGATGACGGCCACCCTCAGCGAGGTGGGAGTGTCTTGCGGGCCGAAATCGCGTCCAGCCAAAAGAGGTATGCCGAGAGCATGAAAGTAATTGTCGCCTACCTGGTCCCAATACACCACCTTGTCCCGGTCACGTGCAGGGGTGTAGCCCTCGATTTTCATTGTGTCGGCGGACTCAGTTCCGCTGAACAATCCGTTCTCTGAAGCAGTCACGCTGCGCACTCCGGGAAGCGCGCTGAGCTGAGTACTCATCTCGCGTTCATAGTTGGTGATCTGAGCCTCTTTATAGCCAGCTGATACTGGATCCGCCAGCGCCATTAGAACGTGATCTCGACTGTAGCCCAGATCAAGATCTCTAAGATTTTTCAGGCTGCGCACCAGCAACCCAGCGGCAAACAGCACTAGCAGGCAAACCGCAACCTGGGATACAACCAGCAGCTTGCCAATGGGAAATCGCCCGGAAACTGGTTGCGCTGTGGTGCTCTCCTTCAGCGTAGGGGCAACCGCAACTTTGGCGGCACGGAACGCCGGAACCATTCCAAAGAGCAGGCCGGTCACCAGGCAGGCGCAAGCAGTGAAAGCCAGCACCCGCCAGTCTGGGGCGCTGGAGAATGCCTCAGAGCCGCGCGCACCTATAGCGAGTTTCAAAAGAGCGTCTGTACCCCAGCGCGCCATAATTAATCCGGCGATGCCTCCGGCGAATGCAAGGATCAAACTCTCAGTGAGAAGCTGGCGAATCAAACGGCTCCGCGTGGCGCCAATGGCCAGACGCACAGCAACCTCTTTTTGCCGGGCGCTGGCACGCGCCAGCATGAGATTGGCCACATTGACGCAGGCGATTAACAAAACCAGCCCCACAATCGCCATAAGAAGAATGAGCGGATGAAAGAACTCCTCACGCAAAGTTGAAAGACCCCGACCTCCCGCAACCACCGAAACGTTAGTGTTCTTGAGCGCCTCCTGATCGCTGGGATCGAGCTTGCGACCCTCCGGTCCCTGCAGCCACTGGCGAAAGAGCAAGTTCATGTTGGCTTCGGCCTGGCTTCGGCTCACACCTGGTTTCAAACGGGCTATCACGCGCAGCCATGAGGCGCGAAAATCGTCGAGCCACGGGCGTCCAGGCATGATTTGCGGCTGCATACTGATGGGCACCCAGAAGTCCTGCTTGTCGCCAACTGTGTCTCCGAAAAATCCTGGCGCCGCGATCCCAACCACGGTATAGGGATATTTGTTGAGCCGTATGGTCTGGCCGACAATGGCTGGATCCGCCGCCAGCTTGCGCATCCAGAACTCGTAACTGACAACAGCTACAGGATTCGAAGATTTGGCAATGTCATCCTGAGCAACCAGCATGCGGCCGGAAAATGGAGCCACGCCAAGCACGGAAAAATAATTACCTGATACCAGATTTACCAGCGCATCATCGGTGACCAGACCGGCGTTTGCGGTTTCCACGGTGCCGCGGTGCTCTTCACCGGAAGCGGTCATGCCGGAAAAAACGTTGTTTTGATCTCGCAGATCGCGGTAGAGCGGGTAAGAAAAGATGTCCGTTGTAGGAGTACCCACACTCCTGCTGTGAGCCACAGAGGGATCTCCCACCACAACCAGCGCCTGAGGATCGCTCACCGGTAATGTCTTCAACAGGACGGCGTTGATCAGCGTGAAAATGGCGGTATTGGCGCCGATGCCGAGTCCCAGCGTGAGCACCGCGACAATCGTAAACACCGGATTCTTCGCCAGCGTACGCAGACCATAACGAATGTCCTGAACCAAAGTTTCCATCTTTTCCTTCTTCAGCCTTCAGCCTTCAGCTTCTGCTGACACGAATGCCTGAATGCGCTTTACGCATTCACGTCACTGCAGATGAATTCCCGATTGCTTATATCTGGGTGGTTGCACCCGTGTCATGCAGCGCGCCCAGCGCCCACGCAGCGTTCTTCCGCGCTTCCGCCAGAGGAGAGTTCCTCAACACGCGAATGAGCGCGTCAATGGAAGGATGGCCAATATTAACCAGCGCTGCGGCCGCTTCTTCACCCACCGTCATCTTCCCCGGGAAAGGATTGGAACGGTAGCGGATGGGGTCCACTTCATTTGTATCACCCAGCAAATCAACCAGGGATTGTACTGCCGAAGCTGCTGCGACATGTTGCTGACCGAGCCAGTAGGCTGCTGCCGCTTTGTCCTGGGCCTTGCCGGATTTCAAAATACTGATGTGCCGCGTAATCGTATCCGGCCGGGTCGTTTTGCCTGGCGAGGTAGGATTTGAGGCTCCAAACGCATTGAGTATCAGTAACCCGAGTCCCAGCAGCAGACCCAAGGCAGATATCCTAATCTCCTTCATATGCGGCTCCCTCAAGGGCTTGCACCCGCGATTATCAAAGCAGGCACAAGGGCTTAGGCACTTTTTGTTCCGAAATGGCATTTTCATGTAAACACCTAAAAACAAAGGTTTACACCGGTTCGGGACGCTGGTGAACAAGAGCTTCCGCTGTTCGTTCGCGTATTCCGACTGTGCGAAAACGAACACCAGCAATGAGCACGCAAGGAATGGAGTGGACTTGCCTTGGTAGCGGCTTTAAGGTGAAATGATCGGCTCCATCACCTCAGAAATTTAGGAAAAACTGTGGCATACCTTCAGCTTTTAGCGCAGCAGGCACTGTAACCGGATCGAAGCACGTCATCAATGCATCAGGGGACGGAACGGGTCGTCGTGGCTTGCAGAACTTGGGTTGAGCGTCAAAATTGCGGAGTGGTTGGAGAAAGTGCCCCTGGCTTGACGTTGAGGCGTGTGTCCTGATTTCCGCTCACCAGTGGATCCAGCCGAAAAAAAGCGGTGTGGGCGCAGGTGAAGGAATTTCTTTTGCCGAGCGTGCTCCAGACGGGGACTAAACCTCGTTTTCGAAGTATCCCGCAATGGCAGGGACTTCGCGTTCTTCCATCACCGAAAATGGCAGTGGTGTCAGCTTGGGAGCGATTGCATTCTGCAGAGCACCTTCGAGCGCGTGACGAAATGCGCCTTTAAGCAACTCGGTATCAATCAGCATAAAACTGCCAGTGCTTTGGAAGAGTGAAAGCGTCCCGAGCGGACGGCGTCTGAAAGTACAGAGATCAAGAGTCAGCACAAGCCGTTCTCGACTCGCCGTCCAGTGAACCCTGATGGAACGGCCATCGCCGGGACCGTCAAGAATTTCGTCGGGAGAGAACCGGTCGTCAAGAACGATCTCGAAACCATCAAAATCGTCTACCAGGCAATCTTCCAGCAGGCCGGCAATGGCAGCAGCATCGTGAGTGGTTTGCAGCCCGGCGGCGGCTTTCCTGAGAGCTATGTTGCGCGCGAAAACCTTTTTCTGCAATACCAGTCGCTGTCCCACCCGGTGAAATTCTCGAAATTCCGGATACTTAAGTTTGCGCAATCCGAAAAATACCAGCATGAGCAGAATAGCCCCGACCGGAACAAAGACGAGCGCCGATGGGCTGAGCAGAAAAAGACTCAGGACCGCGCAGAGAGCCGAAATTCCATACAGCACCCACACGACCTGGCGCTGAGTCAGGCCGAGTTCCAGAAGCTTGTGATGGATGTGTTCCCGGTCCGCACCAAAAATTGAGTGCCCGCTGAGAAAGCGGCGCAAAAGGCTGAGTAAAACGTCAGTTAATGGAAGAGCAAACGATACTACCGGGACAAGAATGCTATCCAGAGTAGAACTTTGGCGCTGGGACTCTGCCAGCACAAAAGCACTGAGAACGAACCCGACAAAGAGGCTCCCTGAATCGCCGAGGAAAATGGATGCGGGGTTGAAGTTGAAGATGAGAAATCCAAACAGACTTCCGGCAAGGATGGTTGTCGCTGTAGCAATGCCGGGGCGACCACCAACCGCCAGAGTAAAGATCGTGACCATGGAGAACAGGGCCGCGCCGGCAGCCAGGCCGTCGAGTCCGTCGATAAGGTTGATGGCATTGCAGACCAGCACTACCCAGAAGACAGTCAAGCCAAGGCAAAGAATCTCAGCCCCTATTCCGGCATGCGTTGAACAAAAGCCGAAATGGATTCCGCAAAAGTACAGGCCTATTGCCCCGGCTATTTCCACCAGGAGTTTGACGGACGGCCTAACCGTAATCAGATCATCCAGGAAACCAACCAGAAAGAAAGCAGCGGCGAGCATCACGATTCGCGTTATATCGTGATTGTTAGGACCGATAACCCAGCCGTGCCTGGCCGTCAGCAGATATCCGCCGAGAAGGAGCAGAAACGCCAGAAAGACTGCTACTCCACCAAGACGCGGAATAGGCGTGGAATGAATATGACGAGACGAATCGGGAGCCTTCGCAAGGCCAAAACGGCCAGCGAGATTACGAACACACCACGTCAGGCCCGCTGCAACTACGCTGCTTACTAAAAAACTTACGAAATACTGCACTATATCCAAAAGGACACTTTCTCCCGAACCTAAAGCACAGACAACCTTGTTTGTCAGAGTTGCTGTGAATCATACACCGTTGGAGAAAGTGAGTGGAGCAAAAAAATATCTGTAACCTTTTGTTAAACAACACCCTAGAACTCCACAGCTGTGTGGCTTAGGTTGCAATCAGGGTCCGGAATTATAAGCGAATTTTAATGATTGCTTACTTCCGAATTAAGATGCGTCAATGTACGACAAGAGCTTACGCGCCGCAAATGCAAGGCCAACCAAGGAAAAGACATTTTCAAGTTCTGCATCTAAGCCGAATAAGAGGATTAAGAGATGATGACAAGGGCTTCTTTTTGGTGTGCTCTGGTTCTGTGTCTGGTGGTTTCGGCTCCTGCCTTGCCTCAGCCGGAGCAAAACAATCAATCGTCTGCAGCGGACCAGCAGATGCAGAGTCGCATCAACCGCGAGGTTTACCACGAGCTCGTTATGTTGCCCCAACTCACGATCTTTGACAATTTATCGTATAAAGTCGACGGAAACACGGTAACTCTCATGGGTCAGGTCCGTAATGCGGTGCTGAAGGACGAGGCGGCGCAATCGGTAAAAAAGATTGAAGGCGTGGAAAAGGTCAACAATCAAATAGAGATTCTGCCTCCATCGCCCAATGACGACCGCATCCGTCGTGCAGTTGCGCGCTCGCTTTTCAATGACGATCGGCTTTTCAAATATTCCATGGGATCGGTTCCCCCCATTCACATCATCGTCAAGGGAGGACACGTCACCCTGGAAGGGTTGGTTGGCAATCAGGCGGACAAAAATGAGGCAGGGCTCAAAGCCAACTCCGTGCCGGGTGTGTTCTCTGTTCAGAACAATTTGCGAGTAGGCAGCTAACACTTCAAAATTGATGGGCAGATGGTTGATTGGGCAAAGGCCTGGGAAAAGGCCGCCACCTCAGGCCACGTCCGATTTGTTGCGCAATACGTTGATCGGCTGCGGAGCAGAAATAACCATAAGCGTGCCGCACACTGAGCAATAAACAGAGCCTGCGTGTTCTACAACTGCGGGAACCGTCCTGAAGGTGCGGCTGCAATGAGGGCACTTCACGTCAACGATCTGAACCAATGGAGAATCCTGATGTGCTGGTGTGATATGACAGCTTAACACGTAATTTCCACCCGAATCGGTTAACTAACCTTAAATGACGTCTCTTAACAAAACAGAAAGAGGAAGTGTTTATGCTGCTGATGCTCAGCGGGCGATACCGTTGCTTGCAACTACGCGAGCTACAGCCAGCATGGCAATCGCCTGGGCTGAAGTATCTCGAAGAGCCTGCGCCCTGACCAGCGCATTCATGGAATTGATCTGTGCGGCGGCTTCGCCAACTTCCTGGACCACAGCGGAAGTATCGCTCTGCGCAGTGCGCGCGTCCCACGCTTCATTCACAGCGTCAAAAGCCATATCAAAATACTTTGCTGCCTGATCTTTGTGACCTGAAGTGCCGGCTGCAAAGCCATTGGCTGCTGCCTGGCGCGCACGCTGAACCGGTGGAAGACCGCGCAGGGCTTCGCTTTGATCTGCTCCAGCTTTGTCCATGGCTTCCAAAACAGAGACGGTATCTTCCGGAGGGCGCTCAATTTCACGCGGCTGCCCGGCGTTCTGCACTGCGGAATTTGCTACCACGTCTTTCTGAAGCGCGGCTTCGTATGCTGTTTCACCAAGCGCCTGCTGCATGGATCCGGCGGTGATGTGAATCGCCATGGTGCGCAGGGCGCTATCATCCAGTTTCGCCAACCAGCCAAGGAGCTTCAAGCCGGTTCGAGTTGCCAGATCCTTGTCAACGTCGGGCGCCATTCGCGCATACATGGCGGCAAAATTTTCTGCTTCGGCCGCATAATCGTGCGGATCAGGAAGCGAATTGAACATTTTTTCAAAATGCTGCTGCGACCATTGCGACTGGCTTCCTTTGGCTTCAATCACAGCCATTAGAGCGCGCGACGGAATGATGCCCTTATCGAGGGCAGCATCCAGCTTGCGTGAGACTGTGTCCAGCGTCTGCTTTGGGCAGGAGGTGACTGCTCCTATCAGCGACTGCTCAGCCTGCAATGCCGTATTTTCAGGCAAGTTCTCCACAAAACTCAGGGCAGCCTGGCAATCAGCCTCTCCACTCGCCATCAATGAGACGGCAGGTTTCTGTCCAACCCGGATTAAATCAGATTCAATGCGTACACCTTCACGCCAAAGTTTCCGGGCCATATTGCGGTCGAGGGTGGAAACTACGTCGGCAGCGCTGGCGAGCACGCGAAGACGGTCCTGCGGATCTGACTCAGGCAACGCAACAGCCATGTTGACGGTATCCATGACAAATTTCTGCTGCGGGGTTAACTTCGTGGGCCGGGTCTGCTGCTTCGGTTGTGGCTTTGAGCTTCTCAGCTTGGGAGTCTCCTGCTGCGCCCAAGCGCTTAGAGACAAAGCCGTCACAGCGGCACCGACAATCAAAGTCTTAATTCGGTACACGTATTTCTCCGATCAACTTGGACAGAAGTGCTCACCTGTAAGGATAGAAACGAGGGTATCGAAGCATCAACTCTGGTTCAAGTCTTCAGAGGTTTTTCTTCAGACGGAGAGTTACAAAACCTTAGTCCTTTCGGACACTAGACGGGAGCTGGAAGAGCGCGGAATCTACTCTGAGTTCCGCAGTTCTGTAACAATTTCCTGTGCCGCCTGGCGGGCGGCATCAGCCTGGTCTGGCGAGAATGAGATTGCGCCCACGCGCGCGTGACCGCCGCCGCCATAGCGCTCACATATTTTTGCCAAATTAACCATGTTCTCCTTGCGGGTCCATGGATTCGAGCCCACGGCGACCTTCACGCGGAAGCTGCTGCGGCTAAGCCCAATGCTGTAAACCGACTCTGGATGCAGATAGTAGGGAATGAACTTGTTGTAGCCCTCCAGATCATAATCGCTGATGTCAAAGTAGATGGTTCCCTGCCTGCATTCGGAGTGGCGGCGGATGATATCAATTGATTTGCGGTGCCGCTCCATGAGGGGTGGTATCAGCGAGGCGACAAACGGTTCCTGGGTGACCCGGGCCAATGGCTCATCCACTAGAAACGGAATCAGTCGAGGCAGAAATTCAGGATCATTGGTTGATTCAATGGCCATGGTCAATTTCATTGCCGGGTCGGCCATTTCAACCGCCTGTTGCGGTGACTCGAACTGGGCGCCATCGATGATATCGGCCCAGTGGATCAATTCCGCTACGGGAGATGGATCAAAAGAGAACCTCTCCTGAGCTACATGGGCCAGAAACTTGGTGCAGGACTTGAATTCAGGGTCGTAAAATTTGTGGCTGCGGTCGTGGGTGCGGTAGTGTTCGGCGTCCGCCGGAGTCAAAAAGGCGCTTTGGTGATGGTCAAACCACCAGGTGATTTTGGGTGAGGCGGAATATTTGAAATCGACAATTATATTCTCGTCGCCGTCGAAATCTCGTTCATCGAAAAGAGCGCCGGCGCGATGAACCAGACCGGTGAACTGAAATTCCACGTCGTTACGAATACGCTCCCGGTAGAAACGGGAAAACAGGGCGGCGGAGGAGGTACCGTCAAAACATTTCCCATGGAAAAAGACCCTGACCTTCACGCAGCGCTTCCCTTCCTGTTTTTCTGCAAATAAGTAAAGCTACTAGAAATGACATTCCGGAGCAGGTTCTGTCAAGCTGGCAGATTTCACCTGTGTCAAGGACTTCATGCGGCCGCAGCGAGCCTCAAACTGTTTGCGGATTATTTATAAATTGAAAACTGCCCGCTGGGTTTCTGCAGTTTTATGGTTATTTCCATATTCGGCTGGCGCACTTCATAGTCATCTCCCCACGTGCGAAAACCGTGGGCAATCACCTGGATTCTGACCTTCCCATAAGGGATACCGTCAGTGGCAGCTTTCCCATCCTCGTGGGTCTTGAGTTCAAGGCCGTCCTGCTTTTCGTTTCCTTCTTTATCCAGCAGGTGGAGAACGACTTCAGCGTTCTTCACAGGCTTGCCGTTGGAATCACGCACAATGGTGAGATTAAGCGCGGCCGTGGGGGGCTTATCTGGCTGCGCAAATCCACCCAGGGAAAGAAAAAGCAGGAAAATCCCCGCCTTTTTGAGGTGAGTCATAGGGCCATTGTAGCAAGTACGGGTGCAATTGGCTGATCTAATGGTGGCGCCTCTGAAACCACCGGTCAACAAATTAAGAATTTGAGTTACTGTCCCCTCACATCGGCGAAACTTTAGTAACAGCGACGGCCTATTCAAGAGCACCTTGGTAACTTGTTGCGCGAGATGTAGGGCCGGACAATCGATACGCATAAGAGAAGTGCCCTATCTCAAACGGATTTGCGGCCTGAAATTGTTGTCCAAATGCTTTGGCGCGGCATTTCCGTGAGAGTTTTCAAATCTCTTCTGCAAGGGACGTGCGAGGAGGATCAACAGATGAGCCGTAACAATCCGGCATTACGCTCGAAACCTTCAAACGTTTCCGAGCCGGGGTTCACGCTGATTGAGTTGATCATGGTTCTGGTGATCGGCCTGACCCTTACGCTCGTCGCGATCCCGCTCATTAACAACGTGTATCAGACGTTCCGCGTCAACGCGGCGATTTCCGCGGTCACGGGCGCTATACAAACCACCCGTTATCAGGCGATTTCGAACGGCTATCCATTTCAGGTGGTTTTCAGCAAAGCAAATTCCAACTACCAGGTACAGCGCGATCCGAACCTTACCGGGATTTTTGCCAACGTGGGTAACCCGGTACCGTTGAGTACTGTTGCTGTTCTGGGACAGGACACAACCATTCTCTGCCATCCTGGCGGGCTGATTACCGCCACTGTGGGATCGACCACACTTACGCTCACTTCTCACAGCAAAACTGAGAGCATTGCGATTTCAAGTTATGGAAACATCAAAGTTACGCCGTAAAACGAAAGCAAGTCGTGGTTTCGCACTGATAGAAACCATTATCTCCATTGTGATTCTGGCAGTGGGGCTACTGGGAGCAGCGGCCTTGCTGGCGCAATTGACCGGAAGCTCAAGCACGTCCAAGTATATGAGCACGGAAGCCCTGCTGGCCTCGGAAAAGCTGGATGACTTGAACCGGCTGCCCACCGTTGACCCGGCCATCGCCGTCACTGCAGGAAATTCGGCAGGCAGTCTCAACGCAGACCTGACTACAGATGTAACCGTAGGCGGAGTCACGGAGACGGTGGATTATTTCGATACGATCCAGATTTCATCTGGAAACGGCTCCATAGTGGAGACCGTAAGTGGAAAAGACGCACTAGGGAATAACAATTTCACGACAACAACGCACGCGCCCGATGGAACGGTCACAAGCATCCCTTCAGCCACACCGCCGCCACCGACGCCCGACATGTTGTCTTTCAAGCGGCGCTGGATTATCGAGCAGAACGTTCCTGGGCTGCCGGTGGAATCGCGAAGAATCACAGTTCTTGTTTCTTTGGAGAACGGCACCCACGGGGAACAGTTCCAATCAAGCATGGTGAGGTGATTACATGCGAAATTACGCTATCAATCTCAAGCTAAAAGCCAACCGAGCAAAACCACATGGATTCTCTCTGGTTGAGCTGATGGTTGCTGTAGCTATCTTCCTGATCATTGGAGGCGCGGCGGTGGGGTTGGTAAAGAAACACGCGCCGCTGTTCACCACACAGCAGCAACAGACTGGGCTGAACATTGCCCTGCGCAATGCCGCGGCGCAAATGCAGATTGACGTAGTGAACGCCGGGACAGGCTATTACCAGGGCGTAAACATACCTTCCTGGCCAATCGGCGTGACAATCATCAATAATCCACCGGCGACCAGTTGCTTTGACGCAACCACCCACACATACGGCGCAACGTGCTTTGACATAATGAACGTCATTGCAATTGACTCCAATACGCCACCGTCCAATCCGCAAGACATCGGCGCCAATTGCGTGAGCACCACAGCATCAAGCCTTTTCATCACCCCGGTCGGCACTAATACGCTAAGCCAGCTTGCTGCCGATTTTCACTCTGGGGATGAGGTTCTGCTGGTGAAGAGCGATGGCTCGCAGATGACAACCACGGTCCTTACCAGCGATGGGCAGGTAACGGGTGGCAAAGTAAAGCTCGCGCATAATCCAACGGGCGCCAATGGCCTGAATGACGGTTCAGCAGGCAGCAACACTGATCCGCTGGGTATCTCCAGCAGCAGCGATAACAACAAGCTGGGCGAGCAATTCTGTAACACGGATTGGGTTCTGAAACTGGCGCCGATCCGCTACTGGGTGGATGCTTCTGATCCAACCGATCCGAAGTTGATGCGGACACAAAACGGTCAAGACAACGTCATCGCCGAACAGATTATCGGCTTCAAAGTCGGGGCATCGATCTGGAACGGCACGACCGCCGATCCATATAGCTTTGACGCGAGCAGCTACAGCCACGACTGGAGCTTGGTTCGCGCCATCCGAGTTTCGCTGATTGGACGTACAAATCCGTCGGGCAATGTAGATGACAAATTCCGCAACACGTTTGATCAGGGGCCGTACAAGATCCAGGCGCTATCTGTCGTGATCAACCCACGGAACCTGAGCATGAACGACTGAGGAGGGACCGATGCAAGCAAATAAGACCTCTGCACGAAAACAGCGAAAGAAGAAACAGCAAGGTGTGGCGCTAATTACCACTCTATTGCTGTTGATGCTGATGACGGGGCTGAGCCTGGCCATGGTGCTCTCCGTCCGCTCAGACATGCTCATCAACGGTTACTACAGGAATTTCCGTGGCTCATTCTATGCTGCGGATTCCGGCCTGAACGTGGCCCGCCAGGCCATGCGCGACCAGGTAGTGGCAGCTATTCCGGCAAGTTTCAGCATCACGAGCCAGCCCATTCCGCCAGGTACCGAGGGCAACGTGCAAGCCTACTTGCTCAATACGTATGGGGCAGGCTTCAAGTCGTTCACCGGACAAGGAAGTGCTGCTTCGTCCTGGCCGGGAACATTCAAGTTGACGAATGCTTCCTTCACGCTGGCAAATTGTTCTGTGATAGGCGGCACCAAGACAGCAACGTGTACAGCACCAGCGGGCCCGGTGACGGGCTACAGCTATCTCTATAACTATTCCCTGACGGCCCAGGGCCAGTCTCAAGGCACTCAGGCTGCGACAATGTCAGACCGCGGCAGCGTTATTGTGAACGCGACACTGATTCCAACAAATTCAAAAACCAGCTTTGCGGCATGGGGAATGTTTATTGACAAATCACCGGAGTGCGATGGGTCAACCCTGGTGCCAGGAACCATCACCGGCCCGGTCTTCACGAATGGGGCATGGAATTTTGGGACCACAGGCTCGTACATTTTCACTGACACGGTGGGCAGCGTTTCGCCGACAGAGGGATATCAGTTCAGTAGTAAATGCGACCAGATTGCCGGCACCTCAGATACGGTAAAAAACCAGGGCACAATCGCTCCGGATTTCGAGTCTGGGCTCAATCTAAATCAGCCATCGGTTCCGCTGCCATCGAATGACTTCAACCAGAAGCGCGCTGTGCTGGACGGCATGGGAAACGATACAAGCCCGGTTAGCAAGTCTGACCTCCATAATGCGCTGCAAGACGGACACGGGCATCAGTATCCCTCCTCCGGAACAAGTTCCGGAGTGTTCTTACCAATTCAGACAGTAAACGGGCAACCGACTATCACAGGCGGCGGTATCTATGTAGAAGGCAACGCGTCAGTAGTGCTTTCTGCTCCCGCAAACAGCAGCCAACAGATTTATACGGTTACGCAGGGAATTCCTGCTACCACGACAACCATTATCACGGACCCAAATGCCAGTATCGGAAACCAGGGGCAAGGCTCTGGCCCAAGTGCTCCAGGTACCACGACTGTGATAACGCAAGTGGCAGGGCTACCGCCCATCTCGAATACGTTTCCCGGTGTTCCGCAGCAGATTGATCCGGCGACTCACGTGCAAACACCTGCAACCATGTTGTATGTCGATGGAAATATCAATTCTCTTTCCGGCCCGGGGCAGGGCGTTCCGGCAATCCAAAACGCCAGCCCAATGACCATAACGGCCGCGCAAAACGTTACGATTACAGGCGATATTCTCTATACAACCGAGCCGGTTACAACCTCGCAAAACCAGATACCCGGTCAGCCAGCGGACACGCTGATTCCTGGCGCTGACACTGGCCAGGCACTGGGAATTTATACCGCCAGCGGCGATATCCAGCTTAACAATCTGCAGACCAACAAGAACCTGGAGATTGACGCCTCGTTGGCCACCATTTCCCAAGGCGGCACGGGCGGCTTGACCAACATTGGAGCGCAGATCAACACTCTGACCATTGTCGGCGGGCGTATCCAGAACTCCATCAAGAACATCAACACAAAGACAAGAAATGTCTTCTTTGACCGGCGTTATGCGAAGGGGGGATTTGCGCCGCCGTGGTTCCCATCCACCACTCTCACGCTGGGGGGTGTCGCCTCCGCAAGCGCGACTACAACCGTACAGCGAGTGCAGTGGGTCAATCAGACTTCGTATTTCTGAGTTAACCCTTTCCGTTCATCCAGGCGGTCTGTTATCAAGGCCGCCTTCTTTTTTTGCGCTACGATGCAACTCTTCGCCGCTGAACCTGCACCATCACGGTCGCCGTAAGCACCGTGGCCACGCCGACGATTTGCAACGGGCGAAGGAATTCGCCAATAAAGATGAACGCAAACAAAATAGCAAACACAGGTTCAAGGCAACTGGCAATGATGGCGCGCGTGGGATCGAGATACTTTAGTCCCGTGAAGTAGAAAAAATATGGCAACAAAGTGGAGAGGCAGGCAAACAGAAACAGGAAACTCCACTGCGCTCCGCTGAAGTGCTCTGCCATGAGCTTTTGAGGAGGATTCACCAGAATCCAGAGCAAGGCCGCCGCCAGCAGCGCATAAAACATGATCTTGAACTGGTGATTACGGCTGACCAATTCCTGGGCCACAATGTTATAAAAGGCAAACGAAAAGGATGCAATGATTCCGCCGAGGACGCCAATTGCCCTGAAGCTCAGGCCGGAATGAAAAACGTCAATGGCCAACGCAATCCCCAACAGCGCCATCAGTACGGCAGCAACACGAACCAGAGTAAACCGGTCGCGCCCCCGCAGCACCATGGTGATCAGCACCCAGACTGGGGCGGTGTACTGCAGCGTGATGGCGATGGCCACCGTGGATTTTTCAATCGCCAGGTAATAGAAGTAGTTTGAGCCAGCCAGGCCGAGCGTCCCAGTGAGCGCACATAGCAGAAGATCGCGCCGGCCAATGCGCAAGAATCGAGTTCCATAACGTAACAGGAGAAATGCCGCAAGCACTATTACGGCGAAGGTAGTCCGGGCCTGGGACAAGACGAGGGGTGAGATTCTAGCGTGGGCAGCAAAGACTCGGGCACTGAAGATAGCCTTGCCAACGGTGGCAGCGGCGCCCCAGCAAAATGTGGCAGCAGCGATGAAGAAGTACCCCCGCCAGGGGTGCGACAACTCGCCGCTGCGGGGGCTGATCTGCTCTTCAGTGGCGCTAATCGGCAAGCAGCTGGTCCAGCCGGTCAGGATCAAATCCAATCATGACCTGCTCGCCAACCACAATGGTAGGTGTGGAACGGCTCTTGTAAGTGCGAACCAGCTCAAAAATAGCCTGCTGGTCAGTGCTGACGTCCTTTACTTCAAACGGGATCCCTTTCTCCGAAAGGTAGGCCTTGGCCCAGGAACACGGCGGTCAACCCGGCGAGCTATAGACCACCACTTTCTTCGTTGTCATCCTCTCCTCCCAAACTTAGAAAATAAGATTCCTGCCAGGTGAGCCAAGTTTCATTATTTTGAGCGCAAAGGTGCTGTTTCGACCGCATTTTCTGAGGGGATCAGCCGAATTTCAGTGGTAATCCGGGCCGTGCTTTTGAGCATGGCCGCCACGCTGCAATACTTCTCCTCTGAGAGCGCCACCGCATCCTCCGCGGCTTTCCGGTCGACCGTGCCGCAGATGGTGTAAAGCAAGCGAATGGAAGTATAAACGGTGGGAGGCTGCGGAGCACGCTCAGCTTCGGCCCGCACTTCAATTGCAGTAAATGGTTGCCGTTTCTTGCGCAGGATGCTGACGACGTCAGTAGCGGTGCAGGCGCACAGCCCTATCAGGACCATCTCCATGGGTCCGGGTGCGGTGTTAACTTCACGATCTGCATCGATCACCAGCGCGTGCTTACTGCTGCCTATGCCAGCGAAACGCTCACCATCAATCCAGTTTACTTTGGCTTCAACCACAGACGCTCCTTGAGGTCGGCATTAGAATAGCAGGACTTCCCTGCCTTTCGGTTACCTCGAACAGCTGCGACCGTCTGTAACTTGGACAGCTTGGCCTGATGCGCCGGATGCGCCAGAGCCGGAAGGGGTCGCTGAAACTGGTAAAACCAGGAAAAAATTGTGGAAGAAACTTTCAAATCCACGCAATGGATAGTAGGAGCAGAAGCACCGGGCAATACCATGACGGAATTGGCGAGAGATGACCAGGAGTTGCTCCGGCAGCTCTCGAAGGGTAACGAAGCTGCCTTTAAGGCGCTTTATGAACGCTACCAGGGACCAATTTACAGGTTTGCACTGCACATGAGCGGAAATAGCGCCACTGCAGAAGAGGCGACCCAGGAAGTATTCATGCAGTTGATCAACAACCCGCGTGGCTACGACGCTGCTAAAGGAACCGTGGCCGGCTACCTGTTCGGCATTGCACGCAATATTACCCGACGTGCGATCCAGGATTCTCGATGCGAATTGGCGCTCGAGGAAGAAGATGTGGCACTGGATGAGTTCGCCATGGCGGGAGAGCTGGACGTCTTGGGCGAGCTAACCAACGGCCAATTACTGGCTGCGCTTCGGTCAGCGGTTTTAGGCCTGCCACAACCATACCGGGAAGCAGTAGTGTTGTGCGATCTGGAAGAGTTGAGTTACCAGCAGGCAGCCGAATTGCTTGCCTGCTCGCCGGGAACCGTGGCTTCACGGCTGCATCGGGGCCGTGGAATTTTGAAAAAGAAGTTGAGTTGCCAAAAATGCGTGAGATAGATCCAATCCGGGAGCCATCCGAGGCTTTGCTGTCATCAGCGCTGCACCGGCTGGCCAAAGCGGAAGAAGGCAATGCGCCTCCTGAACTCGGCTCGAGTCTGCTGGAAAAGTTCCGGCATCATCATCGGCGGAGGCGTCAAATGCGGTTGGCTGTTGTGGGCGCACTTGCCGCTTGCTTGCTGGCTCTGGTGGGTATTGCAGGTATGCGCTATAAAGTGCGCACGGCTCATCAACAAATTCCAGCGCCTGCTGCGGAACAAGCTCCCGCGGTTGCCGCAACCAGCAAAACCAACGCGGCTCCGGGCCTGCAACCCAGGCAGCGTCAAGTCAGGGCATCCACCCATACTGGAAGCGCAGCTCATCCGGTTAACGACGAAGGATTTGTCCCGTTACCCAGTTACGACCCCGCCGTGGCCAGCGGTGATTTGCAGATGGTCCGGGTGGAGGTCACCGGATCTGAGCTGCGCATGCTGGGAGCGCGGGTTGTTGGAGACCTGTCAGACCGGCCCGTAATCGCCGACTTCATTACCGACCGCGACGGGACGCCTTACGCAGTGAGATTAGTTGAGTAAAAATCATTTCTCCAAAGGAGCATTTCATGAAACTACATATTTGTCTGGCCGGGCTGCTCTGTGTCGCCAGCCTGGGTTTTGCGCAAGAAGCTGCGCCGCCTGATCCCGGCGAGCACGGCATGATGATTACCAGCGGGCCAGAAAAAGGCCAAGTCATTTTTCTCGAACACGCTGACCACAAAGTGGTGAAGGGTGCGCCCTATACCGCCACGTCCAGCACTGAGACTACCCAGGTGCTTGCGGACGGCAACCGGATTGTGCATAAGCAAAGCGGACTGGTCGCCCGCGACAGTCAGGGGCGTACGCGTCACGAAGAAGTCATGTCTGGAATGGGACCAGTCCAGGTAAATGCGCCCAAGGTGGTTCTCATTCATGACCCAGTGGCCGGAGCCGCATACATGTTGGAGCCCGAAAAACAGACGGCGCGGGTGATGAAGCACAATATGAGCGGAACGAATATGGAGCAGATGCATGCGAAAATGCAGAAAGAATTCGCAGCGGATGGCGAACAGGGGAACGTCAAAACAGAATCCCTGGGCACACAGGAAATTGAAGGCATTTCAGCGCAAGGAACGCGGGTGACCCGGACCATACCGGCGGGCAAGATCGGAAATGAGCAGCCGATCCAGATCACGGTGGAAACCTGGGTGTCGCCTGACCTGCACACCACAATATTGCAAAAGCGCAACGATCCCCGGTTTGGCGAGAGCGTATTTCAACTCACGAACATCAAGCAGGGCGAGCCCGACGCGAGCCTCTTCCAAATCCCGAGTGGATTTAAGACCGAGCAGATGCCAACGGGCGGCATGAACCACATGATGATCATGCGCAAGCCCATGACCCAACCGTAATAGTCTTCAAGTTCCGCTCTCTCTCCTTGTCTAAAGCATCGGTGAGCGCCTGCAATGGCGTGCCGGTGCTTTTTTAACTAGGGTATTCGCTGTAATCCGATTCATCTTTGTCCATGAGTCCTGTGTCCGGCGGGTTATGGTCAGTCTTCTGCGCACTTTCCTGCCTCTGGACGCTCGATCAGTCTGTTAGTATTGCGGGTCGCTTCGCTAAACTCCGAATGGCCTTAAGAAACTTTCAGACCGGTGAGTCAGTTCCAGAAAGTGGAGTTTACCGCGTAATTCATGCGGTACATAGACTTCCTCACTCAGTCACAATCTGCAGAGGCGAGAGTTTTCCAAGGTGCGCAAAATGCGCCCATCTGGTTAGCTTTGAGCTGCTCCGCGCAGTCGAATGCCCGTTCACTTACGAACCGATGCACGTCTATGAGCTGCAACCGGAAGAAGAATCGATTATCACTGAGGGCAACGCATAAGCGGGTATCGATGAAATCAAAACTGAGAAAGCTCTCATAAACGGCGTCCCTTTTGCCTGCTCTTGCTCCAACAATTCTTCACAAAAACAGACCTCCTGAATCCAGCAACTCGCATCGCAATGAGCAATAATCAGCACACAATCTTTGTGGTGCCCGAAGGAGGAACCAGCCATGATGTTGCAATGTCCAATTTGCCATGTCGGATTCGTTCATCAGGTGCTTGAGAATTATGAGGTACTGGCAAGATGTGATAGTGACAAGCGGGTCGGCGGGCTCGAAGTGCTGACTTGCAGCAACGGACACATCTTCTTCGTGCGCAAATCAGACCTTTGCGCAGAACGGGCGGCAGGAGCTGCTGCCTAAAAAACTTGCCGGATGATCACAAAATCGCTGAAACTTTGCCTGGCTCACCCGAAGCATGATTGCGAAACCCTTGTTATAAATGGTCGGGCGAAGCGTTACTGGATCACCAGTTTGTCGATTACGTTGCGACCCTCAGCATAAGCGCGTGCCATCTGCAATGCCATTTCGTGCTGTGACGAATCAATCACTGAGCCGGTGAGAGTGACGGTCTGATCGTCCACAGCAGTTTTAATCTCTGATCCTTTATAGGCAGGGTTCTTGTTATCCAGAGCTTTCTGCAATTTCTGCGCAATATCCTTGCTGGAGCTGTCGTGTTTCTTGGGTGACTTGGTATCAGGCTCGTTCGGATTTATGGCGCCACGATCGCGTGGAGTTCGCCCCGGAATTTGCATGGGCGACTGTGCAGCACCGAATCCAGAGCAAAGCAGCGCAATGAACAGCAGTTTGCGAAGCATTGGGAATCCCCTTTTTGAGATTTGGATGTAAAGAGAGTGGTTCAGTTTGGCTGCTCATCTGGGCCTGAAAGCCTTCATCCAAGATGTGAGATGTTCTATGCGGTGCAACTGTAGGATTTCCGGGCCTTGTGCCCGGGGAATCTACGCTGGACATGGGGCAAAAAAACAAGACCCAAGGCCTTGCCAGGTCCCTGGTTCTTTACTTGGATCGCAACTTCTGAGCCATGCTTCTGGCTAGTAGAGTGGAATATTTCGTTAGGAAATATAGGCCTTAAAATTAAATTCAGTAATCCGAACAGGCTGAGATCAGAGGGTTCTCAGTTGAGGCAAATTGCCGTGGCATTCGAGCTCGGCTCATTTATTGGGATGGGATAGGCCTACCGTCGATTATCCGTCATGGGTTCAGGGTGAATCAGAACCTTGAAAAGCTCTGGAGCGGCCTGCTTGAAACGGATCTCAAGCTCTGTGGAAAGATCGTGTACCTCGGCTAAAGAGAGATCGTCTGCCATGGTGCAATGGCAGGACATGTAGACCCGACCTCGAACCCGTTTGATCTCGACTTCATGCATGTCCAGAATCTCCGGAAATTGCTGCACAATAGGCTTAAGCTTCTGCTCCAGCACCGCGTCGCGATGAACGATGTTGCCGGCCTCTATGGTCGAAGGCTCACTCTCAATGTGGGTGAGGATGGTTGAAATTTCCGGCACTTCATTCCGGATCTCAGATTCCAGCAGCGTGACGACGTCATGTGCCTGTTTGAGGTTGAGCTTTTCATCCAGTTCCAGGTGCAGTTCCACATGGATGGTGCCGCCCAGGTCCTGCACGCTGACATCGTGCACGTTGAAATTGTTGCGCGAGGCGGTGGCGCGGATACGGTCAAAAATGCTCTCACGGCCTGTCTCCCGCGGAACCGAGTGGACCACCACATCGCAATCCGGCAGGATACGATGCACAGCTGCGGTTATCTCGCCCACAACCTGTTCCGAGCGCTGAAACGTTACATTGCGGGCAAGACCAACCGTGAGATCGGCGAAATAACGATTGCCAGCGCGGCGGATCCGCACCCTTTCAACTTCGATCAGGCCGTTGATTTCCAGCACGGCATCAATAATCTGCGTGCGCAGGCCCGCGGGCGCAGCATCCAGCAATGCGTCAACGGTTTGGCGCGCCAGGCGCGAACTGACATAAACGATCACGCCGGAAACAACCAGGGCCGCAATGGGATCAGCCTTGGTCAACCAGCGAACGTGCCAGATTCGACCGACCCAGACCATAGCAAGCCCCAGGGCCACGACTCCGCTGGAAAAAATGTCGGTACTGAAGTGCAGCGCATCGGCCTCAAGTGCCTGGCTGTCATATTTAAGGGCTATCCTGCGCAGCCGGTGCGAACGCCACCAATCGACCGCCATGGAGGCAAAAAGCACAGCAAACGCCGCCGGAGTGGGATCGATCTGGACGTGGTGATGACCGCTCAGCCGCCGCACCGCTTCCCAGACAATCCAGATACAGGTCAGGAGCAAAAGGGCTGTCTCAATGAATGCGGAAAAATTTTCGACTTTGCCGTGGCCATATTGGTGCTCAGCGTCAGCCGGCTTGTCAGAAACGCGAACAGAAATCAGGGTGACGAAAGCAGCAATCAGATCCAACCCGGAGTGGGCCGCCTCTGACAGGATGCCGAGGCTCATGGTAGAAACGCCCACAATGATCTTGAGAGCGGTAATGCCTACTGCGGCAACCACAGAGTTGAGTGCCACAGCGCGCTTTTCCGCACGCATGCTTTCCAGCACCGGATTCAGTTCTGTGGTGGACATTGCGGCCATTGTCTCAAGATTTAACTGGCCGTACCAGCATTAACCCCAAGCCCCAACAATGCTGAACTCGTGCCGAATGTCTAACAACTGAGTGGTTCCAAACACTGCTTTCACGCAGCTTACGATCCCAGTTTTTCCAGATCTTTGCGCGCATCCTTAAGATCGGGATTGATTCGCACGGCCTCTTTCAGCTCCTGCATGGCCTCTTCTTTCTTGCCTTGCTGTGCCAGGGCCTGCCCCAGTCGCCAGTGAGCTTCACCCAAGGTGGGGCTTTCGCCTTCGGGCTCCTGCGTTAGATACTTGCGCAGATATTGCTCTGCAACTCTTGGATTCTTCTTGTTATCAACCAGAACCTTTCCGGCATAGAAGTAGGGAGAAAGATCGTCCGGCACCTTCGCTGCAGCGCTCGCGAGAAGATCCTTGAGCTCTGCAATCTTCCCTTCTGCAGCGTAGCACTGGGCCAGCATCGAGTAAGCCCGCACGCGCGTGGGATTCACGGCGATACCGCGCGCGGCATATTCCGCCGCAAGGTGGTAATCAAGCCAGCGGTCCTGAAGATAAAGATGCGACGCGCTGGTCAATGCATCATAAGAGCGTGGATCGCTCTGCACGGCTTTCGTCTGGAATTGCTTCTGATCAGCATAGCGCTTTTCCCGGGCAGCAATGGCCGCTTGGGCGAAGTCGCCGCGCACGGGATCAATCTCCGCAATGCGCTGTGCCAGTTCATGAGCTTTGTCTTTGTCCCCGCCCACCATGCCGGGCGCTTCAAGGTGAAACTCCATCAGCGATTCCAGCGCATCAAGGTTGCTGGGATCAGCAGCGACAGCTCGCTCAGACTCTTTCCTGATGGTTTTGGCCATCCCCGCCTTGTCAAACATGCCTGCATGTTGGATTTTTCGCCCGTAAGCTTCGGCAAGGTAAACATGAGCATCGGAATTGCCGGGTTCCAGGGCAATCGCCTGGCGCAAGAGCTTGATGGCATGTTCGTGATTGTCGTAGGCCAGATCAATCCGGGCCATCAGCACCAGAGCATTCGGATTTTCCGGATCGTTGCGCAGCTGTTGTTCCACCAGAGGACGTGCCTGCTTGAAATGTCCGTCATGCACCAAAGCAGCCGGCGTGGAGTCAGCGGCGAAGGCCGCCAAAGAAAAAATTACTATGCAAAGCAAACCTGTGGCTTTGCAGGTAAAAAGGCCCATATACATTAGATAAACAGATTCTCAACTATGTTTCAAAATCGAAATGGCAAGGGATAAAAAGCAAACGCCGGAACTTGCCTGTTGAGCCATGCAATCACGCAGCAGTCATGCTGCTGCGGAAGCCGGATCCGCTGCGCCGAGCCCCGGCTATTGCCGCTCTGACGGGCTGGGGACGTTCCAGCACTGCTGGTGCATGCAGAAGCTGTCATGTCCACCCACTGTTAAGGAGACCGTGCTGTTGATGTGGTCCATGTAGCCATAGACACACAGAACGAAACCCGCTGCCATGGTAAACGCGAGAATAACGGCAAGAAAAAGTGCGGTATTGAAGTCTTCCACGTGGCTCTGCATAGCTTTTCTCCGGAAAACACCGCTCACACGCCTGCGAGCAGCTCTTTTCGTCAGCATTAAAGTGTTTCTTGCGAACCTTATCTACATAAATGGATGGGGTGACAGAAGGTGTCCGTTGCCCCGAAACCAGATCAGTCCAGCAGGGTAGGCGGAAACAACAACTTGTACGTCTATGTCGCTTCACGACATTAATTACCCGAGAAGGACAACGAGACAAAGCTCTCCTGCCTCCGTACTAGTAAGAGCTCCTGAAACCAGGAACGAGCATCACCGCCTGCAGCCCAGATCACGCGCTGCAGCTGCGAGGCCGTTCGGGTGTTTCGGGGAGTGTGGGAGGAGTGAAGACTATGAGCAGCATTCCAATTACACCTATCCGGACGGCGCCGGAAAATCTGGCGGAGCGTCCGCAGACACAAATCTCCTTGCAGCCGATTGCCGCGCCCTCCATACTGGGCCTCTACGGTTTTGCCGGGGCAACTTTCATGGTGGCGGCGCACATGGCGCACTGGTTCGGCACATCGCAGACCGCCATGGTCCTTTGGCCCTTTGCCGCATTCTTTGGCGGACTGGCACAGTTCCTGGCCGGCATGTGGGCTTACAAGGCACGCGACGGCGTGGCCACTGCCATGCATGGAATGTGGGGATCTTTCTGGATGGCTTTTGGCGTCCTCTGGATCATGGTGGCCGCGGGCAAAGTCACGGTACCGGCAAACGGAGCAGCATTCCAGGGCCTGGGCTTCTGGTTTGTAGTGCTCGCCGCAATTACCTGGGCTGGAATGGCCGCCGCACTGGCCGAATCGTCAGTAGTCGCCTCAGTTCTGGGCTTCCTGGCGGCAGGGTCAACCATTGCTGCCATCGGTGAGCTGGCGGGAGTGGAAGGATTGCGTATCTTTGCCGGCTGGTTGTTCATCATCTCGGCAATCATCGCCTGGTACGCTGCGACAGCCCTGATGGTAAATGCCGCTTACGGACGGACGGTCATGCGACTGGGCACGCGGCGCAAAGTAAATGAGATCCAGCTCGGCTTCGGCGAACCGGGCGTGCTGCGCGGGCAATAGTGAGTTCGCAACGCGTCCGCAGATAAACGCTGATCAGCGCAGATGAAGAAACAAACTTTTCATCTGCGTGGATCGGCGTAAATTTGCAGCTGAGTTCCCTAACCTCATTCCGGTAATCGTGGACGCACCGGTCGTGCGTGATCCCGCAATCCCGTGATCTTCTGCCCCTGTGAAAGCCAACCTGTACCCTCAATCTGGCGAACAGAAAACAATAAAAGTCACTTGGTTCAGGAGCTTGCCGTGACCGCGTTGGCCGAAGAAGCCGTGGCTGCGGGTTGCTCCTCTTCTATCGTGGAGTGGTTTTCCGTCCAGTGGCGGGGTTCAGCAGCAGCAATTACAATTTGTTGCGCAGCAAAAACACTGGAGCAAGGAGCAATAATGGCAAGCGTAAAGCTGATGGTAATGTATCCGCGCCCGAAGGACATTGATACATTCGAAAAGCTGTACCAGACGGAACATGTCCCAATGGCGGTGGAAAAGCTTAAAGGCAAAACCAAGTTTGTCGCGACCAAGGCGACCGCTTCGCCTCAGGGCATCCCGCCCTTCTACAGAATTGCCGAAGTCCACTTCCCTACCATGGAAGCGTTGCAGGCCTGCGCCGCATCGCAAGACGGAAAAGATACCCTTGCTCATGGCGTGAAGATTTCATCCGGCGGCCCGCCAGTAATTATGATCGCGGAAGAGGAAACGTTCACGTTTTAGGAAAAGCCTATCGCTGATAAACGCTGATAAAGCTAATTCTGCTAGTGATCCAAAGAATCATTTGGATCAGCGTTCATCACTGGTGAGATTTTGTTCTCTTAGTGTGTGCTTGTTTAAGGGCAAGGGGCGAAACCGACCTGCGCGCTGAGCCCGCTGCCACAAGGCAAGAAACTCTGATGTTGCTCCAGGCTGCCCCAGCGGCTTGGAGCGGAGCGACACAACGATGAAAGCGATTCAAGTCCAGAAGACCGGTGGCCCTGAAGTTCTTACGCTGGTTGACATCCCCGTTCCCAAACCAAAGCCAAATGAAGTGATTGTGAAGATCGCAGCCAGCGGAGTGAATTTTATTGACGTTTACTTTCGCGAGGGCCGCTATCCTTCACCGTTGCCGTTTGTGGATGGCCAGGAAGGCGCCGGAACAGTGACGGAGGTCGGCAGCGATGTAAAAACGTTCAAGCCCGGCGACCATGTAGCCTACAGCAACGTCCTTGGCAGCTATGCCGAGTATGCGGCTGTGCCGGCGGAAAAGCTGGTGAAGGTACCGTCTGGAATCAGTGACGAGCAGGCCGCAGCAGCCATGCTGCAGGGCATGACCGCGCATTATCTGGTGCACTCGACCTATGCTCTGAAGAAGGGCGAAACGGCGCTGATCCATGCTGCTGCTGGAGGCGTTGGGCTGTTGCTGGTGCAAATGGCCAAAAATCTCGGCGCACGAGTAATTGGAACTGCCGGAACTGAAGAAAAAGCCAAGCTGGCCAAAGATGCGGGCGCCGATGAAGTAATCGTCTACACCAAACAGGATTTTGAAGCTGAAACAAAACGCCTGACAGAAAACAAAGGCGTCCACGTAATCTACGATGGCGTGGGCAAATCAACCTTCGAGCAGGACCTAAACCTGCTTCGGCCACGCGGCTATCTGGTGCTGTTCGGAGGATCAAGCGGAGCAGTGCCGCCGTTTGATCCCATCAAGCTGTCGCAAAAGGGCTCGTTGTTTCTCACGCGACCCAGCCTGATGCACTATGTGCTCACGCGGGAAGAGCTGGAGCACCGCGCGGGGGACGTCTTGGGCTGGATCGCCGCAGGCAAGCTGAAGCTGCGCATCGCGCAAAAATACAGGCTTGAAGAAGCGCAGCAGGCGCACAAAGACCTGGAAGCAAGAAAGACAACAGGAAAAGTCCTGCTGATTCCGTAAACATCTCCCGCGGAGACCGTTCATGTCCACTCTTGGCTTCATTGAATACGAGAAGGCCAGTCCGGAAGTGCGCGCGGTATATGACGACATCATGACTACGCGCAAAACCGACAAGATCAACAACTTCTGGAAAGCTCTGGCGCACGATCCTGCCCGGTTGAAGCGCACGTGGGAAGACACAAAGACCATCATGGCTGCGGGCGCGCTGGATCCGCTGGTAAAAGATTTGATCTACCTTGCTGTGAGCATCACCAACCAGTGCGGCTATTGCATCGCTTCTCACACGGTGTCTGCGCGCAACAAAGGAATGACTGAGGCTGTGTTCAATGAGATGCTGGCGGTCACTGGCCTGGCGAATGAGAACAATCGCCTGGTGGCGGGATTGCAAGTGGAGATCGATGAACCTTTCAAAGCCATTGGGTAGCCGCAACCGCGAATTATCATGAATGATTTTTGTCGCAGATTTGAGATGAACATACCCGTGGTGCTGGCGCCCATGGGTGGCGGACCTTCTACGCCGGAGCTGACCGCGGCGGTTTCCAACGCAGGAGGATTGGGATCACTCGCCGCTGCGTACTCCAGTCCGGAGAAGATCACCGAAGATATAGCTAGGATTCGTAAGCTCACAAAACGACCTTTTGTCGTGAACCTCTTCTCACCGGCAGCACAAGAGCCTTTGCGCGGCAACGTTGAGGCAGTTTCAAAGTTTCTGGGTAACTTTCACCAGCGGCTTGGGCTTGCCGCGCCGCAGTTCCCTTCGAGTGCAATAGAAGACTTTGAAAAGCAGATCGACGCCATCTGTGCAAGCAAGCCTGCTGCCGTCAGCTTTACGTTTGGGTTGCTGCCGCCGGAAACAATGCAGCGCCTGAAGACAGCAGAGATCTTTGTGATTGGCACTGCAACCACAGTAGATGAAGCCAGACAACTTGAGCGTGCCGGTGTCGACGGCATTGTCGCGCAGGGCGGCGAGGCAGGAGCGCATCGTGGAACGTTTGCTGTGCCGGCAGAGCAGGCTCTGATCGGAGCTGTTGCGCTGATTCCTCAAGTGCTGGATGCAGTCCGTGTTCCGGTGATTGCCTCCGGAGGCATCATGGATGGTCGTGGGATCGTGGCTGCGCTGGCGCTCGGCGCAAGCGCCGTGCAGATGGGTACTGCTTTTCTGGCCGCGAAGGAAGCAGGAACCAGCGCCGCGTATCGTGAAGCTCTCCTCAAAGCGCGTGAAGACCAAACCACCGTTACGCGCGCATTTTCCGGACGCATGGCCCGCGGCATTCAAAACGAGTTCATCACAAAATGGAACCAGTCAGGACTGGCCAACCTTTCTTATCCCTGGCAGAACGCCTTCACCCAGCAAATGCGGCGAGCGGCGTCCGCCGCAAAAGATGCCGGACTGCTTTCGTTGTGGGCTGGTCAGGGAGTTGGATTGATTCGCGAAGGAACTGCTGCAGATCTGATTTCACGCTGGCGCCAGGAAATGAAAACTGCACTGCAGAGTCTGTACCGGAACGCAGAGGAACTTTAGAGAAAAATAACGGCGCACCCCGCTGAGAGTGCGCCGCCAAAGCAAACAGCAATCAATTAGTCGCCATTGGACTGAGACTCGGGAGCATGCATCACGCGGAAAGTACTGCCTCCGTTGGCCCAGATCAGGACTAGCGCATCTTTGCCTTGCGGAACGTTGCTGAACTCCTGCCGCGCGTCAGATGCGCTGTTGACCGGCTTGCGATCAACTTCCACAATCACATCGCCGCGTGAGAGGCCGGCATTATCTGCCGGGCTGCCGGGGATGACATTCGTGATTACCGCACCCTTCACATTGTTAGGCACCTGCAACTGGTCGCGCACGTCAGGCGTCATGTCGCTCAGCCCGATGCCCCAACGCGCTTTGCCGTGCGGGGTTCCCGTGCTGGCGTACTGTTCGCCTTTCTGATTCATGGGCTCGAGCGTAACCGTAACGTTTTCCGGTTTGCCGTTGCGGTTAATTGCCAGCGTAACCTTCTGGCCTGGTGACGCCTGGCTTACTTGTGCCTGAAGCTGTCCGGAGCTTTCCACTTTCTTGCCGTTGAACTCAGTGATTACATCGCCCACTTTAAGTCCGGCCTTCGCTCCAGCAGAGTCGGGTTCAACCTGGCTGATTACGGCGCCGTTCGCCTCGCTCATATGGAAGAACTGCGCGTTCTCCGGCGTCACGTCCGTGATGCCCACACCAATACGCGCATGTTCAATCTTGCCATCCTTGATGAGCGTGTTGATGATCGGCTTGGCAAGCTGAGCAGGTATGGCAAATCCCATGCCGGAGAAAGTACCGGAGGGTGAAATCAGGAACGTGTTAATACCCACAACTTCGCCGTGTGTATTCACCAGCGGGCCGCCGGAATTTCCGGGATTGATGGCTGCATCTGTCTGGATAAATTCGCCCGGCTTGCGCGCATCATCCGTATATGGATTCGTGCGATTCAGGGCGCTGACAATTCCGCGGGTTACCGTGAACCGGAAGTTGTAAGGATTGCCGAACGCAAGCACAGTCTGTCCCGGCTTCAACGCAGTGGAATCGCCCCAGGGAATGCTCGCCAGATTATTTGCGTTGATTTTAATCACGGCCAGATCGGTCAATGGGTCAGCCCCAATCAGCTTGGCCGGGAGCACGCGACGGTCATTCAATGTCACTCGGATGTCCGTTTCACCCTCGATCACGTGATTGTTCGTCACAATGTACCCGTCGGGCGAAATAATGATCCCGCTTCCTACGCCATGTTCAATCTGCGGTCCCTGACGCATCTGCGGTCCGAAGCCGAACGGCCCGAAGAAACGCTGGAACGGGTTCTGGCTCTGGTCCTGGTCCTGATCATCAGGTCCCTGGCTTTGTCCCTGAGAGCGCATCTGTTGACCACGGTTTTTTGAGACGACGGCCACATTTACCACGGCAGGCGTCACGTGGGCTGCCAGTGCTTCCATGGCATGGTCCAGGGCCGTCAATGCGTTTACGCTGTTATCGTCGAGCGCAGGAGCCGCAGGGGTAGGCATGGCGGCACTGGCTGGCGACGGTTTAAGAATTTCGTAACTGCCCACTCCCACCGTCAACACCAGCGCCAGTGCGCCGGCGATGACCCGGTTCTTCATGAGCATCATTTTTTGCTTGCTCAACCACATCTTCATGTCCTCACCTTTCCTTCAACTAATAATTTAGTTATAAAAGTCGTTAAATCCCCCAGCGCCATGAACGCGCAAAACTGCTCTTAGGTTTTGCTGGGAATGGATTTCTGTATTTGGTTTACCGGAACCAGCCAGCGCAGTTGCTGTACGCTAAGGTGCCAGCCGTCTGCTCCCGCTGTTACTACTTGTCTGGTTTCAATCACCAGCACAAACTTTTCTGCCTGCTGTTCAGCCAAACCGTTCGTTTGTTTCGGCTGGGTGTATCCGGCCATGATCACCGGAGGATGCTCCACATGCCTGGCTTTAACCTGCGTCGTCCCTGGGACAGCCGTTGCTCTCCTGTGCTGTATGTGTCGTGCCGGAACATAAAGGGACTTTGGGGTTGGCCCTTCAACCGGGTTAGTTCTCATCTCTGCAGGCCAAGTCCGGACCTCCGAAGCACCACTCGAACTTTCCGCGCGCGCCTTCACCATGTGCACAGGCGAAGTTGTTTCGGCCGATGTTTGAGCCTTTGTTGCAGGCGCCAGAGTTCTTGTTTCGCTCCCAACGCGCACCAGGTCAGGCGCACAGGCAACTGAAACTCCGCTGATGACCGCCAACACAATCACACCCGGAACCGCCGGCTTCCAACTCTGGGTACTTCCGCTGCGTTTCGGGTCCAGAATGCGGCCTACACGCACAGAAAGCTGCCGTATCCGGCTCACCGCCGCCTGCGCCAGCGCTATGTGCCGCCGCATGAAGCTCTTTTCCGCAACGCGGGCCAGACATTCGGCGTAGGTTCTGGGGCTGGCTGTGTGTTCAAGCACCTTGTCATCGCAAGCCATCTCGCGCTGCAATGACAGCTCGCGTTCCATCCACCAGATGCCGGGGTGGAAGAACAACACCGCTTTCACAATCTTCTGCACCAGGTTGGTCCAGTCATCGCGACGCCGCAAGTGCGCCAACTCATGCAGGATCACGTGCTTCACCTCTTCTGAAGCTGCTTCTTCCATCATCCATGCGGGCAGAATTACTGACGATTTGAAAAGCCCCACCGCCGTTGGTACTTGCACTCGCCGCGACATCAGAATGGAGACCGGCCGGTGCTTTCTGAATTCAGAAACAATCTGCTGGACCTCAGGCGCCAACTGCTGATCCGTAAGTTCAATGCAGTCCTGGCGCAAGCGACGCAATTGCCAAACTGCCATTGCCACTCGCAAAAGTCCAAAAAAAGCCAACACAAACCAGGCACAAGCGACATAGAACGCAACTGTGAAAGGGATTGTGATGACGGCCTGCGCTGAAATAATCCCGCCCGCCTTACCGCTTAATTTCAGGTCGAGCAGCGGCAGAAGTGCCGTAGCCACCATGGCGGAAAACCAGATCACAAATTTTGTGCGAGAACTTTTTTGTGGAATGAACCGCATGCCAATGGCAACAGCCAGCGTCAGAATAGAACCTTCTGTCAGACAGTAGAGCAGTCGTTCAAAAGCAACCGATGAGAAGGATTGGAGAGCCGGAAACAGCATCATTCATTCCCTCCTGGTGACTGAAGCAACTCCCTCACCTTCTGGAGCTCCGCTCTGTCAATTCCCTTGTTTTCCAGCAGATTCAAAACCAGCAATTCGTGCGAACTCTTGAAGAACCGGTTGACCAGGTTCTTAATTTCAAAACGTGTCGCCTCTTCCCTTCCGACTAGCGGCGCATAAATGTGAGCTCTGCCGTCTTTTTCGTGTTGAACGTATCCCTTTTTTTCCAGGATTCTGATGGTGGTCAGCACGGAGTTGTACGCAAGTGCAGGCCTTTCCGGCAGCCCCTCCAGAAGCTGATGCACTGAGGCCGGCCCTTTTTCCCAAAGGACCTCCATCAGCCTTAGCTCCGCTTCTGTCAAAGTTGGCGATTGTTTCCGAGGCAATTCCCTGGCTCCTTACAACGCTTACTTATTTAGACGCTGCTGGAAGCAAATAGTAACTAATTTTTTAGTTAATCGCCAATGCGAAGGGCCTTCTGGCATAAGCTGTTTGTTGCTAAGTACTTATGCTTGCTCTTTTATCTTGATCTTTAGCCAATGTGCACTTAAATCAGCGAGAACTTCGAAGCTCAGTACGGTGCGTGGCGATGAGTTTGGTTATACCGGATTGGAGCACCAGCACCGCATCAGAAAGCGACTGTACGCCCGAGCTCTGCCAGGTAAATGCTTGCCTGTCCATGTCAGCGCACAGATCTCGAATCATGCAGCTCAGCCTTCTCATGCGTTCAGAAGCCACAAATGAAAGCAACGACTCAGGGCTTTCGCGTGTGTTCATCAATTCGCTTACGGTCCAGGCAGTGAGGCGCGCGTCGTCAATGGTCTGCCTGAACTCCTGCAATGCCGCTTTGTCGAGTGTGATTTCGTCTGATTTCAGCTCGTTTTCAATGCTTCGCAGCTCTAAAGTGATGCCGCGCAGGCGCTTTGAGAATTCTGGGAGTGCGTCGTTCATCTTTCCTGCACCTCAAGTAGAGGTACAGTAAACCAGTTTCACTGCGGACATCGCCCAAAACCGCCTGAGTGATCACACCTGTGGTTACTCCGGTAATATTGGCCAGTCAGCAGTGGAGTTGGTTAGAGATTTTTAATTTAATCAGAAAGGACTCCACCCATTCCCGCGAGGTGAGTTTCACGGTTTTCAAAGCCAGGGGACACATTCTGAACGTCCTTTGATTGTTTCCCCTCGAGCAAGGCTCGGAGGCGCCATAAACGCCTGCTACCGCTTTCCTCCGGTTCCATCGGCAGGTTTATCGGCCTGCGGCTCTGGTTCTCCGCTCTCCTGGGAGGAAGAGCCTTTGCTGGTGAAAGTTGCTTTGAGCGCGGAGAATGCCAGCCCCACGCCGCTGATGGGCTGGAGGCTGCCGGCAGGCTGGGCGGAGTCACCGGATTGCAGCATCTGGCGAAAGTTATTTGTGAACTGTTGGAACATGATGTTGGCGACTTCATTGATCATGCGCCCGCCCATTTGCGCCAGAATGCCCACGATTGCCAACTCTGACACGCTGATCACTTCTGAACCGCCGTTTTCCAGCGGTTTCAGCTTCCCTGTCATCTTCATTGACGCGCTGCCCTTGCCCCGCGTGTCTTGCCCTTTGCCCAGTATCTCGATTTCATGTGCTGCCGGATCAATGCGAACGATCTGAACCTGCCCTTTGTAATCGCTCACACTCGGCCCAACCTTCACGCTTATTGTGCCTTTGTAGGTCGTTTCGTCCACCTGTTCGGTGATCTGCGCCCCTGGCACACACGTCACTACCTTTCGCGGGTCGCTGAGAAACACCCAAACTTTGTCTACAGGTTCCGGCACTTCAAATTTCTTTTCAATGGTGACCGCCATGGATTATTAACCCGCTTCCTTTCTCTTTCAGAATATTCCAAACCCTCCCGCGGCGTAACCTCATATCAATGTTTCACACCCAGATGCGCCCGCGCGTCCACTACAGCATTGACGAAGGGCATTCGCCAATGCCCTTTGCGCGAATGAATGATGCGCGATGGCGTTATCGTTTTGTCTGTCTCCCAGTTCGGCGTTTCCATCGCGGTCGGCATCAGGTAATCCATGAATGTTCCACCCCGAGTGGAAGCTGCATACGTGGCGCTGGTTGCCACTGTCCGTCGCTCACGCCTGGTGCTCGAGTATCTGCTGGCGGGAGGCGCGCCGACGGGAAAGGTAGAAAGCGTCTGGGCGCCGGCCGGTCTCGATCTGAGTGCGGCAACACCGGAAGAGATAGCTCTGAGCATCATGAGCCAGATTCTTGTGCTCCGGCGCGCGGCGGCGGAAATGTTTCAGCCCTTAAGGAGCGGCTGAACCAGAACCTTGCGGCTACCAACCAATCGGCGGCTAGAACGAGTGACAAAGTCGTCCACCAGTGCGACGCGATTCCAAAGGCT
>CAVWUW010000018.1:0-809902 GCA_963758275.1 Terriglobia bacterium | reverse complement strand
CTCGATGCGAATATCGCTCTCCATCAACGGCAATCCGCAATACACGGCAGTCGCTGTCCGGAGCAGGCTACCTCAGCGCACACCTCAACGTCCGGAACCGTCCCAGGGAAAACCATTTGTCAGCCGTCGTCAGATGGATGCGACCGACACTTCCCGAGAGGCCGAAAACGTCCGCATGCATTGGCCGGCGATACCGCTCCATGCCGGCGATGTCGTGGAACTCAGGCTCATGCCGCCGGGCGAGGGCGATCCTCCCAGCGAAACGCGCAGGACGTCCGAGGATCCGAGGAACCTGTTTGCCCGCGCAGAGAATGCCGCCGAATTGGTCAAGATTGTTTCCGACTTTGAAGCCAGGCTCATGGATCTGGTTTCAGCGGTTTGAGCAGACCGAACCATCGGAAGAATTTGTCAAATTCCAGCGGGCGGTGGGTTCTGTGGTTTGGGAATTGGGCGTTTCTTTCCTTTCTCCGGTGTACCGTCGCCATCAGCATCTCATCCCGGACGAACTAAGGCGAGCTGCTGTAGGCAGGCAGCCCGCCGCACCCGGCATCGGCACTCGACCACCGCATTAAGGAGTGTGCCGTGGCACGGGAATCTGAATTTGAGAGCGAGGCCCTCTCGCGCGCCGAGATCGCCTGCTGCAGGCGCCCTGAGCTCTCTTTCTGCTCCACGCCGTTCGACGGTTTCACAGCCAACAACCCGGCACACTAATCGCCGTGATACCCGAAACCGTGCTTCTTCAACAACACCCTGAATTCCTCTTCCGAATCAATCTTCCTATGGTGCTCTTTCTGGTTCGCAATGTATTGCGTGACTCTCGCCACCTGCGAGCGGCTCACACTGCAGGCAAAATATCCTTCCTGCCACTCGAACCTCTTCCCGGGATGCTCGTTCATCCACCTTGACGAATTCGACTTGATGAGCTGCACCGCCTTGATAATTCCTAATTCGCCACCGAGGTTGATCAGCAGATGCACATGATCCTCAATCCCGCCGATCTTCACCGCGCGCATGCCATGATTGTCCGCAATGCCGGCCATGTAGGCCCACAATTTCGGCTGCATCTACTCTTTGATGGACCGCACGCGGTTCTTGGTGGAGAAAACCACATGGATGTGGTTGCTGATGTAGGAGCTTCCCATGGATGTGTCGTCCCTCCGGGACTCAATTCTTTTCTTCTACCGACCGGGGACTTCCGTCCCCGGCTACGGATTGTAGCGTCGCTGCGCGACTGCGTCATGGAAGATCGCTGCTATCCCGACCTGGTGAGGATGGTGTGTGCTCACCGCTCCGGCGCCTGCCCGACTACGGATTGTAGCGTCGCTGCGCGACTCGCTCTGCTAGCTCCGATCACCGCAATATATCCACCGGGGGCCTATGGCACTCCGTGTTTCTCCAGCAGCGCGATGCATTCCAAAATCGCATAGGACTAAGTAAAATCCGCAGCAGCTTCGCCGGCCACCTGCCGCTCCCCTTGCGCATCGATTATCACATTCCCCTGCAACTCTGCTGGGCTCACCGCCTGGAGGTACCCGATGCGTCGCTTTACTCTTGTCCTTCTTGCCTGTATGGTTTCGCAACTATCAGGCTTCGCTCAAACTCCTTCGTTCAAATTTGCAGCCATTAACTTTCCCGGCGCCAGTGACACCTCCGCCAATGGCATCAACAACTCAGGGGTTATCGTAGGTTCCTATACGCTGGCTGGCCGTACCCATGGGTTCAAGCTGAGCAACGGCCATTTCACCACCATCGATATCAAAGGTGCTCAGAGCACGGTGGTCTCCGGTATCAGCGGCAATGGTGACGTGGCGGGGACCTTCGTGACCAATGACCTTAAATCCCACGGATTCCTGATTCATCGTGGAATTGTGACCGCGCTGAATTTTCCCGGCGCCATTAACGGCACCGTAGCCAATGGAATCAACAACACCCTTACCGTGGTGGGCACTGCGGACGATACTCTTGGCTTCATCTGGAGCGCGGGAAAGTTTCGCAAGTTCTCGGCGCCGAGCGATATTAACGGCGCGACCACGCTGAACGGAATCTCCAATCTCGGCCGCGTCGTGGGCGACGTGTTCTTCTCTGATTTCCAGCGCGCGTTCATGTTTCAGGGCAGCGATTTTGATTTTCTCCAGCCCGCCGGTTCGCTGGATATACTGGCCAAGGGGGTAAACGGCCACGGAGACATCGTTGGTTGTCAGCCGGGAGGTCATGCATTTCTGGCCTTCAATCCCGAGGCTGGCGAATCCAGCACCGATAAGCCGGATCGTTTCCCGGTCATGCACGCCTTCAACTTTCCCGGTGCGACGAATACCTGCGCCAACAGCATCAACTTTTCGCGGGCCATCGTGGGCTCTTATTCCGGCTCAAACTTTCATAGTCATGGCTTTCTTGCCATCCTCCAGTAGGGGCGCCGCCGGCAGCCTCTCGTTCAAATGGGGCTCCACAGTCCAGTTCTTTTACCCACCGGGGACTTCCGTCCCCGGCTGCAAATTGTATCGTCGCTGCGCGACTGGACCATGGGAGATCGTTTCTGCCTGGACGTCATGAAGACGCCTTTGTACTCAACATCGCGGCTCCTCTCCGCTACTGATTCTCCGCGCCCCTTCGGGACTGCTGCAATGGAGAGCATTGCAGCCTTTCGGTACGGCAGCCAATCAAGACAAACCTGGACGCTGGTTTGGAACCGTGGGTCGCAACACCTACTGCGAGTAAACTTTTCGCTATGAACCGCAAGACTCTCGCCATCATCCTTCTAATCGTTGGCGCGGCTTGCGCTGGAGCGGCATTTGCCCTGCGCTTGCCGGGGGTGGCTCTTGCCGTCTTCGTAGTTTTTGGTTTTATTGCCAGCAGCCTGCTCAGCCAGGGCCGCCTTGTCGGGGCCATCTCTCCAATGAAGGGGCATCGTGTTCAGGTTTTGGTCTGGGGCGCGGGGATTCCGGGGTTTGCCGCAGAGTTCCAGCTTGAATCTGTCGCAGCCATGGGCGCCGGTCTGCACGTTTACCTGCGGCCTGAAAGCGGACCACGCGGCGATTTAAAAATTGCGCAGCCGGAATCGGCCAACGTGACGGCCGACTCGGTGAAGATCCACCGCGCGAATACGTGAGCTGGAAAGGGCAGTGGATTAACCAGCCGCAGGATGGTGATGACGTAGCGGTCACAATCCGCAGAAACGGATGAAGGTTCCCGACAAGGGAAAAGTTTGGATGGGAGCGCCGCACGGAGCACGCTGCCTATTCTTCATTACAGCAGTCCCGAACGGGCGGGAGATCCTGCTGCTGGTTGTGCAACTCTCATCTACTTAGTCCTGTGTAGAACAATTTTGTGCGCGAGAAACCAGCCGGTCCAGCGCGCTCTTGCCTGTAGTCTGTACTTGAAGCTTTTTTGAGAGAGCCTGCCCAGCGCTGCTCAAATCCAATTCATTTGGTGGTGTTGAGATGCGCAAGTTATCCGCATTCATGTTTGCGGTAGTGTGTTGGCTCTCTCTCGCGGCCCAGGTGCCGCAGTCACAGCACGTGTACATAGTTGTGGAAGAGAACCATAGTTTTGAGAACATCGCCGGACACATGCCCTACTTGAACGGCCTGGCGGCGCAGAACACGCTGCTGGTGAACTCCTTTGCCAACAGCCACTTCTCCATTCCCAACTACATGCAGCTCACTACCGGTCAGTTCCTCACCCTCAATGACGGCTCCCAGTCGACCTTTGACGTTGACAACATTGTTCGTCATTTGCAGGCGGCCGGAAAGACCTGGACGGCTTATGAGGAAGGAATTCCCAACGCGGGCTATACGGGGTTCGACCTGCCCACCGGTTGCGGCTCATCCACCAATCCCTGCGCCTACGTCAAGCACCATGATCCATTCCCCTACTTCACGGATGTGGCCAATAGCAGTGAAGCGCTGAACATTGTTCCCTTCAGCCAGTTGGCTACGGACATCGCCAACAACACGCTCCCCAATTACGCTTTCATCAGTCCCTCTCTTCAGCATGATGCCCATGACGGTCCCTTGTCGGTCGCGGACTCCTGGCTGCAAAACAATATAGGGCCGCTGCTGGCCACAGCGCCGTTTCAGCCCGGCGGAGATGGATTGTTGATTATTACGTGGGACGAGGGGCTGGACACGGACTGCCGTCCGGCGGCCACATGTCCTCCGCTTCCGGAGAACGCGGGTGGCGGAAGGATTTATACGGTCATCATTGGACCGCAGGTAAAGCAGGGCTATCAATCCTCCACCACCGCGGACCACAACTCCATTCTGCGGCTGATGATGCAAGCGCTGGGCCTTGACAGCACTGGTTTTCCCGGAGCCGCCGCAACCGCCTCCGACCTGAGCGATGTCTTTGTTGGCAGTCCCACACCGACGCCAACTCCTACGCCCAGTCCGACGCCGACTCCAAGCCCAACGGCTACGCCGAGTCCCACTCCTACGCCAACTCCCAATGCGGGTGTGACTGTGAGTTTGAGTTCTCCGGCGAACGGAGCCGCCATTCCTGCCGGGCAACTGCTGCAAATAACGGCAACCGCCGGCAGCAGCCACCCGATTACCGGCTGGCACGCCTATGCGAATAACCAGAACGTCGCCACAGGAGCAGCGGGAAATTCATTTAACGCTCAGCTCAGTTTGGCGGCCGGCGCTTACACCATCATTGTAAAAGCCTGGGACAGCACCGGCGCGGTGGGGCAGCAGGCGGTGAACGTTTCCATCACGAATGGCTCTCCGCCCTCAACCCCGGCTGTGACCATTACTTCGCCGGCAAGTGGCTCTACTGTTGCGTCTCCCGTGGTGGTCAGCGCTGCGTTCAGCAATGGAGGCATTGCCCAGTATATGAAAGTGTGGGTGGATGGAGTCGCCAAATTCACGGCAAAAAATACAACTTCCATCAACACGCCGGGGCTTGTGCTCAGCAGTGGCTCGCACAAGATCACCGTACAGGCGTACACCGGAACCCTTTACAGTGCTTCGGAAATGATAAAGCTGCCTTGAAAAGTTATGTGCTCGCGTACCCGCTTTGAAAGCGCTCTCGCGGGCAGTCCCATGGGAAATTGGCAGACATGAACCCGCTGATTTGCTGGCAACAGCGCGAGCTGCTCCTCCATCCAAACCGCGAGCGACGGAACTCTCCTGTGGAGGAACACCATGCACGTGCGTTTTCTTCGGTTCGCGACCTTGGGGCTGCTGTCGGTGCTGTCAACATTCGCGCTGGCGCAAACGCCTGCCTCCTGCAACTTCACACTGTTTGACTTCGGCGGGGCCTCGGGCGCGCAGCCAACCGGAATTAATCGCTGGCACAACGTGGTTGGAAACAGCGCAGTAGGTCCGTTCATCCGCTTCAGTGACGGCCGAATCCAGGCTCTGCCCTTTACAGGCTTCCTGGGCAAGCGCAATGCCTTCGGCGTTACAGTAGGCACATTCTCTACCGCGGATAACCATACGCACGGCTTTATTCAGAATGGCGCTCAGAGGACCATCGTCGATTTTCCCGGCGCGACACACACTGAGCTGCGCGGCATCAATCGCTATGGCACGGTCGTCGGCAACGCCGATGCATCCGGTCAGTTTTCTGTCGCACTGAAGATCAAGAATGGAAAGACGATTGTGCTGCCGTTCGGCAACAACACGTCCGCGAGCCCGCAGGCCATCAGCGATACAGGCGTGATCGTGGGAAACCATCTTGTTCCGGAGGCTAACAACCCAGGCACGCTGGATGAGCACGGTTTCGTATTCGCCAATGGGCAATTCATGGATTTCATGTTCCCCGGCGCTACCTCGGGCACGGCCAATGACGTCAATGCATCGGGCATGATTGTTGGCGATTTCGGCGGCCCGAACGGGCCTGGGAACTACATCTACAGTGGCGGAAAGTTTTTCACTGTCAAATTGCCCGGCGCCTCCGGCGTCCTCAGCGGAATCAACGGCTTCGGCGAGATTACGGGCTTTATTTTCCAGAACACCCCGCCACTCTCCCGCGGTTTCATTGGCAAGTGCGCATTGCCTTAAGCGCGGCGAGGTGGGTTACCGCGTGCTGGTCGCAACGGCCGAAGACTGTCGAGAATTCTAATTTATGGGACGTTATCATCCGACCGGAATCTAAATCAAAGATGAACTAACTAGTCTGAAAGGGACGCGACAACCAGTGGCGCTCGATTCGTTTGGGTTGCGTTCATTTGCGGCCAATCCTTCTGCTTTTTGGGTCTTGTTCTGTTTTCCTGTGTTCCTTTCCTGTTCTGCTCCGCCTTGCTCGCGGTGTCCTACAATGGCCGCCTCAAGCTCAACAGAAAGGAGACTCATTATGTCGAAGTCGCAGGAGAACCGAGTGCTGGGCCGGACTGGCGCGCGCCTTGTCACTGACGACGAACTCCAGCAGATTATCGGTGGATTTATTACGGCATCTTGTACCATTGCTTTCCCGAGCGGCCTTAGGGATGGCGATTGCCATGTGCCTCCACCGTGAGCACTGGACGGGTGTAAATGATGGCGGGTCACCCTGAATGATCCCCTGTGCCCCACAGAAAGGAGCTTACAATGTCGAACTCGCAGGAAAACCGCGTACTGGGCCGGTCCGGCGCCCGCCTGGTAAGTGACGAAGAACTCCAGAAGATCACCGGCGGATTTCAAACCGGCGTTTGCACGTACGATACCGTAAGATGTGTTTACCTGGACGGAGATTGCAGCAAGAATCCGCCGCCATGCGGGGGCCAGTAAACACAAAATCAACTCAACCGGGCCCGCTGAGTCGGGCTCTTTTTTTGCTCATGCGTCCGAATACCCGATGGCAGAGGGTGACTCGTCCAGCTTAGAAGACGCGAATGCTTCACTCAGAATTCTTACCACTTACGGAGATTAGAATTTCTGTGCGAATGCTGGTGACAAACACCACCGTAACTCGAGTTAATCAAACTTAACCGCAAATCCAGCAGCTCTGGTCGATCTTTGCTGGCAAGGCAATGCACTAAAGATCTGAGGAGAGTTACTGGATGCAAACTAGTCGATCGTGCGCACAGTTGGTCCGTTTAACCGTAACTGCAATTTTGGGTTTTCTCTTGATGACACTCGCGCCAGCCGCTGCCTGGTCCCAAGACTCGCCGACCCGTTTTGAAGTCGGTGCTGGATTTACCGCGACACATGTTGGACTCGAAGCGTTTGGACCAAGCGCTCAAGGGGACGTTAACTTTGGCCGCCACGTGGCCTTTGATGCCGTTTATAGTTGGTTACCCACCCCCACGCCGCAGCACATGATGACTGCACTGTTCGGCGCAAAGGTGGGTACGCGCACGCAACACTTCGGTTTCTTCGGCAAAGTCCGTCCTGGCCTGATCTCGTTCGGAGATAGTGTTCGGCAGGCGAATATAATTTTCAATCCTGATGGGACTGTGAGTTCATCTTTTCGCACCGCAAGGCAGAATGAGAAGGCGCTCGACTTGGGCGGAGTTTTCGAATACTACCCCGCACGCCATTGGGCATTACGCTGGGATGCAGGCGACTTGATGGTGTTCAACGAAGCCCCGCTTCAGATCACCGTTTCCGGCAATGTTCCGCCGGATTTCATTACTTCTCCGCCCTCCCCCGGACAGACGACGCATAATTTTCTGTTTAGCACAGCAATTCAGTACCGTTTCTAAATCGTGGAACCATCAGCGCTATTGCAATGAGGAATTACACAAGCGGTGGAATAGCTTTGTATCCGGGGGCGATAAGCCCCCGATATTTGGCCCGCTACGCTGCTGAATCCCCTTCCCGCGCTCCTGAATCTATTCCGGCATGTTCACCATCCGCTTTGCGGGTATCGAAGAAGCCGACCAGGTTGCAACGATCATCAATGCAGCGCCTTCGATGTTGAGCGGCCGTTCCGTTTGCGCGGAGAACGCACGTGTTCTGAAGATGTCCGGCGACTGATGCTCGACGGCAACACTTTCTTCGTGGCAGAAGAAGACCACCGGATGGCCGGCACAGTTTACGTCCGGATCACTGGCCATACAGGATACTTCGGGATGCTCTCGGTTGATCCTGCTCTGCAGCGCAGCGGGATCGGACGCGCTCTGCGCGAGCACGCGGAAGAATTTTGCAAGCAACACGGCTGCACGGAAATGACGCTCACGACCGGCGACTTCCGCACTGAACTGCTGCCTTACTACAGCCGCGCCGGCTACAGAATTGTTTCCACTGAGCCCGGTTCCTCGGAATGGTCCATGCGCAACGATTTCCGCATTGTTCACCTGGCAAAACCGCTGCAGTGAACGCGGTGCGACTGGCCGCATACTTCCGCGAGTTAGGCATCTACCATCAATTTGGCTGAAGGTCTTCAGACACGAAAGGCGCCCTCGCGCGGCTGCGGAGTGATGGTTCCAGAACACCTACCTGCCTATAATGCTCTGCATGGGCAGTCCATCAGCATCGACCGTTTTTGAACTTGAGCAGCGTCTTCGCCAGCTTACGCTGCTGCAGGAAGCGGTGCGCAAGATCAACTCCACTCTGGACCTGGACCAGCTTCTGGACGAAATTGTGAAGGACCTGTGCGACGCGTTTGGCTGCAATCGGTCTGCTGTGTTGCTGCTGAACGAGGCAGGCGACCAGTTGGAGACAATCGCGCTCCATGGCTTTGAGAACGTCAGAAAAGGTGACCGCTTCAGGGTTGGCAAGGAAGGCATGGTTGGGCATGTAGCGCTCACCGGCGAGGCCATGTACGCGCCGGACGTGCGTAAGAACCCGTACTACTTCCATCGCGAGCTGTCCACGCTCTCAGAATTTGCCCTGCCTCTGCTGTTCAAAGGACGGCTTGTGGGCGTAATGGACGCGCAGAGCCCGCAACTGAACGGATTTTCACCAGAACAACTTCAGCTCCTGGCTGCTTTTGCTGACAGCATAGCCAGCGCCATTGAAAATGCGCGCCTGTTCCGTGCCGAACGTCTGCAGAAAGAGCGCGTTCTGCGCGAACAGGATGAGGCCCGCATGATTCAGGCTGCGCTTCTGCCGCCGAGCGATCCCGCACTGCCCGGTTACAGGGTGGAAGGCAACTGCCTGCAGGTGAGTGCAGTCGGCGGCGACTGGTATGACTATGTTCCACTGGGTGATCAATGCATGGGTATTGTGCTGGGCGATGTCTGCGGGAAAGGAATGGCGGCTGCTCTGCTCATGTCGGCCACGCGATCCATCCTGCGGCGCAACATTACAGCCGGCGCCAATCCGCCGGACGTGCTACGCCGGGTGAATGCGTCATTGCGGGACGATTTTCCTCCCGGCCGGTTCGTCACCCTGATCTATGCCGTGCTCGATGCTGCGCGACATCAGCTAAGCTTCGCTAATGCCGGACACTTGCCGCCCATCGTTTGCCGCGAGGGTGAGTGCTTCTGCGTTCCCAGCGAATCGGGCATGCCTCTGGGCATTGTCCATTGTGATTTTTCTGAAAACCAAATCGAGATGGCCCCCGGCTCCAGCGTACTCCTTTATTCGGACGGGATCGTCGAGTCCACGGACCCGGAAGGCAACGAGTATGGAATCACGAGGCTTTGTAACGCGCTGGCAACAGCCAATCCACATGCGCGGAATCTTACCAAAGACGTGATTCGTTATAGCGGAGGCAAGAGCCTGGCCGATGATGCCACCCTGGTGCTGGTACATAGAAGCGCAAATTGAGCGAGCCGTCTTTTTCTAGCTCACTGAATCTGCTCTGCTTCACTTTTGCGGGTCTATAATCAACTACCTTGACACTGCATATAAAGGAGCTCCTGCATGTCAGACCAAATGGAAAACCGTGTACTGGGCCGCATTGGCGCCCGGCTTCTTACGGAAGAAGAACTCAATGACGTAAATGGCGGGTTCGCCATCAGCAGATGTACCTTTAATCCCCAGACCTGCGCCATGGATGGAGTCTGTACTCCGCTTCCACGGTGCCCGGTGTAGACCGCAGCAGACATCATTTTTAGTTTTAGCTGAGCCCGGATTTCGGGCTCTTTTTCCTCCGCGCCTCCCGTTCACAGAATCCGAACACAACTCTTCCATTCAGCTCTGCCTCGTGGAGCCGGTCTTATAATGTTCGCGCTAAGTTCTGCATTAAAAAGGAGCATTCAATGTCAAACTCGCAAGACAACCGCGTACTGGGCCGGACCGGCGCCCGTCTTGTCACTGAACAGGAACTGCAGGCGATTAGCGGAGGAGTTCATACCTTCGTCTGCAGTATCGATCCTTTGACGGGGGCCAAGGACGGCGACGCCTGCCGTTAACCCCTGGTAAAAAAGCTGATCGTGTGAGCCCGCACGCCGGGCTCTTTTTTTGCCTGACCATAATGCGAGCTCATCCGTCTTCGCTGAAAGAAATGTTTATTGCGGATCTGTAATTCCAAATATCCTTGAGACCAAACAGAATCCGATGGCCTGAACGAAAAACCCGGGGCTCTACACCCCGGGAAAAGAAGTTAGAAATTTCGGCGAGTCTCTTATGCTGCGCTGGCTTGCCCCCTGTAGAGCGGCAAAAACTCTTCCTCAACAAAAGTTTCAAAGGAAGTTGGCGTGGTGTTTTTCGCGGTGCGTGGCTCCAAGGCCTTCATGTATCCGGAGTTCAGGGCTCCCGACATCTCCAGAATCAGGTCAGCCGAATTAGATGACATGCCCATCTGCACGAACATCGGCTGGATCTGTTCGTTCGGCAAGTGCGCATATTTCAAATCAGTGTCATCAATGGCTTTGCCGATGATGGCCGTGGCTTCGTTGTAGCTTAGATCTCGCTGGCCCAGTAACTCACGCGTCTGCGTGCCTTTGAAGTCGAGTTTCAGCAGGGCATCTGCTGCGGCCTCGCCGATGTCCCGCGTGGCGATCATAGGAAGCTTCAGATCTCCGCGTATCGGACCCGCGGTCTTGCCAAAGCCCTTGATCGCGCCCACTTGGCCCAGTGTGTTTTCCATGAAGTATCCCGGACGCAGATGGAGAACGTTGAGGCCTCTGATGGCGTTGAGCTTCTTCTCAAACTCGTGTAGCCCTGCTACTGGCCCGGTGCCTGATTCCTTGTCTGCGCCCACGCTGCTCAGTGAGACCGCGTTCTTAACGCCCGCCGACTGCAGCGCACCGGCAATGGCACCGCCGACCTTTTTCTGATAGCCGCGCGGGTCCGGGCTGGACATGTCTGGCGGAATCATGACGTACACCGCCTCGGCACCAGTGAAAGCTTTGGTAAGCGCTGCCTCATCTCCCAAATCGGCAATAAAGGCTTCCGCTCCGCGCGCCACGAACGGCTTCAGATGCTCTGCACTGCGGCTGATGACACGAACTTTCTTGCCAGCATCAAGCAGGCGGTTAGCAATTACACTTCCTGTATTGCCTGTGGCTCCCGTGACAACGTACATGATGACCTCCATCTGCTTATCGATGACGCGAGGCCATGCCCGGGTGCAAAAACCGGATGCACCGAACGTGAAATTCTGCTGGGGAGGTCTTATCGCCGAACCGAACTATGCACTGGGCTCAGTGCAATTCTGCGCCTAGGTGGCGTCGACGCCTCTGCTGGCTTCGATTTCCTGGAGAATCACTTTCAGGCGGGCCTGGAGCTGCCTTTTGGTGCGGGGTTTGCGTTCAGTTTTGGTGTATTCAGTGTAGTTTTCAATCGAACGGCGGTAAAAATCGGCAGTTTTTGACAACAATGAGACGTTTGGATCACCTATTGTGGACATGAATCTATTTTAATCGCCTTTACGTCGGAATGCGATCAAAATCTGTTGCTCCACTGGTGCTAAGCAGGAATGGTCATTTAGTGCTATTTCCTTTGTGCCTCGCGTGTTACAAGCCTTTTCCTGTGGAGGCAGAGTAGATCACTCGCTACACTCCTTTCATTCCCACCAAAGAAAGTTAAAAGCTTGAAAACATTGTTGAAGAATACTGTCCGCCTGTTGTGTGCATGTGCCGTTCTTTCGGCTGCCGCCTTTGCCAGTGTCACTGTCACCAGCCCTGCATCCGGATCTACCGCCGGTTCGCCGGTCCATTTCATGGCCTCGGCCAGTTCGTCTAAAGCCATCACCGGAATGCGAATCTATCTCGACAATGTCGATATTTATCACGTGACCACCGGCAAGATTGATCTCTCCCTGGTGGTCGCTTCCGGAAAGCACACCGCGCTCATCAAAGCATGGGATTCAAGCGGTGCAAGCTCACAGCAGTCTGTATCATTTTCTGTCAGCGGCGCTACGGCCACTCCCACTCCAACTCCGAGCCCGTCCCCTACGCCCACCGCCTCCCCAAGTCCCACACCTTCAGCCTCGCCCTCGCCTACACCTTCTTCTGGACTGCCCACGCCTCCAGCGACAGCGATAGTGAAGTCAGACATCGATCAGATGCCCTCATGGGACAGCTGCACCGTTTGTGCCGGCGCCAATGCTGCAGGTCCGGTGGCGACTTACGCAATGACGGAGAATGTCTTGTCTCCTTCACTTGACTCCAAAGGCGCACAATTTGATATCAGCGGCAGAACGCCCTATTCAGACGCAATCTGGTGGAAGCAACTGGGCGCCAATGCCTCAATCACTCATTTCAAATATGATCTCTATTTTTATTTGAAATCTCCGCAATACGCGCAGGCGCTGGAGTTTGACGTGAACCAGTCAGACAAGGCGCACAAATTTATCTTCGGCACGCAATGCAATATTCATGACGGCGCCGGTGGCCACTGGGACGTCTGGGGCAACGCGTCAGGCAAATGGCTCAGCACCGGCATTCCCTGCTCCATGCCGACGGCGCTTACGTGGCATCACCTCACCTGGGAATTTCAGCGCGACACCACGAACGTGACCTACATTGGATTCACTCTGGATGGGGTGACACACTATGTGAACAAGAGCTATCCCGCCAAAGCAGCCACGGCGAGCGAAATCAATGTTGCCTTCCAGATGGATGGCGACTCACACATGGATTCCTACTCAGCCTGGCTGGACAAAGTCTCGCTCACATACTGGTAACGAACAGATCAGAGAAGATCAGAGTGGCAGTGGGTGGCTTCCAGTCACTGCCATTTTTCATTTAGGCAACTCAAGAAAGGCGTGTGCTGAAGTTGTGCGTTCTGAAACTGTATAGCGCAAGTTCAGTCGCGAACCCAACCACTGCATAGCAGACGCCGTTAAGGAGAATAAAGCAGTAGTAGGAAAGCGGCATCATCCGGCCGACCAGGGCTGAAGGAGCTGTGATGGTGGCAATGGCCCATTGACCCGGGTTGTAATGCGTCCGGGTCACCAGGGCAAAGAGTACCCACGCAGATGCGACTGCCAATCCAACCAAAGCAATTCTGCGCTTCATACGTTCCCTCCCATTCCCTACGCTGGATTTTACACCTGTTGGCCCCCCTACGTGCCTGATTAGCCAGCAGCCTTCATTCATCGTATAGTTATTGTTCAGCAACCCGGAGGCACTAAGACATGGCAGCTGGCGACCTGACCGGCGCAACTTTCATCTCTCCGCTGGAATTCGTCAAAGGCAAAATCCATTCCGTACAGGAATATGCTTTCCTGGCCTGGGGTTCGCTCACCAATCTTTTCAAACGTCCGCTCTACCTTGCTGACATGATCGAGCAGGCCAACTCAATCGGTGTAGGCTCTCTGCCTATTGTGTTGGCTGCAGTCTTCTTTACCGGCGCGGCGCTCGCATTGAACAGCGCTACCACTCTTAGCCGCTTTGGCGCGCTTGGCCTGATTGGACAGCTTGTCTCCATTGGCATTGTGCGTGAACTCGGGCCCGTGCTCACAGGACTGGTGGTCTCCGGACGTAATGCCGCCGGCATGGCCAGCGAGATCGGGTCCATGGTGGTGACAGAACAGATTCACGCCATGCGCGCACTGGGCACTGATCCCATGAAGAAGCTGGTGACACCTCGCGTGGTCTCCACCGTCTTTATGATGTTTTTTCTTACCATACTCGGCGACCTGATGGGGCTGCTTGGGGGCGCCGTAGTGTCCAGCGTGCTCCTTGGTCTTGACTCGCGCCAGTACTGGACCAAAGCCTGGCAGACGCTGGTCTTCGAAGACGTATTCACCGGCCTCACCAAGCCCATTGTTTTCGGCTTCATCATCGCCACTGTCGGCTGCTATTTCGGAATGTCCACCAAGGGCGGTACCCAGGGCGTAGGCCGCTCCACAACGGAGGCCGTGGTCGCATCGATGATTCTGGTGATTGCCGTGGACGTTTTTGTAACGCGCTTCCTGATGGTTGTGTTGGGCGGGTGATTTAGGATCAGAACTTGCCGGCTTGACGCCATAGCGTCAACTCGTCCGCTACGGAGAATGGCTGTTTATCTTTCCTGAAACGGTTTTCCAGCTTCAATGCCATCTTCTCCAGCGGAATCTCTTCGTAAGATCCATGCGAGACAAATCCGTCTACATATTTTTCCGCGAATTCCTTTGTTCCCATGGCCGCGTACTGGATGACATGGACCAGTTCGTGGAAAAGCACACGGTTCGTGAGCTCTTGTTCCGAGACAATGAGGTTGTTGAACGTAACTGCTACCGTATCGCTGAAACCCGGGAGATTCTCAATTCCCATGCGCCGCGCAAAGTCGTAGAAAGCGGGTTCTTCAACGCGCTGCCCTTTGAGAAGCGTGATGCGCGCCTGCCTGAGAATTCCCGAGGGGAAAAAGGGAGCCATCGCTTCACACTGCGATGAGCTCAATTTTGCAGAGCCACGAATGTACAGCTTCCTGCTGCTGACTATGTATTCATGGAGCTCAGCCTTGAACTGATTAAGGATGCCGGAAGGAACCCTGGATAAATCCACTCCGGGAGTGTATCAGTGATGTCTTTAGCTTGAGTCGTGAGCTCTTTCTCAAAGAGGCGCTTGCCTGCCTTCGGCAAATCCATGCTTCCACATAAGGGCATACCAGCGTTCGAAAATTGGTGTTCCAGGTTCCAAGCCCCACACCGCGCTCAAAGCAAGAACGAACTTTTCGCTCTTCGCGGCTTCTTGCTCGACTCTTTCAATTACCATGTGGCCATAAGTCCTCAAGAGATCTTCCAATGGACCGGCAGCAACGTAGGCAAGAGCTTCATTCGAGGGAGCCTTCTCGATTACAGCACGGGTGATCTCCCAAACCTCATCGATGTTGTTGTTCAACAATACATCAGCTTTTTCGAGAATCCATGAATCTTCTGCATTTTTCTGGTGGTAGTAGCGCAAATATATCTCGGCTGCATCGTCTGGGTCCATGGTGAAACATTTTAGGGCAGCCATATCGAAATGCACATAGGGTATGGGTAGACCTCCCTGAAGCAGCATGGTGCGGATGCTCTGTCGGGGTCCTTCGACTCGCCTTCCCGCGCCATGCTTGGTCAAGCATCGCTCAGGATGACAGCAGCTGAGAGGGTCGCACAAAAAAGAAGGGCGCAGCCGAAGCCGCGCCGTAATTTTTCTTGAAATTGAGACTCAGGCAACGCCAATCTCCGCAGCGATGCGTTCGGTCACGAAGGCCTCAATCACGTCGTGCTTCTTCACATCATTGAAGTTCGCGAGGTTGATGCCGCACTCCATGCCGTTGCGAACTTCAGAGGCGTCATCTTTAAAGCGCTTGAGCGAGCCGATCTTGCCTTTGTAGACCTGAACGCCGTCGCGCAGAAGACGAACTTCGGAGTCGCGCTTGATAAGGCCGTCGAGCATGTAACAACCGGCCACAACACCCACTTTGGGCACGCGGAAGGTCTCGCGCACTTCGGCACGTCCAAGATAGGTCTCCTTGATGATGGGCTCGAGCAGGCCGGCCATGGCTTTCTTGATCTCATCCTGCAGCTCATAAATGATGGAGTGCAGGCGAATATCAACCTTTTCCATTTCAGCCAGCTCTTGCGCCTTGCGCTCCGGCCGCACATTGAAGCCGATGATCACGGCATTAGACGCGGAAGCCAGCAGCACGTCATTTTCAGTAATCGCACCTACGCCGCTGCGCAGGATCTTGATCTTGACCTTCTCGTTGGTAAGCCGGGTAAGCGTATCAGACAAAACTTCGGCTGAACCGCCCACGTCCGCTTTCAGGATGATAGGCAGCTCTTTCACGCCGGCGGACTTGATCTGCTCTGCCAGACCTTCCAGTGACAGCTTGGAGCTCTTGGCCAGCGTGGCTTCGCGGGCTTTCTGCTCGCGATACTCCGAGATTTGGCGTGCTTTCTCGCGTTCGACCACCAGTAGTTGGTCGCCGGCTTCCGGCAATCCTTCAAGGCCCAGCACTTCAACCGGAGTTGAAGGCGGAGCTTCTTCCACCAGGTGGCCGCGATCATCAAACATGGCGCGAACTTTGCCGAAGGTATTTCCGACGATAAAGTTATCGCCAACCCGCAACGTTCCGTTCTGCACCAGGACAGTGGCCACCGCGCCGCGACCGCGATCAATCTTGGCCTCTACCACTGCACCGCCCCCGGGACGCTCAGGATTGGCCTTGAGTTCGCCGAGATCCGCAACCAAACAGATCATTTCCATCAGCAGGTTGAGGTTGGTATGCTTCTTGGCCGAAACGTCGACGAAGACAGTTGTGCCGCCCCAGTCTTCCGGCATCAGGCCACGATCGGCAAGCTGTTTCTTCACTCGGTCGGGCTGCGCTTCCGGTTTATCGATCTTGTTGACAGCAACAATGATCGGAACCTTGGCGGCTTTGGCGTGGTCCATGGCTTCCAGCGTCTGCGGCATTACGCCGTCATCCGCGGCAACCACCAGGACAACGATGTCTGTGACTTTGGCTCCGCGGGCGCGCATGCGCGTGAACGCTTCGTGACCCGGAGTATCGAGGAAGACAATCTGGCGGCCAAAGGCCGGAGAATCTTCTTTGGTGATTCTTACCTTGTAAGCGCCTATGTGCTGCGTGATGCCCCCGGCTTCGCCGCCGGCAACGTCGGTTTCGCGGATGGCGTCAAGCAATGACGTCTTGCCGTGATCGACGTGGCCCATGATGGTGACCACCGGAGGACGAGTAACCGCGTTAGCGGCCGACTCTGCCATACCGCCGGTAATGGCGGCCATCTCCTTGGCTGCCTGATCTTCAAAACTGATCTCTTCAGAATCAGCGCCGAAGTGGCGTGCAAGGTCCTTGGCCAGTTCGTAATCGAGGCTCTGGTTCACGGTGGCCATTACGCCACGCATCAGCAGACGAGCAATCAGGTCCTTGGCGCGGACGCCCAGCTTTTCTGCCAGGTCTTTTACGCTGACGCCCTCCGTGATGGTGATGCTCCGCGTGATCGGCAACGGCTCATTGGAGACTGCCAGCCGTGGCGGCGGAGTAAAACCCTTCATCGGCCCTTCTTTGGGCCCGTGCTGGTAACGCTGTCCGGGGCGACGCGAAGGTGCGCCTGGACGCCCGGCTGGTTTGGCGGGCATTCCCGGAGGTGGTAATCCTGGCGCTCCGCCCATTCCGGGACGCGGCGGGAAACCGCTGCGAGCTGCACTGGTGGGATGCGGACCACGGCGCTGATCGCCGGGACGGACGAATGGCGGACGCGAACCCGGCGCCCCCCCTCCGGGTCCTCCCGGACGCGGGCGTTGGAAAATTGGCTGGCCGCGAACAACACCGCCCTGCGGACGTGCTCCCTGCATGGGCCTGCCGGGCTGACCATGGAATTGCGGACGCGGCTGGCTCGGAGTCGGGCGCGGCGGAGGCGCAGTGTAGACCGGACGAGGTCCAGTCTGGGGAGTAATCATGCGCCGCTGCGGAACAATTGGCTGCCCGGGCGTCGGCTTCGGTGGTGTTGCGGTTGAAGCTGGCGGAGCGTGAGGTTTTGCAGTAACCGGAGGCGCTGGTTCCGCTGTTGCTGCTGGCGGAGGAACAGGAGTTTTCGGCGGAGTCACAACCACGGCAGGTGGTTGCTGGGCCTGAGCAGGGGGAGCCACCGTAGCTGCTGGAGGCGCTGCGGGTTTTTCAACTTTTTCCTGCGCTGGAGGCGGTGGCGGAGCCACAATTGGTGGCGCTTGCCGGGGGGCTGGAACCACGATGGGCCGCTCACTTGGAGCGGGTGGTTTAGGCGCTGCTGGTTTTTCCACCGCAGGCGCAGCAGGAGGTTGCGCTGCCATCGCAGGCGGCGTCTGCGGTTTTGCAGATGCCGACGGCTGCACCGGTGATTTCACCAGGGTTGCGGGACGCGGCGGAGGAGCCGGATGTTCCATTTCCTGCTGCCGCTGTTTCAGCAGCCTTGCAACGTCGCCAGGCTTGGAAATCTTGGAGAGATCAATCTTCGGCTTGATATCAGGAGACCCAGTTCTCTCCCTGGAGGACGAGCTCGACTTGGCGGCGAAGTGCTTTCTGATCTTTTCCGCTTCATCAGGTTCAACGGAGCTTGAGTGAGTTTTCTTTTCCGTAATGCCTACTTCTTCCAGTACGTCCAGAATGGCTTTACTTTTAACTTCAAGCTCTCTGGCCAGATCATTGATTCGAATTTTCATCCGTTCTCTAATTTCCTCCAGGATTTCCCGCTACGCGATCATATCGACCTCACGGCTCTTATTGGTTTTTACAAACTGCTGTCTAAGACTCTTCTTCGTCATGGTTCGCCGCCGCTGCATTTTTATCCGGCGATTCCTGTTCGCCCGTTTGCGCCTCACCTTTTGATTCTTGCTCAGCCGCAGCGACTTCTGTTTCTGCCAGCGCGTCCTCACTGCTGGATGACGCCAATGCACCCTCAGACTCAGATGCATCCGCCGCGGACGCTTCCTCAGCACCAGCTTCAGCAGCACCAGCTTCAGCAGGAGCAGCTTCCACGGTGGCAGCTTCCGTTGCAGATCCGGCGCCCCCTTCAGCGTCAAGGCTGGCAAAGTAATTATTGACCGCAATGCTGATTTTTTCCACAGTTTTAGGGCCTACACCGGGCACTTCTTCCAGTTGTTCCGGCGTCATATCTGCCAGGGCCTCTACCGTAGTGATACCAGCCTCATTCAGCTTCTCAATGAGGCCCTCACCAAGGTCAGGTACACGGTCCAGCGGCGTGGCTGTCTGAGTGACCATAGAGGCCATCTGCTGTTCCACTTCCTGCCGCTTTTCTTCTTCGCTCTTGATATCGATCTTCCAGCCCAGCAGCTTGGCCGCCAGGCGTACGTTCTGCCCCTTCTTGCCGATGGCCAGCGAAAGCTGGCTGTCATCCACCACCACTTCCAGGTGCTTCTCCGACTGATCGACCACCGTCACGCGGCTCACCTTTGCCGGCTGCAGTGCTTTCTCCGCAAATGTAACCGCGTCTTCGTGGTACTCAATAATGTCAATCTTCTCTCCGCGCAGTTCGCGGATGATCGATTGCACGCGCATACCTTTCATGCCGACGCAGGCACCCACGGCATCCACGTCTTTGTCTTTGGACATCACGGCAATCTTGGTGCGCTCACCCGCCTCACGCGCAATGGCACGGATCACTACCGTACCGTCGTAAATTTCCGGCACTTCGGTCTGAAACAGGTTCTGCACCAGTTCCGGCGCGGCGCGAGAAACCACCACTGCCGGGCCTTTGGAATTTTTGTCTACGCGGACAAGTACTACGCGCACGCGCTCGCCGACGGCGAACGATTCCAAGCGCGATGCTTCTTTCCTCGACATGCGCGCTTCGGTTTTGCCTATGTCAAAGATTACATCCGGACCTTCAATGCGCTTCACAGTCGCGTTCAGCACCTCAGCCACGCGGCCAATGTATTCGTTGTAAACCGTGTCGCGCTCGGCTTCGCGGACTTTCTGAAAAATGATCTGCTTGGCAATCTGTGCTGAAATCCGGCCCAGCCCTTCCGTGGACTTTAAGAACCGAACCTCGCCGCCCACCTCGGCATTGGGATCAATGGCCCGCGCTTCTTCCAGGGAGATTTCCAGCTGCGGATCCTCAATGTCGTCCTCGGAAGGAAGAATCGACTTCACCGCATACACGCGGATCACGCCGGTGTCCTTGTCGAGTTCGCCATGGAGATCCTCCTGGCTCTTGTCCTTTTTGCGTGTGGCCGCCACAATAGCGTCTTCCACCGCACTGATCACAATCTGCGGATCAATGCCTTTTTCGCGGCTCAACGCATCAATGACGTTGTAAATCTCACTTGCCATAATCTTTTTTCCTGTCGGTCCTTGGGTTTTCCGATCACCGGATCACCGATTGTCAGATCACCCGATACTTCAGATTTCCGGCACCAGATTGGCCTTTTCAACGTTGGCCAACTCGATTTGCACCTTCGCACCGGGCTGTGCATGCCCAGGCTTCGGCTTCTTGCCTGCAATCGTTTCCAGCGTCAATTTGCCGTCGCTGAAGCTCTCCAGCCGTCCTTCAAAATGACGATTCCCGTTTACCGGTTCTCGAGTCATCAACTTCACCCGATTGCCGGCGAAGCGCGTATAGTCTTCCGCCTTCATCAGCTTTCGGTCCAGCCCCGGGGACGAAACTTCCAGCGTGTAAGAGCCGCCCGGAACTGCATCTTCCACGTCAAGCACAGTGGAAAGATCCCGGCTCACGTCGGCGCAATCTTCGTGAGTAACGCCTTCCGGCTTATCAATGGTCACGCGCAACATGCGCGCCTTGCCACCGCCGCGAAGCTCAGCTTCCACCAGTTCAACGCCGTGCATGGAGGAAACTCGCTCTGCGATCTCGCGAATTTTGTCCCAAGCAGCCATCGCATCTGCTCTTCGTTTAAGGTTTTCACCCCAAAAATAAAGTGGGCATTCCGCCCACTGGTACGTTCGCCATCGAATTGGGGGACAACAAACCAACCCAGGCCAGCCCTACAGCCTTGGGCCGAAACCAGCTACAACATCTATTATTATGATAACGCGCTTTTGATTAAAAGACAAACCGTCGAACCCAGCGTAAGTAGTTGGTTATTAAGCAGTTTCTATCCATTCACACCTCGAATTAGATGTAGGGGATGGGCAAAAGGACTCAATCGTCCCAGCTTGCCGCTGGCATTTTTTTCAGGGTTCGCTCACTCACGAGCGGCAGAATTCGAGTGTCCGTTGCGAAACCACTGCTGCCACTTCGGCGGGAGCAGCCGAAACTCGGGCCGCTCCTGATCCAAGTGACAGAATCCGGTAGGCCAGCCCCACCCATACTGCAATCATGGCGATGATTCAGAACGCGGAATGGTTCATAGAGTATTCTAAGCCAGTTGCCGCTCCGACGCGCACAATCACTCCGAACACTCTGAAGCTTCCTCCGTTCCTCTGCGTTTCAAGGTTTTGGCTGAGCCTCCCAAACTGCTGCTGGGCTGAATGCTGACAGCTTTTTCGAGTATCATTTCCCACCAAGTTAGGAGGTCCTTATGCTGAAAGGGTTCAAGCAGTTCATCATGCGGGGCAACGTAATTGATCTTGCCGTCGCGGTCGTGATCGGCGCAGCCTTCGGGGCCGTGATTACCTCGTTTGTCACCAATGTTTTGAATCCGCTGATCGCGGCGATTGTCGGCAAGCCGGATTTTTCCGCATTTAACGCCACCATCAACGGCGGACTAATTTCTTACGGGCTGTTTTTGAACTCGCTGATCAGCTTTCTGCTGATCGCAGGCGCCGTATATTACCTGATTGTTCTGCCCATGAATGCCCTGAAGGCCCGTCAGGCGCGCGGACAGGCGCCCGCCGATCCCACCAGCAAAAAGTGTCCGGAATGCCTGAGCGAAATTCCCATCGCGGCCAAAAGGTGCGCCTTCTGCACTTCACCCGTGGGGACCAGCACCAGCGCTTAATCCTGGTGAAGAGCACACTAGGCAGTTCAGCCGCAATTTGGGAGCGTACGAATTTGAAACACGGAGGAAGCGGAGTCAATGATCCGAATCCGCTCCTCTGTTTACTTCGTTCCTCTGCGTTTCAAAGGTTTTGTCTCCATCAGCTGGCCCTTTTTCACCACATCTGATGGCTGAAAACCACCAACGACGAGTCTCAATTCTATGAGAATTGCGGAAACAGGCCAATTCCCCGATACCCGAGCTGGCACGTGATTTGCTGACACTTCTCAGACGGGAGACGCACCATGCTCAAACGTTTCTTGGTTATTGCTCTGCTGTTAACGCTCTGCCTGCCCGCCTTCGCAAAGCCAAAAAAGAAGATGTACAACAACTCGTCCACGGAGCTTTTCGCGGCGGCACTGCGCACAGCCCGGGAACGGCACGTGGTGACCTATGTGGACGAAAAGATGCTCATGTTTACTTTTGAGACTGGACACTCCGTTTTTTCCAAGGGTTTCGTCGCCAATGCCTCAATTGAGCCGCAGGCGGAGGACCGGGCCATACTCGTGATTAACGTGCAGAGCAAGGATGGAGACGTGGCCTTTGGGGCGGGTGACCGCATGGCCGATAAGTTCTTTGGCCAGGTGAGTGAGGAACTCGCCGGTCAAGTGAAGCAGAAATCCGAGGTTCACACCGAGGAAGCCGCCGTGAAGGTCCCTGCTCCCAAAGCGGTGCCACCCGAACCCACTTTGACGGCAGCACCGGAGAGCGGCACAGGAACGGTGATTCTGACAGCCACGCCGGAGCACGCAGACGTCAGCGTCGACGGAAATTTTGTCGGCAACGCCCCGGTGAATCTGAAGTTGACGCCGGGAAAGCATAGCCTGGATGTATCCGCGAAAGGCTACCAGGAGTTCACACGGGAAATCAGCGTATTTGCCGGTTCGGAAGTCAGGCTGGTTGCAACTCTGGAGAAATAGGCAAGCCAGAAGATCACAAGCGGGTGGGGTAGTCTGTCTCGATGATCGTCCTCGGCGGTGCTGAAGCTATACCTTGAAGTGTGTCCTGAGTGGTAAGCCCTTTTGATTTTTGCTACGGCTTCTTCACTCCATCCGCCAGCAGTTGATACGCCTCATCCCGCGAGCGCACCACCATTACGTTGGGCCGGGAGAAGCGCGCCAGGCCTTTGTATTTGCTGGCCAGTTGAAACAGCAGGTCGGCTGGCGCCACCACAATGTGCAGCACCGATTCATGGAACAGACTGGGATTCTTGGCCATGGCAGCCAGCGTGGATTCTGACAGAGAAGACTCCGTCACTGCGGTGAAATCAATAATCTCATTGAAGTCAGAACTGAAATCAGGATCAGACGCAATGGCGGAGCGGTGCCCGGCCACTTCCGCGTCATCGATTTTTCCGTAGAAGGCCGAGTAGACAACTTTTCTGCGAGCATCAATCTTGAGCACCACTGGCATATGGGGGACCCGGGGACTACAAAGCAGCCACGTCCATCTTCCCATAACAGGCACATTTCCAGACTTCCCCACCGGTAAAAAATTCTGGATTCAGGAACTCTGGTTCGTAAGCGTGCTTTTAAACGCGCGCTGCGAAACAAAGTTTTTCGGTTATCCTCTTTGCTCGCTGTCGGAAGAAATGCATCTCCGCAAACCGCCTCACGCCGACCCGTGCTCCTCTTTGTAGCGCAAAAACGCGGCTCCTCAACTCCGGGCGATGTAGACCGTTATCTCCAGGGGCTGCGGCGGGAAATGGGTAAGCGCATCCAGTTTGCCTCGCGCCGGAATAACGACCAGAAATTGTGGATGGATGTTCGCCGAAGCTTGATCAACCCGTGCAACCGGAATGGCGCAGCGGAAAACTGAAAGGCAGCAAGGCCTCCCAGGGTTTCTACGGTCATTGCGATCGCACCACCGTGACCCAGAAAGATTTGGACCAGGGCCGGCTGATCGTTGTTGTCGGCCTAGCACCCGTTCGTCCCGCTGAATTCCAGATTATCCGTCTGGTGCAGCAGACAATCCCGGCGTCAAACCGGATCGTTCGCAACCGAGACCATCGTTCGTCAACGCAAGATGGGGCTTAGTGAGTGCGAACAATCAAAAATGTCATGGTGAGCAGAGCCCGACTGACACGAAGGGGGAAGTCGAACCATCCATGCGTTGGCATCTCCTCGAAACGAACCGATTGCCAGCAATCGAAATTTGACTATGCGGTGGGGCCGCGCTATCATGATCTTTCAAACAGATTCCGAACGCCCGCTGGGTTTTCCGGCGGGCGTTTTCCTTTGTGGAGCAAAATCGTGGAGCAAAAATCAAAGATGACGGACGCAGGAATCCTCACCCTTGTCGACCGGCTGGAGCGCTGCCTTCTGGGCAAGACGGAGTTTCACCATCGCGACCACCTCGCCGTCGCGGTCGCCTACCTCTATTCGTCGGATATGGAAATGGCCTTCGCCCGTATGCGTGCTACGCTCATTCGCTTCAGCACGCATCACGACGTTTCCCAGCTTTACCACGAGACTCTCACCCGCTTCTGGATGGACCAGGTAGAGAAGCGCCTGGACCGTAGTCTCTGCTTGCGCGAATCCGTCGGGGCGATCCAGCAGGCGCTAGCGGACAAGAATCTGCCGTTTGCGTGTTACAGGAAAGAGACGTTGAACTCTCCGGAGGCGAAGCAAAGGTTTATTGAGCCGGAGCTAGATGGAACCGTGCCGCTGATCCAAGTTCGAACCGGCAACGGAGATATGTAGGCACGGAGAAGAGCAACAAGAGTGGCCGCAGGATAAAACCGCAAGCGAGCCTGCTCCGGCCGGCTCGCTTGCAGCGCTTAACTGTTCAACTGACTTTTTGTTTCAGCTCGGTTTCCGGTACATCGCGCCCATTAATGGAGATGATGGGTTTGGTAGCCTGGGCGGCAGCGACGAGTGTTGTATCGGCTTTTTCGGCATCAGGTGTTGCTTCCGCTGCACCTTTGATTCGATTGCGAAGTTTCTGGGGATAAATTCGCATCCTCTGGCGTATGCGGCGTTCCACATCACCCCACTCGTCTTTCGCGCGGTCCATCTGGCGGCGAACATTCGCCAGCCCTCGTTTTTCGGCGTTTCGTAAATTGTCAATCAGACGCATGTGGTACTCTCTCCTCTCGCTCAGCGTCCAGGAGCAGACACTCGTGGCACTTATTGGGATGCGAAGAGGCAGCTGTTGGAAACTGCTGCTGGATTCGAATCTGCTGCTTTGTTTTCACTTACTTGAGAGCTATTGCAGGGCAGGAGTGCTGAAAATCAGTGCTCCTGCCTGGCCGCATTCTGCCGCCCAAGCCAGTCGATAAGCAATTGTTCCACTGGCTTGTCTTTCGAACGGAGAAGATGCCGGACAGGGTGTCCGGTACGCAGGTGCTTGTTGTTCATTCGGAAATACCCGGTTCATACTGCGCAATCCTTCTTGCGAGCCTTCACTTTGAACAATAGACGCAACTTTCAGTTCAATACAATTACCGAAAACTTCGTCATCAGGTCTAACGGGTATGCGTCTGAAACATCGCATGCCTCCAAACTCATGCCCAGAGGGTACACCGCGAATGTTAAGAGAGTATGAAACCTGGTGGGAGGTTGAAGGGAATGGCCCTGAGGACGACATTCACTCATAAGCTTGGCTTCATTGAGTGGAAGGCTTCATGAATTTGATCGCTTCGTTCTTTTTCCTCACTGTCTAGTAAAATCGCAACGAGATGGATCACCGCCTGCGAACAGCGCAACCTGAAGATCAGGAGTTTCTTTTTCGCTTGTATGCGAGCACGCGCCCTGAAATCAATGCTCTTGGCTGGACTGCCCAGCAGCAGGAAGCATTCTTGCGCATGCAATTCAACGCTCAGCAGCGCTGGTATCAGACAGCCTATCCCGTCTCCGAGCACAACATTATCCTGGTGAATGAGGCGCCCGCGGGCCGCATACTGCTGTCAAGCAATCAAGATTCCGTCACGCTGGTGGATATTGCTCTTCTCCCAGAGTATCGCAGCCATGGGGTCGGCAGCGCTCTGATACACTCCCTCATCGAGACAGCAAAAGCTGGACAGGCTGTGGGACTGCAAGTGCTTCGAACCAATCCTGCACAACACCTGTACCAGAGGCTCGGGTTTGTTGTGACCGGGCAGGACGAAATGTATTTGCAGATGCAAACCCGGATTCCTTGACGGGCAAATTCAAGATTAAAAGTCTCTTATTTCATGAGAGTGTCCCCTCCAGCAAACAAAACGGGAACACCCACACGCCAGTTTGCAACTTACCCATGGCAGGCGTAGGCTTATTGGGATTCGCAAGCAAATGAGCGAAAATGCCAAGTCAACTTAAGCTGTCTTCCACCAACTTCGCAGTCACGCCCGTTGTCCGCGCGATCTGTACTCACCTAAAGAAGGACGCACGATGAATATTTATGTAGGGAATCTCGATTTCAAAGTCACTGAGGACGAACTGCGCCAGGCGTTTTCCGCTTATGGCCCGGTAGATAACGTTACCATTCTGAAGGACCGCGATACCGGACAGCCGCGCGGTTTCGGGTTCGTAGAGATGTCCAACAATGAAGAAGCACAGAAAGCCATTAGCGGGATGAATGGTGCACAGCTCGGTTCGCGCGCGATCAATGTGAATGAAGCTCGGCCCAAGGAAGCACGGGCTGGAGCAGGTGGTCGCGGCGGATTCGGTGGAAGGGGTGGGGGTGGCGGACGCGGACGCAGCTCGGGAGGCGGCGGGTTCCGCGGTCGCTACTGAAAAGATCAAAGAGGCGCAAGCTCTGCGCCTCTTCTGCATTTTTGCAATTTTGAATTAGACAAACTCTACATGCGGCTCGTGCGGAATGATCCCCGCGCGATAGCCCATGTCGAGCAGGCGCGTTACGGCTTCCTTGCCGTCCTCGCCATAGTCCAGAGTGCGCGCATTCACGTACATCCCGACAAATTTGTCGGCCATGTGCGGATCAAGATCGCGGGCAAACTGCATGGCGTAGGCCAGGGCCTGATCGCGATGATCGAGGGCGTACTGGATGCTGTTGCGCAACGCCTGGGTGACGCTATGAATCAGGCTGGGGCCAAGCTCGCGCCGAATAGCGTTCCCGCCGAGTGGAAGTGGCAGGCCCGTCAAATCATGCCACCACTTACCTAAATCGAGTAGCCGGCACAGCCCTGAGGATTCGTAAGTCAGCTGGCCTTCATGGATAATGAGCCCCGCCTCAAACTTTCCCGCCAGCACCGCCGGAATAATCTGGTCAAAAGGAACCACCGCAGTCTCAATTGTGGGCGCGAAAAGTTTCAACGCGAGGTAGGCCGTGGTCATGGTTCCGGGGACCGCCACTTTCATGCGCTTAAGCTCATCGAGCCCGACCATGCGTTGTGAAACCACCATGGGACCGTACTGCTCGCCAACGCTGCCACCGCAGGGCATGAGCGCGTACTTATCCTGGACGTAAGGATACGCATGGAACGAGATGGCGCTCACGTCATAAAAACCTTCCATGGCTTTGCGATTGAGCGTCTCAATGTCAGTCAAAGTATGCGTAAATTTCAGTCCCGGCACGCGAACCTTATTGGTTGCCAGAGCATAAAACATGAACGCATCATCGGAATCAGGACTGTGAGCAATGCTGATCTCACGGACCTGAGGCACAACAGACGGAAGTGACATAAGAAATCCTGTAGCTTTAGTTACGGGTACTATGGCAGTGCGCTGCGCGTAAAAATTCTCAGCCCACAAAAAGTTTACATCGAGAACGACCGTGGAAAGTGTGCCGGAGCCCCGGCTGCCTAACTTTTTTCAACCGGCTCATGGTCCGGATGAAACTCTTCAGGCGTGTGTTGTGAAGCGTGGCCGGGCCGCCGCAAATGCCAGCGCAGGCGCCACACGGTTGCGGCAACTGCAATGACAATGGCTGCGAGAGAGAGCACCAGCAGCAGATAAAGCACCTTCATCAGCACACGGGTAGCATATCAAAACCATGTTATGGCAGAGGTCCGAAAAGGCCCTAAACGCCTACAGGGAACGGCTTAGTATGAGGCTCGCGAAGGACTGAGAGTCTCTCAAATCTGCCTTGCAGCAGTGACATGAGACCGGTATACCAGTAGCCCAGAACAAAGAGCAGCAGGAATGGAATGGTCCAGTAATTCTCACTGCTCATGGCATACCAGCACATCAGCACGAAGTAGGCGCCCACCAGAAGTTCGAGCCAGGGAACCAGGCCCAGACGCCTGCGGTATTTCTGTCCGAGGGCTCTGTCGCTTTTGGATTGCACGCGGTATTTGGGTGTCCGCTTGAAAGCTGATTGCACTCCGAAAAGGGCCTCCATGACGGCGCGTGTATTGGTAAGGGTGAGTCCAATGCCCAGCGCCATGAGAAACGGCAGATACAGAAAGGTGCGCGGCCAGCGGCGCGGAAACAGCTCTTTCTGTGAAACCAGGTAGAAGCTGGAAATAGAGAATGTTGAAGCAAGAAACAGCGGCAGATCGATGATCAGCATCTGGAACCAGCCGCCGAAGGAGCGGATGATCATGGCCGGCAGCAGCAGCGTGGAAAGCACGATCATCAAGGGATAACTGATGTTTGCGGTGAGGTGGTAAAACGCTTCCATCTTCACCCGAAAAGACACAGGGCTGCGGAAGACCAGGGGCAGAACTTTCTTGCTGGTCTGGATCAGCCCCTTGGCCCAGCGTGCCTGCTGCGTCTTAAAGGCCGTCATTTCAATGGGCAGCTCAGCCGGGCACTCAATATCCTGAACGTATTTGAACTTCCAGCCTTTGAGCTGGGCACGATAAGAAAGATCTGTGTCCTCGGTCAGGGTGTCATGTTGCCAGCCGCCGGCTTCTTCAATGGCTTGTCGCCGCCACATGCCCGCCGTTCCATTGAAATTGAAAAACACGTTGCTGCGCGACCGACCGCCATGCTCCAGGATGAAATGCCCGTCGAGCAGGATGGCTTCAACTTCTGTGAGGAACGAATAATTTCTGTTCAGATGCGTCCAGCGGGTCTGCACCATACCGATCGCCGGATCGGCAAAATGGTGCACCACACGCAAGAGCCAGTCCTCAGGAGGCACAAAATCCGCGTCGAAGATAGCAATGAACTCGCCCTTAGAGGAGAGCATTCCATTCTGAAGTGCTCCGGCCTTAAAACCTTCACGATTGATGCGATGAATATAAGTGATGGGATGCCCGAGAGCGGCATAGCGCTCCACCACAGCGCGCGCAACTTCCACAGTTTCATCGGTGGAGTCATCCAGCACCTGAATGTCCAGCTTGTCTTTCGGATAATCCAGCTTGCAAATGGAGTCCACCAGCCTGTCCACCACAAATTGCTCATTGAAAATGGGCAACTGAACGGTGACGGAGGGAAGCTCGGCAAACTGCTTTGGAGGCTCCGCGGTGCGGTTCTTGCGGTTGCGGTAGTACATGTAAACCAGCGCATACCGGTGCATGCCGTAACCGGCAAGAATCACCATCACTACGAAGTACGGGATCAAGAGGCTTAAATCAAAAGCGTTGGGCGTGTAGAGGCCCTTGAAAGTCTTATCAAGGAATTGACTCTTCAGGTAGTGCACCAGCCCGCGCTGCGAATTCACAACGAGCAAAAGGAAACAGTTGGAAAGCAACGGAGTCACAGACGCTCCCGCGAACAAATTCAGAAAAGAAGATTGTAGCAGAGGGAAAACCTCACCGCGGATTACACAGATTTCATCGATATGGCTGATCAGAGTACCAGTTCAGCAACTCTGTTTTTATGCCGGTCAAACTTGGACACACGCAATGCTGCACCTGCCGGAATTAACTCGATTCTGCTCGCCAGCAGGTACGGAGCTACGTGAAAGGATTATCCGTGAACTCTCCCATGACACTTAGATCTCTTCTGTCTCTCCTGACCCGGTGTTAGAGCACGTCACCAGTTGCAGTAAACGACATGCGCGCACCCTTGAAGCGAATATCGGCATTGGTGCGCGCGCGTTTAATCAACTGCAGAACGGCTCAGCGGGCCTGGGGCAGCGCTGACACACCCTCTGGGGAACTGTGGCCAGTTCGAGCGCATCGGGCGGAGGAGCAGAAACGTGCACCAATGGATTCTGCGGTGCTGGAGACTGTTGCGCGTGGCTCCCCTGGAGAAGACAGGCTGAAACTGCAAGGACAAGGACCGGGAAAAAGGCAGGCAGAACGCGCGATGCGGGCATCAGAGTTCCTACTCTTGGCTGGAAGACGGTCCCGTGGGGCAAAGCTTATCTTACTGTGAAGGAGGTAAGTCTCTCAAAGAGAGGCCAGGGAAAACCTGGAATCTGGGGTGGAAAGCGGAAAAAACCCCACTAGGCATTCACCAGATCGCGAATCATTTTGTGTTCGAAGCAACTGGCCACGACCTTTGCGCATGATTCCACAAAGTTCCGCTCTTCGGGCGCCTTGAAAGCATTCAGGAAATAGCTCTCCACGTTCAACACCGCATGCGTCCTGCCGCCAAATGTCACCGGCACGGAAATTTGAGACTTAACCAGGTCTGAAGCCTGAAGGTAACGCGGGTCCTTAGAAACATCCTCCGCCACCACAGTGCGGCCAGTAGCAGCGGCAGAGCCACACAATCCCTGATTGAGAGAGATCTTCGGATTTGGCGTGAAGCTGCCCGCATGTGGCCCAAGCACCAGGGTAGACAAATCTTTTTCCGCGAACAGGTAAAAACCCACCCAGTTGTACCGCGGAATATGCATATGGATCCGCTCCGAGATGTGCTGCATGAGCACCTCAGCCTTGGCGGCTGAGCGGGCAAAATCCTGAAACTCTTTGAGCAGATATTTGTGGGGCATTCAGGAGCTAACAATAACGCTGGTCCGAGCCCAGCTCAAGATTACCGGCAGGTACAAAGGTAATGGTTACTGAAATGCCAAAGCTTTCAGTGGGATTCGCCCTTTTGGCCGATGAAGGAGAACTATGACCGCTACAGTGCATCACGCCCAGGTACCGTTCCCATGGCCCCACGGCCTCCACGGCAGTCAAGATCTGCGGGGCTGAAGTTCTGCGCGCAGGCTCAAGCCAGTTGAGCCTGTTTCCTCCGACCGTTGAATATTTCATGGGGACGCCGGATTCAGGCAGGGCACAAATTTTAAATTAATCTGAAGCACGTCTCGGCAGCGTGCTCGCAATATCCTTAAATTCCCTACATTTGCAGTTACCATGTTCCGCGACGGGGAGGCTGCCATGGCCATTGAAGTCCGTGGGCTGGCGCCACTGCTGCAGGTTTTTGACATGCCCACTTCCCTCACGTTCTATTGCGACGTGCTGGGACTCCGGATTGCGGGCACTGACGGAAAGTCTGTGCCGCCACAACGACTGGGTCCTGCTTGAGCTCAATGGCGCCCAAGTGATGCTCAATACCGTGTATGAAGCAGATGCGCGACCGCCGGCTCCGGACCCTGCACGCATTGGCGCCCATGAGGACACCTGTATTTATTTTGGATGTCCTAACGTTGATGCCGCTTACACATACCTGCGCGAGAAAGACCTCAAACTTGGCCCTCCGAAGGTCGCACCCTACGGCATGAAGCAGCTTTACTTGCACGATCCTGATGGGTCCGCCTTGTGCTTCCAATGGCGAGCAGAGAGAACCGTAAAGGCAGAAGCGTAGAACTGGATTGAGCCAAACTCAACGCTTGGCGAGGCGGTCACCGAGTAAGAAGGACAGACCTGCCAGCGCATAGCTGGCAGGCCACAAGAATAAAGCTTATCTGCAGCGAAGCTTGCCGTTGTCGTTCTGGATGTCACCCCGGCAGGATTGATAGTTATTGAGCGAGGTGTTCTTGTATTTGCCATTTTTCTTCTGGCAGCTCGCCCGTAGCGTGTTGCCGCTTACGGTGATGTTCTGGCAGCTCTGGCTGTATGAGCCTCTGGGCCCATAGCCGTTGTTGCCATATCGATCGTTGTTGCCATACCGATCATGGTCGCGGTCCCTATCATGGTCTCTATCGCGATCTCGATCTCCGCCGCGATATCCACCGTTGGCGCACTCCAGATTGCCATTATTATTCTGGATGTCAGCACCGCAGCGGTTGTAGTCGGCCATTTCAGTGCGATGCCATCCTCCATTGACATCCTTGCATTCAGCATACAAAGTTGATCCGCGAACGCCGATGTCCCTGCAGGTCTGCTGGTAAGAACCGCCGGGGCCCTGTGCGGCAGCGGGGGCGGGCAGCGCCAGTGCCGCCAGGAATACGAGAACTCCGGATAACGTCAGGTAGCGCATAACTCTCTCCTTTCACAGAACTCCAATCTACTATTCTGACTTGTTCGATGCAAAGAAACGAATTCCTGGCAAGGCTTCTTTACCAGGGATTTACGAATAGCACAAACGGTCAGAGATCAGAATGCTCAAGGGAATTAACCCGCGCAGTCTGACTATGTTTTGCAGGATTTGTCGGTTTTGTAATCAAAAAGCGTTGTGGTGCTCCACTTACCGTCCGTCATAATGAAGTGCCAGGAAGCGGTCTGCCTGAGTGCTTTTTCAGAGCACAGGAAGTCCGGTGAGTAGAGTTCTGTGCTGGAAATCTGTGATTTGTCATAAAACATCAGCAGCCCATAGTTCTTGCCGTCAAAGTTGGTGACGGAAGCATCGATTCCGAGTTGGCGCGCAGAGGAAAACAAATCGTAAATGGCACGGCCATTGCTGCCCTGAATGCAACTCGAGTCGAAAAGGTAGCAGTAAAGCTCGCCGCTCTTGCCCTGGAGTGAGGCTGCATCATCAGGATCATGATCATAATCAAGCAGAATGTCTGTGTTCCTGGCCACAATCGCAGTGGTAACGCGGTCACCAATAGCGATGAGGTTGCGGGTTGCCGGATCTTGCGCCCTGACGGCGAGCGGAGTTGGGGAAGTGGCGGATGCTGCGCTTTTTCTGCATCCCAGCAGACTGCAGCAGCCCGCAATCAGGATTGCAGACAGGACAATATTCCCGCGGCCAAACCTGCTTGAAAGTATCCGTCTTAAGGTCACTTGCCCTCCCTGCGTCACCCGTGCGCACAAAGCCGGACCGCGAATTCTCAGATTATCGTGTTAATGGGGCGGATGGAACAAGACACGATGGTACGCTGCTCATCTGCTGTGAACGGCTAGTACAAGTGGAGCCAATCAAGATGGATCATGGCGATTGCGCCCAAAGAAAAGTATTCGGCTTCAACCATTCGTTGTGTTCCCGGAATTGCCGGCCGCTGAGTGCCCTGTGCTATAACATTCCGTTTCGCAAAAAGGAGCCGTCATGCATCGTGCCGCTCGTCTGGTCGCCACAGCAGCCATTGCCCTGGCAGCGATTGCTGCTTCCGCGCAAGCCCAGAAGCGCCTTATCACTGAGAAAGACATCTTCCAATTCAACTGGATTGGAGATCCGCAGATCTCGCCGGATGGCTCGCGAGTAGCCTTTGTGAAAGTCTCCGTGGACGAAAAGAAAACCGGTTATGAGACATCGATCTGGGCGGTCTCGACTAAAGACAATGAGCAGCCGCGGCGCATGACGGACGGTAAACACGATTCCGCGCCACGCTGGTCTCCGGATGGCAAGTGGCTGGCGTTTGTGCGTACGCCTGAGATGCCGAGCGGACCACCATCTGGACCGGGTTCAGCAGCCAACGAACGTGGTGCAGCGCCGCAGATCTATATTCTCCCCCTGACTGGGGGCGAGTCCTGGAAAGTTACTGACCTTCCCCGTGGCGCTGGCGAGCCGGAGTGGTCGCCAGACAGCAAATGGATTGCCTTCACGAGCACTACCAATCCTGAGGATCTGGCCAAGGCGAAAAAACACGAGCAGAAGGGAAAACCAGACGACAAAGCCGGAGAAAAGGGAACGGCAGAAGCTGGTCCGGCTGCAGCTAAACCAACGCCAGAGCCCGAATCTGAGCACGAAAGTGATGTGCGCGTGATTACCCGTTCTGTTTATCGCCTGAACGGCCCTGGCTATCTCGACTTTAAACATCCGCAGCACATATGGGTGGTTGCCGCTCCGCAAAGTTCAGAAGACACGGTCACTCCGCATCAGCTCACCAGCGGCAAATATCAGGAAAACGGAATCATCTGGGCCAATGATTCCACCCATCTCTATTTTGAAAGCACACGAGTGGAAGATCCTTCCTACGAGGCGCCACACACGGACATCTACTCGATTCCGCCGTCAGGCGGAGAAGCGCAGAAGGTTTTATCGATCAACATGGGCGCCAGCGCCCTCGCCCTCAGCCCCGATGGCAAGCGCGTGGCGTTCTGTGCTTCCATCAACCAGCCGGTTCAGTCGTACACGGAACCGGACCTTTGGGTGGCGGACCTGGCTCCGGGGGCCAAGCCGCGCAACCTGACGGAAAAGTTTGATTTCGATGTCTGCAGCGGGGTTGGCGGCGATCAAGGTACGCCACGCGCCGGCGGCAATAACAAGGTGATCTGGTCAAAAGACGGCAAAAATCTTTTTGCTGTGACTGCCGAAAAAGGCCGCGCCAATCTCATGCAGTTTGACGCCACCACGGGCAAAGTCATGCCAGTCACTTCGGGTAACCAAGCCGTGGAACGGTATCGAGCGAACGAAGATGGCTCAAAATTTGTAGTGCTGATTTCCACGCCAATGAACATTGCTGATTTGTTCTGGATTGATGGGCCGGGCGCGCAGCCTCGACAGCTAACACACATCAACGAAAAGCTTTTTTCGCTGCTCAACCTGACCCAGCCGGAAGAGATCTGGTACACCAGCTTCGATGGAAAGAAAATCCAGGCTTGGATTCAGAAGCCGCCGGACTTTGATGCGGGCAAAAAGTATCCACTCATACTGGACATTCACGGCGGACCGCACACCGCTTACGGCTGGGTGTTTGACCACGAGTTTCAATGGATGGCCGCGAAGGGGTATGTGGTGCTCTATCCCAACCCGCGCGGCAGCACCTCTTACGGGCAGGAGTTCGGGAACATCATTCAGTATCACTATCCCGGCGACGATTTTAAAGACCTGATGGCCGGCGTGGATGAAGTGCTGAAGAAAGGCTACGTCGATCCCAAGAAGCTGGGCGTTACCGGCGGCAGCGGCGGCGGCCTGCTCACCAACTGGGTGATTGGTCACACAGACCGCTTTGCCGCGGCAGTGTCACAGCGCGACATCGCCAGTTGGGCTGCCTGGTGGTACGCGGCAGATTTCACGCTGTTTCAGCCATCTTGGTTCAAAGCCCCGCCATTTGACGATCCGCAGGACTACGTGAATCGCTCTCCCATCACCTACATCAAGAATGTGCACACGCCGTTGATGCTGATCCTGGGCGAGGCTGACTACCGCACTCCGCCGGCGGCCGGAGGCGAAGAGATGTTTCGCGCGCTCAAGTTCCTCAGGCGCCCGGTGATCATGATTCGCTTCCCCAACGAATCGCACGAGCTTTCACGCTCCGGGCAGCCCTGGCATCGGGTGGAACGTTTGGAGCACATCGTGGGGTGGTTTGATAAATACCTGCAGGGCAAGAGTCGTCCGGAATACGACGACCTTGGTCCCACCGAGGTTGGGGTGCAACCGGGCGAACTGCCGGGCAAACCGCCACAGCCAGGTGAAGGGACGAAGCCTCCGAAGCCAAAGAGATAGTTTAACCACTGAACAATCTCCAGATGGGGAAGGCGCTAGGAACCCGCACCCACCAGTGGCTGTGCACCTTGCTTGGCCGGCACAGACTCCCTTGCCGGCCAGGTTCCAGACAGACAGGCCAACAGGTATACAGCGCCGACGATGGCAAATCCATACGCCAATCCCAGGCGATGGGCTGCCGTGCCTACGGCGAATGACAACCCCAGTTGAAGAGACGTGGCAGCAAAGTAAAACGTGTTCTGCACCCGTCCCATAAAGTGTTTCGGGACCATCTCCATCATGCTGGTAGTGATGGCCACTCCACCCAGAGCGCGACAGCAGCCCATGACGATATAAATGGCAACGGCGGCGAGCAGTCCTGTGCTTACCATCACTGCGATGGCATGAAACTGTTGCCGGAGATGCGCGCCGACGAACGGCAACGAAATCAGGCAAGCTCCCAGCAACGCCATCGCCACCCCAATGACGCGGCGATGCCCCGAACCACGCAAAAGGCGTGGAGCATAAAGCGCACTCACACACGCACCCACTGCCCATCCTGCATTGAGCCATCCGTATCCGACCGCCCCGGCTTTCAGCAGACGGTCACTCAAGGGCGCGGTGATGATTCCCTGCGAAAGCATGCCGCCCATGAACAGCGCCCAGCAGCTTCCCAACAGGAGCAAACGCGGGCGCAGGCGTATATAGGATATGCCCTCATGCAGCTCGTGAAGAAAGCGCGCAGCTTCACTCTCATGATGTCGCGTGCTTTGCGGAGTCACTACGTGCCGGCCCTTGCGTACGAACAGGTAGCAGGTGAAGGAGAAGATGTAGCTCAAGAAATCAATAAAGAGAACGCCACCAAGTCCAATGTGGTTATAGACAAAACCCACAATCGCTCCCGCCACCAGCCATCCTCCCTGGAAACCGGCGAGGATGAAGCTGTTGGAATGAGCGAACTCAGATTCCGGCGTGAGTTCCTGGATCAGGGCGTTCATGGTGGGCCAGAACATCCAGAAGCCGGTCGCCACCAGAATGCTCATGGCGTACACCTGCCACAGCTTCGCAGAACCGTGCCAAGCCAGCAAAGCAACGGCGAGCACAACCAGTCCACGGGACGCATCGAGAACCATCACCAGCCTGCGGCGGTCTTCGCGGTCAATGATGACTCCGCTGAAGGGCAGCATGAGCATGGCGGGAATCGTCTGCAGCATCAGCATGAGGCCTAGCGCAGTTTCAGAATGTGTGGCCTGAAGGATGTACCAGGTCACCGCGGCCGAGTTTAAGCCACTGCCCATCATAGAGATAAGATTGGCGATAAAAATCAGCCTGAGGCCGCGATGTTGAAGGATGTTACGCAGGTGTATTCACTTTAGCATCATTCTTAATGGCCATTGGCGGGTTGCTTCAGAGTAGATGAATTGCCATAATTCGTGCCCTGTGTTGAGCAGGCACATTGCGGGCTGGTCAAGGTTCGCGCTGGTGGCAGCGGGAATGGCGTTTGCTGCTCCCTCGCCCACTGTGGTTAAGCCGTTTACCGCATATCACGATGGCGATGCCATTGTGTTCACTCCAGAAATCACAGGCAGGAGACACTTGGCGACGTTCGGTCCGTGGAATCTGGGCGAGAAGCTCAGCGACGGCAAGCCAATAGATGGTCGGCTGAACCTGTACGTTGTAGTCCCTGGCACGCAGTACCGCTCCGCTACACAGCCCGAGTACAACCACAATCGCATCGTCAACAAGTACACCGTTGACGGCAAGGTGCGCGATTGGGACATCTATTACTGCTTCATCATTGATCCAAAGCTGCCCAACGATTTCCGCAGTGAGAACGATCTTTTGATGGCGGCGCACCAGACTTTCCGTCCAGCCGAATTGTTTGACGTGAGTGACATGCCATCCGGTGAAATGATCCGGGAAAAGCTGGGCATCAACTCCATGGCGCAGCTGGGGAAATATCGGCGCAGCAAACACACCCTTCCGCAAGTGCTGATCATTCCTGCGGACCTGGCAGTCCGCGGCACCGCCGAGTTGCCGGACGTCTCCATCACCCATCCCGGCCAACTGCCGCCATCCACGCAATGAGATTTCTTCTGCGCCATTTATACTGACTCAGAGATTCCATACTGAGGACCGGAACTGCTTCCATATCTTCACATTGGCCCGCTTGATGTACCGACGTTTGGCCTGTTCATGTGCCTGGCCTTCATCGCCGCCTACGTTGCCTTGGCGGCGGAAATCAAGCGACGCAAGCTGCCTCTGGACCCATACAGCGTGGTCGCGTATGTGGCGATTGCCGGGATTGTCGGGGCCAAGGTCTGGCACATCATTGATACCCCCGCAGACAGAAATATTGACTTCATCAGCAATGCGCAAGGCTTCTTTAATACCCTGCAGGCGGTGTTCTACTGGTTCCGCGGCGGCTTTGCCTGGTTTGGCGGATTTGTTGCTGGCATCACGACTCTGCTATTGATCGCGCGCAAGAACGGCATCAATCTGCTGACGATGCTTGACCTGTCAAGTCCGGCTGCGGCCATCGGCTATGCGGTTGGGCGCATTGGCTGCCTTACATCAGGCGACGGCGATTACGGCATGCCCACTCACCTGCCCTGGGGCATGGCTTTCCCCAACGGAACTGAACCCACAACGGGCATCAATGGCATTTGCCTGAGGTCAGGCTGGCCGGAGAACTGCGCCGTTCATCCCACGCCCATCTACGAATTCATCGTGATGATGCTGGTGTTCTGGTACATCTGGCGGCGCGGGAGACGAGCCTTGCAGCATCCGCTCGCTCCGGGCGTGATTGTGGGCGAGTTTCTCATTCTTAGCGGGCTTGAGCGGTTCCTGGTGGAATTTCTGCGCATCAACCCGCGCATCATCTTCGGGATGAGCAACGCGCAGTTTACGGCATTGCTATCGATCGTCGCCGGGATTGTGCTGCTGGTAATCGTGAGGCGCCGATTTCGCAAGGTTGACCCCGTTCGCAAAGTCTTTGATCACGTGATCCAGCACGGGAGCGATCCCAAACCGGAATATCACCGTGCCACGCCGGAGTGCCCGCACCCGGAACGCTGGAGGATGTTTGACACCATGACTGCAGAAGTGGAAGTGCTGGAATTTCTCCGCTGCCTGATGACGACTATGAAGCCGCGGCTCGTGGTGGAGACGGGAACTTTTCTGGCCGTGAGCACGCTCTATATGGCTGAAGGGCTGAAGCAGAACGGGGTGGGAAAGATCGTTACCTGCGAACCGGACAAGGAAGTTTTTGCCAAGGCAAAAGAGAAGATCGATGCGTCAGGGCTGAAGAAGTGGATCGAGTACTGTTGTGAATCGAGTCTCGACGTGAAAGTTCCGGGGCAAATTGACGTTCTGTTCTGCGATTCGCTGCCCGAACTCCGCGAGCCGGAGGTGCGCCACTTCCTTCCTAACATCAATCCCAATGGGCTGATTCTGATGCATGATGCCAGTTCGCATCTGAAGACGGTGCGCGAAGCCGCGTTGCGAATGGAGGCCGAGGGATTGATTTCAGTTGTCCTGCTGCCGACACCTAGAGGGTTGGTGATCGCACAGAAGAGGGAAGGAAGAAAGTGACCGCCCGACTGTCCAAGAACCCGCTGCAGTCGCAAACTTAAGGATGCAAGAAGACATTGACTTCACCGTGGTTGAGATAAGCCGGTTGATCTGGCCTGCCTCACTGCGATTACCTGGCGGACGCTTCCGCCTCTTTGTTGCCGCAGACACAACGCACTGTACGAACGAAGAGATTTCTGAATTTGCGAAAGCCATTTTCGGTAGAGGGATGGTATATTTTTGCGCCTGGGGACCGGGCTGTGAAAGATTCCATGACATCGTTGATGAAGTAGACGCAAAAGATGATTTGGGAGAAAGAAAGTTCGCGCCGCCTAGCACGCATGATGTTGTGATGACAACGTGGCATAGCCAGGAAACCTTGGAAGAGGCGTTGGATTTCTTCGCAACTTGCGCAGTTCCTACCGAAGGGTACGCAGAGAATAGCCGCCATCGGGTCGTAGCCTCTTTGGCAAATCCGGAGTGGTCGTCGATCGCGAGAAAATTTCTTAAACAAACTGACTTCTTTGCTTGAAAAATGCTCTCGAATGCTAAGCTTAGCCTTTCCTACTCGTCTCCCACGCTTTCGCATACTTCCAACTCACATACGCAGCATGGTTCATCAGCACCAGCAGGCCTTCCTTGCCGTCGAGGAAACCCAGGCGAAAAAAGTAGCTGTAGATAAAACGGACCAGCGGACGCAGAACGATGTTCAGAAAGCTGAATCCGACCTTCTTCTTTTCCACCACCATTCCTGCGCCGAGCGATGAGTACTTGTTCGCGTGATCGATGAAGTTTTCGAGCGATGGATAGGCATGATGGATGAGGTCGCCCTTTAAGTGGCCTGTCGGATCCGCCATCTTCATGTCTTCATGCACGGCGCGCAACTCGAACTCCGCTGCTCCGCGCCGCACTAACCGCAGTTTGGGGTCCGGATAGTAGCCACAGCGCTTGATCCACCTGCCAAAATACAGGTTGCGGCGGTTCATGGTGTAGCCGACGAATTGTGGAGCTGCAGATGATTTCACGATCGCGGCAATACTCGCTGCCAGTTCCGGGCTGACCTCTTCATCGGCATCAAGAGAAAGAATCCAATCGCAGGTCGCTCTTGCGAGAGTGGAATTTTTTTGCAGAGCAAATCCCTTCCACGGCTCGACAAAAACCTTCGCTCCATTGGACTGTGAAAGAGCCACGGTGGCATCCGTGCTGCCGGAATCTACGACGATCACCTCGTCAGCGATGGTTTTGACGCTCTGCAAAGTGCGCACAATGTTGGCTTCTTCGTTCAGGGTGATGATGCAGACGGAGAGAGTCATGGGCCGAAGGATATCAGGCGGGCAGTGTAAAATACGAAAACATTCCAACCCACGAGCCTCATGGATTATCGAAAGCAGCAAGCCTATTTGCGAAGCAGCCGCCTCTACGGCGCCATTTCCATTTTTGTTTTTCTGGTGATTGCCGGAGTTTGTCTCAGCCTTGCCGGACAAGTGCCGGCGCGCCTGAACATCGCTTTCGCGCTGGTTGCGTTAGCATTGGCAGGGTCACTTCATTACACGCCTGACTATCTTCATTTGACCGTGGTTCCGGATAAGAAGCAGCGCTGGCAGGTAAAGATTCGCTGGAGAATTGTGGCGGCTGTGCTGGTTTTGGGATTGCTCCTAAGTTCTACCAATGAAGCCCGCGTTCTGGTTGTTGCTGCCGCGGCGTGGCTGGCAATCTGCAACTACTGCCTTAAGAAATTCGCACGATTGCCTCAGTATTCATCTTTGTTTTGGGCGACTGGCCTGGTCCTGCTCGCCAGTTTGTTTTTAAGTGGCGAACTCAGTCTCACACTAGGCTCTCTATTGCTGGCGGCTGCCGCTCATCTGGCGATCGTTGCAGGTACAGCGGGACTGGCATCCGTGAGACGAGTCTGCCTCTTGAGCGTGGTCGTAGTTGTGCTTACCTGGAGGATGCATCACGACAGCTTCAAACTGATGCTGTTGTGCGTAGCGCTTGTCGTGATCAGTTCCTTGTTAACTTTTTGGCTGGCTGATCGAGGCAGAAAGCAGAACGAACTGAACATCTCCGCAGCGATGAGTGAATTGGTTGAGTTTACCGGCTACAGACCGGAACGCATCCGTGAACTTTGGGAAACCAGCAATCAACAGCTGGCAAAAAACTGGGAACTTGCGGCGATTCCGCACGATGATCGCGAGCGCATGGCGGAGTGGTACCGGCAGAACTCCGAGCTCTATCTCTTTGCCATCTCTGCCTACAACCTGGAATACAAGCGCATCAAGTCCAACCTGAAGGTCATTCGCTTTGCGCGTGGATCATGCCTTGATTACGGCGCCGGGAATGGCGAAATTCTCCTTGAACTGGCACGCCGCGGACATCCCGTCACCTACTTCGACGTGCAAGGCGTGACCATGAAGTTTGCACGAACGAGGGCGCAGCAACATGGGTTAACGATCAACTTTGCTGGCACGAAAGATGACTTGAAAGTGGCGGCGCAAGGACATGGCTTCGACACAATTTTTTCTTTTGACGTGCTGGAGCACCTGCCTGACCTGCCGGGAGAACTTACGTTTCTATCTTCCTTGCTGGCTCCCAACGGAGTGTTTGTGTTTGATGTGCCGGCGGGATCAACGAAAGCGCATCCCATGCACCTGAACCACAATCTCAACGTGCTTGATTTCCTGAGCGCCAAAGGCTTGAAAGACAGGCGCAGTTTTTCTCTTCGCATGCCCTTCAGGAAAGAAGAAAAGTACGTATTTGAAGCCTGAGAAGGGTCAGCGTCTCACCAATTCATTCGAGAGCAGATTTGCTTTTTGCGCCAGGGTACGCGCGCGCGCCGGATCATTGTCCTTGGTTGCCTGCCGGCTCTGGTTGATGTAGCTGCGCGCCTGGGCCACCATGGCCTCTTCTTCTTTGGAAAGCTGGCGCTTCAGGTTCTTCAGACTGTTCTCAGAGCTCTGCAACAGCTGCTCCGTGTTGTACTGGTCGCGTTGTGCATCCGTTGGTGAGATTGAGGGCGAAATGGGCGCCGGCGTGGAGCGTGGTTCCGGCTTTGTCTCCGGCGGGGTATTTTCTGCCTTTACGACGGGCGACGGCTTCTTGATAGCGCCGCGCTGCTGGTGATGCGATTTTTTTTCCGGCGGTTCAGGCGAAGCTTTCGTTGCTTCCTGGTTCTCAGTTTGCTCAGGAAGCTGGGCTGTTGGCTCAGGCTTCTGTGGTTCGGTTTTTGCCTCCGGCGTTGGCGCTGGAGTCGGCGCGGTAACGGGAGGCTGCTCCTTGGGGACAACCACAACAACAGGTTTCTTCCGGGCACAGCCGGAAATCACCGTCAAAGCGGAAAGCAGCAGGAGCAGGACCGGTAAACGGTGAAGTGGCGTCATGCTTTGCTGACCGAGTCCTCTGGAGCTGTTATAGATTGCTCTCCATTTGTTGTAGTTTCAATCAGGGGAAACCGCAAGTAGAAAGTTGTTCCCTTACCGGGAATTGAGTCAAACTCAAGCGAGCCGTGGTGCAGTTGCACAACTCTGTAGGCCATCGCCAGTCCAATTCCACTGCCGCCTTTCTTGGTGGTGAAATAAAGATTGAACACTTTATCGCGTATGTCTTCCGGAATGCCCTGGCCTTCATCACGGATGGCGAGCAGGGCATTTTCGGCATCGCGGCGGAGGGCAAGCTGCATTGTGCCGCCCTCGGGCATCGCCTGCACTCCGTTGATCACAATGTTGAGCACCGCCTGTTTCACCAGGTCTATATCAATGCGCGTGGGAAGGGCCTCCTGGCCGGCTTGCCGCTCGATGTGCACTTGATTCTGTTCCGCAGCGGGAGATGCAAGAATTACAACGTCTTCCACCAGCTTCCGCAGGTCTATTTCCACCAGCCGCAGTTCCACTGGACGAGTGAAATCCACCAGTGTCTGCACCACGCGATCCAGGCGCTGGATCTCGCTGCCAATGACATCTATGTGACGGCGCGTATCCGGATCGATTTCCTTGAGTTTCTGGCGCATAACTTCAAGGTGGACCACGATGGCGTTAATAGGATTTTTCACTTCATGAGCTACGCCAGAAGTGAGGCGGCCTATGGCGGCAAGACGGCGGGAGAGTTCAATTTCATCTTCAATCCGGTGCACGGACTCGGCATCGCGCAGGGTGAGGAGGGCGCCAATGCGCTCTCCATGTTCTTCTATGAAATCAAGTGCAACCTGAATGGGATGTCCGTTTCCCGCCTCAATTTCTTCCGCGCTCAATGATTCGTGGGAACGAAACGCCTGCAGAATGGCATCTCCGAGAGGCGTATTCTCCGAAAAAATTTCTGTAGGAGTACAGCCCAGCATGTCGCCTCTCGGCTTGCCGATGAAACGCTCCGCGGATGCGCTCACCAGCACCGCGCGGAAATCACTGGTGAACAACATGAGGCCATCCTGAAGGTTGGCCATGATCTGGTCGAGGTTTTCTTTCAGCGCGGAGAAAACTTCCTTCACATCGCGCACCTGCCGGCCCAAACGTTCAATTTTGTGTGACACCACGCCATACTCGTCAGAGCGCTTGAGGCCGGTTTCCTTCGGCTCGGCCTGCCCTGACGCGAGAAGGTCCAGGCGGCGGCTGATGGCCGTCAACGGCCGCAGAGCAACCGTGGAAACCACGGCGGCAATCAGCAATGAAAACAGAATTGCAGCGCCGGAAAAAATTGCTGCCTTCCGGATGCTGGTTCGGATTTCATTTCTCAGGAAGATGGTTGGAATGCCCACGCGCACTTCACCGAATGGGGTGCCATCCTGTCGCGAGATCCCCGAACGGTACTCGTACACACGGTAAGGGCCGAAGATCAGCTTCACCTGCTGCCAGACGCCTGCGTTCACCAGATTGGAGAAATTTTCCCGCCGCTCGATCGTCTTGCCCAGGAATGACTGGTCAGAATGGGAGAGCACGAGGCCATCGGTATCCGTAATCGCGATGTCGGAGATGATGGCGCTGGTACCAATCCATGATTCGAGAAGCGAATTGACGGCTGAGTCGGTCTCAAGAAGGTCCTTGAGTTTATCGTTGACCTGCTTGGGATCATTCAAGTTGATGTTGGTATCGGCGAGATCAACCTGCAGAGCACCGCTCGCGGCAGCCTCAGTCATTTCAGCTATGGCTTGCGCATCCTTGCTGGTTTCCTGAACCCTGGTATGCACCACCTCATAAAGGTAGAAGGTGGCAAGGGTAGCCACAATGACCACTACCATGAGCGTGATCGAGATCACCAGCTTGACTTTCAGGCGCAGCGCAGGCATGAAACGAGTGATACTAGCTGGCCGCTTCGTTCGCGATTCCTGAAGCGGTTCCGTATTCCTTTAACTTATTGTGCAATGTTTTAAGGCTGATTCCCAAAATTTCCGCAGCGCGGGTTTTGTTGTTGTTGGTGGCGGCAAGGGTCTTGAGAATGAGCAACTTTTCCGCCTGCTCCACAGTGGTGCCCACTTCCAGTCTGATACCGGCCCCGTCGGTGGCAGTCACCTTAAGTCCTCCGCTGCCAAAGTTCGGCGGTAAATGACGGGGCTCAACCAGCCCACCCTCGCATACAATCACGGCGCGTTCCAATGTGTTACGTACCTCACGCACATTGCCCGGCCAGTTGTAGCTGTGGAACGTCTGCAGAACGCTGTCACTCACTCCGCCCACCTTCCGTCCGTGCTTCTCATTCATGTCATTCAGCAGAGCTTCCACCAGTTGCGGCAGGTCTTCTTTGTGCTCGCGTAGTGGAGGAAGATGGATGTTGAACACATTGAGGCGGTAATAGAGATCGCCACGCAATTCACCGCGTGCCACCGCCTCTTCAGGAACTTTGTTGGTAGCTGCCAGCACCCGCACGTCCACCGCCGTCTCTACCTTGCTGCCAAGGCGGCGCAGTTTACGATCTTCAAGGACGCGCAGCAGCTTGGCCTGGGTGGGGGCGGGCATTTCGCCGATTTCATCCAGCAACAGCGTGCCTTCTTCCGCCAGTTCGAAGCATCCGGCGCGGCGCTCAAGAGCACCGGTGAAGGCTCCCTTTTCGTGGCCGAAAATCTCACTTTCAATGAGGGTCTCCGGAATGGCTGAACAGTTAATGGCCACGAATGGCTTGCTCTTCCGCGGGCTCATTTCGTGGATGGTCCGTGCCACCATCTCTTTGCCGGTACCGCTCTCACCGGTAATCAGTACTGACGCGGTGCTGGGGGCCACCATTTCAACCAAATGGAAAATTTCCTGCATGGACTTGGAGCCGCCGACCATGTGGCCGAAGAGGCCGCTATCGCGAAGCTTGCGGCGGGTGGCTTCCAGTTCAAGCGATGTACCTCGCTGGCGGGCGGCGTTTTGCAAGATCTGCCGTAGCCGTGTGGGATCGACGGGTTTCTGAATAAAGTCGTAAGCGCCTGACTTCATGGCATCAACAGCCACATCAATGCTGCCCTGCGCCGTAAGCAATACCACGGCAACGGGCTGAGGCTGGTCAGACAGGCGCTGGAGAAGTTCCATGCCGTCCATGCGCGGCATTTTGAAATCCGTTACCACGATTCCAGGAAACCACGTGGCGGTTTTTTCCAGGCCTTCCAGGCCATCTTTGGCCGTTTCAGTCCGGTAACCCCAGGCGGAGATCAGCTCGGCCAGGCCGGTACGTTCGTTTTCTTCGTCCTCGACAATCAGGACTTTTTCCTGTGTACTCAAGCTCTTCCCCTTTCAGAGAGATTACACCAGTTCGGCACTCCCGGCAGCAACAACACTGCTTTAGATGACGACGGCAGGCGAAGCGTCTAGTGCGGCTTTGCGACGCAAAAAAGAGCACAAAGCGGTCTAAAACGTAATAGACGCACGCAAGAGAACGCGCATCTGAATTCAGAGTATCTGGATTCAGGCAGATTGTTTACAGGAGAAAAAGATAGATGAAAGCATCAGCAACAATCTTGCTGGCATTCGCTGTGCTCGCTGCGCCGGGATCCGGACAAACCACAGCGGCAGGCTCCCTTTCGGGCAGCGCGTCGGTTTCGAATGGAGGAGCCGGGGCCAACGTAAATACAAGCCAGCAAGCAACAGCGGGCAGTGCATCAGCCAGCACCAGCGCGGCGGGTACCACCCAGGTTAATGGGCAGCACAATGCGCAGCCGAAGAAACATGATTCCAGTGCAAAGAATCACGGTAGCAGCAACAATTCTTCCGAGCAGGGCACTTTGTCTGCGGCGCTGGCCAGCGGCACAACTCTACAAGCGGCACTGACCAAGCCGGTGGACGCGAAAAAAGCCAAGCCGGGTGACCAGGTAACTGCCCAGTTGACTGAAGACGTCAAGTCCAATGGTCACGTGCTTCTGCACAAAGGATCGAAGCTGATGGGACACGTGACGGAAGCGCAAGCCCGCGGCAAAGGCCAGAGTGAATCCAAGCTTGGCCTAGTCTTCGACAATGCGCAGCTCAAAGACGGAGAAGAGGCCTCATTGAATGCCGTGATTCAGGCCCTCGCACCACCCGTACACGCCGCAGCCTTCGCGGATGCAGGCGAGACTGGTACTCTTTCGGCGACGACGGGCGGGAGCAGAGCAGTTGCTGGAGGCGGCGGATTGGTCGGCGGAGTGACTCGTGGAACCATGTCCACATTAGATTCAGCAACGGGTAGTGTGAACAATGTTGGTGGCGGGGCAGTTGCCGGCGTCAATTCGACCGTAAACAGCGCAGCGCAGACGGCCGTAGGTGGCCTGAACGCCCAAGGTGCTCTGACAAGCACAAGTCGCGGTGTCGTTGGGCTGCAGGGTCTCACGCTGAACTCTGCATCTTCCACCGGAGCAGAAGCATCTGTAATCAGCTCCGCGACTCAAAATGTAAAGCTGGAGAGCGGAACACAGATGATTCTGCAGATGAGTGGCGCAAACAAATAAGACTGATTGCGGCCAATGGGAACTTCTCGTTAAAGGTGCTTCGGGCAGACAACCTTGCCGCATCCTGGGAATTCAGAATGGCTGTGCCTTTTTGTTGATTTCTGTTCTCGATAAGCACAAAATGCTTGATCAAGTTCGAGGTTGTTTACGGGAGCTTCTTTTTTCAAAGGGGTGAAAAATGACAAGCTGCTCGACGCTCTCACCATTTGCGATTTTAGCTGCAGGTTTGCTTCTCAGCTCCGTCTCTGTGTTCGCTCAGCCTCAGCAAGCCAGTGCTGCCACTCAAATGCAGCATGCAGCCGTGCCTGCACAGGTCGGAACAAATAACGCACTCAGATCTGGTGAAAACGAGGGCGCCACTGCAGCGTCAGCGTCAACAGGCAAACCTCGAGTGATCGCATTAGGATCTATGCTCCTTGCCGAGTTCTCCGGCTCACTGAATGTGAAGAAACTGAAACCTGGCGACAAAGTAAAAGCAGTGTTGGCTCAGGATTTGCTAGTGGGGGGAAGGATCATTGCCAAGGTTGACTCAAAGCTGATCGGGCATGTCACTGAAATCAAGCGCCGCAGCGAGGGTGACCCACAATCCAGGCTTGGAGTGGTGTTCGACAAGATACTTCTAAAGAAACATCAGGAAGTGGATTTTCAGGGCATCGTGCAGGCTTTGGCTCCGCCAGTCCAGAGAAGGTCCCGGGTGGACGAACCAGATCAGATGATGCCCCCGCCTACACTTAGCGTCACCAGTGCTACGCCGGGGCAATCGGGAAGACGGTCATCATCAAGCAATCGATCTACCAGCACTGCCACCACGCTCGCCACCACCATGGACACCGGCGGTCCCATGACTACTGTGGGCAGCACACCCGGAATGATTCCTGGCGATGGGTTGAGCCGCGTGAAAACACAAGCCAGCACCACCTCGCCGGCAAGCGCTGGAGCTGGTATGCATGGGGTTTACGGACTTAAAGATCTCGCCCTGGGGCCCCCGAGCTCCTCAGCAGAATCGGGCCCTGCAATTGTTTCTACTAAGTCTGACGTGAAACTGGAGAGCGGGACACAAGTGATTTTGCTGGTTGTAAATTGAACCGGGCGGCAAGGAACCTCCTCAGAAGCCGAATTTCATCTCGCTGACTTCTAAAAGATTGCGGTGACCTTCCCTAACCTGCTCTCCTGCCGGTGCCGTTCCCTCCCGGGCAGAATTTTCGAATGCCAACGTTGAAACCTCTTGGCCTTCAGTAACTTGTTGCAGGAAAATCAGGCGTGGCACTCTGGTTCGCAACCGGGCTTTCCCGATCAGGAAATTAAGCAATGCGCTGCTGCATTCGTGTGGTTCCAACAGTTTTTCTGGCAATGTTCCTGTGTGCGCTTAGCGCACCGGCACAGCAGTGGCAGTCGATTGGGCCTGAAGGCGGAACGGTCCGCAGCCTTGCATTTGATCCACGCAATCCTGACAGAATTTTTCTGGGAACCAGCGCTGGCCGCATTTACCTGTCCACTGACAGCGGCTCAACCTGGTCACGTTTCGCTCATTTGGGCAGCTCATCAGAAATGGTGCTGGACCACATTGTGGTCGACCCTGTCAATAACAGAAACATTTATGTAAGCGCGTGGAACGCACAACTTCCAAACAGCGATGGCGAAATTTTCAGAAGCAGAGACGGAGGCAAAACCTGGGACATCATGGCGGATATGCACGGTAAGTCCGTCCGTGCGATGGCACTCGCGCCATCAGATCCCAGAGTTCTGGTCGCTGGCGCCCTAGATGGCGTTTATCGCAGCCGGGATAGTGGAGACAACTGGGCGCGAATCTCTCCGGAAAACCATGTGGAGATCAAAAATATAGAGTCGGTGGCCATAGATCCACTGAATCCGCAGGTAATCTATGCCGGCACGTGGCACCTGCCCTGGAAAACAGAGGATGGCGGTAAGAGCTGGCACAACATCAAGAAAGGCGTAATCGACGACTCTGATGTGTTTTCCATAGCCATTGATTCGCTGAACCCAGCCAGCGTGTACATCAGCGCCTGTTCCGGGATTTATCGCAGTGAATCGGCGGGCGAACTCTTTCGGAAAATGCAGGGAATTCCTTACGCTGCGCGGCGCACACGTATTCTGCGAATGGATCCGGTTGACCACAAGATCGTCTATGCGGGAACCACGGAAGGCTTATGGAAGACTACCGATGGCGGCGCCACGTGGAAACGAACGACGACAGACCGCGTGATTGTTAATGATGTGCTGATTGATCCCCGGAAGCCCGAGCGCGTACTTCTGGCAACGGACCGAGGCGGCGTGCTGGCCAGCAACGATGGTGGGCTGACATTTGTGGCTTCCAACCATGGCTTCACGCATCGCCAGGTGGCGAGCCTGCTGCTGGACCCAAATCATCCCAATGAGCTTCTGGCCGGCGTTCTGAATGACAAGGAGTTTGGCGGAGTCTTCACGTCGCATGATGGGGGACAGACATGGAGGCAGATGAGTGAAGGCCTGGAAGGACGCGACATCTTTGTATTACGCCGCACAACGGATAACACCGTGGTGGCGGGAACGGACAGTGGTATTTTTGAACGCAAAGCAAATGAAGTGAAATGGAGCCCGGCCAACCGTATCGTTGAAGAAAAAATTGTGGCAGTGCCGGGCAAGAAAAATGGGACCACAACAAAGACGGTCGTGAGCACCTTGAATGGCAGCATCAGCGCTCTGGAAGTTTCCGGAGAGACCTGGTACGCAGCTTCTTCGCAGGGCATCTTTGTCAGCACCAATGCGGGAGTTACATGGATCTCAAAAAGTCTTCCGACTTTGAGATTTGTGAGCAGCCTCGCCTTATCCGGGAATATGGCGGTAGCGGCAAGCCGGAACGCAATTGCGGTTTCAGTTAACGGTGGAGACACGTGGATCAATCCAAAACCCATGCCTGCAGACTTTCTGATTAATTCGGTTGCGGTGGATTCAACCGGCACCATCTGGCTGGCCGCTCGAGATGGAATGTTTCGCAGCAGCGACCTTGGCGATACATGGAGGCGGGTGATGTCGCTCCGCCTGTCAAACATAGCCGCAATCCAGATTGATGGTGATAGTCAACGAATTCTCGCCACTGGCGCCGCCTCCATGAACGTGTTTGAGAGCACGGACAATGGCAGATCATGGACGCCAATCAATACCGGCTGGTTGCTGCGCAACGTGAGTTCGTCCCATGGCCGCTTATTGGCTACAACACCGTTCGACGGAATCGTCGTGCAGCCGGAGCCTCCATCAATACAGCAGGCCGATTCAGTCTCCGGAACGCGGTAATTCAACCTGAAATCATGGCGTATGAGCGCTTTTTGGGCTCTCCGGAAGATGGCGCTAGTGCTGTTTCTAAGTAGTTCATTCTGCGAAGCAGCTACTTAGTAGCAGGTAAAAAATACATGATCCAGCTAATCAGCAGTTCGTAAGCCTTTGATGGTAAGAGGCTTACAGTGGCAAGAGCCTTGCACATCCTTCTTTCGGCAGAATCCCCACTGCCGGGAGCCGTTCGATGAAAGCCCGTGGATATAAAAAGTTAGGCGCCGTTGTGCTGCTGGCCGCTGCCTTACTGGCGATTGGCTGCAGCGGCGTTGGCGCTCAGCCACCCTCCAACCCGACCACAACTGCAGATAACTCTGACACACAGAAATTGCCGTTTACTGAGAATAAGCCGGTGGTGATACCTGCGAGCACAGCGATTTACGTTCGCCTGCAACAGTCACTCTCCAGCAAAACAGCGCAAGCGGGGGAGAGATTCTCCGCCGTGCTGGATGAACCGTTGATGGTGGATGACCAGATGGTAGCTCCCAAAGGCACGCCGGTGGAAGGCCATGTGGTTGCTGCTCGTGACTCACGACGCCTGCACAATTCCGGATATCTGCGAATCACGCTTTCATCCATTACCGTAAATGGCAAGTCCATGCCGCTGCAGACCAACAGCATGTTCGTAAGTGGAGGAACGTACAAGAAGCGCAATCTTACCTTCATCGGCGCTGGCGCTGGAGGTGGAGCGTTGATTGGCGCGCTGGCTGGAGGTGGCAAGGGCGCTGCCATAGGGACCCTGGCTGGCGCGGGGGCAGGCACCGGAACCGCTTATGCAACCGGAAAAAAGGACGTAGGGTTTGCGGCGGAAAGGCGGCTCGGTTTCAAGCTGACGCAACCGCTGAATATCGGGTAGACATTTTTCGATTGGGAAGCGAACGGAGCTGCAGCAAGCGGCTCCTTTTTTGTTTCTTGTCAGCTTTTGTTTCTTGTCAGCGCTTTAATCAATTAGGCCTTCGACGGCCGCCAGGTGGTCAGGTTCGAACTGGTTACATGTTCCGGAGTTGAGCGGATTTTTTTGTGCTTTTTTTGAGCGTTGTAAACTGGCGCAAGCATCCCGGACGCTGTAACGCATGCGGCCGGGGAGAGGTAGCGATGAAATGAAACTTTGCTGCGCCTTTCTTTTTTTACTTATAGCTGTTTGCTCACATTCACAAACGCCCGGCCCGTCACAATCCCAACCGGACGCTCAACAGAACGGGAGCCAACGGAATGGGCGCATTTACGTGGACGGTGTCCACTACCCGCTGACGCAGGCAGGAATCCAACAGGCACTCGATGACGCGTGCGTCCGCAACAAGTCCGGAACCTACGGAATGGACGTGTATCTTCCGCCCATGGTGATCTATGTCTCGCATAAAAGCGGGCAGCAATTTCTGGAACAGTGTTCATTACAGATTCATGGAGCCGGTCTCTACTCCACCTGGTTGGTAGTGGAGAAGAACGTGCCGGATGATGTGCCTGTTTTCCGCATCAAGCCGGTACCGGTTGGATCGCAGGGGGCGATGTTATTTGAGAATTTCCAGATCACGACCGGAGGATCTTCCGGCGGAGATGCCTTTCTTTTCGATGGCAGCAATCCTAAGATCAGTGGGCCGAATAACTTCACCATCAGAAAAGTCATGGTCAAAGGACTCAGCCCGAATGCATGGGCCATCAACATGATCGGGAAGCCTTTTCCTGCGAACCAGCAGGGCTGGAACCATATCAGTGACAACATCCTGGATCACGGAATACACCTCACAAATGCGCAAGCAACCGATTCCTGGCTGATTGACCACAACACGTTTGGTTCGGCTACGGGCGGCAAAACACCGTGCATCGATGCGAGCACGGCCCACGGCTCGGCTCATATTACGGCTTTCAATAACAATGGCGGATGTGCCGGCGGGTTCTTTATCAGTCACGGGACGACCCAATGCAAAGTGCTTTATAACCAGATCGAGCAGCCCGCGCCATCCACGGAGCCCAATTCAGCCATCATCGACCTTATTGGCGACAATTATCCAATCGACGGTTGTGAGATTGTTGGAAACAATATTAATGCGCATAAATTTGCTGCAGTGAATGTGCGCGTTGGCCGGGCAAGCAACACGTCAGTTTTTGACAATGTGATTGCGCTTCATCCGAGAACAGGCGTGGGGTTGCTGCTGACATCTTATTCGTCGCTCACGCGGATACCCTTTAATGATTTTCTTGGCACACGGGATGGTGCTGTGGCTTACAAAAACGAAGGCGCAACCAATTTTTCGATCCAGGGTGCTGACGGCAGCGTTGAATCACCGGCTGTTGCCTTCATGAACGCGCGCAACACCGGCTTTTATCGCAGCCAGGCAGGCAGCATCGGTGTAGGCGTACGTGGCAAGAGGGTTCTCTCCATGTCTCCCCTTGGGCTGCTCATGAGCGGAGATGCAGGATACTGCCATGACAGCGAACGCACAGCGGTGGATGATACATGCATTAACCAGATTGCTCCCGGAGTGGTTGGAGTGGGAAAAACGCCGGGGGCGGATAAATCGGCACTGATTCAATCCGGGAACACTGTTCGTGTGAGCCCTGATTTCCGAACGCAGGCTCCCGGTCTACAGAGCATCGCGGGTTTGGGCTGGAAGCTTCCGGCTGCAGCTTTAACGTATAGCTTCCACTGCGCTCTCTCCTATTCTGAAAGCGGTAGCGCATCAACCGTTACGTTTGGAATTGAGGCTGCAAATCATGCTCTGGTGCATTTATTTGCGAATGGGATCATGCAGACGGGGGCCACAGCCTTTTCCGGAGGAACGCTGGCGGACATGAAATCCGGAGGCGCAGCGGAAATCGTCAGCGGAGCTCCGTCTGCGGTGAATACGGATTTCACTGTCACGCTCGATGGGACCATTGAGAACGACGCTGCGGCTCATTCCCTGTACATCAAGGCAGGAGCAGCAAATGCTTCCAGCGCAGTGATGATTCGCCGCGGAAGCTACTGCCAGCTCTTCTGACAACAATGATTCTTCTTGCACAAGAAGGCATTGCTATCGAACGAAACACCAAGCAAAACAAAACTATCTTCTTGGCGCTTCCTCTCTATTTGCAGCGCTGTTGCAGATCTGGTTTTCTTCTCGGCTGGAGGGGTCGGAATTTTCCGGAGGTTGGTTGACTGGCCCCATTTTGAATCTATCTGATTTCGGCGGCTACCCTCTTCTGGTCACGGCGGTTCTGGCTTTTTTTCTCGTCCGCCTTTCTTCCATCGTGGCCTTAGCTGCGGGTCTGCTCTGTTTGCCTCTTTACCTCTATGCTATTGCGCGCGGAATTTTTCGGCGTGTTTTTCCCTGATGACTATGACGATAAGGAGCAGTTTGTTTCCACATTAATGTGGACCCCTCTTGCGGTTGCCGGGTTTGCTCTGTTGTAGTGACTATTCTCATTGCGGTTTACTCCTTTAAGAAAAGCACGTAGCAATTCCTGCGTACATGTCCCATGGTGCCGCAGACGCGTAGCCGGAACGGCAGCATAATGCAATCGATTGGTAATCATTCAGCAACGGAGATGTACCAGATGAAATTGATACGATACGGCCTTGCTGCGGCTCTTGCCCTTGCAGTCGGCATAACCGTTCCAGCGTTTGCACAGCACGATCATGGTGACGATCATGGCAAAGACAAAGATCGCCACGAGAGACACGAGGCCCGCGAGCGGCACGAAGACCACGAGCGGCACGAAGTGCGTGAACATGAAGACCATGGTCGCCACGAAGGATGGGAACGCCACGAAGCCCGTGAGCACGAGCGTCCCGTGGTCGTCGAGCGCCGTGTGGTGGTCGAGCGGCACTACGGTCGCATTTCAGACGCGCATTGGCATGAGCATTTTGGCCATGAACACCGTTTTGTCATCGCGCGGCCAATAATTGTCGAAGGACGTCCTCGCTTCCAGTACGGTGGCTATTGGTTCGCCATCGGCCGTCCGCTGCCTCCAGGCTGGCGCTACACCGATGAGGTCTACGTTGACTACGTTGATGGCGGATACTACATGCTCAGCCCGGTACATCCCGGTGTGCGCATTTCTATCAACATCCTCTAAGAAATAGTGATCTTCTGAATGCGGCCGTTTGGCGAGCGCAACATGCCAGCGGCCGCAATCATTTTGCTAAGGCGCTGCTGAAACTTTTTCCTGCCTTTCCAGAAACGTCCCGATTTTTTCGTTCAAGAATTTCAAGTCTTCCGGGTTCGGTCCCGCACCGGCAGTGTGTCCCCATAACGAAGGAATGGGGGTTAGCGTAACGGTGGACATAAAGCCCGCTTCGTACCGGGCATCCCCGATCGGAAAATAAAGGTCAGTCTCTGAAGGCATGTAGAGGAACGGAATTTTGATGGCGGCAAGAGCTTTTTTTATGTCGCCATTGAAACCCGGGGTCGTGGATATGTCGTGCTTCTCCCATGTGCGCATCTGCAGGATGAGATCGTTGGCGTCAGCTCCCGGAATGAAGTTGGTGCGGAACTCATGTACTACGGATTCGAACGTAGATCCTGGCGGAGAGACCTGGCGCCACAACTCTTTTCGCCACCATTCCTGTGAGAACAACCACGCTGTCCAAACGATACCAAACGCTTCCAGACCTTTCTTCGGCTCAGAAGTGTAGTCCCCATTGTTGAACGCTGCATCCGTGGTAATCGCCGCGATCTGCCCTTCCAGGCGAACAATGCCGTGTGGCCATGTCTTGGCAGTGCCGCAAGTCACCACGATACGATCTGCAAATGTGGGGTAGCTCACGGCCCACTGGAACGCCTGCTGCGCACCCATGGAAAACCCGATGATCGCCCGAAGGTGCGTGACTTTGAGCTCTTCCGTCAGCAGACGATGCACGGCTTCAACGTTGTCACGGATGGTCATTCCCGGAAACCTAGGCCCGTGAAACGGCTCAGGCGTGTTGCTGGGTGAAGACGAATGTCCGTTGCCGAAGAGCTCCGTAGCCACCAGAAAGAGCTTTGCTGGATCCAGCGCGCGATCCGGGCCGATCAGCCATTCATACCCGGTGTGATCGGCCATGTAATGTGAAGGCAGCAACACCACGTTATCACGCGCCGCGTTGAGGTGACCGTAGGTCCCATAAACGATGCGTGCCTGCGGCAGAGTTACTCCTGCTTGCGTACGGAAGTTTGTAAGCACAAATTCGTGGACGGCAGGCTTCTCAATTCTCGGTTTGCTTGAATCCTGAGCTGATGCCTGCGTGGAACTTCTATCGGAAGCATCTTTGCTTTCCGTGGCAGCATTTGCGGGTTGTGCCGCGCTATACACCAGGGCGATTGCCAGCAGCAATGGAACGCCAAGAGTTTTCATTGGATTGTGTCCTCAATCAGCGCCGGAAATCCTATCATGCGAAACTCGTCCACGCTCCCTTACGGCAACAATAGTTGCCCCTGCTGCACCCTATTTGCATGGAGCAGTGGATCACAAACCAGCTCGAGTACTGCTTCGCTCATTGGGGCTACTGGACCGTTCTGGTGGGGATCATGCTGGAAAGTGCTGGCATCCCTGTTCCCGGAGAGACAATCCTCATCATTGCATCCACACTGGCCGCGAGCAGTCACCAGCTGAACATATTTATAGTTGCTGCTATCGCGGTTGCCGCGGCCACGGGCGGGGACAATCTTGGGTTTGCAGTTGGAAGGCATGCTGGACGACCTTTGCTTGTGCGTTATCGCCATTTTCTTCACATAGGCCCTGCAGTCATTCAGAAGGGCGAGCAGTTGATGCTGCGCCGCGGAGCAGTCACAGTTTTCTTTGCCCGCTTCATCGCGGGATTGCGTTTCCTCGCCGGACCCCTGGCGGGAGTGTTGCGCATGTCCTGGCGCCGTTTTCTGGTGTTCAACGCTTTGGGCGCGATTGCCTGGGTGGCAACCATCTGTTCCCTGGCTTATTTGTTTGGTCCGGCACTCGAATCCGCGTTGCAAAATTCCGGTTGGGTGCTTGCGGTAGTCGTTATCGCCTGCGCAGCTTTTTACTTCTGGAGAAGCCGGCGAAAGCATCGGCAAATTCCGGAGAAAAAACGAGCAGCCTGACAGATTGTCCCGGGTTTCTAGTCAATCAATTCTCATTCCCAGCTGCCAGAAGATGAAACTCCAGAAATCGACAGCATCATCAGCCAGCTTGGCCACAGGTTTGCCCGCGCCATGTCCGGCCCGGGTATCGACGCGAAGCAGAATCGGACGTTCGCTGTCTGTGCCGGTGTAATTCCCGGCCACGGATTGCATCAGGGCTGCCATCTTCTTTGCATGCATCGGATCTACACGCGTATCCGACTCAGCGGTCATAAAGAGTGTTGCCGGATACGTTGCTCCTTCGCGCACACGATGATAAGGCGAGTAATGGTACAAATACTGGAACTGCTCAGCGTCTTCCGCAGAGCCGTACTCCGGAATCCACAGCCGGGCAATCTGGAAATGGTGATAGCGAAGCATGTCAAGAAGCGGCACCTGGCTCACCGCAGCCCGAAACAAATCCGGACGTTGCGTGATCGCCGCGCCCACCAGCAGCCCGCCGTTGCTTCCTCCCTGGATAGCCAGATGTTCCGGATCGGTAAAGCCTGACGCAATCAGGTGTTCACCCGCTGCGATGAAGTCATCAAACACATTCTGCTTCTTCTCCAGCATGCCGGAGCGGTGCCAGTTTTCGCCGAACTCATTGCCTCCGCGCAATTGCACGTCAACATAGATTCCGCCATGCTCCAGCAGCACGAGCATCGTATTGCGGTTGAACACCGGCGTGCGCCCAACATTGAATCCACCATAACCGGAAAGCAAAGTCGGCGTTCGACCCGTGCGGGCCATTCCCTTACGGCTTACTACAAACATAGGGACCTTCGTGCCGTCCTTCGACTGAGCCCAGATCTGTTCCGCCTGGTATTGCTCCGGATCAACACTCGATTCAACCTGAGCCCACGGCGTGACCTTGCCATCCAACGTCACCTGATAAACGGAAGGTGGAATAGCAAACGAAGTGAAGCCGAGAAAAGCCTGTTCGCTGTCGCAGTTGCCGCCCAGCGAAGCAAAGATGGTACCAGGCTCGGGCAATTTCACATCCGCAATGAGTTCACCGTGCAGAGTGTGTATATGCAGTTCTGAAATTGCATTTCTGCCACAGCGGAGGAACAGCCTCCTGCCAATCACTTGCGCTTCTTCAATCACGGCGTCGCTTTGGGGAATTATCTCCTTCCAGTTTTCCCGTTGTGGCGACGTACACGCCACCTTCATCACCCGGAACCGCGGCGCGTCTTCATTGGTGTTGATGTACAGGTCGCCGGCATAGAAATCGGCGTCATAAAGAAAATCTTTTCCGCTAGCCACCGCAACAAACCCAGCTTCCGGTTTCTTCAGATCTTTCAAAAACATCTCGGTCCGGGCCCAGCCCTGTTCCACCTTCACCAATAGCCAGCGGCCGTCTACAGAAAGCTTCACGGAAGGCCAGTGCTCCGGATTCATAACATGGCCAAAAACTTCCGGGTCTTTCAGGCCGTTTTCGTTTGCGGGCTGGCCAAGATTGTGCAGAAAGACGTGCCGGTGGTAGACCTCTTCTCCGGGCGGAACATCTCCGGGACGGGGATAACGCGTGTAGTAGAAGCCTGAACTGTCCGGCAGCCAGGCCAGGCTGGCCCCGCGCGTGCGCCAGATCTTTTCCGGCAGCATTTTAACCGATGCGTGTTCAGGCGACGCCTTCTCCCCAGTCTTGTCCTCCGCGGGGCCTGGGTCGATGACTTCCACGATCTCCAGAGTGCTGATTTCTGAACCGTTCGGCGATGTGCCATACGCGACTAATCTTCCATCCGGCGAGGGATAGAACCAGTCCAGTGCGACTGTTCCATCCGGCGCCAGCGCGTTCAGATCGAGCAGGATACGGTTCCTGCCCGAAACTCCTTCACGGACATACAGCACGGGTTGGTTCTGCCGGCCATCACGCCGCACGTAGAAGAAGCGGTTACCCCCGACATGCGGTGGTTCTGCACGGCCAGTTGTGAGCAGTTGCTCAATTCTCTTCCGCAGTGTTCGTCGGTTGACCGTTGGAATAGCGCTGAGCACAGCCTCGGTATATGCATTCTGCGCCTGGACAAACGCGCGGGTCTCTGCCGATTCTGCCTGTTCCAGCCAGCGGAACGGATCAACGATCTTCTGGCCGTGGAGCTCTTCAATTACTTCTTGGCGATGTGCGTGCGGAGGCTTCATGCATTGAGCATAAATTGAGCATAAATGGAGGACGAGGGCGTCATTTTTGAAGCCATGGATCCTGGCCGATTCCTTCAGGAATCTGCGTCTGTTGCAGAAAAGACGGGTTTTGGTCCTGATTCTTATTTCCTTGTCAAAAATTGTCACTTTTTAACCATTTTTCCCCTACAGTTTGCGTGTCTCAAGGTTGTACGCATTCTGGTTATTTCTGGACCAGCGACAAAAGCAACCTGATCCGGAGATACGGGTGGGGCTAGAGTATTGCAACTGGCCGAATCGATCTCTGTCTAGCAGAATGGAAGTCCGCCGCCAACTCGCGGTTGGGGGGCTGCTGGCAGTCTGTGCTTCGGCCTGTGCCGAAAGACTGCCTGAGCTCGGCAATATGACCCCTGAGGCCTCTCTGGTCTCCGCACCCGGGCTTCCGCCGCATAAGTCCCTCGCCTTGCCACCGCAGTCCCATCCAGAAGCCACGATCGATTTTGTCCCTTTAAGGAGGGCGATGCTGCCGATCAATGGCCAGGCTGGCTTTTCAGGCGCAGGCTCCAATGCCACTCGTCGCCGCGCTCTATGGCAGGCAGCGCCACATCGCGATAAAAGACGTGGGCTCCGTTCTGGTGGATAGGGCCATGGTACGGACTTCGTCAAAAAGCGCACGATCTCCCAGTGAGGAAAAAGAATCTGCATCTGGGCAGCATCCGCGAACGCAAGCGGGCGCAGCAGCAGACGTGCAGTTGTCAGCGTCGGAGTCATGCCTGACAGGAATTTTACAACTGCGAGATACGCCGCTTCACACGTTGAAGATCGCGTCCGTCACTCTCCCATCCACTCGCCGAAACGTCGCAAAGAGGTGACATGATCGCAGACAATCTTGATGACTCCCATGATAGGGACAGCCAGAACTAAACCCAGCGCGCCCCAGATCCAGCCCCAGATCAGAAGGGCAATGGTTACCAGCAGCGGATTGAGTTGCAGGCGTTTGCCGATCACTTTTGGATACAGCACGTTCATGCTGAAGAGGTGCAAACCAAGGACGGTGGCGATAATGATAATTACGCCGCTGTCATGAAGAGAACCTATCCCTGCAGCTAGCGGTGGCACGGCCGCGAGAACCACGCCAAGGTATGGCATAAGGCTGAGGAAACCGCTGATCACGCCAAGGAAATAGAAATAAGGAAGTCCCAGAAATCCGAAGACCACAATGCTTACGGCACTCATGAAGAGGCCAATCATGAAATTGCCTGCAATGAAGCTCCGCATCATGGTGGAGATCTGGCCCAGAGTTACATAGGCAGTACTGCGGTTCTCCGGGCGGAATAGCTGCACGGTCTTGGTGCGGGCGTGCTCCTGCCAGCTCAGCATGAAGTACACCAGAAACGGTATGAATGCTATGCAGGCGAGCACCTCTGTGATCGTTCCCAATCCTTGCGTGAAGAAATCCGTTGTGCCGCTGCTCTCCACCTTAACTGGAACTGCGTTTTTACTTTTTTGCGTTTCGCCGGGAAGGATGTTCTGCGTGGTCTGTTTGATGTCGTTGGTTTGCTTGGTAATGCCCGCGAGCTTTCCGCGGATCTTTTGCGAGTATTTGGGCAATTGGTGAGCGAATTCGATTGCCCGGTTGTAAAAGAAGTAGCTGCCGGCCCACACCACACCGCAAAGCAGCAGGACTGCCAAAATGGACCCCGCAGGCCGTGGCAGCCGCACGCGTTCGAGCAGGCGTACCAATGGCTCCAAGGTGAAGGCGATCAGGACTGAGACAAGGAGCGTGACCAGCACCATCTTGGCCAGATAACAGACAACCAGCACAGCTATCACGCTGAGAGTGATCTGGGCCGCGGCCCCGGCTCGGAGTGTGTTTTTGTATTTAATCTCCTGCCGTTGTTGTAGCTCTTCCTGCAAAGCAGTCTGGTCGGCAAGCTGCGGGCCGGGCTGCTCGGCCGGAGGAATGATGCGATTCGTGGCCATTACCCTAATCAGATGCAGAGCGCCGTTATAATGACGGCGTGAACAGCGCCGGCCGCATTCTAGCCATCGATTATGGTTCGCGCCGCATGGGCTTGGCGGTCTCCGATGCGCTTGGGATCACGGCGCAAGGGCTGGATACGCTGGAACGGAAGAACAAGCGCAGTGACTTCGCCCGGCTGGAGCGTACGATACGCGAGTACCAGGTGAAGGAGATTGTGCTTGGCAATCCCCTTCGCATGAGCGGCGAAGAAGGCACCCAAGCGCGCAAGGTAGCTGAATTTGCCGAGGAGCTACGGCGGCGCTTTGGGCTTCCTGTTCAGCTCTGGGATGAGAGACTTACCTCGTCAGAAGCTAACCGCCTTCTGCGCGAAGCCGAGGTAAGCCTCCACAGACGCACCCAGGCTGTGGACCGGATGGCAGCTACCCTGATTTTGCAATCCTTTCTTCAGGCTCGGAGCGCAGGATAGCCTTCCAACGCAAACTGCTGCTGGTGTCATCCAACATAGCTGGATATTTGACCACCATGCATAAGGCTTTATCTTTCTTCATATTTGCGGCTTTGTTGTGTTCCCTGGCGGGGTGTGCTCACCCCAACCCGCGGGAATCACTCGCCACCATGCAAGCGCCGGCAGGGAGCCCCACGCTCCTGGCCGTGTATCAACCATGGTTCGGAAATTCGTCGCACATCAATGTTGGTTATTCCTGCCACGATCCGAATGTCTTGCGCGAACAGATCTCGCGGGCCAAGGAAATGAACATCGCCGGCTTTGTGGTGAACTGGTACGGGCCGCGCAAGGAATTTGAGGACCGCAGCTTTGCGCTGCTGGAACAGGCAGCGGCGGGAACGGACTTCAAGATTGCCGCTCAGTATGACGAAGCGGTCGACCATCCCGGATACGCGACGGATGCCGTAATCGTGGATCTGCAGTATCTCTATGACCGCTACATCAGTGACAATGCAGGGTCTGGACGCGCTTCATACCTGCGCTACCAGGGCCGGCCTGTGATTTTCATTTTTCCCAAAGATTCAGCCACGGACTGGAACCGCATACGGCAGGTGACTCAGTCGTGGTCAGACCCGCCTCTGCTCATCTACAAAGATCCGAATTCAAAATACATCAACGCGTTTGACGGCTTTTATGCCTGGGTCCAGCCCGGGCGCGACGGATGGGCGCGTGATGGCAGCCATTACGGCGAGGATTACCTGAACTATTTCTATAAGACCATGATCGATAAACACCCGGACAAGCTGGCCATTGGCGCGGTGTGGCCAGGATTCGATGACAGCAAGGCTTCCTGGAGCCGCAATCGTCATATGTCCTACCGGTGCGGCAAGACCTTCAATGAAACCCTGCGAATCTTCCGCCAGTACTATGGTTCCGGGAACGCGCCGCCATATCTTCTGATTGTCACGTGGAATGATTATGAGGAAGGCACGGATATTGAGCGCAGCATCACACACTGTGGGCCTAACGGAGGAGGCGTGATCAATACGGCGATGGGACAGCCGTGATCCGCAATTTCCAGTGGCAGTCCAACCAAACGGGCACGGAAAGGGATTTCTTATGCGGGTTTTGATCACGGGCGGCGCAGGTTTCATCGGTTCTCATCTATGCGACGCCCTTCTGGCGGAAGGCCATCATGTAGTCTGCGTGGACAACCTGCTGACCGGCAGTTTGCGAAATATCGCGCACCTCAGGAATGAGCCGGGCTTCGAGTTCTTTGAACTCGATGTGAATCGCCCGTACGACGCCGGCCCGGTGGACTACATTTTTCATTTTGCCTCTCCAGCAAGTCCCGTGGACTACATGGAGTACGGCATTGAAACGTTGAAAGCGGGCTCGCTGGGATCGTTTCATTCGCTGGATCTGGCGAAAAAATACAGCGCGAAATATCTGCTGGCTTCCACCTCAGAATGCTATGGCGATCCGCTGGAGCACCCGCAAAAGGAGAGCTACTGGGGGCACGTGAATCCCATTGGGCCACGCTCTGTTTATGACGAGTCCAAGCGCTTTGCTGAGGCGGTGACAGCTGCCTACCGTCGTTACCATAACGTCGATACGCGGATTCTACGCATCTTCAATACTTACGGTCCACGGCTGCAACTGAACGATGGGCGCGTAATCTCCAACTTCATGAAACAGGCGCTCCGCGGCGAACCGCTCACGGTTTATGGCGACGGCAGCCAGACTCGGAGCTTCTGCTATGTGAGTGACGAAGTCGACGGCATCCTACGTCTGGCGAAAACCAACACGCCCGGCCCGGTGAATATTGGAAATCCCACCGAGTTCACAGTTCTGGAATGCGCACGCATGGTGCTGCGCGTGACAGGATCAAAAAGCAATATTGCTTATGAGCCTCTGCCGCAAGACGATCCGAAGCAACGGCGTCCTGACATCAGCAAAGCGCGCGCGCTGCTGGGTTGGGAGCCGAAAATCAGCCTGGAACAGGGGCTGAAGCTCTCTATGGATTATTTCCGCCAGGCAATCGAACTGGAACGAACGGAACAGAGCGTAAGCAAAGCTGCCTGACCAATCGCGGGCCTCAGCGGATAAAATAAGCGAAGAGACCTCCAATGGCGGCAACGCCCGCCGTCAACCATGCGACGTAGTCACCCATATGTCCGCTGTGAAGATTACGCAACGGACGCAGAACAAAGCTGGCTCCTCCGGTAAAGCCTTCAATGCCCCGCCGCAATGGATGCGGCAATAGCACAAGGCCTGCCAGCAATAATGCCAGCAACGTGCCAACTACTCCGCGAACGATTCCTGGCACCAGAGATTCTTCATCAGAAGGCTCATACTGCGGCGGTGAAGCGTGCTCGAGGACCTGCTGCTGGTATGCGTTTTGATCCATGAATCTCATGGCAGCTACCTGTGTTTTCGCACGCAGGCCAGGGATGAAAGAAATTCCGAGGCCAAGCAGGAGCAGCACCAGCGTGGGAACAAACATCGTGGCTGGGATCTCCTTGCCTCCGCTGGTCTCCCGGCCTTCATCTGTTTCTCCTTCTTCCTGTTGTGACCGATCCAGATCTTCTCCCCAGCCGAAGTAGATTCGTCCAACTACACGCAAAACCGCAGCGGCAGTAATGATTCCCGCCAGCATAAAAATGTAGGAGATCCAGGAGTAGTGCAGCTTCTCGGCGGCTGAATCGATGAGCGCTTCTCCCAGGAAGGTGCCAAAGGGAGGAACGCCGGACAGCCCCAGGGCAAGAAACAGCATGAGAGCAGAAGCGTGTATGGCTTCCCTGCCCTTTCCGCGCAGCTTCAGCTCGTCAATGCTTCCCAGGTGATGCAGCAGCATGCCGGCGGAAAGAAAGAGCGCGCCCTTGAGCAGACCGTGTCCCAACACGTAAAGAGCCAGACCCGCCAATGCACCGTGGGCCAGCATGGCAAACGCTATCAGCATCAGGCCGGTATGGCTGATGGTGGAATACGCCAACAGCCGCTTGATGTGACGCTGAGCAAAAGACATCAGTGCGCCCACAATGGCGGTAAGGACTCCGAGCGAAACAAAGATGGCGCGCGTCTGTGCTTCAAACTGGGCGAGCGCGCCGTGAAACACTGTCCAGTAAACACGTGCGACGGCATAGAGCCCCAGCTCTACCATGATGCCGGAAAAAAGCACGCAAACCGGCGTTGGGGCGACAGCGTGCGCATCGGCGAGCCAGAAGTGGAAAGGCACGACGGCAGCCTTCACCAGAAAGCCGCAGGTGATCATGACAAAGGCAGCTACCACCAGACCGTCATGCGTTGTTCCCAGCGATTTTCCAATCTGCGCCAGGTTTAGGGCGCCGGTGCGGCCATACAGCAGGCCAATGCCACTGAGGGCCAGAAATGCCCCGATGGTGTTGGTGACAGCAAAGTTAAGCGCGCCCTGAATGGGTCCGCTTTCTTCCGTTTTGTAGCCACAAAGTGCAAAGGCGGCGGTGCTCATCAGTTCGAAGAAGACGAACAAGTTGAAGATGTCGCCGGTGAGAGAGAAACCGCACATTGCACCGAGGAAGGACAGCATGAGCACGTGAAAGAGAGTGCCCACGGAATCAAAGTAATGTGCGGAAAATATCAATGCAACCAAAACCAGAAAAGAGGCGAACGCGGCAGCGCCTGCACCGAACGGATCAATCGCAAGAGATATGCCGATGGCGACTCCATTTCGGGGCGTCCAGCCGCCCATCCAATAGACGATGAGGCCCTGGCTGCTTCTCAGCAGCAATAGCAGACATGCCCCTAAACACCACAACGACGCTGCAAGAGCGAGGGCGTCGGCCAGGCGGCGTGGGATGTGCTGGTTCACCGCCGCGAGCAGAGCGGCCATTGTGAGCGGAACTGCGACGGGACTGGCTGGAAGGAAATGATTCATCCGCGCATGATTCGCAATTGTTCGGGATCAACGGAGCCGGCGCGCTCTTGCGCCTGAATGGCCAATGCCAGCAGAAGCGCCATGACCGTGGCTTCCACCACGATGTCAGTGAGCATGAGAGCGTGGGTTACCGGATCAACCGCAAGCGTGCCAACAGGAATATCGGCAAAGATCGGCGCCGAGCCCCCAACCTTGTAGCCAACTCCGAGCAGAAGCAGGTACGTGGAAGTCTGGACAATTACAAGGCACATGATCAGGTGCACCAGATGGCGGCTAGTGACGATCCCATACAGGCCAACGACAAATAACCATGCAGCAACCAAAAAGGGCAGCATGCGGAGGAGTTCACTTATCGCTTGGTTCATCTTAGTTCCCTGCTTTCTTCGTCTTCTTTGCGATAAACCAGAGTCTGGCGGAAGAACGAGATCATGAGCACCACCAGCCCACCCGCAACCTCAAGGCCAGTGAGCACGCTGATCACGAAGATCGTGCCGCTGGAGAGCACGTCGCCGGTTTGACCGAGCGGAATGAAGTTGGTGAGATATTTCAGTCCAAACGCAACTGAGACCAGCCCGACAAGAGCGTATCCGCCTGCTCCCACGGCTTCCGTTACCTCAGAGAGCACATGAGAGGTAACGTGATCAAAGGCTTTATAGTCCCCGCAGAGATAGATGATGAGCGGCATGCTGGCCAGAATCACGCCTCCCTGGAAGCCGCCGCCGGGTGTGAGCTGGCCGTGGGTGATGGTGTAGAGCCCGAATACGACGATGGGAAGCACCAGAGCAAGACCGGTAACGCGGACTGCGTCGCTGGTGGGCGGAACAACCCGGTCTTTTGCCCGGTCCAGCGGCGGATCTTCTTCACGATCATCTTTCTGCTTGCGCAACAACAGATTTGCCCCCATCACTGAGGCGAAAAGGATAAACTCCTCGCCCAGCGTGTCAAACCCGCGATAGTCAAAGTTGACGGCTGTAACAGCATCGGTCGCATGGCGTTCATAGACGGTGAGCGAATTGATCAAGTCTCCATAGGGTCCGGGGTAATGTCCGAAGCCCGGAAGTCCATGCAGGCCCCAGATGTAGAAGCACAAAAATCCCAGCCCACCCACAAGAAACAAAGCCTTGCGCGCCCTCTGGTTCACTTTTTGCTTTGCTCCTTCACTTTCAGCTTGGCCAGCGTGAGCAGCACCATTAACGGCAAAACCACAGCTCCAATCACAACCTGTGAAAAGGCGACGTCTGGCGCCTGAAAGATGAAGAACATCAGCGCCATCAGCAGGCCATAAAAAGTAAGGCCAATCACCTGGTTGAGCGGGTTGCGCGTGAATACCACCGCAGTTCCCACTACGGCTACAAACAGAAGGATTCCCGCCTGGAGAACGATCATGGCTGCTCCTCGGCGCTATCCACCAATGGGCGAGAGTTCAGCCCCGCTGTGCTGGCATCATGGTCGCCGCGTACCTCAGTGGCGTCCGCCACCCAGCGACCGAACTGGCGGATGCGCGCCGCCCGCGCGGTAGCGTGCGTGAGCACGGCGTTCGTGCTAAGCACCAGAAACATGATCAGCAGCGCTTTGATTCCAGCCTGGGAGAAGTGCTTGTCAATCAGAACGGCAGCAGTGAAACAGATCACGGAGAGGGTTGCCGGCGGGAAGAGATAATGCAGCCTTTCATAAAGGTCTTTCATAACCAGCATCGCGACGGAGGAAATCAAGATGGAGGTCACGCCAATCGCCAGGAATACATCAATCGCGATTTGAGTCTTGCTCATGCAGACCTACCCTTGCCCGGCATTCAAAGCCACCTTTCAAAAAAGCGAATGAACACAAGTCCGCTGCCGAAGGAGAGCAGGCATGCCGCAAGCGCGATGTCATAAAACGGGATACGCTGGAAGCCGTGCGCCAACAGCATGAGAGTAAGCGTCGTAATAACGGAGGCAAATTCCAGCCCCACGATGCGGTCCATGGGATCGCCGCGGAAGGCGACGACTGCGGCCGGAACAAGAGAAAAGATCAATGCCAATGCAGAGATCAGCCATGCGTTCATGACTTTGCTCCCAGGTTACGCGTCATGGCGGGTGTTTCGGTTTCACTGACCTGGTGGGCGAGCATCACCCGCTTATCCAGATCAATTCCGAGCACCACAAAATTTGGAGGAACTGTTGTGTACGCAATCGCAAGCGCGCGGCGAGCTGCGGACTCCGGATCTGAACCTCCGGGGTCAAATACAATTTCCCGGAGCACGCTCGGCTCGGGCTTAAAGAATTGCTTGATGAAGATCCAGAAGATGGTGGCGCATCCTTCCAGGATGTACCAGGGTTCGCGCCATGCCTGAAGCAGCCAGATTACACGTGGACGAAAATCTGCAAACGGGAGCGCTCGCACGATTTCAGCGGCGGTCGCAGTAATAACTGAAGATGCCGCAGCCAGCCAGAGTTCGTGCTCATGAGTGGTGTTTACGAACAAAAGCCAGAAGCAGAAGCTTACGGCAAAATACAACAACCAGAATGCAGCTCGGGTTGACCAGGATCGAGTCATTGGCGCGGATTGTCCTGCGCAGGCACCTAATTAGATGAGAGAACAGTTTTACGCTCAGCAGGTTGCCCGCTTGATAAGGGCCAAGATGCGCAGCAGAGAGAGCAGAACGTTTGCGAGGGAACAGGGTTAGGATTGGCTTCTGTTAAGAGCGGAATTCCGGACGAGATCCAGTATTGCCCGTGATTGACGAAAAAGCCGGCTGAGGGCCCCCGTGGCGGTGGGCCCCCGAACCGAGGTTCAAGAATTTACGGGACCCTGATAGTTCGTGCGTTCTTGTAAACGGACCCGGTCGAGTCCCAGGCCTGCACGATCACATTATGAGAGCCTGACGCCATGCTGACTGACGTAGCCAGATCGGCTGCGGTGGTCCGGTACATTGAGACTCCGTCAACGTAGATGCGCATTGCGGTAATCGGTCCACGAGACGATTTAGCTGCTGCGGTCACGTGCACCGGAGATCCGTCTGTTGAACCGGCTGATGGTGCACAAACTGTGACCCCGGCGGTGCCTGCCGTGCATGCGGCCGACGTGCCTCCTACAGTGATAGTCAAAGGGGTCTTGAAGACCGAGCCGCCGGAATTCCACGCCTGAACAACTACGTTATGTGTTCCAATGCTCACGGCCAGGCTCACGTCCAGAGTGGCTGCGTTGGTGAAGTAAGCCGACACGCTATCGATGTAAATGCGCATCGCAGTAATAGGCAGGCTTGATTTGGCAGCGGCAGTAAATCTAACCGGCGAATTCATGGTGCTACCACTGGCCGGAGAACACACCGCGACTCCCGTGATTGTTGCCGTACAACTGGATGGGCTCGGCGTTGGAGTCGGAGATGGGGACGGAGTTGGGGTCGGAGTGGGCGATGGGCTAGGGCTGGTTGCTGCGGTGAATGCATCCGTCATGCTAACGGCGGTTGCGGCAGCTCCAGGATAGGAGGTCATCCCGAGGGCGGACATCACAGTGCGCAAAATGCTCTGATGCTGATATAGCGTGCCGGATTTGAATTGCTTCTTTACACCGGGCCCGACCATCAAGGCTGCTATATGGCCGCCACCGTGGGTGGTATCAGTGCTGGCTCCTTCATCGAAAATCACGACCAAGATACCGTCTTTTTGGAATCCGGAGTTGCTCAGCAGCGGAGCTATGTGCGTTTTCAGCCAGTTGTCTGCCTGATTCAAAGTTCCGTTGTGCGCGTCGTCATTCAGATTAGGAACGACAAACGAGAAATCCGGCAGCTGGTTGTTGCTGAGGTCAGTTGCAAACTGGGTGAACGGGACCAGGTTGAGCTTTTGCACGCTGCTGTTCAGAACATCAGAGAAATACGTGAAAGGGTTGTGATGCCGAACATATAGCCCGGTATCGCCTCCGGTGTATCCGACGGATGGCAGACTTTCTGCATAGCTCTTCCACGTCTTTCCCGCAGTGAGCATGTGCCGGACAATGTTGTCCGCTGTGACTGTGCCTGTATAGCCGTCACTGTTAGTGATGATCTGTCCCGTGGTCATCATCAGATAGTTGCCGATGGAGGGGTGTGTGTTGGCATAATACTGTGTGAACAGCACATTTTGGGATGCCAGGCTATTGAAGTAAGGCATGGCGCTGCTGCCCACGACGCTTGAGTAACCGTGGTTTTCTTCTACCACGACCACTACGTGACTTGATTGGGGAACCTGCGCGACGGCCAGCGCAGTCAGGACCCACAGAGAAAGCACAGGGGAAATCTTTCTCACTGAAAATAGCTCCTGATAATGGGGAATCACCTTCGGCTTTTTACGACGAGGGATGTGCAAGGCTATCGGAGCAGCAGTCGTAAGACGATAGAACTGTCACCGTAGTTGCCAAATAAAAGAGACCCACACAACGGGCTCCGACCAGGTTCAGCCATTCCAAATATAGGCGATATACCCTAAAGAAAAGCTTTTGTTCATCTACTCTAGATTAAGCTGAACGCGAGCTCATCTACTCTGAATTAAGCTACTCTGGACGCGTGATGGCACATCCCTCTTAAGGGCCTAATAATGTAAGTGACTTAGACGCCGGATGCTGTGACGCTTCTCTCAGATTGTGATGTTATTTTGGCTGTGTCTTGAGCAGATCCATAACGAGATCGTGTTTGGCCTGGCACTCTGTGGCGGGATTCATGCTGGCCACACCTGCGAGGTTGTCTTTCTTTCCGTAAAACTCTAGGGGAGCGTTTTTGGGCTTGGGCGGAAGCCCGGTAAACCGCGCCTTCCCTTCGGGACTGGAATACACGCTCATGTCGAGTTTATGGAAACCGCCAAATCCATAGGCCACGTGCACACTGATAAGGGCAGAAGAGATGGGCTTGCCTGCCGTATCGATAACTTTCAGATCGATTGCGCACGGGCCGGCTGCGCCATCCATTAAATATGAATTGGGATTTTGCCCAGACTGCGCTGGTGCTTTCGCCGGCGCTTGCGTGGACTGATTGGTCAGCTCAGGGGGGGCAGGAGCAGCTTTTACCTCCGCGCGAGAGAGCAGTCCCAGACAAAAACAGAGGACGGCCAAGCTGAGCAGAGAGAGCAAATAAGACCAAGAATGATGGCGTCGAGTCATTATAAAAACGATAAAAATCCAGCTGTTCTCAATTATACGGTGTGTAGCTGAACTGCGCACCTCTAAAGCGGCTTCAGCCCGGGCTAAGGCCTGCGCTAAAATCCTGTACGTGGCCACTCCCACCGATAACAAAGCGATCGCCAATATTCTTTACGAAACTGCTGATTTGATGGAAGTTGCGGCAGAAGATCCATTCCGCATCCGCTCTTATCGCCGGGCGGCTGAGGCGATTGAATCCCTGGACCAGCCTCTCTCAGAAATTTATCAGGACCAGAAGGCACTCCTCGCCATACCAGGAATCGGCAAGGGCATGGCGGCGAATATTCGGGAGATCTTCACGGAAGGCAAGCTGGCCATGCATGAGCAGATGCTCCAGAAATACCGGCCATCCATGCTGGACCTGCTCAAAATCTCCGGACTGGGACCTAAAACCATCGCGCTTATCTGGGACGCCTTTCAGGTTTGCGATGTTGAGGGTGTGGCCAAGCTGGCGCAGGAAGGCAAGCTGCGTACACTGCCTCGCTTGAGTGAGAAATCTGAACAGAAAATCCTGAAGTCGATTGAGAGTTATCGCCAGATTACCGGTCGGTTCCACCTTGACGTGGCGGATGAAATCGCACGAAAGATGATTGGGCTGCTGGAACATCTGCCTGGAGTCGACAAAGTGACGCCCGCCGGCTCGCTGCGGCGTGGGCGGGAAACTGTGGGCGACCTCGATCTGCTCGTCACCGGCAAGTGTTGCAGCAGCGAGTCGCAGCGCAGCAAGGTTATTGACCAGATCCTGAACTTCCCCGGGATCATGGAAGTGCTGGCCAAGGGAGAGAACAAGGTGAGCGTGAAACTGCGCAGCGGCATGCAGGTGGACGTCCGCCTGCTTCCGCCTGAGTCTTTTGGGGCAGCGCTGCAATACTTCACCGGATCTAAAGAACCACAATGTATCTCTGCGCCAGCGCGCGCTGAAGACTGGGCTACACCCTGAACGAGTACGGCCTGGCACGCATGGAAAATGAGAAGCGGGTGGCGGGCAAGACTGAGGAGGAGATCTATAAAACACTGGGGCTGGATTGGATTCCGCCGGAGCTGCGTGAGAACAATGGCGAGATTGAAGCTGCGGAAAAGCACACACTTCCCCAACTGATTACCGAGGCTGACATTCAGGGCGATGTCCACATGCATACCGTGGAAACAGATGGCAAATGCACGATTGAAGAAATGGCGCTGGCGGCCCGGGAGCGCGGCTACAAATACATGGCCATCACGGACCATTCCAAAAACCTGGCCTTTGCCAATGGACTTGACGACAAGAGGGCGGAAGAACATATCAAGCGCATCCGCAAAGCTGGAGAGAAAATCAATGGCATCAGGATTTTTGCCGGGATTGAGGTGGACATCCTGGCGGAAGGCGAGTTGGACCTTTCGGATTCTGTGCTGGAACAAATGGACCTGGTGATTGCCAGCGTTCATTCACATTTCAACCAGGATTCGGCGCAAATGACCGACCGCCTGCTGCGCGCCATTGACAACCCACATACCTCCATCATTGGCCATCCCACGGGAAGGCTATTGCTGCGTCGCGAAGGCTACAACTTTGATTGTGACAAAGTGTTTGCAGCAGCGGCCAAAGCGGGAGTGGCGATGGAACACAATGCCTACCCTGACCGGCTGGACCTGCGCGACCTGCACCTGCGCATGGCACGCGGCAAGGGAGTAAAGTTTGTCATTAACACTGACGCACATCACACCTCACATATGGAGAAGATCCGCTTTGGTGTCTTGCAGCTTCGCCGCGCATGGCTCACGCGCGCAGATATACTGAACACGCTCCCCGCGGCCGAGTTCGCCAGGAACATGCGTCGAGGCAAGCCGGTACTGGCCGGTGTTTGAAGCGAAACAGCACCGGTTCGCCATCCGGCATCTCACAAGAGTATTCTTCTCGCGTCAGAGGAACTGTTCATGCCTGAAAATACCAATCCCCAGCAGCCGCCGAACACCGGCCAACAGTCTTCCGCTCCTGCGCCGCAATACACGCCCGGGCACGTTCCCATTACGGAAGAATTTGATCGCGCCAAGTGGACCCTTCCGCCTGTGGTTCCAGTGGTGATTGCTGCCGCCGTGGTAGCGGTGATTATTGCCGTGGTGGCATTCACGAACCGCCAGCAGCCGGTGATGAGTGGCTCGATCACGAAGGTGGTGTCTGCGGACCAGCAGGGCAATACCATGGTCGCCGTGCAGGTCAAAGTGAATAATGTGATCGACCGCCAGCTTTGGATCAGAAATATTGATCTGGATCTGGAAACAGCGAATGGGAAGAAATTCACGGACCATGCTGCTCCATCCGGGGATGCCGCAACCTATATGAAGGCCTTCCCTGTCCTGCAGCAAGCCAGTGCCGATCCGTTGCGCGAAGAACTGAAGATCCCACCCAAGACGGGCTACACGGGCGTAGCAATTTTTTCCTATCCGGTGGACCAGAAGGCGTTTGATGGGCGCAAGTCTCTCACGATGCGCATTCAGCTGTACGATCAACCCACTCTGGTCCTGAAGAATCCGTGAGAAGTAAGGCACCTCCCGGCCCCCCACAATTTTGACATTAAAATATTCTTGACTTGTTCCTGCCGGGAATGGAAAATTCCGGCGGATCGAAAGCCTTGCGTTTTGTCCGCTCATGCAGGTCTGTGGGCTTGCAGCGAACGAACGTTCCGAAAGACTTCCTTCCATCCCCGGAGGAAACCGATGAAGTTTCGAGTGTGCGCCTCTCTCTTGCTTTCCTTATTCGTACTCCTCGCAACCTTTCCAGCAGCCAGCCAGGTAAGCGCGGCTGACGCCCAGTTGAATGGAACAGTCCGCGATCAGACAGGAAGCGTGATTGTGAAAGCCGCGGTAAGCTTGCGCAACCTGGATACGAACCACGTGTACACCGCCAACTCCGGGAGCGCGGGATTCTACATTCTTACCAATGTGCCTCCGGGAAATTACGACCTGACGGTGGAGTCAAAGGGATTCGGAAAGTTCACCGAGAAGTCGGTTGCGCTGAAGGTGGGCCAGGTGGCCACACTGGATGTAACGCTCAAAGTGGCATCGGCGGCAGAAGAGATAACCGTAAGCACAGAGGCGCCGACGATTGAGCCCACGCGCACGGAAGTCAGCCAGGCTATTGAGTCAGATCAAATCCAGTCCCTGCCTATCAGCGGGCGGCTGTTTACTGACTTTGCTCTGCTCACGCCGGGAGTCACGACCGGCCGCATCAGCCTGCAATCAACATTCACTGATCCGTCGGTGACGCGCATCTCCTTTGGCGGGCAGCGCGATTTGAGCAACAGCGTGACGGTGGATGGAGCCGATAACATTGCCGCGGTTACTGGGTCGCAGCGTGCCACGCCTTCACAGGAAGCAGTCAGCGAGTTTCGCGTGGTGAACAACAGTTTTGGCGCTGAGTACGGCCGCGCTCTTGGCGGGATTGTGAACATCGTTACTAAGTCCGGCACCAATGATCTGCATGGCTCGCTTTACGAATACATTGAGAACAATGACATTAATGCCAAGTCGATTCTGACTCAGCCTGGATTCGACATTCTGCAGCAAAACCAGTTTGGCGCGACGCTTGGCGGGCCACTGCAGAAGGACAAGACATTTTTCTTTGTGAACTACGAAGGGCAGCGCCGGGCGCAGTCGCCGACGTATCCTGCGATTCTGGTGCAGAACCTGGCCGCGATCAACGCGGTGAAGCAGAGCTTCGGTCTTGCTCCGGAAGATCTGAATGTGAAGAAGACTGCAGACATCGACAACGGCTTTGTGAAACTCGATTATCAGCTCAACCAGAAAAACCATCTCGCTGCCCGTTACAGCATCCAGGATGGCACGGACTTGAATATGCTCGTCGGCGAGACGCTGGACGGAGGCGGCATTGGCGCACCCAGCAGCGGCCGCAACGGTCTGCTGCGTGATCAGGCCATTGTGGGCACATGGGATTCGCAGCTGGGAGCCAAACGCAACAATGATGTGCTGCTGCAGTGGGCGCAACGCAATTACGGATTCCCGGGCGTGACCGGCCAGCCCAATCTTGATGTTCCCAACGTGCTGCTGTTCGGCCACAACTTTGGAGCATTTGACCGCTACGACGAAAAACGTACGCAGCTCTCAGATACTTTCTCAATGATTCATGGGAAGCATTACGCGAAATTCGGCGCGGATGTGAACTACGTCCAGAATTTCGTCATCAATCCCGGCTTCACGCCTTCCCGCATTATCTTCCCCAGCCTGGATGACCTGCTGGCCTCCGGCAAAGCAGGCTGGGGGAGCAATCCGTGCCCGGCGCCGCTGGTGGGACTGGTTGCGCCATGCATCGCCGCTTTCTTCTGGGGAGCGCCCATTGGGCCGGGACCGTTCAATCCGAATGCAGCTTCGCCTTCCCTGCCCACGACGTGGGCGAATCCGTTTCAGCCTTCCTTGATCGGCGATTTCTCATTCAATCTGAACCACAGCTATTTTGGCTTCTTCGCGCAAGACCAGTGGAAGCTCACTCCGACCCTGACGGTCAACTATGGCTTGCGCTATGACTGGGAAACCGGGCTCGGCTTTTTTGTCGATCCGTATCGCAAGGAATTCCAGCCCAGAGTTGGACTGGCGTGGGCGCCAGATGCGAAGACTGTGGTCCGCGCAGGGTACGGAATCTTTAACGACCGTTACAACCTGACGTTCTTCTTTGTGCCATCTCAGCAGCGGCCACCCGTAATTGCCGGGCTGCCCACCAACAACAACCAGACAACGGGCGAGTGGATCCTGAACAGCATGTTCCTTCCCACTCCGTGCGTGCTGGCCGGCTGTCCGACTCCGCCTCCGGGTTCTCCGCTACCGCCGGGAACGGTGCCTCCGCCACTGCTGGCGTCAGCATTTGAGAATCTGATCAACAACGGATCGTTCCCCAATAACTCGCTGTTTGTTCAGGGCGGGACCATGGTAGACCGCAACCTGATTCCGCCGTACTCGGAGCAGGCGAGTTTGGAAATCGATCGTCAGGTGGCGAATGGGCTCACGATCGGGCTTGGTTACCTGTTTGTTGCCGGTCACCACCTGGTGCGTCCCATTGACCTGAACGTTGGCCCGCCGGTGGGACAAGAAGCTGGCACCGGCAAAGACATTTACGCATTTGCTGTGAACGATCCCAACATTCCTGCGCCTCCGGGCGGGTCGAACGGAACGAACGGAATTTTTTATTTCACTGATTCCAGCGGCAACTCCGTTTATCACGGCGCGACCCTGCAGGTGATTGAGAAAGCCAACAAATATTTCACGCTGAACGCCAATTACACACTGTCACACACGCTTGACGACGGCACGTTTGTGACCTTTGTGAGCACGCCGCAATCGAACGCGCAACGCAACCTGGAGCGCGCTAACTCCAACCAAGATGCACGGCATCGTTTTGTGGCCAACTTTGTGGCTGACACGCCCGACCACGGCCTGCTGCGCTACTTCGAGCTGAGCAGCATTGTTACATTGCAGTCGGCGCGTCCGTTCACGCTGTTTGTTGGGTTTGACGCGAACAACGATGGCAATCCAGTGACGGACCGGGTGGGCAATTCTCCGCGCAACAGCTATCGCGGAGACACGCTGAAGACGGTGGATATGCGCCTCTCGCGTTCGTTCCACCTCAGCGAGCGCAAACGGCTGGCGCTCTCGTTTGATGCCTTCAACGTCCTCAACCAGACGAACGTGGACGAAGTGTTCTCAGTGTACGGAGCGCCGGACTTCATTCCCGGCCAGACACCGACGCATTTTGGCGACGGCATCAGCGGCCCGAGCGGCGCCGTGGGCACACCACGCACCGTTTTCAATCCCAGACAATTCCAAGGGGGACTGAAATTCACCTTTTAAGTACGTCCCCCTCGCTCGCCGGCTGCTGCACAAGCAGCCGGCATTTTGTTGCGGGCGGGAAACGGGGCCAGGAAAAAAGATTTTTTTGTTGACATTGGGTTAACGGTACCGCAATATCTTGGGTGTAGGGCAGCATGCACGCAAGATTTAGGCTGCCCGGTTCAAAACGGCCTAAGGAATCAAATTTTCCAAGGAGGAACTTCACGAATGGCAACGAAGAAAAAAGCTGCGAAGAAAAAGAAGAAGTAGCTCAACTCGCGGAGCCAAGTCTCCGTCAAGTTCATTTCAAGGGAAATAGTGATACGGGTGTTCAACCATCGAACACCCATTTTTATTTAGTGCAACGGGCTTATTGGCTTTGCAATCGCAGGTTGTACGATTTTGCCGTCGCGTGCTTCAATTAAGGCTTGATTTTAAGAATGCATTCAACGCGCAAAAACAAAAGCACATTGTTTCTGTTCATCCTGATTGCGGCGTTCCTGTCGCTTGCCATTGCCGGAATGGCGGAAGACGATTCTGATACCACTGCCGTAAACGGCGAAGAAATCATTCCATTTCTCAACCAGACGATCGAGTGGTACCGGCAAATCACGGTGCAGCAGCAACTGGCGACAGAACCCAGCGATGTGCTGTTTCTGAATGACAACCGGCAGATTGCCGACCAGGTGGTCCGGCTTTCATTTGACTATGCACGGGCACGCGCGCAGGCGTTGAGCAACGAGGCACCCACGAGCACCTCAGGACAAGGGGGGCAGGCTTCACAGTACCAGCGGCTGGCGGATGCAGCCAACAAGGCTGACCAGCAGGTGAAAACTTCGCAGCAGGAAATTGACACCCAGAGGCAGAAGCTGGCGACGGCGACGGGGAAGAAACGCCGGGAGATGGAAGCGTTGCTGGCGGAAACGCAAAGCGAGCTTGAGCTGTTTCAGGCGCGTCGCGACGTGCTGCGCAGCATGCTGCAGTTTGCCACCGGAGCTTCCGGAGCAGCGGGTGGAGGAAGCCTTTCTGCGCGGATCGACGAGCTGGCGAAGACGATGCCGGCGGCATCAGTGAATCCCAAAGGAACAACCACTGACAACGCGGCGCAAACCAACACCACCAATAACATTTCAGTGGCGGCGAAGGAGAGGAAGCAAGAACCCACGGGAATGCTGGCATTGATTGAGGACATTATTTCCGTACGGCGCAAGCTGACCTCTCTGCAAGACAACCTTCGCGTCACGGATGAACTGGCTCAGACTTCAAAAGACCTGCGCACGCCTTTGCTGGCAAAAGTCCGGGAGCTTACGCAGAAGGGCAACTCCCTGGCGGCGCAGGCGGATTCCGCAGATGCTGCGGCACTGCTGCAGGAACAGAAGGACCTGCAGTCACTCACACAGGAGTACAAGCAGCTTGCCGCGAGCGTGCTGCCGCTGGGCAAACAGAACATTCTGCTCGATCTCTATAAACGGAGCATGGGGAACTGGCGGAGCGCTGTGGACAGCGAGTACCGGTCAGAGATCAAAGACCTGATGTTGCGCCTGGGCCTGCTGGCGGTAATTCTGGGAGTGGTGCTGGGGATGTTTGAGCTCTGGCGCCGGGCGATCTATCGCTACATCGCAGAGCCACGGCGGCGGTACCAATTCCTGCTGCTGCGGCGAATCGTCTTGTGGATTGTGATTGCCATTGTGATCGGACTGGCGTTTGCCAGCGAAATAGGCGCGGTAACCACATTCGCCGGATTGCTGACGGCAGGAATTGCGGTGGCGTTGCAGAATGTAATTCTCTCCGTGGCCGGATACTTCTTTCTGGTGGGCAAGTACGGAGTGCGCGTGGGAGACCGGGTACAGGTTTCCGGAGTGACGGGCGATGTGGTGGACATTGGGCTGGTGCGGCTGCACCTGATGGAGGTCACGAGTGGAGCCACGCCTCGGCCGACAGGTAGAGTGGTGGTATTTTCCAACGCCGTGGTTTTCCAAGCCAATGCCGGACTGTTCAAACAGATTCCGGGAACCAGCTTTTTGTGGCATGAGATCACGCTGACGCTGGGACCGGAGACTGACTATCGCGCGGCGGAAAAGCGTCTGCTGGAAGCGGTGAATCATGTCTACGACGAGTACCGGGAAAAGATGGAGTTGCAGCGGCGCAGCATGGAGCGCGCGCTTAACACCGCTGGGATCCGCGAATTCGCGCCGGAAAGCCACTTGCACATCACCGGCAGCGGACTTGAGGTGGTGATCCGCTATCCGGTTGAATTGAGTACAGCGGCAGAGATTGACGACCGTATCACGCGAGCACTGATCGAAAACATAGAGCGCGAACCGCGCCTGCGCCTGCTGGGCTCAACTCTCAAGACGGAAGAGCCGGCCACGGTGGAATAAAGGCGCCCGAAAAAAAGCAAGGGTACAATCGCCTGCATGCTTCCTCAGGTTGATCTCCGCTCAAGTCTTCTTGCCGCCTGGCGCACCAACAACCGGGTGACCAGCGAGCTGATTGAAAATCTGCCGCCGGAGTTGTGGAAGGTTGTAATTCCCGGAACCCCTAGGAAGTCGGTGCGGGCGATGGCGGCCCACCTTCATAACTCGCGGTGCGGGTGGCTCAGAACGCTTGGCCGGGAACACGGCATCAAAGAGCCTGACCGTGTTGACCAGAACCGGGTCACGCCAAAGCAACTGGTGACGGCATTGAAGCAGAGCAGCGCCGGCATGGAGGCCCTGCTTGAGTTGGGCCTGGCTTGCGGAGGCGAGCTACCAGCCTCAAGGCACTATGTGTGGCGCAACCTCGCACTGGATGTTGGTCATGTGCTGACGTACTTTGTCGGGCATGAGGCGCATCATCGGGGACAGATTGTGATGATTGCACGGCAAACCGGCAATCGTTTACCCAGTGAAATCACGGGCCGCCTGTGGTGGTGGAAGACGCCCGGGACGCCGAGGAAGGCAAATTCCTACCGCTGATGAACGCCGATGCACGCGTACTGAAAGGAAAATTGGCCGCGAATTAAAACGAACCTAGAATGGCAGCAATTTATCTCACCTTAGAACATACGTCTGCGTCATGGGTGGGACAACTCCGTTCATGCGCAGGTACTCGATCGATTGCCCGTAGTGGTCGGTGACTTGCCAAACGGAAACTACGGAAATACCAAGCTTGGTGTCTGGCCAGGCATACCGCCTTCAATCCGGTCGAGAGCGTTGTGAGCGGTAAGGCCGGCGATCACGCGATTGGAATAGTCGAACGAGTCCTTCAAATACTTGATCAGCCCGGCCTCGGTCTTTGCCGGATCGTGTCCGCCTTTCTCGCAATCCTCGGGCGGTTTCTTGCCTTCAAATTCGTTGAAGAAGGCGAACTCCGCGCAGGCCATGTGCTTCACCTGCTGGCCGAAGGTGCGCGCGTCATCGAACTTGCCCGAGGTGGGGACGTAACCATATTTGTCCTCCGGCATGGCCTCGGCCACTCCGAGGAAGTTACCTTTCCGCAAACTTCAGTGTGTCGGCAACGCTGTCCGCGATGCTGGTGGGCACGTCCCCCACAAACGACCGGTGCGGCCGCTGGGCGTTTGTTGCCGAGTTGGGCTTTGTTTTCGAGCCAATCTTTGTTGCTGGGTTAAGGTTGGTCTGCGCCATGCAGATCCCACAGTGGCCAGCAGCACTAGAATGAGCTTCGTTTTCATGGACAGTGAAAACTCCCTAAATCGGCATCGGCACAACTCGCATTCTCGGGGTCCCTCCACTCCTCCTCAGTCGCCGTGCTCCCTAGGAGTCCTTCGGGATGACAGTGGGAGAGAGAGTGCAGTGAATAACTCTGTGGCTGGTAAGAGCGAGGTGGTGGATAATAGCCGGCAGGCAGAAGCAGCACCGCACAAACCAACATTCGTGAAGACAGATCATATGCCGGGGAAGGTTCCTGTCCGCGGTGCGGTGAACCCAAATGGGAGGAGAACCAGGTGAAAACCGTATTCGTTGTTGGCGCAGGACCAGCAGGTCTGTTTGCCGCCCAGAAGATTGCCCAGGCGGGGCACGAGACCATTATTTTCAATCGCGACATCAAGCCGGGAGGGCTGGCAGAGTACGGCATCTATCCGACCAAAGACAAGATGAAGTTTGGCCTGCGCAGGCAGTTTGCCAAGGTGCTGAGCCTGCCCAACGTCCACTACTTTGGCAACGTGCCGGTGAGCAAAGATGCGGCCGTGACGGTGGATGACCTGAAGAAGTGGAACCCGGCGGCGATTGTGTTCTCAGTGGGCGCGCAGGGCACGAAGAAGCTGGGCCTGCCGGGCGAAACGGCGAAGGGTGTGTATCCGGCCAAGGACTTTGTCTATTACTACAACCTGCTGCCCATTTATACGAGCCAGGATTTTTCAGTGGGAAAACGGGTGGCCGTGATTGGCATGGGTAACGTTATGGTGGATATTGTTCACTGGCTGCTGATTGATGATCCGAAGAAAACGACGGAAGAAGTGATTGTGGTGGCGAGGCGAGGGCCGTTTGAAGCCAAGTTTGACGCCAAGGAATTTAACTACGTTGAGAACCACTTCGACCGGCAAGCGTTTGAGCGGGAACTTGAGCGCATTCAGCCGCAGCTTGCCTCCGTGGGCCAGGACACGAACAAGCTGGCGGATGAGACTTTTCCTGTGTTGAAGAAGCCTGCTCCGGAGGGCGGCATTCAGGGCGGCAGGTTCAGCTTCCGGTTCCTGTGCCAGCCCAAAGAAATTCATGCTGACGCCAGCGGCCGTATTTGCCGCCTGACGGTGACGGAGAACCTCCTTTCCGAGCGCGATGGCAGCATCGCGTGCAAATCCACGGACAAAACGGCTGATATTGAAGTGGACACCATGATCTTCGCGATCGGGGACGTGGCTGATCCGGCGCTGGGGCTGCCTTACAACAAAGACATGTATGTGACCAATCCGAACCTGGGCGAGGATCCGAAGGGATCTCCGGCGTATGAGATTTTTGATCCGGCAACGGGAAAAATCATTCCCGGCATGTACGCGGTGGGTTGGGCGCGCAAGGCGAGCGATGGGTTGGTGGGCATCGCCCGGCATGATGGCGAAGTTGGCGCGGCGCATGTGCTCAAGTACCTGGAAGGCGCAGCTGAAGGTAAGGGGCTTTCCGCTGAGCAGATCCGACGGGAACTGGAGGGCAAAAATATCCGCGTGGTGGACAAAGCTGATATTGAATGCCTGACTCGGGTGGAAGAAAAGCTGGCTAAAGAGAGCGGGCGTACGTGGTTCAAGTTCGATAAAGATGAGGACATGCTGAGCGCGATTGAGGCGGAAAAAGGGAAGGCTGTTTCAGTGTAAAGGCATTAACGACAAAGGGCACGAAGGAAAATGTGGAGCGTTTTCTTCTGCACGTTTCCGTCCCGCGATCGATGGCTGCCGGAATTTATGCCGAATTTGATTCCATCCAGTTGCATTCGTGAGCTTTGCAATTTTTTATGGACTGTGTAGTGAAACTAACAGGAATGCCGGACTGGGATCCGAATCTGTACCTGAGATTTGCTGACCAGAGAGCGCGGCCTGCAGCGGATTTGATTGCGCAGATCAAACTAAATCATCCGGCGTCAATCATTGATCTGGGCTGCGGTACCGGTAACAGCACGGAACAGTTGCACGCTCGCTGGCCGGAGTCGGAGATCAGCGGTCTCGACAGTTCTGCCAGCATGCTGGCTCAGGCGCGGCAGAACCATTCCAATTGGAAATGGATTCAGAGCAGCGTTGAAAGCTGGGAGCCGGAGAAGACCTATGATCTGGTTTTCAGCAATGCGGCGCTGCATTGGGTGCCTGGTCACGGCGAGCTTTTTCCGCGACTGTTGAATGCGGTTGCTGGTGGCGGAGCGGTGGCAGTGCAGATGCCGAACAACTTCCACTCGCCGGCGCATCAGGCGATGAAGAAGGTGGCTGCGGATTCTCGGTGGGGCGGCAGACTGGACGACGCATCGGAAAGAGTCCACATAGAGGAGATTAGTTTCTATTACGAGGTGTTGCGCAAGGCGGCTGCTGCAGTGAACTTCTGGGAAACGGAGTATTTGCAAATTGTCGAGGGGCCACGAGCGGTCCTGGAATGGCTGCGCAGCACAGCAATGCGTGGCTATCTTGAGCGGCTGGCTGACAATGGAGAGCGCAAAGTTTTTGAAGACTTGTGCCTGCGGGAATTCGAGAAGGCGTACACGCCGGATGATCAGGGCGAAGTTTTGTTTCCTTATAAGAGGATGTTTTTGATCGCATATCGGTGACGAGCCCAAGCAAATCCCCACTGCACACCGAGGAAAATGCATTTTTCCGTTTCATGAAAACGCAAAGAGAATAGACTGCACACGTTCTTTTACTATGCACGCTGTTGCTTATTTCTTGAGGCCGTTTCCTTCGCGCCAGGGATTTTCAGCCTACAGGTTTCCCGGCCTGGCTGCGCACCTTCCCTTCTTTCTTGCTCTCTCGGTCGCAGGGTTGCTGCTTTGCGGTCCGAAACCGCTGCTGGTGGTGTGGGTGCTGGCCGGACTCTACCTGGGGCGCGATGTGGCTATTATTTGCCACTACGCTCCCATCCTGCTGCCGGCGATTGGGATGGCGATATTTGTTGTGCTGGCGGAAACGAAACGAATTGAGCTGTTTGGCCGGCGGCATCCAGCGGCGGGAATGGTGTTGACGGTTGTACTGCTACTGGTTCAACTGAACGTGATATGGAGGAACGCGCGGGGCGCAATGGCAGGTGAGAAGTCACAACCGAAGCCCGAGTAAGGCGCTGATGGTAATTGACGGCCGCCCAATTCTCAATCCAAAGTAGCGCGGGTTAAAACACGGGAGAGATGAAAATCAGTTCAGAAAATTACGCTCGATGTGCGCATCGCTCGTTGATGCCGGGAATCATGGAACTGCTGATGAGATCGCAGGCGACGCGGTAACGATTTCTTAACCTTCTGTTCACACTGCTTTAACGTCCGTCTTCTGCTTTGATGAGCTGCCCCCGAAGCGGGCCTTGCGGCCACGGACCATCCGCGTTGTTCGGGGAGCAGGAACGTATTCCTTTTATGTAAGCGAACTCTGCAACTCCAGCATTGCCGCTGGGCTCTAATGACGTAAGCGCTCATTGGCCCGGTCCTTTGCGTCTTCCGGTGCATGTACATTCGTTTATGAATTCAGATGGGACTTGCACGCTTGAGCGGAGGCGCGGAGCGCGATTCCGGCTAAGATAAGGAGCGATGTGCCGCCCCTCCAGGGCTGGAATGTGGGTCGCACCCCAAACCCAGCGCTTACGCGCTGGGCTAAGCTCGCTAAAGCCCGCTGTCGCGCCTCACGGCGCCATAGCGAGGAAGAATCCTCTCAAGTGGAAAGGAAATTCTGGGGAGCACGGTGCAAGAGATCTATTGAATAAGCAGTGAGCTTTGCAAGAGAACCTGAGAAGGTAAAGCTGCATGATGAAATTCTTCAAACTGGTTCTGGTTGCCGCGGTGGTGATTGTGGCGCTGCTGGCGTATGCGGTGCTGTTACCCGCGGGTCGCGGTGCGCAGAAGCTGGTGCAGCTTAAGTCCGGATCGTCTGCACGGAACATTGCAGCGGAATTAAAAAAGGCCGGCATCATTCACAGCCAGTATGCCTTCCTGCTCTGGCATTACACTCACGGACACAAGGCGCTGAAGGCGGGCGAATACTCCTTTGATCATCCCGAGAAGCTGCGCGACGTTTATGACCGCATTGTGCGGGGTGACATTTATGTCCACTATGTGGTAATTCCAGAGGGCTACAACATTTATGACATTGCTCATGCCGTCGAAGACGCCGGGCTGGGCCGGCATGAAGATTTCCTGCGCGTAGCGCAGACTGATGTTTCCCTCATTCACGACCTGGATCCGGAAGCTCCCACGCTGGAAGGCTATCTGTTCCCTGATACCTATCGTTTCACTCGTACCCAATCGTTGCATGACATTGCCGCCGTCATGGTACACCGCTTCCGCCAGGCTGCTCATGACATCGGCCTGAACCAGGATTTTCATTCCATTGTGACCATGGCCAGCATAGTGGAAAAAGAAACGGCTGTGGATACGGAGCGTCCGGAGGTGGCCAGCGTTTTTTATAACCGTCTGAAGCGGCACATGACGCTCTCTACTGATCCCACGGTGATCTACGCTGCTCTTCGCGATGACCGTTATCGCGGAACCATCTACCGTTCTGACCTGCAATATGATTCTGCCTACAACACGTACCGGCACACCGGATTGCCCCCAGGACCAATTTCGAACCCGGGAAAACCTTCACTGCTGGCGGCGATGCATCCTTCCAGTACTGATTACCTTTATTTTGTGAGTGACAATCAGGGTCACCACCGCTTTTCCAGCACTCAGGAAGAACACGCGCGCAACGTTGCCGCGTACCGGCGCGCGGTTGCCCAGACCGTAAATCGCTGATTCTGCCGCGCATTGTCCATCTTTGACGTTCTTATCCAACCTCTTGACGACCGTTCTCTTCGATATACTTAAGGTGTTTATCTATCGGAACGGAATTTATTTTTCATGGTCGTACATTCGCGGAAAAAATTACTGCTGGTGTTGTTTGCGGTATTCCTTACGGGATGTCTTTTCCGTACCCGGAACGTGACCACGCGGCTGAGCACAGCCACTCTTAAGCAAGCTTCTCTGGAAGAGCTGGTGGGATGGGTAAATACCAATTCGTCCAAACTCCAGAGCATAAGCGCGAATGTGGATTTCAGCGTCTCAACGGGCGGAGAAAAGAAAGGCAAAGTCACTGATTATCGTACGTTCAGCGGGTACGTGCTGGTGCGCAAACCTGACATGCTGCGGATGATCGGCCTGGTGCCGGTGGTCCGCAACCGCATGTTTGATATGGTGAGCGATGGCTCCAAATTTGAGCTCTCAATTCCTCCCAAGAACAAATTTTATGTAGGATCTGCGCAGAAGCCGCCTATAAAACGTACTGACGAACCACTGGCCAACCTGCGTCCGCAGGACATTTTTGATGCCCTGCTGATTCGCCCCATTGAAGGCCCGCCGAACGAAATTGCCGTGTTGGAACAGAGCACGGAGATGGTGAAAGATCCCAAAACCCACAAAGATGCCATTCAGCCGGACTATATCGTGGTGGTGATCCGCAAAGGTGAGCGCGGCTATTATCTCTCCCGCCGTATCGTTTACAGCCGCACAGACCTGCTGCCCCATGAGCAATGGATCTACGATGAAAAGGGTCAGCTCGTGACTTACGCCCACTATGAGAGTTTTGCCGAGCATAACGGCATCATGTTGCCCAGCGTTGTGGAGATCCAGCGCCCCGTCGAGGAATACGCGATCACCCTGGCGGTGACCAAGCTCTCCCTCAATGTGCAACTGCGCGATGATCAGTTCTCTTTGCAGCAACCACCTGGGTCACAGTTGATCAACGTGGATGAAAAGAACGCCAGCGTCGGCACCCAGCCCGCAGCAGCTCTGAGACCCAAGTAAGCACCGGGAGCGCCGCAATGCGTTATTACGGGAGATTCAGAAGAAAGGAAAGTACCGCAAATGAACCGGATGATCATCTCCAACCTGGCACAACGGCCCATTCGCTCAATTATCAGCATTGTGGCTGTGGCGATTGAAGTCAGTATGATCCTGCTGATTGTCGGGCTTTCTCTGGGAATGCTTAAGGACTCCAAGACGCGGCAGTACGGCATTGGCGCCGACGTGCTCGTGCGGCCTCCAGGATCGTCGATGATGAACGCGTTTAACAGCGCGTCGGTTTCGGTGAAGGTGGCTGATGTCCTGGCCAAGAGGCCCCATGTGGTGGCCGTCGCGCCAGTGGTGATGCACGTAACTTCCACCACCAACATTGAGATCATTTACGGAATTGATTTGAAGTCATTTGAAGCAGTGGGAGGGCCGTTCCAGTACATCCATGGCGGCCCCTTTCAAGGGCCGGATGACATGATTGTGGATGATCTTTTCGCCGCGAGCAACAAGGTGAAGGTCGGATCAACCATCAACCTGTTCAACCATGACTTCCGTGTCTGTGGGATTGTTCCGAATGGGCGCGGAGCCCGCCGGTTTGTCCCGATGCAAACTATGCAGGACCTGATCGAAGCTCCCGGAAAGGCCAGTGCATTCTACGTTAAGCTGGACAACCCTCAGTTCGCGGAGCAGGCAGTTCAGGACTTCAAAGCCATCCCTGGCATGTCTGAGTACAGCATTATGACCATGCGCGATGTTGTCAGCCTTTTCTCGCCTGATCACATTCCCATGCTGAATAATTTCATCAACGCCGTCGTTGGAATCGCCATGGTGATCGGCTTCCTCGTAATTTTCCAGTCGATGTACACGGCAGTAATGGAGCGCACGCGCGAAATCGGCATTCTCAAATCGTTAGGCGCTTCAAAAGCCTACATTGTTCGCGTCATCTTACGCGAAACGCTAGTGCTGGCAATTGCCGGGATCGTGGTTGGTGTATTTCTTAGCTTCATTGCTTCCAGCAGTATCCGCCACGCGATTCCCACCATGCCCGTTCAGTTCACGGGAGGCTGGATTTTGCGCGCCGCCATCATTGCCATAGTGGGAGCCATGATCGGGGCAGTTTACCCGGCTTTCAAAGCAGCGCAAAAAGATCCGATTGATGCGCTGGCCTACGAATAGTGAGCAAACCTGGGCTAAACTAGCTTTACATGGTCTTTGTGCTGGATAACTACGACTCCTTCACTTACAACCTGGTGCAGTATCTGGGTGAGATGGGTGAGGCCGTTGAGGTGCGCCGCAATGACCAGGTCACACTCACTGAAATTGAATCTCTCAATCCCAGCCACATCCTGGTTTCTCCCGGGCCGTGTACGCCGCACGACGCCGGCATCAGCATTGATCTCATTCGTCATTTTGCCGGCAAAAAACCCGTCTTGGGAGTCTGTCTCGGACATCAGGCCATCGGCGCTGCTTTCGGCGGCAACGTGGTGCGTGCATCGCAGGTGATGCACGGCAAAATCAGCAAGATTCAGCATGATGGGCGGACTGTTTTTCGTGGCGCCCCTCAGCCTTTGACTGCAACGCGGTATCACTCATTGATCGTCGCCGAAAAAGGCCTTCCCGCTGATCTCGAAATCAGCGCCGAAACCCGCGAAAAGGATGGAACGCGCGTGATCATGGGTTTGCGGCACCGCCGCTATCCCGTGGAAGGCGTCCAGTTCCATCCTGAAAGCGTGCTCACAGAATCCGGACGTCTGCTGCTCAAAAATTTTCTTGCCCTGTAAGCTCTTGAGACCGCTTCTGAAGACGAATACCTGCTTAAATCTTGCATGGTTGAGCTACAATTCTTCAACAGCCGCATTCAATCTCACTTCATGGAGGCCCGGAAATGGCGCAGCCGCAACCGGAGAAGCGTTCCAACCGGCGTTTTCTTCTCGAGTTGCCCATTGCCATCACTTACGCGGGAAACACCATGGCCGAACCCGCCGCGCAAAGCCGTGATGTAAGCTCGCGCGGTGTGTTCATGTACGTGAACAGTGAATTCGCTGAAGGCGTCGCGGTTGAGTTTGTCATGACCTTGCCTCACGAGGTCACGCTGGCTGAGCCTATCCGCGTTCGTTGCACGGGCCACGTTCTGCGCGTGGAAAATAGAGACCATCGTCAGGGCGTCGCGGTCTCCATTGAAAACTACGACTTCATCGATTGAGGAGTATCTGGTCTGAATCTTGTATCCGCCAAGGCGCCGAGCAAAACTGAATTTGCTGCAATTACTGCATTGATTGTCTCTTGCTCTCTGTCGCTCGGGGCTCAGCAATCCACTGCTCCCATCGGCGAGCTTTATGCAGGTGATGGCCAGGCGCAGTTGGTGCAGCCGGCGGGCGCCGGAATGAGCGTTGTACCCGGTTCGGAACTTTCCGCCGGAATTGCGCCCGCGCGGCTCAAGCTTAATCGAGGAGGGCAGGTCCGCCTCTGCCCCCACAGTTCTCTCGGTGTCAATTCCGGTCAATACGGGCTTACCTTTGCCATGAACACCGGCGCGCTTGAGTTTGATTACACACTTTTTCAGCGCGGCGCGGATTTCCTCATCACTCCCGATTTCAGCATTCGTCTTCAAGGCCCGGGCAAGTACCACTTTGCGGTTGGCACAAATGAAAAAGGCGATACCTGCGTCAAGAGCCTTCCCGGGAACGCAGCTCCCATTGAATTCTCTGAGCTCATGAGTTCAGCCAGCTATCGCGTGCGTCCCCAGGACTCCATGCTTTTCCGGGGCGGAAAGCTGAACGGTAACACTCCGTTGCCGGTCGCAGAGTCCTGCGGATGTCCAGAAACCATACCCACCATGGAAGCCACAGCAGCACCAGCGCCACAGTCGGCTACGCAGCCTTCACAAGGTGCTGCTGCTACTGTGCCCGTCACCCAGCCTGCCGCGGAGATCCCGCCAGACCGCCCCGGCCAGGTCCATGTGGAAGTGGACACACCCTTTGTATTTAGCGCTAAAAATGCTGCTGGAGTAGAGCCTTATGCTGCAGCCAGACTCTCCCTGTCCAGCATGCCTAATCTTTTTTTCGTGCAAGAAACCATTGATCCCGTCGTTCTACCGGATAAGCCGGCACAAGTGTCTGTACGTCAGGAGCCTCCGGCCCAGCCCGCCGCGAGCCCACAACCGGCGCAACAAAAGAAGGAAAAGAAGGGCTTTTTCGGCAAGTTGAAAGGAATGTTCTCCGGGCTCTTTCACCGTTAGACATAGTTCGAAAGGACATTGTCCGGAGTACCCTTACTGTAATGCTTTTCGTGACAAAATTCGGCAGCAAAGCCGTTTATACTGATTATCAACGGTAAACAACATGTCTCCGCTCGATACCAAACAGCCAATTCCTCCGGGTACGCCAACTCCGGCAGGTCCCCCCTTGCAGCAGGAAGTGGTTAAGTTCACAAAAGAACAGGCCGTTGATAACTCCATGACGACTCTGTTTGGCGGCGGATACGGACAGTACCAGGTCCGCCCGGAAAATTTCTTGCTGTCAGTCGTAACGCACACGGTCGTGGTGCTGCTGGTCTTGTGGCTTTTTCACATCACAATTCAGCCGAGGATTCTTCCTCCCTCCACAACCAATGAGGCAGTTGACCTCACGCCCTATGTGCCGCTGAAAGTCGGCAAACATGGGCTCAGTGGTGGTGGAGGCGGCGATGCGAGCAAGCTCAAGGCTTCCACAGGCACTCCTCCGCGGGCAGCCAAAGAGCAGTTGGCTCCGCCGGTAGTCATTCAGACACAAAAGAGCAAATTGATGGTCGAACCCACCGTGGTTGCCGACCTCAAATACACGCAGACCAGTCAGATTGGCGATCCGTTGTCTAAACTTACGGCTCTGTCGAATGGCACAGGCGTGGGCGGCGGAATTGGCACTGGAAATGGCGGCGGCGTTGGATCAGGCCACGGCGGCCCCGGCGTTGGCCCCGGGCTGTTTCACGTTGGCGATGGCGTGAGCGCCCCCAAACCCATCTTTACTCCGGAACCGGAATTCTCTGAAGAAGCCAGAAAAGCCAAATATCAAGGCGTGGTCGTATTGAGCGGTATCATTGGCGTTGATGGCCGGGTGCACAATCCGCGCGTCGTGCGTTCGCTGGGCATGGGTCTGGATGAGCAGGCTCTCAAGGTGGTAAAGCTGTGGAAGTTTGATCCCGGGAAAAAAGATGGACGCCCAGTAGCCGTGGAAATGGGGCTGGAGATCAGCTTCAACCTCTATTAAGTTCACATCTCGTAAAGAAAAAGGGAGATTGCCACTGCAATCTCCCTTTCAGTTTCTGGTCGATGCTTACTCTACGGCCTCTTCAAGAAGTCCCTTCTCTTTCTTCTCCTGACATGCAATGCAATAGCGCGTCCATGGCACCGCTTCCAGGCGCTTGGGATTGATCTCATTGCCGCAGCTCACGCACTCGCCAAATGATCCCTCACGGATCCTCTGCAGTGCAGATTCCACCATGTTGAGCAGTTGCCGGTCGTTGTTGCTCACGGAAAACAGAAATTCTTTGGTGTAAGAGTTCGCAGCGCGGTCAGCAATGTCCTGGGCCGAGTCCTGGTCTGCCACTCGTCCGTCCTCCTCCGTCCGGCTCACCGCTTTGCGTAGCGCCTGCTGCCGCTCTTCCAATCGTTTCTTAAAAGTATCCAGCTTCTTCTTTTCCATGTCTCTCGATAAATTCCCAATCTTATTCGTCATGATAATAACCCGTCAAATTACGCGAACAAGTTTAGATGCTGGCGTGGCAGATTCCGTCGCAGTAGAGCGTTTGATCAAGCAGGACACCGGGGATGAAAAGCAGCAAAAAGAAAAAAGCGGCTCTTTTGAGCCGCTCACAAAGAGGCAAGGGAGGGAGGGAAGATCTCAGGGAAGGCGATGCAAGATGAGTTCTGGGCTTACGCCAAGATGCTCGTTAATGAAAAGTTGGAAAGCTCGGGATAGGGTTGAAGTCATCTGAAAATTTTACGGCCTCTTTTGTATGCTCTCTCTTAAAGCAACTCACAAACCAAAGCCTTATCCCATCTTCTGGAAACTCTTGTAGGCATCCTAAATAGCTGCAATGATTGGACATGAGAGGAGAAACTTGTTGCATCTCTGAGCAGAGTAGTTAAGAAAAAAGGCCTAAAGTTGTGGAACTCTGATTCCACTATTTGGCTTCTAACTGCTTAGCCTGTCCCTTATTTTGCTCCTCCATCGCCTTCAGCTTGTTGAGGAGGGCCTTGTAGCTGATCTTCAGTATCTTAGCGGCTTGGCGGCGATTCCAGCGGGTTTGTGCCAAAACCCTTTCAATGGCTTCGCGTTCGGCCTGCATGGCAGCTCTGCGGCCAATCTCCAGCAAAGACGGCATTTCCATCTCCGTTGCCGGTATATTCGAAGGAAGAGTGGCTGTTGGCGATTCTGAGGAGGGCGCGGCCGCTGGCGTGGAGCGCGGAGAGATGGAAGAGACAATTGGTTTATGGGTCGAAAGTTCGCGTATGATCTGGGCTTCGTTGCCGACGATCACATACCGTTTCACCAGGTTTTCAAGCTCTCGAATATTTCCCGGCCATGCATACTCCATTATGCGGGTCACCGCGTAGTCGCTGAACATAGGCGGCTGCTTGCCGTAATGCGCGCTGTATTTTTCCAGAAAGTATTCGAGGAAGACCGGTATCTCCTCGCGCCGCTCTCGCAATGGGGGGATGTGAATGCTGACCACATTCAGCCTGTAAAAAAGGTCTTCGCGAAAAACACCTTCTTCCACCGCTCGTTCCAGAGGCTTGTTGGTGGCGGAAAGCACACGCACATCCACCTGGATGTCCCGCTTGCCACCCAGTCGTGAGAACTCGTGGTCCTGCAGAACATGAAGCAGTTTTGCCTGCAGCGCCGGGTGCATCTCGCTAATTTCATCAAGGAAAATCGTGCCACCATTGGCCTGTTCGAACTTGCCCAGCTTCTGTCGCGTAGCTCCGGTGAACGCGCCTGGCTCGTAGCCGAACAGCTCGCTTTCCAGCAGCTCGTGTGGAATCGCGGCGCAGTTCACCTTTACGAAAGGCTTCTCCGCCCGCATTGATTCCGCATAGATCATCCGCGCCACAACTTCTTTGCCGGTGCCGCTCTCGCCCCGGATCAGCACGGTGGCGGTGGTGTCCGCTACCTGCTCAATGGTCATCTTCACTTCCATCATCTTGGGACTGGTCCCAAAAAGCATGGTGAAATCGCTCTGCCGTCTCACCTGCTCGCGAAGCTGGGTTACCTCTCGGTAGAGCCTCTGATTGTCCAGCACGCGAGAGATGCGCACATCCAATTCCTTGGGATCAACTGGTTTGCTGATGTAGTCGTCCGCTCCCAGTTTTGAGGCCTTGAAAATGACTTCGGGATCTTTGTTGGCGGAGAGAACAATGACGGAAAGGCTCGGCTTGATTTGTTTGAGGCGCTGCAGAATCTCTGATCCAGCCTCGCCATTCATGGATGTATCCACGAGAACCAGCACTGGATCAAATCCCCGGAACACCCGCAGCGCCTCCTGGTCACTGGAAGCCACGCTTACTTCGAAATTGCGGCGGGTTAAGTGGGACGACAGGTACTTGGCCATGGCCAGATCGTCATCCACAATAAGCACACGGCTTTTCTGGTTCATTCCATATCTCGGCACGGCTAAGAGGCTGCCGAAGCAGCCTAAAAGGTATGACAGTACTTCGATTCCATTTTCAGGTATTTAGATGCTTAAGGCAAGACACTAAGGGGCAATAGGGTCGAATTTGGACATAAAAGGGCACAGAAATACCCTTTTTGCTCAAGCAGATAATCGTGTCAGGAGCTACGAAGACCGTTTGCCGGAGATAAAGTGATAGGGCGGCCATGGGCCACTCATCACCACTTCCACTCCGGGCAAATGGCGGGTGGCCATCTGGTAGCGGTTCTGGTACTTCTGCACCTTTTTGTGGTCAATCAGGTGCGCGATGTCTATGAGCATGCCGCCGGAATTCACCTTGCGGCAGCAGACATCCTGGTCGAGGGGATCAAAAATCTTGTGGACCTGGACAGAGAGAGCCCGCGCCTTGGTCTGGCGCTCACGATGACGGGCTGCTTTTTCACGCAGCTTGGTCAAATATTCGCTTCCCACTGTGGCCGGCAACTCAATCTCTTCCAGAGCCTGGCGCAGGGACCCATCTTTCACCAGAAGCTTCAGGTGCATCTCTGCTTTACCTTTCAGCTTTAGAACGCTTTCCATGAAAGCCTTCCGGTTGAGGCGCACTGCCCGGCGTAAAGCATCGTCGGTATCAAATATCGTCCCGAATCGGAACGGCAGCACAGTTGTGCGCTTGAAGCATTCGCTCACCACATGCGCATGCTGCAGCAGGGCCTTCTGTCCCAGATCGCCGGTGGGAATGTATTCACTTACGATCACTGAAAACTCGCCGCTGGGATAAGCAAAAGTCTGGGCGTCAGCAATTCCTCTTAAATTCTCTACGGGAACGGGGCGGCGGGCTCGAATACCATTCTGGAAGGCTTCTTGCTCAACGATGCAGTACGCGTACCATGCCATGAGGGTTGCTTCTCCTGTCGGGAAAAACGTGGGCTGGTTCTTTGTTTGTCTAGTTCGGGCGAAAACTGCGAAGAGCTCATCGGATGACCGCGAAACTGCGTGGACTCACGTTCATCTTCGACGTCGGCGGGTTTTCCGTGCGCCAGCACTATCCTATGATGATCAGTGTTGAAATGCAACAGAGACTGTGCACGAGATTCAAAAAATCTGCGGTGAAGCTACTCCTGCGCGCATCGTTTTGTGCGAGTTCTTTTAACTCCTTACTTGTGAGCATCTTGAACTCTGCACATGCCATTCAAACGAGCTGCAAACCATCTATTCAGAATGAAGATAGGTCAGTGTCCTTATGGGCAATGTACCCTACCAACCAGCTCTTCCCCTCTACATTTTCTTAGGTTGTCATGGCCATCGTCTTCAGTAAGTGTCCCTGAGGCGTGCTGGCAGCATCTCAAATGGCACGGTGGCCGTGTGCATTTGTTGGCTTGCGGCCAAGACCAATCTTTTCATGGTATCCAACGAGTCCACACAGCCCGCGCCGTTTCCGCCGGAAAGGTTTGTTGCTGAAGTCTTCTCTGAACTGGATGAGCAGACCATACGTAATCGATGGCAGCACCTTAACGTGGTCCTGCGACTTAGCATGCTCAGCGGGCTTCAGATGCAGCTTGAGGCCACTCTGAATCTGCTGTGTGATATGGCTGGTGAAATCGCTCCGTTTGAACGCGCCCTGGTTTACTTCTGGGACGAAGGCGCGGAACACATGGAGCTGCGTCTGCTACGCGGCTTCAGCAAGAACACCAACGCTGTTACTGAGATTTCCACCGGGAACATCGTGAACCTCTGGACGGTAAAGTACGGACGCCCTTTGATTATCCAGCAGGGCCATCATGTGGAAGTGGACGTTCTGCTTAATATCATGAATGCCGGCTCGGCCCTGGCCGTTCCTCTTTTCGTCAGCAACCGTGTAATGGGCTCAGTGCAATTGTTCTCTTCCCGGCAGAATGCCTTTCACCGTGAGGACGCCCAGTTGCTATGGATCCTGGCTCTGGTTTCAGAGAACCTGCTCACCCGCGAATATGCCAATGAAGGGCTGCTGCGCTTCGCATTCACTGACTACCTCACCGGTCTGAGAACGCGAGGTTATTTTGAACAGCAGCTTGAGCTTGAGTTTAAGCGCGCTGAACGTCGCAAGCAGAAATTTGCGCTTCTTATGATCGATATCGATTATTTCAAGCGGCTGAATGACACCTTCGGGCACCATGTGGGCGACCAGATGCTGCGCGATGTCAGTTCCATTCTGATGAAAGACATGCGTGAAGTGGACACGGTGGCGCGCTACGGTGGTGAGGAATTTGTCATCATTCTTCCTGAAACCACACAGGCCGGAGCTCTCTACGTGGCGCAGAGGCTTCGCCGTGCGGTGGAACAGGCTAAATTTTTTGCTGGCTCACCTCACGAAATTCAGCATCTCACGATTAGCATCGGAGTTGCCGTTTATGACAGCGATGCCCAATTCAAGCGCGACCTGATCGAGTTTGCTGACGCTGCCCTGTATGCCGCCAAGCATGCCGGCCGCAATCGCGTCATCGCTTACTCGGAACTGGCTGAGCAGACCAAAAGAGAAGTATCCTGAGGCAAGAGCATGGCTTTCAGCGGTACACATCCTTCCAATGAAGATGTCCGCCCCCGACCTGTCCAGAACAGTTTCGGCGAAGGTACCCGCTCTCGGCCCTGGCGAGTAATTCATGTCTGTGAATTCGCGCGCGATGTTCTGCCGGTGGTGGAAGGCCAGGTCACATCCGGTATGCGGCCGTATATCGTGACCCCTCAGGGCGAAGGCAGTGCCGAGTTGTATCTTTCCGGCCGCCGTCAGGACCAGCCACGATCCCTTTCCCTCTTACGCTCCTGGCAAGACGTGAGAAACTGGCGCAAATCCATTCTTGACTGCGACCCGGAAAATTCCGCTGACATCGTTCATACCCACTGTTTTGCTGCCGGCATGGCAGCGGTGCGCAACATCGGTGGCGTGGTCTATGATCTGCGGGCATGCATTGAAGAGCTGGCCATGTCAGCCGGGCAGTGCGAACATGGAAGCTGGATGGGCCGCTCTTTCCGCGTTGCGGAGCAATTTGTACTGGCCCGCGCAGCCGCTGTAATCGTCCATTCGTCAGGAATGAAAGAGGCGGCACAGCAGCGTGGAGCTCTTGCGGAAAGCATTTTCCTCATTCCTGATCCCTTGCCGACTGGCGAGAATTCCCCGCTCCTCGCTCAACCCCTAGAGCAGGATTTCCTCCAACGCCGCTTTGGTATTCCGACAGACAGGGTCAGTTTTCTGGTTCCTCAGTTTGCCACCTCCGCACATACTGAGTTAAGCGCGGAACAAAAGTCTGTTCTGGAGAGTTTCGCTCTGGCCAGGGCTGAAAATTTACATTTTTCTCTCCTGCTGGAGGCCGCAACCACAGTCGCGATGCGCAAAGCCCTTGACGAATTTGCAGCGCAGCTGAAAATCCGCGAAGACATTGTCTTTATTGATCTCGCGGATTCCACCTCTGCGTGGCAGAGTGCTGATGTCATTGTCGCCAGTGGAGAGCTGCCTCCAGACGCTGTAATTGCGCGCTGCGCGAACGACGTCTGCCTGAATGCGATGTTGTACGGCAAGACCTTGCTCGCGGCCGATGTGCCTCGCAATCGTGACGTAAGCCCTGACGGCCGCGGCTGCCTTTGGTTTGAAGGCAAAAACCCCCGCGACCTCGCTTTTCGAATTTCATTCATCCAGCGCAATCCATCATTCCGTGCCGCTCTCGCCGCTGCCGGACGGTTGCATGTTCTGGAGACGCGCAGCACTGCTGCCATCGGCCGGCAATATCGCGAAGCTTATAACTATGCTTTCGGACGCAAACGCTTCACCGGCCCCAGCACCGGCATGGCCTCGCTCCAGCCCGCTGCCAATTGGGCTTAGCCGGCAATGTTGTAATTTCTGGCCGTGAAAGCTCCGATTTTCTCAAAGCTTTATGTGTGCTCAATAGGGTTGAGGCTTGAACCGTCGGCTCGTGTGCTGTTGTAAGATTTCTTCCAGAGGTGGACATGGCAGAACCTACTTATGAAGAAATGAAAGCTCGCCTGGCTGAGCTGGAAAAACAGGTTTCAACCAGGCGCACAGGATCCCTCGATTTCCGGGTTAGCGAAAAAGGCGGTGTAAGCGTTTACGGTTTGGGCAGATTTCCGGTTACGTTGTATTTTGAGCAGTGGACCCGCCTGCTCGATCAGGCAGACCAGTTACGAGCATTCCTGGAGGAAAACAAGTCCAAGCTCAAATTGAAAGAACCTAAGTAGTGCGGCGCTGGCAAACAGCGTAAGCTGCAATCGCGAATAGATAATCAAAGCAGCGGGCCCTGCGCCGTGGATTGAATCCGCGGGCAGGGCCTTTCTAATGGGTACTGTCAGGCCGCAACGTGGCTGCTGCCTTTACCAACTTTCACCGTGATGGAGTTCGATGCAGAGTGCACGCGCACTCCTTTCAGCTTGAAGTTGCCGGCTCTGAAAAGTGTAGTGGCAGTGATCGGCAACACGATATCGCCCGCCAGACCCGAAGGCGGTGTAGCCAAAAACAAGAAATCCCAGATACCGTCAGGCGGCGGCTGAACATAAATAAAGGATTGAAGGTGTGGCTGGGTCCATCCCGTGGTAGGGACTTTTCCCGTTGCTGTAATCACATAGTGCATGGTGCCACCAAAGATCTCTTCTGAGATCTGTACGTGGTTTACTGACATGACCGGCGCCGAACCGTGCTGGGCGAATTCGGCTGGAAACGGGCCATCTTTTTCAAATAGGGCGGTCAGGTCTTTGTTCTTGATTTCAAGCGATGCCATAGAAGACCTCCTGAGTAATTCCGGCTGAACAAGAGATCGGCCTCGTGTACCTGGGTTGCGGCTGGGCGTGGGGTGCCACTTTAAGTATAGTGGAAAACGCGCTCCGTCCCCGCCATGTTGGTCCTAACTTTCAGGACGGCGAACGTGCTAACCTTTTCCCAGCGCCAAACGTCCATGCTGAAGGAGCTCTTGTTTGGATCGCCGGGCCAAGATAGGCCTTTCTGCCCTTACCATTTTCGCGGCTCTGGTTCTGCTTGCCGTGACGACGCGTACCTACGCCCCCAGGACCGGTTCCATCGTTTCAACCGGCACTCCGCGCGCGGCGCGCTTTTCTCACACAGCTACGCTTCTTCCTGACAACAGGGTGCTCATTGCCGGCGGCATGGAACGCAACGGCTACTGGCTCAACTCCGCCGAAATCTACGACCCTGAAACCGGCCAATTCACTCCCACGCGCAACATGCTCTCCCGGCGCGCCGGAGCCATGGCTGTGCCGCTGCCCGGTGGCAAAGTTCTGATTGCCGGAGGTACTGACGGTTCCGGATCAAGCTTGCGCACCACCGAGATCTATAACCCTTCGAGTAATGTCTTCGCGCCGGGACCAATCCTGCTTGCCCCACGTTCGCATGGTGTCGCCGTCCGGCTGAAGGACGGACGAGTACTGATTGCCGGCGGCTGCGCTCAGGGTGATAATGAACGGCTGGCTTCTGCCGAGATCTATGATCCTGAGACGCAAACGTTCTCCTGGACCGGAAGCATGCACGTTCCCCGGGGCGCCTTCAATGCGGTGGCCCTCGCCGACGGCCGGGTCCTTGTCACCGGCGGCATGAGCAGCGGGCAATTGCCTGACGTCACGGTGGAAGCCAGTGCCGAAATTTACAATCCCGCTACGGGAAGGTTCGCCCTCACCTCTCCCATGGCCGTCCCGCGTTATAAACACGGGATTGCATTGCTCAAGGATGGAAGGGCACTCATTATCGGCGGGCAGACCGGCGGCGCTTTCGGTCAACGGCTTTCGTCTACCGAATTCTTTGATCCGGAAACTTCAAGCTTCAGTCGTGGCCCGGAAATGAAGTATCCGCGTTTCAAACTGATCGAAGGTGTAGCTGTCCTTGGCGATGGCCATGTGCTGGTTGCCGGTGGGGCCGATCAGGCTGAGATGTATGATCCTCACAGCGAAACATTTATGCCAGTCTCCGGCCCTGCGATCGACGGATATCTTTTCTCTACTGCCACTGTTCTCGATGACGGCACAGTTCTTCTGGTGGACGGTTACGGCAAGCACGCCGCAGCCGGCGCTGTGCGGCAGGCGTGGCTGTGGCAACCATAGCCGGGATCTCTGGAGCCACAGTGGCAGTCGACTCGTAAGTATTACTTCGCAAGTTGCAACATGATTTCAAAGGAGAAACATGCGCTTTCAGAGCTTGCTCTTCACTCTGCTGTTCATCACCGCCACGGCCTTCTCCCAATCAGGCGCAAATCAGCCGGACTCGAGCGGCCAGCAACTCCCTAAACTCGAGCACGTAAACGCTGATCAGGTGAATCCCAAGGTTGACCCGTGTACTGATTTCTACCAGTACGCCTGCAGCAAATTTTTTGCCGCCAATCCCATTCCTGCGGACCGGCCCGTTTGGGGCGTGGTTGGCCCGCTTTCGTTGTGGAATGAGGTCACGTTGCACCAGGTTCTGGAAGCTGCGGCGGCAAAAAAGGAAGGCCGCACTCCAGTAGAACAAAAAATTGGCGACTACTGGACCGCATGCATGGATGAAAGCAAGATCGAGTCATCCTCGGCCAAAGAGTTGAAGCCTGAACTGGACCGCATTGCTGCTATAAAAGCCAAATCCCAACTGGCGGGCGAACTAGCGCACTTGCATTCCACCATCGGCGGTGCCTGGCAAGGCGGTGATGCCGCAACCTTCGCTCCCATGTTCGGCTTCGGCTCCAGCCCTGACTTCGACGATGCCACCAAAGTGATTGCCGAGGTTGACCAGGGCGGGTTCACGCTTCCCGGACGCGAGTTTTATACAAAAGATGACGCCAAATCCGTGGAGATCCGCAAGAAATACGAGGCACACATAGCCAACATGATGAAGCTGGCCGGCGAGAATGACTTTCAGGCCAAAGCGGATGCCGCAACTGTTCTTGCCATGGAAACCGAGATGGCCAAGGCAGCCATGGATATCGTCAAGCGGCGCGATCCCAAAAACATTAATAACAAGATGACTCTGGTCCAGATTGAAAAACTGGCGCCCGCCTTCAATTGGAAAGAGTACCTCAGTGCGGTTCACGCTCCAGCCACCCAGAATTATCTTGTGACTTCCCCGGATTTCTTCCGCAGCCTGAACGTAATGCTTCAGCATCATCCGCTGGATCATTGGAAGACCTATTTGCGCTGGCAACTGCTGCACGACTCGGCGCCATACCTGAACAAGGCATTCGTTGACGAAAACTTTGACTTCTTCGGCCACACATTGGCCGGAGTGCCGCAGCTCTCTCCGCGCTGGCGCCGCTGCGTGCATGCCACCGATAACCAGTTGGGAGAAGCTCTTGGCCAGGCCTACGTACAGCGCGCGTTTCCACCTGAAAGCAAAGAGCGTGTCCTGAAGATGGTGAACAACATTGAGAAGGCCCTTGACCAAGACGTCACTCAGATCAACTGGATGACTCCTGAAACCAAGGCCCAGGCTAAAGCCAAGCTGCAGAAGATCCTCGATAAGATTGGCTATCCCGACCACTGGCGAGATTACTCCGCTCTTGAGATCACGCCGGACAGCTATCTCGAAAATGTCCACCGCGGAACGCAGTTTGAGTTCAACCGGCAATTACAAAAGATCGGCAAACCTCTGGACCGCCAGGAATGGCAGATGACGCCGCCCACTATCGATGCTTACTATGATCCGCAAACCAATACCATCAACTTCCCTGCCGGCATTCTCCAGCCGCCTTTCTTTGATCCCAATCAGGACGACGCGGTCAATTACGGCGCAGAGGGCGGAGTAATTGGTCACGAAATTACGCATGGGTTTGACGATCAGGGCCGGAAGTTTGATGGCCAGGGCAACCTGCACGACTGGTGGAGCCCCTCAGATGCCAAAAACTATGAGCAACGCGGCAAGTGCATCTCAGACGAATACACTCAGGAAGTTCCGGAAGCCGGAATAAAGCAGAACGGCCTGCTCACCCAGGGAGAGGACACCGCTGACAACGGCGGCCTTTACCTGGCTCTAATCGCCCTTGAGAATGAACTCAAGAACCAGGGCAAATCTCTTGATGACAAAGGGCCTGACGGTCTGACTCACCTGCAGAAATTCTTCCTGGCGCACGCGGTCAGTTGGTGCACGCAATATCGGCCGGAACTTATGCGCATCGTGCTTCTCAGCAATCCACACTCAATGCCGAAGTACCGCGTCAACAATGTGGTGGCCAACATGCCTGAGTTCGCCAAGGCTTTTGGCTGTAAGCAAGGCGCTCCCCTGGTACATCAGAACGCCTGCAGAGTCTGGTAAGCTGGCTACCCGCAAGCTCGGAGCGGCCCACATGGGCCGCTTTTTTGTGACTGCAGGGGTCTTTTCTCTTGCAGCAAACGGTTGTAACTTTGAACAACTCCAAAAACAGCTTACAGTATCAGTATCCATGCCGAAGTTCCTGCTAACTTTTCTTTTCTGCTTTGCTCTTTACGCCTCTTCCATGGCCCAGGCACCCGGTGATGGGCAGTTCGGTTGCCCTGACCGCACTCAGTTCTTTACCCGGCCATCACTGGAGTTTGTTCGGATTTCTCGCGCCGCAATCGAACAATGGCAGGCGCTACCCAGTCTAACTTTCGCCGGCTTTGACGAAACCAGGTACGGCTTTCAGCAGGTTGTGATCTATGCCTCGCGCGAAGAGGTCCAACAGGGAGGAGAGTCCGATCCCGATCCTCTTTATCGTTTGGCTTTGGCCGTTCATCTCTCGGGAACGCGTGGCCAACGCTGGTACCAGATGGTGCAGCCGCAGGGGAGCATTGCGACAGCACAAACCGCCAGTCCGGATGAGTTGCTGCACATGCAGGCAAACTCGAATATGCTCAGCGGCCAGCCCACCGATGAAGACCAGCAAAGCTCAACTCTGGGAGATATGGCATCTCTCGTGAGTATTCGTCCGGCCACTCCGGTTGCGTCGACGCCAGTCTTCTTGATCGACTTCGGATATCGTGCGGCAGGAGCGGAAGCCGCGCAGATTGTTGCCAACCGCCTCCTGCTTGACCTCCGCAATGGCAAACCGCAGATCAGCAAAGCGCTGCAATGCCTTCCTGCAGTAGCTCAGGCTGGCTGTGATGTTCCCGGCGAACCCAGGGCGGGCTATGACAAGCTGCGGTGCTCCTGGGACGCATCCGCTAACGACTTTCATTGCACTTTGAGTTCCCCCTTCGGCGGACAGTACGCAAGTCGAAGTGCGAGTAAAGATTTTTATCTGCTCTCTTCCCGGCCCGCATTTCCGCAGTGGTACACCAGCCAGACTCCACCTGACCTGCGCACGCTCGCCGTTCAACTCAGCAGGACCGCTGAGAACACAGCCAGTAATATTATGGTTCCGCAACTCGGTCCGGTGACTCTCCTGGGCCGCTTTAAAGACCTGCCGCCAGGAAGCGAAACATTCATTTTTGCCAGCCCGGGACCAGGCTCCAGCATCAACGCCCGTCTATGGCTTGCCACTGTTTCTGCCCAGGGTGTTGCAATAAGCGCAATCAACAAATGGATACTATCCGGGGAAAAAATTGATGAGGGGGATGTACCCGCTGGGTACACCCCGGTTGCCAGCAATGATCGTTATCACACGACGGCTTTGGAAAACCGCCCGGGATTTCACGCCCTGCAGGCGGTCTTGACCTCTGATGCCGCCTCCTTCTCGAGCGCAGGCCAGGATTCGTCGGCGAGTCACGTCGTCTACTGGATTGGTGTGGAGGCAGTGAACGGAAAACTAGTTGCAAGCGCTGTACGCGTTGCCAGTGACGGTTCCACCTATGGGTCGTGTGCGGCAGATTCACACGACGGCACGGCCATTTCCATTGAACAACAAAATGGCATGGCCGCAGCTACCGTCCATGTAAGGCCGCCAGACGCGCTGGTGCAATCTTCAAGCGCTGGTGACTCCGACGTTCCTTCGGGCTGCGTCTGGATCGGCGGTCTCTACTGGAAACCAGCAGTGGGTTTCCAGGTACGTAAACTTGATCAGGATTGCGATGCCGGCATGCCGCACGTCTCCATCAGCGTGGACGGGCAGATCACAGTGAAGGACTCGGGTGGGCAAGAGCAATAGTGAGTTCTGGGTCGTGTTTGCAAGTTGCAGCCCCGTTTCGCTGAATCGAAAAAGCGGCAGCTCTCGCTCTGCCGCCGCTTCATTCATTCCTCGTTCTAAACAGGCTTTTATGTTCCTTCTGACCAGCTTGCCAGGTACTCTTCCTGCTCTGCGGTGAGCTTGTCAATCTTCACGCCCATGGACTCAAGCTTGAGCCGGGCCACTTTCTTGTCCAACTCTTCCGGAACTGGATACACTTTCCTATCCAGCATTTTGTGGTTTTTCACCAGGAACTCGCAGGAGAGCGCCTGATTGGCAAAGCTCATGTCCATCACGGAGGCAGGATGGCCTTCCGCTGCTGCCAGATTGATAAGGCGGCCTTCGCCAAGAAGATTAATCTTGCGGCCGTCTTTCATCACGTATTCATCCACAAACTCGCGCGTCTGCCGTTTGGACGAAGACATCTTCTCCAGCGCGGGAATGTCGATTTCCACGTTGAAATGGCCGGAGTTCGCCACCACAGCGCCGTTCTTCATGGCATCAAAGTGCTCACGGGCAACGACGTTTTTGTTTCCGGTGACGGTTACAAAAATATCGCCGATTCGTGCCGCTTCAGCCATGGACATAACGCGGTAACCATCCATAACAGCCTCAATCGCTTTCGTAGGATCGATTTCGGTGACAATCACATCCGCGCCCATGCCGCGCGCGCGAGAAGCCAGACCGCGTCCGCACCATCCGTAACCGGCGATGACGAACTTGCTGCCGGCAATCAAAGAATTGGTGCAGCGGATCACGCCGTCCATGGTGGACTGGCCGGTGCCGTAGCGGTTGTCAAACATGTGCTTGGTCAGAGCGTCATTCACGGCGACGATGGGATAGCGCAACTGGCCGTCTTTCGCCATGGCGCGAAGCCGGATTACACCCGTGGTTGTTTCTTCTGTACCGGCAATAATTCCATCCAGCACGTCCTGCCGCTTGGTAAGGGCGGTTGAGACCAGGTCCGCGCCATCGTCCATGGTCACATGCGGCTTGTGGTCAAGAGCTGAGAGGATGTGCTTGTAATAGCTCTCATTGTCCTCGCCCTTGATGGCATGAGTGGAGATGTTGAAGTCGCGCACCAGGGAAGCGGCCACATCATCCTGCGTGGAGAGAGGATTGGAAGCGCACAGCACCACGTCAGCGCCACCGTCACGCAGAGTGATGGCCAGATTTGCCGTCTCAGTGGTGACGTGCAGACAGGCGGCAATGCGTATGCCCTTGAGCGGCTGGTTTTTGATGAACTCTTTGCGGATGCTCTGCAGCACTGGCATGGACTGGTTTGCCCACTCGATGCGGCGCTTGCCCAGATCGGCCAGTTCAAAACTCTTTACATCACACGGAACTTGGGGAACGGCTGTAGTTGACATAGTTTCCTGTTTTCGCGCCTTGAGAGGCTTGGGTTTTCGAGTAATGTCTGGAAATCACTGGGTGGAGCAGGCCTTTCAGCCTTCCACCCCGTGCTCACTATCGGCTTACGCCTACTTTGCTCTCGCTCTTGCCCTGGGAAGCTTCACGCAGCTTCGCCGCTTTATCAGTGGCTTCCCAGGTAAAGTCAGCATCATTGCGGCCAAAGTGACCGTATGCTGCCGTCTTTTTGTAAATCGGCCGCCGCAGTTTCAGCGATTCGATGATTCCCTTGGGCGTAAGCTGGAAATTTTCCCGGACCAGCCGTTCCAGCGTTTTCTCATCCAGCTTGCCCGTGCCGAATGTATCCACCAGCACACTCACTGGCTCAGCCACGCCTATGGCGTACGCAAGCTGCACTTCGCAACGATCAGCCAGGCCGGACGCAACCAGGTTCTTGGCGATGTACCGGCACATATAGCAGGCAGAGCGATCGACTTTTGTCGGGTCTTTCCCGCTGAAGGCGCCGCCACCATGGCGACCCATGCCGCCGTAGCTGTCCACAATAATCTTGCGTCCGGTCAGTCCGGTGTCGCCCATCGGCCCGCCCACCACAAACCGTCCCGTGGGATTGATGTGGTACTTGGTGTCCGCATCGAGCAGCCTTTCCGGAATCGCCGCCTGGATTACGTGGCGCAGAATATCCTGGCGCAGCGTCTTGTTGTCGATGGTCTCAGCATGCTGCGTCGAGATCACCACCGCGTCCACGCGGATTGGCTTGTGATCTGGACCATATTCAACTGTGACTTGGGATTTACCGTCAGGCCGGAGGTAAGGAAGGGTTCCGTTCTTTCTGACTTCTGAGAGCCGCATCGTCAACTTGTGGGCAAGTGAGATGGGGGTAGGCATGTAATCTTCATTTTCGTTCGTGGCATAGCCGAACATCATGCCCTGGTCGCCAGCGCCGCCCGTGTCAACTCCCATGGCAATGTCAGGCGACTGCGAGTGGATCGACGACACAACTGCGCAGGTCTGCGAATCAAAGCCATAGGTGGCGTCAGTGTAGCCCACGGCGGTTACTGTTCCGCGCACAATGGTGGGAAAATCGACGTATGCTTCCGTGGTGATCTCGCCTGCAATCACAACCAGCCCGGTGGTAGTGAGAGTCTCGCACGCAACACGGCTGTACGGATCTTTCTCCAGGCAGGCATCCAGTATCGCGTCAGAGATCTGGTCGGCAATTTTGTCCGGATGGCCTTCTGTGACCGATTCAGACGTAAACAAAAAACGTTCGCGTGGAGCCAATTTGAGCTTCCTCCTGATGTAACTTTTACCGCTTTGGGATCATTCTAGGATACCGCAAAGCAGACTAAATAATCCGCCCTCGCCCGGCAACGCTTCCATGCCCCTACGGGCGGAAAAGCCGCTGAATGGCGGTTTTTTAGCTGCGAGTGGACTTTTGTATTGTAAATGGGCAGTAAGGACCGGGGCTATAGAGGTTATTGCTGGGCTGCGCCTGCAGGGGTGAACATCAGGGTCCGGGCTTCACTCTCACTGCCGATGGCGCCCAGTGGCCTTCCGTTGAAGCTCACGTCAATTCCGCCTGCATTTCCCGTTTTCACCACAATTTGCCGGGCCGCACGAATAAACCTTTGCTTGTCCGCCTTAAGGATTCCATGGCTCACGCGGCGTCCATCTGCCATTACTGAGATCCATGCGTCTTCCTTGGCCTTGATGATGATGAAAAAGCTGTGCTCGGGCGAGAGAGCTTTATCCGGAGTAGACGTCTGCTTCAGTGGTGCGACAGAAGCAATTTGCCTTTCCTGCTGATGTGGGATGCTTTCCTTTACCGGCACGATCTTTGTCGCAGCTGCCACATTATCTGTGGCGGGACTGGCATGAGAAGAACCTTCGTCGGTGGGCTGGGCAGCGGAGTCACGAGTAGCGGCCGAAACGGAGGCCGAAACGCTCTCAGGCTGATGATGCTTGGCGCGGTATACCACGTACCCTGCAACCACAACCACCAGAGCCACCACTGACGCGATCAGCGGCAATTGCGAACTGCGGGGGTTCAACTGGCGATCCGGTTTCTCATGAACTTCGAGTGGAAACTGGTCTTGTGGTATGGCGACCTCATTGCTGACTGAGGCGTAGTCGGCAACCGCCTGGTCCTCGTCAATCCCAATGAATCGAGCGTAAGAGCGTACAAACCCTTTATTGAAGACGCCTCCGGGCAAGTCGCGAAAGTCCTCTTGCTCGAGGGCTTCCAGATGGGAACGGCGAATCTTGGTGGATTCGGCAATCTCATCCAGTGTGACCCCACGCATCTCCCGCTCGCGTCTTAGTTTGTCGCCAAATGAACCCATCGAGGTTAAGGCACTGACCTTATGATTTTAAAAGCTGCTTAGGGGCCATCATAGGAATACCAGCAGCCGGTGTCAAACCAAAAAAACCAACGTAACTGCCCGAAGGGCAAAGACTTCTGCGATACCTTTGGGCCATTCCAAACAGGTTTCAGGACCACTCACTGGTTGCTGATTTCGTCAAAACGGGTGATAATACGCCCAAGTTGGCGACCTGCACCCCCGAGAGTAGAAGGATTAAAACCCCTTACATGAATGAGGCAACGGGACCTGAGCGAAAAACAAGGCAAATACAGGAAGTCGCCATCTTCAATGATGTTGCGAAGGCCCTGACCTCGTCTCTGAATCTCGATTCAATCCTGCAAACCATCATGGATAAAATGGCCGAATTCTTCCGGCCGGATACCTGGTCCCTGCTGATGGTGGATGAACAGAAGGACGAGCTCTATTTCGCCATTGCCGTAGGGGACGCTGCCGAAACGCTCAAGACCGTCCGGCTTAAGGTGGGCGAAGGCATCGCGGGCTGGGTCGCCCGCCACGGCGAATCTCTCATTGTCCCGGATGTCTACAACGATCCCCGTTTCGCCAAGCGCATTGATGAGATGACCAAGTGGAAGACCCGGTCCATCATTTGCGTCCCGTTGCAATCGAAGCACAGGGTTTTGGGTGTGATCCAGCTCATCAACTGCGCCATGGAAAGCTTTGGCGAGCAGGAGATGTTCTTCCTGCATGCGCTCTGCGACTATGCCGCCATCGCGATTGATAACGCCCGCGCAGTGGAAAAAATCCAGGAACTCACCATTACCGACGACTGCACCGGCCTCTATAACGCCCGCCACCTTTATAAAACTCTGGAGTCAGAGGTCTATCGTTCCGCCCGTTTTGGCTACGAATTCAGCGTGATCTTCCTGGATCTTGACCACTTCAAGTACGTTAATGACACCTATGGTCACCTGGTGGGCAGCAAGCTGCTGCAGGAAATCGGGTTCAAAATCAAATCCCAGTTGCGCCTGATCGACTACGCCTTCCGCTACGGCGGCGATGAGTTTGTCATCCTGCTCCCGCAAACCGACAAACAATCAGCTCTCGTGGTAGCAAAGCGTATCCAGGACATGATGCGCAAGACCATCTTCCTTGCTGAAGATGGCCTCAATCTTCAGGTCCGTTGCAGCATGGGACTTGCCACCTATCCCGAAGACGCCAAGAGCTCACACGAAATTATCCGCCAGGCCGACGAGATGATGTACATGGTCAAAAACTCCAGCCGCGACAACATCGCTGTAGCGCAGTTGGGCGTACTGAAGTAGTTTGGTTACTGAGGCGGCCTTTTCTCCAACCCCGGTTTCTCATCACTCTGCCCCGTTATGGATTTCTTTGCGCCCCAGGCATTGGCATTCGCAGGAGCCGTGGGATTGACTCCAAAATCCCAGACAAAGAGATTGACCTGGCCTTTATCCAGAAGTTCGACGACCGCATACTCGCCGGGTAGCAGCGGCTCAGACGGCGTGAGTTTAAACCAATTTGCATTTACAGGCTGGCTCACAGTTTTGATCCAGTTCTCCTTCTGACTGACCTTGCCGTAAATCGCCACGGTTACGTTGCCCAGGATGCGTGAGTCTTTCTTCGACTCCATGCGCACAATGCGGAAGCGATCAGCATTAGACGGGCCGGACGCTGCTGCCGGTTGATTTGGTGGCATCGCAGGGGCTCGGCTTGCTCCCGGACCGAGTGACGGCGCAGTTCCTAAACCTCCTGCTTTGGCTGGAGATGGAGAAGCGGCAGGAGCTGCTCTGCTGTTGTTCTGCGCGGGTTCTTGCGCGTCTGCGCTCCCGGTATCCACGTCAACAAAAATCACCGGCTGACTCACATGAGACTGGGTCTGTGCATGTGCGCCTTTGAGTTCAACCGTCTGCTTGGAAGAAAGCGCCAGAGGATTGATGGCTGCGCGCAGAATATTTTTTCCCGTGTGCTTGTTGAGTTCCCCGCTGTCCTGCGTCAGTTCCACCAGTTGCTGCTGGTTCTGATATGTATCCAGCAGAAAGACTCCGCCACCATCAGGGAGGAAGAGGCCCGGCGCAGGCATGGGTGGAGGCGGCTCGGCTGCATCTGCTTCTTTGGTCGCTTCTTCCACTGCTTCGGAACGCAGGCTTCCTCGTTCTTTGTTGTATTTCTCGGTTGCAGCCCAATCAATCAGTTCATTGGGTAGCTCTTCCCAGGTATAGCGTTCGGCGCTGTAATAGCGTACCCGGTCGGCATGGACTTCCCACTTGGTGACGTTCTGGTACGAGCCGTCTTTGAGAATGAGGCGCTCAGGGTTCTGCTGCGCGAAAGCGGAAAGCGACGCGAGGAGGAAAACACCCATGCCCAGAACAGAGAGACTACGAATAAAGCGTGTCATAGGGGAACCCCTCATTCTGATTAGATGCCGGTTTCGGCATTCGATCAAGCGCCCTCCCTTTCTTACCAGTGCTTCCCGGCAAGGCTTCACGGCCACTGGAATCGTCCTGTTCCGATGTACTATGAGCCATGCCCTCCGCCTCTCACACGTCGGTCGCCATTCGGAACCGTATCGACGGTATTGATCTGTTTCGGGGGATGGCCATCCTCTTTGTGCTGATGAACCACGTGAACATGCGTTTGCGGTTGGCCCACATTCCTTATTCCCAGGGACTTCCCCGGCAACTCGTAAAATCTTTGTTCTGGAATGGCCAGTTCGGCGTTCAAATGTTCTTTGCCGTTTCCGGATTTCTTATTGCTTCCATCAGCCTTCGACGCTGGGGAACGCTCTCAAAAATTGATGTTCCTGGTTTTTACCAGCTCCGTTTGGCGAGAATAGCGCCTTTACTGTTATCGCTGCTTGCGGTTCTCAGCCTTTTGCATTTCGCTCATCTTCACGATTTCGTAGTGCCCGCGAAAACCGGAGGGCTGGGCCGTGCCATTCTCGCGGCACTTACGTTTCACATAAACGTGCTGGAGGCACACCGAGGATATCTACCCGGCAATTGGGACGTCCTCTGGTCGCTTTCTGTCGAGGAGATGTTCTATGTCTTCTTTCCGCTCGTGTGCCGCCTCTTGGGGCAAGGAAAACTTCTGATCGCATTGCTTGTTGGATTCGTCGTGCTCGGTCCTTTTGGGCGCACGTTGTTAGCGCACGGGAACGGGACATGGGAGGAGTATTCGTATCTGGGCGGCATGGACGCAGTTGCACTGGGATGCCTTACAGCGCTATTCGTCGCCCGATTTCGCTGTTCCCGCCCGCTGCTCTGGGTGTTCGGCGTTGTTGGCGCCGGACTGGTGACCTTTATCCTGGGATTTTCTCTGCTTGCCTATCGATGGGGGCTGGGCCGTTATGGATTGGAGATGACAGTGCTCGCGATTGGCACTTGCCTGTGCATCGTGGTCTTTGCGCAAACTACATGGCGAGCACCGGGTGTGCTCTGGCCTCTGCTCAGAACAGGTCAATATAGTTATGAGATCTATCTCACCCATATGTTCGTGGTGTATGGTTTTTTCACTCTTTTCGTGAACGCGGGCAGGCAGATGCGTCTTGTCCCCGTGCTATTCATTGCAGTCGTTTTGGTGTCAGTTGTACTTGGCGCGATTGTTGCGGAGCTTTTTTCCGAGCCCATGAATCGCCTGCTGCGAAAACGCTTTTCCAATCCAGCCAGGTCGAGGGATGGGTCGGCCATGCAGGTTCAAGCTGCTGCCGTGGGAAACATCGAGTCATCCGCCTCACAAAGTCACAAATTATGAGAGACTACGTCCGGATTTTCTGTCAGTGTTGCCTGCAATGCTCTTTTGTGAACTTTTGAAACACATGAAATCTGCCTTCATCATCGCTCTATTGTTATTAGTCTCCACTATTTGTTCCGTGCGAGCACAAACCTCCTCTAGCACTACCGCACCTTCGGCTGCCGCTTCAGTGAAGGCTGACTCCAGTCAGTCAGGGCCCACCACGGAATACACTCTTCCACCTGATAAGCTGGCTAAATCCAAAGCACTCTACGAGATCAGCGGAGGCATGCGGATTATCGGCACGATCTGGGGATTTGTGGTGCTGCTCGGGATCTTGTATCTGGGCGTAATGGCGCGGTTTCGTAATTGGGCAGAGAGAGCCAGCCACAATAGTTTCGTCCAGGCTCTTGTAGCGATTCCCCTGTTTCTTGTCGTGCTGAATGTGCTCGATTGGCCGCTCTCCGCTTATGGCCACCACATCAGCCTGCAGTATGGGCTTTCCGTGCAACGCTGGGGTTCGTGGTTCTCAGATGTGCTGAAGGGTTTGGCGATCAGCCTCATCGTCTCCACTCTTCTGCTCTGGGTTATGATCTGGATCATTCGCCGGAGCCCTCGGCGGTGGTGGTTCTATTTCTGGCTGATCATTCTGCCGTTCATTGTTTTTTTCGTGATCATCACGCCTGTCGTCATCGATCCCATGTTCAACAAGTTCGAGCCGCTGGACAAAACCAATCCGCAACTGGTGGATGCGCTGGAGACTGTGGTGCACCGCGCAGGTATGGAGATCCCTCGTGACCGCATGTTCCTGATGAAAGCCAGTGATAAGGTCACCACTCTCAACGCCTACGTCACCGGCTTTGGCCCCTCCAAGCGAGTTGTGGTTTGGGACACCACCATTCAAAAAGCCACCACGCCGGAAACACTGTTTGTTTTTGGTCACGAAATGGGGCACTACGTTCTGAACCACGTCATGATTGGGCTAGGCGCTGCTGCCATTGGTCTTTTTATTGGCCTTTACCTGCTCTACCGCCTCTCTTCATGGTTTCTGCGCAGATGGGGCCAGCGCTGGCACATTCGCGAATTGGGGGATTGGGCAGCCTTGCCGATGATTTTCCTCATCTTCAGCATTCTCGGCTTCATTGCCCAGCCCATCAGTGCTGGGATCAGTCGCAGGATCGAGCACAACGCCGACGTTTACGGTCTGGAAGTCACGCATGGTATCAACGCCAATTCACAGGAGATCGCAGCCCATGCCTTTCAGGTACTAGGCGAGTTGTCTCTCGATTATCCGTATCCCAGCAAATTCGTGGTCTTCTGGTATTACGATCATCCCTCCATCCCTGACCGCGTGCGCTTCGCCCACCAGTACGATCCATGGGACAACGGCCAGCAGCCCCGATATGTGAAATGAAAGCTCTGCTGGCTTTCGGGTGATGGCATTCGCATAGCTTGAGATCAAAACGCGACCCGGCATCATTGCTTACAGATGAGGGCCACAACAAATATTGATAACGATGGAGAATTTTTGCTGATTGTTATTTCAATGCCGCGGCTGTGCCGGCATTCGCGTCCTGGTGTTCCAGGCCGGCGGCCACGCGCACGCCGCTCAGGCCATTGATGTACTTGGCCACGCCCTTGTAGAGCGATTCAGCGATCTGCTGGCGATAAAGATTGGTCTTGAGCTTTTTTTCGTCACGCGGGTTGCTGACGAAGGAAATCTCGGCCAGGATCGACGGCATGTTGGCGCCGATCAGCACCACGAAGGGAGCTTTCTTCACGCCACGGTTGCGCTCGCCCGGATTCCTGGCGTTGAGTCCGCTGTAAAGCGATTTCTGCACGTCCGCGGCGAACTCGCGCGATTCTTCAATTTTTTCCTTGAGCGCGATCTTCTTCACCAGGTCCTGCAGCTCATGAATGGACTGCTCTGAGACGGCGTTTTCACGCGCGGCCACTTCCAGCGCGTCCGGCGACGAGGTGAAGTTCAGATAGTAGGTCTCAACGCCGCGAGCGCTCTGGTCACTGGAAGAGTTGGCGTGGATGGAGATGAACAGGTCTGCCTGCTCTTTATTGGCGATGGCCGTGCGCGTCTCCAGCGGGATGAAGGTGTCATCATCGCGGGTGTAAACCACTTCAGCGCCCAATTTGTTTTCGAGCAGTTTGCCGAGCTTGAGCGCCACGTCCAAAACCAGGTCTTTTTCCTGCAGGCCGTTGGGGCCGACGGTTCCGGTATCGTGCCCGCCGTGGCCGGCGTCTACTACGATCTTGCCGATTTTCAATCCGAGCGCACGAATAAGGGAGCGATCGCCGTTGGCGGTGGGTGAAGCAACGTGTGTGGTGGTGGCAGCTTCTTTTTTGTCTTCTCTGCCTTGCCTGGCTGATTTTGCTGCGTTGCTCTTTTTGTTACGGCTCGACTCCTCGGGCGCAATAGCCTGATAGGTGGGTCCGCTGGTAACCTTGGTTGTGGTGGCCTTGCTGGTATCGCCCGTGTCCGCATCCATGCCCGAATCATCCATAACAATTTTGGGTGTATCGGCTTTGGCTACTTCGGCAGGCGCGCTACTGGAATTGCTGCGGCCCTTCATGGGCCCTGATTTTTCGCCAGCTTTATGAAGGGCTGAGGCGCTGTCACCTTCCTGATTCGCCGGCTTCACGTTGGTGATGGTTACGTCTGTGCTTTGAGCCTGAGCGTCCGCGGCATCAGCTTTGTATTGTCTGGTCCCTTGTTGTTTCGTCTGTTGCGCACGAACCTTTTCTTTCTTCCCATCCGGCTGGTTGACGTCATTGGCTGCCACATCAGAGGGAGCCGGCGGCTTGAGCTCAGCCACCACGTCCTGGCCGGCAGACTTCTTGCCTTTTTTCGCCATCTGCGGTGGCGGCAGCTTGCCATGAATATCAATGATCAGGCGATAAGGATTGGGCAGCAGAAACGCCGAGTATTCGGCCACGTCATCCACATCAAGCACCACGCGCGCCATGCCGGCGCGGAACTGAGCCACGCGGATCCGATGAAGGAACCCCGCCTCCACATCAAACGTTTTCCCCACCAGGTCCGGCGCCAGCTTGACGCCATAAAGATCAAAGAAGATGCGGTCCGGATGCGCCACCCTTCCGGCCTGGTATTTCACTTCCTGCTCCAGGTCAATGGCCACGCGGACATAATCCGGCGTGGACCAGTGGCGGATGCTGGTGAGCCGGGGGATGCGATTTCCCTGCTGCAACTGCGTGTCCTGCCTGGACGCGGTGGCGGAAACGTCCTGTGCTGGAGCTGAAGACTCCGAGGCATCGGCAGAGGATTCATCGGGAGCGGGGGTGTCTTCAGGAGCACGCTTGCTGTTTTTTGTTTGCGCCGGTTCCTTCTCTGCAGACCTGTTCTTTGCTTTTGCCTGCTCGGCGTTCTTTTCTTTTTCCTCCGGCTGCTTTACCGGACGGACATCAGCCCATGCGGCCTTGGCTTCGCGCTCGGTTCCCTCATGATGAGGAGCATGTTTGCGTCTCGAAGACTTGGGCCGGAACGGATCACTGGCCTCAGAATTTCCGAGTTCCACCATCGCCTGCCGCGCCTTCGGCGCCAGCGTGCTCTGAGGATAGTGCTTCAGGAAATCCTGGAATGTGGCTTCCGCCTCGTCCTGGTCATTGAGATCGTCGCGATAGATCTGCGCGATGGTGAACAGCGCTTCCACGCGATGGCGGCTGCCGGGATATTCGCGACGGAGGAAAGCAAGCTGTCCGATGGCGTCTTTGTAACTTTTGGGATCGTTGAGGACGCGGCCCTGGTCGTCAAGAAGCTCGGCAACGGCAAGAACGGCTTCATCAGCTTTGGCCCAGGAAGGAGCGGTGTAATAGACCTTGCGGTAGGCGTCCATCACTTTCTGGTAATCGCGCCGGTCACGCTGCGAGTCAGGTGTGCCCAGCAGGGAGTCGCGCAGGCGCTCAGCAACTTCAAATTGCGCTTTGGCTGCCTGCTTCTTCTGCTTGACCGTTCGGGCGTGAGCAGACGACAACACCATGCACGCCACAGCCGTGGCAAGCGCAATCCGCCCCAGGATCCCGGTTCTGATTTTCATTTCAACTGCTTCAAAGCACCTTTAGCTTAAACCCGTTACACGCCTACTGGTTGTTGGAAAATACACGGTGCCCCTCTTCATCTACGCTTTCGCTGATGCGGGGCTTGTACGAACTTTTCCAGTACAAATCCGTGATCTTCTTCACGTACTCGCGCGTCTCCCGGTAGGGAGGTATGCCTTTGTTTCTGCTCACGGCGCCCTGGCCGGCGTTATACGCCGCCAGTGACAGCTCAACGTTTCCGTTGTAGCTATCGAGCAGGCTCTTCAAGTGCCGCACGCCAGCGTCAACGTTCTGGTTGGGATCAAACGCGTTCCCCACACTGAGCGATTTCGCCGTGGAAGGCATGAGCTGCATCAAGCCCATGGCTCCCTTGCTCGAAACAGCGTGCGGGTTGAAGTTTGATTCCACCTTCACCACGGCCCGGACCAGGTTCGGGTCCACGCCATGGCGCTCGGCTGCGGCCTCAATGGCCTTATCCACTGATTCGGGAGTCATGGTCTCAGTCGCCGGACTGCCCGGGTCCACCGGATTCGACGTGCTCAAAGCGCGGCGGCTTCCCGGTTCGGCAACCAGATTGTTGACCTCCTGGGCGGCCTGACGAGCCGCTCTCATTGTGGATGAAGAAACAGATGGCACAGGTTTCCAGCGGTGTTCTTTATTGCTCCAGTAAACCAGACCGCTGTAACGCGATGAATTTTGTGGAGTGGAAGAAGTGGCATGCGCTTGCTGCGGAACATCGGCGTCACGACTGTCAATGAAGACAGTGTGGCCATATGCGTCGCGGGTAGCGGCCACGTTCTGCGCGCTGACTGGACTGACTACCATCGCAGTGGCGCTCAGGATGGCAAACAGGTGCTTTTTCATCACGTTACGCACAAAATATCAATTCCTGCGGGCCTCGACTACCTGTCCAAAGGCCAGCCACCTTTTTGCCTAACCCTGATTTGGGAACGGCCAGAGTAACGGGATTATAAGGCCGTTCCGCACCCGGAGCAATCCATCAAATTCATAAGAATCTAGGGAGAAAACCCCATAAAACAGGGGTAAGAGTGGCGCTCAAGCGTACCTGAATTGCCTTAGACATCCATATTTCTCCCACTTGCCGGCTTTCTGCCGTCCCAGCCATACGTCAAGCGAATAGCTGCGAATCCGGTTGGACTCAAGCCCCATGAAAAGTGCAAGAGTTCACCGATTGCGCATTCTATTGGTATGGCACTTATTGTGAAGAGACTGCGGTTGCTGTTCTACGGCCTGGCCTTCGTTGAACTTATCCTGCTTACCGCGTACCAGGCTTGGGGCAAGGCGATTCTGCGCTAACGACCGCTCGAACGAAATGCAGCAAATCCCGCGAGGGGCTCGGGTCGCCGCCGGACCCGCCGATATTTCAACCCTCTCCTATCTCTACTTCGCCGTTCCCCGGTTCTTGTTCACAATCGCCGCCAGGATCAACAGGAAAGCAAAAAACCTCACGATGTAAATCCACGGGGTGCCTTCATTAGGCTGAAACAGCAGGAGACTTGCGGTACGATTCAGCGCCTCAATCAGGAAGGCCACAGCAAACGCAAGAAACAGTGAATCACGCGTGTCCCGCCAGAACCGGAGAAAGAACACACCTGCGGTGAGGGAAGACATGGCAATCACGCCGAGCAAAAAAGCATTGATCATCGCTCACCCTCCCAGATCAGCCCGTACAGGAGGGCAAGCATGGACGCAGTGGCCGTCAGCAGCCTCCAGAGGTACAGGTCCACGTTGGTGAACACTACCAAGTCAAGGAAGACAAGGAAATTTGAAATCGCCAGCCCAAAGAAACAAACGCTGCTCCACAGCAAAAGGCGTTTGCTCACGCGGGTATAGGCGCGGAACAGCAGTGCTCCGCAGGCGAATGTAACGACGACCCCGAGTAGATAAACGGCTGCTGCCATGTCAGTCCTTTTTGAACTTGAAAGCGCGCGCAAACTCGCGCACCGCCGGTGATGCTTTTGAATGAATCATCCTGGAAATGCGCACCAGTTCCCGCCGGTACGTCCGGTCCACCTCGTCCATCAGGCTGCCGTGTCTGAACCCAGGATCATATGAATAGACGCCCTCTTCCAGGGTCACCATTCCGCGTTGTTTCAGATCCTGAAGAATGGCCTGGGTAGCTTCCACCGAAATGTACAGGCTGTGCGCCATCTCCTCAATGGACCACCGGTGCTGCCTGTGTCTCCAGAACAGCAACAGGGCCTCCAGGTGAGGCACACTGTCAATCTCCTCAAGAATGAATTGATCAACTTGGTGATTGGTCTGATTAGCTTCCGGCATGGGGAAGGTTCAAAAACAGCAATAAGTATAGACAAACCTCTACGACTTCTCTGACGCTCGTCTCACACCAACAGCAGCTATCTGCCTGTTTACGGTGCTTAAGTACGAGAATTCGCGGCGGCGCGGATACATCGTAACGAGATATACATGGGCGAGCAAGCCCTGGGGCCGCAGAAAATACGGCGATTCGCTCTTATGGATTTAAGTTGCGAGCTGCTCGTGTCAGCTTTGCATGCCAGAAGTTTTGCATTTGCCGCAAAATGCTTAAATGGGACTGACTGGATTCAAAGGAAGCCAACCAGCAGCTCTGGTTGCGCATCAAATCTCGGTGTCCTTAAGTCTTCCCCCGGGATGCATGAGCTTCTTAAAATCCATCGCAATCAGAGGCACCACCGTAGTATTACGAAGAAAGATTGTTTTTCGATCTTGATATCAAATGTGTAAGCTGTTGGAACAGTAAGCTCCATACAAAGAAATCCCGTCACCAAACTTACCTGGGTATCCATTCATGTCCATTTTTCCAGGGTTTGATTTCCAGAGTTGTTGCTGCCGGAATAGCATTCCGCGCGGCAAAGTTTCTATTGTCCTCAATACGCCCACAATTGCGCGCTTGTTCTTACCTGACCTGTTCTCAGGAGACATAAAGGAATGAAGAGAAATAGCTCGAGCACTGCCACAGCTCCGGCAAAGGCCCCGCAAACCGCCGAACCCAGTAATGGTCACAAGGCGGGAGCTGCGGAAGCGCCATCGGCCGATTTGAGCGTGATCCTCGCAAGTTTGCAGCGCATGCAGGAAGGTGACTTCTCTGTGCGTTTGCCCGGCTCCTGGACAGGACTTCCCGGAAAGATTGCCGATACCTTTAACAATATTGTTGCCGCCAACGAACAGATGGCCCGCGAACTCAAACGAGTGGGCCAGCGAGTGGGTAAAGAAGGAAAGACCCGCGAGCGCATTCGCTTCCACCAGCTCAAAGGTTCGTGGGGCGAGATGGAAGGCTACATCAACACCCTGGCGGAAGACCTTCTGCGTCCTACCACGGAAGTTACGCGCGCCATCGCCGCTGTGGCCCAGGGCAATCTGACCCAGACGGTGCGCCTGGATGTGGATGGCCGTCCGCTGGAAGGCGAATTCCTTCGCTCCGCCAACATCGTTAATACGATGATTCAGCAGCTGAGTATCTTCACCTCAGAAGTCACGCGTGTGGCGCGAGAAGTGGGTACCGACGGCAAATTAGGCGGTCAGGCCAAGGTACCGGGAGTCGCCGGAACCTGGAAAGATCTGACTGATTCCGTGAACTCCATGGCCAGCAACCTGACCGGCCAGGTACGCAATATTGCCGAAGTCACAAATGCTGTGGCCAGCGGCGACCTCTCGCGCAAAATCACGGTGGATGTGCGCGGTGAGATTCTGCAGCTCAAAGAAGCCATCAACACCATGGTGGACCAGCTGCGCTCGTTCGCTTCAGAAGTTACGCGCGTGGCGCGCGAGGTGGGAACGGACGGCAAGCTGGGTGGACAAGCCGTGGTGCCGGGCGTCGCCGGAACGTGGAAAGATTTGACTGACTCCGTCAACGCAATGGCCGGCAATTTGACCGCTCAAGTCCGAAATATTGCAGAAGTCACGACGGCCGTAGCCCGCGGTGATCTATCACGCAAAATCACGGTGGACGTGAAGGGAGAAATTCTCGAACTCAAAGACACCATCAACACCATGGTGGACCAGCTCAACGCATTCGCGGGCGAAGTTACCCGCGTGGCTCGTGAAGTGGGTACGGAAGGAAAGCTCGGCGGCCAGGCACAGGTGCCGGGCGTCGCGGGAACGTGGAAAGATCTTACTGACAACGTTAACTTCATGGCCTCAAACCTTACCGGTCAGGTCCGCAACATTGCAGAAGTGGCGACCGCCATTGCCGGCGGCGATCTTTCTCGCAAAATCACCGTCGACGTGCGCGGCGAAATCCTTCAGCTCAAAGAAACGCTGAACACCATGGTGGATCAGCTCAATCGCTTTGCCGGTGAAGTTACGCGCGTGGCCAGAGAAGTGGGAACTGAAGGGCGCCTCGGTGGTCAGGCCAACGTGCCCGGCGTCGCCGGAACGTGGAAAGACTTGACGGACTCTGTGAACTCAATGGCAGGCAACTTAACCGGTCAGGTTCGAAATATTGCAGAAGTTACAACTGCCGTAGCCCGCGGTGATTTGTCGCGCAAGATCACGGTGGACGTGAAGGGCGAAATTCTCGAACTCAAAAACACCATCAACACGATGGTTGATCAGCTAAACGCATTCGCAGGGGAAGTAACTCGTGTCGCCCGCGAGGTCGGCACCGACGGCAAACTTGGCGGTCAGGCGCAGGTATCTGGCGTGGCGGGAACGTGGAAAGATCTCACCGACAACGTCAACTTCATGGCCTCCAACCTCACCGGCCAGGTGCGCAATATCGCAGAAGTTGCAACCGCCGTAGCCAGAGGCGATCTCTCGCGCAAAATCACGGTGGATGTGAAGGGAGAAATTCTCGAACTCAAAGACACCATCAACACCATGGTGGACCAGTTGCGTTCGTTTGCTTCGGAAGTTACGCGCGTCGCCCGCGAAGTGGGAACGGACGGAAAACTGGGCGGCCAGGCTGTCGTCCCGGGCGTCGGCGGCACGTGGAAAGACCTCACTGACTCGGTCAACTCCATGGCCTCCAACCTCACCGGTCAGGTGCGTAACATTGCTGAAGTGGCAACGGCCATTGCCAGCGGCGATTTGTCCAAGAAGATTACGGTGAACGTCAGCGGTGAAATTCTGCTGCTGAAAGAAACCATTAACACCATGGTCGACCAGCTCAACGCATTCGCAGGTGAAGTTACCCGCGTGGCTCGAGAGGTGGGAACAGAAGGACGCTTGGGAGGTCAGGCGAACGTGCCCGGTGTCGCCGGCACATGGAAAGACTTGACCGACTCAGTCAACTCCATGGCCGGCAACTTGACGGCCCAGGTAAGAAATATTGCAGAAGTTACAACCGCCGTTGCCCGCGGCGACCTCTCACGCAAAATCACAGTCGACGTGAAGGGCGAAATTCTCGAGCTCAAGAACACCATTAATACAATGGTCGACCAGCTCAATGCATTCGCGGGAGAAGTAACCCGCGTCGCCCGCGAGGTGGGTACTGACGGTAAATTGGGCGGCCAGGCGCAAGTGCCCGGTGTCGCTGGGACCTGGAAGGACTTGACTGACAACGTCAACTTCATGGCTTCCAACCTCACCGGCCAGGTGAGAAATATTGCAGAAGTCGCAACCGCCATCGCCACCGGTGACTTGTCCAAGAAAATCACCGTAGACGTTCGCGGTGAAATTCTGCAGCTCAAAGAGACGTTGAACACCATGGTCGAGCAGCTGCGCTCGTTCGCGGCTGAAGTTACGCGTGTGGCTCGCGAAGTCGGAACGGAAGGCCGTCTCGGTGGGCAGGCAAACGTTCCCGGCGTGGCCGGTACGTGGAAAGACTTGACTGACTCAGTGAACGCCATGGCCGGCAACTTGACGGCCCAGGTAAGAAATATTGCTGAAGTCACCACTGCCGTAGCCCGCGGCGATTTGTCCCGCAAAATCACGGTCGACGTGAAAGGTGAAATTCTAGAGCTGAAGAACACCATCAACACCATGGTGGACCAGCTCAACGCCTTTGCGGCCGAAGTCACGCGCGTCGCCCGCGAAGTAGGTACGGAAGGAAAACTGGGAGGCCAGGCCCAGGTGCCGGGGGTCGCCGGAACCTGGAAAGACCTCACAGACAACGTGAATGTCATGGCCGCCAACCTCACGGAGCAGGTCCGCGGCATTGTGAAGGTCGTCACCGCCGTTGCCAACGGCGTCCTCACACAAAAGCTGACAGTAAACGCCAAGGGCGAAGTCGCCGCGCTTGCTGAAACCATCAACAACATGACGGACACGCTGGCCACCTTTGCTGACCAGGTCACTACCGTCGCACGCGAAGTCGGCGTGGAAGGCCGTCTTGGCGGACAAGCCAACGTTCCCGGCGCTGCCGGAACCTGGAAGGATCTCACCGGAAACGTCAACCTGCTGGCGGACAACCTCACCAACCAGGTGCGCGCAATTGCAGAAGTGGCGACCGCGGTTACCAAGGGCGATCTCACTCGCTCGATTCAGGTGGAAGCCAGCGGTGAAGTGGCTGAACTCAAAGACAACATCAACACCATGATCAACAACCTCCGTCTCACCACGGAGCGCAACACCGAACAGGATTGGCTCAAGACCAACCTCGCCCGCTTCACCGGAATGTTGCAGGGGCAGCGCGATCTCACCACCGTCGGTCGCATGCTTCTCTCTGAGCTTGCGCCGCTGGTCAGCGCGCAGCAGGGGGTCATCTATCAGATGGAGGGCGAAGAATCAGGCGCTCTGGCTCTCCTCTCTGCCTTTGCTAACACTCCCGATGGCCACCTGGAACGTGTGAAGATCGGCGAAGGACTGGTTGGCCAATGTGCTGCGGAGAAACGCCGCATGCTCATCGGCGACCTGCCGGATGAAGCTGTTCCCATCCGCTCCGGACTGTTTGAAGCCAAGCCGCGCAACGTCATCGTGCTGCCGGTCCTCTTTGAAGAGAAGGTCAAAGCCGTCATAGAACTGGCTTCGCTCGGCATCTTCACTGCATCGCACCTCGCCTTCCTTGATCAGCTTACGTCCAGCATCGGCATCGTGTTGAACAGCATTGAAGCCACCATGCAGACGGAAGGCCTGCTCAAGCAATCCCAACAGCTTGCCACCGAACTGCAGATCCAGCAGAAAGAGCTGCAGCAGACCAACGAGCAGCTGGCGCAAAAAGCCCAGCAGCTTGCCGAACAGAACGTGGAAGTGGAAAGAAAGAACCAGGAAATCGAGCAAGCGCGTCGCGCTCTGGAAGAGAAAGCCAAAGAGCTGGCGCTCACCTCCAAGTACAAGTCAGAGTTTCTGGCCAACATGTCGCACGAGTTGCGTACGCCGCTCAACAGTATCCTGGTGCTCGGCCAGCAACTTTCTGACAATCCTGACGGCAATCTCACCGGCAAGCAGGTTGAGTTCTCGCGCACCATCCACGCTGCAGGAACTGACTTGCTCAACCTCATCTCTGACATTCTTGACCTTTCCAAGATCGAATCCGGCACGGTCTCCGTTGAAGCTGAAGAGCTCTACTTCAGCAACCTGCTGGAAATGATCGCTCGTCCCTTCCGCCATGAAGCCGAAAATAAGAAGCTTGGATTTGAAGTCAACACTGATCCCAGCCTGTCACGCAGCCTGGTCACAGACTCCAAGCGCCTGCAACAGGTGCTCAAGAACCTGTTGTCCAACGCCTTCAAGTTCACTGAGCATGGCGGCGTGAGGCTCTCGGTACTCAAAGCAGAGACTGGGTGGAGTGAAGATCATCCGATTCTCAGCGGTGCTGCATCGGTCATCGCCTTTGAAGTTGCTGACAGCGGGATCGGTATTCCGCTTGATAAACAACGCATCATCTTTGAGGCCTTCCAGCAGGCGGATGCTGGCACCAGCCGCAAGTACGGCGGCACCGGTCTTGGCCTGGCTATCAGCCGTGAATTGGCCAGCCTGCTTGGTGGTGAAATTCAGTTGCGCAGCACTCCCGGCAAAGGCAGCACGTTTACGCTCTACCTGCCGCAGACCTACGTTGGCCCGGCAACGGCGAGCGCTGCGATGATTGAAAACAGATCGTCTTCGGCAGCTGTGCCGGTTGTTCTGCCATCAGTTAGTTTGGCCGAGCCTGCGGAGCGGATCGAGGATGATCGTGGCAAGCTCCAGCCCGGCGATAGCGTGCTCCTGATCGTGGAAGATGATCCCCACTACGCTCGCGTTCTCTGCGATCTGGCCCGAGACAAAAGCTTCAAGGTCCTGGTTGCGATGCGAGGCGCGGAGGCGCTGGCGCTGGCTCGCGAGTTCCGCCCCACCGCTGTGTCGCTGGACGTCTTCCTGCCGGATATGCTCGGCTGGACGGTGCTCAACCACCTCAAACAGGATCCAGCGACACGGCACATTCCGGTGCAGATGCTCACCATGGATGAGGATTGGCACCACGGTCTGTCACGTGGCGCGTTCTCCTTCGTTACCAAGCCCACCACGCCAGAAGGCCTGGAATCCGCGCTCGTCCGCATCAAGGAATACACCAAGCCTCGGCGCAAGCGCCTGTTGGTGGTGGAAGATAATCCGGCGGAACAGCTCAGCATCAAGGAACTGCTTGGCCATGACGATATTGATGTCACCGTTGCGGAGACGGGAGCCGATGCTCTTCAACGGGTTCACGATGAAGGATTCGATTGCGTAGTGCTCGATCTAAGGCTCCCTGATATGTCCGGCTTTGAGATTCTGGAGCGATTGAGCGACGAGCCCGACATGGCGGAACTCCCCGTCGTGGTCTTTACCGGGAAAGATCTTTCGCCGGAAGAAGACGCCCGGCTGCATACGCTGGCTCGCAGTGTGGTCGTGAAAGACGTAGAATCGCCGGAACGCCTGTTGGACGAAACGGCTCTGTTCCTGCACCGGGTGGTGGGAGATCTGCCCGAATCGAAGCAGAAGATGCTTGAGCGGCTGCACCGTTCTGACGAAGCGCTGGTCGGAAGAAGAGTGCTGGTCGTGGATGATGACGTCCGCAATATCTTCGCGCTCAGCAGCGTACTGGAACGGCGCGGTATGTCCGTGCTGACTGCCGGAACAGGCCGCGAGGCCATCGCCACTCTGGAGTCCACTCCTGATGTCGCGATCGTTTTGATGGACATCATGATGCCGGAAATGGACGGCTATGAAACCATGCAGGTCATCCGCCAGAATCCATCATTCCGGCGTCTGCCCATCATCGCTCTCACGGCCAAAGCCATGAAGGGCGATCGTGAAAAATGTCTGGAAGCCGGGGCGTCAGAATATCTGGCCAAACCCGTAAATACTGATCAGTTATTGTCAGCGTTGCGGATGTGGCTGCACAGGTAATTAGCAATATTTACAAGGGGCGAGGCCGACCACGCGCCGAGCCGCGCTGTAACAGGAGCTGATAGTTTGCGATGCGTTCGAGCTCTTAAGCGGTTTGGAGCGTAGCGACAGAGAATTTGGCAATCTTGGTAATCCCGACGATTTTGGCAATTGCTCTTTTGTAATTTGAATTTTTTGGCAATCTCGGCGATTTTGGCAATTGCTGGTTGACGGTTTAGATCGCAGCGAGGGAGACAGCGCGAAAAACAATGACTGCTAATGACAGAGTCAACATCCTCATGGTGGACGATCAGCCCGCCAAGCTGCTCAGCTATGAGGCCATACTTGGTGAACTTGGAGAGAACCTGATCAAAGCAGGATCAGGGCGCGAGGCGCTGGAAGTTCTCCTCAAAAACGACGTTGCTGTCGTCCTCATGGACGTGAGCATGCCGGAATTGGATGGTTTTGAAATGGCGGAAATTATCCGCCAGCACCCCCGCTTTCAAAAGACCGCCATCATCTTTATTTCCGCCGTTCACCTCACGGACCTTGATCGCCTCAAAGGTTATGCACGCGGCGCCGTCGATTACATTTCCGTTCCCGTGGTGCCGGAAGTGCTTCGCGCCAAAGTCAGCGTCTTCGCCGAGCTTCATCGCAAGACTCGCCAGTTGCAGGCACTCAATCGAAGTCTGGAACAACGTGTACTCGAGCGCACGGAAGAGTTGCGCGAGCGCGCCGAACTGCTCGACCTCGCCACTGAAGCCATCATGGTTCGCGACCTCCAGGGCAATCTCAAATTCTTCAATATCGGCGCGGAAACTCTCTATGGCTGGAAGCGAGAAGAGGTAATCGGCAGGAACATTCATGAGCTGCTGCAGACCAGCTATCCCATGGCAATCGAGCAGATCATGGACAACATCACTCAATCTGGCCGCTGGCAGGGCAATCTGGTGCAGTACACCAGAGATGGCCGTGAAATCGTTGTTGCCAGCCGGCAGGCGCTCAAGCTGGAAGAGCATGGGTCCAACGCTGTTTTATTGGAGATCAATCGCGACATTACCTCGCAACTTCACGCCGAAGAGGCATTGCGCAAAGCCGAGCGGCTGGCTGCCATGGGCCGCGTGGCCGGCATCATCGCGCATGAGATCAATAACCCTCTGGAAGCCATCACGAATGCGTTCTACCTGCTGCGTGATCATCATTCGCTGGATGAGCAGGCCCGCATGCTGGCCAAGATGGCAGAAGAAGAGCTCTTGCGCGTGGCCCATATCACTCGCCAGACTCTCAGCTTCTATCGTGAATCACAACAGGCGGTAATGATTTCCGTGGCCAGGCTTCTGGATGACGTGCTCGAACTCCAGTCCCGCCTCTTGCGTCTCAACGGAATCACTCTCGACAAGAAATACCTTACAGAAGGGACCATCCTGGGGTTCCCATCTGAACTTAAGCAGGTTTTCCTCAATCTGGTGGGCAATGCCATCCAGGCTATGCCGGAAGGTGGCCGCCTGCGCGTGCGTGTAGCCAATAGCAATGGGAACGGCTCGCGGCGATTCGGTGTGTGCGTTTCCGTGTGCGATACTGGTGGAGGAATTAAACCGGAAGACGCAAAGCGTCTCTTCGAACCGTTCTTTACCACCAAATCAACCAAGGGCACCGGGCTAGGGCTCTGGATAAGCAAAGGCATCGTGCAGAAATACGAAGGCGTCATTCGTTTTCGCAGCCTGCGTACGAATGGCCGCAATACCACCTGCTTTTCCGTGTTTCTGCCCGGCCTCAGGGCTGCACAAGATGGTGAGAACATAAAGGTGCAGGAAGCAATTGGTTCCTCCTAAATCCATCATCCTGTGTGTTGACGACGAACCCAACGCCCTTACGTTGCGCAGGCTGGTGCTGGAGAAGGCAGGATACGGCGTAGTCACGGCCCCTTCGTCGGCAGAAGCCCTGCGTCTTATGTCAACCACTGCAGTGGACCTGGTACTTTCTGACCAGCTTATGCCCGGAGGCACCGGTACTGATCTTGCCCGGCAGGTCAAAGCCCTTCATCCCAATCTTCCTTTCGTGATCATTTCCGGAGTCAATGAACTGCCTCCGGACTCCGGTTATGCGGACGAGTTCCTCAGCAAAGTGGAAGGCCCGGTTGCCATGTGCGACAAAATCTCTGGCGTGCTGGAACGCTTTCGTCAGCAGAACGAAAGCGCTTGAATGCCTTTATGACCGGCGTTCGAATTGACAAATGGCTCTGGGCCGGGCGGTTCTTTAAGACCCGCGCTATGGCCGCACGTGCTTGCGATCTGGGCCGGATCCAATGCAACAATCAGCCCGCCAAGCCTGCCCGAGAGGTTCGCGTTGGCGACTTGCTGCGCATCAAGACTGATGCCCATGAGTTTGAAGTCGAAGTCTTGCAACTGAGCATAGTCCGCGGTCCGGCGGCAGTAGCCCAGGCACTGTATCGTGAAACCGATGCGGGCCGCGAACTACGGCTGAAAATGGCCGAACAGCGCAAGGCGCTCAGGCTCTTCTCACCTGCTCCTGAAGGGCGGCCTACCAAGCGCGATCGTCGCAAGATTATCCAATTCCGTAACCCCGGCTAGATCTAGCTAATCCTGGTGCAATCTCTCAAAAAAAAGCCCGCGAAGACCGCGGGCCCACCCAGGAAGAATTCTTGAATCAATGACGAGCAGCCGCCATGTGTCCGCCGCCGCCGAAGCCGCCATGGCTGAAACCACCGTGAAATGCTGGCTGATTGTGCACTGCCGGGCTTCGCGGAACCACCGCTGGCCTCCGTGACACTGCCTCTGGTCCGTGTGGAAGCACGGCCGGGCCATTGTGGTAAACCGCTGGCCCGCGAGTGAACCCATTAACGTATCCAGGCCGTCCGAAAGAGGGGTGCGCGTAGCCATAACGCCACGGCGAACGATAGATCACCAGTGGTGAGTAGAATCGCCAGCCAAACGGGCTTGAGAAAATTCCGTCGCCGGGAATGAATGTGTATTCGCCGAAAGCAGGCGCCCAATACCACCCTTGCCCAAACCAGCCGGGACCATAATACCCGTTGGAGATATAAACCGGCGCAGTTTCAGCATTAGCTTCCGCCAGATAAGAAGAACGCAGGCTGCTCCACTGATAGAGGTCGCTTTGCTTGTATTCTGATTTGTCGAAGCTTTGCGGCTTCAATTTTCCGCTGGTGTTCAAGTCGAGTTCCTTCCCGCCTTTCACCTCCACGTTGCGGTCTCCATCCTGAACGCGCGCCTTTCCATCGAACACCACCACTTGCTGCCGGTCGGCGTCAAACTCGTACAGTCCCTTCTTGATCAACTTCGTTGCTGTTCCATCTTCACTGATGCGGAGATTGTTCTGGTCATGGATTTCAGCAACTTCCACCATGGCCCGTCCGCGCTGCAGTTCTAATTCGGTATCAGTAATGCTGGGCGAGATCATCTTCACCGCGCTCTGATCATCCACCCGCAGGAAAACTCCCGGCGTAAGCAGGATTTCCGCTTTGCCGTTGCCGGTATCGAGTGTCTGGCCGGGTTGCAACGTGGCGGACCCAATGGAATTTCCATCCAGGGTCTCCGCACCGATGCTGGCATGGCCTTCCACATAGTTGAGAGTTCCAGGCAGCGCAGAGTGTGCGTCCAGCGATACAGCAAACACAGGCGCAGACAGTATCACTGCCAGAACCATACTCACGATTGAAGCAGGTTTCAGCAGTTTCATCTCAATTAACTCCTCAGTTAATTAGAGTAATCAGTAAAGAAAACGATTCGGCCCCCGTGCGGCTTCAGAGAGAAATTCGCTAAGAATTGTTGATTTATCAGCCAATTAGAGCAGAATCCGTGTCTCTGCGGTAATCTTCCGCACACGTGAACTTAAACAGAAAACAGGTAAGACACCTCACTAAGCGTGAGTTCATGCCCTTCTCAATTTACAAGTTTTTACGCAAAGCGCACCGGGCAGGAGCGTTCCTGCTCCTGTAACATCAGAAATAGGACTTTCTCGAAGACTGATCTTGGAGATGGACTTGAATCGTGCCCTGTATATTTTCGAACGCGCATTGCGCATTGTATTCCTGCCGGTCTTACTGTTGCTGGCCGGATGCGTAATCTCGCCGCGCATTGACGGCAATGGCAACAACAATAATCCTCCGCCGCCAACATCCGGAGGCCAACTCTATGTTGCCACTCCCAATTCCATCCTGCGCTTCTCCCAGGCGCTGAGCGCAAATGGTAACGTACAGCCCCCAGGTACCATCAGCGGTTCCTCCACGCAGCTTTCCAACCCGCGCTTCCTGCACTCTGACACCGCAAACGACCGGCTGTTTGTGGCTAACAGCGGCGGTAGCTCCATCCTCATTTTCAATAGTGCCTCCACCACAAACGGCAATCTTGCACCGTCCGCTGTAATCGCCGGCAATGCGACCGGGCTTTCGTCTCCCGTGGATACGGCTATCGACGCCGGAAATAACCTGCTCTATGTTGCCGATGGAACAACCATTCTGGCATTCAGCGGCGAGTCTGGTCTTTCTGGGAACGTGAACGTTGCTCCGGTGCGGAGCTTTCAAACTGGCGTGACCATCTCCGCAATTCTTCTGGATACCTCCGATGACACTCTGTATGTTGCTGACGCGACTGACAACGAAGTCATTGTCTTTGGACAGGCGAGCCTGCAGGTTCTCACCGCCGTCCCAAGTGCGTTGATCCAGGGCAGCAGTACTCAGCTTTTGTCTCCTAACGGCCTGGCTCTGGACGGAGCAGGCCGCCTGGTGGTCAGTAATGCCGGCCTCAACTCCACCCCGAGCATCACCATTTACTCGAACCCCACGATCGCAAACGGAAACATACTTCCTGACACCATCATTGCAGGCGGGAGTACAGGGTTTGCTGTTCCTTCACAACTCGCCCTTGCCCCGTCAAGCTCGAACGGCGAGCTGTTTATCGCCGATGTGACCGCGCAAAAAATTTCTATCTATAACAACGCCACCAATCTGCGTGGAAACATCAGCGCTGCGCCTGACGCAACGATTGCCGGTGCGAATACCGGCCTTTCCGGGGTGAACATTGCCGGGATGGCTCTGGATCCCACGCGTTAAATCCACCGCCCTGCAGCCCTGCGCTTGCCTGCCATGGCATTGCTATAATCCCTTCCCTGAGTTGCTCCTCATCCAGCTCACAAAAGGCAGATTTATGAAAAAATCAATGTTTGTCTTTTTTCTTGTCATGAGCACAATCTTGAACGCTGACGATAAATCCGCCAAAGCAACCGCTTCTACCGGCACTTTGCCCCCGCCGCCCGTGGCCAAAAAAAATCACACGGAGAACCACATCAACGGCAGCACCCTGCCCGATGACTATCATTGGCTGCGCGATAAATCCAATCCTGAAGTGGCGCGGTATCTTGAAGCAGAGAACGCCTACTCTGACGCGGTCATGAAACCCACTGAGGCGCTGCAGAAAAAGCTATTTGAGGAAATGATCGGCCACATCAAGGAAACAGATGTAAACGTTCCTTACCAGGAAGGCGATTATTTCTACAACTCTCGCTGGGAAAAAGGCCTGCAGTACCAGATCTATTTTCGCCAAAAAGGCACCCTCCAGGCTCCGCAGACCGTGACCATTGACGGCAATGAACTGGCTAAAGGGCAGAAGTTCATGGGGCTAGGCATCTACCTGCCCAGCGATGACGGCAACTTCCTTGCTTATTCGGTGGACTATACCGGTTTCCGCCAGTATCAGCTTTTCGTTCGTGACTTGCGCACCGGAAAAGATAGCGGCGTGATCGCAGACAAAGTTGGCTCGGTAGCGTGGGCCAATGACAATCAGTCGCTCTTTTACACCGTGGAGGAAGACAAAACCAAGCGGCAATACCGGCTTTATCGTCACCAGATAGGCAGCGATCCCGGCAAAGACACTCTGGTCTTTGAAGAGCCTGACGAGCACTTCAACATCAGCGTGCAGAAGACGCGCAGCGGGAAGTATCTGACACTTGAGATCAGCAGCCATACCACTTCAGAAGTCCGTTTTCTGGATGCCTCTCAACCAACGGGTGGCTGGAAGCTGATTGCTCCGCGCCAGCAGGACATTGAATATTACGCGGACCATCACGGCGACGAATTCCTGATACGCACCAACGACAATGGCCGCAATTTTCGCCTGGTCGCGGCGCCTGTATCCGCGCCGTTCAGGGAAAACTGGAAAGAGGTTGTTCCCCATCGCCCTGAGGTAATGCTGAACGGCGTGGAGGTCTTTGCTGATTTCTATGTCCTGGCCGAGCGGGAAAATGGTCTCACGGAATTGACCGTAATTGACTTCGCCAGCGGCAACAAGAAGCGCATCGCCTTCCCCGAACCCGTATACACGGCCGTTCCCGGCAACAACCACGTCTACAACACAAAATTTTTCCGGTATCAGTACCAGTCGCTGGTGACGCCGCCTTCTGCCTTCGACTATGACGTGGAGAAGCATACTTCCGTTCTCCTGAAGCAAATGGAGGTTCCCGGAGGCTACGATCCTGCCAGGTATGCAACTGAGCGAATCTGGGCAACGGCAAAAGATGGAGTGAAGGTCCCAATTTCAATCATTTATCGCAAGGACCTCAAGAAGGCCGACGGTTCAAATCCGCTGTACGTTTACGGCTATGGCTCTTATGGTTTCAGTTTGCCCATCATCTTTAATGCTGCGCGGCTTTCCCTGCTCGACCGTGGAATGGTCATGGCTTACGCCCATATTCGCGGCGGCGGAGATATGGGTAAACCCTGGCACGACGCGGGCCGGATGATGAACAAGATGAACACTTTCACGGATTTCATCACCTGCACAGAATATCTGGTGTCACAAAAGTATGGAGCACGCGACAAAGTCGTGATTGAAGGCGGCTCCGCCGGCGGCCTCTTGATGGGCGTTGTCACCAATTTGCGTCCGGACCTGTTCAAGGTGGTTGTTTCACACGTCCCTTTTGTTGACGTGATGAACACTATGCTGGATGCATCGCTGCCGCTTACCGTGCCTGAATACGAAGAGTGGGGCAATCCCAACCAGAAATCCGCCTTCGATTACATGTTGAAATACTCCCCGTATGACAACCTGAAGAAAGCCGCATATCCGACGATGCTGGTTAAGACGTCATTCAATGACAGCCAGGTCATGTATTGGGAACCGGCCAAGTACGTGGCCAAACTGCGGACGCTCAAGCAAGACGAGCACGTCCTGCTGCTGAAGACCAACATGGCTGCCGGACATGGCGGCTCCTCCGGACGCTACGATCGCTTCAAGGAAATTGCGTTTGACTACGCATTCATGCTGAGCCAGTTGGGATATGACATTGGCCGGGAATGAAACGCGGGAACGCCACTTGCCCAAACCTACCGAGACCCAAGGACCAGGGAAAAGCAAAAACAATTCGTCGCAGATAAACGCTGGTGAACGCTAGATCAAACAAAAATTAGCCACGAATAAACGCGGATGAGAAACGCAGAATGGTTATCCTTCTGGAGCAGCGCAAACTTTCGGCTAATGCTCTTGTTTTATGCTCCGTTGTGCCCTTGCAGGAAGGCCCCTGGATTTTGTTTTTCCGATCACGCGCGATGACGGTGATTTTTCGCGCCCTTTGTGCGACAGTCCAGGCCCATTCACAACGTCTTCAACACGATCTTGCAGTCGCGAAGTCGGGATCCTCGAGCAGCGCGGGCTTTGCGCTAATTGGGGTGGGAAGCGACGTTACAATCTGTAGCCGAAAAAAGAATCAGAGTCCCGGAGGAGTCTGTGTCATAGCTACTGTTTTTTCCAAAAGGAGATGCGAGACTCTCGTGAGAACTCCCTAAATCGGCATGGATACGACAGGCATTCTCGGGATCTTTCGACTCCTCCTCGCGTCCCTAGCGCTAACCCGGAGTCGCCCAAGATGACAACGGATGAAGAGCATGGAGAAACGATACAGCGTGGGAACGTTGAGGAATGAATCGGCTGAATCAGGACATCACAGAATCGACTCGTCGCGACATCGGATCGGAGATTCGAGTATTCGGCGACTAAGTATCGGGTGAATTCAAGAATGCTCTCCCCAGGAGGCTCCGCCGATTGGCGGGTTTGGTCTTTAACAACAACTGAATATGTTGCTCCGCGGGTTCTTACTTTGCTCCGGCTCCCACCCGCATCGTGCTCAGGATCTCGTCCACGGTCGTTATGGCGCGGTCAATCTCGTCCATGGTGTTGTAGAAGTGGGGCGAGAAGCGGACACCGGCTTTGGGACGGTAGTCCACCAGCACGTCCCGGCGCAGCAGTTCGGCGCAAACCTCATAAGCATTGGGCATATCAATAGCCACGGTTCCTCCGCGCTGATCAGAATTGCGCGGAGCGTTCACGCGCCAGCCGCGTTTGTCCGCCAGCTCAATGAGGCGGGCGGTCATCTTTGTCGACTTGGCGCGGATGTTCTCCACGCCGGCCTCAAGGATGATCTTGAGTCCGGGCATGGCGGTGTAAAAGCCGGGAACGTTGGACGTCCCCTGCATGAAGCGGAAAGGCGGCTCACCGTATCTGGTGGCGCCGACCTCAAAGTCAAAGGGATGCTCATGGGCGAACCAGCCGGTGATTTTTGGCTCCAGCTTTTGGGCCAGGTCAGGACGCACATAGAGGTAGGAAGTGCCGGCGCCTCCGCACAGCCACTTGAGCACGCCGCCGACGGCGAAGTCGGCGTTGATGGCCTGCACATCAAGCGGCACGTTGCCGAGAGACTGGAAGGCGTCCACCACAACCAGCGCGCCAACTCGGTGCGCCTTGTCGATAATGGCCTTTACGTCCTGGATGTAAGAGCTGCGGAAGACCACGTGCGAAATGGGGACCAGGAGCGTCTCTTCATCAATGGCGTCAAGCATGCGATCGGTAGGGACGTGAACGCCGTCATCGGTCTTGACCATGTGGACGCGGGCGCCGCGCGAGCGCTGCGCCTCCCAGAAGTACATGATGGAGGGGAAATTCATGTCACTGTAAACCACTTTGTTGCGCTTGCCGCTGAAATCAAAACAACTGGCAATGACGGACTGGCAGCTGGTGACATTGAGGTGAACGCTCACCGATCCGGCGGGCGCGTTCATGATGCGGCCGATGGTATCGCCCACTTCGCGGGCCATCATCCACCAGGCTTCTTCCCATGCGCGCACGCCGCGAGTGGCCCAGACGTCACAGTATTCCTTGACGGAGCCGTACACACCCCGGGGCATGGCTCCCAGCGAGTTGCTGATCATGTAAGTGGCGCGCTCAAGGATGGGAAACTCAGGGCGGAAATGGAGCAACGGATCGGAGATGGTCATGGCTCATCAAGTTTAATGGCAGATGCTATGGATGACAAAGGCTGGCAGGCCGGGTCAGTCTGCGCCTTCAACTTTTTTCTGTGGCGGCTTCTGTGGCAGGGGGGATTTTTTCCTGGTTGTGAGCAGGTAAGCCACGGTCAGCACCAGAAGATACGGGCCGGCGCTGACCACGGTGATTCGCGACTGCGGCACTCTCCAGGTGAGAAGGATGGCGGCAACAATCGCGATAAAGCCTGCGATGGACCCTGCGGCGCCAAGAGGCGAACGCAGTCCCAGTGCTTTGAGTTGTGCGTCGGAAACAGTCCGGCGGAAGCGCACATGCGCCAGCAGGGAGACGAGCCATGCGAGCATGCCTCCGGCAAGCGCAGCGCCAATGATGTAGAGATACGCGCCTTCAGGGGTGAAGAGCTGCACGATGATGGCAAGAACGATTCCGAGCATGGAAGCCAGCACAGCCCCCATGGGAACTGCATGCTGGTTGAGCACGCCCATGCGCGCGGGCGCGTATCCGGAGCGCGCAAGAGAGAAAAGCATACGGGCTGTGGCATACAAACTGGCATTGGCCCCCGAGAGCGCAGCAGAGAGCACCACTACGTTCATGAGAAAGCTTGCCGAATGGATGCCCGCCACACGAAACACGGTGACAAACGGGCTCTCCGCGACACCGGCGCTTTGCCACGGCATCACGCCCACAAGCACGGCCATGGCGCCCAAGTATACGAAGCAGAGGGTGAGAAAGGCATTGCGCGTGGCGCGGGCCACGTCTGTGCGGGAGCGCGCCTCGCCGGAAGAGATTGCCACCATCTCAAGGCCAAGAAAGCTGTACAAGCCGAAGGAAATGGCCAGCAGCGAAGCGGTCCAGCCGCGAGGCGCAAATCCTCCGTGGACCATGTACTCAGGCTGCACCTTACCGCCAAACAGGAAGACCGCGCCCATCAGGATGAACACAAAGATGGTCACAACCTTGATCAGCGCAAACCAGTATTCGAAGGTGCCGTAACGTCCCACGGAGAAAAGATTGATCGCCAGCAAGAACAGACCGAAGACCACCATCCACAGCACTACGGGCACGTGGGGAAACCAGACCTTCATGTACGTTCCCGCGGCCACCACTTCCGAGCCAATGGCAATGACTACGGAGAACCAGTAGCCGTACCGAGCAACGAATCCAGCCCAAGGATTGAGATACAGCTCAGCGTAAACGCCAAACGATCCTGCGGCGGGATGCATGGCGGACATTTCACCCAGCGCCATTGCCACCGTGAATGCTATCGCCGCGCTGACAATGTAACTCACCAGCACTGCCGGACCGGCCACCTGAATGGCCGCGCCCGATCCCAGCAGCAGCCCGGTACCGATGGAGCCTCCAACGGCTACCATCGCCATCTGGCGAGCGTTCAGCTCTTGTTTGAGTCCGTGCTCCTGGTCAGCCATTCGCGCCTTTATACATGCAGTTGCGCGCCATAGCCAGCGTTTCCTCAAGCGTTTGTTCTTGCGGGGAAGGACACACACTGTCGGTTACTCTGGCAGCATTGAGCGTGCGTACAATTGCGCTTAGAATGAAACTACCTTTTCCTCGACTCACCTTGGCCTGCCCTGTCTTAGGAAGTTGAGGCAAACGCGCTGCAATGCCGGACATCTCCAAGCGACTCGACAAAGCGGAAAAGTACCTGCAAAGAGGAAAGGCGGAAGCCGCCCTGGATGAATATCTTTCGATTCTCCAGGACGAACCCCGAAATGAGCAGGTCCGCCAGACCGCTGCTGACCTCTGCCTTGCACTGGGCCGCGGTACTGAAGCTGCCGGCCTGCTGAGTTCCATGTTTGAACAGGAAGCCGAGATTGGCGACGTCGCCAAAGGCATTGTCACGTACAAAAAGCTGGCCAAGATCTCTGTCCCAACTGCGCTACAAACCTTTCATTACGCGCAACTGGTTGAGAGGAAAGACAAGCACGAGGCGCTGGCCGCCTATGAAGTCGCCTTGGCCGGATTTGAGAAGCAACGCAAGAATGGACAGGTGCTTGCCGCCGCCAAACGCATTGTTGAACTCTCTCCCACGGCGGAAAACTACCAGCGGGCGGGAGAAAAAGCCGCACTCATGGGCGAAGGCCGTGTGGCTGCGGCCAATTTTTTACAGCTGGGTCAAGTCCGTGGTGAGGCGTCGCCCGGCTCAGGCTTCCAATGGTATGAGCGCGCCTACAATCTTGACCCCATGAACCTGAAGGCAGTTTTCCAGTACAGCCGGGGTCTCTTCGCCAAAAATCAGCTGCCTGAATGCATTGATGTGCTCACGCCCGTTGTCACCAGGTTCCAGAGCACGCCGGAAATCCGTGAACTATACGCGCATGCGCTGATGGCGGCGCGCCGACCCAAAGAAGCTGAGCCGCATTCCTGGGAGCTCTTTGTCAAAGACCCGCAGCAGTTGGAAGAAATTGCAGCCCTGGTGGGCGTCTATTTGGACACAGGCGACAATGCGGCAGCGCTGGCTCTGGCCCGCAAAATTGAAGATCATGAAACGCGCGCTGGACGCCGGCGTGAGTTCCTTACGGCAATGTTTGAAATGTCTGACCGGCGTCAACCCACTCTCCAGTTCACTGAGTATATGGAGAGCGTCTTCAGCAACGCGGGACGCGAGCAGGAATACAGCCGCATTCTCCTGCGCCTGTTTCAGCTTTATTGCGACGGCGGCCGCTTTCGCGAAGCCGCAGAGACCCTGGACCGCGCCGCGGAACTCGATCCTTACGAATCCGGCCATTCTCGCCGCCTGGAGATGCTACGCGGGCGGGTCGACGAAAACCTGTTCAATCGCGTGGCTAATCGCTTCCAGAAGATTGCCAAGTCGCCTAAAGGATCCGCTGCTTCTTCCACGCCAGCGCATGCTCCCTCTGGGCCCGGTCGCGCGCATGAGCCGGCGCCTGCCAGTTCTGCCGCTGCATCCGATCCGCATGTGCTAGAAGACCTGATTCTCCAAGCCGAGCTTTACCTGCAATACGGGATGAAGCCCAAGGCTCTGGAGCAGATTGAGCGTATCAATAAGCAGTATCCGCGTGAGGAACAGAACAACGAAAAGCTCCGCAACCTTTATCTTGTGGCCGGCTTCACTCCACCGTATCAGGCTGCAGCATCAAAGGCAGCTACTGTCCCCGGTTCCACCGCAAGCGCCCACGGTTCTGCGCCGCCGTCCGCTGCCGCTGGCGAAAGTGCGATGGACAACTTCGCCCGCATTACGGATATCACCCGCAACATCTATCGCCAGGCTAGCGTCAAAAGCGTCCTCTTCACCGCAGTGAATGAAATCGGGCGCCACTTTAATGCCAGCCGATGCGTTGCCGGATTGTGCACGCCGGGCAAACCTCCATCCGCCGCCCTGGAATTTTGTGCGCCGGGAATCAAGCAGTCAGACGTGATGTCGATTGTGAAGCTGATTGCAGTGGGCCAGCAGATTGCAGCGAACGGTGCGGTTACGATTGCAAATGCTCGCAAGTCGCCGGAACTATCTTCCGCAAAGGAACAGATAGAAGCCCTGAACATTGAATCCATGGTAGCGGTTCCGCTCCTTGATTCGGGCCAGCAATCCGGAATCCTTATTCTTGAGCAGACCAGCGCGCGGCAGTGGCGGCCTACTGAGCTTGAAGTTTTGAATACGCTCGCAGAGCAGGTAGTGCAGGCCGTGGCCAATGCCCGCCTTCGCACCTTGATGAAGACTCTGGCCGTGACTGACGAAAAATCCGGACTGCTGAAGCGCTCGTCGTACCTGGATGTTCTCCTTTCGGAAGTGAAGCGCTCCCTGCAACAGCAAATTCCGCTCAGCCTCATGCTGCTTCACTTTGGCAAAGCTTCCGTTCTGGTGAAAGAAATAGGAGAAGCGCAAGTCGAGACCATGATGCAGCAGGTCGGCCAATCACTCGCATCGCACATCCGTCAGAACGATGTGGCGGTGCGCTATGATCTCACCACGATTGCGCTGGTCCTCTCAGACACAATTGAGAAAAACGCATTTCTGGTGGTGGAGAAAATGCGGAAGGTGATGGCCGCCATCAAGATTCCGGGGACGGACCGCGCACCTGCGATGAGTGCCGGGATTGCCGAAGCGGTACTGCAGGAGAGATTTGACGCTGTTGACATTGTCACGGAAGTAATCAATCGCGTGGAAAGCGCGCTGGAACTTGCGCGCTCTTCAGCCGATAAAAAAGTTCATGCGCTTGCCGCCAGCCTTGAACCTAATCTGGCCTAGGCGATCCGCATAGAACTTTCCACTTCAGATCGCTACAAGAAACTCAGAACGCAAACATCATCTGCAAATCTATACGGCGGTTCGCTGACTGAGTGTTGAATGGTCCGCCGGCAAGGCCTATGGATTGTCCAAACAATGGTGAACTCAGGTTTCCTATCGGTGTTGCCGGATTGACCACGTTGAACAGGTTGCGCGCACTTACGCTGAAGGTGAGGCTGTAGCGCTGGCTGGTTTGCTCACCCATTGCAAACGGACCACCGCCCCCTCTCGGACCACCGCCTCGCGGCCCTCCGCCTCCATGGCGCTCCACATGTGGACCTGCTCCACCCTGGTCGTGCTGCCGCGGATTCGAGCTTTCCACTTTCGGTCCGATGCCAATTGTCTTGGCCATGCGCATGTTAAAAGTAAACTGAGCCGGCCCGGTTCCGAAATTAATGGGCACAATCGTTTGTCCGGGGATTGGCGCTGTATCAAAAGCGCCAAGCGGCGTCTGCACCACGCTGGAACGCGTAAGGTCCGTAGCGAACGCGGGGCGGTCATTAAAGATCGAGTCGCCGTTCAGGTCAGTTCCGGTGGTGATGTTATAGGGATCGCCCGTAGAGAACACCATGAATGGGCTCACGCGGAACCCGTGCGGGAGTCCAATGCTTCCGCCAAAGAACAAACGGCTGCGAACATCAAATGAGGCGCGCCCATAATCGGCGCTGATGTCCCGCGAGTTGGTAGCAAAGCTTCCTGCTCCTGCACTGTCACTGTTGGCAAAACTCAGACTGTAAAAGCTGAACAGCAACAGTTTCTGGCCAGCCCGGATGTTCACATGCCCCATGAGCTGGTTCTCTTTGAAATCCGCGCCTGAGACGTACTCATAGATGTTGCCCGCGTTGGGATTTGGACGGCTGTTGGGATCCGCAGGATCACCTGGCGCGTTTACATTGAGCGTGACCAGTTGGTGCACGCCACGCGAGTGGATGTAAGTCAGAGTCGCCGTGGCAGATTTGCTGACCTGGTGCTCCAGCGAAACCGCTGATTGAATCGTGTACGGCGCTTGCAGATTGGGCGAGATCTGGTAGACCGTGGGCGTAGCAGTTGGCAGTCCAGCGAGCGCCGTTGGAATACTCGGGAAAAAGTCCGGGTTGTTGACAATAACCTGCTGCTGGTTCACGCCGTTGAGGCGCTGTGCCTGCAAAATCAGGTTCTGGGTAAAACGGTCGTAAAAGATGCCAAAGCCAGTACGCAGAACAGTTTTGGGCTGCCCGCCCTTCTTTCCTCCGAGTCCCCAGGCAAACCCGAGCCGCGGCGCCCAGTCCGCGTGATCACCAATATCATTCTGCGTTTCGTAGCGCAGTCCGTAGCTCAGTGTCATGTTCTGCCGGAAGTGCCAGTCGTCTTCGGCGTAGAGACCCGCATCAAAAATCGTGTTCGCAACCAGCGGCTGCCCGGTGGTAATTGAGAACTGGCTCGGACCTCCGCATTCATCTCGTATCTGCTGCATTGAAAGGTTAGCGGCCAGCCCCTGCTGCGTGACACTGAATGCATCCAGAGAGCTGAACCTTGGGTTTGCCGCCAGAATGTTTTTGCACGTGGGCGACAAGGTCGGGTCATTCGGGTTGGGCGGACTGAAGGTAAACGTCCCGTTGAAATTCTGGGTTGAGTTATCGGCTTCGCGCGTGGCTCGCAGGCGTCCGCCGAAACGCATAAAATGCGTTCCCCGGTTCACTGACGTGTAATTCTGCAGTTCGTAATGGTCGGTTTTGTCAGCCACAATTCCCTGGGCATTGCCGCCATCTGTGAATGCATCCAGCACTGAAACGGTGGGACCAAAGTTGAGTGAGTTCTGGTCATTGCGCACGCGCTGGTATTCAAAGCGCGTTTCATTCACCGCATGCGCACCCAGGGTCTGAGTATCACTGATTTGGATGGTATGCTCGGTGTTGCTCTGGTTCAATCCCTGCGATGGCAAATTGAACTGGCCAATCCCGTTGTTCTGTTCATCAGTCCTGGTGAACTGGTAGCGCGCGGTAAGCGTGTTGTTCGCGCCGAATTGGAAATCAAATCTCGGGCTGATGCTGGTGCGCACGCGGGGATTGACCACATTCTGCGTGAACCGGACCTGGTCAAAAGAAGGATCCAGCACAACCGCATTCACTACAGACACGTCATTGATATTGCGCCGCTGCGCTGAGAAGAAAAATGAGGCCTTCCTGGTGATGGGCCCACTGATGTTCCCGTTATAAATCTGTGAATCGAAATCCGGCTTTTCCGGTGAAAACGGGTTGCGGGCATCAAAAATTGAGTGGTTGTCATTCAGGAAAAACTGGCCATGAAACTGGTCCGTTCCCGGCTTGGTAAAGATCTCGATCCTGCCGTAGCCCATCTTGTCATATTGGGCCGAGAACGGGTTCTGGTTGATTCGGATCTCGCGAATGGAGGACTTGGGAGGAAGCTCTCCGCCCGTAAATCCATCGATATAGATTTGGCCTCCGTTGGGTCCCGCAGAAGGTCCGGCAAGCGCCTGCAATTCCGCCTGCAACTCATCAGGATCATCGGACAGCGCATCCAGGTCCTTGCCGCTCAGCACCAGTGAGTTTGAGTTGCTTTCCGGGTTCACGCTGATCCCTGGCGAATCGCTTTCTACATTCACGTGTTCTTCTTCCACAAAAACTTCCAGCGTGAAGTTCAGCTTTTTGTCCTGACCCGCGGCCACATCAACTTCCTGCACATTCGGCCGAAATCCTTTTTCGCTGATAGTTAAGCTGTATTTGCCTGGCGTAAGGTTCTTTATTGTGTAGCTGCCCACACCATCCGATTTGGTCGTGACCGTGCGGCCGTTTGCATCCTTGACGCTGATCTCGGCATTGGGGATCACCGCGCCCGTAGGATCCAGAACCTGCCCGCGCAAGCCGCCCGCCGCCGATTGGGCAACTCCAGGCGCAGAGAACATAAAAACAGCAAATGAAAAAACAAGGATGCGCGCGAGCAATCTTCCCAACGCAGCCACCGGCCAGTGTCTCATGTAGCTCCTCATCTTTATTGTGGTCCCACATCTCCGGCTGGAGCGGAGAGGTTCCAGCCGTTGAGCAGCGCCGCGGCCTGTGATGTGTTGGAAGTCAGAATCGGTTCAACACCACTCAGCAGCGTGATGGCGCTTACTTCCGAGTTCCCCGTCCCCGGCGTGGAAACAATCATGACGGCGTCTTCCTTCTTGAGATCGGCAAGCGTGACCGCAGGCAGACGGTTGATCATCTGCTGAAAATCAGGAGAGCCTCCTCCCGGGCGCTGCCCGCCAGCTGCACGCTGCTGAAAACGTGCAGCGGCAGCCTGAGCAGCCTCAGGCGATTTCAAAAAGAAAGCGATTCTTTGCGCCAGCTGCTCGGGCAGTTTACGCATTTGCGTATCGCCAGTGATTTTCACCTTTACCTTTTTCTTGCCCAGGACGTCCTTGATGGTTACGGTCGATGCCCCCGCATCTATGCCGGTAATGGTCCCGGCGATGTTGCGGAAGGTGCCGGAAATTACTTCATCCGCGGTCAATTCCTTGCCGTCAGCGGTGCGTGTGCCCCGTGCGCGCAACTGGTCGCCAACTTTAATGTCACTGAATTGAGCTTTGACGGCGTCCTCAAACTTCACCGAAACGGGCGCGTAGCGAAGAAAGCTGGTTTGTGGAGTGGTCTTTACAACCATATTCTGGGTAGGTGTAAGGGACAAGGTCACGGTTCCAGCTCCGCTGTCAATGGAAGAGACAATTCCTCCGGTTCCATGGCGTTGCCACTCCATCCGGTCTTGCTGCTGCTTCTGCGCCACATCGCCCTTCCGCATCACGATGATGGAAGAGGCGAGCACCGAGTCAGCGCTGTCGCCTGCCTGCCCGCGCACCAGCATGCGATCGCCGGCCTGAATATCAGACGCCGTCATGGGCACAGCCGATTTGAGATCAGTCTGGCCGGGCGCAACACGCAGAATCCGAGCATTCTCTTGAATGGTGACTTTGATTTCCTGGCCGGCATCGTCCTTCAACAGAAGCGTGTTGCCCTGGATTGATTGCACCGAGCCGGTTTTGCGCGTGACACCGGCACTGCCAGAAGTTTGCTGGGCTGCTATTGTCAGGCCCAGCGCCACAATCGTCGTCAGTAATCCAAAAATTCTGTTGCGTTTCATCAGTATTTCGCTCCACAAGGGCCATTCATTTCACTGTAAGGCCCGCAACTCCGCTGGTATAGTTGACTAATCTGTAACTGATTTCTCGCAGTAGATTGGCTCTGCGGATATTTCACTTGGGGCGCCTTGAAGAATCTGGCGGAAGTTGCGTTGGAATTAATCATCTCAGAAACACTTGCCCCCTGATAGAAAGAAAGCTCAACACCCAGAAAAGATTTGTAAAGCTGAGCCGTTTAGCAATATTCGCAATCGTACTTTAGTACCTGATGCGAGCCGCCAAACTGGCCTGAACTTTCCGGGCAGGTCTGCTTCACAAAGTTTATCGATGGGCTATGCTTCTTCGCCTGCGTTTCACCCAAATTCAAACGAAAGTAATATTGACGGCCACGGTTCGGTATCGCAATATCGCTGTGTATGCCCGAAAACCCGGTTCTAACGTCAGGTTCTGCTGCAAAATCCTCCGCCGCTGCGGTTGATACTCGGCAGGAACAGAGACTCCACATTGCCGTGTCTGTAAAAGTCTCTCCCGATATCACTGCGACGGATTGGCACAGTTGTTGTACTTATGAGATTTCTCTGGTCGGCGCTCGCCTCAACGCCTTGCCGGGGATTTCCAAGGTGGGCCAGGTAATCTGGATGCAGCGACAGAACCGGCGCGCCAAATACAAAGTGATTTGGATTGGTCAGGCCGGAACTTCCCAGGCTGGACAAGTGGGGGTGGAGTCAATGGAGCCGGGAAATATCATCTGGGAAAATGAAATCAAGGCCCGCATCATGAGTGCTCGGTAGCCGCTCTCCCGCAACATTGTCCCTTCCGCGGAATTTTTGCAGTCCCCACGATACATAAGCCAAATTAGCGTTAACCCTTAGGTTAACCACCCTAGTGCAAAGGTAAGTGCAATGCAGCAGACTCGGTGCACCCCCTTAACTCTAGATACATGGCCGCGAATAGTCCTTACATAGTTCGTTGTAACGATTGTGACTTTGTGAGCGAAGTCCTCATGGACGAAGGCATGGCTATGAATGAACGCGATTTCCACTCCTTCGCGCATCTGCATTCCGTCTCTATCTGGCGCTACGCCTGGGAACGCTGGGCGCTGGTGACAGAGATGATGGGACTGGAATTGCGGTAAGTACTCGGAATAGCAGAGGCGTGGAACGTCCGATCTATTCCTGTTCGTCGGTTTTGATTTATCCCGTCGTGATCGCAATTCACGCTCTCTCTGAACGCTGCGGTACTTTCGAAATAGTAAGCCGGCGCAATATATGGGGGGTGGCACAGGGCGCCTCGCCTGTGAACTCTTAGCCTCTACGAAGCCCAGGGTATCAGTGCCGGCTCTTTCCCCAAAGAGGATTCCATCCTGAAAGCGCCGCGCCTTTCACCATCTGAAACCTGCGACTGGATTCGACGGGCGGGTGAAGGATCGGCTCCGCTGCTGCTTCGCGGAAGGTCAGCAAGATTTCCCGCATTGCCAGGTTTCAAGCATCATTACAGGCTTCCTCGTAATGCTGCAGGAACAAGCATCTTTTTCTGCAGCCATTTTGATTTGCACAGGCGAGGGCGCCTGTGCCACCTGATCTTCAACGAATGCCCTCTGCGATAACGCTGTCACGTAAGTCCCGCCTTTTCGAATGGCCCGTTGTTCTTGGCATCCAGAGCTCTCCCATTTGCCGCCATTGCACCTGCATGTTACCTTCTAAAATTCACCGCTATGCTCCGCTCTTATCAGAGAATCTCGCCGCGTATTCACGAAAGCTGCTACATCGACGAGTCTGCCCAGATCATTGGTGACGTTGAGGTTGGCGAAAATTCGAGCGTCTGGATGAACGCGGTGATCCGCGGTGACGTCTTTGCCATTCGCATAGGAAAAAACTGCAGCGTGCAGGATTGCAGCGTGCTGCACGGCATGCGCTACAAATATGGCGTCAACATGGGTGACTGGATTACCGTGGGTCACTCGGTCACCCTGCACGGCTGCACCATCGGCGACCGTTGTCTTATCGGCATGGGTTCGGTGATCCTGAATAATGCGAAGATCGGCGAAGGTTCGATTATTGCTGCGGGAACGGTGATTCCCGAGAACACCGTCGTGGAGCCCTTCTCCTTGTGGGCCGGTGTCCCCGGCAAATTCCGCAAGAAGACTGACGATGAGAAAACCCAACAGATGATCATGATGTACGCGAAAAATTATTTAGACTATACGCAGGTCTACAAGAAAGAATTTCCTTGGAACTCAAGGCTGAAATGAAGGTGAAGGTCGTCATACACGAGGCGGAAGAAGACGGCTATGGGGCGGAGGTCCCCGATATTCTTGGTTGTGCGACGCAAGGGGACACGTTTCGAGAACTGCTGAGGAATCTCCGCGAGACCATTCATGGCTGCATATCCCTTTCCTTTCAAAACTGAGTCAATGCTTGAAGACTCCGGTTTGGCTAATTGCTAATGGCTGGTGTTATCAAATCCGTCCGCGGCACCCGCGATATCCTGCCTCCCGATACTGCGCTTTGGCAGTTCGTGGAGCAGGCCAGCGGCGACATTTTTCATCGCTACGCTTTTCAGGAAATTCGGACCCCGATTTTTGAAGATACCCAACTCTTTGCCCGTGGTGTAGGTGAGGAAACCGACATCGTTTCCAAAGAGATGTTCACCTGGGAAGACCGTGCCCGCGCGCAGAGCGAGAAATCTCAGTCACTCACTCTTCGTCCTGAAAACACCGCCGGTGTTGTCCGCGCTTACATCGAGCACAAGATGGGCGATACGGGCAAACTGCAGAAGCTCTACTACATAGGCCCTCAGTTCCGTCGCGAGCGCCCGCAGAAGGGCCGCTACCGCCAGTTCTACCAGATTGGAGCCGAGGTCCTTGGGCCGCCTTCAGCCGGCAGCGAGTCGCCCGCGCGCGACGCCGAAATCATCGCTATGCTCGCTCACCTGCTGCGCGAAGTCGGAATCAAGGAATGGACACTGCAACTGAATTCTGTAGGCTGCGCCGATGACCGCGCGCGTTACAACCAAGCGTTGCGCGAGGCACTCGCAGGGGTGAAGGACAAAATGTGCGCTGACTGCCAGCGCCGTGCCGAGACCAATCCGCTTCGTGTGCTTGATTGCAAAGTCCCTGAAGACCAGCCCATTATTGAATCGCTGCCCAAAATTTCCGCCTACCTCGACGAGCCTTGCCGCGAGCACTTCAATGAGGTCAAGAAGATCCTCAACCACGTCGGCATCCCCTACCAGGTAAATGAACGCATGGTGCGTGGCCTGGACTATTACACCCGCACCACCTTTGAATTCACCCATGGCGGGCTCGGCGCCCAGAGCGCATTGCTCGGCGGCGGACGGTACGACGGCCTCTCAGAGGCTCTCGGCGGCCCCAAAGCCCCCGGCATCGGCTTCGCCCTGGGTCTTGACCGTTTCGTCCTGGCGCTTCAGGCGGAGGAAAGCATCGGCATCCCGGACCTCTCGCCGCGTGTCTACGTTGCTCCGCTCGGCATCGGCATGAACGCTGAAGCCGCGGTGATCGCGCGCGACCTGCGCAAGCAGCAGATCGCTACTGAGCTGGGAGATGAAACCTTCCGTGTAAAAAAATCGTTTGAAGCCGCCGAACGCAGCAGCGCAAAATTCATCCTCTTCGTCGGTGAAAATGAAATTGCTTCCGGGCAGTTCGCACTGAAAGATCTGAATACGGGCGAGCTAATCACGGTTGCTCGCGAAGAACTTGCTTTGAAACTGAAAACATGACGACCCAGCAAGCCTTTATAATCAAAACCTTAGCTATTCGCTCTGCGATTCCACCAACAGGAAGGTAATTGTTTTGTCGCTCGACTTTTTAGGTGATCTTTGTCGCACGCACAGGTGTGGAGAGCTGCGCGCTGAAAACGCGGGGCAGCAGATTGTGCTCATGGGTTGGGTAAACCGCCGCCGGGATCTGGGCAACGTCATCTTTATTGATGTCCGCGACCGCACGGGTCTAACCCAGCTCGTCTTTGACCGCAGCGACAATACCGCCCTGCATGACAAAGCCAGCCAGCTTCGCAATGAATATGTGATTGCTGCCATCGGCACGGTGCGCAAGCGCGACTCCAGAACCATCAACCGCAACATCCCCACCGGTGAAATTGAAGTCGTGGTAACTGAACTGAAGGTGCTGAACGAATCCAAAGTGCCGCCGTTTCTGCCCGGTGATCCGGTGCTGGCGAATGAAGAGATGCGCCTGAAGTACCGGTACATTGACCTGCGGCGCGAACCCATGCAGTACAACATTGAGCTGCGCCACAAGGTCGCGCTGGCGATTCGCAATTACCTTGCGAGCATTGGCTTCTTCGAAATTGAAACACCGTTCATGACGCGCTCCACGCCCGAAGGCGCACGCGACTATCTTGTGCCCAGCCGCGTCTATCCCGGCAAGTTCTATGCCCTGCCGCAGTCGCCGCAGCTCTTCAAGCAGATACTGATGATCTCCGGGTTCGACAAGTATTTCCAGATTGTGCGCTGCTTCCGCGATGAAGACTTGCGCGCTGATCGCCAACCGGAATTCACCCAGATCGACTTGGAAATGACGTTCCCGCAGCCCGACCGCGTCTTTGAAGTGGTGGAAGGCTTCCTCCAGGCCGCCTTCAAAGCCGCAGGATACGAGTTGAAAGCGCCGTTTCCGCGCATGACCTATGACGAGGCTATCCGCCAGTACGGGATTGATAAACCTGACCTCCGTCTACCCAAACTCACGGACGTCCGCCAAGCTTTCTCCGCCGAGCAGTTGCAAACCCTGCAGCTCAACCCTGATCTTCCGGTTGTGGCAATCCGCATTCCCAAGATTGGGGAGCTGTCACGCAAGGAGCGCGACGATAACCGTCCGCTTTTCGGCGAGCGCAAAGAAGCCCGCCTCATTGACGACCTTAAGCGCCTGGAAAAGTCCGTTCCTGAGGCGGCGGGAAAAATTCGTGAGATGTCGGGCATGCAGCCTGATGACCTGCTGGTGCTGGTCGGTGGCCCTTCACAGCAGGAAGGGTCCGCCACGCGTCCGGACTATGCCGTTTATATGGCAGCCGGGCAGTTCCGCGTAGAGCTGGCGCGCAAATACGCAGAGCGCCACCACGCCTTTCATCAGGGTGGGTTTCACATGCTTTGGGTGACAGACTTTCCCATGTTTGAATATGATCCTAGCGAGAAGCGTTGGAACGCCGCGCACCATCCGTTCACGTCACCGCATGAGCAGGACATGGACAAGCTGGAGTCCGATCCCGGGGCCGTGCGCTCGCTCGCCTACGACGTGGTGCTCAACGGAACTGAACTCGGTTCTGGCTCCATCCGTATCCATCGCCAGGACATTCAGAAGAAGATTTTCAGCGCTCTGGGGATGACCGAAGAAGAAGCCAAATCGCGTTTCGGCTTCTTCCTTGAGGCTCTGGAGTATGGCACGCCTCCACACGGCGGCATCGCCCTGGGCTTGGACCGCATTGTCATGATCCTGGCGGGCGCCGAAAGCCTGCGTGAGGTCATTCCGTTCCCCAAGACCGCAAAAGCGGTGGATCTAATGGTGGACGCCCCCACACCCGTGAGCGAAGCCCAACTGAAGGAACTCGGGATTAAAGTCACGCAGCGATGATGTTGCACATTTTTATACATATATTGGCTTTTGCACAGTTTTGTGCAACCATCCCCTCCATGGCCTAAAAATCTATGCTGTGCTCACGACGGATATTGTGAATTCCCGCAAAATAAGTGACTTCAGAAAAAAACGTGATCAGAAGCTGAAGCCAATATCAAAGTTGCACCTTCAACAAAAGCTCATCATATCTGATTATGCGGTAACGGCTTGGGATGAATTTGAGGTCATCCTCACGCATGTAGTTCATATTCCACAGATAATTATTGACCTCCGAAGGTTTTTTTTTCCCATGCAGCTGTGGATAGCTGTAGGAATTGGCCATGTCAGTGAACCGTATAAGGTCCCGGTAAACGTCTTTTCGGGAGGCGAGGCTTTTGAGCGTGCAAGGACCGCATCTGAATTTCTGAAGAAAGAAACTGCAAGATTTCGAAGGCTGACCCAATTCTCCTCGAAGACGCATGATTTCGATCAAACAGCTAACACAATATATTTACTTCAGGACACGTTGCTACGCTCAACATCGTCAAGACAATGGCAAACGATCAACGCCTATATAGCGACAGGAAGTCAAGAGCTAACAGCACAAAAAATGAAATTGGACCAGTCAACCGTGTCCCGTAACCTAAGACGGGCATACTATTGGCAAATAGAGGAAACACAGAAAACAATCAGGGGGTTATTGGAACGCCATTTTGGCTCTTTAAAATGATAATGTACATATTTGTACATAATTAGAAGCTTTGCACATAAATATGCATCCGTTTAATACAACCTTTATGGCTATTCTGCTGGCACACAGCCTGGGCGATTTTGTGCTTCAAAGTGAACGAATGATCGCCGCAAAAACTAGAATCCGGGGCTATGTTGAGCACGGACTGGTCCATTACGCCTTACTTGCTGGATCGCTTTGCTTTCTCAGTCGAGACATCTTCTCGATCCACATTGAAATTTTACTGCTCGGTTATGTCAGCATTCATTTGGTAATTGATTTCGTGAAGCGTACCAGTATCTCTAGAAAGCTGGTTGCTGATTCCACAACCGTTTTCATTGCAGACCAACTGCTCCATTTTTTAACGATGGTTTTGCTCGCTCGATCGTTGGGTGTTATAACTTGGCATCAACTTGCCACCCAGTTCACGTGGTCCGTTCAGTCAAGAGAACGGGGCCTCATGGTGGGAGTCGTTTACACACTGACGATTTTTGCCGGGGGGTATTTCGTGCGGTATTTAACTAATTCTATTGAGGTAGAGAGGCCTTTAAATTCTACCGAAAGTGAACAAGAACTGCGTAACGCAGGGATGTACATCGGTTGGGTAGAGCGATTTCTTGTTATTACGGCTGTGATGACGCAATCTCCCGCCATGATTGGCTTGATACTGACCGGAAAATCAATAGCGAGATTCCCGGAATTGAAGCAGGCAAGATTTGCAGAATATTTCTTGATCGGTACTTTATTGAGCATTTCTATCGCGTTGTTGGGCGGACTAATCCTTGCACGTTTAGTGTATGGCTCAATCTCACTCAAATGAGAGCGTGAGATTTTGGTACCTGATCTGTTCAATATTCGGATACTAAGCCACTCCGCTCTCCTGCACCGCCGATTTTGCCGGGTCCTGCTCCGCTGAATGTCCTCTCCAGTTGTCCGTGATCCGGCCCAGAGCACCATAGCAAGAGCGATTGATAACACGGGAATCGCGAGCGTGGCCCTTTGCTGGCGGGCGCCGAAAGCCTGCGTGAGGTCATTCCGTTCCCCAAGACCGCAAAAGCGGTGGATCTAATGGTGGACGCCCCCACACCCGTGAGCGAAGCCCAACTGAAGGAACTCGGGATTAAAATAAAGACATAAGCTGGAATCCGGCCAGCCAGGGGGACTGTCGGTGACCCGTCTGCAAGGTCTCGTGCTTGTGATCTTCGCTTTGGCGCTGAGTATCAGTGTCGTCCTGGGAAGCCCCAGGTTCGTTTTTGCAGTCACGGCGCTCGTCATTTTCGGATTCGTGCTGATCGGCTTTCTCGTCCTGCCTAAGCTCGAGTGTGCTCTGCCCTATTCTGCGCCGCCGACTGATGGTGAAAGGGTGATGATTGGCGGTATTGAAACCTCAAGTGCGGATTTCGGCACGCATTTCACCTGCACCTTCCACCTCGCCGGTTGGGATAAACTCGGGCGCTGGCTGTTGATTTCTGTCGTTGCATTTTATGTTTTGCTGGCCAGAATACCCGGTGTGGAAGATCTGTTCGCGCAATATCCCATCTTCAGCACTTACATCGGTTTCATGCTGGGAATGCGGGCAATCAGCGTTGTGATTTTCTGGTATGAGGAACAGCACTTCTTTTGCCGGGCCGCAGTTACCTGGGGAAAAGTGGTTGACGATAGGCAATATTGCTTTATCCGGCCGGAAACCGGCTATCACGGTGGTATCGCAGGAAAGCTTGAATACAACCCTGTATTTGTCTTGTTTGATCCAGCCAATCCGGACAGGAATTTATGTGTCCAGTCCCTTAGATTCAGATCGCTGACCATATCGCGCGCGCCGCGCCAGGTTGAGAAAGCAGCAGCATCGAACTAGAACAAGTTCATAGGGCAGCTCCGCTCTCCTGCATCGCTGATTTAGCTGCTGCTGATCTGCTGCGCTGAATGTCATCGCCAATCGTTTTGGATCCAGCCCAGAGAACCACGGCAAGAGCGATCGATAACACCGGAACCGCGAGCATGGCCTTTTGCAAACCAAGAGCCCGGAACACCTCCGTCACTTTGGCAGAGCCCGCCAGTAGTGCAGCATTCCGGGCAAAGTGGTCACTCAGCTTGCCGATAATGACTGTGCCCCATGAAGCGCCACCCAGGTACATTACGACGAAATAAATCGCCATGCTGGTTCCGCGCAAAGCCGGAACCACAATGTCCTGAAGCGATGCATACACCAGCCCGTAATACATATTCAGCAGGCCGTATGCCAGCGCCAGCAAGACTATGCTTTGATTCAGGTCAGAGCTGCCCGCAATACCGAAATAGGAAAACGGTACCGCCACAGCCGAAGCAACGGCCGCGATCAGCATGCGCCCCCCCGGTGCCCGGCAGAGCCGCGAATTCCCCAGATTGCCTCCGATCAGACCTCCCAGGAGTCCTCCCACGGCGTAGACGATCCCGGTACTAATGCCTGCCTTTCCGACTTTCATGTGATAGACGCGCCCAAACAATGCAGGCAGAAAAGTCCCAATGGCATAAAGTGCAAAATTTACCAGCACACCGGAAATCACGATCCACCAGAACGTGGGAACGGCCAGCAATTGTCGAATCGAGCCTGCGGGAAGCGCCTCTTTCTTCTCTGCCGCGCCCCGTACCGGCTCCCCCAAGGCAAGCAGCAGCGGGATCAGCAACAAAGCCGGCACTGCGGCCAGCATCATGGCGGCTCGCCAGCCAAATCGCTGCGCAATCGGACCACTGAAGAAGAAGCTCAGCGCCCCGCCCACCGGAACCCCCAGCATGAAAATCGCCAGGGGTCTCGCTCGTTTTTCTGGAGGATAGAGATCGCCGATCCAGCTCGTCGCGGCCGGAGCACACGTGGCCTCACCCACTCCTACGCCCAAGCGCGTGAGTACCAGCATGGGATAGCTGAATACCCAGCGCGCGCCTGCCGTCAGGGCTGCCCACACCACAATGCCCGCCGCCAGCAGTTTTTTCCGGCTGAACCTGTCTGCCATTAAGCCCAGAGGCAATCCAACCAGGCCATAAAGGACCGTGAAAGCAGTGTTAATCCAGCCAATCTGCGTATCAGAGAGCAGGAACTCTTTCCGCACCGGCTCAACCACTGCGCCGGCGACGTGGCGGTCATAAAAGTTGAGAATATTGATGGCTACCAGGATGGCGAGCGACCATTTAGCAGCTCTCCTCGAAGCAACTGGACGGGACTCCTCGCTAGGCATGTGCGCAAAATAGTAACAGACTGAGCAGCCTGCCTCGCACCAATAAAGAAGGCGGGACTCACAATCCCGCCTTCAGGTGTAACTCCAAGCGTCTTATTTTCTTTCCACGGTACCCTTCAAAATCACTGTGTCAGATGGAACATCCGGCTTGGTAGTGTTCTCCGCTGTCACTAGCACGTTAAAGTCCTTGTAGGTTGTGGTTCCTTTCAGGCTGCCTTCAAGATTGTCGCTGTTGACCCGCAGCGCGCCCAGCAATTCCGCCTGCTGCCCGCGAGGCTGCACCCACACCAGATAAGTCTGCGCCGGCGGTGTGAGTGACTGCGGAGTCGCCATGTGTTGCACCTTTACCTCCACCTCCGTGTTTCCATTGCGATCATTGCTTGTGGTGACCGTCCCCATGGCTGCGGGTGCTATTCCTGTATTGGTGAGCTTGTCGTCTCTTGACCAGGCTGCCGTTGTGAGTAGAAATGTGATGGCGATGAACAGTGCTAGTTTTGTGTGCCGCATCTGCGTTTTCCCCTGTTAGCGGCCGCGGTTTTCCGCGCCCCGATGTCTAATTCAGATGTTGCGTTCTCCGGCCTGCGTTGTAGGAATTGAGAAGCAGCTTTCGTTTTTCTTCGACCCCAGTCTGGCACGCACCGATGCCCGTTTCGCGCCCCTGGCGTCATGTCCCTCGACAAACGAAAGTTCGGTGCCATTCCATCCATTCTTCAATCCTTCTGACCTGCCTTTGCTCATGCTGTTGCACATTTTTGGTGCACTTCACGGCAGAACTTGGCGTACTCACATTTACATCGGAACGGCTGATTCATGCGTCATATTATCCGGCGCGGGCCACCGGACTGAAGAGCGTTTATGCTCTCGGCAGGCAGCCCGGTGGACCGCACCTCCAACCCCCGCCTTCGTAGTCCGAATTTTTTAAAGCTGTCCGGTGTTGCTGGCTTAAGTTGGCGTTTCTCTAGTATGAGGTGTTACGGGTACCTTAACTTCCACATAGGTGCGAACCCAATGCCATTCCTGATTCTCTCCGCTGGACGTGATCCTGATCTGCTCAAAGCCCGCAATGCAGCCCTGCAGGCGCAAGGTTACCGGGTGGCTGCTGCTTCCGATTCTTACGAGGTTGTGGACAAGCTGCTGAACGGTGACTTTGATCTGGTGCTCCTCTGCCACACCATGCCCCATCAGGACCGGCGCCGCCTGGCTCGGATCATTTGCAGCTATAGTCCATCGACGCCGGTGGTCTTTATTTCTGACAGCGGTTCTGACGACCTTGATAGCGGAGCCGCAGCCGTGCGATGCCGCCCCGACCAGGTTCTGGCCACTTTGACGAATTCACTCACTGGACGCTCTGGCCCCTGGGCAGCCTGAGTTTGTCGCTTGATAAGCAACCAGCGCTGACGGAAAGAAGAACAATGGCGCTCAAGTCAAAAATTCTGGTCGTCTGATGATGACCGGGCCGTAGCGGAAACACTGGCGGCATTGCTTCGCCTGCACAAGCCTGCACAAATATGAGGTACGAGCCGCATTTTCCGGCAAAGCTGCCATCCGAATGGCGCTGGATTTGAACCTGAAGTACTCATCACTGATGTTGTCATGCCGGGAACAACGGTCTTTAAATAACCTCACACATCCGGAGCCTCTTCCCTCTCTGCAAGGTAATGCATATCAGCGGTCGCTCGGTTGCCGCTGATCTGGTTTTGAAGACCCACGTGCTCAATGAAGGCTTTGAACTGCTCGCCAAGCCGGTGCATCCGGATGATCTTCTGGAGCGGCTCTAGACGGGACGCTGCACTCAGTCCTTTGATTTACTGCTCTCACTCTCCTCAGGCGGGCTGGCCCAGCAGTTTGAAAGCAACTTCCCGGGAGCGCGTCGTTTTCTTATCTCCCTCCGAAACGGTTTCACTCAGCGTACCTCGGATGATGTAGTAACCGTCTTGCGTTTTGCTTTTTGCTGCCCCGCGTTCAAAGCGCCCGTTGAATTCAAAAATAACGCCATGCAGTGGCCGGGTAGTGAACGCAACATCATGCCCTTCGACAGAGGCCTTCTCAAAGAACTGGTCCAGGAATGCTCCGCGGTCGCTGTCGAGGTCCCCCTGGCGCGATATGTAGCCGGAAACGCCATTCTGCTCCAGGTTGATCTGCACAAATTCCCCCTCGCGCAGAAAGCTGTACATCCCGGAGATGTCTTCTGCCGGTGCAGTTTTGGCAGCAGCTCTGTTATTGGCTTCTGCCCCGTCTTTCGTCTGCATGGCATTCGCCACTTGTGCTGTGCTCAGGGTACTAAGTAGCAAAAACAGGGTAAACAGTAACTTTCGCGCTGATGAATGCATAATTTTAGCTTGAAATAATGACGTTATAATCCTTCTACTGGCCCGGAAGTTCAAGCTAAATGCTGCCGGTAACCAAGTCGGTGACGGAGGAGCCGGTCACAGCAAAGGATTGTTCTCTTCGCTTTGTCGTGGAAACGGAGCCCTGGCTTCGTGTTTTCCTGCGCAACCTGGCTGATCTTTTCGCCCTGCCCCTCCACAAGTGTGACTCACAGCAGCTCCGGCTGAATACTGGCCGGACGCCACGCGTAACGGGGCGGTCGCCGAAAATTTCTCTCTCAAGGACGGCTCAGCATGCCCAATCTCAACTCTTCTATTGGAAGCTGTATTATGCGCTTTGCCCGCCTGAATTTCACAGCCAGGGACGGAGGAAGATATCAGCGCTCCGGAGCCACTGCACAAGGTGGATCCTTCCTATCCTGCTTCTTACGTGCACGGCCCGCGTCGAGAGCACAGTGGTTCTCTACGGCGTCATTCGCAGTGACGGCTCTATGAGTAACCTGCGTATACTCGAAGGTTTTGATTCCGTCCTGGATGAGAATGCGCGTGCAGCGCTTGAAAAGTGGCGCTTCCGCCCCGGGACTCGCAACGGGATTCCGGTAGATATAGAGATCGTGGTGCACGTTCCGTTCCGAGTTCCCAGATCGCAGTTTTAGCTAGGGCTTAATTTCTACCGGAGTTCCCACTGGCACACTGGCCCAGATTTCTTCGATTTCCGCATTGGTCACCGCGACACACCCGGCAGTCCAGTTTTTTTGGCGATGTGCAGCGCCAATCCATGCCCATTGCGGCGGAAGTCCATGAATAAAAATATCGCCGCCCGGATTTACGCCTAACTTTTTTGCCCGTTGCCGGTCCGCTTCATTCGGATAGGAGATGCGCAATGAAAGGTGAAATTGGCTGTGGTTATTCTTTTGGCTGATTCTGTATTCCCCTTCCGGAGTTTTGCCATCGCCCTCGCGCGTCTTTGCTCCCACCGGATCAGACCCCAGGGCTACTTTGTAGGCCTTCAATACTTTGCCTTGACGCAGCAGAGTCATACTGCGCGCGGATTTCACAATGAGGATGCGGTCCGACTGCGGCGCAGGATGCGGCTTGCCGAAACAAAGCGAAGCGGAAACAAGCAGCGCAATTCCGGCAAGGCAGTGAAAGATTTTGTGATGGAGTGAGCAGGAACTAATGGATTTCACGGCTTGTTTAGATACCGCGGTGGTCAACATGGTCAAAGAGCCGCCGCCGCAACCGCCGTCTGGACGCTCTCAATCGCGGCGTAGATGCGAGGATGCGTGCAGACCTCATAATAGAGCTGATCTGTAAATTCCTTCAGCGCGAAATCACGCGGGTCAATGCGTGCGATTCGGCCTTCACGGACCACAATCCTGTGGAACAGCCCCTGCCCCAGCGGCACCATGCCTGCATACACACGCGCCGTGTTTGTCTTCCAGATCATAGGCACTTTCAGATCAAATGCCTGCAGAGAAATTTCCGTGCGCAATTTCTCAAATGCCGCACGGCTGATGTGGATTCCTCCCAGGTTATAGCGCAGCAGGAACTCATCGGCGTTGCCACCGGCATCAGCATCGTCAATGGTTTTGAACGAGAAGACGTTGAACAGAAGATCGCGGTTTTCCAGCAATGGCCGAATCCCCTTGTTGCATGAAGAGAGCCGGTCACTCTCATTGATGGCCTTGGAGATCATGATGGGACGCGTTCCGTCCATCAGGTACATGGGCGCTGAATCCTGATATGAGATACCAATCCCTAATTCCAAACTGGGCAGCCCCGCCGCGCGAGACCGCTCGTTGTAGGCGGTGACCACTTCCACAATCTCTTTGGCCAGCACGCAGGTCTGCGCCACACCTACCGCCGCCTCACCCTCGCGCTCGAACAGCGCCAGGATCACTGCATCGCCCTCAATAAATACCTTGCGCGCGTCATACTTTGGCAGCAGCTTGTTGATGGGATCATAAAAATTCAGGCTGAAGTAGGAAGCCGGATTCAAGCCGCGCTCAAAGAGAGTGCGTGTGAGGGTAGTGGATTCGCGAATATCGGCCTTCAGCACCACATGATGGATAACCCTGTCCTCGGAAGGTTTCTGCTCTTCCGGCAGCAGGTATTCATAAAGGGTGTTGTTGACGGCCGAAAGCTCACGAAATCTCTCGTTGCCAAGGACGTTCACCGTCTCCATGGCTGCAGCTATAACGCCCATTCTCCGCAAATCACGATGAAAACGGATAAAGTCGCTGAAAAACCTTCCCGCGATCCTTGCCTTTTCCGCCGGACGCGTGCCCTTCAGCTTGCGCACGGTGGCGTGCAGGTTTTCCGGAGAAATTTTTCCCTGCTCTTCCAGCAGTGCCTCCACGCGACGACGTTCATGGCCCGAGATCAGCGCATTCTTGAGTTGTTGCGGGTTGATGGGCGGTGAATACTGGGCCAGAAGAGGAACGGCTTCATAAGCCGCCAGCACTCTCTCCATCACATTCTCTTTTTCCAGCAATTCCACCCAAGCGCTGAGAATGGCTTTCTGAGCTTTGCCTTTGGCGGAGGAATCGTCAGGAGTGCCGGCCGCCATGATTTCCTGTGCGTTCTCGAAAGCATTCAGAAGGCCTTCAACGCGGCTGTCTTCAGGCGAGTTGACCAACTCAAGCATATGGAAAAAACGGCCCATAATCGCATCCATCGCCTCAAGCCGGTCCGGGTCACGCTCAAATGTGCCGAGCATCACATAGTGCTCTGCATTCAAGTAGCTGTCTTCAGCATCATCCACGAAGAGGAGGCGATTCAAAAAAAGATCGTAGATATGGTTTTCATTCTCGCCAAAGAGAGAACGCCGTGTTTTGCCCAGGGTCTCCCTTTCAGCATCACGCAGGACTTGAAACAGGTCCTGGCCCGCGCGCCGCAGCACGTTCTTTTTATTGATCCGGAAATGGGCAAAGCGCTCGCGCAGTTCGACTACCGTGGTGCTTCCCGATTGCCTGGGGCCCTCGTACATTTTCATGTGCGCCCGGCAGCGCTCCAGCACCTTTCCATATTGATTTGCCAACTCAGCGCGCTGGAACTTTAGGAGAGCCAGCCGGAACAACAGATCAATGGCAACGCTGTTTTGGGCTTTGGCCTGGTTCAGCACGGCCACGTGCAGCTCGTTCAGCAGCCTTTTGAACTCAGAGGGGTCAAAGGGGCGAGTCCCGGCACCCTGAAGATCGCGGACACGAGCCGGCATGCCGCCAAGCCTTCCTCCACGCTGCTCTTCTACGGCCAGGTCTTCCACGTTGCCATGTTTGGCAATCAACTTGAAGATATGCAGCTGTGCTACTGCGGTGAGCTTTGGACTGAGAAAAACGTCATGGCGGATATTGTCAATGCCGGTGATCAGCCCTTCCAGAACGAGCGAGGGCTCATAGCTGGCCAACGTAAGTTGCCGGGCATACTCAGACACGCTCCCGCGTTGCAGGAAAGAAAACGCCATAGACCTGCCGGTATATTTCTGGGAGAAGCTGGATTCTATAACGAATTGGCGGTTTTTCTGAGGTTACCTTGGGCACCTTGGCGGCAGCAACGCGCCCTTCCTCGCTGCCGCTCAGGGCAAGATGGCTTTAAAGGGCCCCTTTGGCCGATTGCGCTGCCTTTCGGACCTTCTCGAACTCGTCTCCAGGCTGCCAGCCTGCCAGTTGCGGCTGGTCGGCCGCATCCCAACCAATCGCCATCCCTACTTTGGCCAGTTTGGCGTCGGCAGTGAAGTCCATATCCGGATGGTACTCATCTGAGGGCTGGTGGTAACGGTGGGCCACGTAATCCCGCTCCTTTTCCTCGCCCCAAGCCAGATCGTGGCCTTTGAAGAGCGGCCCCTCATTAAGGCTGAATGCCGGAACCCCTACCCGGGCAAGGCTGAAATGATCAGACCGGTAGTAGTGCCCGGCTTCCGGATGATCGTCCGGCTGGATCGCCATTCCGAAGGCCTGCGCCACAGACTCAACTACCGGATACACGGTGGTACGTTCTGATCCGGAGGCCACAAGTTGCTCCGGCTCTCCAAATGGCTGAATGTCATCAAAGTTCAGATCCAGCGAGATATTTCTTGACGGTATGGGAGGATGAGTTCCCAGATACTGCGAACCGAGCAGCCCCTGCTCTTCAGCGGTAACAGACGCAAACAGGACCGTTCGTTTCGGCTTTTCCTTAGCTCCGGCAAAAGCACGCGCCAGTTCCAGCAGAATAGCGCAGCCGGTGGCATTATCTGTCGCGCCGTTGTAGATGTTGTCGCCGGGCTCATCGGGGTGAATCCCCAGATGGTCATAGTGGGCCGTGTACAGGATGGCCTGGTTTTTCAGCCGGCTGTCCGAGCCCATCACCTTGCCAACAACATTGCGTGACGAAAATGGACGCACCTTGCTGACCACTGTCTGCTTCACGCGAACGCTAAGCTCCACCGGCTTGAAGTCGCGGGAAGTGGCTTCCTTCATCATCTTGTCCAGGTCCTGCCCAGCGGCCTTAGCCAGCTTGCGCGCAACTTCCAGTTGGATCCATCCCGCCGCCTTCAACTTGGGGTTGGAGTCATCTTTCAGGACTGAAGTTTCACCGCCCCAGGAGTTCCGTACGACCTCCCAAGGATAGCTGGCCATATCAGTCTTATGGATAAGGATGGCGCCGACCGCGCCGCGGCGCGCCGCTTCTTCATACTTGTAGGTCCACCGGCCGTAATACGTAAGCGCGCGGCCCTTGAAGAACTTGGGATCGTCTGACGGCGGCTCATTCACCAGCATGAGCAGCACTTTGCCCTTCAAGTCCACGCCTTTATAATCGTCCCAGTTATATTCGGGAGCATGAATTCCATAGCCCACGTACACGAGGGGAGCATCGATCTCAGATTTTTCTGAGTGGGTCAGATCTGTGGTTACATAGTCATCCGCGAATTTCAGGGTAATGGGCTCGCCCGATTGGGGAACAAACTGGAGCTGTGACTGCTGTGGGTTCGTAGTGATTCCGTAGAAGCCCACGTTTTGGAAATACGTGCCGCTGTCGCCTGCGGGCAGAAGGCCGTAGCTCTTGAATTGAGCGGCGATCCAATCGGCGGCCTTGTCCCCGCCTTTCTGGCCGGTGCCTCTTCCCTCAAAAGAATCATCTGACAGGTACTTTACCGTTGCCCGGATCTTCTCGGCATCAATCGAACTCATGGCCTGCTGGGCGGCAGCGGGTAAGCCGTTGGTCTTGCCCGGTTTGGTCTGGGACGTAAGGAGTGTCCCTATCGTTAATAAAATAGCGAGCGTTAGTTTCTTCATATCCTCCCCAGATCAGCCGAACACAGCCGCCGAAGTTGTTGCAGTTCACAACTGGGCTAATTGCTGAATGCTATTGCTCTTTTCCGCGACCGCGGATTCAATTCTTGGACTCTCAGCCGGGCTTAAACTCAGGAACTGATTCTCCGGTCGGGAAGATGTTGGCTGGTGCGGTATTGTTTATCTCTGCCAGTTTGCGGCTCAACTCCCGCATCTCCGGCTTTGACCAGCTTACCGAGCTGAACTCGATCTCTCCATCTTGCGCAATCATAAAGACCGTCGGAACATTCGTGAGCTTGTAGGAGTTGGAGACTGCGTAACTTTTTTCCTCGAGAAGCACGGGAAACGTTACTCCGAAGCGCCGAATAAATCCTTCAGTATCGGCTGCATTGTCCTGTGACACCCCGACAAATATAAACTTGCCGCTCTTGCTGTACGCGCGATAAATCCGGTCCAGATAAGGAAAGGCGAACTGGCATACCGGACAGCTAACCTTGAAGAATGCGGCTACGACCGGTCCCGCTTTCAAAGCTTCACGCAGGGAGAATTTGCTGCCGTCCGCAAAAGAAAGATTGATATCAGGTGCATGTACTCCAGCCTCAAGTGCCGGCATCCGGTCCTCCGGTTGTTTATTGTAAATAAAGGCGGGCAATTTAGGGCAAACCAGCGGCCGTTGTACCATCTACCGCGCAGAACCCGTGTTGGTCCCGCAACCGGTGTTGTTGCTGTCCGGTAGCGATCCAAGCGACTTGCCCGATTCATCGTGGTTCTGGAAAAAGCAACTCTCACTTTTGCGTGAAGGACCACTGAAAGTAACTTTGAGATTGCTGCTGATTTTATTGTTCCGGTATGAGTTCTTCTGGTTGACGCCTGCGGAGTGCGCGGAATAGTTTCGAATGGCGATGGGGTTGGAGAAGAAGCTGCCGAATGAACTCTGGCCGCGCCAGAGAACACTATTTCCTTCCACCAGCGCGCCCGTAACATTGCCCTGAAACACCAGGCCAATCACGCCAGGCTGATCAATCTGGATGGTATTGTCTTTGATAACGAAGCCGGCGTAGGTCGCCGAGCCTCCGATCACAATTCCATACTTTCGCGGCCGCAGGATCAGGTTGCGCTCGATCACGACACCACGGTTTACCAAGCTGTCGATGTTGAAGCCGGCCTCGGTCCCGGTGGCGATGTTGTCATGGAAATGTGCCGGCCCCAAGGCCCAGCCGCCGTACCCAATCTGGTAGCCGTCAACCTTGTTATTGCGCACTTCTGCTAACGCATTAGCCACTGCGATGGCAGTGCACTGCCCGCCGCCGTAGCTGCTCATGTTGACCCGCTCAATTATGTTGTCAACGTTCTCCTGGGGCAGGGTTCCGACTTTTACCGAATAGATCCAGACCGGAAAAGTCTCCCACTTTTCTTCGATGGCGCCAATCTCTCCCGATGTATGAAGAACATTGATGTCATGAACCCAGTCGTGTCCGCGATCAGAGCGCAACTGGAGGGCCTCAAGGTTCAAGGCCTTGATTCCCTCTCTATTGGCTCGCGATTTCAGCTCGGGATAGCTGTCATCAATCGTTAAGTCAGAGACTTCAATATCGGATGCATCGTCTGAGCTGGTGCTGAACACCACACCTGTTGCGGTCCCAACAGGCACGTTGCGCGGATTCGGGACGGCACGTGCCGGCAAATAAGCAGCGAGTTGCACAGTGGTTTTGTCTACGCCGGAACCATGGACCTTCCAGCCTTTACCCAGAGTGAAGCCCCGATTTGAAGAGTGAGGAACATTGATCACGTAGTCGTAACTTCCCTCAGTCTGGAATGTTCCCGGCCCCAGGCACACGATCAGATTGTCCGTTTTAAAAATGGATTTTTGTGGCAAAGAAGGGTCGCTGCAGCCTTCTGAGTAACAACGCAGAATACGGTCAAACTTTTCGGCACTGCTGCCATCGCGGGCGTCATCAGAGGATTTGCCCGACCCATCCTGCCCGTTGCGCAATGCGATGTACACACGCGTAAATCCTGGATTGACTGCGGTGCCGGACTGGCAGTCGGCAGGCTCCCGTTCGCGGTTGAAGGTGTGATGGCCGGGGCTTCAACAGAGAGCACCACAATACATAGCATTGAAATAATACAAGCCACCGGATGCTTAAGATTACCCGCTCGAAAGAGCACTCTTTTTGTTTTTGATAATGCTGACATGGTTGCACCCTCTTTACAGTCTCATCCTTCAGGCTTCGCTCGATTCGCGCTTGCCGCGTCTTTAAACATACCGCACCAGTGCTGCATCCTGTAAGGATTGAGTGAGCGGGTTCCAATGCTCGCTCACCTTTCGCCATTGCCACCGTCTCTCTTGATGTGTCGATCTTCTAGGTGTAATATGCAGAACATCAACCTATGACGCCGACCGACAACAAATCTGAGTTCCTGAAAGGCACGTTGGACATGCTGATCCTCAAAATCGTCGCTTTGGGACCGGTCCACGGCTATGCCATTTCGCAACGTATTCAGCAGATCTCCAAAGATGTATTCCAGGTCCAGCAGGGTTCGCTTTATCCCGCGCTACACCGGCTTGAAGACCGCGGCTGGCTACAGGCTGAGTGGCGCAACACGGAGACCGGAAGGGAAGCCAAGTTTTACACGCTTACCCGGAAAGGCCGCCATCAGCTCGAATCGGAAGTGCGCAATTGGGAGCAAATCACCGGCGCGGTGGCATTGATCCTGGGCACAGCCGAATAGCTCTCTCTTCGAGGAAAAACAGGATGCGATACTTGCTCCGGCGAATATTCCGCAAGCAGGAAACGGAACAGCAGCTCGACTCCGAGTTGCGTTTCCATATGGAACAACGGATTGCCGAGCGCGTGGCTTCGGGCGAGACACCTGAAGAGGCGCGCAGGCAGGCACAGATCGAGTTTGGCGGAATGGAAGCCATTAAGCAGGAGTGCCGCGAATCGCGGCGCGTGCATTTTCTTGAAGTGCTGCTACAGGATTTGCGCTACGGAGTGCGCATGCTCAGGCGCAATCCAGGGTTCACGATAGTGGCCGTGATCACACTTGCGCTCGGCATCGGCGCGAACACTGCAATTTTCTCCGTCGTCAATGGCGTGCTCCTGAATCCTCTACCGTTTGCCCACCCGGAACAGCTCATCACAGTGCATGAAAGCAAGGCCAATTTCCAATACGGATCGGTGTCCTACCTCAACTTTCGTGACTGGCAGAAAAGTAACCGTGTATTTTCCGCCCTTGCAGCCAGGCGCTCTTATGCATTCAGTCTCACAGGCACGGGTGACGCGGAACAGCTCAACGGGCTATTCACCACCGCAGACCTGTTTCCCTTGCTGGGAATCAATCCCATTCTCGGACGTAACGTGTCTGCGGCCGACGACGATTTTGGCTCTCCGCCGGTGGTTATGATCAGCAGGAGCTTTTGGGAGCGGAAGTTTGGTGCAGCAACGGATATTCTCGGCAAGAACATTACGCTTGATGCCCGTAACTACACAATTATCGGAGTAATGCCGAACCGATTGGACCTCGGGCGAACCTCGAGGGCTTACGATGTTTTCGTGCCTCTGGCACAGTGGAGCAACCCGCTTCTCAGGCAAAGATCCGCCGGCCTGGGTATCCACCTGATTGGCAGGCTCCGTGACGGCATCACTTTCAAGCAGGCGCAGGATGATATGGATCGTGTGGCAGCAAATCTTGCTGCTGCATATCCGGACGTCAACAAAGGCATTGGTGCCAGCCTCATTCCTTTTCGTCAGCAAGTCGTTGGCCAGGTCAGGCCTTTTCTGCTGGTCCTTATGATTTCCGTGGGTTTCGTACTCCTCATTGCATGCGTCAACGTTGCCAATCTGTTGCTGGCACGCTCCATTGCGCGAAAACGGGAGTTTGCCATACGCCTTTCCCTGGGCGCACCGGCCCGGCGCATCATTCGCCAGCTTCTCACGGAAAGCATTTTGCTCTCCGGCGCCGGCGGCGTTCTGGGTGTCGCTTTGGCGGCATGGACAACCCCGGTGATGTTGAAAATACTGCCTGATGCGCTGCCGCGGGTGGAAGAAATCTCTTTGGACCTGCGTGTCCTTTTGTTTGCTCTTGTCGTTTCTCTGCTCTGCGGAATCGTATTCGGGTTATTCCCGGCGTTGCGCCTCTCCCATGCGACGGCGCTTTCCGCCGTCAAAGACGGTGACCCTCGTTCAGGCCGCAGCGGCTTTCGTGCTCAAAACAGTTTTGTAGCAGCGGAAACGGCGCTGGCTGTGGTATTGCTCATCGGGGCCGGCCTGATGATTCGCACCCTCGCACAGCTCTGGAAAGTCGACCCCGGCTTCAATCCCAACAACGTGCTGACTTTCGGCATCACGCTTGCCCCGTCCATGGCAAGAGCCAACCCGCCCACAATCCGGGCCGCGTTTCGCGAACTGGAACGCACGCTGCTAACGGCCCCCGGAATTCAATCAGTGGCGGTGAGCTGGGGCGCGGTCCCGTTGCAGGATGACGATGAACTTCTTTTTTGGATGGAAGGACAGCCCAAACCTTCAAGCCCCAACGATATGAACTGGGCCCTGAACTACGTGGTCGGGCCCGATTACCTCAAAGTCATGCAGATACCTCTCTTGCGCGGGCGTTTTCTCAACAGTCATGACGATGAAAACTCTCCTCTCGTCGTAGTGATTGACGAGGCTCTGGCGCAAAAGTTCTTCCCCGGACAAGACCCGGTCGGCAAGATCATCCATCTTGATGATGACGACAAAACTGCAGAGATCGTGGGTGTGGTAAAGCACGTAAAACAATGGGGACTGGAAGGTGATGAAAAACAGTCACTCCAGGCCCAAATGTACCGGCCCTTCATCCAGCTTGCTGACAAGAGTATGGCGCTTTCTCCCAGCGGAACCGGTGTTCTGGTGCGTTTTAACGGAAAGCCGACGGGTGTTTTTGATTCCCTGAGGAGCATCATCCGGCAGATGAGCCGTGACCAGGTGATCTTCGGTGCGCAGACAATGGAGGAAACAATTTCCACTTCTCTGGCGACACAAAGGTATTCCATGATGCTGCTCACCGGGTTTGCCGCTGTGGCACTTCTGCTGGCAGCGATTGGTATTTATGGCGTGATGTCTTACGTTGTTGGCCAGAGAACACAGGAAATCGGTATTCGCATGGCGCTCGGCGCACAACGGGCGCATGTTCTGCGATTGATTCTCTCTCGTGGAGTAAAGATGGCTCTTCTCGGCGCAGGCATCGGGCTAATGGCTGCGCTGGCTCTTTCCCGCCTGATACGGCAATTGCTCTACGGCATCAGCCCCGCGGACCCGCTAACTTTCGCCGCTGTTGCACTTTTACTTTTGTTCATCGCGCTGCTCGCCTGCTATCTTCCAGCCCGGCGCGCCGCCAGCGTTGATCCGACGTTAGCTCTCCGCTGCGAGTAGCCGTGGCCTCATGGGTTTTTGTGGCCAATTTCGCCAGAATTTTCCTGGTCAATCCAGTCAAAGCCATGCGCCCCACTTTGGAAATCGGCACCCAGCGTCCGGGGTGGCCAACATTCTTATCTGGTAAAACCACCACCGTGTAGTCAGTCATGGTAATCGAATGCTTGAGTTTCAGAATTGCCTGACCTGAGTTTCCTGAGCCGCTGCGCTCCGGCAATTCCCACATGCCGGCCATCAGCGACGCGTCTTTGGGTCTTTGCCGTAAGAAAACGTCTCCATTCCTCTGAATTAGCGAATATCTCAGAATTCCTTTTCGCCGCGACGTCTTCTCTCGCCTGGCGTCCGAGCCTTTTCCCGCGCACAGGTTCACAACTGGACATAGCTCACAGTGTGGCTTTCCTGGGAGGCACACCGTTGCTCCCAGTTCCATCATTGCCTGATTAAAATTCCCAGGGCTCTTCGGATCCAGCAATTCGCCTGCAAGTTGCCAATTTTGCTCTTCCCGCAGTTCGCGTCCACTCAGCCGTCCCAAGACTCGCTTAACGTTTCCATCCACCACGGCAACGGCTTCGCCATAAGCGATACTGGCCACAGCCGCAGCGGTATACCGCCCAACTCCGGGCAGCTCTGCCAAACCGGTAGAACTGCGGGGGAAGCAGCCGCCGGCGGAAACATGTTGAGCTGCAGCATGCAGTGCCCGTGCGCGGCGGTAATAGCCCAGGCCGCTCCACGCCGCCAGCACGGTCTGCTCCCTCGCTCGCGCCAACTTCTCTGCTGTTGGAAACTGCTGTAAAAATGTTTTGTACCGCTCTTGCACTACAGCTACGCGAGTTTGCTGCAGCATGATCTCGGAAACCAGAATGCGATAGGGATCCGTTTCTCCTCGCCACGGTAATTTGCGCTGCTCACGATCAAACCAGCGCAGCAGCCGCTTGCGGAAATCGCGCACCTGCCGAGTACTGAATTTGGGGAGAGGAGACATGAATGGCGGTTGCCATTGTAGCGCAAGGGCTGGCCAGGTCTCTGCTGGCACAAAAAACCAGCCGGGTAAGCGGCTGGTTCTTACTTCTCAGAAATCATCTTCTGGGGGCGTCAGCATGGCCGGGGATCTTTTCTTCTGGCCATGCGGGCCTGCATTGTCCATCATCACGCTGAACGCAGTTCTCAATGCACCAGGGTTGTTGATTGCAGCGTGGTATTCCACTGCCGGCTCGCCGTCAGCCCACGTATCCTGTGCGGAACCTACCCGCGCTTCGATTGTCGATACGTGTCACGCCATGCGAACGTGACAAACTGCGGACACTTGGTTTGGAGCACAACGCGTTATAAAACAGTTGATGTTTCAAGCCCGGCCGGGAACGTGAATTCCGCTGCCGAGGAAGAGCGCTTGCTGATTGCCCCACAGTCTGCCGTCGTGGGTCGCCGGCACGCATGTGGTGCAGTGCCTTGAGGTCCGCCGGAACCTGCCGCCGGTTTGCGCAAACTGAAACAGCTGTTCGCGGTAGACGCCCACCACAACTCCTGGCAAGACACTGACTGCAACCGCTTCAATTCTATGAATGTTCTCCCGGCGTGGGCAGGTCACAAAAGGCCGCAAGCCGGTTTGCGTTGAGGACAGTCTCTGCCCACGCGAAAACCCGTCCGGTTTCCCAGGACCGGGACATGTCCGTTTGAGAAGGCAATGGCGGTGAGGACGATTCCAGTATGGTTGTGGGCTATTTCCCGGGTCCCGCAGATCCGCCTGAAAGATCTTTCTTTGCATCAGATTTCTTCGCCTGGTCAAGTTGATCTTCTGTCTGTCTGATCTTCTGCCGGAAGAAGTCAACATTCTCCTGGTCGTTCTCAAGGGCTTCACGGTAGGTGTTACGCCGGAATTCGCTGGGTTCCTTGGCCAGCTTTTGCTCGTATCCTTCCGCGGAGCTGTTCCAAGTCTCTTCCTGTTGCCGATAGCCAGCGAGTTCCTTTTCCAGATGGTTCACATCATTGGCTTGAGCCGACGGAGCAGCAGGCTTTTTATTTTCGTCAGTGGACTTGTCCTGCGCCGGCGCGGGAACAACCGGAGCGGTAGAAGAGGTGGCTGCCGAGTTGCTGGTTACGGAAGTGGGCGCATTATCGTTGCTCTTGGACCTGGAAAAATTATCATCTGTGAGCTCAATGACGGGCTTTTTTGCCCTCTTGTTTTTCGCCAGTTCCGCCAGTGATTGCGAGTCGCTCTGCGCAGAAAGACATACGACGCTGCCGAAGGTCAACAGGGCTACCGCAATGATCGATGAGAATTTCATGGCATTTTCCTAGAAGCTGATTTCGTGCTCAGCCAGCAGTTTGGGCGGACCATTGTTAACAATGGGTTTTTGCTTCAGAGCGCACGAGTCATACGTAAAGCTGAAACTTCCACCGATAGAATCCCCTTGAGGAATGTCCTGTGCGGTCACGTCCTGTCCGGCCAGAATTGCGCCATACATATTCACCTTCTGAGAGCCGCCACCGGTAAAGTTGATCTGGCCCCGAACCAGAATCAAGCCGTAGAAGCTCAGGCCGCCATGCACGTCCAGGTCGCCGTCAATAATCAGCACGCCTGACCCACTGGTGTTTCCTGAAAGCTGCACGCTGCCTGGTACATAGACCACCTGCGGAACTGATCCTGTTGGAGTGGAAGGCATTCCTGACGGATATGTGCCAAAGTTCTGCCCCGTCGTAGTTCCGCAAGTTGAATAAACAGCCGGGACAGCAGTCAAATTCGGTGTGCCAGTGCAGCTCACTTTCCACGGAGATGCTGTGGCGGGCTGGGCTCCCGCCGCATACAGGTTAATCAGATCATTGATGTTATAAGGCCACGGATTCACACCCGGTTGCGTGGGTGAGCTCGTTCCTGCAGTCAGCGTTGCGGCAGCGCCGTTCTGGGTGATGTCATTACCGCTGTAGATCGCATACTTCGTCTTGTCACAGGTCTTTCCTGTCAAATTGCCGCCGGCAGCTGTACAGGTGCAATTGTCGTAACCGTTTACCTGCAGGTTGCCTTTGATGGTAATCGGCGCCTGTGCGGATACGGTGCCCGGAGGAAACATAGTGAAGCTGGGATTCAAAGCTACTTCCATCTGCTCCATTCGCCGTGCTCCAAGGCTGTTTCCAATTGGCGGAGTGATTGCGAGCGCCGTTAGCAGCCATACCGGCATCATGGGCGTTGCCTGGGCTGCGCAGGTACCACTACCTATCGCGACTTCTTTGATTCCGTTCCAGCAAACCTGTGCGCCATCAGACTGGCTGGGATCCAATCTCTGATTCACCAAACCCATCTTGTTCTGTTTGTTGGTAATGCGCACCCACTTGAATAACAAAGCACTGCTTCCACCGGTGAAAGGAACATCACTGGAGCCCAAGATGGGCGCCTGAAAGTATCCGCTGCTTGCCATCAGTTGCGGCGAATTCGAAGCAGCCGCATTGCAGGGAACGTTTGTATCGGCTTTCATGCCGAGGCCCCCAAACTGTTCCTGGCAAAGTTCATCATCAAGGTACGGGTTGGCTGCCAAGGTGCCGCCATGGCCAGTGGTAGGGTCGATGACAGAGTTTGATTCTGACGCTCCCGGGTTCTTCACATAGATCACACCACCGCTGGAGCTGGGCATGGCAAGAGCCAGAGCGCTGGCATTCAGGGTTTGGCCGGGCATGAGAAGATAACGGACGTTTTCCATGCCGGCTCTTGCGCCGAAATAGGCGCGCTGTGCATCGCGATAGTTATTGTTGACGCTGTTTTCCGTATCGGCCATGAACATGAAAGCTACGCCGATGACGGCTACCAGGGTCAGTGCCAGCAGCGCCACAATCATTGCGATTCCACGTTCGTGCTTGTGGCTGAATTTGCCTTTCGAATTCATACTGGACTCCTCTATTGATTCGGCAGGCGTGCCATGCCTGTCATGGTGACCTGAATGCTCTTGTGCAGATCAGCATCGTTGGTTTTGCCTTGCACCGTAAATGTGAGGCGAATGCCCTTGATGGTCTGGAGCGCCTTCTGCGATGCAGGATCGACAGCGCTGCCCGAGCCAAGCTGAATAGGAGTGGTCAGGCTCACGATCGTGCCATCATTACGGTAGGCCTGAAAGAAGGCCGCCGACGCACCTATGGGAATTACGTTCTGCACCTGTGTGTAATATTGTGGGGCAGCCTGGTTCCACGGCCATGCATTGCTCGAACTCTTGGGAACAGAGCTGCGTTTCAGACAAGGGCAGGGATTCGGACCGGGACCACCCCAGGAGTTGCCGTCGTCATAGTGATAGACCACACTCTCGATTACGCCATCGCCGTCCATATCTCCTTCCATCTTCAAGTCGGTGGGCGAGATGTACCACAGCCCAGCGGCAACGTTGGGTGAGCTCACATCGAACTGATTGCCATAAGACGCTGCGGTCGGATAGCCGGCCTGATGGAGGTCGCGCGTGAATTGGTCGATAAACTCACGCTCTTGCTGCGTCATATCAAGCTTCTGTCCCTCCGCCTGATAGCGAGTCTGCGCTCGTTCAATCTGCACAAACGTAGCCCCCACCACAATGGACAACAGCAGAACCACCATAAGCAGTTCAATCAGTGAGAACCCGGATTCCGATTTCGCCTTCAGTCGTGTCATACGGCTCACATCCCCACCACAGTCCGCAATGTTGCGGGTGGCAGATAACTGATGCCAGACTGCGTAGCCAAAAACGGTTGGCGCGCCGAAACCGTCACCAGCTTGGCCCAGTTGCCGCCCCCAACCTGGTCCACCCTCCAACGCACGTCATAAACTGTCTGCAGACCGTTGGTCCCGCAAACTGTGTAGTTCATCTGATAGCCATTTGCGTTCAACGAAGTTGCAGAGTCAGCAGGGAAGTTGATCTCGCCATTCAACACAGTCGCACCGCCGGGTGTCGTGTTGATCTGCAGAGTGCTGGTGGCCGGGTCCGTTTGGACGCAGTCCGTCAGGATCAGCGTGGAATTGGTGTTGGGAGGCGCCGACGAAATTTCTTCCAGGACCGTCTGGGCAATGTTTGTCGCCGTAGTGTCCACGCGGTTCGTGTTGTTGCGGCTCATACCCATGATGATCATCATCATTCCGCCTAAGACTCCCACCGCCAGAACGAACATGGCCACCGTAAGTTCCACCAGGCTGAATCCTTCTTTGCTTTTGGTCCCTTTTGTACGTTTCATACTCCCCACTCTCAGTTCCAACAGGCCGGGTATCCACATTTCTGCAAGGTCGGGTCCAGATTGGACAGACGCCATGACTTGATTCTTCCCGCCGCAGTCACGGTGACCGCCTCCCATCCCTTGTTCCTGCTGCTCTGCACGAACCACTCGAACGAAGGAGTGCCGCCATTGACGGGATCGAGTTGTTGACAAAGAAGCATATTCGCCGGGCTGGCAACGCAGGGCAGCCCACGAGCGTTAAATCCAATAGGAGCTCCCACTTCGACTACAGTGCCAGCGCCGACGTATGCATCAAGTTGGCTGTGATCAGGCATTCCGTTGGTCAGGAAAGAGGTGGCCATATTAAGTTCAACTGAGGGGTTTCCCAGCACAAACGCCTGGGTTGGGTCCGAGCCCACAAAAGCCAGATTAGGAATTTGATTGATGTCGTAGTGCGCGTATGTGGCCTGATTGGTTTTCACGGCCTGCAATCTAGCCTCTTGCAGCAAACTCGCAAGCGAATGACCGGCGGCGTCCAGCCTGTAATTGTTGATGGTGGTCTGAATGGCCGGAACGGCCATGGCGGAAATAATGACCATGATGATGCAGACCATCATCAATTCGACCAGCGAAAATCCGGCATCTGGCCTTTTCATAAAACTACTCCGCTACAATACCCTTTGTTTTTACTGCGCAAGTGGGCAGAAGAGACCACATCTAAAACGGCTCCAATCCAACTACACTGCGCGGCCTTCTCGTGACTTAATACCTGGAAGCATTGGCAGAATATTAGGCCGACTACGCCGAACTTGAAATGTAACCTTAGTACCCCAACGCCAGAAATACAGTAACTTCGGTTTTATTAAGAAACGTTCATGCTGAATCGCAAGAACAGACAGCGGGATTTACTCGGGTTTTACAGGTGTGATGGAACTTGCAGTTTGGATCCAACGCGACTTTACTTCCTGCCAGACAGAGACAACCCTCATATTCTCAACAGTTACAGAACTCCTGGAGCGGCCGGCAGGAGGCATGTTCAGCAGGTAGGTGACAACCATGTCTACGCCCTCTGGCTGAACAGAGAGCTCGCCCAGCGAGACATCACGCGGACTTGCATTTCTCCAGTGCTCTACCCAGCCGGCGCGATCATAGCTGTTCCCGCTTGGGTCCACTCCCACGAACGCCGGAGCAAGGTGCTGTTCAAAATTCTTCCAATCTTTGTCACGAATTGCCTGCCACATCAGGCGCTCGTGCATTTCGCCGCCGGTAGCGTTCTTCCACGTGGGATGTTGTGGCGCGCCGGCGCAGCCCGTCAGGAAGCCTGAAACCACAAAGGACACGAAGAATAAGAACTCAGAAAAGTGGAGTAATTGGGAATGCCGGCTCATTGTTATTTCAGAGTAAGCTAGTCTCATAAAAAAGGCACAAAGTAGACTGACCTTTGTGCCCTCCGATCTTCCTTTATGGTTAGCCTGAGTTAATCGCCAAAAACCTCTTCCGTCTCTTCTTTTTTCGAACCGTTGCCCTTTACGGGCGTGATCGAAGTCAGCGGCACAAATCCGCCTTCCAGTTTGGGCTCCTTCAGAATGTGCTCACGATAGAGCGATGCCATGCGGGCATTGTCCGCGTCCTGTTTCAGCTTTTCATCGCGTGCGCGCAGCTTCTCTTCACGGGCCGTTTTGGCGATGCCCAGATCGTCCAGCGTGTGGTTGCGCTCGGCGTGCACGTGATCTTCATTGAGCCGCAGCTTGTGCGTACCTTCAGCCAGGCCGACTTTTTTGCCGCCAGCGAAAATCTCATGCCGCCCATGCTCTTCATACCACTTGGTGAGGGTGGCCGTCATGTGCATCTTCTCAATGATATTGCGCCAACCCACGCCCGTGTTGTAGGCGCAGAAGCTGATCTCGCCTTCCTGGGTGGCGTAGGGAATGATGCATTGCTCGGTGCGCCGAAAGTCGTAGTTATACAGATCCTGGAACCACATGCCTGCGATGAACAGGAAGTTCCAGCGGTCCTGGCGGCGCTTCTTGATATCTTCGATCGTACGGTCGCCTGAGACGCTACCATACTTTTTGTCTGCCTGCTTGGTCGCACTAAACGTCTTATCAAACTTCTTCAGCAGATCCATCAACTTGAAATGCTTGGGCGCCTTGAACGGATCGTAGTTCTTGGCCAGCGCCAGCGCCATTCCTACTACTGACAGGAACCGTCCGCGGCCGGCATCGTTGATTCGCGCCACGTCCTTGGCGATCTTGTCGCCGTTCAGAAATGCCGTGACCGGCACAGCTTCTTTGGTTTCTTTGTCGACCATCAACGCCATTCCCACACCGCAGTTCGGGTGGCAACCACAGCTCAACTGACCCCAGTCAGCGCTGGGACCATGGATCAGATCGGCCCAATCAGAGAACGTTGACATGAAAGAGATCGGGAACCAGTCGCGTGCGGGCTCGCCCAGACCGGTCTGGTTCTTTACGTCATGTGCCAGATGGCTCAATGTATAACGCTGGGCTTGACGGCGTTCGTCAGTGATTTCTTCGTCGCGGCCGGTGAAGGAGACAGGCTGGAAGCTGAGGAAGCTGATGGTCTTCGGATTATCGAGCGCGAACTGAATAATTCGGCCAACCTGCTCATTGTTGATGCCGTTCACGATGGTTGTGACCGGAACGATGTCCACGCCGGCCTCATGCAGGTTTTGGATAGCGCGCAGCTTCACGTCAAACAGGTTTCCAACCTGGCGGTGCGAGTTGGCGGCGTTCCCAATTCCATCAAACTGGAGATATGCGTAACGCAGACCAGCTTCAGCGGCCTGGCGGGAAAATTCCGGTGATTTGGCAAATTCAATCCCGTTGGTTGCAGCCTGCACTGAGTTGTACCCAACCTGGCGCGCATAACGCACTGCATCCAGGAAGTAAGGTGAGAGCGTCGGCTCGCCACCTGAGAACTGTACCGACATCTGTCGCCGCGGCTTGATGGAGATGGCGTTGTCCAGCATCTGCTTGATTTCGTCCCACGTAAGCTCATGGACAAAGCCCACCTGGTTCGCGTCCATAAAGCAGGGATCACACATCATGTTGCAGCGGTTTGTCAGATCGATCGTGAGTACTGAGCCACGGCCATGCTTTACTGTGCTGGTCCCGTGATGGTGCAGGTGCTCGTCATTGTGGGCGCGGATGTCGCGGCCGGGGAAAACTTCCTCAAGGTGCTTGAAAAACTCAGTGTCGACCGCCATCACGTCCTCAAAATGGCCGTGAACGGGGCAATCTTTAACCATTAGAATTTTGCCGTCGCGTTCGACGATGGTCGCTTTGATCTCGCCCACTTTTTCGTTGAGCAGAACTTCATGCGGCAGTTTGCCGTCGATAATCTGCTGGCGAATCTCCGGAACGCACTTGGGGCAAAGCGAATCAGTGCTGCGAGGCCAGCCGAGAGGAGGCTTGGTCTTTTCCCATGATTTCAGCAGTGGCTTTTCCGACCACTTGGGCGTGAATGCCGGCGCAGGTTTGATCTGGTTGAGCCGGTCGAAAACAGCCCACGCGCCTCGCGCGACATAAGTCAGGGCTTTTTCTGCATACTTAACGGGCTTGTGCATGGTGGTTTGCCTCTCCTTGAACGCCAGCTATCACTTGGAATTTGAACAAGATAATAATCTTCTTTATCTTATTGGCCCGGCAGAACGAATCATAAGAAGGATTCCCTGAACGGCTGGAATTTGCACTTCAGTGGTTACGCTGCGCATTAAACGGAAGCGCTTAGGCACACCTAAGTCATTGGATTTAAAGAGACTAACGGATCAGTGACCCTCTGCGCTAAACCCTGCTTTTAATGTGCCGGGATGCTAGAATCGCAGCTGAATGGAGCCCGCACGCACCGGCCTGCGCAATATCATGAGTAACCTTCTCCGGGCCCGTCCGGCTGAAGAAGCAGTAGTTCTTGCATGGCCGCTAATCTGCGGGAAAAAGGTTGCCGCTCGAACCAGAGCTGCTGATTTTGCCAACGGGTGCTTGACCGTTGAAGTATCGGATTCCACCTGGGCGGCCCAATTGAAGAGTTTTAGATCTCGCTATATCAGCGGCTTTGAAAGCCTGCTTGGGCCGGTGGTGAAGGAAGTGAAGTTCAAAATCAGCCGTTAGCAATTAGCCTTTAGCCGGTTCTGCCGCATCGCCGATACTGAAGCTACATGCCAATGGTTTGTATCTAAAAGGCTAAGAGCTGCTTCATGAAAGTCACCGAACAAGACGTTGACTACGTTGCCAACCTGGCAAACCTGGAGCTTACAGAGCAGGAACGCCAGCGCATGGTTAAAGATCTGGATTCCATTCTCAATTATATTGCGCGACTGAATGAGTTGGATACTTCTGACGTTCCTCCGATGACCCAGGTATTTTCTGATGCTTCAGCCGCGGTCACAGAGAGCACACAAGGTCGCGATCGCTCATGGCGGGAAGATGAGGTGCGCCCATGCCTGCCACACGACGAGGCTCTTGCGAATGCTGCCGTAAAAGACAAAGACTTTTTCAAAGTGCCGAAGGTGATTGAGAGATGAGCTTTTTTCCGCAGTCTCGAGCGAAGCGAGAGATCCCTGTATTCAGAAGAGCCTTCTCAGGACACCTCAATTGAAAACATCGATAAGCACGTAGGTCTACCCTCGTTGCGCTGGGGATTTAGAAAAGCATGGACCTTTCCACTCTCACCGTCGCTTCCACGCGTACCGCAATCGCAGAGAAGCAGTTTACCGCCACTCGCCTGGTTGAAGATTTTTACAACAAGATCAAATCCGAAGATGACGATGTTCACGCCTATCTAACACTCTCCCAGGATCGCGCCTTTGCTCAGGCAAAACGGATAGACGCTGCAGTGGGCAAAGGTGATCCGTTGCCGCCGCTGGCAGGCGTGCCTGTCGCCATCAAAGATGTAATGGTGACCCGCGGAGTGCGTTCGACCGCCGGCTCAAAGGTCCTTGAAAACTTTGTTCCTCCGTATGACTGCACTGCGGTTACGCGCCTTGAAGCAGCCGGCGCGATTGTGCTGGGCAAAACAAACTGTGATGAGTTCGCCATGGGCTCATCCAATGAAAACTCTGCGTATGGGCCCGTGAGCAATCCGCGCGACAAAACTCGCGTACCCGGAGGCTCCAGCGGGGGCTCAGCCGCGGCAGTCGCGGCCGGCACTGCGGTGGCTTCTCTGGGCTCGGACACCGGCGGTTCGATTCGGCAACCGGCATCTTTCTGCGGCGTTGTCGGGCTGATGCCGACCTACGGACGTGTTTCTCGTTATGGCTTGATCGCGTTTGCGTCTTCACTCGACCATATTGGCCCTTTTACAAAAACGGTAAAAGACGCGGCCGTTCTGTTGCGCGTGGTCGCGGGCCGGGATCCAATGGACTCGACCTCTGCTGATGTCGCAGTGCCTGACTATGAAGTCGAGATCGGGAAGCCGGTGCGTGGAATGAAATTGGGTGTCCCGGCAGAATATTTCGGTGAAGGGCTGGATACAGAGGTTCGTTCGGCGGTGGAGGCAGCGATCCAAAGCCTTCGGGACGCCGGAGCCGATTTGGCACCCATTTCTCTGCCACACACGGCATACGCGATTCCCACGTATTACGTAATCGCTACTGCGGAAGCCTCTGCCAATCTGGCGCGTTATGACGGAGTGCGCTACGGGTACCGCTCTCCAAAGCCACGGACTCTCTCCGATATGTATCGAAAAACGCGCGATGAAGGCTTCGGGGCCGAAGTCAAGCGCCGCATTGTGCTGGGCACCTATGCCCTTAGCTCAGGCTACTATGATGCCTATTACCTGAAAGCACAGAAGGTCCGCACATTGATCGCGCGTGATTTTCAACAAGCTTTTGCCAAAGTTGACGCAATCCTCACACCCACTGCGCCCACTCCAGCGTTCAAGCTGGGCGAAAAATCTGACGATCCACTCGCCATGTATCTGGCCGACATTTATACGGTCACGGCCGATCTCGCCGGCATTCCTGGAATCAGTGTTCCCTGCGGTAACACAAAATCAGGCCTGCCCGTCGGATTGCAGATCCTGGGCAGGCACTTCGATGAGGGAAATATCCTGCGGGTAGCACACGTAGTGGAGCACGAGCTTTCCTCTCTTTAACCTGTAACCGCTCAACCTAACCGCTTCTCCCAAATCCAGTCTAAGGTATTCGAATGCAGGTAACCGATGCAGCCGTGGTGGCACAGGTGCTCGCCGGCGATAGGGACGCGTTTCGCCTCCTGGTCGAACGGCATTCGCGCAGCCTCTATCACCTGGTGTATCGCATGACCGGCAGTTCTGATGACAGCGAGGAAATAGTGCAGGACACCTTTCTCCGGGCCTTCAAGGGGCTCAAGAAATTCGAGCTTCGTTCAAATTTCGGTACATGGATCTACCGGATTGCAACCAATCGCACGCTTGACTTTCTGAAATCAAAAAAAATGAGTGACACACAGACATATCGCATAACAGAAGAGTTGGACCCTGACGACAGTCGCCAGATCCAACTCGCGGCCACGGCCGCCACTCCTGACCGACTGGCGATCAGCGAGCAGATGAAGAGCAGGATGGCGCAGGCTCTTTCCCTGCTCACTCCGGCGGAACGTGTTGCGTTCACCATGCGGCACATGGAAGGCCGCTCCATTGACGAGATCAGCAAGACCCTGAACCTGAAAAGCAGCGCAGCCAAGAACAGCGTGTATCGGGCTGTGCAGAAACTCCGGCAGCAACTCGAGCCTTTTGCGAGTCCGGCAAAATGAAACACCTGAGTGAAGAAGAGATCGTATTGCATTACTACGGCGACGCCGACGACGAGGTGCAGGTCCGGCAGCACCTGGCAGAGTGCTTTGTGTGCCGCGCCGAGTTCGAGCGGCTTCAGTCGTTGCTCGTCAGGGTGCCGCCCGTGGAAGTCCCTGAGCCTGGCTCGTTTTTTGAAGAGAAGATGTGGCTCAATATCCGCGATCGCCTGCCTGCAAAACCCGTTCCAGCAAAGTCCTCCTGGGTTGCCGGGCGTAAGTGGGCGTTAGCCGGAGTCATGGCCATGCTGCTGGTTGGCGCATTTCTCGCGGGCAGATTCTGGCCGGGGCGTCCGCCTCAAGTTGTAAACGTCACTAGACCAGCGGCGGATCCGCAGCGGGTTGTGCTTGTCGCTGTGGGCGACCACCTTGAGCGCTCGCAGATGCTGTTGGTGGAGATCATGAACGCTGACGATAAGAGCGTGCTCGACAAATCCACCGAAATGCAGGCGCGTGACCTGCTGGACACAAACCGCCTGTATCGTGTGAGCGCGCAGCAGACAGGCGACCCCCGTATAGCGCACCTGCTCGATCAGCTTGGCCGTGTGCTGGTGGAGATTGCCAACGCTCCCTCCCAGGTCTCCGACAATGACCTGCGCGATATCCGCGCCCAGATTCAATCTGATGGGCTGTTGTTCAAAGTAAGAGTTGTCGGCTCGGAAGTAAATTCCAGAGTGCGCCAGGTGGAGCAGAATTCACCTGCCGCTATCCAACAGAGGCTATAACCAAAATGACTTGCAAATCTTTTCTTTCATTTGCTCTTTTCTTCATCTCGCTTCCGGCGCTCGCGAGTTTTGGGCGCGCACAAACCGTCAATCCTTCGTCCATCGCCCCGGCTTCCAGTCTGTTTGATCCGCAGGCGGCCACTGCTCCTTCTCGTGAAGATCAGCTCTACAGCGCGGGCACTTCAGCCCTCGACAGCGGGAACTACGATGAAGCCGTCCGGGATTTCAATGAAGCCGCAGGCTTGCGCGGCCGTAAGGCTGATGCCGCTCTTTACTGGAAGGCATATGCCCTCAACAAAGCCGGCAACAAGCCTGCATCTCAGGCCGCGATTGCCGAGCTGCGAAAAAGCTATCCGCAAAGCAGGTGGCTGCGTGATGCAGGCGCTTTGGAACTGGAGATGAAGGGTGCTCCAGCCAATCCGGAGGCCATTTCGGATGAGGAGTTGAAGCTGCTGGCACTGCAATCGTTGATGAATGGCGATCCCGATAAAGCCGTGCCCATGCTGGATAAGATCATCCATGGGAATTATTCGACCAAACTGAAGGACAAGGCGCTGTTTGTGCTATCGCAAAGCGGCTCCGACAAAGCACAGCAGATTCTGCTCTCGCTGGCAAAAGCCAACAATGACCCCGACCTGCAAAAGCGTGCCATTCGCTACATGGGGATGGGGGGCAGCCGCAACAACGGCATCCTGAAAGAGATCTACAAAGGAACAACAGATGTTTCGGTCAAGAAGGCCGTTTTTCAGGGCTGGCTCATGTCCGGAGACAAGGAAGATGTGCTGGCGGTGGCCCGCACCGAGCAATCGCCCGAGCTGCGCAAAGATGCGATCCATTATTTGGGAATGATGGGTGGACGAAATGAGCTGCGCGAGATGTACAAGAACTCGCCGGACGCCAGCACACGCGAAGCGGTGATTCACGGCATGATGATGTCAGGCGATTCACAAGGCCTGGTCGAGATTGCCAATACGGAGAAAGACCCGCACGTCCTGGACCAAGCCATTAACACACTCGGTATGGTTGGCGGGGAGGATAGCCTGAGTGCGCTGACGAACATCTATAACACGCACAATGACATAGCCACAAAAAAACGGGTAATCAATGCCATGTTCCTCCACGGCGCAGCGCACGAGATGGTAGCGATGGCTCGCAAAGAGACCAATTCGGAACTCAAAAGGGCGTGGATCCAGAAGCTCTCCCTGATGAGTTCTCCGGAAATAACCGAGTACATGACAGAAATCCTGAATAAATAGGAGGCTCCGATGAAATGGCAGCGTGCACTCAGCTTGATTTTGGTTCTGTCATGTGTGGCATGGGCGCAGAAACCGAACGTCACCAATGCCAAGGTCACTGAACTTTCCGCTTCGCAGGGACTCAGGCAGGCTATTGCGCCCATGCTGTCACAACAGCAAGGACCCTTGTGGATCGGCTATAAGATTCCCGCAGCCGCCAAAGAACGCAGCATGTGCTGCTGGAATTCACTCTCGGACACGAAGGCCGCGGGCAAGAGTTGCTGTCTCGGCTGCCGCATGGATTTGGATGGCGGTAACAGCTTTAGCGGCACCGATTCCAACTGCGCTCCGCCGGAGCCGCTGCCGTATGCGTTTGTCCTTCTGCGCGTTGCAGATAAACAGATCAGCAGGGTACGTGTCTTCAGCGCGGATTGCCCTCTCGACTTTGCCGGTCTTCCGCTCTATTGGTTGAACGATGTCAAACCGGAAGAAAGTATTGCCCTGCTGATGGGAATGGTGTCACCCGCGGACGCAGACCGTGATGACGACAGGAAGCTGACCAACCAGGCCGTAATGGCCATCGCTTATCATGACGTCCCTGCCACCGATCAGGCTCTCGAGAAGCTGATCCAGCCGAACCAACCCGAGCGTCTGCGGGAGAAGGTTGCGTTCTGGGACAGCATTGAACGCGGCAAAGCCGGTTTCGCTCTGCTGCACAAATATGTCGTCAATGATCAGGATGACCGTTTTCGCGAAAAAGGAACTTTCGCGCTCTCGCAAAGCCACGAACCCGGGGCCATTCAGGATCTGATCGGGATGGCAAGGCACGATGTGAGTTCGCGCGTTCGCGGGCAGGCAATTTTCTGGTTGGCGCAAATCGGCGGCCGCAAGGAAGCCGCACAGATCACGGACGCTATTGAGAATGATCCTGATACAGAAGTGAAAAAGAAGGCGGTCTTCGCACTCTCACAAATCCATGATGGCGAAGGTGTTCCACTGCTAATTAATGTGGCAAGAACGAACAAAAATCCCGCCGTGCGCAAGCAGGCAATCTTCTGGCTGGGTCAGAGCAGTGATCCCCGGGCGCTCGATTTTCTGGAGGAGATTCTGAGCAAGTAAGCCGAAGCGATCCTGCAAAACTCAAAAGGCCGGAGCATCCCGCTCCGGCGCCTTTTCCCCAAGGGGGCAATCACGTGGTAAACAACGTTCTGGAAAGATAGTCACTCAGGCTGAGGGTAATCAGAATCAACAGCCAGAAAAAGCCGCAACTCACCGTAACCATGGTGAGCCGGTCACTATAGCGCACGTGCATAAAGAAGAGAATCACCAGCACCGCCTTGGTACATGCGATGGCCAGAGCAACCACAGGGTTCCATATCCCCAAGTCCACAAAAGCAATGGCCCAGGTGGCGCAGGTAAAAAACGCCAGACATAGGAAAATCACCAGATACAACATCGGAGAAGGATGACGATGAGCGTGTTCAGCCATGATTGAATCCTTTTAAACAGCTCCTTTGTGGCGGCTGATTAAGTACAGCAACGGGAACAGGTAAATCCAGACAATATCGACAAAGTGCCAGTACAATCCGCCCAATTCAACCGGTGTGTAGTAGGCCGGGCCGAACTCGCTTCGTCGAGCGCGCATCAGCAACCATGTCATAAGGCCCATGCCGATAAGCATGTGAAAGGCATGCAGGCCGGTCATCAGGAAATAGAAAGAGAAGAAAATTTCCGTCTGCTTCGCCGTTTGCATGGCTGAGGCTTCAGGTATTGTCGCGCCCGCTTCGCGCGCGTGGGTCTGGATCTCTTCTGCGATATTGCCCAAACCGGGATTCTTGACTGAGCATCCGCCCCACGCGTTAAAGCCCTTGCCAATTACATGGCCGGGTATGTGGCACTCGTCCCACTTGTCGTAGTATTCCTTGCCCTTGATTGCAAGGAATACGGTGCCGAGGATCATGGTGCCGATAATGAACCAGATCTGATACTTCCGCTTGCCCTTCTGCGCCGCCCAGACGGCCATCGCCATGGTCAAGCTGGATGCAATCAGCACCAGCGTGTTGGTAAAGCCCCAGGAGACGCTGATGCTGGTGCTTCCGGCCACGAACGCCGGATAGTATTTAATCCGGTAAATCAGGTAGGCCGCGAATAAGCCGCCGAACATCATGATTTCCGTGAGCAGGAAGACCCACATCCCAAAGGTGGAAGCGGCCTTCTGCTGCTCCATGCTGTCAAACTGATGGACCAGCGCCGGATGATGATCCGTGGTTGTCGTCTGGCTAGTGGACAACGGTTACCTCCTGATCGGATCCGTAGTGATACGGCTCGGTGGTCACCACCGGAACTTCATGGAAGTTGTGCGTGGGAGGGGGAGAACTTGTCTGCCATTCCAGACCTGTGGCTTTCCACGGATTGTCACCTGCGATTGCTCCGTATTTCAGCGACCATAGGAAATAGATGGCGGGCAAGATGAATGCCACCGCCAGAACGGAAGCGCCCGCGCTGGAAAGCACGTTCAGTACCTGGAACTCAGGCGGATACGCGTGATAGCGGCGCGGCATGCCAAGATAGCCCAGAATGAACTGCGGGAAGAACGTAAGATTGAAGCCGATAAACGTGATGATGGCAGCCAGCTTGGCCACCGCCTCCGGATACATTCGCCCTGTTATTTTGGGCCACCAGAAATGCAGCCCTCCCAGATATGCGCTGACCATGCCTCCCACCATGACGTAATGGAAGTGCGCAATGACAAAGTATGTATCGTGGATGTGAACGTCCATTCCCAGCGCTGCCAGCATTACGCCAGTGAGGCCGCCGATGGTGAATAAGCCCATGAAGCCGAGGGCATAAAGCATGGGCGTATCCAGGCTAATGGAGCCCTTATACATTGTGGCAGTCCAATTAAAGATCTTCACCGCCGAGGGAATAGCCACGGCCATGCTCAACAGCGAAAACACCATGGCAGAGTACTGGGAGATTCCAGCCACAAACATGTGGTGCGCCCAAACCAGGAACCCGAATACCGCGATAGCAATGCTGGAGAATGCGACGAAGGAGTAGCCAAATACGCGCTTGCGCGAGAAGCATGTCACCAGTTCGCTGATCACACCCATGCCGGGCAGAATCATGATATAGACCGCCGGATGGGAGTAAAACCAGAACATGTGCTGGAAGAGCACCGGGTCGCCACCGTATCTGGGATCAAATACGCCGATGTGGAATGTCCGTTCCATCGCCAGAAGGATCAGCGTAATGGCGAGCACCGGAGTGGCCAGAACCATGATGAGGCTGGTGGCATAGTTGGACCAGATGAACAAGGGCAGTCTGCCCCAGGTTAAACCGGGTGCTCGCATGCGGTGCACGGTGACAATGAAATTCAATCCGGTGAAGATGGATGAGAACCCGGCAAAGATGATGCCTACCGCCATCAACGCAACATGTGTGCGCAGGAACCCGCTGCTCAGCGGCGTATAGAAGGTCCAGCCGGTATCAACGCCACCACTGACCATCACGGCGAGCGAAAAGAACCCGGCAAAAATGTAGATGTACCAGCTCAACAGGTTGATCTTGGGGAACGCCAGATCCTTGGCGCCCAGCATGATCGGCAGCACGAAATTTCCAAGCGTTGCCGGGATGGACGGCACCAGGAAAAAGAACACCATATTGATGCCGTGCATGCTGAACAGTTTGTTGTAGGTATCCGACGTAAACAGATCGCCCGCCGGAGTCAGCAACTCCAGCCTGATCAAGGCCGCGAACAAGCCGCCCATGAAGAAGAAAAACGTAATTGACACCAGATACAGGACGGCAATGCGCTTGTGGTCCTTGGTCAGCAGCCACGACCTGATCCCGTAATTGTCATTCAGATAATGCCTGGCCGGCATTACCGGCTTGATTGCGGTTGTAGCGGTACTCATGGTTTTTTCCCGGAGGGTGCGGGCTGGCCACCCTGTTGTAACTCTTGCTGGATCATTGGTACTTCGTTGTCGCGGAGCTGCGTTGGCGTAGTCCGGTTATTAATGGGTTCAGATTCTTGAGTGCCCATATGTTTGATGTACTCAGTAATCTGGATCAAACCTTCTTCGCTGACCACTCCCTGAAACGTCGGCATGATCGGCTGGAAGCCCTGCACAATTTTGGCATTCGGATTCAGGATAGACTCACGAATGTAGTTATCGTCCGCCACCACCACGCGAGTATCGCTTAGGCGTACCGGGCGGCCATACAGCCCCTGCAAGTTCGGACCACGCGCGCCGGAATCAGGACGATGGCACGTAGTACAGCCGAATTCCTGGAACAGCTTCTCACCCATGGAAGAAAGAGATCCTTCAGCCTTGCCGCTGGCCAGCCATTCCGCATAATCTTCCGGCTTCATCGCGATCACCTGACCGACCATGGCGGAATGGTTTGTTCCACAGTACTGCGAGCAGAAAAGATGGTAGCTTCCCGGGGTGGTGGCTTCAAACCAGGAGTAGACATACCGATTGGGCAACACGTCCTGCTTCACGCGAAATGCGGGTACAAAGAAATCGTGGATCACGTCCTGAGAGATCAGCGTAACCTTCACTGGACGTCCAGTGGGTACATGCAGGGTGTTGATTTCGCGCTGTCCGCCCGGATGCTGGAACTTCCACATCCACTGTTTGCCAACGCCGTAAATTTCAAGCGCATTTGCGGGAGGGTTTTCAATCTTGTAATAGAGGACGGCGCCCCAAACAAAGATGCACAAAGTGATGCCTAGCGGGATGACCGTCCACACAATCTCAAGAAGGGTGGAGCCGTGGATCTGCTCGGCTTCCTGGTCAGGGCGCCTTCTGTACTTGATGATGAAGATCAGGATGAGCAGGGCGATCAGCAGCGAGAAAAACGTGGTAATGAGCACCAGAAACAGGTAGAAAGCATCCACCTGTCCTGCGATGGTCGAAGCCTGCTCCGGAAATAACGGCAAATTAAAGTGCATCTATTCGGCTGTCCTAGTTAAAACGGTTCTGTCTGGCTGCCAGCACATCGCGGCGAAACATGACGATCATGAATCCGCCCAGCACCAGCACTGTTGCCAGCGCACTCAATCGCAAAATCCTGAACACCACGGCCCCATACCTGCCTCGCGCGGGATCGTACTCGTAACAATAGAGGATCACCTTGTCTACCACGTTACCGATCTTTCCCTGCGAAGACTGAATCAACCCCAATTGGAGGTCGCGGGGAGCATACTCGATTCCGTAGTAGTACTGTGCCAATCTTCCATCCGGCGTCAGCAACATGATTCCGCTGGCATGGGCAAACTGCTGAATTTTTGGGTCCCAGGCAAAACGGAAGCCAACCGCGCTGGCCAAGGCGTCAATCTGTTCTTTTTTCCCTGTCAGGAAGTGCCAGCCTTCGGCAGCGCCGGGCCGGCGATAGCGTTCCAGATATGTCTTTTTGCTCTCCGCCGCAGTTTCGGGAGTGTCCCGGGGATCAAAGCTGACTGTGACCACGTTGAAGTCACGGCCAACATTGAAACGAGTGATCCCGTTGAAAGCGCCCGCCATCCCATTCATCACCTGTGAGCACAACATGGGACACTGAAAATAAACGAGCGACAGGATCACAGGCTTGGCTCCGAAATACTGCTTCAATTGCACGGGCTGGCCGCTTTCATCGAGGAAGGTGAGGTCCAGCGGAATCTGTTGGTTCAGCCTTTGGTCGAAGCCAACCTTATCGAAAATGGAAATCTTCGTGTTTGCCGCGGCATCGCCCTGAAGCGCATAAGCAGGCTCGTTGCCCTGGCTCCAGCCGCAAACGCTGGCACATAGGCCGAGCACTGCCACGAGCCCGACTCTCCGGATTGTGCTACTGCAATTCACTTCTTCAACTCCTCAAAATGGCCCTATCGCTTGCTCGGGCCTGCCGGCACCATTGGCACTGCTGTAGGCAACATGGGCGGCACAAAGGGCCCGCTCACTTGCGGAAGCCCTCGCTGAACCAGCAAATTCATCGCCTGGTCGATGGGAATATGGACGCTGCCATCCGAGTTTTTGCCTGCGCTTGCCAGCCATCTGTCTTCCGAACTTCGGAACAGGTTAAGATCGTACACATCGTCATACTGAAGCCGCGGGCCAGGGAATGTCCGCTCCAGGTGTTTGTCAATTTGCCCACGACCGTAATAGTCCGGCAGAGGCTTTACACTCTCTTCTTGTCCAACAGGTAGCGGTGTTTTGCCAGACATGGGCACGAGCGGCTCTCGCTCGCTGTGTAGCTGCTGTTCAACAGCACTCATCTTCGGCTGGCTTTCCTTGTCGAGATGCTGCAGGAACCTGAAGAAGCCGAATACGACAAGGAATGAGGCGAAGCCGAGGACTGCAAGCGACGCGAGAAACAATATGATCCCGCGAACACTGATGTCGCTCTCTTCGTGCCCTTCCTTCAGGTGCAGATTGCCGGCTTGAGATTCAAAGTTATCCATGTTTTGCTTCCAGCATTTCTATAAAGTGGGGATCATTCACCGGCATGAGTGACCGTTTGCTGAGTTGCGTAAAGAACGCCCAGAGCCAGATGCCGCCAATCGCAATTGGGGCCAGTACGTACATGATTCCATCCTGCACGCCGAACTTGCTGAGCCCCTCACCGGGATAAAAATTAGGTGCAGTAAACCAGATGAGGTCGATCAAGCGCATGAGCAGAAGGAGGTAAACCATCTTGATGATGCGCCTGCCTTCCCGCTTGAGGTTGCGCGAGAGCATGATGAAAAATGGGACCAGGAAATGAATAAAGATCAGAGCTGATCCGAAATATTGCCATCCGCCGCGTAATCGAATCAGGTACCAGCGGATTTCCACCAACAGATTTCCCGACCAGATAATTAGCCACTGAGAGAAAGATACGTAGGCCCACAGTACGACAAAAGCAAACATCAGCTTGCCGAAATCGTGAAGGAAATCAATCTTGAACATCTTTGAGATTGGTTCCATGGGCGCAAGTTTTACCAGCAGCCAGATGGTGAAGCAGAGAGCCGTGAGCACCTCGCCCACCATGAAGATCATGCCAAACACCGTCGAGAACCACTTCGGTTCAAGTGACATGGCCCAGTCGATGGAGCCGAAAGTGATGGTCGCAGCGTAGAACACAATGCCTGCGCCGCTGATATTTTGCACTCTGGGAAACTGCGCTGGCGTTGTCAGCCCGGCTTCTTCGCGATCCGACCAGCGCCTGAGGTACCAGTACAACGCGTACCAGCCAATGAAATAGAGGATTCCACGAAGCCAGAAGCCAAAAGGCGTGAGATAAAGGACGCCCTTTTGCCCAAGTTCCTTGATGGCTTCTTCATGCCCCATGCTGGCCCACGGATATAGCTCTTTCATCCCAAAGGCAATCGGCAACCAGCAGATGAACATCATGGGGAGGAGACTGGCCGCGGCCTCCCAGAAGCGCCGTCCGACTCTTCCCCAGTTTCCGCCGCTGGTGTATTGCATCATGAGCAACACCAGGCATCCCAGCGTCATACCCAGCCAGAACAGAAAGGCGTAGAGCCAGGAGCGGAGAAAAAGCGTCCAGCCGTGCGGGAAGATGAAAGCGCATACAATAATCGCCACCAGGGCTACCACCCCAGGGATAATGGCCATGCTGCCCAGACGGTTAATGATTGCCGGCGGTGCGTAGTCCTGCGGAGTTACCCGAATGGCGCTTGTGCTCACTTCACGCCTCCTTTCACCGGCGTGGGAGCTGCCACTGGTGCGTTGGGCTGCATTGCCGTCGGGCTGACATAAGAAGTATCTGGAATCTGGATTGGCGCCGTTGGCGTATTCAATTCTGGTTGGTCCTGAGTTGGAACGTCAGCCGCAGTGGCATTCTGGCTGAGCTGCAGCGCGCGAATGTACACAGCAATTGCCCACCGGTCCGCGGGATGGATCTGAGCGGCATAATCAGGCATGGCGCCAAAGCCATGGCTGATTACATCGTAAAAATGTCCAATCGGTGCATTCCTTAAGCGCGCCTGATGAAAGGTTGGCGGGTGCTTGAATCCGCGCTGCACGATCATGCCGTTGCCGTCTCCTACGCGGGAGTGGCAGGGGACGCAGTAAATGTTGTAACGCTCCTGGCCACGGAGCAGGAGGTTGCGGTCCAGCTTGATCTCCGAAGGCAATTCATTGCCGAAGGCTGCGCCATGTTTTCCCGAAAGGTAGTAGCTGTTCGGATCAAGCTGTTCGCGGTCTAAATCAGCATTTTCCAGCCGAGGAATGGTTCCGCCAACGGGAAAACGAGCGGAACGATGATCAGGGAAAAATTCACTTCCACGCAGCGGAATGAACTTGGGTTGATTGTGCATGTCCTGGCGGCAGCCGGAAAGCAGCCATGCGGTCGCCATGACCAGCAAAACCATTCGTGCTTGTGCCGGACGCTTAATACGGCACCTCCGAAACCTGTACGGGATGATGGTTTTCAAGAAATTTTTTCGTCTCACTCAGGCTGAACCTGGGATCCTGCGATTCAATGCAGAGGAAAAATTTGTCGCGGCTGGAGGCCGAAAATCCCGGAACGTTAAACACTGGGTGATAAGGCTGCGGCAGCCCGTTTAAAGCCAGCATGCCGAACACGGTCGCCAGGGATGCGCCCAGCACGGCGCACTCAAACGTAACCGGGATGAATGCCGGCCAGGCATGGAACGGCTTACCGCCGACGTTAATGGGATAGCTGATTGCTGAAACCCAGTACTCAAGCGAATATCCGCCGATCATTCCCAGCAAGGCGCCAATCAGGCAAACCAGGGGCACACGATTATGGTGGGCGCCTACTGCCTCGGCGGCCTCCTCCATTGGATAAGGCGTGTAAGTGTCCATCTTTCGATATCCCGCCGCAAACGCCGCCTTGGAAACATGCACCAAATCGGTGGGATTATCGAATTCGGCCATCAGTCCGTAAAGTGGTTCAGGCGTGGGCGTCATCATTCTTTCACCTTCGATTGGGGCAGCAGCGTGCGGAGCTCAAAGATTGAGATTGCCGGCATGAAGCGGATAAACAGGAAGAACAGAAGGGTGAAGAAACCCATGGTGCCGATCAGGGTCATGATGTCCCACTTGGTCCACCAGTACATACCCCAGGAACTGGGCAGGAAGTCACGGTTCAGGCTGAGCACCACAATCACAAACCGCTCCAGCCACATTCCCGTCTGCACGATGCAGGAGACAAGGAACAAGATCCAGGGAGTCGAACGCACCTTGTTGAGCCACAGCGATTGCGGCGCGAGAATGTTGCAGAAAATCAGAACAAAGTAAAAGTGCGAATACGGTCCGTGCAGCCGATTATGGACCAGGCCTAACTCGAACTTGTCATTGCTGTACCAGCCAATAAACATTTCCATGCTGTACGAGTAAGCGACGATCAGGCCTGTGGCCAGCATTAGCTTGGCGCAATTCTGCAGGTGGCGCAGAGTGATGAAGTCCTGCATTCCGTAGAGGTAGCGGAACGGAATGGCCAGCATGAGAACCATGGCAAAACCGGAGAAGATTGCGCCGGCGACGAAGTACGGCGGGAAGAACGTGGTGTGCCAGCCAGGAACCACGGCGACCGCGAAATCCAAGCTAACAACGGAGTGAACCGAGAGCACCAGCGGCGTGGCCAGACCTGCCAGAAGCATGTAGGCCGTTTCATAGCGATTCCAGTGCCGTGCTGAACCGCGCCATCCCATGGCCAGCATGCCGTAGATGCGGCGGACAACCAGCGTCTTGGCAGAATCACGCAGCGTTCCAAAGTCCGGAATCAAGCCGATACCCCAAAACAGGAACGACACGGTGAAATACGTTGAAACCGCGAATACGTCCCAGATGAGCGGGCTGCGGAACTGAGGCCACACGCCCATGGTGAGCGGGATGGGGAAAAGCCAGTATGCAGCCAGCCACGGCCGACCGGTATGGAGGAGCGGGAATAGGCCAGCCTGCATGACAGCGAATATCGTCATGGCTTCTGCAAAGCGGTTAATCGAAGTGCGCCAGCCCTGCTTGAACAGTAAAAGGATGGCGGAGATCAGCGTGCCGGCGTGGCCGATACCGATCCACCACACAAAGTTGACGATGGCAAATCCCCAGCCAACAGGGATATTCACGCCCCAGATGCCGACGCCGCGGCCGAGCAGGTAAGCAATGGCAGTGTTCAACATTCCGAACAGAGCCACGCACAGGGCCACAATCATCAGCCAGAAAATCGGCGTGTGCTTGGTCAAGACGATTCCGCCGATGCGGTCCGTGACCGTGCCCAGCGTGTGCCCGGGCCCCATGATGGGTGGCCTTACGCCTTTTGGCGGCAGTACATCAATCTCTTCGTCAATCTTCGTGGCCATCTACTATGCCTTCTCGAGTTCGGGATTAGGGTTGTTGACCGCGGCAATGTACGTGGTGCGCGGACGCGTGTTGACTTCCGCCAGCACTGAATAATTGCGAGTTTGGGCTTTCAACTGCGCCACACGGCTATTGGGATCATTGATGTCGCCGAAAATAATTGCGTCCGCCGGGCAAGCCTGCTGGCAAGCCGTTTTGATCTCGCCATCACGGATGTCAATCCTGCCGTTCTTGACCCTGTTCTGCTCCTCAGCGTCAATGCGGGCTGCGGTAATGCGCTGGATACAGTAGGTGCACTTCTCCATCACGCCGCGGCTCCGAACGGTGACATCCGGATTGCGCCCGAGCTTGAGAACGGGCGTGGTGTAGTCCGCAAACAGCATGAAATTGAAGCGACGTACCTTATATGGGCAGTTGTTGGAACAGTAGCGTGTGCCCACGCAACGGTTGTAGACCATATCGTTCAGCCCTTCCGTGCTGTGCACCGTAGCGCCTACCGGGCAAACGCCCTCGCAAGGCGCATCTTCACACTGCATGCAGGGAAGGGGCTGGAAGTAGACGCTGGGATTGGCGGGATCGCCCGCATAGTAGGTGTCAATGCGGATCCACATCATTTCGCGTCCGCGCTGCACCTGCGCCTTGCCCACCACGGAAATATTATTTTCCGCGTAACAGGCCACCGAGCAGGCCTGGCACCCGACGCATGAATTCAAATCAATCGCCATGCCCCAGGCGTTGGCTTTGTACCAGCCCTTTTCGCGATAATCCGGGTAGAGTGTATCTCCCTTCTTGGGCTCTTCCTCCGGATTGTGCGCGAACTCCTTATTCTTCAGGAATTCTTCCAGACTGGCCTGCTTTACCGGCTCACGCGTGTCCATTGTGAAATGGCCCTGAGTGATGGCAATGTCCCACTGATCTTTCGTCAATTCGATGGAGCCTGAAGCCGTGTATTGAGCGCCGGCAGAGCGAACGCTGTACGCGTCATAGCCGGCGCCAGTACCAACATTGCCGGTTTTCTTGCGTCCGTATCCCAGGAACAATGTCACCGCCTGGTCGGGATGCCCCGGCTGCGGCCACACGGGGACCCTTACCTTGCGCCCACTCACTGTGATCTCAATGACGTTCTGGGCGTCTGACTGGTGATCCCGATTTATGTCGCTTTCTGAGTCTGACTTGGCGATGCCGTCCGTCTCCAGCACGAAGAAGCCGAAACGCTGTGCCATCGCCGGACTGATATATGCCACGTTGTCCCATGTATTGCGCGAGAGCGGCTTAGGCGTCTCCTGCAACCAGGCGTTATTGACAAACGCGCCGTCGTAGATAGTGGGGTCGGGGCGGAAGATGACTTCAATCTCGTTTGAGCTCGCTGCTGGCGCTGGAACAGCCCCCAGCTTTGCCGTTACCTGCTTTGCCGGGAAGGCACTGTCCGCAATGTAGCCATCATGCAGTGAGCGCCGCCACCATGCTTCAAAGTCGTCGCCTGTATGCTGTGAGCGCCAATAGGCGCGCACCAGGTCGTAACCCGATGTACTGGGCTCATCAGTGAAGATTGCGATGAACTCATTGGCACTCGTGCCGCCATAGAGCGGCGCGATCATAGGTTGCATTAAGGTCACGGCGCCATCGAACGAACGGGCATCGCCCCAGCTTTCGAGGTAATGCGCTTGCGGCACGTGCCAGGTGGCAAAATCAGTCGTCTCATTCTTGTAGATCGCCAGCTGGATCACCATGTTTTTCTGGTCACCCACCAGCTTTTCCAATGCGCTGCCGAATTCCAGGTCCGCCGGCGCATCGTAGACAGGGTTACCACCCATGATGATGAGGGTCTCCACTTTGCCGGCATTCATGTCAGCAGCCAACTCACGGATGGATTGCGTGTGCTCGGGTGGATCAATCTCAACCGGATCAATATAGGCTACGGTCTGTCCGACATTGCCCAGAGCTGCGTTCATCGCATGCGCCAGAGCATTTACCGCAGGACTCTGGAAGACTCCGGGAACCACAATTCCCTTGCCCTTGTGCTGCGTCAGATCAGCGGCGGCGGCATCCACCCACTTCTGCTGATCAGCGGAGAGCTGGCCTGCACCTCCACCGGCTACACCCACCTTGGCGGCCAATGCGCGGGCAATATTTTCAATGTCCGAGTTGCGCGCGGGAATCCTATGATCAGCCTTGGCGCCCGTGGTTGTGGGAGCGCTCTCCGCCACATAGAGGCGGTTCATGCCTTTTTCAGGATCTTTGCGGCGGCTCATGAAGTCGCGCGCGTAGCGCACGAATCCCGGGAACCAGGAGCCAGAAAGGAAATCGCCGTCAAGCGAAACCACCACATCGGCGGCTTGGAATTTGTAAATAGGATCGTAATAGGCGCCGAACGCCAGCTTTGATCCTTCACGCGCACCGTCACGATGGACAGGTTCCCAGCGGTGCCACTTGGATTGCGGGAAAAGCTGCTGAATAGCCCGCATCTGCGAGCCGAAAGTAGGCGATGACGTCGCACCCGTCAGAAAGCGCAGGCCTGCGCCCTGGTTGCTATTGTGATAAAGCACACGGCCACGTATTGAGCCCAGGAACTCGCCCCACGGACGAGGCTCACCTTTGTAGGTAATGTTGATAGACCGGTCCGGATCGTAAAGGTCCAGAATAGAGGCCTGGGCAAAAAGATCGGTCGCACCCTGGCATGCACCATGCTGAGGATTGCCCTCAATCTTTGTTGGCCGGTACTCATGTGTTTCCACCAGCAGAGGGTGAGCATAGCCGGCAAACGGCATGGCCGTGGCGAAGAACATGGGCTTGCCGGGAACCAGATATTCAGGCTGCCGAACGTATGGCAGAATCTGCTCGATAGGCTGCTTGGTGCAACCGGCCAACCCGGCCAGCGCCATAGACGCGCCTGCAAGTTTCAGGAACCCACGCCGCGAAACAGGGTCAAGCCATTCGCCCGCGCCACGAGGAAACTCGCGCTGCAAAAGTTCGCCGAAAGCCGGCTGGTCCGCGAGTTCCTGCAACGTACGCCAGTATCTGGGGCCGGTCGAGCCAGCGAGCTTTTTGCGTACCGTTTCCAGTTCGAGACTGGCCGGCTTGATCTCGCCGGGCGAAATCAGGTCAGGATGAGAATCAGTGTTATTCGACATTCGCTTCCAATTTTTTATTTCCACCTAGCGATGGCAAGTGGAGCAACTGGTTATGTCCTGCACCGTACGCAGGTGGTATTGCTGTCTCAGATCATCCCCCAGCGCCACCTGGCTGAAGTAATTCTGCCCGTTCCATTGCACCGGGTGGTCTGCCGTCGGCTGCTGGTATGTCATGTTGAAAACTTCTTCCTTGGGCCGCAGGAACTTCTCAGGCTGGCGATGGCAATTCAGGCACCATTCCATCTGCAGCGTGTTCTCTTCATACATCAGCGGCATCTGGTCTACCGGACCATGGCAGCTAAAACAACCAACACCCTTGGCAATATGAATGCTGTGATTGAAGTAAACATAATCGGGCAGATCATGCACTCGGTTCCACTGGATCGATTCGCCAGTGCGGAAACTGGTACGAAGCGGCTGCAGCATATCAGCGCTGGTCCACATTTCCGCGTGGCAGTTCATGCAGGTCTTCGTGGGTGGAATCCCGGCAAAACTCGATTCTTCAACGGAAGTGTGGCAATAGCGGCAGTCGAGCCCCAGACCAGCGACATGGTGCTGATGGCTGAAAGGAATCGGCTGATCGGGAGCAATGTGCTGGTTCGTCACATACGGCGAGCGCTGCAACTGAAAGAGCGCGGCGCCCACAGACGAGAGCAGAAGAACCACTCCCAGAATACTGGCCCTGGCCAGAGTGTTTGCACTGCGGTGGAAAAGTTGTGCCATGGATCCTGTGTCGGGAAGCAGTCCACCCCAAGCGCCGTTAAAAACACTTGCGGGCAGCAACCCCCATTCGCCAATTGCTTCAGAGCTCGTGACGAAAACGGATGATTATAAATAAGAGCGGCGCTTTCAGCTACCCTTCGTGCAAGAATTCTGAAAAAAATTTGCAACAGCAAAAAAATAACGGCGCACTATGACGCATGGCCTTCAAAAAAATTTACACAATAGAACCAAGCTCCTGAACTTTCGCAAACTTTATTGGGCTGCTTCGCCTGTTCGACGTTTGCTCGCGAATTGCAAAAGCCGTCACAAGCAGCTCTCACATGATTCCTGTTCAAATTCCCCGGCGCAAACTAGCTTGAGAGCGTTCGCATCTCACCTTAGTAGCGAAAGAACAGAGATTGAGGAGAAATCGAGCCATGGCTAAAACTGCTGCTGACATTCTTATTGAAGGACTCATTGATTGGGGAGTGGATACGGTGTACGGATTGCCAGGAGACGGAATCAACGGAATTATGGAAGCACTTCGCACACATCAGGAGCAGATCCGGTTCATCCAGGTGAGACACGAAGAGTCTGCAGCTTTCATGGCCTGCGCTCATGCGAAATATACGGGGAAAATGGGCGTGTGCCTGGCGACGTCAGGTCCCGGAGCAGTTCACCTGCTCAATGGACTTTATGATGCCAAGCTGGACGGCCAACCCGTGCTGGCGATCACGGGAATGCCTTTCCATGATTTGAGTGATACTTTTACCCAGCAGGATGTCGCAACGGACCGGCTTTTTATGGACGTGGCGGCGTACAACACGCGAGTCATGGGCCCCTCGCACGTGGAGAACGTAGTCGAGCTTGCCTGCCGCACCGCGACGGCGTACCGGAAAGTGGCGCATATCGGCTTTCCGACTGACATTCAAGACATGAAAGCCAGCCGCAAAGAAGCTTCCAAGCGCAATGTGGAAGGACACACCTCCCTGATCCATTCCGATAGTGGTCATCTGCCGAGCGAAACCGACCTGAAACGAGCGGCAGAGATTCTGAATAACGGGAAAAAGATCGCTATTTTGGCTGGGCAGGGTGCTTTGAAGGCTACCGATGCGCTCGAACAGACGGCAGATAAGCTTGGCGCGCCAATCATAAAGGCTCTGCTGGGCAAGGCTGCAGTTCCCGACGATAGCCCCTTCACCACCGGCGGCATTGGCCTGCTGGGTACACGGCCATCGCAGGAGGCGATGGAAACTTGTGACACTCTGCTGATCGTGGGCTCCTCGTTCCCCTATATTGAATTTCTTCCCAAACCGGGAAAAGCCAAGGCGGTACAGATTGACTACGATCCTATCCGCATCGGTCTGCGTTACGACGTGGAAGTAGGTTTGGTCGGCGACAGCCGTCGCACTCTGGAAGCGCTGCTCCCACTGCTCACGCGCAAGCAGGACCGCAGCTTCCTCGAAAAGGCACAAAAAGGAATGAAGGACTGGTGGGAGCTGATGGCCAAGCGGGCCACTCACCCTGATAAGCCTATGAAGCCGCAGGTGATTGCGCATGAATTGGGCAAGCGTCTGCGGGACGATGCTATTGTCAGCTCTGATAGCGGCACCATCACCACCTGGTGGGCGCGGCACATCAAGGCCAAGCGTGGCCAGCTGTATTCATGTTCCGGCACACTGGCGACCATGGCTCCGGGACTGCCTTATACCATTGCGGCGCAGCTTGCCTACCCCAACCGGCAATGCGTGGCATTCATCGGTGATGGCGGATTCACCATGCTGATGGGCGAACTAGTCACGGCGGTCAAATATAAACTGCCGATTGTGGTTTGTGTGATCAAGAACAACACACTGGGACAGATCAAATGGGAGCAGATGGTATTTCTGGGTAATCCGGAATTCGGTGTGGACCTGCAGCCCATAGATTTTGTGAAGTTCGCGGAGGCATGCGGGGCGGCTGGATTCCGTATTGACGATCCCAAAGACTGCGGAGCAATTCTTGATCGCGCTCTGGCCGCCAATGTAAACGGTCCAGTGGTGATTGAAGCTGTGGTTGATCCTTTTGAAGCGCCCATGCCGGCCAAAGTTACACTGGAGCAGGCGAGCAAATTTGCGGAATCCCTTGTTCGCGGAGAACCCAACCGCGACAAAATTGTGGCCACTCAGATTTCAGATAAAGTCAGAGAGTTGGTGTAATACAGCAGGATGCGCTTAGGAACTGGAGCCTTTGCCCCTGGGTGATCACCGTGTAGTTCCTTAAGGACTTCAATTCGGGAATAGCATTAAGATCTTTGGCGGGACCGGCTGCTCTCTTAGACCGATGATGGCGTCCAAAGAAGCTACGCGTATGTCTTGATGATGGAGCAGAACAGTGTGCGCATTCGGTTGTAAGCGCATCGAAACCCTCGATTCCTGAGAGTTGCCCCAGCAGATGAAGCTCACCTAGATCTGTGTCCAAGAGAAAGTTCATACCTTGCGCAAGTGCGTGTTCATCTAAAACAAATGGCAAATGCGGGTCAACGCCGCGGAGATGTGGTGATAAGAAGCAAAGTGCTGCGGCTAATTTTTGCATGTTCTCCGCGGTTCTCTCATAGCAGATACCGAGATCCCGAGTAACTTAGGAAGAGCCAGGGGCAACTGCGGCATATGCCCCAACGACAATGAAACGAATCTTTGCCTCTGCGAGCACCTTCAGTGCAGTTTCAAAATCAGTCACCGTTTAAGGTGCTCCGCTTGCCCTGAAGCTTCCACAAAGCGTAACGCCGTTCCATCTCCAGCACCCGCTCTGCCAGAGTAAGTTGCAAGCTCCGAACGTTGAGAGAAAGGTCTATCCCAAACTTTATGCCGCCTCAATTTTGCTGCCGGGAGGCGGATTGGAGTTTAGCTCCAGCAAGCGCTCTGATTCACGCTTCGACATCTAGCTTTATTCTAACCTGCTGCCTGACCGGGGCCCTCCCTGCCTTTATCGGACCTTTAAATTTCGCCTCTCAGGCACCATTGCCGTAGCAACATACATCCAAAAATGCGGCTGGCTCCTCGCAGGCAGCCCGGGGTTCGTGTCCAATGGAGCGCTACATTTGTATACACGCCCACTTCTACCAGCCGCCACGGGAAAATCCCTGGCTGGAAGCGGTGGAACGCCAGGAATCGGCTTATCCGTTTCATGACTGGAACGAGCGCATCACAGCGGAATGTTATGCCCCGAATGCCGATTCTCGCGTGCTTGATGGCAGGGGCCGGATCAGCCAGATCGTAAACAACTACTCGCGCATCAGCTTCAACTTTGGGCCGACGCTTCTCTCCTGGACGGAGGAAAACGCCGCAGACACGTATCAGAAGATCATCCACTCCGACCGGGAGAGCCAGAAACGCTTTTCCGGTCACGGATCGGCCATTGGGCAGGCTTACAACCACATGATCCTGCCCCTGGCCAATGAACGCGACAAGTACACCCAGGTACTCTGGGGAGTTCGCGATTTTCAGCACCGCTTTGGCCGAGCACCTGAAGGCATGTGGCTGCCCGAAGCTGCGGTGGATGTGCCCACGCTGGAGGTGCTGGCGCAACAGGGTATCAAATTTACAGTGCTGGCGCCACGGCAGGCGGCCAAAGTCCGTAAAATCGGCGGCAGGAGTTGGAAAGATGTGAGCGGAGGCCGCATTGATCCCACACGCGCATACCTATGCAAGCTTCCCTCCGGCAACAAAATCTCCCTTTTCTTTTACGACGGCCCCATCTCTCAGGCGGTCGCCTTTGAGAAACTCCTCGACAGCGGGGAACTCTTTGCAGAGCGGTTAAAGAGCGGCTTCAGTGACAAACGCACCTGGCCGCAACTCATGCACATAGCCACTGATGGCGAAACCTACGGCCATCATCACAAGTATGGCGATATGGCGCTGGCTTCGGCCCTGGAAAAGATTGAAGGAGAAGCCGGCATCCGGCTCTCCAACTACGGCGAGTTTCTGAGCCACTATCCTCCCGAAATAGAAGTGCAGATTGTGCCAGCAAGCTCCTGGAGTTGCTATCACGGCGTGGAACGCTGGCGCAGCAACTGCGGCTGCAACTCCGGAAGGCCGGAATGGAACCAGGAATGGCGCGGGCCACTCCGCGAGGCGCTGGACTTTTTGCGCGACCGCGCTGCAAATATCTTTGGAAGCAAAGGCGCAGAGCTGCTGCATGACCCGTGGTCCGCGCGAAACGACTACGTCAATGTAATTCTGGACCGCTCCCCGGAGAATCTATGGATTTTCTTCGAGAAGCACTCACGACGGCAGCTTCGTCCGGATGAGACCAGCTGCGCCCTGCAATTGCTGGAGATGCAACGGCACGCAATGCTTATGTACACCAGTTGTGGCTGGTTCTTTGACGAGATCAGCGGCATTGAAACCGTGCAGGTGCTGCAGTATGCAGCGCGCGTTATGCAACTTGCGGAACAGATTTCCGGTGAACACCTGGAGGAAGATTTCCTGAAAATCCTGGCCCACGCGCACAGCAACATTCCTGAAAACGGCGATGGCGCGCAGGTCTATGAAAAGTTCGTGAAGCCCGCGATCATTGACCTGTGCAAAGTGGGCGCACACTTTGCCATCAGCGCCATGTTTGACGGCCGTCATGAAACGCCCAAGTTCTGCTATGACATCAGTACACGCGATTACCGCCGTCTGGAATCAGGGGTGGCCAGGCTGGGCATAGGACGCGCGCGCATCACTTCCAAGATCACCCGGGAGACACGGAAGCTGACGTTCGCCGGAATCCATATGGGAGACCAGGTACTGCATGCAGGCGTGCGCGACTCTGATGGTGAGCAGGAATATGTGTCGCTGGCCGGAGAAGCTACTGCCTCATTTACGGCAGGCGACTTCCCCGAAGTGCTGCGAATTCTGGATACCTATTTCGGCGAGATGCAGTACTCGCTGCGGTCCCTGTTCAAAGATGAGCAGAAGCGGATCATTGACATTATCCTCAAGCAGACTCTGGAAGATGCTGAAGCCAGTTACCATCGCGTCTATGAAAAACACGGCCCGCTGCTGCGGTTCCTGAAAGATATGGGACAGCCGGTCCCGGACGTGCTGCGGATCACAGCACAATTTGTGCTGAACGCCGATCTTGAAAAAACTTTCAGCTCTGACCCGGTGGATTCAGTCCGTATCTCCATGCTGCTGGAGTTGGTCAAACGGGAGGGAGTGCAGGTTGAAGAGCCCGATCTAAGCTTTGCGGCGAGTAATGCTCTAACCCGGTTGCTGAAGCGCATCCAGGAATCGTCCCAGAAAACAGAACTGCTTCAGCACGCAAATGTGCTCGTCACTATCCTGGAGATGCTGCCGTTCAAAGTAAATATCTGGGACGCGCAGAATATTTACTACTCCCTGCTCCAAACCGACTATCCATCGATGGGGCGTCATCGCGATCAGGTTTCGCGTAACTGGGCCGAAGCCTTCCTTGATCTGGGGGAAAAACTAGGGGTAAGCGTGCCCCCATTGGGTTCTCACGCGGAGTTGCGTCTGGCAGGTTGAAAAAGCATTTTGAGGTGTACTCATGAGGACCAGAAACAAAGTACTTCTGGGTGGGCTGGCTGCCGGAACGGTAGCAGCAGGAGCAGCAGTGGGACTCGGCGCGGCTTTTGCCGGCCGGCTTCTTTTTGAGCAAGTGCGGCAATGGAGGTCTCACGGCTGGGAGACGCCTGGTGTGAGAAATGAGGACCTTCGGGGCCAGACTGTACTGATTACCGGCAGTTCGCGCGGGCTGGGACTCGCGATGGCGGAGGAGTTCGCACGACACGGCTGCAAATTGGTTTTGTGCGCGCGCGACGAGCAGGAACTATCCCGGGCGCGTGACCAGGTCAGCCGCCATGGCGGAGAGGTACGAACATTTGCCTGTGACGTCAGGAATCAGCAGGAGGTTGAAACAGCCATCGCCGGCGCACGCCGTGAATTCGGGCGCATTGATGTTCTGGTGAACAATGCAGGCGTGATCTCTGTAGGGCCACTCCTTACCCAAACGCTTGATGATTTCAAAGAGGCCATGGACGTGATGTTCTGGGGCACGGTGTATCCAACCCTGGCTGTGGTGCCGGAAATGGTGAAGCGCGGCGACGGGCGGATCGTAAACATTACATCCATCGGCGGCAAAGTGAGCGTGCCTCATCTGGTCCCTTATGGCTGCGCCAAGTTTGCGGCTGTGGGCTTTTCTGAAGGACTGTACGCCGAGTTGAAGCGTTACGGCGTGCACGTGCTTACCGTGGTTCCCGGCCTGATGCGCACAGGCTCGCACCTGAATGCCCAATTCAAAGGCAAGCACGAGAAAGAATACGGCTGGTTTGCTCTTAGCGGGACCAATCCGTTGTTCTCCATCTCAGTGGAACGCGCCGCACGGCAGATTGTGAACGCCACTCGGAGAAAGCAGCCGGAGTTGGCCATTAGCTGGCAGGCCGAACTCATGGCGCGTGCGCATGGAGCTGCCCCGGAACTCACGTTGCGGGCACTGGCTCTGGTGAATCAGTTACTGCCGGATGCTGAGGGCGCGTCATCTCAGAAGAAGCCCGGCAAAGATAGCCAGTCGGCAGTAACGCGTTCTCCGTTGACTGCGTTGGGTGAGCGTGCTGCGCGGCGATATAACCAAACAGGAGAAACAGCGTAAGAAACGACCTCGGGGGGAGAGCTGGCATGGCAAGCCATGATGTAACACAGGGGGAAGGGCAGTCCCAAAAAGGGAAACTGGTGGAATTTCAGAACAAGAGCAAGCGCCGGCAGGAAAAGCCCAAACCACCGTTTCCCAGACAACACCAGCAGAAACCAGGAAAAGAATCTGAGATTGATCCGCGGCCGCGCTATGAAGCTCCGGCTTACCGTGGGTCAGAAAAGCTGAAGGACAAAATTGCACTGATTACCGGAGGCGACTCCGGAATCGGACGGGCTGTTGCGGTACTCTACGCCCGTGAAGGTGCGGACGTGGCAATCATCTATCTGGCAGAGGAGCAGCGCGACGCAGAAGAGACTTGTGAAGCAGTTGAGACGGAAGGCCGCCGCTGCATGTTGATTCCGGGCGATGTGAGCGACTCGAGGTTCTGCCGCTGGGCCGTGCAGCAGGTCGTGGATGAATACGGCAAGCTAGACATTCTGGTGAACAACGCAGCTTTCCAGCAGCATCAGAAATCCATTGAAGAGTTGACCGAAGAGCAGTTTGAAAAGACCTTTCGCACAAATATCTTCGGCTACTTCTTTATGGCAAAGGCCGCCCTCCCTCATCTCAAGGCGGGCAGCGCGATTGTGAATACCGGGTCAATCACAGGATTGCAGGGCAGCAAAGCCCTGCTCGATTATTCCGCAACTAAGGGAGCAATCCACGCGTTTACCAAGTCACTTGCGCAGAACCTCGTGGAGAAAAAAATTCGCGTCAATTGTGTGGCTCCCGGGCCGGTGTGGACGCCATTGAATGTAGCCGACCAAAGGGCGGAAAAGGTCGCTGAATTCGGCAGCGACACGCCTATGAAACGTCCTGCGCAGCCGGAGGAGATTGCTCCTGCGTACGTGTTTTTTGCCTCGGAAGCCGACTCCAGTTACGTCACTGGCGAGGTGCTCACACTCCTTGGAGGAGAGACCACCGCGGCATAACAGGAACTCTCGTCAACCAAGCCCTTCAAATCGCGCATGTGTTTTTGCGCAAAGTTAGTGTAGTGCCTTGATACATCGCTCTGATCCTCTTCAGCAGGAGTGAACTCTCCCGAATTCCTAAACTCCTCCGAATATAATGACGAGTTCATGGCAAACCAGACTCTCGCCGCGTTGCATTCGCCGGCCAGCCTTCAAAGCGCTTCACGTCATCGCCGGCTATTTATCAGCATCATCATTCTTGTCTGGGCCGTCATCTACATCAGCAACATTTTCCGACCGGCCCTATTCGATGACGCCGACACAGTGCACGCCGAAGCAGCACGGGAAATGGCAACAGGCGGAGACTGGGTCACGCTCCACATCAATGGTGGGTTCCGATATCTGGAAAAAGCACCGTTGATGTACTGGGGCACGGCCACGAGTTTCAAAATCTTTGACGTGCATGAGTGGTCAGCGCGCCTGCCCATCGCTTTAGGTGTATTGGCGCTGCTACTGGTTGTTTACCGGCTGGGTCGCAGGGTATACGGGGAAGAAGGCGGTTTTTATTCAGCGCTCGTTCTGGCCACGGGCTTTGGCCCGTTCATCTTCACACGCATTCTCATTCCAGACATGGCGGTAGGGCTGTGGCTGGCCCTAGGGTTTGATTTTTTCCTCACCACTCTGGAACAAAGCGATGCCGGAAAATCGCCTTCGCGCTGGATGTGCTGGGGCATCGCAGCAACCATGGCGCTCAATGTCCTTACCAAGGGGCTGATCGGCCTGGTGTTCCCCATCGGAACATTTTTCTTATTCCTGTTGCTCACGGGGAAGCTGCGGCACCTGCTCCGGTTGCGCCTGCTTTCAAGCCTCGCGGTTTTCCTGATTATTGCGGCTCCGTGGCATATCCTGGCGGGAATTCGCAATCCCGCGCAGGGCCAGGCCAGGGGGTTTTTCTGGTTCTATTTTGTCAATGAGCATTTTCTGCGCTATCTGAATAAGCGCTATCCTGCCGACTATGACACAGTCCCAATCCTTCTCTTCTGGGGATTAATGCTGATCTGGTTGATGCCCTGGACAGCGTTCATCATTCAGGCTCTGCGACAAATACCAGTTCGGGTGCGGCAATGGCGAAACGGCCTCGCGTCGCGGCAAAGTGGCAATCTGCTGTTTGCGCTTTGGGCAATGGTGATACTGGTGTTCTTCAGCTTTTCCAGCCGGCAGGAATACTACGTAATTCCCGGCGTCCCCGGCCTGGCACTGCTGCTGGGCGGCTGGCTGGCAAAGGAAACCTGTTCGCCGCTGGAGAGCCGCGAGCGAAAAAGCGGACGTACCTCATCGCTAGTGATGGTAGTCATCGGAGTTGCTGCGTGCGGTGCGTGCATTTTCCTGGCAGCCAAGGCCAAAACGCCCCCGGCCGGTTATGACATTGCGGAATTGCTAAAGAAGAACCCCCAGGATTACGCGCTCTCTTTCGGGCATTTTCTTGACCTCACGCCACAAGCAATGGGCGCATTCAAAGGTCCGTTGTTGCTGACTGGCATTTCCTTTGCTTTGGGAACCATTCTTAACTGGTTCTTGAGGCGAACGAACAGAACGCTGCGGGCGAACCTGGTTCTCGCGGCGATGATGGTTGCCTTTCTGCTGGCGGCGCACAGAGGACTGGAGATCTTTTCTCCAGTGCTGTCATCGCGAGTCCTGGCGCAAAAAATCGAGAACCACTGGAAACCCGGAGCCATGATCGAAGTCAACGGCGATTATGAAACCGGTTCCAGCGTGAACTTTTATACCCACCGGCAGATTCGCATCCTGAATGGGCGATGCAACAACATCTGGTACGGATCAGAATTTCCCGATGCACCGAAAATTTTCGATGATGACATCAGCTTTGAAAAACTGTGGCAAGGCCCACAAACAATTTTTCTTCTGACTGATGCCAATGCTGCCGCCGGCCAGCCGCCAACTGAGGCCTGCCCCCACAAAGAGAGCCTTCCCGGCTACGTAAACAAGAGCGGTGCGTGCATTTTGGCGGAATGGGGAGGGAAGCTGGTGCTTACCAATGAGCCGAGACCTTGTCATCGGGATCAGCAGCGGTGATGAGTTTGCCGCGACGCTCCACCGGCCGGATCCTGCCGTTCTCCAGAATAAAGATGTCGCCACGCCAATGGACTTTGTTATCAGCGAAGCTCGCGAACCATACCCAGAAAGCCACCAGGTCCCGCAACGGCAACAGCCAGCAATATTTCAGGACTGAGCGGTCGTGGACCACCCCGACTCCCACCTGAAACGCCACTGCGAATCGCAAAAGAGCCGCCAATGCGAGCACCAGCCATGACCACCATGCGCCCACGCTGAGGACTACAGCCAGAATGGCCCAGGGCAAGCCGAAAGTGAAAAGAAGACCAATGTAGCCCATGCGGCGTGAATCGCGCGTGCTGCGCGCCCAACGCATCTGGTGCTGAAAGAATTCGATAAAGCTGTAGGCGGGAAGATAGGTTTCCACGGCGATGTCCGCCAGCACCACTTCATATCCGGCGCGAGAAATGCGCAAACCGAGCTCAAAATCGTCTGCCAGATAGTTCACCAGAGGCCGCAGTCCGCCGATGGAATCAAGCGCCTTGCGGGACATGGCAAGGGTTGAACCGAGAGCGAAATGAATACCGTTTTCAATCTGCCGCGCCACCAGGACTCCGGGAATGAAATCCGTACTGATGCCAAGTGATTCCATTTTGGAGCCAAGCGTATTTGCTGGAATTCCACGATACGGGCAGGTCACCATTCCCACTTCGGCGCGAGCAAACGGCGCCATCACGCGCCTCAGGTAATCCGGGGGCACGTAAATGTCACTGTCATTGATAAGGAGGTGGTCGTATTCGGCGTGCGCTGCCATCTGCACCAGATTGCTGACCTTGCGATTGTTACCCAGCACTTCAGGACAGACAACCAGGCGAATCCGGACATGCGGGTATTCGCTCATCAACTTCTGCACGGCTTCGGCGGCCGGGTCATCAGGGTCGCTTATCCCGAAAATGATCTCGTACCTGGGATAGTCCTGCAGGCAGTGACTGCGAAAACTTTCATACATCTGTGGATCAACGCCGCGTAGCGGTTTAAGAATGGAAACAGGTGGCGTGAAATCCTGAATATGCCTGCGAATGACTTTTCGGAATGAGCGGGCACTCCACAGGCACAGGGCATAAAAGCCTATTCCGCACAATGACAGCACAACGGCCAGCAAGCCTGGAAAAAACTTCAGCATCTTACGTGTATTTTCTCATTCTACTCCGGGATAGCTGGAGCATATGTCCTTGATCACGGCCCCGAGAAACCTGAACTATTTAGATGCTCCACCGTAACTGAGGGTGACAGCTTAGAGTTCTGCGCAGCCGCTGGTTTAGCCTCTCCCGGCGTCAACGCGTTGTTGACCTGGCTCCAGTCAATACTCTGCAGAAGCTCCCGAATGCGATCGTCGGCCCCATAGATTCTGAACTCCACATTTTCAACCACAGGCGTGTTTCCCGGATGCGCAAAGGTGTAATCGAACCAGTTGTGCTCCGGGTTCCATTTGAGTGCATTCGTCTCCCCAAAGAAAAGCACGTACGCAGTCCCGCTGGAGTAGTCTTCATTCCTGATCTTGTACGCAAAAGCCGTACCCGGAATTTGCAGGTTCTGGTTCTCTTCCGGCTTGGGTATCACCGCGATGTGAGGCTGATTGAGCCGTATCCTCACCTGAACGTGCATCAAATCCTGGATTTGCCGGTTCAGTTCTTTCTTTTGCTCCAGGTCCGAACTCTGAACCATCTCCTTGACCAGAGGCAGAATATGCTCCTTATAGCGCTCGGAACTGCCTCTTACATCGTAAGTGCGCTGCACGAATGAATTGATATAGAGCGGGCTCTCAGAGTTTGCATCGACTTCAACGCCCGCCAGCGACCGGTCTATGTTCTCTTCCCAGTTGGCATCCTTGAATTGAGCAAGAACCTGGTCAACAACATGGGAAAATCTGTCCAGAACCTGCTGTTCATGAGGCGTGGGCGGCCGAAAAGAAAAAACCCATCCGTAGAGACAGGAGGCAATCAAGAGCGGAAGGAGAATAGGCAAGCAACGACGAAACATATTTGTTAGTTATGCATTTCACTACGAATCAATGACGAATATGCAGCAGATTTCTGCGCCGATCTGTGTCGCTTCCATCCTATAATATAGGTGAGCTGATGCCAGGTCGGATGGTCGCTGTCCTTCCGTGAACGACAGGTTTTCCCTGGGCTGCACGGAAAGAGAGAGGAAAGTCCGAACTCCACAGAGCAACGTGCCGGATAACGTCCGGGACGGCGCCTTCAAGGGCGTTGGACGGAAAGTGCCACAGAGAACATACCGCCTCGGCCGCAAGGCCGCGGTAAGGGTGAAAAGGTGCGGTAAGAGCGCACCGCCCGGGCAGTAATGTCCGGGGCATGGTAAACCCCACGCGGAGCAAGACCAAATAGGGAAGGAATTTGCGCGATTTCGGTCGCTCATTGCGTGCCGGCTCGGCGCGCCAAACTTCCGGGTAGGTCGCTCGAGCCTGTCAGTAATGGCCGGCCTAGAGGAATGACCGTCAGCGGCGGCAGCGCCGTACAGAATTCGGCTTACAGATCTGGCATCAACACCTGGCCCTCAACCCTTTGCGGAGTTGAGGGCCATCATTGTCTAACCACAAAGGACATAAAGGTAGAGTTCTCCGGGCCAACGCTGACTCACATGGGAACATGCGCGCTCTGATCTTCATTACCAATTCGCCCTTTCAAAACAACGCCTTTCGGTCCCACAGCCCACACCGCTGGACGTCCCACGCGCACCGTATTCAGGTTCTCGGAGGATGCGAGTTTCCAGTGATGCGAATGAATCCACAATCCGTTGATCCCTGCCGCCATAATGCTGCGACTACTAAAGCCAACAGACGAGAAATAAATGCCTGCTGGATTAGTCGGCGTAGCCGCCTGCCAGGTCCGGCCACCATCACTGGTGCGCATGACATTCGCCAAGTCTGAGCTTTCGGGATGCTGGTAGTCTCCGCCAGCGGCAATGCCGTCTCTTGCACTTCTAAAGGACAGCGAGAATATTCCCGATGAGGCATTCTTCGGGTGCATTGGCGTCTCCTCCACAGTCCACGTTTTGCCGCGATCAGTAGAGCGGAAAACACGTGCAACCGATGCTCCGCCGGTGGCAAACCAAACATTATTTTTGCCGTGCACCGTCAGGCACGAATTGCTGGCAGCAAACGCTCCTTCGTTCGGCAGGGCACGTGGCAGAGATGCTGGAGGAACCTGCTTCCAGCTTGAGCCGCCGTCATCAGTAGTAAACAGGACAAAACGTTCTCCTACGGGATCACTGAGCACGATGCCATGCTCACCGTCCCAAAAAGCGACGGCATCGAAGAAGATTCCCGTGGTCTTCTGCTCGTATACGTGAGCCCAACTCTTCCCGCCGTCCGTGGTGCGATAGATATGGGCCTGCCCTTTTTCCGCCGGGCCTGAGCTGATGATGACCGCCGCGTTGGCGTCAAAGGCATGAATCCCGCGAAAGTCGAGCTGCTCAGCGCCCGGGACCTTGATTACTGACCAGTTCTTGCCGCCATCTGTGGTGCGAATCACCGTCCCTTCCGTACCGCTGGCCCAGACCACCGCATCACTGACGACGCTTAGCCCACGCAAGCTCGCTGTAGTGGGAACGTTCAGTTTGTCCCAACTCTGGGCCGCTGCCGTAAGGGAGACGAGCAGAAATAAGAACAAGCTCAAAAAGAATTTCATAGTCGCTGTTTGCAGAGCATACCGCAGATTTGCTGGAAGTCTCAAAACTGGAAATGCAGGCGCCGTCAACGTTGAGTTTGGGAACCCTGATTCTGCGCTGCTGATGTTCGAGGCAGCTCACCGGAGTCAATGGTTTCGCCGGTACGCGTGATGGTTTGAAAGTAGAGCCGGTCGCCATCAATTTCAACGATCATGAATCCGCGGTCCTTGTCAAAGCCTTTTACACGCTCTCCCTGGCTGCTGCCGAAGTCATGCGTCATCAACTTGCCGGAACTGCCTTCTACAAAGTAGTTGATATTGTTATGCAGTTTCATGCGCTCATAAACGTGCTCATGCCCTGAGAACACTACGCTCACCCCATATTTCTGGAAGAGCGGCAAAAGTTGTTTGCGTAAATCAAGGTCCGGGCCGTGGTGGCGTCCATCATTAAAAAGCGGGTGGTGGAAAAAACAGATCTTCCATGCGCCCTGAGAGTCTTTGAGGTTCTGCTCAAACCATTCGAGCTGCTTCGGGTCCATGTAATTGCTGTCGAGGGCGAAGAATGCGACGTCACCTTTGCGGAAAGCATAGTAGCGCTCGCCACCCATGTTGAACGGCTTATATTCCGTTTCAATTTTGGGATCGTCGTGATTGCCAAGAGAGGCGTAGAACTTTACTCCGGCATCAAGAAGCGGTTTGTAGGGCTCTTCGAATTTCCTGGCAAAATCTTTAGGTGCATGGCTGCCATAAACATTGTCACCGAGCATGATGACGAAATCGAACTTCGTCACTCCCCAATAGGCTTCCATTTCCCGGGCCACTTCATACTGATCACGATCACCCGTGCCGCTGTCTCCAATCACCGCAAAGCGCACAGATTTGTCTTTAAGCGGAAGCCTGACATCCAGCTTGCCTGTGGGCTGTGCTGGAATCTGAGTTGCGGAAAGAAAGGGTAGTGCAGAAATCGTGCTGAACGGCGGCTCCAACGTTTCAGGAGACTGCGCGATCGCATATAACGCTGAAATAGCGACTGTGGTCAACGCAAGGATCCAGTTTCGCACTCTCATTTGTCTTTATTTTCCCCGTGATCGGGAATTGCATTCGGCAACAAGTCCGCAATGAGGCCCGAGGATACGTCGTACAGAACAAGCGTCTGCCCCACGATTCTGTATTCCAGTTCGCCAGGAAGATAAGGGAGATTGGCTAACAGCGTTGGTGGAGTGGATTGCAAGGGCAAATTTTTCGGATACCTGGAATTCACCTTCAGGCTGAGGTTCGGAAGCGGCTCTGCATGGCGAAGACTCGCGATAACCTTCGATCCTTCAGGGCCTTGCAGCGTCAGGGCCAGCTGCTCCCGGAAGTAGGTGCTGATGGCGGGAGTAAAAATTTCCCCTTGTTTCGCTTCCGGACGCGCCTGCTTTATTTTGTGCCTTGCCTGCTGCTTCTCCTGGTCTATTTTCGCCGCTGAGTCACTCGGCTTGACGGCCACATGCATCTCTTTGTGTGTATCAAGATATTGTTGGACCCGCTGCTCGAAATCGTTAACAACGGGAGGATCGTGTTTTCTCTGCGCAGCAGCGGTGAACACGAACATGGCCGGTAGAAAAACACATGGCGAGTTTCGCGTTCCGCAGCGGTTTTGAGATTGTGAGCTTATTTGGCAACAGCTTCCTCCACCAGCCTTGTGGTAGCTTTTTTGACGGCTTTCTTCAGCACCGTTTTTACCACCCGTTCCGCCTGCTTCGGTTTCACATCAACGTTCGCTTCCGCTTCAATTGCATTGACCACGCGTTTGATTACCGGCTCCGGCACAAGCTTGCTGCTCAGCGTTTTGGCCACTTTCTTTGACGCCCGCCGGGCATGAGCATCGAGTTGATTTTTTTGATTTTTGCGTTGCGTAGCGGTGGAAGCCGTCCAATCATCATCAAAAATCGCGGTCAGGGCACTGATGATTTTGCGATTACTGACAATGATTCCGATTTCACGACGTGAATCGAGTTCCAGCTTGCGCAGGCTCTGGCTGCCAAGGAACGCCTGTTTGCAATCGCGAATGATAACGCGAGTGTGGAGGCGCATTCGCCGCAATGCGCGCCCAGTCAGGTGCTTGCTCCGAGTCACATGACCGATGATTCTTACTTTCACTCCCGCCTGGCGCCGTTCTTCCAGAATACGCATCATCTCTTTATCGGCAACGTCTACGTCATAAATCAGCAGCTCGCTTTTGGCACCCTGGATGAACCCTGCCAGAGCTTTGCGTGCATTCACCGGGCTTACCACCAGTTTGTCGCAACGGGAGGCGAACGCCTGCCGCTTGGTGTCACACTCGAAAAGCCGTGAAGCTTCCTGCAGTACATCGCGATTTTTCGTAACGATGCCGAAGCTGCGGCTGCGGCCTGTGTCAAGATGAGTGAAATTGTAAGTAAGCAGGAAAAGTTCTTTTCCATCTACCAGCATCATCTTCCCGTGATAGCGCACCAGATCATCAGCAGTACGGGCCACTGTGATGCCCTTTTCCAGGAAGCGCATCTCCAGCTTGCGCAGATTTTTCTCACCGCCGCGATTGGTAAATGCAATGAGGGCTTGCACGAACACTCCGCGCTCCGCCGCATCTTCCAGCGCGTGTTCTACATCGGCTTGATCGAAACGGAAGATGACGACCTCAATGCTTTTCTTCGCCTTCTTGATGGCCTTGAGCAAGGGTGCTGTGCCATCAGCCGGCTGCGTTATCAGCTTCAATCATTCCTCACAGGCACTGCCAGATTCCACCGGCGCCAGAAGGAGCCCGGTTCTGTAGTTAGATGCGGCTCTGGCCTGCTGCTTTGGCCTGGCATGGTTGCTGAATTCAGCATCAAACAATTCGGTTTGCCATGCCACGAAAGGGACGCCACACAAAGGGTTGTAAAGAAGCCGTTTTATTACTTATTGTTTTATGCCTGCCGGCTGCCGGGCAGAAACACTCCAGTGTTTCGCCCGAGAAAGGGTCGCCCGCAGCCATTTGGAAAGATCCCGGGGATATCAACGCCAAAGACCTTTTTGCCGGCCCAGGCGGCACAAAGGGTCGCCCGCAACCGCCATTTAAATTTCTAAAAGAGGACAAACACGGGAATAACTCCAAAATTGACGTAGAAGATTCTGGCGGCAAGAAATGGCGGGCCAAACTGGGGATTGAGGCACAGCCAGAAACCGTAGCGTCACGGTTGCTTTGGGCGGTGGGATTTTTTACGAATGAGAATTACTTTTACCCTGAGCTGACTGTTCAGGGTCTGCCAGCGCATCTCCACCGCGGCCAGGGACATGTAATTTCGCCCGGCCATCTCGAAGGAGTGCGCATGCAGCGCCATGCACAGGAGGAAAAGAAATCCGCCAGGTGGAACTGGCAGCATAATCGGTTTGCCGGAACACGGGAACTGAACGGGCTTCGCGTGATGATGGCCCTCATAGGAAATTGGGACCTGAAGGATGAAAACAACGCAATCGTCTCAGCGGACAAGCAGAAGCAATGGCTGGTGACCGACGTGGGGACAGCGTTCGGGTCGCAGGGAATGCACATTACGGAACGCGCGTCCAAAAATAATCTCAAGGCCTTCGAGCGCGCCCGGTTCATCAAGAAAATTACGCCCGAGTACGTCGACTTCAACCTTCCGCAACGTCCTCCTTTGATCTTCGTCTTTGTCCTGCCAACGTTTGTTCATCAACTTTGTATGCGCTCGGTGGGAAACCACGTGCCACGAAAAGACGCTAAATGGGTGGGATCACTGCTTGCGCAGCTCTCAGAACGACAGATCGAGGATGCCTTCCGGGCCGGCGGATACTCGCCAGACCAAGCGGCAGCATACACCAAGGCAGTGCAGAGCCGCATTGCACAGCTGAAAGCGCTTTGAGCTGAATATAAATCAACGACGGTCAGGCAGCCGTACCGCCTTCTTTGAATTGCAGATGATGCAGCTTGGCGTAAAGGCCGCCTTTCTTCAGCAGCTCCCGGTGATTTCCCTGCTCCACAATTGTGCCCTCTTTGACTACAAAGATGACGTCAGCGCGTTGAACGGTTGAGAGCCGGTGCGCGACTACAATGGTGGTCTTGCCTTCCATGAGGCGGCCCAGAGCTTCAAATACAAGTTTTTCTGAAGCAGCGTCGAGGCCGGATGTGGGTTCATCGAGCAGCAGAATTGGCGTATTGCGAATGATCGCTCGGGCAATGGCAACGCGTTGGCGCTGGCCTCCGGAGAGCGTCATGCCGCGCTCGCCGACCATAGTGTCAAAACCGTCGGGCAGCTTCTCAATGAATTCCATGGCGTTGGCCAACTCGGCTGCACGGACAATCTCTTTGCGCGTTGCATGCGGCTTTCCATAAGCGATGTTCTGCCATAGTGGGCCGTGAAACAGCACATTGTCCTGCAAAACATAGCTGATGTGATGACGGAGAGATTGCTGCTTGAAGCGCCGGATGTCTGTGCCATCGATTTTCACAGCACCGTTGATCGGGTCGTAAAAGCGCGAAACCAGGCTGATGATAGTCGTCTTGCCTACACCGGTGGGTCCTACCACTGCAGCTACCTGCCCGGGCTCGATACAGAAATTCATGTCCCTGATGACGGGCTGGTCGGGTGAGTAAGAGAATGAAACATTTTCAAATTCGATCCTGCCTTTCAGGTTCCTGGGATTGCTGGCTCCTTTGGCATCTCGGACCTCATTTTCTGTCTGCAGGATTTCCTGGATCCGTTCATAGCCCACAGCCGCCTTGGAATAAGTGTCGGTCATTTTGGAAAGCTCCTGCATGGGCTTGTACATCTTGCTGAGATACTGGATAAACAGCACCATGGAACCGACTGAGAGAGCCCCGCTCAGCGTCATGCGGGCGCCGAACCACAGCACAAGGCAGGTTCCCACCGCAACAATGAGGTCCACGAGTGGCGTGAGTTTCGCCTTAAGGCTCCTCGCCTTGAGCGCAGATTCAACCTCCTCCAGCCCCGCTTCTTCCAGCCGCGACTGTTCATAACGCTCGCGCGCAAATGCTTTGACCACGCGAATGGAAGAGAGTACCTCTTCGACAACGGAAAACACCTGGCTCTCTTTCTTCCGCACGGTGCGAGTGGCTTTCTTGATGCGCCGCGTGTAGGTATAGACCACTACAAACAGGAGCGGCGCTACGGAAAGTGCAATGAGCGTGAACTTCCAGTTCAGCCAGAACATCACCACCACCATGCCGCCGAGGGTAAGGATGTTGATAACAGTGCTGAGCAAGCCGGAGGCGATGAAACTCTGAATGTCATTCACGTCACTCGTCACACGGCTGATCAGGTCGCCAGTCCGCTTCTGATCATGGAAAGCCAGGGAGAGGCGTTGCATGTGCGCATACAAAATCCGGCGCAAATCATAAGTAACCCAGCGTCCCACGCTGGTGGTCAAATATTTTTCCGCATAACTGGAAACAGCGTCGAGGAGCGCAATGGCGAGAACGGCCAAGCAGGCAACCTTGATGATGAACAACTGGTCCGTTCCGGCGTAGCGGTGGAGAAAGTTGGAAACCTCACTCTTTCCCGCATGCTTATGAAAAACTTCATCCAGTACGATCTTGAGTGGCCAGGGCTGCAGGAGATTGGCAACCGTTTCACCGAGAACGGCGATAAAGCCAATGGCCAGCGAGCCTGCGTGCGGCTGCAGTAACTGGGGAATGGTCAGACGCTTACGCCCATTCAGCGATGCCGGAGTTCCTGGTGGCTTTGGGGCCTGGATGGTGCTCTTGCCGGGTTCGATATCAACTGCTCTTTCCGGCATCTCAGTATTTCTTAACAATCAGACACTCGCTTTCAACAAGTTTGGATGCTGAAAAGCCCACGAGCGAAGAGATAGCCAAACAGGGACCCTTGTCGCGCGTTTTTCTTCCCGGCACTTGCTAACTCATGGCGAGTGACATAGTCTAACTATGCTAATGACATAGGTAGCCTATGCCAAGGAGGTGCGGTTTTGCGGGATGAGATTCCCCCCGGGACGCTGTACATGCTGATTCTTCGCGTGCTGTCACGCGGTGGCGAACTGCACGGATTTGAGATCGCCAAAGCCATTGAGACGCTTTCTGAAGACGTTCTCCGCGTGGAGGAGGGATCACTGTATCCGGCGCTGCAACGTATGTTGATCAAAGGTTGGGTCAGGGGGGAATGGGGCGTCACCGCAGAAAATCGGCGCGCCCGCTACTATCGGATGACAGCTTCCGGCCGAAAACAACTGGAGCAGGAGATTTCCCACTTTGACCGCGTGATGGGCGCAGTGAACAGAGTGATCCAGACCGCCTGACGGAGTTGAAACATGCGAATGTTGCAAAATCTGGGTGAATTCTTCCGGCGGTCAAGTAAATTCTTCTCCCGCCGTGAAGCGTTTGACCGTGAGATGGAAGAAGAGATGAGCCTGCACCGTGAACTGCGCGCACGCGAAATCGTGCATCAAGGCGAAACAGATTTTGAAAGCGCGAAGCAAGTGTCACAGAAAAGGTTCGGCAACCCTCTGCAGGTGCGGGAAGAAATCCACCGCGCCTGGGGCTGGACCTGGGTGGATGATGTGGGCCAGGACCTGCGATATGCCTTCCGCCTGCTGCGCAAGGCGCCCGGATTCACTTTGGTGGTGGTCATTACGCTCGCGCTGGGGATCGGGGCCAACACCGCAATTTTCAGCGTGGTCAACGCCGTTCTGCTACAAGCCCTGCCGTACACGCGCGCGGATCAACTGGTCAGCATTTTTGAAAGCAATCAGCGCGAAGGAGTGAAGGCGACCGGCTGCTCTTACCAGGATTTCAAGCAATTGCGGGACAGCGGTGTCTTTGCTGACGTAGCCGGCGTACAGAGACATGACCTCACGCTCACAGAGGCAGGAGATCCTGCAGTGGTTTCAACTGTGGTGGTCACGCCGGAAATTTTTTCTCTGCTGAATGTAGCGCCGCTCACTGGACGTTATCTTTTTCCCGACGATGATAAATCCGGCGCTGCTCCGGTGGTGGTTTTAAGTGAAGGCCTGTGGCGTAACCGGTTCGGTGCTGATCCTACTCTCGTCGGGCGTTCCATCCATCTGGACCAGCAGGGCTATACGGTGGTGGGCATTATGCCTGCAGGATTCAGGGTTCCAGTTTTTGGGGTGCAGCAGGAAATCTGGATTCCGCTGGCGCAGGATCCCCTGTTCGGAAGCTGGATGCCGAGACCCGGAGGGCACTGGCTTCGTGTGATGGGGCGGTTGAAGCCCGGGACATCTCTGGCCAGCGTCCAGCCGCAAACCAACGCAGTGGCGCAACAACTTGCAACAGAATTTCCACAGCAAAATGCCGGCTGGGACATGAAACTGGCCCCGTTGCAGACGGTAATTGTAGGCGAAATTAAAACGCCACTGCTGGTTCTGCTCGGCGCCGTGGGTCTGGTGCTTTTGCTGGCCTGCGTGAACATCGCCAACCTGCTGCTGGCCCGCTCGACATTTCGCACCCGCGAGGTGGCATTGCGGCAAACGTTCGGCGCAAGCCGGATGCGCATTGTGCGCCAGTTTCTCGCAGAGAGTGCTGTGCTGGGGGTGATTGGTGCGGCCCTCGGGGTAGCGGTTGCCTATTTCAGCATGCATGCACTTGGTTCACTCCTGCCTGCAGACGCTCCCGCTGCGAGACCAGTGCAACTGGATGCTTCCGTGCTCGGATTCTCACTGCTGATTGCGTTGCTGGCAAGCCTAGGCTTTGGGTTAGCGCCAGCGCTCTTTACCGCGCGCACTGACGTACAGGCAAACCTAAAGCAGGGCTCGATTCAATCCGGCTCAGATCGCGGGCGCCTGCGACTACGCAGTTTTCTGACCGGCGCGGAGATTGCGCTGGCCATGGTAATTGTTGTGGCTGCAGGACTGCTCGTGCGCAGCCTGATCCGAATGACAGAGGTCGACCCGGGCTTTAGCGCGCAGCATCTGCTTAAAGCTGAGGTCTCACTTCCGCGCTATCAATACAAAACTCCGCAGCAGTGGGCAGCGTTCTCTGATGCGTTGCTGCAGCGTATTCAGGTGCAACCCGGCATGGAAAATACAGCAGTAGCCGTTCCGCTGCCGATTGCCAATGGTTTTGTGAACCTCACATTTGTTCTTCCTGACCACGCGCCTCTGGCTCCGGGTGAGCCCAACAGCGCAGACTACGTTTCCGTGACGCCAAAATATTTTGGTGTGATGGAAATTCCACTGCTTCGAGGCCGCCTGTTTTCCGCTGACGATTCCATGTCATCGCCTCGCGTCGCACTCATCAGCGAGTTCTTCGCGCACCGGTACTTTCACGATGAAAATCCCGTGGGCAGGAAAATCACGTTCGGATTCCCTCCAGACGGAAACGTTACGCGCGAGATTGTGGGCGTTGTGGGTAACGTGCGTGACGTCGGAGTGACGCAGGAACCCGGCCCCATGATGTACGTTCCCTTCGCCCAGGAGCCATTCTGGGGCGGAGTGCTGGTGGTAAAAAGCACGTTGCCAGCGCCGGCAGTAGCAGGAGCAATTCGGCAGGCGGTTGCCTCGATTGATAAAAATCTTCCAGTCACCGATGTAGAGACGATGCCGGGCGTTCTTGAGCAGTCGGTGGCTCAGCCTCGTTTTCGCACATGGCTGCTCAGCGCATTCGGCGTGGTGGCTCTGCTGTTGGCTGCTGCGGGAGTATACGGAGTGGTGTCTTACTCCGTAGCGAGCCGAACCAGAGAGTTTGGTGTTCGCGCGTCGCTGGGGGCTTCGCCTGGTTCCATTGCGAAACTGGTCTTGCGCGAAGGGATCACCCTGGCAGCCGCAGGACTGGTTGTTGGCCTCTGCGGCGCAGTGGTGCTTGCTCGCTTTCTCCGCAGTGAGCTTTATGGGGTGGGAGCTTATGATCCGCTAACTTTTGCCTTGAGCGTGGCTGTCTTGCTGACGGTTGCGCTCGCAGCCTGCTACATCCCTGCACGCCGAGCAATGAAAGTGGACCCCATGGTGGCATTGCGGTACGAGTAAAGGGTGATTATCAAACATTCATAAGGGTCAAACATCAGCGTTGTTCTGCTTAGTGCTACCCGCTTTAGTGCAGCCGGGGGAACAGCGCGCCGGTGGAGTTCGCGTAGGTGGTGTACTGCTCTCCGAAGGTGCTCACCATCATCCGCTCTTCCAAGCGGCTCTTGATTTTCCATCCTGCGTACACCAGCGCCAGTGCGACAAGCCCGCGCACCTGGTCCTGCACCAATACCGTTCCCAAAATAGCCAGCAGCAGTCCGGAATAAATAGGATGCCGTACCCAGCGGTAAGGCCCGGAGCGAATAAGCTCATGCTGCACCTTGGCGACAACGGAGCTGCTCCAATTGCGGCCGATATGAACCCGCGCCCAGATGGCAAAAGCAAAACCCACCACTGCAACAGCAATGCCGAGAATCGGTAGCCACAACCCGCTGGGCAGCACACGGCGATAAAGCCAATTCGCCGGAATGTCGAGAAAGATCAGCACGAAACCGAAGGCAACGAGCAGCCGGTGCAGGAAAAAGGTAAAGCCCCTTTCGCGCCGCTCAGCTTTCTTGATCCGTATCGCCCACAGCAGCCAGAGGATGTAGAAGCCAACCCAGAGAGCGTCGCAGATGCGCATTGGGGACATCGACAGAAATACGGTAGCACGGAATAGAGACTGACAAAGCTATCCCGCATCTATCGTGGGAACGTGGATGATCAGGTCCACCTGCGACGGTATGGGACTGCCGTAGTGTGTGGCTGGAATGTACCTGAATTCGCGAATGGCCGCGAGCAGTTTTCGTTGAATTGGCGCGCTTACCTCGCCACCAACGATCCGCGCGTCTGCCACTTGGCCATCGGTATCGATGGTGACTTCCACTGTGACCAGCTGCTCAAAATGAGGCGGAACTTCGTCCGCTGAGATATGGGGAAGCTTTCCCGCGTTTTGAATCGCCAGTCGATAATCGTCTGAATAATGGAAGCCATAGAACTGGCTGACTCTGATGTTGTCGATCATTCCTGCAGTCGCACTTTTGGCGTGCTCGCGCAAAACCTCTAACGCCTTTCCTGTTGGGGCGGTTCCATTGGAAGCGAGGCGCGAGTGCCGCGGGGCGCGGTGCAGGAGCAGAGGAGCCGTTGGTGCCGACTTGGCGCGTGGCGGAGTGTAAGAGAGATGAGCCGCTCCTGAAATTACCTGCACCGTCTCATACTGCGGAGGTACAAAGTGGACGACTGTCGCGTGCAGCAGCGCAACGATTAAGGCCAATGCCGCCAAATGTGCCGCCACTGAGAGGCAAAGCGGAGCCCAGCCAGGAACTGGAGGGGTGGCAAGAAGTATCTGGCGCTGATATGGCATGTCGTTGCTTTCTATCAAATCGACGCGCAGGCAGGAAATACGGTAGCACAGGTCATATGGCGATAATTGTGACAATCAGCAAGGCAGCCAAGCATCAGGGCTTGCCGGGGTTGAGACTCTTACCGGGAGAGGACGGCAATTCTTCATCGAGATATGCAAGGTAAGCCTGAATGAGCCGGTAAGTGTCGTAATAGTCATCCGGATGCAGAGCCTGCAAGTTGTCGGCTGGGCTGTGAAGGACGCTTAGCGTCTGCTGGGTAAGCGAGTGGATGGTGATTCTGGGTATGTGCTTGCCGGCAAACGACTCTGAATCGGTTGATCCCACTTGCTCAACATTCACTTCGCCAACAGGCAGCTTCATCGATGCCGCAACCACAAGGAGCGCATGTAACAGGCCTTTGTCCGCTCGATGCGCCCAAACTTTGGTGAACGAGAGGCCCAGCGTATCCATGTTGACCATTGCTCTGGTCCTGGCAATTTCGTCGTGCGAGATGTGATGAACAAAGAAATCGGAGCCCAGAAGCTCCTCTTCCTCTCCGGTGAATGCAATAAAGACGAAAGTATGGCGCCTTTTTACTGAGGCAAGCCCCTCATAAAGTGAAGGAAGCAGAGCAGCGCCACTCCAGTTATCAATGGTTCCGGTCCCGGCGCTTACCTTGTCATAATGCGCGCCTACAATGATTTCGTCTTCGGTCTCGCCCGGCAGGCGGCAGATTACGTTGGGAGTGCTCACGTGCTTCACCGGCTGTTCCGTCATGGCTGGGCCACAGCCCGCGCCGGCAAAAATCTCTTTGATTTTTTCCTCACGCTGCTGGTTCTTCGGAAGACTTTGCTTTATGCGTTCCAGAATGATGGTCTTGTCCATCAAGGAGAATTTGAGCTGCTGCGCAAACGCAGTACCAATAGGTAGAAGAAGCAAGAACGCCCAACTTGAACTCCGAAAGCTAAATGGCATCAAAGATGAATTTTCTTCCTTCGCTACGAATGTAAGCCCAAGGAACATTGGGATCATGGGTAAACATGGTGAGCCATTGCCCGGGAAGAGACTGGGCATAGTACTTCTTCCGGTTCTCGATGGATTCCAGGGGAAAAAGATCGTAGGCCATTACCCAGGTGGGATCCAGGTGCCATGTGCTTGGAATAAGATCAGAGATGTAGCAGGCAGTCTTACCGCCGCTGCGCACAAAAACGGCCCACATGCTGCGCGTGTGCCCGGGATAGAGAGCCACGGAGATGCCGGGGAGAATTTCATGGTCGCCTTCCAGCAGCGTCATTTGCCCGGAACGAATCAGCGGATCGTAGTTATCACTGATGTAACTGACACGGTCGCGTTCGAGCTGCCGTGACCCATGCTCCCACTCGCCTTTGGGCGCGTAGTACTTCGCCTTGGGAAATGTCGCCACAGCGGTTCCGTTCCTGTAAACGGTGTTCCAGCCGCAATGATCGAAATGCAGATGGGAGTTGATGACCACATCTATATCTTCCGGGGCCGCTCCTGCCTGGTGCAGGCTATCCAGCAGCTTCTCTTGCGGAAGGAAGAAACTTTTGGTTTTCTCGGCAAGCTTGTTGCCGATGCCGGTCTCGATGAGCACGTTCTGCTTCCCCGTGCGCACCAGCACGGAATTGCAGCTCACCGTGATGCGGTTCTCATCATCGGCCTTCACCTTGCGCTGCCAGAGCAACTTGGGCACAACACCGAAGAACGCGCCGCCATCGGCCACGTAGGTGCCGTCGCTGACTGCGGAGAGTTCAAAATCTCCTATGCTGACCTTCCTGATCACTGTTGTGCTGCTTCTCCCAAGAGTTCCTTCCGGAAGTGATTCCTGATCCGGTTGAAGAGATGCACGCGCGCAGCCTGGCCGGCGATGGCGTGAGTTTTGCGCGGATAAATCTGCAAGTCAAACTGTTTCCCGGCATCGATCAGCGCATTGATCATCTGCATGGTGTTCTGCATGTGCACGTTGTCATCACTGGTTCCGTGCACTTCCAGAAGATGCCCATGCAGCTGCGCGGCGAAGTTGACGGGAGAGCTTTTTTTATATGCGGCTTCATCCTGGGGAACCAAACCTTCATAACGCTCGGTGTAGATGGAATCATAGTCATGCCAGTCGGTGACTGGCGCGACAGCAAGCCCGGCTTTGAAGCGGTCAGAGTGTGTCATGGCATATAGCGTCATGTAGCCGCCATAGCTCCAGCCCCACCACCCCAGACGCGTACCATCAAGCTGAGGAAATTTCTGCAGCGCCTGATCAATGGAAGCGAGCTGGTCTTTCAGCTCAACTTGACCGAAGTTATGCTGCAATGCCGCGGCGAACTTTTTACCCCGCGCTCCCATGCCACGATTATCCACCGTCAGCACGGCAATGCCATCGCGCATGAGGATCTCGTTGAAAAGGAAATTAGCGCCGCCCCACGTGTCGCGCACGGACTGGCCGTGCGGGCCTCCGTAAGGATTATTGAGCAGCGGGATCTTCTTGCCCTCACTGTTCGGAGGCAGGAAGATTTCGCCATGCAGCACCGTACCGTCTTCGGCTTTGAAATCCACGAACTGCGGCGCAACCAGTTTGTAAGGATCAATGGAGTGAGATTTCCAGAATACGTTGCAGTCCCCTCCAGTCTTGCAGAAGGCCAATTGCGGCGGAGTCATGGTGGCGGAGAAATGGTCGACATAATACTGACCGTTTGGAGCAAAGCTGGCCTGGTGTGTGCCAGGTTGCGCTTTAGTCAGGACTTGAAAGTCGCTGCCATCCAGCTTCACGCTGCAAAGATGGCGCTGACGGGCGTCGTCTGCATTGGTGGTTATAAACAGAGTGCCGCTGTTCTCGTCAATTCCGTCAATATCAAAGACTTCAAAATCTCCCTTTGTAATCTGGTTCTGTAGTTTAGCTTCCGCCGCAAGCGGGTTGCTCTTGTCAAAAGAGTAGAGGTACAGGTGGGTGTGGCCGTCGCGCCAGCTTGACCAGATGAATCTATCGCCGCTCTTCAGAATTTTGAAGTTGTTGTCAATTTCAATCCAGGCATCATCTTTTTCACTGAGCGCCAGGTTGGATTTGCCGTTGTCAGCGTCAATGAAATACAAATCGAGCTGGTTTTGTGCGCGGTTCAGCAGCATGGCCCAGATCACGTTGTTATTGACCCATCCAAATCGCGGAACGTAAATATCCCTGCTGCTCCCCAGTGTGATCCATTTCACGTTACCGCCTGAGGAACTGACGACGCCGAGACGAACTTCAGGGTTGGGATCACCTACCTTGGGATACGTTTCCGGCGAGACCGTGGGATGGTGGGGAATGAAATCAACGATAGGGTAGCGAGGAACTTTGGTCTCATTCATCTGCAGCATGACGATGCGGCGGTCGTCGGGCGACCAGAAATAGTTGCTGCGCACATCGAGCTCTTCCGAATAAACCCAATCTACTTCACCGTTGAGGATGTTGGGGTCCGTATCACTGGTGATGGCTTTGGAAGTGCCGCCATCCACTGTGCGCACCATCAGATTGTGGTTCAGCACGTAAGAGAGATGTTTGCCATCGTGCGAGAACTTGGGATCGCCGGCATCCTCACTCTCAGAACTGAGTGGGACCGCCTTGCCGCCGGAGAGCGTGTAATACCAGAGCTGGCCGTTCGCGTCGAAGAGAATGTGCTCGGAATCAGGTGACCAGTGATAGCCCGCCACCTGATAACGCGCGCGGTTATCGCGCTCACGGTCGTCCTTATTTTTGCTGGGTGGTGGCGTCATGGAAGCGATTTGGTCTGAGGCGACCAGCACCGCAGGTTTCCCCGTGGCCGCGTCAATGTAGTAAAGGTCAGCCTTGCCCCCATTCTCAGGCTTCCCGGAGACCTCCTGGTGGAGTACATAGGAAACTTTCTTGCCGTCGGGACTCCACTCGATTGTGTCCGGAGCGCGGCCAGTAATGCCATTAGGCGCATAAATGGATTCAATGGTCAGTTCCTGGGCGGACAGAACTGAAGTGGAAAGAGCAACGAGGCAAATGACAAGAAAGAGCCTTCTCACAGGCAGTCTCCAACGGTGAAATGAAAAGATGAGACCGAAAAGTGTACACGAAAAACGCTCGTTTCCTTTATTGGCAAGGGAAATGGTGGCCAAGCTCGATATGTTCGCGCCAAGAGCAGGAAAATGCGAAGCCGCAGTTTCTCTTCAAGTCTCGTTATGTTTTCACCAGTAGGGTGGTGAAGGAACGTACAAAGGCCCAGCCTGTTGATGTTTGCTTATGCGGCTTTTAAGAACTCCTCACGTTCTCCTTCTCGTGAGCGGGTGCTCGTTCGCCATAACGTGGCTGCGGCGGCGACCAGGCCGGCAGCAACTGCTGTGAGCAGCCATTTAGGATGTGTTTCCAACAAGAGCTCAGAACTTGAATAGCTGGCACGATCGTCAAAGGCCCCGTGTGCCCCGTGATCACCGGGGACAGGTTCCCATAGATTGTTGGGCCGGTTCGGGTCCTCAGGGCCGTCGTGTTGCTGCGCATCATAGCCGTTCTTTGCCAGATAGTGGTCTCCATAAGACGGGACAAGTTTGTTGCCAAAAATAGCTTTTACTGAGGACCACGCAGGGTAATACTCCCGCCGCTCAGGATGGCGGGCGGCATAGTAGATGGCGCGGGCAGCAACTTCAGGCTGATAAATGGGAGGCACGGGCTGGGCCTTATGGGGCAATCTGCTCTTGACCCAGCCAAATTGCGGCGTGTTCAGGGCCGGCATCTGCACCATGGTGGTGTGCACGTTGCTTTTGTCGTGTATGAGTTCAGTGCGCAGAGAAGCAAAGAACCCAAGCACAGCATGTTTGGAAGCGCAGTAAGCAGCCTGCAAAGGAATGCTGCGATAAGCCAGGGCGGAGCCTACGTGCACGATGGCGCCGCGGTCGCGAGGCAGCATGCGCTTAAGGGCAGCAAGCGATCCGTAAACGTAACCGAGGTAAGTCACTTCAGTCACTCGCTTGAACTCTTCGGCAGTCATCTCCTTGATGGGAGAGAAAACTGAAGCCATGGCATTGTTGACCCAGACGTCGATGGGACCTAGTTCCTGTTCCACGCGCTCGGCAGCAGCTTCCACCTGGGCTGCATCGGAGACATCCACGGGCAGCACCAGGGCGCGGCCACCTGCTGCTTCCACTTCCCGCTGGGCTCCTTCAAGACCATCTGTTCCCCTCGAAATGAGTCCTATCCATGCACCGTGCTTCGCGAATTCGCGGACGGTTGCGCGCCCCACTCCTGCCGATGCTCCCGTAATAACCACAATCTCCGGCTTTGCCACTGTGTCTTCCTCCCGAAGAATTGGATGCAGGCGGCCAGCGATCTTGTTTCCCCAGCAATATATCGGACTGCGATTGATCTCCATTCTGCACGGAATCTGTGATTGCGGGCTATCTCATGGCGAGCGCATCACATCGAAGTAAATGTCAGCGCATAATGTGATTGGTCCCCATGAGCAGCAACGCTGCACGCCAAGAATTCCATGAAAAACAGCCACAACAAAATCACTGTGGACAAGGTGAGGGTTTCAACCTTTACCGTGCCAACGGATTTTCCGGAGGCTGACGGCACTCTGGATTGGCATAAAACTACTCTGGTGCTGGTGGAAGTCACGGCGGGTGGAAAGCACGGCATGGGATATACCTATGCTGACGAAGCGACGGCAACCCTGATCCAAACGCTGCTGGCTGAGTTAATCACCGGAGCTGATGCTATAGCTCCCACCGCCGCCTACGAATCCATGTGGCGGCACGTCAGAAATTTGGGACGTCCCGGAATTTGTTCCACAGCCATCTCTGCTGTGGACTGCGCTCTTTGGGACTTGAAGGCCCGCCTATTAGATCTTCCTCTGGCAACGCTGCTCGGCCAGATGCGCAAGGGAGCCCCGGTGTATGGAAGCGGCGGATTCACCTCCTATTCTGACCGTCAGCTTGCGGAGCAACTCTCCGGCTGGGTACAAGAGGGAATTCCGTGTGTGAAGATGAAGATCGGCCGCGACCCGAAAAGAGACGTAGAAAGGGTGCGAGTCGCACGCGAGGCAATCGGCCCTGACGCGCAGCTCTACGTAGATGCAAATGGAGCCCATACCCGTAAGCAGGCTTTGGCCCAGGCGGAGATCTTTGCCGGCTTCGACGTGCGCTGGTTTGAGGAGCCGGTTTCGTCGGACGACCTCGATGGGCTGCGGCTGCTGCGCGATCGTGCTCCGGCCGGAATGGACATAGCCGCAGGTGAATACGGCTATGACATTTTCTATTTTCAACGCATGCTGCAAGCGGGCGCAGTAGACGTGCAGCAGGCTGATATCACTCGTTGCGGCGGCGTCACGGCGTTTCTGCAGGTGGCCGCGCTCTGCCAGGCACACAATGTGCAGCTTTCCGGACATACGGCTCCGGCGCTGCATACGCATGTGGCTTGCGCGGTTCCGTTGTTCAAGAATCTGGAATACTTTCACGATCACGTGCGCATTGAACGCATGCTGTTTGACGGCTTGCCGGAGTTAATTGATGGAGAGCTTCGTCCGGACTTGTCGCGGCCCGGAACCGGCCTGGAGCTCAAACGCGCTGACGCAGAGAAGTTCGCAGCTTGAAGGAGAGCCGATGTCGGTAACCAAACTGCCTTTTGTATCCGTCGATGACCTCAAGAGAACCGTCGACACCCGTCCGCCGGATTGGCGATCGCCCAGAGATGTTGACGTAACCGGGCTGGAGCAGGAGCTGCGCCGCAATGTTGAGGGTGAAGTCAGGTTTGATGCGGGAAGCAAAGCCATGTACGCAGTGGACGCTGGGAATTATCGTCAGGTTCCAATCGGAGTTGTGATCCCGAAGTCGAAGGCTGACGTAGTCCAGACAATCAATGCGTGCCGCAGATTTGGTGCGCCGCTCCTCTCTCGCGCAGGTGGAACCAGTATCCCGGGCCAGACCTGCAACGCGGCCATCGTGATGGACTGGTCCAAGTACATGCACGGTGTTCTGGAGATCAACACGCAGCAGCGCTGGGCGCGCGTGCTGCCCGGAACCGTCTGTGACACACTCCGTGACCAGGCCATGCAGCAGAGCAACAACCTGCTGGTTTGGGGGCCTGATCCGGCCACGCACACGCATTGTTGCTTTGGCGGGATGATCGGCAACAACTCCTGCGGCGCGCACGCGCAGATGTCCGGCAGATGCGATAACAACGTGGAAGAGCTGGAAGTCCTGCTGTACGACGGCACGCGCATGACGGTGGGCTGGATGAACGACTCCGACCTGGAGCGTCGCATTGCTCAGGGCGGCCGCACAGGAGATGTGTACCGCTACCTCAAGTCTCTGCGGGATCATTACGGTGATCTGGTGCACGAACGCTATCCGAAAATTCCACGCCGCGTTTCCGGATACAACCTTGATCAACTCCTGCCGGGCGAAGACGGGCGCTTCAACATAGCGCGATCACTCGTCGGCAGCGAAGGGACGCTGGTGACAATCCTTGAGGCCAAGGTGCGGCTCATCGATGCCAAGGCGCAGCGCGTGGTGGTGATGCTTGGGTATCCAGATGTCTACGAAGCGGCAGATCATGTTACAGAAATTCTGCCTTACAACCCGACAGCACTCGAAGGCATTGACCACACGCTGTACGAAAATCTCAAGAAGAAGGGCGGACGCAACGAACGATACCTGAACTTGCTTCCGCAGGGTAAAGGCTGGCTGCTGGCGGAATTTGGGGCGGACAAAAAGAAAGATGCCGTTGATCTGGCACAGCAGGTCATGGAGATGCTCAAGAAGAAGCCGGGTGCTCCGGACATGAAGCTGTATACGGAAAAAGAGGACACCGAGCACATATGGAACGTGCGTGAGTCAGGGCTGGGAACAACGGCGTTCGTTCCAGGACAGCCTGATACGTGGGAGGGATGGGAAGACTCAGCTGTCGCGCCGGACAAGCTGGGCGGGTATCTGCGCGAGTTGCGCGCACTCTACAACAAATATCACTACATCTCTGCGCTCTACGGGCACTTTGGCCAGGGATGCGTGCATTGTCGAGTGAGTTTTGATCTGATGAGCGAAAAGGGGATCAAGACCTGGCGCTCTTTCATGGAGGAAGCGACAGACCTGTGCGTTCGTTACGGAGGCAGCCTTAGCGGCGAGCACGGCGATGGACAGGCCAGGGGCGAGTTCCTGTACAAGATGTTTGGAGAGGAACTGATCCAGGCTTTTCGAGAGTTCAAGTCAATCTGGGATCCGGATTGGAAGATGAATCCAGGAAAAATAATCGATCCCTATCGCATCGACCAGAATCTGCGTCTGGGGGCTGACTACGACCCGTGGGAACCAGAGACGCACTTCAAATATCCGGATGACAAAGGTAAGTTCTCGCACGCGGCGCTGCGTTGCGTGGGCGTGGGCAAGTGCAGAAGAGAAACGGGAAAAGGTCCGGAAGACGACACTATGTGCCCCAGCTTCATGGTCACGCACGAAGAACGGCACACCACGCGTGGGCGCGCGCACCATTTGTGGGAGATGCTGAACGGCAATGTCATTGCCAATGGCTGGCGCGATGATCATGTGAAAGAATCGCTCGACCTGTGCCTTTCGTGCAAAGGATGCAAGGGCGATTGTCCGGTGAATGTGGACATCGCAACTTACAAGGCGGAATTTCTCTCACATTACTGGGAAGGCCGGTTGCGTCCGAGGCATGCGTACGCCTTCGGACTGGTGGATCAATGGTCGCGGCTGGCATCCATCTGGCCGGGCATGGTGAACCTGGTGACGCAAACTCCGGGACTCAGCCAGGTAGCCAAGCTGATGGCGGGAATGCCCATGGAACGGGAAATTCCGGAATTTGCTCCACGGACATTTCGACAGTGGTTCGGCAAGCGTGGAACGCGTCGCCATGCGGGACTGGATCAGCAAGTGATCTTGTGGGCGGACACATTCAACAACTACTTCTTCCCTGAAACTGCGCAGGCCGCGACGGCGGTGCTGGAGAAAGCCGGGTTTGAAGTGCTGGTTCCGCGGCAGCATTTGTGCTGCGGACGTCCGCTCTACGATTACGGCATGCTCGATATGGCCAAGATCTATCTGCGCAAGATCATGAAAGCCCTCAAACCGCAGATTGAAGCGGGAGTGCCGATGGTGGTACTGGAGCCGAGCTGCGCTTCAGTATTCCGCGATGAGCTGCACAGCTTGTTTCCAGAGGACCCGCTGGCCAAAAAGCTGCGCGAGCAGACGCTGCTGCTGAGCGAGTTTCTGGAGAAGCACGCTCCCACCTATCCGTTCCCACGCATGCGGGGCAAAGCGCTGGTGCAGGGCCATTGTCATCATAAGTCAGTGCTCAAATTTGACGCAGAGAACTCTGTGCTCAGGAAGCTGGGCCTCGACGCAGATGTGCTCGCTTCCGGCTGCTGCGGCATGGCGGGATCGTTCGGCTTCGAGAGCGATAAATACGACGTATCAGTCGCAATTGGCGAGCGCAAACTCCTACCGGCAGTTCGTCAGGCGCCGCTCTCAAGTGTGATCATGGCAGATGGATTCAGTTGTCGCGAGCAGATTGCGCAGGAAACCGGACGGCACGCGCTGCATCTGGCTGAAGTCATGCAGATGGGTGAGACAAAGAGCGAGATGTATCCCGAAGAAGAGCTGGTTGATGAACGCAAGGCAAGCCGGCGTAAGGCGCGCTTGCAGGCTGGAGTCGCTTTGGCAGGAATCGCAATTGGCGGCCTGGCAGCGTGGAATTTCTTCAGAAAAAGGTGACGATCATGGGTAAAGCGATTGGCGCAAGAGAATGGGTAATTGCGGAGGGATATATTCCGCCAGACAGCCACGGGCCGCAGCCGCAGATGCTGAGTCACGAAACTGTGTGCATGCTCAACACCTCAGATGAAGAGGCAAATGTGGAGATCACGATTTACTACAAGGACCGCGACCCCGTAGGACCGTATAAAGTCACGGTTCCAGCGCGGCGCACAAAGCACTTGCGATTCAATGACCTTAACGACCCTGAGCCGATTCCACGCGGCACAGATTACTCCAGCGTGATTCGCTCTGATGTGCCCATTGTGGCGCAGCATACGCGGCTGGATTCGCGCCAGGCGGAGAATGCGCTGCTAAGCACCATTGCGTATCCGAACGCGGCGTGATGCTTTTCTGCGACGAAAGATGAACCTCAGTGGCTAAAGCCCAAGCTGTTCTGCTTTGCCCGCAGGCATTATGCCCTGCTCCACTCATTGCGATTCAGACCTTGAGGGACTTTAGTTGTTACCTTAGATGATAGAAGGCGCCCAGAATCGCGCCGAACACCGCGTGCGAGAACAGGATCGCGAGTGGAGTCTGCACTCCGTAATGCAGCGCCAGAAAGCCGGGCGGTTCGAGCATATTCTGCGCTTCCGGGCCGTGCTGCTCGCTTGCCATGCGAGGATGCAGTCCCGGTAGCAGAGACATAGTGACAACCAGAACGAAAAGCGCGTGCACAATGCCAACAATGGCGCCGCGCCACCAGCCCGCGGCGCCCAGCGCCTGAAAAATCAGAACGTAAATCAGCGAGAACACCCAGCCAGCCACAACGTGGATGCCAAAACCGTAAAGCTTGGCGCGGTCACGATCAGGGGTAAAGATGGTGCCAAGCATGTACGGCAGGTTCATGCGCGTGAGCCCGAGTCCCTGAGTGGCGGAACTGACAGTGCTCAGCACAATGGTGGCAGCGAAGCCCCAGATCAGCCAGCTGTCCCAGTTCACGCGTGCGCCTCCTGTCCGGAAGTCCTTACATCCTCACCGGTCTGCACGGCAGGATGAGATTCTCCGCGCTCTTTTTCTTCCAGCGTGAGGGCTGCGCTGATGAGGCCCACGTGGGTAAAGGCTTGTGGGAAATTTCCCAGCGCATCGCCGGAGCCGGGATCGATCTCTTCAGCAAACAGGCCTAGACCGTTGCCGTAGCGCAACAAGCGATCGAACAAAGAGTGGGCATCTTTGAGCGAAGCGCCACCCAGCGCGAGGTGCTCGACCGCCCAGAATCCGCAGATGCCGAAAGCGCCTTCAGGCGGCTCGCGGTGATAACGGTAGAGAAGGCCATCGCCCGCTCCAAGCCGCTCGCGGATTGCACGGTAGGTGCTCTTCATGCGCTCTGAGCCTGCTTCTTCAAACCCGTACCACGGAATACGCAGAAGGCCAGCGTCAACATCATCGCCGTCCAACGTGCTCACGTAGGTTTGAAGTTTCGCATTCCACGCGCGTTGCTCAATCTGCTGACGGATGCGCTCGCGCTCGCGCGTGAATTCGGCCCGCGGAACTCCGCGGATGGTTTTCTTTTCGTCGAGGGCCAGCAACCGGTCCAGCGCCGTCCAGCACAGCAGCCGTGAATAGGTGTTGTTCTCGCGGCCAGAACGCGGCTCCCAGATGCCTTCATCGGGCTGGTCCCAGTGCCCGGCGACATACTTGCCCATGCCGATGAGCGCCTTCTGGCTGCTGTGGTCAAAGCGCCGGATGTGCTCTCCGTATTGCGCGCTGGCATCAATGACCTCGCCATAAACATCGAGTTGCAGTTGGTGGCGCGCGCCATTGCCGTCACGAACCGGCCGCGAATCCAGATACCCGCTGAGACGCTGAATGTTTTTTTCGTGAGGCGCCATGGCGCCGAATACCGTATACAGGACGCGCAACTCCGGCTGCGTGAGCCGGGTGGCGTGCAGCAGCCAGTTGAGAAAGGCCTCGGCTTCATCCATGTAGCCCAGGCCCAGCAGGCCGCGAACGGTGAGCGAGGCATCGCGCAGCCAGCAATAGCGATAGTCCCAATTGAGGCTGTCACCAATTCTTTCCGGCAATGAAGTTGTGGCCGCAGCCACCACCGCGCCCGAAGGAGCATAGGCAAGCAGCTTGAGTGCCAGCGCGCTGCGCACCACGGCATCGCGATAACGCCCTTCATACTTCGCCTGCGCTGCCCACTGCTGCCACCAAATGACAGACCGGTCAATGGCAGCCCGGACCCGATGTCCCATGGCGGGCAAAACCGTGGGCGACTCTTCAGAGTATGTGAACGAGAACTGCACCACATCGCCACGCTTGAGTACGACCGTGGTGTCAGCCCCACCCTCCGTGACATTCAGGGGAACAGTGCTACGCAACCAGTAAGCGCCGCGACCCACGTCCATGCGCAATCCCCATCCTGTTTTTCGAAGCGGCAGAGGCTTAGATTCAAATCCAGAGCGCGGCCGGAAAGCGACGGCGATTTGCATTTCTCCTGAGGTGCACTCAACCTGCCGCAGCAATTCGTGATCAGGAGTAAGATTGCATCGTTTGAAAGCCTCTGAGGTCACTGGCAGCAAGTCTGTAAGCGTCGCGCTTCCGGTGGTGCTTGTGAAGTAAGTCTCAAGTACATTCGAGTCAGAGACGTACGAATGTTTGCATTCGGCTGCACCGGTGGGTGAGATGCTCCAGTACCCGGCGCATTCCCCTTGCTGGTCAAGCAGAGCTGCAAAAACCGGAGGACTATCAAAGCGGGGCCAGCAGAGCCAGTCAATGGAGCCATAGCGGGAAACCAGCGCTGCAGCGCGGCAGTCGCCGATCACGCCATAATCCTGAATTTTAGAAGTCAGGCCGCGAGCCACAGCAAAATAGATGATCGCTGGGCAAGGGAGTGATGCCCCATTAGGGATTGCCAATAGCGCCAAAATTCCCCAAAATCGCCGGAATGGCTGAAGGTTGATTACGCATCCGCTTTACAAGCGAGACCGTAAAACGGTACTTTGCTGCGAGATGAGAGCCAGCAACTGGGAATTTCGTAACCGCGCCATGATCTTTGGCCTAATCATCGCGTGCGGTTTTTCACTGTACAGCGCGGACCATCTGAGCGCCACACAGGTTCTGGTGAACTGGCTGGGCCGCAAGGCCGGCGTGAGTCCTGATACTCTGGCCCGTGCTGTCTTTTTTGCCGCCACCGCCCTGCTGGCACTCTCTGCCCTGCTGCGCACGTGGGCGTCAGCTTATCTGCACGCCTCTGTGGTCTACGCCTCACAGGTGAAGACCGCGAGCCTGGTGGCTGAAGGGCCTTACCGCCGCCTGCGCAATCCGCTTTACCTGGGCAACATCATGTTGGCTGTCGCCATGGCCAGCCTAATGAGCCGTAGCGGCGCTGTTCTTGCCATTCTGCTGATGTGGCTGTTCTGCTATCGGCTTATCGTCCGCGAGGAAGCGGATCTGAAAACGAGACAGGGTGAGCCGTATGTGCGTTATTGCAATACTGTATCGCGGCTGTGGCCCTCGTTGCGTGCACGCGTTCCCGCTTCCGGCAAAGCTGCCCACTGGCAGGAAGGTTTCAAGGCCGAGCTGTGGTATTGGGGTTTTGTTGCTTCACTCGGAGTTTTTGCCGGCACGCTGCAGGTGAAATATTTTTATGTGATTCTGGCCGCAAGCATTCTTCTTTTCTGGATGTCTTCCGCCGTTCGAAAAAAGCACAAAAAGAACGCCGGCGCCACCTCATAGGACGCTGCAAACTGCTCAGGATGCTCGTTCTCGCTGCGAGTCTTAAGGCTCCTGCAACAGCGGCCTCGGCGCGCAAGCCGGCTGAATTTCAGTGCGCCGCCGCGGAGATGCCTCTGCGCGTTACCAGATACACAGCAAAACTGCCGAGCCAGTGGCCACCCATGTAGTATTGGCCGCTCACGGCGGCGAGTCCCGCAGCACGATGAGCAGAAGCAGCGTTTTCGAGCGAAGCAAGCCGCTTATCGGTTCGCGGCAAACCTGACGCGATCCCTTCCAGCATCCACCCGCGACTGAGGTTCAGGCCATTGATGTGCCCGAGCTTGGGATCGGCTGGGTCCGTCACCTTTTCCGGCTGCAGCCATGCAGCTGAGCTATCACGCGGAATCTGCGGCAGAAAATGCGTGAGCCACGCAGCAAATTCGTTGGGCGGCAGCACGCGGCGCATCACATCTGCTTCCGCCAGGCAGGGGGACAGAAAATCTTCACCGGAAGGCTCATAGGCCAGGGGGCAATTCTTGTCCGGAAGAAAAAATGCTCGCGCTCTCTCCTGCGTGAGCTTCAGAAAGTCTTCGTTCTTGGCGCCCCGAGCGTAATCAATCATCAGTCCCAGGGCAAAGGCGGTCTGGTCATGCTCTCCGATGCGCACCGGATGCGAGAGCTTAGGCAGCCAGCTTTGTAGCCGTCCTAGTGCCGCCTGCTCCAGCGGCAGCAGGTTGGCGGAGAGCCGGCCGGGCAGTCCGTTGGGCTCGGCGTGGTTCCACTCGCGCAGTTCCAGCCCCAGTTGCAGCAGCCACGCCAGACCGTAAGGACGTTCAAAGCTGGCCCGTCCGTCCGCGTTGAGGTACGCAACCTCCTGCGCGATGTTTTCCTTGGTGAGGCTCTGCTCCAGAGCGGCATGGGCTTGCGGCGCAAAAGCAGCATTCGGGAACGTGCGCACCAGCCGCGCCAGCAGCCAGTGCCCATGAACTGACGAATGCCAGTCGTAGCAGCCGTAAAACGCAGGGGTGAGCTTGCGCGGCGGCTCCACGTCCGCATCACTGTTCATGGCATGCGCAATCTTGTTGGGATATTCCTTATGCACGCAGGCGAGCGCGAGATCGGCAAAGCGTTGCGCGGTGTCGGCGGAAAGGGCAACGGGTTCCGATGCGGGAACCGAATTTTGCGCTGCTGCGAATGCTGCGCTGAAAAGGAGCAAGGCCAAGGTCAACAAGGGCCGATTGTTCATGACCGCACAAATGTAACATGCGAGATGGAAGGCCAGCCGGGGCAAACCACATGATGAGTTAACACCGGTTGTGTCTCAACCAACGCTCTGCCGCGCAGGCCCAGCGCACCAATGAGGCTAAACTCAGCTTAATACTTGTAAAATCCGCGCCCGCTTTTTCTGCCGAGCCAGCCGGCGTCGACCATCTTGATTAAAAGAGGGCAGGGACGATATTTGGGATCTCCCAGGCCGGTATGCAGCACACGCATGATATCCAGACAAACATCCAGTCCAATGAAATCCGCGAGCGTGAGCGGGCCCATCGGATGGGCCATGCCTAATTTAAAAACCTCGTCAACGGACTCAGGTGTGGCCACTCCTTCCATGACAGAGTAAATCGCCTCATTGATCAAAGGCATGAGCACACGATTGGAGACGAAACCCGGAGCGTCATTTACCTCGACAGGAGTTTTATCCAGTTTGAGCGCCAGGTCACGCGTGGCAGCAAGCGTGGCATCTGAAGTGGCAATCCCGCGTATCACCTCGACCAGTTTCATCATGGGCACAGGATTGAAAAAGTGCATCCCAATCACCTTGTCCGGTCGTTTTGTCTGCGCCGCAATTTTTGTGATGGATATGGATGACGTGTTGGAGGAGAGAATCACATCCGGACGGCAGAACTGATCAAGATCGCGAAAGATTTCCTGCTTGATCTCAAATTTTTCAAAGGCTGCTTCAATCACAAAGTCGCACTTGCTTACCGCTCGGCGGTCAAGCACAGCGTCAATCCTTTTGAGCGCGGATTCACGCTCCTGCACTGTAATCTTGTTTTTTGCAACTTCCCTTTCCAGATTTCTATTGATGGCGTGCAGCCCGCGGTCCAGCGCTGCCTGCTGCGCTTCCACCAGCACCACGTGATAGCCTGACCGGGCCATCACGTGCGCAATGCCGTTGCCCATGGCGCCCGCACCAACCACTCCGACTGTCCTGATCTCCATCTTCTCCTCTTTCCGGTCAAACGAATGAGTTTAGCAGACTGCATATTGAAGGTAGCGACGTTAGCGCGCCGCTTCAGTGGGAATCGCTGCTGAGCGGAAGACGGCTCGAGCAGAGCAGCACGGCGAACAAGAGACCAAAGCTTGATTGCTTTGAGCCATGCGCGCTGACGACAATTCTTATGTAAAGAATTTAGCAGCGTGCTGCCAACACCTTCTCGGCGATGCGGAGATTAGGGCACACAGGCGAGGCGCCTGTGCCACCCATCACTGAGCAACCGGAAAGTTCGCCCTGAAGTAGACGAACCACGCCTGCCTTTTCTATGAAATCTCACCAGACGCGGCAACGGTTTTCCCGCACCATGGGTTGACCCGCTTTGCAGCTGAAGGCCTGCTGGAACTCCGGCATATTCACCACCACACCGTTGATCCTGTACTTGCCGGGTGAATGAGGATCAGTAATAGCGTTTACGCGCTGGTTCTCCGGACGGTTGTTTTCACAAGCCCACTGAGCCAGGCCGATGAAAAATCTTTGATCAGGCGTGAAACCGTCACGGTTCTCGAGCTGCTGACCCTTGGTGGCTTCCTTCCATGCCACATAAGCAAGGATGGTGCCGCCCAGATCCGCCACATCTTCTCCTTCTGTCAATTTGCTATTGATCTTGATATCGTCAACCACCACGTAGTTCGCGTACTGATCAACCACGCACTGTGCCCGCTTTTCAAACTGCTCTGAGTCTTCCCTGGTCCACCAGTCACGGAGGTTGCCTTTGGCATCGAATTGGCGGCCTTCATCGTCAAAGCCGTGGGTCAACTCGTGGCCAATGGTTGAGCCAGTGTTGCCGTAATTCGGCGCGTCGTCTTCCTTGATGTCATACAGCGGAGGCTCCAGCACGCCGGCGGGGAAGTTGATGTCATTCATCTGCGGGTTGTAGTAGGCGTTGACGGTGGGTGGCGTCATGCCCCATTCACCGCGATCCAGCGGCCTGCCAATTTTGTTCAAATCGCGGTGCGATTCAAACGCCACGGCACGGTGTACGTTGCCCAGGAAATCGCCTGGACGTATTTGCACCGAACTATAGTCGCGCCATTTATCGGGGTAGCCAACCTTGTTCACCACGGAATGCAGCTTGAGCAATGCCTGCTTCTTGGTTTCCGGGCTCATCCATGTAAGCTGCTCGATATCCTGCTCCATGGCTTTTTCAATCTGTTGCGTCATCTCTACGGTGCGCTTTTTCATGTCCTGGCTGAAGGCGCGGTTCACAAATTCCTGGCCCAGTGCTTCACCCAGTAACCTGTCCACCAGTCCCACGCAGCGCTTCCATCGCGGCTGAATCTGCTGCACGCCCCGGAGCGTGCGCAGGTTGAAATCAAAATTCTCCTGCACAAATTTTGAAGAAAGATAATTTGCATTGGCGCTAGCCACGTGCCAGCGAAGATAAGTCTTCAGGTCAGCAAGGCTGTTGCTCTGGATTTGCTCATTCACCGCCTGGTAGAACTTGGGCTCGGTCACGTTGAAGGCCGCCACCGCGGGAAGGTTGACGTCTTTTAAGTACGTGTTCCAGTCAAAATCCGGTGTGAGCGCCTGCAACTGCGCGCGGTCCATTTTATGGAACAAGTTATGTGGATCCCGGCGCTGAACCCTGGTCAAGGACGCATTCGCCAGCGCGGATTCAATCTTCATGATGGTGGCAGCTTCCTGCTTCGCGTCCTCGGGCTTGTCGCCCAGAAGCTCCAGCATTTTCTGGACGTGAAGCAGATACTTCTCCCGGATCTGTTGCGACTTGGCATCAGTCTTGATGTAGTAATCACGATCGGGCAGACCCAGGCCTCCGGCTGTGGCAAAAGCAATGACATCACTGGAATTGGCAAAATCCTGATCAGAGCCGAAGCTGAACAGGAGGCCTCCGGTGGCGTTATTAAGGTGTTCATGCGCCAGCAACGCAGCCAACTGCTTCTTTGTTTTGACGGCGGCAATCTCATCAAGGGCCGGTTTGAGCGGAGCAGCGCCGAGCTTTTCCACTGCGGGCTCATTCATGCAGGCGCCAAAAAAATCTCCGATCTTCTGCTGGTTGGGTGTGCGCCCGGTGGTCTTCTTTGAAAGGTCTTCCAGAATTCCCCAGAGGAAGCGCAGATTGTCCTGATGCAGCTTTCCGTAAACGCTCCATGCCGCCTGATCAGGAGGAATGGGATTGTTTTTCATCCAGCCGCCGCAGGAGTACTGGTAAAAATCCACGCACGGGTCGGCTGACTTATCCATGGAGGGCACATCCAGACTCGGAGTGTAAGGAAGCTCGGCAAGCGGTTTCTCGTCGACATTGAGCACAGGATTGGCAACGCCCGGTTTCTCCGCCTGTGTTGGCTGCGTGGCTGGAGGGTTCTGCGCGATGGCTGATAAAACCGCGAAAAATATGACAGCGACAAAAGAGATAATCAGGGACTTCCTCATCGTTCCTCCGGTCAGGCGGGAAATGATCTTGAAATGAGTGAACTGCTTTTCTTTCGACGCGCTAGTTTACAGGAAGAAAGCAGCCAAGGCGAACAGTATGCGCGGACACCAGTGAATTTCAGCAACTGCTACCGCCCGACGAGCGATTGATGTGTGGTTGAGGCTTGAATTTTCGGAAGGAATCGTTGGCAACCTCACCAAAGAACCATCAAATTTACCTGCCGCCTGCATCGCAACCTCCTGTCTCCAGCACGGCATCCCTTTCATATCACGAACCGAGAAAGGGAGTTACTGCATGAAAAGACTCATACGCAATAGTGTGTTTGCCTCTGCGATTGCCCTCACTGGAGTGAACTTTACGCCACTCCTCGCCAGTCCGCTTCCACAATATCAATCGGCGCAGCGAGATAAAGATCAGGACCAGAATCGAGATCGGGACCAGGCAAAAGATCACGACCAAAACCGGGATCGAGACCGCGACCAGACAAAAGACCACGATCGCGACCAGGCAAAAGACCACGATCGGGCTATGGCGGACAACGATAGCGCTTACTATAACAACCGCTACTACAAGCAAGGCTGGAACGATGGCATGCATCACAAGCACAAGGATAAAAAATGGAAAAATGACAATGACCGCATGGCCTATGAAGCCGGATATTCTCACGGCGATCGCGGCGAGAAGTGGCAGAAACCGCACCAGGACAATGATCGCCACTAGACGCTTTCAGCTCTTCGAGCCAAGGCGGATGCGCGAAGCATCCGCCTCATGCCGTGCCCTTTTCAAAGCTTCAGTGGCGCTACGATTTACCGATGCTTGATAAATGTTCCGTCCTGCAATTCAGTCACTGCCTTACGCAGTTCGTCGGACGTATTCATCACAATGGGCCCATACCACGCAACCGGCTCCTCAATGGGTTTACCCGAGACGAGCAGGAAGCGGATCCCTTCGCTTCCGGCTTGAACGACGATCTCATCACCGCGATCGAAAAGCACGAGCGAATGGTTGCTGGCGTCATAGCGGGCGGGAGCGTTGGGATTGGCCGCCTGTTCTGTGAGGACAGCTTTAGGATCTGACGAATCACGGAATGTGCCTGAGCCCGCAAAGACATACGCGAATGCATTGCGTGTGGTCTCCACCTTCAGCCGTTTGCGTTTTCCGGCAGGGATCGCAATATCCAGATAGCTGGGATCAGCCGCCACGCCCTCCACAGGACCTCTCTTATCCCAGAACTCTCCACTGATAACGCGAACCGTAGTCCCGTCATCCTCCGTAATTTCAGGGATCGCGCTCGAAGGAATGTCCTGATAGCGCGGATCCGTCATCTTGAGATGCGAAGGCAGGTTGGCCCAGAGCTGAAAACCATGCATGCGGCCCCTGCATCACCCTTGGGCATCTCCTGGTGGAGAATACCGCTGCCTGCGGTCATCCATTGGACGTCTCCGGCTGTCATCTTGCCTTTATTACCCAAGCTGTCTCCGTGCTCCACAGAACCGGCCAGAACATAAGTGATGGTCTCAATGCCGCGATGGGGATGCCATGGGAATCCCGCCAGGTAGTCCTCAGGGTTCTCATTGCGGAAGTCATCCAGCAGCAGAAAAGGATCGAACTCCCTGGTCTTGCCAAAGCCGAAAGCCCTTTGCAGCCGACGCCCGCGCCTTCAATGGTTGGTTTGGTCTGAATAATCTCTTTCACCGGGCGGAGTGACATGTGTCCCCACTTTCTACGCTTCAATCTTGCGCTCTCTTTTGATGTCCTGGGGTCAAAAAAGATTCAATCCTCGCAAGGACAAGACCTGAATAGTAGTTTGACATCAAACTAATCTAAAACCATGGGATTTCTTTAATTACGGCCTGAATTTCAGACAAAAAATAAAGCGGACCGGCAATGGCACCGGTCCGCCCACGAAGTTAACAGCCTGTGCGCTGCGCCCCCTGGTCACCACACGTGGCAGGCGTTCTGGCGCACCATGGGCTGGCCGGCTTTACATCCCCAGGCTTTCTGGAACTCCGGCATGTTGCTGACCACACCATTGGCCCGGAACCGCCCCAACGAATGTTCGTTGGTGAGAGCCTGCAGGCGCTCCACCTGGGGAGTCTGGTTTTCACACCAGATCTGCCCCCAACCAAGGAACAGGCGCTGTTCCGATGTGTAGCCATCAAGCTTGGCAGGAACCCGGGCATCGTGGCTCATGGAGGCGAGCAATGCCATCAACGCAATCCGCAGGCCGCCATTGTCGGCTGTGTTTTCACCAAGGGTAAGCTTGCCGTTTTCGTGCACGTCATCGACCGCGACAAAACCGTTGTACTCGTCCACCAGGCACTGAGCACGCTGATCAAAGGCTTTGCCGTCCTGTTCGGTCCACCAGTCGTGCAGATTGCCTTCCGCGTCGAACTGCCGGCCTTCATCGTCAAAGCCATGCGTCAGTTCATGACCAATCACGGCGCCAATCCCGCCGAAGTTCACAGCGTCATCAGCCTTGAAGTCATAGAACGGAGGTTGCAGAATGCCGGCAGGAAAGTTGATGTCATTTTCGCTGGGCTGGTAGTAGGCGTTGACTGTAGGCGGGGTCATGAGCCATTCCGATTTGTCAAAAGGCTTCCCGATCTTCTGCACCTGGCGGTTAAACTCAAATTCATTCGAGCGCAGTGAATTCCCCAGAGCATCACCCCGCACAATTTTCAGCGCAGAGTAGTCACGCCACTTGTTGGGATAGCCGATCTTGTTCTGGATGGCCTCGAGTTTGATCAACGCCTGTTTCTTGGTAGCTTCTGTCATCCAGTCAAGCCCCTGGATGTCTTTGCTCAGAGCAGCTTCCAGCTCTTTGACCATGGCAAGCGTGCGCGCCTTGGCCTCAGGCGGGAAATTCTTCTTTACGTATACCTTGCCCAGGGCCTCTCCAATATCGCCGTCCACTGAGGCGGTGCAGCGCTTCCAGCGGGCGCGCTGCTCCTTGGCGCCGGTCAGGATTCTGCCGTAAAAATCAAAGTGCTCTTTGTCAAATGGCTCGGGAAGGTACTCTGATTGCTCACTCACTACGTGCCAGCGCATGTAACTTTTCAGGTCATCCAGGCTGGTGCTGCTCAGCTCAGAATTCAGAGCCTTGAAGAAGTCAGGAGCAACCACGTTCAAGCTGGAAAATGTGGGAGAGTGGACCCCGCTAATGTATTGCGAGAAGGAAAGCGAAGGCGTGAGCGCCTGCCAATCCTGTTCTGAAATCTTGTGGTAAATCTTCTCCGGATCACGCCGGTCAACACGGTCCATAGAGCCCTTGGCCAGAGCCGTTTCAATGTTCATGACGACTGTAGCTTCCTGCGCGGCCTTTTCAGGCGAGTCGCCCATCAACTTGAACATGTTGGTGACATGCTGGACAAACTGTTTCCTGAGCTCTTCTGACTTGGCATCCGTCTTCAGGTAGTAATCGCGGTCCGGCAAGGAGAGGCCGGCCTGGTCGGCTTCAGCAATCACCTCTTTGGCATTCTTGAAGTCAGGAGTGGAATCAAAGCCAAAAAACACATTGAATCCGTGACGATGCAGGTAGGCGAGCAACTCGGGCAGTTCGTTTTTATCCTTCACTGCGTCAATTCGATCAAAAATCGGCTTAAGCACGGCAGTGCCTTTGCTGTTGATTGCAGCCTCATCCATGCAACTAGCGTAGTAGTCGCCAATCTTCTGTTCGTCAGCATCACGCGTTTTGGCGCTGGCGGCCTTCTCCAGAATCCCGCGCAGGATGGCGCGATTGCGCTCAGCGAGTTCATTGAAGCGGCCCCAGCTTGCCTGATCGGGCGGGATAGGATTGCTCTTCAACCAGCCGCCACAGGAGAATTGATAAAAGTCCACGCAGGGATCGGCGCTTTTATCGAGCGCTGCAGAGTCAAAGGTTGGGATTTGCTGAACTTCAGAGTTGTGAGTGCCGGCTTTGGAAGCCACCTTCTTCGTGGCATTCTGGGCAATGGCCAGACTGGTGGCCAGACAGAGAGTCAGGACGATCAGGACTTTACGCATGTGGTTTGCCTCAATGAGGGAAAAAGTGAATGTTTATTCTGCAAAGATTGCGGGCGCAGACAAACCAATCATTGTAGACGGAGACTGGCACCGGTGAATACCGCAAGGAGGTGTTTCAGCAACATCTACCAGATCGCTGCGAGAATCCAGAGCCTGAAACCCAAATAACAGGACTGTCAGAAGACCCGGAAACGGATGGTCAGATATCTCTTTGGGTTCTCGCGGATGGCCTTGACCAGGTTGCGGGTCTCCAGCAGCAGCTGATCAGTATTGTTGTACATGGAGGGATCTTTCAGGAATCTTCCTGCGGTGCCCTTCCCAGACTCCAATTGATCAGCCATGAGTGAAACTTTATCCACGGTATTCCGCAGCTTGCGGGCAAACTCCTGATCATTGGCCACCATGCCGATGGCGCCTTTGCCGGCATTGATATCGTCAATCATCTTGTTGGCTTTTTTGACTGTGTCGTTGAGATTGTTGTAGAGCGTTTCGTCTTTAATCAATTTCCCTGCGGTACCCTTGCCGTTGTTAATGTCATCTACAATCCGGTCAAGCTTATCCACCGCGTCATCGGCTTTGCGGTACAAAGTGTCATCGGCAAAGAATTTGCCGATGGTGCCCTTGCCGTTGCTAACGTCGGCCACCAATTCCTGAATCTGGTTCACCAGGGCATTGACCTTGTTGATGAGCGTTGGATCGTAGATTACGCCGTGCAGAGTGCCTTTGCCGCTTTCAATTTCAGAGACAATTCGATCGAGGCGGCTCACCAGCTTGTCCATATTGACCAGAGTGCCCTGGCTGCTGCGAACCACGTCTGAAATGCCAGGCTCATTTTCATGTGGCAGTTCATCGCCCTCCTGGACAGGAGGCAGTCTGGGCGGGTCCTGATTTTGGATATCAACAAACGATTCTCCCAGCACTCCCGCCGTTTCCACTATGGCAGTGCTGTCTTTGTGGATCATGGGTGCGAAGTTGCTCTGAATCTTCATGGTGACTTTGACCGGAGTCTTGGGCCGGTCAGGCACCACTCGAACGGTGGCGACGTTGCCAATGGGAACGCCCTGAAGGTCCACCGGTTCACCGTCGCGCAGGCCTTCAGCATTATCAAAATAGGTAACCAAAGTGATTTTGCGGGTGAGAAAACCGCCTGTCCCGCTCATGAGAAAAATCAGAATGGCAAGGACCACCGAAGCGACAACTACGGTTATCCCGACGCGGAGTTCAGACCACCTGAGTTGCTTTTGACTCGGCAATTGAGTGTAGTCCTAGACAAAAAATCATAACAGAAAGGGCTTAAATTCCGCGCAGAGAGTTGCCGGATTCATGCGGATTCAGGAGGGTAAGCAGGGCTAAACCGCGTCAATGCTTCACCCATTGCGGGTCCCGGTCAGCCGTGACAATGCGGCCATCGCGCATATGAATGATGCGATCGCCGATTTCAGCCGCTTCAGGATTATGGGTAATCATCAGTACGGTCTGGCCGAACTTCTGGTTGGCCTCACGAAGCATCTTCAGGACGATATCAGAGTTCTTCGAATCCAGGTTGCCCGTGGGCTCGTCCGCCAGAATGATGGCCGGTCGATTAATGATGGCTCGCGCCAGGGCGACACGTTGCTGCTCACCCCCGGACATCTCAGACGGCCGGTGTTCCAGGCGTCCGGCCACGCCGAGCATCTCTGTAACCTGCTTGAAGAATTCCGGATCGTCGCCGTTGCGTCCAGAAATATCGCGCGCGATCTGAATGTTGTCACGCGCGGTGAGCGTCGGCAGAAGATTGAATTTCTGGAAAACGAACCCGATCTTGCTCTTGCGCATGGCCGTTCGCTGCGCGTCAGAGAGCGCGGTGAAATCTGCGCCATCAATCAATACGCGCCCAGAGGTGGACTGCGTGAGCCCACCGAGGATATAAAACAAAGTGGATTTGCCGCTGCCGGAAGGCCCCACAATGCTCACGAACTCACGTGGCGCAACCGACACGCTCACATCGTCCAAGGCACGCACATCCACCTTGCCAATGTGATAGACCTTGCTTACGCTCTCTGCCTGGATGATGTTGGCCACGGGTTTGATCTTACCAGAGCGCGAACTCCTGCGAGGTGACTCACCCTGCGGCAAAGCACGACATTGAACGCTGCTGCGGCTTTAAACTGCAACCCGCAACGGCGGAGCAGGAGCAACTGACCTTTTAGGCCCGCGCTTCTTGATGAGTAAGATGCGGATTCTCTCCAGCAGTTCCACCGGCACGTACATTCCCTTGGGGAGAAAAACGTCCGCCTGTGTATCTTTGTCGTAGACCTTGATCTTACCGGAAAAGAGAATGGCGGGAGTTTCGGGAGAAATCGCTTTGATCTTCTTCACCAGGCCTGCGCCATCCAGGCCAGGCATAAGCAGATCACTCAGCAGGAGGTCGATGCCTCCTCTTTGAAACGTTTCGAGGGCCTGCTGTCCGTTGGTGCAAGTGAGTACGCGGTAGCCGCGGGTCTCCAGCATTACTTTGCGGATGGAAAGCCCCTGCTCATTGTCATCAACGCAGAGAATCGTCTTCTTGGGTCGCATGTGTTTTCACCAAAGTTCGCACGCGCGGGGCTGCTCCGGCGGCGAATTGATCCTGAGTTTTTCTGATTGGCTGGTGAAACAAAATCGCGTTAGCGTGAACCTGTATTCGCATCATAGGCGGAGACGCACTCGATGTAAAGTACCCTGAATGCAAACATTGAAAAATTTTCCTGAGAATTCATTCAGAGAGAAATCGTGACGGCAGAGTGCGAAAAATCTACATTCTGTTGCTGCAAGCTTCAGAAAAAAATCTCTCCGCGCACCACTTCCACAACATGACCGCCGACGCGCACGTTGACGATCTTGTCACTCTCAAGCTCGGCGCTCACAAAAATTCTGCTGCGCCGTTTCATTTCCACACCTTGTTCCAGTAAGACCTGCTGCGCTGAAGGAATTACGCCGTACTTCACGGCCCATGCGATGCATGGACCAGCGGCCGAGCCGGTGGCCGGGTCTTCACCGTTATAGAAGATCATGCGCGCTTGAAGTTTTGCTTCAGGGTTGAGCGCCTGTCGCGAGACAAAATAAAAGAACTTTGCGTCTGTCTTGCTGAGATAGGCCCCCATGGTTGCCCATGACGGCGAGAGATTCTGCAACGTGGCCAGAGAATTCACCGGGACAATGGCAAAGGCATTGCCTGTGCTCACGGTTTGAATGGGAACATCCGAGGAGATCTGATCAGGCTCGAGTCCAGCAGCGCGGGCCACCTCTTCACGCGCGTGCATTTGCCCAAATTCCGGGTCACGTTGCGTCATTAGACCAAAGGGCAAGCCTTCTTTAGTGGAGAAACCCACAGGAATTCTGCCCACGTTGAGATCCAGAGCAATTTCTTCGGCAGCAGTATTCACCGCGCAGCACCATGGCAGTTCCCAGAGTCGGATGGCCGGCGAAGGGCAGCTCTTCATTTACGGTGAAGATGCGCACACGCACGCCGCGCTCCCGCTCAGTGATGATGTCGCCAGGAAAGATGAAGGTGGTTTCAGAGAGGTTCATCTCCTTGGCCACGGATTGCATCTCCGCATCGCTCATGCCGCGCGCGTCAGGAAACACGGCAAGCTGGTTGCCTTCCAGCGGGACTGAGGTAAACACATCCACCTGAACAAAAGCGAAACGGCGCCTGGAGGTTTGACACGAGTTTGTCTCCAACTTATGCTGCAGGTTCAGTTTATAGGAATCGCCCACATCGCCGACATGATGCCAATTGCCAGAATCGCCAACACTACCAAAATTGCCAAAATTTTTGTGGCCTGCGTTAGCGTCCTGGGCTGAAGGATGAAATCTCTTCGCCACCTGCTCCGCCGCACCCCCTTCTACGGCCTCTACAAGGCTGCAGGGCATTATCCCGACTACTGGTACTGGAAGTTGCGGGGCGAGCCGGTGCGGTCTCCGCATCTGCTGAAGCAGCGCACCGTGCGCGAATATGCTGAGCGATTTGGCCTGCGCGTGCTGGTGGAGACAGGAACGTATTACGGCGAGATGGTAGCGGCTATGAAGAAACGGTTCACGGAAATTTATTCCGTGGAGTACGATCACTCGTTGGCCACCCGCGCGCAGAATAAGTTTTCTCAACTCGCGCATATTCACATCGTAGAAGGCGACAGCCAGAAAGCCATTCCGGAGATCATCGGAAGGCTTAAGCAGCCGGCGCTTTTCTGGCTCGACGCCGGCTATTACGGTTGGGCAGGACTTCAGGGTGACAAGCAGCGCCTCACCTCAGAGCTTGAGGCGATCCTCCACGACCAGCACTACCGGCACGTAATCCTGATGGACGACGCGCGCGGCCTCAACGGCCAGAACGGCGCGCCCACAGTGGAGCAACTGAAACAGCGCATTGAGACGGACTTCCCGGGCCGCAAAGTGGAAGTGAAGCACGACATTTTGAGGATCACGCCTGCTTGAGAACTTAGCTTACCGCGGATTTGCGCGGATCAACGCGGATAAACCCAAAATCCGTGAAACCCAGGGGAACAGAGGAGCGGAGGAAACGAATCGCCGGGACGACGACGCTGACGGTCAACATGAGTTACCGCGGAGTACGCAGAGAGGCGCAGAGGCTCACAGCCGAGGCGGCTGTGCTACACGATTGTATGCATCCCCGCCAACGTTCTTTTAGTAATGCTGATTGTCAGGGCAGCAAACCGTAAACATTGAGTTGACCGGCCGTGCCAACGTACACATGGCCATTGGCAATGGTGGGCGAGGTGAATTTCAGCGCATTGCCTGCTTTGTCACGAGTTCCCGCCTGCGTGCTGTTGTACAGCTCATGCAGGGTGGAACCATCGTAAGCATGCAGCACCGCAGGTCCGGGGGTATTGACGCCTCCATCAGCGCCTCCCACAAACGCATGCAGATCGAGTGTCCAGACAATGGAGCTGCTTCCGTTGGTGGAGATCATGGGAGAGGTTCCAGGATAGCGAAAGACTGTGCTGGTCTGGGCGGCCGGGGCGGTGGAAAGCAAGCCGCTGGAGAAAATAAACCGTCCCAGGGGCTGATTCACCTCACCAATATAAAGAGAAGAACCCAACGCTGCGGGAGTCGCGAACAGGCCATTCGTGGGTATTGGATGGCCTACCGGCACTGTCTGTACATCGCTGTTCTGGGCGGAATTGAATTTGCCCATGTTGGCCCGATTCACAAGGTAGATCTTGCCGTCTTTTCCGCCGACCACAAGCAGGCTGGGAGCCGCGGCACCTGTTTGCGTGGGAGGCAGAATAGGTCCGGCTGCGCCAAGGTCAAGATCATCAGTGGTCAACTGGCCGGTATTGAACGGAGTGAAATAATCCAGCCGTACCAGAGCTCCGGATTGTAAAGCCAGCTTCAGCACGGTGTTGCCCGCATCGCGAGCCGCCGGTGTTGAGATCAAATGGGCCGTTGCCGGTGGCGACGTAAATATTTCCTGAGTTATCGGCGGCCGGGCCATCACCACTCTGCCAGATTGCGCTTGCACCTTTGTTGGGGCTGGTGCAGAAGATTGCCACCTGATGGAGCACTCCGGTGCCTTGCGCACTATAGACAAAGAGCCAGCCGTTGTAAGGAAGGGCGTCTCCGTTGGAGCCGTAAGCGATGTAAACATTGCCGTTCAACAGCAACAGCGCCGGGCGCTGGAGATGCTGTTTGGGCACAAACGGCACGCGGCCATTCACCACAATGGGAGGGTAGCTGCCTGGAACTGAGCCCTGAATAACGATAGGCCCGCCAAACTTCTCCGCTCCCGTGGTCAGGCTGAGCGCATGCAGGCGATGAACGATGGCGCCGTGCTCGCTGGTTGAGACCGAAACGTAAAGCGTGCTGGTGGCAATGTCAATGACGGGAGTGCTGCTGATGCTGATTTCGGGCGCGATCAGAGCATTTGCCGGCTTGGCAATAGTAGTAATCCCGGCCGCTGGATTGATGAAGCTGCGATGCCAGAAGGGCGCTGTGGTCTTGCCGTCCGCGTCAAAAGCATAGACGCTTGAATGTTCCGTGGCCACAAACACCACGTTGTGTTTGGCTCCGGCAATGGTCAGGTTGGCCACATGCAGCGGCTGAGCATAAATTTGTCCATCCACCGTGCGGGAGAAAAGCTTGCCGAAGGTGCTTGATTTCACCGTAGCCGAAGTAAGCGCGAACTCCTGCAGATTGACTCCGCTGCGGAACTTATCGGCATGGTAGGTAAACATTCCGGGATAGTCTGTGACCCAGACCATCGCCGAGCCGACCGCAGTTGGCTGAGCCACACTCTTTGCCGTGATTTTGTGCGTGCCACGCTTGCCCGGCGGATGATAGACGCCGGAAGTAGAAATTGTGCCCACGGTCGCATTGCCGCCGGTGATTCCATCCACCGCCCATGTAACCGCGTGATTGGTGGTATTCACAACTGTGGCGGTGAACTGTTGCGGTTCAGTCAGAGTAAGAGGCGCCCTGGCCGGATGGACGGTTACACCGACCGCAGCATGCGCAATGGAAGACCAGAAGCAGAGCTGGAACAGCAGGAAGAGATAACCAGAACTACGGAGCAACTTCATATCGACCTGATTTCAAAGAAAAGCTGATCTGCTCATTGGAAGGCCGCACTGCGAATGGGGATGCTTGCGCTACTCTGGATCGATCAATTATGAAAAAGTTTTAACAGAGAGAGGCACTTCCACGGCCAGTACTTTACGCCGAAAGCACGCTAGATTCCATGACAATCAAGGGTGCCAGCCACCGCACAAGACCTACGACTACGACGCCTTGAACACCAGGAAGTAGTCCTCGCCGTCGCCTTTGACGAAGTCATACTTGCCAACCAAGGTGAATCCCGCCTGCTGTACTTCGCGGAGCACAATGTCCTCATTTACGCCGTGACTGTCAGGGGCTCCGTTGCGGTCGATGATTCCAATGCGCGCTCCGGGCCGAAGCGACTGGCGCAGGGCTTTGAGGAGCGCGACCGGTTCGGCCACTTCATGGTAGGTCTTGAGAAGCAGCGCGGCATCAATGCTGTGCGGCGGCAGCAAAGGGTCTCCGGGCTGGCCAAGAATGGTCTTGATGTTGCTGATGCCCTCGCGTTTGGTCCGCTGCTGAATGTACTGGATGGCTTCAGGGTTGATATCAACGGCATAGACGGTTCCAGTCTGCGTGACTCTGCGGGCCGCGCGGACGGAAAACCATCCTGACCCTGCACCGATATCCGCCACGGTCTTTCCCGGAGCGACGCCCAGCAGATCCATGATGCGGTTGACCTGCAGCTTCTTGTCCCGGTCCGGGTATTCAAAGCGCGAGAGATCGCCGGTGTAGGGCTTGCTGGTTTCACGGTGTGGTGTTGATTGTTGCGCGTTTGCAAGAGTGGAGGGGAGGCAGGCGAGGCAGAATAGACAAATCGAGATCGCCAGCGGCGCGAACCAGGCGAGGAACTTTGTCCGTGGTTTGAACAAATGTCTTTCCGACAATTTTCTTTGGCGCTGCAGCATGAATCATTCTCCGTGCGTCGTTGCTGATATTAATCGTAAGCGTTCGTTGACGAAGAAACCAACTTGATCGACAGGGCAATGCAGAGAGGCGCCGAAAACAGATGTGCGGCCGCTTGCCGGGGTTCACCCATGCTTGCCTTTTTCCCAGGCTTCACGGCCTGGGCTGCCGTTATGGCGGGCCTTCGGGCCCTCACAGCCCGCGCGCAAATAAAAACACGCCGGGCGACAAACGTGTAAGCAACTTTGGAGCAACCGATTCTCAAGACATAAGCGCTTCAACTCCTGATATTTTTGTCATCAGGGGAATTGCTCCATGGCAGACAGCATTCACGCGATCGAGATTGTTTTCCTCCTGCTGGTGCTGTTTGTGGTTGTCTTTGGGGTATTGGCCAGAAAACTGGAGACTCCTTATCCCATCATTCTGGTGCTCGGCGGACTTCTGCTCAGCTTTGTACCAGGCATCCCAAAGATCAATTTGAACCCGGACATAATTTTCTTTGTGGTGCTGCCTCCCCTGCTCTACAGCGCTGCATGGCTCACTTCATGGCGCGAGTTTTCCCATAACCTGGTCAGCATTTTGCTCCTGGCATTTGGGCTGGTCACATTCACTGTGCTCGGGGTTACCGAGGCCGGACAGTTGTTCCTTCCCGGCTTTGACTGGCGGGTTGGACTGGTGCTTGGCGCTGTGGTTGCGCCCACCGATGCCATAGCCGCTACCTCGATTGCGCAGCGCCTGGGGCTGCCCAAACGCATCGTGGATATTCTTGAAGGTGAGAGCCTGGTGAACGATGCCTCCGCCCTGCTCGCACTTGAGTTCGGAATTGCCCTGCTGGTCGGCGGCCAGGTCCCGACTGTTAGTTCCGGGCTGCTGCGCCTTGCCTACCTGACGGCAGCAGGCATCGGAATCGGCTTGATCATCGGAGAAATCGTGCACTTGATCGAGCACCGCATTGACGATGCTCCAATCGAGATCGTTCTGAGTATTCTTACTCCGTATGTTGCTTATCTTGTGGCCGACTTTGTGCACGCGTCGGGCGTGCTGGCGGTTGTGGCCTGCGGTCTTTATCTCAGCCGCAAGAGCTCGCATTTTTTCTCACCCAGCGTGCGTCTCCAGGCCAGGGCGGTTTGGGATTCGCTCACTTTCGTTCTGAACGGACTGGTATTTGTGTTGATCGGCCTCCAGTTGCCGTATGTGCTGGAAACTATCAAGGACCACAGCCTGGGAACATTGATGGCATATGGCGCGATATTCAGCGCGTTCCTGATCGCGTTGCGCGTGTTCTGGATGTTCCCCGGAGCATACCTGGCCAATGTGATCCGGCGGCGGCTTCTTCACCAGAATGAACGCATGCCGGCAACCCGCCAGATTTTCGTTGTCGGCTGGACGGGAATGCGAGGCGTCATTTCCCTGGCAGCGGCAATCGCGCTGCCGCAGACGCTGGGCAACGGAACGCCCTTCGTACAGCGCAACATCATCATCTTTCTCGCGTTCTTTGTGATCCTGGTCACGCTGGTACTGCAAGGCCTGACTCTGCCGGTATTCATCCGGTCGCTTGGGCTCGCGGGGGCTGGCGCTCCGAATACCGAGGAGAAAGAGGCGAGACGCACTATTCTGGAGGCAGCGCTCGCGCACCTTGAACAGGCGCGAGTAGGCGGTGATGCCGTCTCGGCCGAGGCTTATGATGACCTGGCACAACATTACCGGCGGCGTTTGGAGGCCCTGAACGAGAGCCCCACAGATGCCGAGGAAAGAGCGGCTTCCGGTTTTTACAAGCGGTTTATTGATCTCTCGCGTGAACTGCTGCGCGTTGAGCGGCAAACCGCGGTTGAGCTTCGCGACCAGCGCCGCATCAGCGATGAATTTATGCGCGAATTAGAACATGAACTAGATCTGAGCGATGCGCGACTCCTGGCCAAGGATAAACATAGCGGCACAAGCGATTAAGGTTCACCCAAAGTTGAGGCCTTTTCGCGACGTCGGAGCGACGAGCCGAAAATCCTGAGCGCATCGCAAAAGGCACACACTCGAAGGCGCGGGAACTTAAAGCAGACTGGCGGAAGCGTGTGAGAGTCGAACTCACCAGAGCCAGCGAAGCTAACTCTCGCCGGTTTTGAAGACCGGAAGGGTCACCGGACCCCATGCGCTTCCGCTTTTTTTCAGTTTAGCATTGCGGCGGTGATGGGCTTGCGTTTGCGTGAAGACCGCGCCGTTGTGGCAGTACAACGGGAATGTTGTTTGGCGTGCGATTGTGGGTCGAAACTCCCTGAGTCAGCATGGGGCGTCGGACGCATTCTCGGGATGCTTCGACTCCTCCTCGGTCGCATGCTCCCTCGGAGGTCGCTCAGCATGACGGGGGGTGAGGCCGTTCTGTCCAACAAAAGGATGGATGTGGTCACATTCAGAATGTTTTCCTGTGAACACCGCATCTACTTCACCCGCATCACCATCACCTCAGTTGATTTGATCAGAGCGGCGGCGGTCTGACCGACGGCGAGGCGCATTTCGCGGACGGCGTCAGCGGTAATGATCGACGTGAGGTGCTGACCGGCGATGGAGAGCGTGACCTGCGCCAGCAGGCCTTCCACTTTTACCTCAATCACGCGGCCGACGAGCTGGTTGCGGCCGCTGATGCGGCGGAAGTTTTCACGACGTTCCGGTGCGGGAGCGCGCCTGGGCAGCAGGCGGTCAATCTCGCTTTCCGGTATGCGATGGTGCCCGCCGGGAGTGGTGACGGTTTTGATCTTGCCTTTATAGATCCACTGCTTCAGCGCCGGGTAGCTTACGCCCAGCATCTTGCAGGCGTCGCGGACGGGATAAAGCCTGGGCTTTGATGGAGACATGATTCGTTCTCCTGTGGTCAATTGAACATCTTCGGGCCAATCATGCGATTCGTTCGCCAGTGTGCTGCACGTTCACAGCGGGCCCAGGAGTGAGCGCAACAGCGGCGTTGCGGGAGAGTTGTACAGTTCTTTCCACGAGCCGCTTTGCACGATCTCTCCTTTCTCCAGCACCACTGCCTGGCTGGGGCAGAGACGCTGAAGCACTTCTGCCTGGTGATCGACGGCGATCATGCTGAAACCGAGCGTCCAGCTCCAGTCAATGAGATCGTCAATCAATTCCCGCACCAGGTCGCGATCGAGGCCGGCAAAAGGCTCATCCAGAAGCACCAGCCTGGGCTTGCGCGCCAGCATGCGAGCCAGAGCCACGCGCCGGGCCTGTCCGCCGGAGATGTGTGACGCAGGAGCATGCCACAACGGACCGAGTTTCAGGCGATCTCGCAGCGTCTCTATCCAGCGGACCTGCTCGGGATGGTGAATCCCGTTTCTCGGAATGCCGAAGCAGATGTTCTCACTGACGCGCAGATGCGGAAAGAGGCCTGGCTCCTGAGTGAGATATCCCACGGAACGACGGTGCAGAGGCAGCGACGGAGGAAAGAAGCGGTCGCCGTTGAGGTCCACTTGTCCGCCGTCCGGCTCTTCAACGCCGGCGATGCAGGCCAACACCGTGCTCTTGCCCGTGCCGGAAGCGCCAAAGAGCCCCAGCGAACTTCCCTGCTCAAGCTGCACGGCGACGTTCACGCTGAATTCGCGGCGGTGTTTTATGATGTGCGCTTTAAGCATGGCGATGGCGCTGCGCGAGCACGTGGACCAGCCAGGGCAGAGGCAGAGCAACGGCAAGAAACACGATGAGCAGCGGCATCACCGCAGGCAAGCCGAAGCTCTGCAGGTTGACCCAGAGTTGCACAGGCATTCCGGAGGGATAATACGCCGTGACAACCACGGCCCCGAATTCGCCAATGGCGCGCACCCAGGCAATGGTGAGAGCCACGGCCAATCCAAGGCGGGCGAGAGGCAAAGTGACGCGCAGAAAGACGTTTACCGGCGTGAGCCCCAGCAGAGCGGCCTGCTTTTGCAGGTTGACAGGAACAGCGTCGAGAGCGGCGACAGCGCCCAGAACGTAATAGCTCATGCCGACGTAAACCTGCGTGAGGATAAAAGCCGTCGCGCTGTTCGTCATCACTACGCCGTAATGTTCCAGCCACGTGCCGAGAGAAGTGTACGGGCCAAAGGCGAGTGTTAACAGGATTCCCAGAGCGAGTGGCGGCAGCAGGATGGGAACCAGCAAAACGGCTTGCCAGACCAGGCGCTCACGCGTGGTGCACCGGGTAATGTACAGAGCCACGGGCGTTCCAAGGGCGACGATCACGACCATGGCGAGGCTCGTCAACAGGAGTGATACACGGACGGAAGCCAGCGCCGGGCTGCGGATATCATCAGTCCATTGCCATGGGCCAATACGCGCGAACAAGGCCGTGAATGGGTAAAGAAGGAACACGGCGAAAACCGCCGCGCCGATTCGGGCGAGCCACTGGCGATTTGTGCTCATGCCCGCAGCACCGCAGCATTCTCCGGGGGATCGTATTGAAAGTCGCGGAAGATCGCTTGTGCTTCCGCGCCCTGGAGCCATTCGGCAAATGCCGTTGCGCCTTTGGGATTGGGAGCATCCTTGAGCACGGAAGCATAGTAAATCAGGGGCTCAGGATAAAACGTCTTGCCGCCCACTGAGAGAGCGATATCAGGATGATCAGCTTGCACCTTCTGTCCGCTGAGATTGATCTCTGCAGGGAGGGCGACATAAGGAAGATGAAAAGGGGCAGGCTGGATCTTGTATGCCGAAGCGGCATCGAGTTCTCCGCTCTGCAGCCGAGCCATGACGGTTGGCTCGGTGAAGATCTGCTTCTCATTAATGGTGGAACCAAGAAGCTTTTCTACCAGATCCGGTTTGTTGAGCACCTTGGCCGCCAGCATCACCGTGAAAATGATGTTGCGGCCCTGGGGATCGGTGACAGGATCGGTGCGCCCAAACCGGAGCCCGGGTTCGAGAAGAACTTTCCAAAGATCTTCTTTGCTTTGGGAGGCTGCTTCCAAACGCGAAGCAAAGCGGCTGTTCGGACTGTAAGCAATCACCATTTCCGTGTGCGCAATGGGCTGGGCCAATGCGGCTTTGCCGGCATGCAAAACGGTGAGCGCCGGTCCCGGCGTAACGGAGACGAATACGTCAGGCCGAATCGCGCCGCCCACAATCAACTGCGCCAGCGCGCTGGCTCCCTGGGATCGGCCACGGAATTCCAGGTTCAGGCTTCGCGCAGCAGCGGCCTTAATCGGGCCTTCCATCATGGAGCCCATGGACCCGGCATACGCAACGTCCAGGGGGGCGAAGTCAGCGGCCAGCAGGTGTCCGGAAAAGCCGGTTGCGACGCCAAAGGTGAGCAGACCGCTGGAGATAAGAAACTCGCGCCTGGTCAATGTTTGGCAGGTGTATATCATGACTTTCTTATGAAAGACAACGATTTAATACGAATTGAATCGTTATTGTCAAACGGATATGGCCGTGCAGCGCTGGAGCGGTTACTTTGCGGTTCGACTTGCCCGCGCAATGGACGATGGTTGAACCAGAAGATGATCTGCTTTATCGTGCATACGCGCTTGGAGATTTGCAACGCGGAATGGAAAACTCATGAGTATACGGATTGGGTGGCGGACTACAGTCTTTGTTCTTCTCCTTTGTGGGTATCAACTTCTCGGCGTCGCAAGCGCGCTCGCACAACGGCCTTCACCCAGCGAAGCACCTTCCGCGACTCAACTCACCAGAGTTCGTAGCGAATTCAACATCATGATTCCCATGCGCGACGGGACCGGGCTGGCCGCGGACATTCAGCGTCCTGATCGGCCAGGCAAATTCCCGGTGATTCTGGCCCGCACGCCATACGGCAAGTATTCCAAGGCAGCATACGAGCAAGCGGAATATTTCGCCAGACGAGGATATGTGTACGTCAATCAGGACGTGCGAGGACGGTTTGACTCAGAGGGCAACTTCGAAGTCCTCGTCAATGAGGGCCACGATGGCTACGACACCATTGAGTGGCTGGCACGGCAGCCCTGGTCAGATGGCAACATAGGGACTTTTGGCGGATCGTACGTGGCCTGGGACCAGTTGCTGGCGGCAGAAGAGCAGCCTCCGCATCTCCGCGCAATGGTGCTGCAGTCCACTCCGCCGGATATTTTTCTGACCGTGTGGTGGCAGGGCGCGTTCAATATGAATGAGCTGTTCTGGTGCGCACTGCTCGACGGACGTGTGAACCAGGAGCTTTCCACGTATGCTGACCCGCAGATCCCGCTTCATCTGCCAGTCATCAACATGGACCATACGCTCGGCCGTCGGCTGGAAAAAACATTTCGCGCGTGGATCACCCATGACACCTTCGATGCGTTCTGGCAAAAACAGTCATATCAGTCCCGACTGAGCCGCATTCAAGTACCGGCCCTGCACGTAGACGGCTGGTACGACATGCGCGACGTTTCGGCCACGCTTGAAAATTACCGTGCGTTGGTTGCAAAAGGCGCCACCGCCTCAGCCCGCCAGCATCAACGTGTAATCATTGGCCCCTGGTGGCACGGGCAATATGAGCAGCGGAAATGGGGTGGCGTTGACTTCGGGCCGGAAGCGGCGATCGACCGCAAGGCTTTGTATCTCCAATGGTATGACTGCCATTTAGAGAACAAGAATTGTGCAGAACTGGAAAAGCAGCCGCCGGTAAAGATATTTATGATGGGTGAGAACAAGTGGAGAGATGAGCAAACATGGCCTCCGCAGAATGCCAAGCTGGTCGCGTATTACTTCCATGGTAAAGGACGCGCCAATTCTAAAGCGGGTGATGGCTTTCTGAGTTCTGCGGCGCCGGCAGCCGAGCCTCCGGACCATTACGCTTATGATCCAAAGGACCCACCGACACTTGCAATGGAACCTGACGATTCTCTTGCCGCCGACCAAAGAAAGCCGGAGTCGCGCAATGACATGCTGGTTTTCACGTCAGAACCACTGAAAGTGCCGTTGCGGGTGAGCGGCCGCGTGACAGTCGATTTGTGGGCTTCTTCATCGGCGCGTGACACGGACTGGGTGGCACGGCTGATTGATGTACATCCGGATGGCTTCGCGCAGCGGCTGACCGATACGATCGTTCGCGCGAGCTATCACGGATCGTCGGTATATCCGCAATCGCAAAGTGAATTTGTGCCGTTGGCTCCGGGCGCTATCCGGGAGTACACGCTGGATCTCTGGGACCTGGCCAGTGTTTTTCTGCCGGGACACCAAATTCGAGTGGAGATCACGTCAGCGTTTATGCCATTGTTCGCGCGCAACCTGAATACGGGGATGAACAGCCTCACCACCACTGAAATAAAGACGGCTGCGCAAACCATCTATCATGATCGCGAACATCCATCGCGGATCATGCTGCCGGTGGTTCCTGATTGATTGTCCGGGCGTTACTCAAACCATCCGCTGCGAAAGGCGATCAGAGGACCAGCAAAGGCAGAGCAGCTCGCCGAATGGGTACCCGTTTCGGCTGCTTCTCTGCTAGAGTGCTTGTTCTCGGGAGGCCTTCCGTGATTCTTGCTCGTCTGCTGCCATGTGTTTTTGCTGTGCTCCTAGTTGCCCAGCCCCCACTCAAAGTTACTGCCCAAGATCACGCAGCCCAAGATCACGAATCCAAAGACAATCCAACGGTTCACGAACTCACTCCCGATACGGTCATCACCCGGGTCAAGTATGCGCCGGACAAGCCTCCGCTGGAACTCACTCTCCAACAGTTCATGAAGAAGTACAACATTCCGGGAATCAGCGTGGCCGTCATCGATAACTACAAGGTCGTCTGGGCCAAAGGTTTTGGCGTTGCTGTGGCCGGAGGAACTGAGCCCGTTACCACCACCACCCTTTTTCAGGCCGGTTCCATTTCAAAGCCGGTAGCCACGGCAGGCGCGCTCTGGCTGGTGGAACATGGCAAGCTCTCACTGGATGAGGACGTCAACAAGAAGCTGAAGACCTGGAAGGTGCCGGAAAACCAATTCACGTCTAAGGAAAAAGTCACGCTGCGCCGGATCATGACCCACACCGGCGGCCTGACCGTGCACGGTTTTCCGGGCTACGCCGTCGGCGAGCCTCTGCCAACGCTGGTGCAGATCTTCAACGGGGAAAAGCCCGCCAACACTGAGCCGATACGCGTCGATTTTGTTCCCGGCAGCAAGCGGCGTTATTCCGGTGGAGGTGTGACCATTGAGCAGCAGCTCATGATCGATGTCACGGGACAACCGTTTCCTGAATTCATGCAGAAGACCGTGCTCAGCAAGATTGGCATGAGCAACAGCACCTATGCGCAGCCTCTTCCTCCTGATCGCGCTACCCAGGCGGCAAGCGGCTCGCGCGCGGACAACCGTCCGTTGCCGGGCAAGTGGCACATCTACCCGGAAATGGCCGCCGCCGGCCTCTGGACCACGCCCACCGACCTGGCGAAGTTTGCCATTGAGATTGCACTCTCGAAAAAGGGGAAAGCCAACCACGTGCTCTCGCAAAAGATGACGCAGGAGATGCTTACGCCACAGCCGCCGCACAATGAAAGCGATGGCGCCGTTGGCCTGGGCTTTTTTCTGGATGACAAGAACCCCGGCGAGTTCGGCCACGATGGCGCGGACGATGGCTTTCAGGCCTTCCTCATGATGCTGGCGGATTCAGGCAAGGGACTGGTCATCATGGGAAACTCTGACTCATTCTTCTACATCACGCCCCGGATTCTTGGCGTGGTTGCGCGCGAGTACGGCTGGAAGTACACGCCGCCGCCCGAACCCGGGAGCAATGTTCTCATGCTGATTGAAAACATGGTGAGCCCGCAGGCCGCCCTCGATTTCTACCAGCAGGCCAAAAGCTCCGGCAACCAGGAATACCAGATGGATGAAAGCAGCCTCAACAGCCTTGGCTATCACCTGCTGATGCAGAAGAAGACTGACTTGGCCATCAAGGTATTCGAACGCAACGTCCAGGAATATCCGAATGCCTGGAATCCTTATGACAGCCTGGCCGAAGCCTACATGAGGGCCGGCCAGAAAGATCTCGCCATCAAGAATTATGAAAAGTCTCTTGCGCTCAATCCTGATAACAAGAACGGCGCGGAGAATTTGAAGAAGCTGAAGGGGGAGAAGTAGCGGTCGACACAGGAAAATAGCCAGGCGAAGTTGCAGCGAATATCAAACCCGATCTAGAATCTGGCTGAATGGCAAAATCAAAAAAACGAAAAAAGAAAAAAAGTCCTGTGCTGCCAATAACCGCCCACGAGTGTGAGGATGCAGCGCCAGATGTTTGTTATGAACTCCGTGCAATGGTTCAAGCGCGAGACCTCAACGACTACGCCAAGAAAGAAACCGATCCCAAATATGTGGATGCGGTTACCGTGATGCGCAACTGCGCCATTGAGTCTTTTCTACTCCATTACAGGACGCTCCGCGAATTCTTCAGCAGCCACCCGAAACTGAAAGCGGACAATCTCAAGGCAATCGACTATTTCTCCACATGGCAAACATCGGCGGCGTGGGTGACCGATCAGAATGGGATAGAGAGAATCCACAAAAGACTTGCGCACCTTTCAACGCAGCGCACGTCACTGGACAGCAATTGGGATATGGCTCACATGGAATGGAATGTCTCACAGACCTTTGAGGATTTTATTTCCAAACTGACGCCCAACCAACAGGCTTGGTTCCAGGCAGCCACTGATCTTATCAAGCAACGCAAACCGGCCGCCGCAGTTGTGCTCGGCGCAGATTCCAACAGCACTGCGAGTGGTGGCCAGCCCATAATGGTCTTTCCGCAGTTTCATTGAACCCCGGTCACATGAGGAGACTGTTCTGATGGAGACTCTTCAACAAGCCATAGAGACGCTCGCAGAGACCATACCGTCGCTGTTTTTCGAGAAGCTGATTTCAAAAAAACTTGAAGCGCAGGGGATCACAGCATCTAAGAAGTTATCCAAGAAAATTGCAGAACACCTTTTAAGTCGCTCCAACGAGCCGTTTAAGTATCGGAGCCGAAAGCCGCTCTCGGCTAGGGTGCAGCAGAGGATCACGAAACAATTCGATAAGGCTGTTGCTCGTTACGGCAAGCCATTTAAAACTGATTATGGCTGGGCCGCATCGCATCTTAAGAAAGATAGACCAGCTTTTGCTGACCTCGAAGAAGCCGCTGGGCGAGCAGACATGCGCTCTTATTACCAGATGGGCAATGACAATATTCACGCCGGAATAAAAAGTATGTTTTTTAGGCTCGGATTGCTCGGCGACGACAATGGTGCTGCTAACCGGACGCAGCATCGCTGGACTGGTAGAGCCTGGACAAAACACGGCGTATACGTTTACCCGGCTCTGTGCTCTCGTGTGCCTGCCTGGCAATTTTGACGATCTTGTGGTCGGCGAAATGATGAGTACGCTCCAACACGAAATTCCCCAATCTTTCTATCGCGCAGAAAAGCATCTTCGCACGGAGCATAAGAAATATGTGGCCGGCCGCAAGTCAAATGCCGCTGGTAATTCCGCGTAAAAAATGTCAGCAAGATATTGGGATTGCATTGGTCGAACGTCGCTCAATTTGGCTGGACTGCGTAGTCGCATGGCGCAATCATCCCTCCAAGCTGAGTGGCAATTTTCAGCGGGTTTTCATGAGTGTTGACGATCGCTTCTGCTCTGGCTTTTCAGCAGGCGTGCCATCTCCATGTTCTGAAATGTAATCCACCAGCCGAAGCAAAAGCTCCGTCCATTGCGGGTATCCGGCCCAAGCAGAAAGACATCTCCCGTAAGTGCAACGGCGTGCCCTTCTCGCATCAACGCAACGAGTTTGTTGCGCGCCTTTGCGTGTTTGCGGTTTCATCGATCGCCATGAAGCAAACCCTGGGTTTCAGAAATGAGAAGTGGCGGAAGCGTGTGAGAGTCGAACTCACCAGAGCCAGCGAAGCTAACTCTCGCCGGTTTTGAAGACCGGAAGGGTCACCGGACCCCATGCGCTTCCGCTTTTTTTCAGTTTAGCATTGCCCATCCGCAGAGCGCGCTATGCGGAGGTGCGCGCAAATATTGTTTCTCCACGCGTGGGCCTGGAGAAGCGCTGAAGAGCGGCCCGGGCCGCTCTTTCACCCCAGTAAGCCGAACCTGGTGCTGGCCTGTCGGCGTGCATGGCTAGGAGCATGGAGCAGCCGTGGCAGCAGGCGTTTATGGGTGGAAGCCCCGGCCTTTACGGCCGGGGGTGAGCGTGTCTGAAAATCCTGCGCTTTAGCGCTGGTGCTCGCTTTGTTCGCAATCAGACATGGCCCATGCTCCTGAAAAGATAAGAACTTTCTTCGTAACGTCCGTGACTCACAGACGGCACGCATTTTTTCAAAAAGCAGACGCCGCCGAGCTCTTGCTTGGTACGCTTTATTTTTATCGCGCTCAAGGAAGATTCGAATTCCACGAGTTCCCACCCCACGAAGCCAATTGCGGGCTTCGCGGCGAAAATCGTGACCTACGACCACCAGCGCTAAAGCGCAAAATCCAAAAAACTGCACGCCTCTTCACCCCGGCCATAAAGGCCGGGGCTTCCACCCCAAAACGCCAAGCTTCCACAATGCTCAGTGTGTCTTTTGCCTATTGCACATCAGCCGACGCCATTCAGCCCGAAGGAGTCTTTCCCATGGATGTTTTGTGGCGATCCTCAGGGATAATTCGCTCTGCCCGATTGAGCCAGAGCGACCTACTGAGAGTCTCCCTTGAGGCTACATTACAGCAGTTCGCTTCGAACGGTCGGGTCTATTCAAACCAGCCGCTGCGGTAGGCGATCCACCAGCAGAGCACCAGCAGCGGGAGCGTGAGGATAAGGCTCCACAGAATTGGGACGGAAAAATCCAGGACCAGGCCCAGGACGAAAAACAACAGCCAGAACATTTTTTTCTGCATGGGAAGTTGCCCATCCATTGTAGAGGGTTTGGGGGCCAGGGTCGGCGTTACAAAAGGGCATTCTGGCTTTTGCGGATTCGTGGAGCCAGCAAGCGTCTTCGCAAAAAAACAAATTTAGTGAGCTTTAGTGGCACAGCCGCCCTCGGCTGTGCCAGTTTTGGCGTTCTGGGCCGATTCCACGCCCGCTCACACAAGCACAGCCTTATGGCGCGGCGTGAAAAGATCTTCTCTGCCGCCGACGCCGGTAGCCACAGGGTCTGCCTCCGGCATCTTTGAAATTCCGGCAAGAACCATCGACATGGCATCTGAGCAGATGCTTCACGGGCGCACTTAAACGTGGTGTGAGCGAATTGAGTGCGCGGGTTCAGGATGGAATTCGATTGAGAAAAAGCCTTGCCCTAGGGCGCCAGCATCGAGAGGGAACAAACTTACAGCCGAGGGCGGCTGTGCCACACCGAGTTAGAAAGATCACTGAACTCTTCCTGGGCTACCGCGGAAGCGGCGGCAGAGCAGATCCTTCACGCGCGCGTTAAGAGAATAGTTGGCTGAGAGAGCGTGCAATTGTGCGCGCGTTCAGGATGGCAGCCGTGGTGCCATTGAGCTGCCCAGGCGCCAGCTCGGCTTGCTTTTTTGACAACCTAAACTCCCGGTTGCGCGGAAGGGAGTTTCCGCCAGACGGTGGCGGTGTTCAATGGCTGTTTGCGAATCAGTAAACACAGACGAACCGGACGAGAGCCGAGACGCTTGGGTGACCCAGTGGAAAACCGTTGGGTCACGCAAGGGTCGATTTCCGCTAAGCGGCTTTGTTTGCAACAAAACGTCTGAAACAGGGGGGCCCCGGTGGAATTGCCAAAGATCGCCGAAATGCCAAAGATCGCCGGAATTGAAAAGCCGTCAGATGATGGCAGGAAAAGCCGAAAGCAGATTGCCAGGCTACGCTAAGGTCTTCTTCTCGCTCGTCCTCAGCTCCGCTTCTTCCTGGTGCAGCTTCCTGAGTTTGTTAAAGAGGAACAGCAGATAGCCGATGTAGATGGTCCACACCGCGATATAGCCGGCGACCATGTAATGGTGCTGCACCAGCTTTTCATGAGCAAGGGCATCGGCATCGCTATCGAGCCACAGCAGGAAGACGCTGCCGAACAGCAATGCCTTCCTGGCCAACAGCAACATGGCAGGCTTGGCGGCCAGGAAGATGGCGGGCGCGGGCAGGATCATGGCCATGCTGACACCCTGTGCGGCCTTGCGGATGTGCATCTGGTTGATGGCCTGGCTGGTGCGTTCGAGCTCAAAGCGGAACCAGGCAATCAGTATGGCGAACATGCAGAACGCGAGCATGTTCCAGAGGAGCACGGTCTGCATGTCATGATTGAGGTTGGGCGTGCCGATCATGGGCTGGGGATGGTTGGTGCGGAACCAGCGGTTGGACATGTAAACGATGGGCATATCCATGGCCGCGAACACAGCCAGGGATGCGGCCAGCACCGAGGTCGAGCCAAGCTCCGAGGATTTGCGCAGAATCAGGTAGCTGACGTAGAGCAGCCACAGGATCAGGCTGGTGGTGAGCCGGGCATCCCAAACCCAGAAGGTGCCCCAGGCGTAGCGCGCCCAAATGGGACCGCTGATGAGCACCACGCTAAAGAACACTACGCCGACTTCCGCGCCGGCTACGGCGATGGCATCGGCCACGGGGCTGCGCTTCCACAGGTACCAGATGGAGGCGACAAAGTTGACCCAGAACAGCAGCGATGCCGCTGTCGCGGCGGGCACGTGATAGTAGAAAATGCGCTGGGCATCGCCCATGGTGGCTTCAGGTGGCGCCACGTAGAGCGCCTGGTAAGTGCCCCAGGCGAGCAGGCCGGCAGTAACAGCAAGTAAGAGGAAAAATAGGCGGTTTTTCATTCTGCGTTCAACACCGTATCAAACAGCAGGAGACAGACAGTGGAAAAGATCACGCAGTATCCTGCCAGAAATTTTATTTGCGGCACCGGCGAGCCTTCGCCCGTCAGGACCGCGCTTGTGGCCGTGACCATCATCAGCACTGCCGGGATGGAGATGGGCAGCAGCAGCAAAGGGAGCATGAGCTCGCGGCTGCGGGTGCGGATTGACATCACGGCAAAAAACGTCCCGTTCACCACCAGCGCCCACGTCCCGAGAAGGAAGATGGGCAAGAGCAGCCAGACGTTTCCGAGGGCCCGCAGATTGTAGAAAATAACAAACAGCGGGGCCATAAGACATTCGAGTAAGAGAACGAAGATAAAGTTACCGATGGTCTTGCCCAGGAACAGCGCTTCCGGGGGCGAGGGCGAGACGCGATAGGCATCCAGAACGCCGTTGCGCAGCTCGCGCGCCCAGGACTGGTTCAGCGCCATGGTGGTGGAGAAAAGAAAAGCAATCCAGATCAGGCCGCCCATCATGCGGCGCGCCTCTTCGGCCGAGGCGTCAAACACATAGCTGAAAACCACCACCACCAACAGGGCGAAGAAGAGCATGGAGTTGAACACGTCGCGCGAGCGCCACTCCAGGCGCACGTCTTTGCGAAGGTTGACGGCGGTGAGCCTGAGAACGCCGGCGCTCATGCGTGTACCCTCTGCATGGCGCCGCGGTCGGCAAGCTGGCCGCGCGACATGAGAATGTATTCGTCGGCCACGCTGGAAAGCAGCCCGGTCTGGTGCGTGACCAGCATGATGGTTGCGCCCTCGTCGCGCATAACTGCCAGCAGCTTGGCGATCTGCAGAGCAGAATCAGGATCGACGTTGGAAAAGGGCTCGTCCAACAACAGGAGGCGAGGAGAATGAAAGATGGCGCGCGCCAGCGAGAGGCGTTGCCGCATTCCTTGCGAATACTGGCCTACATGGCGCTTGAGGCCGGGATCGAGCCCGACGCGCTGCATGGCTTCCGTCAGCGGCTGGTCGTTGGTGATGCCGTAGAGCTCGGCGAAGAACCGCAGGTTCTCCATGCCGGTGAGCTCGTCATAAAGGAGCGGTGCGTGCGCCATGTAGCCCATGCGGGAAAACGCTTCTTTGTTCTTGAGACCGTAAATCAGGATGCGGCCTTCCGTGGGCTCGCTCAGCCCCGCGATCATGCGCAGCAGCGTGGATTTGCCGGCGCCGTTCTCGCCGCGCAGAACATAGAATTTCTGCGAACCGAGCTCAAGAGAGACCTGCCGCACGGCAGCGGTGCGGCCGTAAATCTTGGAGACGTTTTCAACCTGGACGGGCGGAGCTACAGAGTTCAGCGGCGGACCTCAATAGCTCTTCGAAGCCGGCGCGGCGGCACTGCCGTTCTGTTGAGGAGCGTACTTTGACGCGCACTTTGCCTGCAGCTCAGTGGCGTGGAAGATTCCGTCTCTGCCCAGGTCGCCAATGGCAAGCGCCTGTGAGTTGTCTTTAAAGGTGTCTGGCGGAGGTTCAGTACCCTTGTAGCTTACGGGCATGACGTTTCCGTTTTCAGATAAAACGAAATCAACATGCGTGCCGTTGCGCTTGATGGAGCCGGGCTGCACGTATCCGGAAACACGCAGGTGCTTGTTGTATGCCTGGTCGTGCATCTTCTGCAACTCAGTCAAAGTAAAATAATAGGACTTGTTTTCCTGAACTCCGGTATAAGCGACATATCCTAAAGCCAGCACAATGATGGTGATGGCCGCGCCAAACCTGACATATTTGCTGTTTTGCGACATAACAATCAAAGGGTAGCCCCGGCGCGGGCGGGGGTCAAGGGGGTACACACAACTGGCGTGACGTGCATCACACGGAAGTGCCAGCCCATAAAGAGGATAACAAAGAGTTTACCTGACCCTTGCTGACGGGAGGTGCTGTCCTGGCTAAGGGCACGCGTATAATTTATCGTCGGAAAATAAGGGGATTCCATGAGCGCACAAAACGGCCACACTACAACCCAGCAGACAGCCAAGCCCAGGCAAGAATGGATTGCCCGCCGCCGGGAAGAAGTTGCCAGGAACGGCGATGAGAACTTCTCCCAGATGCACTATGCCCGCAAAGGGCTGATAACAGAAGAGATGGTCTATGTAGCCGAGCAGGAAAAGCTCTCGCCACAGGAAGTGCGCGATGAAGTGGCTGCCGGGCGGATGATTATCCCCGCGAACATCAACCATCCTGAACTGGAGCCAATGGCCATCGGCGTGGCTTCCCTGTGCAAGATCAATGCGAACATCGGCAACTCTGCCATCACCTCAGATGTGGATGAAGAGCTGCGCAAGCTGCATACCGCAGTGCACTTTGGCGCTGACACCGTGATGGATCTCTCCACCGGGGGGGGAATTCATGAGATTCGTGAGGAAATTCTGCGGCACTCGCCTGTACCGATTGGGACGGTGCCAATTTATGAAGCGGTGTCACGCGTAAAGAGGATAGAAGACCTCAGCGCTGACCTGATGCTTGAGGTCATTGAAGAGCAGGCCGCTCAAGGCGTCGATTACATGACGATCCATGCCGGCGTTCTGGTCCAATATCTTCCGCTGGTGTCCAAGCGCATTACCGGCATCGTGAGCCGCGGCGGCGCAATCCTGGCGCAGTGGATGGCCCATCACCACAAGCAGAATTTCCTCTACGAGCGCTTCGATGACATCACCAAAGTCATGAAGAAGTATGACGTTTCCTACTCGCTGGGTGACGGCCTCCGCCCCGGTTGCATCGCCGACGCCAGCGATCAAGCGCAGTTCGCCGAGCTGCGCACTCTGGGAGAGCTCACGGAAAAAGCGTGGGAACACGACGTCCAGGTCATGATTGAAGGCCCCGGCCATGTCCCGCTGGACAAAATCAAGGAACAGGTGGACAAAGAAGTGGAGTGGTGCCACGGCGCTCCGTTCTATACGCTTGGCCCTCTGGTCACCGACATTGCTCCCGGTTACGACCACATCACGTCGGCCATTGGCGCGGCCATGATCGGCTGGCATGGCGCGTCCATGCTCTGCTATGTCACGCCCAAAGAGCACCTCGGATTGCCAAATGAGAAGGACGTGAAGGACGGAATCATCGCTTACAAGATTGCCGCTCACGCTGCTGACATCGCGCGGCATCGCCCCGGCGCTCAGGACCGCGACAACGCACTCAGCTATGCCCGTTACACTTTCGACTGGGAAAAGCAGTTTGCCCTCTCGCTCGATCCTGAAACCGCGCGGTCCATGCATGACGAGACGCTGGCCGACGATTACTACAAAGAAGCCAAGTTCTGCTCCATGTGCGGGCCCAAATTCTGCTCCATGAACTACTCGCAGAAGGTGGATGAATTCAACAAGCAGGTTTACGGCGTGGAAAAAACAGATTACTCGCAGTTGATTTCGAAGATTGTCGCCGCCAAATAGCGTCCGCTTGACTTCACCCTAAAATAAAAGAGACGCGGAACGCCGCGTCTCTTTGCACTTTTCTGGGCAGATAATCAGTTGTCCATGTCCGAATAATGCTTTAGCTCCGCCCGGGGCGCCGATTGCGCTGGAGCGCTTACCGGAGTGCCAAAATGGCGGATCACCACGTCATTTCCAATGTGCTCGCTGTTCCCGGAACGCCGCGCTGTTTGCTTGTGGGGCGGTGGAAAGTTTCGGACCGTCACATCACTTACGCGAGTTGCAGAAGGCTTCTCCTCTGACTGCACAAGGGCCGCAGGGCTTGGCCTTGCTGCCGTGTTCACCTTCTGCGGCGAAGCCGCGGTCGCAGCACCTGCCTGTACCGTAACTCCTCCGCCCTGGACAGTCACGCCTTGATATCCCGGCTGTGGCTGGTTTGGCTGTTGAATGGTGTTTGAGATCGCCGGACGCGCATGGAACGATGCCGCCACCAGTCCCAGCACAAAGAAGCAGCATGCCGCAGCCACACCCATCAATACAGCTTCGAGTTGCGGACGGTAGGTACGACTGAATGGAATCTTGATCCTGCGGGTGAACAACCCCGGTATTGGATTATCTGCCGCGGGTGCAGCCGGCGATGGCATTGGCGTGGCTGACTTCTGCGGAGGAGCAGGTTGCGCTTCCGTAAGGCCCCCGCGTTCGCGTAACAAGTCCTGCAGACGTACGGCGGCGGCTTCGCGTGCGGCTTCAAGTTCGGCTGCACGCTCCTGCTCCAGCGCTCGGCGTCTCTCATCCTCCTGCGCTTTCTGAGTCCGCTGCATCTTGATTTCTTCTCTGCGGAGATTCACCTGCTCGCGTCCGCGCTCCATCCAGCCTCGGGCATGGGTCTGGAATGCGTCCCCCCAGCCGCGAAGCGCCCCCCAGAACTCCCTGCCAGCAACTCCCGCAGCGTGGAATACTGTCGCGGATCTCTGCCCAGCCCTGGCCAGCAGTTCCGTAGCGCTTTCCTCTTCGTCATTCCCAGGAGCAGCCGCGCGAACCAGGTCAATCTCATCGTCAAAAGCCGTATTGGCCTGCGCATGCACCGGCTCGTGAGACTCCATTGCGGGTACCGCAGGCTCCGCCAGCAGGTCAGGCGGCAGCGTTACTTCAGAAGCGGGAGGCATTGGCTCCGGCTCCCATATTGGTTCAGGAACAGGGCTGCTCTCAGCAATATTGGCTTCATGAGAGAGGGTTTCAGCCTCCACTTCCTCTTGTGTGATTTCTGGCTGGCGTGGCTGCACTGGACTTAGAAAGGGCAGAACATTATCCAGCCGCTCAACCGGCTCGGGTTGCTCAGGTTGAGCTGCTTCCACCCGCTCCAAAAGTGGTCTATCTAAAATTCCGGGTGAGACTGCCACATCGGCATGAAGCTGGTCCGCCAGCTCAGAGGCACGGCTTAGCGCGTCAGGTTCTGCGCAGAGTTCAAAATCGATTTCCAGGTCTGCTGGAGACTTGCCGGCCAGTTCAGGGCTTGAAAACTCAACCGTATAGCCGTGCTGGCGTAGCTCCTGAGAAAGAGCGTCTGCCTGTTCAGGGAAACGGGTAAGAATGCGTGCCAGGGGCATAAAACATGCTCCGCAAGACAAAATTTAAACAGACGACGCACCGACCCACACTTCCAGCGGCCCGGAGGTGCCCTGTGCCATGACAGGAGTGGCGTTTGTACTTAGACGCAGATTATACGCGTAGAGGTGTCCAACGCAATAACAGAGTAGATGATGGGCAGGCTTTTAGTTGACTTCGGCAAAATCCATGCCATCGGCAAACTGCAGTCCGGCAATCTGTTTGGCGTGGAACTGCACTTCCAGGTAAGCCTTCAGGATGGCAATGTGCAAAGATTCACGTTCCGCGGGACTGGAGCACTCGGTCCGAATCCGGTCCAGTTCCATATAGCGGTCATGCGCTTCTACAAATTTATTTACGATCGTGTTCATGGCGTGGACATTCTTCTAGGCCTCAGCCTTCTTACGAATCACTCAAAGACCTTAGAAGCTCTCCTTTGATGCTCTAGCCCAGTAACGTTACTCAGATAACGTTACTGTCAATGACAGACTCTGCTTTCGCACTGTCGATGCGCTGTGAGACACGTCACATTGCCTTGCAGAACACGCGAAAATTCGATTGCCCCAGGGATTAAGGAGTTTCGGTGAGAGGCATCGCGAGTCCCAGGAAAAGGGCCCGGGTCAACGCTGCAGCAGCCGGATTTTCATTCCCACCCGGCCATAGATTCCTGCATTCGGGAAGCCGAGGAATTCATGGTACCTGCGGTTGAATACATTATCGATGGCGGCATAAGTGGTGACTCTCCGGGAAAGTTCATAATCAGCGGTGAAATCCGTTCGGGAGTAGCCTCCCACAGAATCGATGAACGGCGCCGGAACCTGAAAATCAAACCGGCGGCCCATCCATCGTGTGCTGGCTTCCACCCCGAAGCGTTGAGCGAACCGGTAGTGGGCAGAGATACCGCCTTCCCAGTGTGGCACGTCGCGCAAAGGTTCTGTTGTCCCTTCCAGTTTCCAGTCAAGATAAGAAACATCGCCGCCCAAAGAGAGCCGGGGACTGACGTTCGTGGTTGACGATAGTTCCACGCCTTGCGTATGTGCGCTGCTGCGGTTCACCAGTTTGAAATCGGTAGCACTGAAGTCGATCAGATCCTTGAACGAATTCCGGAAGTACGTGATTGTGGCGCGCGTACGCAGGTGTTCAAATCTGCCTTCCATGCCCACGTCAAACCCCCGGCTCCGCTCCGGGAGCAGCGCCGGATTGCCCACGTTGGGATCACCGAGCGCAAACATCGAGGGCAGCTTGTAAGCAGAGCCCCAACTCCCTTTCAGGGTGGCCCGTGAACCAAACATGCGCAGATTGGCTCCCACCCGCGAGGCCGGGTGCGCGTTGAAACCGCGGCTCTTATTTACTCCGGTGCCGGCGCTGGCGGTAAATCGTGTTGTGCTGTAGACAAGTTCGCCATTGCCGTCGAACGCCGGGCGGTCCAGATGAAATGAAGACGGAATAACGTCCGCCAGAATATCGTTGTTGGTTCCATTCTCGTCATGGAATCCCAGAGCCAGCCGTCCGGACAGCTTGGATGAAAACACCCAGTGATTGTTCAAGGTTATGGCGCCCCGGCGGAACATGGTCTTCTCTTCCTGCGAAGGCAGCGAATTGGCGGTAGGCGGAACTGCATCGAGGATCGCGGGAATGGAAGAGCGTGCTCCCCGCTGGAAATAGTTCACATTCAGGGTGGAAAGCCAGGAAGGACGGATCTGGTGATCATACGCAGCCTCAAGGGTTAAACTCCCGGAATGTACGAGCTGCGGCTCGCGAAGAATGGAGAGTTCTGGGCCGCCGCCATTTTCGGGAAAGGAAGAATCCTGATCATGCTCATAGCGCGCATGAGCCATGAAAACGTTCTTCGTGTCGATTTCCCGGCGGAAATTTCCTGCAACTGTCCCCAGGGCAAATTCGTCGTCCAGCACCTGTTCAGAAACGTTCAGGTATGACCCGGCCAGACCGTAGCTGGTGTGAGGAGTGCTATTGCCCAGATTGAATCCGACCCGTCCGGTACCAAGGTTCCCTCCCTGCACATCCAGATCAGCTACCGGAGCACTCGTCTGGCTGCGGGAGATGATGTTGACCACTCCAGCAACTGCGTCCGAGCCGTAAACGGAAGATAGAGGCCCGCGCATGATCTCAACCCGCTCCACGTTGTCCGGGCTGATGCTGGAGAGGTCAACTGAACCGCCGAGAACATCGCTGATGTCATTGATGGGCGTTCCATCAATAAGGAACAGGGTGAAGTTAGGTTTGCCACCGCGGATGGTGAGCGAAGTCAGGCTGCCCCGGCTTCCGTTTTGCGCCACATGGAGAAAGGGAACGTCGGACAACAAGTCAGCAAAATCAATGGCGTGGCGGTCTTCAATGTCCTGCCTCGTCAATACAGTGACAGAGGAAGAAGAAGCGGATTCCGGCACGCCTTCCGCCGTCACTTCCACCACCTCTTGCGGCGCCTGAATAGGGGCCGTCTGGGCTGACGCCACTGGGCATGCCAGCAGAAAAATGACGCATAGCCGCTGGATGCGATACACGGTGCCTATCGGGAATATTTTCATCTTCGGGAGTCCACGCTATTTCGCCTTCTTGTGCACAGCTTTCTTCGCGGCCGCTGTCCTCAACACGAATACTCCGTAGATTGTGCTGCTGGCGTAAGAAGGATTGATGAACGAAACCTGCGGGGCCGTGGCGTGGATTCCACCATACAGATAACCAACCAGCGTCCTGCCGGGAGGGAGTCTGTCATAGTTGATCACTTCATGAGTACCCGGCATGAGCGGAATACCCGGAGCCGGTATAAACACCGCATTTGCCCCCATCAATTCCGGGAGCGCTATGGATGGAGGTTGCGGCCACTCCACTGTTTGCCCCGTGCCAAACCGCGCCAGCGTAGTAATGGAATTGATGAAAGGCATGAAGTTGTCTATGTTGCTGGGCACAAGCTTGCCCTTGTCGTCGTAATAGTACAAGCTGATCCCGCCCAGCAGGGTGGTAAACATGGTACGGCGACTGGCTGAAAACATGAGGACGCGAGCGCAACTGTACTGGCTCATTTTCTGGTTGAAACCGGTATCCACCGCAATTCTGGTGTTGCCCGCCGCGTCCTGATCAACGTTGACCGGGTTGGTCCATGCGCCTGCTGTCTTGGTGAACACGCCCCCGTAAGCGGTTAGACCCAGCACCGAAGTTGATGGGCGAATCGACTCCACCACGTTCAGGTCGCGGCGGTGATACTGCGAATCCACGCCGCCGCCGTCAGGTGGATTGAAGGCCTGATAGTTGGCAATGGAAAGTCTGGCGCCGTCAAAATTGATCTGGAAGCGGCGCACCTGTTCGGTATATTTACCGGTGATGCCCCCTTTGTAGATCCCTTCGAAATCCTGCCCAAAGACGAGATAGAAGTTGTTGCCCAGCTTGAGCAATTCGCCCCCCGTAACCTTCAAACGATCATCCGTGATGGAGACAATGTAAGGGCTGATATCCTTCTGGCCGGCGATGATGGCCTGCACCAGTTGATGGACTTTGATGGCAGTCAGATTGGGAAAGGTCTGGTAGCACTCAGGCTTGTCTTCGGCGCAGTTGGATCCGTATCCGCCAACCAGGTAGAGGGCTCCGCCATCCTGATAGAACTCCATATTGGTGGAGCTGAGCTGATACAACAGACTGTCCGGGAGTGGCGCCTTCCAGGCACGGTTCAGGGTGAGGTCCACAACGTAAACGTCTTGATTGGAGTTGGCGGTGGGAAAAGTGGCTTCCCGCGTGGACGTGCGATGGAATCCATTGGTTCGCCCACCAATCAGCAGCCACTTATCACCGTCAATGGCAAAAGCAAATGACTGCAGCGCCGGCGCGGGCTGGTTCGTCCGGCCGACGACGCTTACCTGAAAGGGAATCTGTGGAGGCTGCTGGGCAAAAGCGCTTGCCGGCAACAACAACAACGCCGCGCAGATGAAGCCTAGTCTCTTTTTCATTCCGATCATCTCCTCGCAGTTCCCTTCACTGCTGCAGATATTTTCTTGCCCACGCATGCAACAGCGTTCTGCGCGTTTGTGAAAGGTCTCGCGTCCGCGGCATGTAGCCATACTGGTTCCACCAGCTTTTCTGCGTGTGCTGGTACAGGCGGCGCGCCATTTCCGCGTCTTCCCATTGCTGTGGATCATTCAGGGGAATCACCGCATTCATTCCCGGATAGAGCAGGTAATAGTTCCGCAGCACCTCCTGATAGATCACCTGAAATGTGAGCTTGTCATTCCCCACAGGCTCAGGAGACTTGGGGTCTTTGTAGTACTGGCTGTAGTCCTTGTTGTTCGGAAGCATGCGGAGATTGATCATGGGAGCGTTCATGAGGTCCAGGCTCTGGCTGTCAGCGTATGGCGGCGTATTGCTGTTGAAGTTGAAAGTGAACAGGAAGACACCGGGCTGGCTGGTATCAACTTGCAGAGGCAGTCCGGGTTTGTAGTTTGTCATGGCTTTTGTGGCCTTGAAATCTTTCTGATTGGGAACCACCGCATACTGCCAGACCGTGATCGGCGGGCAGTTCGCTGCCGTGAGTTCCTGCCCTTTTTGAAAGACGCGGATGGTTGAAGGCCCTTCTGGCAGACCTTCATTCATGAAACTATTGGGCGAGCCGTTCTGTTCGCCGAAGATATTGGATTGGTCGGATGCGATGTAAAAATCGTTCTCGATGAGAAGGTCACCCAGCTTATCGCTGGTCAATACAAACGAGCCCTGTTGCAGGTCGTCGCGAGAAATCCCGGACATGGGCAGATCAAAAAGCCAGCCCTGCATATCACCCTGACCGGTGTTCGTGTACGGAATTGCTGCGGAGAACTTATCTTTGCCTGCCACTCTGAACTTGAGGCTGACTGAGCCGAAATCCATTTTGGGGTTGTTATTAGTCTGCAGCGGATTGTAAGGATCCTGAGTGTTCTTCTGGTACTGGTCAGGAAAGGATGCAATGAAATCAACTGAGAGGGATTGCAATGAGGCGCCGACTTGCAGTAACGCGGGGGCAAGACTGAATTGCGAGCCGTTGCCGCCGGATTCGCCGGAAGGAGGCGGCGGAACCGGAATGGTCTTGGTGCCCGGTCCCGGATAGAGAAGCCGGCCTGTGGCGACGGACTGCATCTCGCCTGCATACCAGGGCGCGATGGTTCCGCTCAGCTGCACATAGGTCGGGTTGATGTAGTCCGGATAATTAGACTGCCCGCTCTGGCCTTTTGCATAGAGCGCTTCCATCTGGTCGAGCCACTCCGGGTCTGTGTACTTGAAAACATTGATTGGCTGGAGGGAGCGGAACATGTAATAGCGAAAAACGATCCCAGCCGGAGGCGGGCTTCCGGACGGTGACATAAACTGCACAATAGGCTGGCCCTGCAGTTCCTTAATTGGAACTACACAGTGGAAGTATCCGGCTGCACCGTTGGGGCCTTTGAGACGTGCATTCCGCTGAAAATTGATCCATCTCGTCACCGCCTTGCCGGGTTTGCCGGTGAAAACGGCGTTGCCGTCATTGCCTGTAAGAGTAAGAAAATCGGCAAAAACCTGGCTGCAGGGAACGCCTTCAGGGTTCACATCAATCAGCATGCCTGTACTGCCGCCGGTGGGGCCGGGGCGGTTGTTGAAAGAAAGCTGAGAGCCCATGAAGGGATGGCCGGGATCAAATTTGTTCGCGCCGGTTTGCACGCCGATCACCTTTACGTCGCGCATGGTCAGCCCCATGTCCCCGTAATAATTCCATTCCCCGGGAATCCTGTACTGCTGGGAAGCGTCTCCTGGCCCTTTGTTCAGGAAGCTGGCCGGCGCCTTGCCCGGCGCAGGCGTGGTTATTTCCTGTCGGATTTGTGCCCACTTAACGAAGGTGGCGTCATCCATACCGAAGTCGACCGGCTGGACAAAAATGCTGTCCGCAAGCCGCAAAGGCTGGCCCTGGTAAAGTACGTTGGAGTAATCGTCATTGTTGCCGGTGCCGACGTTGATGGCCAGCAACCCCTTTACGTGCAGGCGCGGAAAGGAAAACACACTCATGCATCTATCTCCTGAGTCGTTTCCTTATCCTGGGCAGCAGGCTAGCTGAAGACTTTCAACTCGTGGAGTGCTTTCAAGCGATGCCTAAGTGATTGAGGGTTAACTTGCAGCACGTACCATGGAAGACTTGCCAGCAATGCAAACGTTATACTCCTCAGGAGAAAGGGTTGACAAGTCGAGCCAGAGGAAAACTGGAAATGACATCTTCTAGTCGATCAGACTTGTTTTAGCTTTTCACCAGGACACGGGCAGCTTTCAGATTCCTCGTTCTGCCTGCTGCCACTCCGAGGCAATTCTTTCGGTTCTTCAGCCAGCTGAATCACCAGCTGTCCAGCACAATGCATTTGCCCGGTGGATTGGATCGCAGGCCCGCGTCGGCGCGGAAATCAATTTGAGAGCACGGGCTTGTTATCTGGCCAGATTTACCGAAACAGTGTTGGCCGGCGCCGGAGGCGGACCTTCGGGCTGGCATACACCTGTGGTTCCTCCCGCCACCCCGATATAGCACAAGCAGGGACGCACACAGATCGTTGAGCTGGTACACGGACTTCCACAGGCAGTGCCTGCAAATGCCGGCGTTGCCAGCTGGGAAGCGGAAACGCAAACAGCCGATAGCACCACCGCCAAAGATACGGTAAACAGCATTTTTCTCATCATTGTTCAATTCTCCTTCCTCGTCTAATTTCTTCAGAGGCTTGTTGAGCCTGGCCGCGCCTGACGAGATGTCAAACTATTAAAATCCGTTCGAAGAAGAATAGACCGGGTCTCCAGCAAGATTCTCTTTTTCCGAATCCGGAACCACGAGCCAGGCAAACAGAAGGAAAGGAAAAATCGATTTGATTCGACCATATGCTGTACTGGGCATGAGTTCGCTGGCATGCTCTGAGTGAACGGCCTTTTTAGACTCCCAGTTCTTCCTGCTGCCACTGGTTGGCAATTACGTTTGGCTCTTCCGCCAAGGCGATGACCAACTGCTCCAGAACCATTCGTTTGCTTGGCGGATTGGAGCGCAGGCCCAGGTCGGCTCGGGCAATCAGTTTCAGAGCGCGGGTAAGTTCACGGCGGGACTTGTAGCGGCGCGCCTGGCGGATGAGATCATCGGCTGCAAACGGAGGTACGCGAAAGCCCTGCCAGAGCGCCTGCCAGATGGTGCGCGAATCGCGAACGTTCTTTTCCACGATCACCAGCATCTGGCGAAAAGTCCGTGAGAGCATGTAAAGATGACCAATGGCTGCATCATCGCCTTCGCTGGATGAGAGTAGAGCATCCAGCACGCTGAGAGCGCGGGCTCTGTCTTTGGATGAGATTGCATCCGTGAGCTCATAAAGCGAACGCTGTTTGGCCGAAAGCACCATCGTCTCCACGTCGCCCAGAGTAATGTGCTTCTTTTCACCCACATAAAGAATGAGCTTTTCAAGTTCGCGGCTAACCATCATCATGTCTGCGCCCAGTGAATCTATCAATTCACGCGCAGCATCCTGGTCCACTTTCACGCCTTGCTTTTCCGCGTGGCTGACGATCCACCGCATTCCATCAGTCTCTTCCACGCGCGCGAGTTCCACCATGCCGCAGAATTGCCCCAGGGTTTCGCGAATGCGCTCGTAGCGGTCTTTGTCCTGCATGTCCATCCGGCGAATGTCCGCCGGAATGCTGAGATGATCGGCAACAAAGATGAGCACCGCTGCGGGGTTGGGGTCCTTAAGATACGCCTCAATTGCTGCAAACTCCTCCGCATGCGAGCCGCGCCCGTAAAGGTTTTTAACGCCACGAATGAAAAAGACCTGAAACGGGGCCATCAGCGAGGGCGTACGCGCGCGGTCCATGACTTCTGCCACGCTTACCTCGGAGAGGTCAAGATCATGCAGGCTGAAGTCGCGCAGATCGGGTGGAACCAGATGTTCCAGCAGCGCCTGGCGGCACTGGTCGCGAAAGAAAACCTCATTACCCACAAGAACGTACGCGGGACGCAGTTTGTTGGCCGTAACTTCCGAGACGAATTTTTCTGAAGGCGCAAAACTGCGGCCTACACTGCCGCTTTTGCCCGGCGGTGGAGGCCCCGGCATCAGAAGCCCTCCAGAATGTCACTCACCAGCGTGCGGGCAAAATCCTGTGAGAGCCTCTGCAGGGCCGGTGTGCCTTCCTCAAAGAAACTGGTTACCTCGCGCGACACCTGGTATTGCTGGCGAAAACTGTAGTTCTGGTTTTCAAACAGGACGTGACCTGAGCGGTCCACCAGAGACACCTTCATTGTTACCGTAACCACAGCGCTGGAAATTCGCCCGCTCTGAGCGTCATAGGTAAGCGGGTTGGCCTGCGCGGAAAGCACGGCTCCAGTCAGAGTAGCATCGGGCGAGGCGTAAGCCTCGGTGACCACCCGGTAGTGCGTTCGTCCTGTCAATTCGCGCACCACATCTCGAGTAAGGATCTGCTCAATGCGATACGTCTGTGTCTGGTTCACAAAGACCGGGACTGCCAGAACTTTCACCTCTTGTGGCAGGCGTGAACTTCGTCCCACGGCATGGTAACCACAACCTGTGATCGCTATGAGGGCCGCGCCGAGCAAAAGAAGAGCCCACGCTCTGTTGCCGGCGATCACTGCACCTTCCCGTGCGGCCGGACGGCGGCGAGAACGTTGGCGCAATCAACAGCTGTAAGGGCAGCCAGACGAAGATTGTCCACCGCCGCCCACAGCCAGAATCCATTTTCATGCGCAGGATCACGCCGCACACTCACCAGAATCTCGTCTTTCCCAGCAACATTTATATTGCTGGGCTGGTCTTCTGGAGAGCGCGCGATCTGCACATGCTCACCGGCCAGGGCCCGGGCAAAATCACCCGCAGAAATGCTCTTTTCGAGTTCGATATAAATGGAAAACGTGTGAGCGTGAAACACAGGGGCCTGCACCAGCGCCAGCGACGGCATGGGCACGTGACTGTCAATCAGGCGGCGCAGGTGATTGACGATTCGACGCTCAGAGCTCTCAAGAGATTGTTGCGCCGCTGGCCCGTAGAGTCCGATCATGTTGAACGCCACCTGTGAATCAAACACTCCGGTTGGCATCTGCTGGAACGAAAGCAGATTCACTGTTTGCTCGTGCAGCTCGTCCATCCCCCGGCGCCCCTGCTCTGATACCGGCTCAAACAATGTGGCGACAACGCGATTGATTGTGCCTGCCTTGCGTGCCCGCAGCAGCAGCAATGCCAGCGTGATGGACGCAGGATGCGCGATGACGATGGAATTCGAATCCAGGTTCAACGGCGTGTATTGGCCGAGCTCGCGCTGGATCCATGGCGCCGTCACTGGAACGGCAGTATCGTTTTCCATTGCATAAGAGAGATCCACAATCGCGCTGCCTGCCTGGCGCGCGAGTTTCCAGTTCTGACGGGTGAAATTTTCCTCTGAAGCAAAGAACGCAAAATCAACATTGTCAAACTGGTCGCGGGTTACAGGGTGAACAAAAGACATTTCGTCCTGAACGCTGTCGAGCTGCCCGAGAGATTCGTTGTCATCGAGCAGGCGGATATCAGCAGCCGGAAAATTGCGGTCTTCCAGTACTTCCTTGAGTTCTTTGCCCTTGAGCGTGGCAGCGCCCACGATGGCCACTCGAAACAGGTTCTGCGTATCAGTCTTCATCTGGGTTGAGGAGCTTCCTCCAGCGGCGGAGGCGCCGGCTGGCTGGGCCGGCGCCGGAATACGAATGAGAGCCGTGACAGCACCCCGCTAAGCATATACGTGATGGCAATTGCGAACAAAACCGGCCCTGAGAACAATACGACCAGGTAAATCAGCCCGCCAATCAGCACCACAAGCTGAAAAGGATGGCGGCTGCGCAGCTTGAGATCTTTGAAGCTGTAAAACCTCCAGGTGCTCACCATGAGAAAGGCCACCATCACCAGCAGTGCCGTCCAGACCAGGGCCAGCCACCAGTAATTGATGGGATAACCTGAATTAAGGTGCACCGTGGATGCAATCACTCCCGCGCCTGCCGGAATGGGCATGCCCACGAAATATTTCTTGCCCGGCCGTCCTGGATTGGAAGGTTGCGGGTTGACCTGAATATTGAATCGCGCCAGCCGGCTTGCGCCCGCCACCAGAAATAAGAAAGACGCAAACAAGCCCAAATGTCTTACCCAATCCACCATCGGGCCGGTCTCAAAATCAGCCAGCACGAACCAGCGGAATCCCCACATTAAGGCCAGCAGCGCGGGCGCAACGCCAAAAGTGATGGCATCGGCAAGAGAATCGAATTCCCGTCCAAAATCACTCGTGGTGCCGGTGAGCCGGGCAACGAATCCGTCCAACCCGTCTGCCACCACTGCAATACCAATGGCTTTGGCCGCGAGATCAAAGTAGCCGGCTTCCGCCTGGCTGCCGAGCAAAGTGTTGTAGATCGCGAAGTACCCGGCGCCCATGTTTGCCGCAGTAAAGAGAGACGGCAGAATGTACATGCCTTTACGCATGCGACGCCGCTGCCCGGGTGAGAGTTGATCATCCCATCGCCGCATTGATGGCGTTTTCATCGCAGCGCCTCCGACTTTTCACTCGCAGGCGCGGGCTGCTGCGAAACTGGCACGCGCGCCAGGATGGTGGAGCCGCCTTTAACGCGATCCCCTAGCTTCACGCTGAGCTGATTTGGAGACGGAAAGATGATATCTGTGCGCGACGCAAACTTAATGAGCCCAACCCGCTGCCCCCTGGCCAGAGTGTCTCCGGGTTTGTGATTGAAGACGATGCGTCTCGCAAGCAAACCTGCGATTTGCTTGAAAACCAGGACCATTCCTTCGCCTTCCACAGTGACAATGTTCTGCTCGTTGGCCTCCGCTGAAACCGCGTCCATGGCATTGCCGAACTTGCCCTTCTGGTACACCACTTCGCGCACCACGCCCGCTATAGGCGTGCGGTTCACGTGAACGTCAAAGACATTTAAGAAAATGCTGATCCGCGTGCATGGCCTACCGTTCAGCTGAGTAGGGGAAACGTCTGTTACCTTCCCGTCCGCCGGGGAGACAACGAGGCCGGGATCGGATGGAATCGCCCTTTCAGGATCACGAAAAAACCAGAGAAAAAAACCCGCCAGAAGCAGCGGAACTATCGCGAATGCTGGAACGGTCAGCCACCACAGTAGCGCAGCGACACCGAGCATGCCTAGAGCGTAAAAGACCCCGTCCCGAACCATCCCTCAGATTATAGCGGCAGTCTGCAAGCTAAGCCCAAAAACAAACCTCACTTCCGGAAACGCATGTGCTCCGTGAAGAGAGGTCAGTTGTAGTGAATGCCTGGGTCTATGCTACCTGGATCTGCCCTCGTTTGTACTCCTGCTCGATCATCTGCATCTGGTCTTTCAGACGCAGCTTCATTTTCTTTAAACGGGTTTCTTCGAGTTTTTCGTCCTCGGAGAGGTAACGCTTTTCGATCAGCGAGTTAAGACGGAGGGAGTGTTGAGCGTGCTCTTGTGCCAGCCGACGAAATTCATCGTGGCTGGCAAGAAGCTGTTCGCGAACGGAATCTACCATTCGGAAGAACCTCCTGCGTGTTCTTTCACCAAAACGTTAACACACCACCCGAGCCGCTTCAACGGAAATTGAAGCCGCATTCTAAAAAGAAATTTTGTAAATCAGGGCATCCTCTGGCGGCTGATAGTAATAATCCTTCCTCCGTCCGGCCTGAGAAAAACCCATTTTCTCGTATAACTTACGGGCAGCAACATTGGATTCCCTGACCTCCAGGTATACCGCCTGAGCGCTTGCGGTTTGCCGGACAGCGCCCAGAAATCCACATAGCAGCTGTGATCCCAAACCGTTCCTCTGGCAAACTGTTCGAACCGCAATATTTTCAATCTCCCAGTCGTTCCCGGTGAACTGGCCCATGATAAAGCCCTGCACCTGCTCGTCGTCCTCGGACACAAGCAGAATGCGACGGCGGTTTGGATCTGCCGCAAACATCCTTTCGTATTCCTGCACCGGCCAGTGTGCCGCGGCGTCGGACGCACTGGCGATTTCAATGATTCCCGGCAAGTCTGCAGGGATAGCTTCGCGAACCGCAGCCATTAGCGGCTGCCCTTGAAAAAGATTTCCGCGTCTGAGCGCCGAAGATAATTGGCGTCCAGCGCCTCGACAGATACGGTTTGCCCGCCCATCAGTTTGCGAGCGCCGATCCGGGCAATCAAGGTGCTGTCCGGACGCTCGCTCAAACGCGCTTGCACACCAGCGGCAACAAGCTTTTCCGCGAGCGTGGGGTCGCTCGTAACGATGAGCGCGATCTCCGGCTTTCTTGTCTGCTCAACAAACTCGTTCGCTGACAGAAGTTGCTCATGGAGGCATGTCGCATTGCCGCTTTCCATTTCATACAAGCCGTAAAAAACTTCTGAACGTCCGGCATCCAGAGCAGCAATGATCTTTCCATTCTGCCCAGACGAAGTTGCCAGGGCTTCCAGCAGGGAGACTGTTGCAATTGGCGTGTGCAGCACTTCCGCCAGACCCTTAACAGCGCTCAGGCCAACGCGCAGACCGGTAAACGATCCCGGTCCTGATGCGGCTGCAAAACCCCCGACGTCTCGGATGCCCAGGTTGCTTTTCTCGAGTAGAGCCGCAACTGTGGGAACAAGCTGCGCGGAAAATGTTCCTCCCTCAATCGTGGCTGATGACAGCACACGAAACCCACTCTCACCGGCTTCAGCCAGTGCCACGCCGCCAGATTTGCCGGACGTATCGATTCCCAGGATCAACATTTGTTGAAACCACAAAGGACACAAAGGAGCACAAAGGTTTTAAGTTCAGAACGGCGTTTATGCCCCTTCATGTTCGTTGTGGTTAAACTCATACGCCGGCGGGGGCTTCCTGCACCAGTTCCAGCAGCACTCCCCCTGTGCTGGAGGGATGGACAAAAACATACAGGTGGCCGCCGACGCCGACTTTGATCTCGTCGGAAATCAGCCGCGCTCCTGAAGCCTTGAGCTGCTCCACCGCATGCGACAGATCAGGAACATGCAAGGCCACGTGGTGCAGGCCTTCTCCTCGTTTTTCAAGGAATTTTGCGATCGTAGAATCCGGGCTGGTGGGTTCCAGCAATTCAATGCGGCTGTCGCCCAGAGGAATCATGGCCACTCGCACTTTCTCATGCGGCACAGTTTCTTCCTCGGCAATTTCCAGCCCTAGCTGCTCGTAGAATTTGCGCGCCTGCGCCAGCGATTTGACGGCGATTCCGAGATGATCAATGGTGTGCATAAAAAACAGCTCCTGGCCACTAGCTACTCGCTTCTAGCTCTCGCATTTCGAAGAGATCCCCGTCTTTTGCGGCGCGCAACTACCCGATCCTGGTTTTCTCCGCGTCTCCGCGCCTCCGCGGTGAATGAACTGTTTCCGCTGAACTGAAATTCGTCACCACCTCCTCCACCAGCGAATACGGATCGCGGTGGTGCTCGGCCACCTCTGCCGCCAGGCGTACTAACTCGCCTTCCGGCAGGCTATCGCTCAATAAACGTTGCAGCAGCTCTTCGCGCAACATCTCGACGATCCGCTCGCGCCAGTTGCTGATCTTTTTTTTGAGCAGCAGGTCCTTATTTTGGAGGAACGTTTCGTAATTAACGATAGCCGCAGTCAGGTCAGCAACGCCCTTGCCTTCGCTGGCGACCGTCTTCACAATCGGCGGAGTCCATGCGTCTTTGCGAATCGAGAGTGTTTGCATGGCGCGAATTTCGCGTTCCACCCGCTCAGCGCCCTCGCGATCACTCTTGTTGATCACGAAAACATCTGCGATTTCCATGATGCCGGCCTTGATAGTTTGTACGTCGTCCCCCATCCCCGGGACCAGCATTACCACCGTGACATCAGCCAGGCGCACTATATCAATTTCGTCCTGGCCTACTCCGACTGTTTCAATAAGGACTACATCTTTGCCGCTGGCATCAAGCACAGTGGCCACGTCGGTGGTAGCTCGCGCCAGGCCGCCCAGAAAACCACGCGTAGCCATGCTGCGAATGTAAATTCCCGCATCAGCATGGTGCGCCTGCATGCGTATGCGATCGCCCAGAATGGCGCCGCCGGTGTAAGGGCTGGTAGGATCCACGGCAATGATCCCCACCGTGTGCTCCTGCTTTCGATATTCGCGCGCCAACTGGTCGACCAGCGTGCTCTTACCCGCACCCGGAGCGCCGGTGATGCCGATCACTCGCGCCTGCCCGCTGAACGGAAACAGCGCCTTCAGCAGGAGAGCAGATTCCGGGCGGGCGTCTTCAATCATGCTGATGGCGCGCGCCAGAGCGCGGACTTCTCCCGCTCGTATTCTTTCAACCCAGGATTGAATGGAATCTGCCATTCCTGATAATTTTCTTGCCTTGCAAACCTGCGAGTGGATCAGTCTTTCAGCAATTGCCGCGCAATCACCAGCCTCTGGATCTCGCTGGTGCCTTCCCCGATCGTGCACAGCTTCACGTCGCGATAGAACTTTTCCGCTGGATAGTCTTTGATGAAACCGTAGCCGCCATGGATCTGCACTGATTCATTAGCACACTTCACCGCGATCTCGCCGGCATAGAGCTTGGCCATCGATGATTCCATGGTGGTCTTCATGCCGGCATCCTTCATGCTGGCAGCCCGCATGGTGAGCAGGCGCGCGGCGTCAATTTCGGTGGCCATATCCGCCAGCTTCCACTGTATGGCTTGGAACTCGCTGATGGTTTTGCCGAACTGCTTGCGCTGTTTGGAATATCTAACCGCGGCTTCATAAGCTCCCTGCGCCATGCCCAGCCCAAGTGCCGCGATTGAAATGCGGCCTCCATCCAGGACTCGCATAGCATCAATAAAGCCATCGCCTTCCTTGCCCACCAGCGCTTCTTCCGGAACCCAGCAATCTTCAAAGATCAGCTCTGCTGTATCGCTTGCGCGAAGCCCCAGTTTGTTTTCCTTTTTGCCGGCACGGAAGCCCTTGGTGCCTTTCTCTACGACGAAAGCTGATAGCCCATGTGTGTGCGCCGTCCGGTCAGTAACAGCAATCACCACAGCCACATCGGCATAGCTGCCGTTGGTGATGAATGTCTTAGTGCCATTTAGTACCCAGCCGCTACCCTTCTTGCCTTTGCGGACCGCGCTCATACGTGCGCCGCCGGCGTCCGATCCGGCCCCGGGCTCCGTCAAGCCCCATGCGCCGATGAATTCTCCGCTGGCGAGTTTGGGGGTGTACTTGCGACGCTGCTCTTCGTTTCCCGCTAAATAAATATGATTGCTGCACAGCGAGTTGTGGGCGGCAACTATGATGCCCACAGAACCATCCACGCGTGAGAGTTCCTCAATGGCTATAACGTACTCCACATAGCCCAGCCCCGCTCCGCCGTACTCCGTTGGAAAAATCATCCCCAGCACGCCCATCTTGCCCAGTTCTTTGACAATTTCCACGGGAAATTGCCCGGCCTCATCCCATTTCATGACGTTCGGCAGGATCTCCCGCTCAGCAAACTCGCGCAAAGATTTTTTGAGCTGTAACTGTTCGTCAGTAAATTGAAAATCCAAAAAGCCTCCTCTGGCCTCGGTTCGCGGCATGGCACAAGGCAATCAGGCAAAACAGATGATTATCCCATAATGGAGGGCGGGAGGGCTGGGGCGCATTCCATACCAGCCTGAACCCGGGTTTCCAAGCCGTGCGCCGGAATGCTCACACCTTGTCAAACAACACGTTTCACTGTTTTCGTGTGCGATACCCAATCCGATCGGGTTTTGAGTTATCTGGTCAAGATCTCCTACTTTGCCGGCGTGCATATGGACCGATCGAAGATCCAGATGTAGTGCAAAGCAACCCGGACTGCGGGTTGCTTCCCTGATTGATCTCGCAGCAATGAAGCTGAAAACTATACAGCAACGCGCCGAAGCAAAGATTATTTGAATTTGGCCGCTGCTTTGGACGCTGGTGTCACGCTGGAGAAATGGCTTGGCGGCAGCAAAGGCCATTTATGGCCCGGTATTCAACGCAATAGTGGCCCTGAAGGCGCTCACTTATTTTCAAGACGGAAATCTCCCTAACCTTCCAGATCATGTTTGCGAGCGGTTGCGGAGAGTTGCAACGACGATTGATCTGGAAAAGCTGAATTGCGGGCGGTAGCAGCCAGGGTGATGTGGTTTGAACCTCCCGACGCCAGTTTGCGATACCCGAAAAGATTCCACGCCTACCTGACGTATGGAACGCTTGAGGACATTCTCATAACGCGGAAGTATTTCAACGACAATGAATTTAATGATGTGTTGCAGGACCCGCCGGCAGGCATCTTCGATGCGCGTTCATGGACATATTGGAACCTGGTCTATGGACACAATCCGCAGCGTCCGCTTCCGCAAAGAAAGATTCCTGGTTCTGTTTAAACAAGGAGGTCTAAGAGGCTTCTTCACGCACAAATCTGCTTAAAACGATCCCTGTCCGCGAATGATGCTGACAGCATCGGGCACTCCGCTCGAATTCGCACGGCCGCTGCCGTTTTGCTCTTCCACTTTGTCGCCCTCGCCGGGAGCGAGGAACAGGTTCGTTTCCACACCATGCTGGCGCGTATAGAGATCGTAATAGCGTCCCTGCAAAGCAAGAAGTTCGTCGTGCCGGCCACGTTCCACGATCTTGCCTGCTTCCACCACCAGGATCTGGTCGGCTTGGCGAATGGTGGAGAGTCGGTGGGCAATCACAAACGTGGTGCGGCCCTGCATCAGGTACTTGAGGCCCTGCTGGATGTAGGCTTCCGACTCGGAGTCGAGGCTTGATGTGGCTTCGTCAAGAATGAGGATTCTGGGATCTGCCAGGACGGCACGAGCAATCGAGACTCGCTGTTTCTGCCCCCCGGAAAGCTTCACTCCCCGCTCCCCGATGATGGTGTCGTATTTTTCCGGGAAGCGTTCCGCGAATTCGTCCACATGGGCGATGCGGCACGCCTGCATGATTTCTTCTTCCGTAGCTCCCGGCCGTGAAAACGCAATGTTCTCGCGGATACTGCCGTCGAACAGGAAAGAATCCTGCAGCACCACGCCCAAAGCGCTGCGGTAAGAATCTAGGCGAACATTGCTGAGATCCACGCCATCGACGGTAACGCGTCCGGAGGTCGGATTGTAAAACGCCGCCACCAGGCCAATCATGGTGGACTTCCCTGAACCCGAGGAACCAACCAGCGCGGTAACCGTCCCCGGCTGCGAAAGGAAACTCACGTCTTCTAAAACAGGTTTGCCCGGATCATACGCAAAGTTCACATTTTCAAAAGCAATCTGGCCCTCGATTCGCGCCAACACAATGGTCCGCTCGGGATCTTGATGTTCCTGCCGTTCATTCAGCACTTCGCGAGTGCGATCTAGTCCGGCCAGAGCTTCTGTAATCTGAGTGCCGATGCTGGCTATCTGGGCAACCGGAGCAATCAGAAATCCCATGTACATGGTGTAGCTGAAAAGGATTCCGGGCGTCATATGGCCGGCAAGGATTTGCTGGCCACCAATAAACATAACCACGCAGCTTACTGTCCCGAGCACGACGGAGGAAGAAAGCCCCATCAGTGATGTTGCTGTCAGCGACTTCAGCACATTGTTCAGCAACCGCTCCACGCCGCCACTGAAGACCGTAGTCTCGCGCTCCTCAGCGTGGTAGCCCTTTACCACGCGAACTCCGCCAAGTGATTCGGTCAGCCGTCCGGTCACTTCAGCGTTGATCTTGGCTCGCTCACGAAAAATTGGCCGAATGATTTTGAAAGCGCGGCTCAGCGCGAACATCAATACCAGCAGAAAGCCGAGCGCGATGATTGTCATTAGGGTGCTCATTTTCAGCAGGATCGCGAGCGCAAGAACAGCAGTAACAATCCCTCCGCAAAACTCCACCAATCCTGTCCCGATCAGATTACGCACGCCTTCCACGTCGCTCATGATGCGGGAAACCAGCACTCCCGTCTTGGTGGAGTCGTAGTAGCTGAGAGAGAGCTTTCCCACATGCGCCTGTACTCTTCGGCGCAGCTCTGCAATCAGCCTCTGCCCTTCTTTGGACAGCAACTGCGTTAGCGAATACGAACAGATTCCCTGGATGAGCGTGGCTGCTGCAACTCCGCCAATAAGGGGCAAAAGCAAATCCTGTCGGTGCTTGCCGATGATGACATCAAGAAGAACCTTGGGCGCATACGGCAGCACCAAGCCCGCCAGGCGTCCAGTGAGCAACACTAAAAAGCTGCCCGCCAGCAGCTTTCGCCGTGGACGCACCAACTCGCGGATCATCGGCCACGCAGATTTCAGGTTCTGCGCTGCTGATTTCTTCTTTTCGTCTTTCTTGTCACCGCTGGGGTTGGCCAAAACTCGCTCCGAATAGCTGTCCTTAGTAGATTACAGGCGGGCTGCCCCGGCTTCCAATTTTTCTTTATGAATTGGCTCGTTCCACCGATCTGGTTGACGAAACCCTTGTTCAGTAGCAGGATAGAGCGCACTCGACATAAGGGAGGCTCGAAATGGGCAGAAAAGTCCTGGCAGGAATTCTGGGAGGTATTGCATTTTTCGCCTGGTCAAGCATCGCGCATTTGGCTACGGATCTGGGGCAAACCGGGCTGAGTGAGCTACCGAATGAACAAGCCGTCGTGAACGACCTGAAAGCAAACATCACAGCGCCCGGGCTTTACTTCTTCCCTGGCTATGGGCTGGGTCCGAACGCTACTCATTCCCAGAAGATGGCTGCCATGAAAGACCTTGCGCCCAGGATCAAGACAGGGCCGATCGGCCTGATGGTCTACCACCCGACCGGCTATGACGCACTGTCTCCGCGCCAGATGCTGACAGAACTTGGGACCAACATCGTCCAGGTTCTCCTTGCCGTGTTTTTGCTGGGCCAAACGACAATCACCAGCTTCGCCGGGCGGTGGCGATTCATCACCGTCGCGGGAGTCTTGGCCGCGATCAGCACCAACATCTCTTACTGGAACTGGTATGGATTTCCCGGTAACTATACGCTCGCTTACATCTCTGTAATTGCTATGGGATTTGTATGCGGGGGACTGGTGGCAGCAGCTCTGGTGAAGCCTGCTCCTGCATCAATGGCCGCTCGAGCCTAGATGCCAGATGAGTGACGAATCCGGTAAACTTTTAAGCGTGACAGTTCGAGAGGTAAGCGTATGCCCATGGAATACGAGTACACCGCCGTTCCTGAATCGGCGGTGCCGCGCGCCAGCAATCCAGTTTTTCAGCATCTTCTTGACACGTATGCCAGTGAGACCAGCAAGGTGGTGAGCGTGTGGCGGGAGTTTGCACCTGCTGACATGGCATTCAAGCCCGCTGAGCGTTCCAGCAGCGTACTGGAGATCATGAAGCACCAGCTTCTGTCAGAGCGCCGATTTTTCGCCGAATTCATTGGCCTTCCAGGCGAACCGGAAGCATCTGCGCTTTTGCCAACCGAGTTAACGCCGGAAGGGTTCTGGCGCTGCAATGAGCAGCTTTGCAAGCCACGGCTGGAACGCATGGCTGGACGAGATCAGGCCTGGTGGCTGGAAGTAGTTCCCTTCTTTGATGTTCGCCGGGAGCGCATATGGGTGTTCTGGAGGCGTGTTCTGCATACAGCGCACCATCGCACTCAACTGAGTGTCTATTTACGCTTATTGGGAAAACGGGTGGTCTCCAGCTACGGCCCCACAGCAGATGTCACCTGGCAGGGCGCCGATCCCACCCGCAGCGTAGAGGCTGCCGGCAGGAAATAGGCGGCTACCGCAACAGGAGCACAATGGCTGCGGTAAACAGGGCCGCATAGATGATGGCACTATAGCGGGATTTTTCCATAGTTAACTCGCGCTTACAGCAGGTACTCACGCTGTAAAATGCTGATCTGGCTGTTAACGATTCACCTGAAAGCAAAACTGTATCTGAGTTATTTCAGCAGATATCCCGGCGTGCCGGGCAAATGTCCGTCAACCTTAAGAACTTTCACCCCCTGGTGAATGTCTTGCATACTGATCAGCGCAATACCTCCTCTTTCGGCACGAATGGCCTCCAGTTCCATGCCATTGGAAAATAGCGCCAGGGGCTCTCGCTGCACTTCTCCGCTGTACACCTTTTTGACCCAGAATGCCTTGTATTCTGATTCTGTCATTTTCAGCACGTGTTCCAGGAGCACGTCACGTTCATGGGCCTGAGGAGCGCGCACAAACAGGCCCACTGGAACACCTCCGTTCCAGCTTTGCTTCTCACCGGAAAAAATCCTGCGCAGTTCCGCTGTGCTGATCGCGTCCACCGGGTTTTTAGGATTGACAATCACCGCAACGTCAGCGGCGTGCTCATCAACCTTTTGCTGTCCCACGACCGGGAAACCCGCGAACAAGACGAGTATGAAGATGAAACCAGCGACTGTACGTTTTTTCATCATGATCTTTCTCATACTCCTCAGAACCGAAACGCCATTTGCGCCTGCAAGTCATTAAAAGAAGATTGGCCGCGGCGTATGGTGTGATCAATCTGCGCTTTGAGTGCGACGTAGTCATTCAGTTCATACCGCAATCCGGCGCTGGGACCGTGGCGCAGAGATACGTCCAGGAACAGCGGTTCCACTGGGGACGCATTCACGTATTGATAACGGAAATAGGGCCGCCACTTGCTTCCAAACTGGTGTGAAATAAGACTGTAAAAAGCCGGGGTGCTGAAAATTTGTCCGGTTTCACTGATCTTGTGCTGAATCAGAAAGGCTTCATTGAGAAACTCAAAACGCGGCGTTACGTAAACGGCGTGAGCAGATGCCACTGACTGCCCAATATGAAGGTTATCTGAATCAGGATTGAGCCGGTCATGGTAGAACGACCCACCTACATCGAGTCCCGGCAGGAAATCCGGCTTCACAAACAGACCAACCGTAGTTTCATTTCCATTGTTCTCTTCAATCTCAGGAGCATCCGGAGAACTGATCTGCGGCCGAATAGTGGCGGCGCTGCCGTACTCAAACACGTAATTCAGCCCCAGACTGCCGGAAGGGATTCTTCCGGTAAAGGATGTGCCGATTGCCTGCGAGGGCAGCAAGCCGCCATGGTCTGAAAATTCCACTACCAGGGGTCGATCAACAGCGGTCTGCAGCCAGAGTCCGTGATGAAAGACAGTATTGTAAAAACTGGTAGCGGTATGAAAACGCCCGAATGACATCTTGAGGTAGTCACTCGGATCGTATTTGAACAGAAGACGCTCAAGATCCGTTTCAAACTCGCCGCTGTTTTGTTCAGAGAAAACAACCTCGCTCAGCACGCTGGTCCGCGCCGAGAGTTGCGAAGTCATGAACAGGTCTACATCGCCCACGGCAAAATTTCCCGCGGATCCCGGCCTGAAGCCAAGCGACGCACCCTGCTCTGGCGGGTTGGCATCGCTGGCTTTGTAGGTGGCGGTAGCGAACCCCTGCAACTTGATTCCGTGCACCACCCCGAATCGCTCAGGATTAGCCACGTTGGCTTGAGGAGCGCTTTGGGTCACCGTGCTCTCTGCTGGAGGCGTTGGGTCACTTTGCGCCTGCGGAGATGGCTGTTGCTCTTTCGCTTCCAGGGCCGCTACACGCGCCTTTAGCTCATTCACTTCCTGCATTAAAGCTTTTATGGACTCTTGCTGGTCGGCAGCTTGAGAAGCGGGCGCTTGAGTCTGGCCTAACGCGCCAGAGCACAAGCACGCAAGCGCTGCCAGAATGCATAACGGTCGGGGCATTGCGGGTTCCTTAGCCTGATTTTGCGGGGGAAGTCGTTACAGCAAAGAATATTTCCGGACCGGAGCAAACCACAAGAAAATACGGGACTTAAGAAGTACAAAAGTAATAGCCAGAGCGAGATGCTTAATAAGCGAGTACTTGTCAGCAGCTTGCGTTTACAATGTGCGGCGATAGCGGTTGAACTCGTGGTCTCCCACGCGACGGCTGCTCATCCACCGCCACCAGGGAGCATTCTCCGCAGTAAAGCCCGGCGCCATAAACGTTGTGGGCCGCTGCTGCGGGCGGGTGGCTCAGTTCTGATTGGGCCGGCTCTTGCTCGGGCGGAATTATCAGACCAATCTCCACGGGAGAGATGGTCAGGAACTTTTCATCAATAAAACCTCGGCGCGACATGTTTCCGTAGAGCGTAGGGCCACCTTCACACACCAGATGCTGCACATCGAGTTGGGAGCGAATCAGGCGCATTCCTTCTTCCAGGTTGACCCCACCGCCTTCATCGGCTGCAACCAGCACGTTTACACGCTTGCCGGCTAGCCGCTCGGCTCCGCGTGGGCCGGTCAGGATGAACGCATCCACCAAGTCGCCATCGAAAACGCGAAACAGAGCAGGATCAATCCAGGCAGATGCGGTTACGAAGATGATTTTTTCGCGGCCTAATCCCAGTTTCTGCCTGAGCTCACGAAGCTCGGCATCCTCTACACGGTACAAAGGTCCACGCCCTTCGTTGAGCGCTGGCAGCGTCCTGGTTTCTTCAAGCAACGTGCCTACTCCCATAATGAGTGCTCCGGCGTGGGCGCGTAGCAACTGCATCAGCCAGCCATCTTCGAGTGAACGGGAAATATCACCGCCAGTGGCGTGCTTGCCTTTGAAAGATGCCACACCATCGATGGATTGAACGAAATTGGCAAAGGTCCAGGGACGATGAGAGTGCGCCGGCGGAAATCCCAGAGGACCATAAGGAGCATAGGCGGGATGCTCGAGCTGCGAAGGCTCCGCCTGATCAAACAGAATTTCGAACTTGCGCATAGCCACTCGATGCTACGCCAGAGGCCGGCGTTTACAAATATCGCGCGCTAAAGTGGCGCGAAGTTACTGATCGAGACGTCCGCCGGCAGTCGCGCGCAGGTGCTGGATAAACGCCTTCTGTACCCGGCTGAGAAAATGCCCTTTCAAAGTGGCAACACCAATAGTTCTGGAAGCCCGTTCATCTGCGATTAACACAAAGCTGCAATCCGGACGCTGTTCCAGCGCCATTTCCGGCACAATGGAAATTCCCAGACCGGCGCCCACCATACCCACAATGCTGCTGAATTGGCCGCTCTCAAAAACCACTTGAGGCAGAATGCGCGCCCGTTTACATATCTCGATGGCCGTTTCACGAAAACAGTGATCGTCACGAAGCAGCAAAAAGGGTTCTTCGCGCAGCTCTTTAAGTTGCAAACTGCGTTTTTTGGCCAAATGGTGGTCCTTAGGAAGAATGGCGTACAGGCGTTCGGTGCGCAGAGAAGAACATTCAACATCAGTACCGCGGATGGGCAAGGCAATCACCGCAATATCAATGAGGCCGGCCCGCAACCGGTCCATCAAACGCACAGTAACGTCCTCCACCACAGTGATGGAGACCTGGGGATATTTGCGCGAGAACAGGGCCAGCCGTGACGGCAGAAAATATGGCGCGATGGTGGGAATCACTCCCACGCAGATAGGCCCAGAGACCGTGGACTGCCGCTCTGCCACTTCTTCCCTGGCTGCGCGCAACTCACCCAACACCGTACGCGCCCGCTTCAAGAAAACCTGGCCCACGTCGGTAAGCCGCACCGAGCGTCCCAGCCGGTCAAAGAGGCGCACTCCGAGCTCTTCTTCCAGCTTCATGATCTGTTGCGACAGAGAGGGCTGCGCCACCTGCTCGCGTTCAGCAGCGCGCGTGAAATTGCCGGTTTCCGCCACGGCACAAAAATATCTGAGTTGGTGCACTTCCATAGTCAAATCCTATGAAAAACATCCCAATTATATATTGGACAAATAGTTTGGATACGAGTATTTTTACCTCCGGTGGTTCTCTCCCCTGTATAGGTCCCGGAGGTCCGGGCAATCTTCCATGTCCATTACATGCATTCAGGAATCGTTTTTCAGCTCGGCGCTGCAGGCCGGACGTCACGTAACCATGTATCTGCTGAATGGCGCTTGTGTGTCGGGGAAGGTCCGCTGCTATGACAAATATTCTGTTGTGCTCGAGGACAGCGACCAGCAACAGCTGATCTTCAAGCATTCGATTTCAGCGGCATTCCTCTGCCGCAAAGCAGAGTGCCGGGAGTGCTCTCCTGTTGCTGCTTCCGAAACGTTGCTGGCTGAAGCGGGATATTAATGCCAGCTTCAACGAAGCACGCCGGCTTCGTTTTCTTCCTTAACGTAATCTAATAGTGAGGCGGAGGTCGCGGCCAGCTTATGCACAATCTCTTCCCGGCGTTCTTTTTCGGACACGGCAATCCCATGAATGCCGTGCAGAGCAATGCTTATACGGAATCCTGGCGGCGCATTGGACTGGATGCGCCTCGGCCCAAAGCAATTCTTTCCATTTCGGCTCACTGGTTCGTGCCGCAAACGGGTGTGACCATCACGACGGCTCCGCGAACGATCCATGATTTCGGCGGATTTCCGAGAGAGCTTTATGCCGTCAAGTATCCAGCACCGGGTGATCCTGACCTTGCACATCGGGTTCAAAAGCTGCTTTCCCCGTTGCCAGTAAATCTGGATGAAAGTTGGGGGCTGGATCACGGCACCTGGTCAGTTCTGTGCCATGTCTATCCGAACGCCGACATTCCCATTGTGCAGTTGAGCATTGATGAAACGCAGCCTCCATCGTTCCACTACGAAATAGGCCGCCGTCTTGCGTCTCTGCGCGAAGAGGGTGTTCTGATCATGGGAAGCGGGAACCTGGTACATAACCTGCACGCTTATGCCTGGGGGCGCCATCCCGCAGAGCCATTTGATTGGGCCGTGCGCTTTGAGCAACAGGTCAGGGACATGCTGCTGTCTGAAGAACATAAGCCGCTGATCGACTATGAACAACTCGGCCGTGATGCCATGCTCGCGATTCCCACGCCTGACCACTACTTGCCGTTGCTGTACGCGCTGGCAACACGGCAACCGCGGGAACAGGTGAGCTTTCCCGTGGAAGGTGTGGACGGAGGATCAATCTCAATGCTCTCGGTTAAGGTAGGTTGAGACGAGAACTGCGTTAAGACCGAGCTGTCTTACTTCTTGATTTCGCGGATGTTGTCTCGGCCTCCAACCGCCGCCGCAATGTGACTAGCTCCCATTTCGCCGTTCATCCAGCGGTCCACAAGCTTCTGTAGACATGCCTGGCCACAGAGATGGCGGGCATTAGCGTCATGGGCGAGCATGTTTTCCCAGGGATAAACCTTTAGCATGTGGCGTTCCGGCGCTTCTGCGTGAGGGACAAAAGGCTCTGACCAGGCGAGCCACCAGTGGTCAACTGTGCCTTTCTGTTTGCCGCAAATATCGCAATTGAAGGTTTCCGTCCACGTCATATCACGCTCTCATTGGTCGGGCAAAAGTAGCGCACTCCAGTCCTGAATGCAACTTTAACGCACAATCTCCAGAAAATGGAGAGACTGTGGACGCAAAATGCGATTGACCCATTCTGAACAAGGCCGGCGGATGACGCCGGATTATTGACTTCTTTCCCACAGGAATTCTTCATTTCCCATCGTTTAACAAGCTGTTCATCAATGCAGAATGTCTGCTGTTTTAGCATGCTTTTTCGCGGGGGAAGCTGCAATTCCCGGATTAGCGCTTGAGAAGGGCAGATCAATCTATTACGTGCCGAACCGCCTGGTGGTTGATGCCATCATGAGTTCTCCGTGGAAGCACAGCGGATGGGCGGGATGGTTTACCAATGACTGGCAGATTGCTCCCATCTTCCAATGGCAGAATGGTCTGCCGTTGAACGTCACTACCAGAGGAACGCCGTCAATTACTGCTCCCGCACAAGGCGCTCGGCTCCGGCATCACCGCATCAGGCGGAGCCAATCGCCTGGACATCATCGGCCGCAACACATTCCGGCTCCCGAATACCTGGAATCAGGATCTGCGTATTTCGAAGTCGTTCGAGGTAACGGAGAGGTACAGAATTGAGTTGCTGACCGACTTTTTCAACATTGCCAACAAACAGAACGTAACTTCAGAACAGAGCGCTGGCTACACGATTAGCGGGCGAAACTTGATTCCCAATGTCCCCGGCCTGAACGTGCTGAGCACTGGGCCGTTCGGACAGGTCTCAACTCCAACAACAACTTTGTTTACACGCCCAGGCAGATTCAACTGGGAGCACGGATCCATTTCTAGTGGGTCTATAACTTAAACTTTGCGCGGCAGCTTCGGCTGCCGCGTTTTTCTGGGATATCATTTCGAGCGCAATTCACTTGCAGTTTGGAAATACGAGGGATTCGTTGAAGAAAATTCTTGCCGCCCTTCTTTGCCTTGCGATGGTTCCGCTTCAGCTTTCAGCTTGGGGACCGAAGGGACACCAGGTGGTAGCTGATATCGCCTATTCGCGCCTGACGCCACAAACCAGGAAGAACCTGAAACTCCTGCTCGGACATGAGACGCTTGCTTCCATCTCCACGTGGGCGGATGACGTCCGCAAGCAGCACGATGAAGCTTACGACTGGCACTTTGTCGACATCCCCAAGGATGCTGAGGGGTTTGACGAGCAGCGCGATTGCTTCCGCCCGCAGGACAAGCACAAAGATGCACAGACGGACCATCACAATTGCGTGGTGGACCGCATTGAAATTTTTGAGCACGTGCTTGGCGGCGGGAACGCAACCCAGGAACAACGAGCGGAAGCCTTAAAATGGGTGGTCCATTTTGTGGGTGATCTGCATCAGCCGCTGCACGCCATTGATGAAGCTCGTGGCGGCAATGACATCAAACTGCCCGCGTTTGGCAATCCGCAGTGCGGAGACTACCCATGCAATCTCCATTGGGTTTGGGACGATATCCTGCTGGAACATGCTGGACTGTCAGAGCATGGTTATGTGCGCAAAGTTCAAAAATTGATTCGCACCGAACATCTGGACCAGAGGGCCGGAGGTGGTCCGGTAGACTGGGCCAATGAGTCACACTCAGAGGGCCGGAAGATTTTGCAGGACAAACCTGCCAGCGTTGACCAGGCTTATTACGACGCAAATATCAGGCTGATTGACCAAAAGCTGGCGCTGGCGGGAATCCGTTTGGCATCAGTACTCAACACTACATTGGGGAAGATTCCCACCCAGCAGCTCAAACAAGAGCTCAAGGCACATAAGAACTCATGAGAATCACGGGCTGGCGGACCGATTTCCGACGTTGCAGCAGCAGTCTCCTGTTGCTGCTCCTGTTGCTGGTGGGCTGCGCTGAGTCTCGCCTGAAAAAGGCGGCAGTTCTGCCTACAGGCATGAGCATCACTCCGGCCGCCGCACCGGGGACGATCATTCTGCCGCTCAATCCTGATCTTCCTGAGATGCCGGACTACACAGCGGACCATCCCATTGCCGCGGCGCTGAGTCCGGATGGCAAAACGCTTCTGGTGCTCACAAGCGGCTTCAATCGCATTTACGACAACAAAGGGAAATCCATTTCCGCGCTGTCAAGCGAGTACGTCTTCGTCTATGACGTAGGCGCAAAAACGCCGGTGAAGGTACAGGTGCTCCAGATTCCTAATACCTATATGGGCATAGCCTGGTCACCGGAGGGCAGCCATTTCTATGTTTCAGGCGGCTCGGATGACAATGTTCATTTCTTTGAGCAGAAAGACGGCCACTGGTCAGAAACGCTGCCGCCCGTTGCGCTGCAGCACAAATTCGGTTTGGGAATCTATACAGGTGAGGATGAAAAAACCAAAGGCAACAAACCCGTTGCTGCGGGACTGGCAGTAAGCGCGGACGGCTCGCGCCTCCTCGTCGTCAACTACATGAATGATTCGGTTTCACTGGTGGATGTTGGCGCAAAGAAAGTTACGGCCGAACTCGACTTGCGTCCGGGAAAAAACGATTCCGCGCAAAAGGGCGTGCCTGGAGGTGAGTATCCGTATGCGGCTGTGTTCCGCGGCAATGACAAGGCTTATATCTCCAGCTTACGGGACCGCGAGATTGTGGTGCTTGATCTAGCAAACACTCCAAGAATCACAACCAGAATCAAACTTCGCGGGGAGCCAGGCAAGCTCCTCCTGAACAAGGCTCAAACGCTTTTGTTTGCTGTGGCGGATAACAGCGACTCAGTGGTGATCATTGACACGACAAAAGATAAGGTGGTCGCTGAAATCAAAACCACAGCGCCCACTGAAATTCTGCCGAATCGCGAAGGCTTCAAAGGCAGCAATCCCACCGGACTGGCCCTTTCCCCGGATGAGAAAACGCTTTATGTCACAAATGGTGGCACAAACTCCATAGCAGTAATACGGATTGACAAAGACCTCGACGACAGCCGGGTTGTGGGATTGATTCCCACTGGCTGGTATCCGAATGCGGTGAGTGTCAGTCGTGATGGCGGTCTGCTTTATGTCGTAAATGCAAAATCTGTTCCCGGGCCCAATCCCCACGGCTGCCGCAATGACCTGAACACTTCGGGTCACCGTCCCTGCGCAGCGGCCCAGGAGTACGTCTTGCAACTCGAGAAAGGATCTCTCGAAGCGCTTCCGGTACCGCCAACCCCTGAACTCCAGCGACTAACGGCGCAGGTGGCGCGCAATAATGATTTCATCTCGCAAGCCAAAGCAGATCGTGAGCAGGCAATGTCCTCCTTCTTGCGGCAGCGCATCCATCATGTGATCTACATCGTGAAGGAGAACCGCAGCTATGATCAGGTGCTCGGGGATCTGGAAAAAGGCAATGGTGATCCCTCGCTCACGCTCTTCCCCGATGCAATTGCGCCCAACCATCATGAACTGGCCAGGCGCTTTGTTACCCTGGATAATTTTTACGACAGCGGCGAAGTCAGCGGTTTGGGCTGGAATTGGAGCACAGCGGCACGCACCACGGATGAAGCGGAACGTACCATTCCGCTGAACTATGCCGGGCGTGGAGTTGGCTATGACGTGGAAGGAGTGAACCGCGGCATCAACATGGGCGCAACTAAACCTGAAGACCGCACCAATATCAAGCTGGAGGATTCGGAAGATCAGCTACCGGGCCGTGCTGATGTGGCTGCACCAGACGGCCCCGGCGACAGCGCCGCAGGTGCTGGATATCTTTGGGACACGGCGCTACGCGCAAAGCTCACCATCCGCAACTATGGCTTCTTTGTCGATCTTGCTCACTATTCAGCCACGAAGGAGGGTGGGCCTTCTGTTCCTCTACTGCGAAACCCGTTCGACAGCGGCACCCCTGTAGCCGCGCCTACTAAAGCGGCGCTGGGCGGGATCACCGATCTGTACTTTCGCGGATTCGATATGCGCTTTCCTGATTACTGGCGCTTCAAGGAATGGGAGCGTGAATTCGATGACTACGTTAAAAATGAGAACCTGCCGGCGTTGGAGTTGCTCCGGCTGCCGCACGATCATTTCGGGAGTTTTGCTGATGCCATTGATGGGGTGAACACTGTGGAAGCCATGATGGCCGACAATGACTACGCCATTGGCCTGGTGGCAGAGAAAGTGGCCCACAGCAAATACGCGGACAGCACGCTTATCTTCATCGTGGAAGACGATGCGCAAAATGGGCCGGATCACGTAGACGCTCACCGCAGCGTGGCTTACGTGATTGGGCCTTATGTGAGACATCGCGCAGTGGTTTCAAAGCACTACACCACAGTCTCCGTGCTGCGGACCATCGAAGAGGTCCTTGGAATGAGACCCATGGGACTCAATGATGCGTTGCAGCCGGCTATGACCGAGGTCTTCTCGCAGCAACAAGCAAACTGGAGTTACATCGCTCGTGTACCGGAAGTTCTCCGCAGCACTAAATTGCCGATTTTGCAAGCAGCAGGCAAAGAAGCAGGAACCAGAGCACAAACTGCCACCCCCATGCACGATTCCAGTTATTGGGCTCAACAAACCAAGGGCTACGATTTCAGCGTGGAAGACAACATTGACAGCGCAGCTTTCAATCAGGTGCTGTGGCGGGGTCTAAGGGGAGACGCACGCTATCCTTCTAATCGCGACGGGAGAGATTTGAGCAGAAATCGGCGCGCATTGATCCGGAAAACCTCACAGCAGCCGACGAGCCCAGCAAAATAAACCTAATCTAATTTTCACATTTGCTGCCTGATCGTCAAGGAGCACAAGGCGGGCTGCTCATTTATTATTAAGAGAAAATGGATATACGGTTTAACAGCCCTCGTCGCCGGGTATGATCGGATTCTCCGGCCCGGATTTTGTATGACTACTCTCTCACAACCTCCGCAGCACGACCTGAGCTCGCTCAGGATTGAAGACAGGTCACGCCGCAAGGGCAACACCGGTAAACGACTTGGATTGTTTGCCGCCAGCCTGGGAGCGATCGTGGTGCTTGGCGGATTGTTTCTTGCCTTTCGCGGACAAACGCCAATTGTCGAAGTTTCAGCCGCGCGTGCCGCAAATGACGCCCGTGCCACCGCTCTGCTCAATGCAAGCGGTTACGTAACGCCGCGCCGCCGGGCCACGGTGGCTGCCAAAGTTACAGGACGAGTAGAGCAGGTCTATGCCGAAGAGGGGCTGCAAGTGCATGCTGGACAGGTGCTGGCTCTTCTGGATTGTTCACAGCAGAACGCGGCGCTGGCCTCGGCAAAGACCGATCGCGACGCCACGGCTGCAGCTCTATCTGACCTTGAAGTGCAGCTCACTAATGCTGACCGCCAATTGCAGCGAGCCAAATCGATGCGAGCTTCCGGGATTAACAGCCAGGAGGCACTGGACACGGCACAGATGACCGCAGACAGCCTGCGTTCCAAAATTGCGCTGACCAAAGAGCAAACCCGCGCCGCCGACGCCCGTATCCTTGTAGCTAAGGAAGACGTGGAGAATTGCACTCTGCGCTCACCGTTTGACGGTAAGGTGGTTTCCAAAGACGCCCAAAGGGGCGAGATCGTCTCCCCGGTTTCGGCCGGCGGAGGCTTTACTCGAACTGGGGTTGCGACCGTGGTGGACATGAAATCGCTCGAAGTCGAGGTGGACGTAAACGAGTCCTACATAGCCCGCGTCAAGCCGGGCCAAAAAGTAATATCTACTCTGGACGCCTATCCCGACTGGCAGATTCCTTCGAAGGTTCGCACCGTGATTCCCACAGCAGACCGGCAAAAGGCTACGGTGAAAGTCCGCGTTTCATTTGACAAGCTTGATCCGCGCATCCTTCCGGACATGGGAGTGAAGGTGGCATTTCTCGGCGATGAGCCATCCAAGACAGGCAAAGGTGAAGAACCACGGGCAGTTATTCCCAGGAGCGCAGTGCGCGACGACGGCGGGCGGCCGATTGTGTACGTGGTGAAGGCCAAAAAGCTGGAGCGCCGGGCAGTCAAATTGGGCAATGAGCACGGAGCCGACGTTGACGTTATGGCCGGACTTGTTCCCGGGGACGATGTGGTTGTCCGTGGCGCTGATGGATTGCACGAAGGCCAAAGCGTGGAAACGAAACAATAAGGAGTGGATGATGGTTCGTGTTGACGGGTCCGGGACCTCAAGTCTTATTCGTGTGCGTGGCTTGGATAAAAAGTATTACCGCGGCGGCGAGGAAATTCACGTTTTGCAGGGCCTCAACCTTGACGTGGATCAGGGAGATTTTGTGGCCTTCATGGGGCCAAGCGGGTCAGGCAAAACCACTCTGCTCAACCTGCTGGGCGGCCTGGATGTGCCTTCAGCCGGAAGCATCACCGTCTCAGGTGACGAGATCACGCACATGTCCCGCAGTACGCTAACGGAATGGCGCGCCCGGCATGTAGGTTTCATCTTCCAGATGTACAACCTTATCCCAGTCCTCACTGCGTTTCAGAACGTGGAGTTGCCGTTGCTTCTGACCAAGCTTTCCAGGTCAGAGCGGCGCAAGCACGTGGAGACTGCACTCGGCGTGGTGGGATTGTCTGACCGAATGCACCACTTCCCCCGGCAGCTCTCCGGCGGCCAAGAGCAGCGCGTGACCATCGCTCGCGCCATTGTTTCCGATCCCACGTTCCTGCTTTGCGACGAGCCCACCGGCGACCTGGACCGCAAGAGCGCCGACGAAATCATGGAGTTGCTGCTCACGCTGGTAAAGCAATACAGGAAGACTGTGCTGATGGTGACTCACGATCCTGTGGTGGCAAAACGGGCTGATGTTACTCTCCACCTCGAGAAAGGCGCACTGGTAGAAGCCGGGAGACTTGAAGGTGCAGGCGCCTTCAGCGGAGCTGCGCGATGAAGTACGGCGGATTGATATTGGCAAATTTGTTTCGCAAGAAGATCAGGCTGTTGCTGACGATCGGCTCTTTTGCCGTGGCAATGTGCCTCTTTGGTCTGCTGATTGTGATCAAGACGGCATTCAACCAGGGGGTGGAAGTTGCCGGGGCGGACCGTCTGGTCACCACGAATCGCATCGGCTTGATTAACCCGCTTCCTCTGTCCTACCAGGACCGCATTCTTCAGATTCCCGGCGTTAAGGGAGTCACTCACTACAACTGGTTCGGCGGCGTATATCAGGATCCCAAAAACTTTTTTGCCCAGTTCGTGATAGATCCTACAACCCAACGGCAGATCTTTACTGAGTTCAAAATTCCGGACGAGCAGTGGCAGAACTTCGTAAAAGACCGTCAGGGAGCAATTGTCGGCGCCTTCACCGCTAAGCGCTTTGGCTGGAAAGTAGGAGACAAGATTCCAATCCAGGGCACATTCCTGCCGGGCGCCTGGGATTTCAATATTGACGGCATTTACCAGGGCACCCGCCCTCAGGACGATGAAACACAGTTCTGGTTTCACTGGGACAACTTTGAGAATTATTTGGAAACCCACAAATTCACGAGTTATATCGGGATGGTGGGCTGGTACACGATCAAAATCGATAACCCGGATGATGCCCTGCGCATTGCCAAGGCCGTAGATACAATGTTCGCCAACTCGGACTATGAAACCCGCACCGACACCGAGTCGTCTTTTGCCGCCGGCTTTGCCAAGCAGATGGGCAACATTCAATTCCTGATCACGAGCATTGGCACGATTGTGTTTTTCACGCTTCTGCTGGTCACGGGCAACACCATGGCGATTGCGGTTCGCGAACGCACGTCAGAACTCGCTGTCCTAAAGGCGGTTGGATATTCGGACAAGTTCGTGATGTTCCTGGTGCTGTGCGAATCCACGGTGATTGCATTGATTGGTGGAACCTTTGGCTTGCTCCTGGCCAAGGGCTTCACACTATTGCCGGCCAACGTCAATCCGATAAGGCAATTTCTGCCCCTTATGTATTTGTCCACGGAAATATTTCTGTTAGGAGTGGGTGTGGCAGTGCTGGTGGGAGCAGTGAGTGGACTTTTGCCTTCAATCACAGCTATGAGGCTCCGCGTTATCGATGCGCTGAGGAGGGTATGACATGGCAATTCCGGTTGTTTACAACTTCCGCAGCGTCAGGCAGCGCTGGACCTCTGCCGTGGTGGCCATTCTTGGTATTGCCGGAACCGTAGGTGTTTTTGTAGCGGTGCTGTCACTGGCGAAAGGATTCAAGGCAACGCTGGTCTCCTCCGGCGAGTACGACAATGCTATTGTCAGGAGAGCTGGGTCCACGTCAGAAATGGACAGCAATGTTCCCCTGGAGCAGACCAGAATTCTTCAGGATGAGCCCGGCGTAGCCCGTGGCTCGGGCCAGCCGGAAGTCAGTCCCGAGGTGGTTCTCATAGCGCCATTTCCACTGGTGTCCACCGGCACAGACGCGAACGTGCAGGTTCGTGGTGTATCGGCCAAAGCCATGGAGGTCCGCCAGAAGATCAAGATCGCTGAAGGCCGCATGTTTCAGCCGGGGCTGTATGAGTTGATCATCGGCAGGAACGTAAGCCACACCTATGCAGGGCTGTCTCTGGGAAACTCAGTCAGGTTCGGCGGAGCGACGTGGCGAGTAGTCGGCGTATTTAATGCCGGAGGAAGCGCCTTCGACTCCGAGTTGTGGTGCGATGCCAAGCTGCTCAAGCAGGCTTTTCACCGGCCGGAAGATTTCTTTAATTCCGTTACGGTGCATTTGAACTCGCCGGATGCGTTGCAAGAGTTCAAAGATGCGGTCAACCGCAGATCCGCGAATGAGCGTAGACATCATTCGTGAAGTCGACTATTACGAGAAACAATCGGTCATGCTCAGCACCATGATCAAGTGGCTGGGCTCCATTGTGGCTGCCATTATGGGCATCGGCGCAATCTTCGGGGCGCTGAACACCATGTACTCGGCTGTTTCGGAGCGTTCGCGAGAGATTGCCACGTTGCGGGCCCTCGGCTTTGCCGCTACCAGCGTTGTGGTGTCATTTACGATTGAAGCTCTGCTGATCTCTTTTGTGGGCGGGGTACTCGGTTGTGTCGCGGTTCTTCCTATCAATGGCCTCACCACCGGCGCCATGAATTGGCAGACGTTCTCGCACCTGGCTTTTGCATTCAAGATCACGCCTCCACTCTTGCTGAGCGGAGTCATCTTCGCTCTTGGGATGGGAGTGCTGGGCGGAATCTTTCCCGCGATCCGGGCGGCACGGCAGCCGGTAGCTCCGGCGTTGCGCGGCTTGTAGTTACAAATCGATTTCAAGCTGATTGGAGTGCATGACGTATCTTAATTATGCGCCGGCGTAGCCCAATTCCTGGGTCACCAATCCTGGATCGGCAGGGCCTTTTTTCTCTGGCTTGGCTGTCCTGGCAAACGGACGCTTCTCCATAGCGCGTTTTGCCGCAGTGGAGACATTTTGCGGCAGGGCTGGATTGTTCATAATTGCTGTCAGCAGGTTGTCAGCTTCCGTGGTCTGGATGGCGGCGACAACAGTCACCAAGCGCCAGAGCAGTGCGGCGGGCAATGGTGAGGAGAAGCAACGCTCCAGGGCGGGCAGGCTTTCAGGATCAGCAAGAAACATCAGCTCATAGAGCGCTTCTTCGAGCAAAACGGGAGAAAGCTGCGGAATAACCACGGCAAGGGTGGTTGCAACGCCCGGCAGATGGGAATCGATGATTGACTGCAGAGCTGCTTTCTGCACACGGTCGTCCTTGTTCTCAAACACCGGCCGAATGTGCTGCAGGAGTTCCGGGTCCTTCAGCTCGCCAAGAATCTTGCAGGCGTTGCGCACCACATACCATTCTGTACGCTGCAGCCGTTTTCTTGCCGGCGTTAGCGCAGAAGGGCCGACGCGTGCGAGTAAACGAATCAGGGCCAGCCGGTTTACCGCGACTACCTCGCCGTCAAGAGCAATGAAAATTCTTTCAATGGCGTCCGGGCCAGCCCAGCGCAGGACGTTGGCAGCCAGCTTCATCCACGCCGAATCATTCCTTCTCTCAAAGAACATCTCTGTGATGCGATCCACGGCTGAGGGTGGAAGCAATGAGATGACGGCTGTTGCACAGCATTTCTGGTGCGCTGCCGGATCGCTTGCCGTGCTGGCATCCAAAGCCAGGCCAACTTTCTGGACGAGGTCAAAGTGCTCATACGTAGCCGCAATTCTGGCCAGAGTCGCCAACCCGTTGACAATCTGGAAATGCAGCATGGGATTGAGTTTGCGACTGGCAAGCGTTCCCGTCAGCCAGTCAGTCACGGCCTGCCAGAATTCACCCTGGGTTCCGGCAAGAGCGCGCAGGAGCTCGGGTACCCGGGCCACCTCGTGCAACTCAAGCTCGAGCGGGTTGTCAAAAATCGAGAAGTATTGCAGGCCCAGCGCCATGGCTTGTTCGGGCTCGCCCTGGCGGATAAATTCTTTGATCAGCTCCAGAGACCGACGAAATTCGGATGAGCTGAAATGCGCTATAGCGAGAAGCTCACAAAGCTTCTGATGCGGCGTAAGCGTCAGCCAGCGGACTTCCGCCTCAATCCGGGCCAGCGTCTGCGGCGGCAGTGCGTATTCTTTTGCCAGTTCTGAAAGTCTTCTTGCCAGCCGGGCAGCAGCGTGGGTCGCATGCAAGCTGCGCATGAGCACGCGAAAAATCTGTTCTTCCACAATGACAGCATCATCACCAGCGGGCACTACGGCCAGCTTTTTCATGGCCCACCGCAGGGCTGAATCTTCAAACACCTCTGCTGTAAGTTCCTGCTGTCGTGCGGCATTGCTTTCACTACCGTCACTCACCAGGTTGTTTAAAACCACGTCCGGCCGGACTGCTTGCAGCATTTTGGCAAGTTCCACATATGCGGTTTGCGGGTCCTGCTCGGGATTCTTAAGGAAGGCTTCAAATTTCTGTTCGGCTATACGCTGCAGATCTCCAACATGGCCGCTAGAGCTGGCGGCCAACGCACTTCCGGAAGACCCAATGACCACGCCGTTGCCCGTTCCAGCACCAAAGCCGTTGCCTGTTCCACCAAACCCGGAACCGGTCGATGTACCCGGTGCATTTCCGCGATTACCATCACCGAAACTCGCGGCAGCTTCCATGTGGCTCAATACGGAATCGATGCCCTGAGAAAAACCACTGTTGATATCGGTAAGAGCTTTCGAGATAAGGTACTCTTCCGAGCCCATCTCAAGGATGGTATCGCCTTCTTCGTTACGCTTCTCCGTTTTCGAGGCGGGGAAGATACGCACAAATTCCAGCTTCCGCTGTTCAAGAAATGGAAGCAGGCCTCCGTTTTCTTCAATGACCTTTGGATTGGCCCCAATGCACGCCATGGCTTCACGGAAGGCAGTGAGCGTGATGCCAGCATCAAAAGTAACGGCCCCAATACCCCGCTTCAGGAATTCGTTTTCAAGGGGCTTCAGGCTTTCTTCCACGGTGAGAATGTTATTGAGAAGTATTCTCTGATCAACGAAGCCGACCGTAAGACAGCGAGACTGCTTTACCAGAGGATTGAGTAACTCGTACGTGCGCTGCATCAGTCCGGATGTGCTCTTATGGTCCGCGGAGAACATGTTGACCATCTTGAGCAGGGTTTGCAAAGAGCGTGCAAAACGGATGCCCTGGACTTTTAAGTGCTTTTTGTCTTGCATCTCCCACCTTCCCTTGCACTTGAGCCGTGCGGCCCACCATCCCAGGCGAGTTACAGCTCTCGAATGTAACTTTTATATCGCCAGTTGATATAACCCTCAAGTAACCGAAGTAAGCCAGGAGATGCTGTTTTCCATGGGCAGCTTTGTAGATTTAGTTAAGAATAAGGGTTGCCAAACTTTACAAATTACAGAGTCCCACGCTTTGCCCTCTACAGCTCCTCAGCAAGGTCAATGAATGATCCCAAAGACCTAAGATGATAATTTGTTTGCTTGTTGGGTGGGGTCCAGACGAGAATCTCTGACAAAGCTAGCGGCGCAGCCTGCCGCATTTTTTCAAATCAAAATTAAAGGTCTTTCAGGAGGTTGGTATGTCTCCGGGTGCCAGCCCCGACAGACGGGCAGTAGTGCGCCTGTCTTCGCGTGGACAAGTTACAGTTGTACTTCAGGACGCTTCGCAAATTTTCCCAGCAGCACTCATTGATAGCAGCCCATGTGGCGGACGGCTTCGCTACAAGGCTGGGGAATTTCCTAAAACGCTGGCCGCAGTAGTTGATTCTTCGCTGCAGGAACAGCGAGTTTCTCCTGTGTGGACTCAGAAGATCGGTGACGTTTGGGAAACTGGTTTCGTGACAGAGGAGGCTTTGCTGATTAGCCGGTTGCGGTCAGGCGAAACAGAAGCTCTGCTTCCCCTGCTTTCGCTGCACCTGCAAAAACTCAAAACAGCCATCCGCTCGATTACGCGTGGTCAGGCCGATGAAGAGGACGTCCTGCAGGAATGCCTGCTGAAGGTGATACAGCATGCCGGCCAGTTGCGTCCCGGTCACAGTTTCCGACCCTGGCTGCTGCAAATTGCCACACACGAATCGCTAAAAGCCATACAGCGAAATAAGAGGCGTTTGCGATTTACGGTCCAGATTTCAGAGGATGATGAGAGCCGCGAAGGAACAGATTTCATTGATCCGCGAGGCTCGCCGGCAGACACCCTGGAATTCAAGGAACTTGAGGTGGAGTTTCTTTCGGCCCTGGAATCGCTGGGTGAAATCTATAAGCGAGTCTTTGTTTTGCGGCAGATTCACGAGCTGAGCATGGCTGAAGTTGCGGCCGAACTGGACATCAAGATAGACACCGCCAACACGCGGCTCCATCGCGCACGAATGTGCCTCTATGACCAGTTGCAGGAAATCTGCCACAATGGCCCACGGATCAGGCGCAGGAGTTTCCCGGCCTCTTCGGGGAATGGACGCCCAAGCCTCCTTACCAGAGTCTGGTCACGACTGAATGACCCCGCCGCCGATGCGTCTTCGATGTTTGGGTGAGGACTGACGAGCTGAGCACAGCCCGCCAGTCCCGTTCGTACCTCTAACACCACTCACTAGAAAGCAGTGGGAGCAATGTCGTCGGGTGGCACAAAACTGACGCCTTGCGGGGTCGGAACCGGCGTGGGAAGCGGACGCAGGAACGGCGCGCCTCCGTTGTCAATTTCCCAACGAATCAGCATGGCGTTGTCTTCATGCACTGTGTTGTGGCAGTGCTCCATGAACATGCCGCCCCAGTCGCGGAACTGCATGGTCAGGGTCACGCTCCCGCCCGGACGCAGACGATATACGTCCTTGCGGCCTTTCTCCCATGCAGGAACGTTTGAAGCGCTGCCGTTGCGGGCCAGAATCTGGCCTTCTTCAAAGTGGATGTGGATGGGGTGATCCCAGCCGCCGCCACCGTTTTGCAGTGTCCAGATCTCGCGCGTGCCGTAGCTTGGGGCGGCCGAAATGCGTCCCCAACTCGCGTCGAGTACTTGTCCATTATCGGTCCTAATTCCCCACGGTCCACTCTGTCCACCTGCACCGGTCGTGTAGGTTTCTTCGCTCGCCCGCAGAGGCTGCGAAGCGTCGCGTGAAAATTGGAAGGTGCGATGGCGGGAAACCGGGATATTTGTTAAATCGGGGTTAGGAATCATGACAGCCGGCACCTGGCTCTGATCGGGCTGAGCGGGGTTACGCACAATCCGGAACTCCAGGAATTTGCCGACACATGGATCTGATGATTGCCCGGACAATGCTTGAGACAGCGTAAGGTCTGCAGACGGTTCCTTGCCATCCTGGTGTTCGCACAAGTTCACCATCCATACCTTGCTGCCGATGCTGAATTGCGAGAAATCAACCACGATGTCGTATCTTTCCGCAATACCCTGTTCATCGAGTTGGCTCAGCGTGACGGGAGACGGGAACAAATTGCCGTCGTTGGCGATTTGAATCATCTGCACCGCATGGCCATTGGCATCCGCGATGGCCACCTTGAAGAAGCGTGACACACTGGCGTTCAGGATGCGGAAACGGTATTTGCGGCGCTCCACTTCAAAAAACGGCTTGAATATGAAATTCACGGTCATCACGTCACCCAGGAAACCGTCGAACTGGAAGATATCCATGAACAGCTGCCCAGTGGAATCAAAGGCTTTGTCGGCAAGCATTAGGTTGATGTCGTATTCCAGGTTGCCAAACGACTTCAGCGTGCCGGAGGGCAGCCGCAGGTTCACGCTGTCGTTGATGGCTTCATTGCCACGATCTAGCGCGCTGTAAATGTTGAACATGGCAGCGTTGCCCTTGTACACGTTCTGCGAAGTGAACGTGAACATGTGATCGTGGAACCAGTGGGTTGACATGGTTTCATGCCAATCGCCCGGGACCTTATTGATACCTCCGCTATCGTCAGGGCTGCCAGCACGGGGATCGGTTGCATTTGTGTTGATTTCAAAAAGTCCGGCCAGCACGATGGGCCAGTGATAATCGTAGAACTGGTTGGGGAAGAAGAACGCACCAGTGAAGCCATCGTTTTCCGCGCCATGGTGTCCATTATGTTCGTGGGTCGAGATGGTGTTCCGTCCGAAGCCATTGTTCGCATTCACATCAACAGGCAGCTTGTTGTGATGACGGAACAGGATCGGCTCGCCATAGCGGCCCTGCACCAGTTTGGGTGGGATGGTTCCGTTGAAGGTCCAAACCGAGTTCGGCGCCTGCGTGGGAAACTGCGGATGGAACTTCAGCGGAATGGGCTGCGTTGGATCAATCTCTGAGTTGAATTGCGACGCGACGCCGGGATTGTAAACCGTGTTCGTGGTGGCCTGCGCCTGCGACATCTCAATGGAAATCCTTGGTGGAAATTGAGTGAACTGCTGATGCGCCCAGATTGGTCCAGGAGGTCGACCTTCGATAGGGCCCATGCCGCCGCCCAGCGCGGGATCGACCGGCTGCTGTGTCTGGTTGGATTCGGCCTGCGGTACCGGGTTGAGGTCTCCACTCAGCGGGTTGTTTCCGCGAGGAATCACATCAAACCGAGGCATTGGGGTGCTGAAGGGCTGAACGCCAAAGAGCGGACTGGGAGGTGCACCGGTGGGAATACTGGAATCGGCGTAAACACTTTTTGCGAATGGACTTAATCCTGAAATGGGGGCCAATGCACCCCCGGTGGTGATGAGTCCCCATTTGATCAGATCCCGGCGAGTAACTTGTCCTGTGGAGTAGGCCCGGAGTATTTCTGCCCGATTTTTGCGTGCGTTTTCCGCCTCCCGGATGCGTGCTGGCGAGGCTTGGCGAAGAAAAAAATCCAGCTGGCTGCGATTCATTGACTGCGCTCCTTGCGGTTCAAACTTAGTCACATCGCGGCACGACGGACTTTGGCACGGTGCCGCGCATTGACGTTGATCCCCTAGAAAGCAGGAACTTTCATTAAGAAATGATAAGGAAAGGGGCCCGAAACCTTAGAAGCGCCAAAATGGACCGCTGAAAATTAGAGATCATCCTAGAAAAAGCAGATTCAGGCTCAGACGAAGAAAGGCCGCATCAGCATGAAGCGATGCGGCCAAAATTTTGGAAGAACTTTTGCGACTACCAGACGTGACAGGCGTTGTCGCTGACCATCTTGTCTCCCTTTTTGCAGTTGAATGCTTTGGCGAAGTCCGCGCTGTTCTGCACCGTCCCGATCACACGGAACTTGCCGGGTGAGTGAGGATCCACCTTAGCCAGCAGCCGGGAACTTTCATCGGTCTGGTTCTGGCACCACACCTGGGCAAAGCCCAGCCAGAAGCGCTGCTCGGCCGAAAATCCTTCTTTTGTTTGGCCGATCGAGGGATCGTGCTCAATGCGCTTGCGCAACGCTATGAGCGCAATATGGCTGCCGCCGTTGTCAGCAGTGTTCTCACCCAGGGTCAGACGCCCGTTGAGGTGGACATCATCCACCGGAGAGAACTTGCTGTATTCATCGGCAACGCAGCCAGTACGTTTTTCAAACTCGGTGCGGTCGGCATCAGTCCACCAGTTGCTGAAGTTGCCTTCAGCATCAAACTTGCTGCCCTGGTCGTCAAAGCCATGGGTCAACTCATGACCAATGACTACGCCGATGCCGCCAAAGTTCACAGCATCGTCCGCAGTTTTATCAAAGAACGGCGGCTGCAGAATTCCGGCGGGGAAATTAATGTCATTGTTTGAGGAGCTGTAATAGGCATTCACGGTCGGCGGACTCATGCCCCACTCTTTCTTGTCGAGGGGTTTGCCGATTTTGTTCAAGTTGCGATGCACTTCAAAAGCACGAGCACGCTGGGCATTGCCAAGAAAATCACCGCGCTTGATGACGACTGTGCTGTAGTCGCGCCATTTGTCGGGATAGCCGATCTTATTGGTAATGGCTTGCAGCTTTCCTTCCGCTTTCTTCTTGGTGTCAGGAGTCATCCAGTCAAGGTTCTGGATATCATCACCCAGCGCCGCCTCCAGTTCCTTGACCATCTGCAGCATGCGGTCCTTGCCTTCCTGGCCGAAGGTTTCGTCCACGTAGGGCTGCCCCAGTGCCTCACCCAGCAGACGGTCAGTTGTCTGGACGCAACGCTTCCAGCGGGCCTGCAGCTCCTTTTGTCCGTTGAGGTACTTGCCGAAGAATTCAAAGTTGGCGTCAACGAACTTATTCGAAAGCATAGGCGCCGCTGCATCCACTACGTGCCAGCGCAGATAGGTCTTCCAGTCAGCAAGTGGAACGGTGTCAATCACGGGGTTTACTTTCTGAAAGAAATCTGGCGGAACGACATTCACATCCGTGAAGCTGGGCGCGCCGGTATCCACGAAAAATTTGGCAAATTCAAAATTCGGCGCCAGTTTCTGCAGGTCCGAGAGCGGCATTTTGTGATCGCGGGTCCTGGGATCGCGCATTTTGACACGCTCGTAAGCAGCGTCGGCCAGTTTGGTCTCTATGTCCATCACTGTCTGCGCTTCTTTCTTGGCGGCATCAGGGGCATCGCCCAGAAGCGTAAACATGGTGCTGACGTGTTCCAGATATTTTTCGCGAGTCTCTTTTGATTTGTCGTCCTGTCCAAGGTAGTAATCGCGATCCGGGAGTCCCAAGCCGCCCTGGAATATATTGGCGACCATCATGCTGGCGTTGTGCAAGTCTGGCTGGGAACCAAAGCCGAACAGTGCCGGCACGCCCCGGGAGTGAAGGTAGGCGACCGCAGCCATGAGCTGGTCTTTATTGGAGATGGCCGCAATGCGGCTCAGCTCGGGCTTGATGGGGGTGCTGCCTTTGGCGTTGACGGCCTTCTCGTCCATGCAGGATTCGTACATATCGCCAATCTTCTGCTGGACGGGATTGCGCTTGGGATTGTTGGCTGAATCTTTTTCCAGAATCTGGTGAAGGATCTGGCGATTGTATTCAGCTAATTCATTAAAGCGTCCCCAGCGCGCCTGATCGGGCGGAATGGGATTATTCTTGCGCCAATTGCCACAGGCGTACTCATAAAAGTCATCACAGGGGTTGACCGTCTTATCCATGGCGTCGATATCAAACGATTTTGGACGCGCGACGGGCTTAGAGTCAGAAGCTGCCGGGGTGGTGGCGGCAGCAGCTTTCTTGTTTGTCTTCTTAGGGCTGGCTTGCGGGAAGGCGAACGCCGTCAGAAGCAATACAATAAACAAGGACTTTCTTAAGGACATAGTTGCCTCAAAGATGGGTATCAGAAGAAAACTCAGCATTCTATGCCCCTTTTCAAGCGCTGTAAACTGCGCTCTGAAAACAGAAGATAAAATAATTCCCTATCATAAAAAATTCCTTAAATTCCTTGAGTCAGAAGGAGTTGCAGAGAATGCGAGTGATTGAAAAAGCAGTGGACGGGCGGCTGAGCGTACGCGAAGCCGCCGGTCTACTGCAGCGCAGTGAACGCCAGGTGCAGCGCCTCAAGCGCCGTTACCGGCCCGACTCCGCCGACTGGGTGCGGCATGGCAACCGTGGTAAACCCAGATCCTGGGCCCTGGATCGATCCCTGCGCCAGCGCGTGGTGGAATTAGCTACGGGCAAGTATGCCGGCTTCAATGACTCTCACCTACGGCAAAAGCTGGTCGAGAACGAAGGCCTTACCTTGAGCCGGGAGAGCGTACGCCGTATTTTGCGCAAGGCCAAACGACCTTCTCCCCAGAAGCGTCGCCCGCGTCAGTATCGGGCCCGCCGTCCACGCCGTCCACGCTTCGGCCTGATGCTTCTCACCGATGCCAGCCGACACGACTGGTTGGAAGGTCGCGGTCCCCGCCTTACCCTGATCGGCTTTCAGGACGATGCCACCAGCCGCGCTCTGGCCGCCCGCTTCCAACTGGAGGCAGAAAATGCCACCGGCTACTTCCGCTGTATGCACACCCTATTCACCACCCACGGCATTCCCTTGAGCCTCTATCGCGATCGCCATGGCATCTTTCAACGCAATGATCCCCACTGGTCGCGTCTAGGAGGAACTTGCCGGACAGCAGTTTCCCACACAAGTGGGCCGCGCTTTAGAAGAGCTCGGCATCCAGCAGATCCCAGCCAACTCGCCACAAGCCAAAGGCCGCATTGAACGTCTGTGGCGTACCTTTCAGGACCGTCTTATCAGCGAACTCCGTCTGGCTCGGGCTTGCACTCTGGAGCAGGCCAATGCCGTGCTGGCGGTTTTCCTGGCCGACTTCAACCACCGCTTTGCCGTTCCCGCCGCTGGACTCCACCAATGACTTTCGCCACCTGCCCCACCGCTTTGATCTGGCTCGTTGTCTCAGCTTTCGCTATCAGCGCGTGGTCGCGGGGGATAATACCGTCTCCTGGGCAGGAGAAGTTTTTCAGCTCCCTCCACTGCCTTCTCGCCACAGCCTGGCCGGCAAAGTCGTGGAACTCTCGCACCAGCTCGATGGATCACTGCGCTTCTTCTTGGGCCAGCAACTCTTGCTTACCCTGCAACGTCCGCTGCAGGAACTCACGGAACCCAAACCGGCCATTCTCTCCTCGGCCTTAAAACGCACATCCAAACCGCCCCGCATTTATAACCTCGGCGGACGACCGGCTTTATCCGCAGTTACCTAAATCTCTCAGGGGGTGACATTTTATCGTCGCAGTTAATACGACTGTGCAACTACACTTCTCTCTGAAAACATCAATTTCACGCTCTCCTATGGGGCTTAACTAAAGTAATTTACCTGCCCTACTTTCTTTATTGCTTAAGGGAAAGAATTGCTACATGATTAGCCCAGACCAGCACTCAATTTAATACCGCAAGCCGCTGCTCATGCCAACAGCCCACGGACAAAATTCAGTCGCCACAAGCCAAACCAGCAACGGCATGGAAAACCTTGTTGTCCGCAGTGAATCGCTCAAAAGAGTAATGAAACTGGCTGAGAAGGTGGCCCGCCATCCGGCCGCCGTCCTTATTGTGGGCGAGACAGGAACGGGCAAAGAGATGATTGCCCACCACATCCACAATTGCTCCTTGCGTTCTCATGGATCTCTGATTGATGTGAACTGCGCGGCCATTCCGGAACACCTGGTGGAAAGCGAGTTGTTCGGTTACGAGAAAGGCGCGTTCAGCGGAGCTGAATCCACCAAGCCTGGCTTTTTTGAGCTGGCGGACAAGGGAACGCTCTTTCTGGATGAAATCGGCGATCTGGACCTGAAAGTCCAGGTGAAGTTGTTGCGGGTGCTGGACGGTGCTCCTTATTTCCGCCTGGGCGGAAGCAAAAAAGTGAGCGTGGACGTTCGGATTGTCGCCGCCACGAATCGCGACCTTGAAGACCTGGTCGGCCAGGGTCGATTCCGCGAGGACCTCTATCATCGACTGGCGCAGTTCAAGCTGGATGTGCCACCGTTGCGTGACCGTCCAGAGGACGTGCTTGGAATCGCGGAACAAGTGCTGCATGAGCATTATCCTGATTCAGTCTTTACGCAGGATGCGATTGACGCTCTGCTGTGCAATCGCTGGAGAGGAAATGTGCGCGAGCTGCGCAACATAGTCTTTCGCGCCGTGTTGCAGGCAGAAAATGCGCAGGATGAGATTACCGCTGACGATTTGCAAATTGGCGGGACGGAGCCACGGGAAAAGAGTGCTCCTCCTCCCATTGCCGGCGACCTGGATGATATGGAGCGACAGATGATCTTCCAGGCATTGGAGAAACATAACGGTAACCAGGGCAAGGCGGCCGATAGTCTGGGGATTTCACGCCGCACTTTGCTGCGCAAGCTGAAGCTTTACCGTGAAGAAGAAGACAAGCCGGCGGCGGGCACGCTAAGCGTGAGCCAGCAGAAGTACTATCGCGCTGACCTGGAATTGCCCGTGATGATGAAGTACGCCAACGAACAGTTTGAAGGCGTGCTGACAAATTTAAGCCTGGGTGGCGCAGGAGTACGCAGTGACCATCCGCTGAAGTTTGGCGCGCCAGTGTCACTGTACTTCGCGATTCCTGGAACTAACAGCGCAGCGGATATTCTTGGCCGAGTAGCATGGACCCAGAAAGAAGGCCACCACGGAATCCAGTTTTCTGATCTGCCATCTTCTCTGCGCACCACGCTGCAACGCTGGTTGCAATCTGAAATGAAGAAAGATGGATGGGAACTGGCGGATAACTAGCCTTCCGCAAAAATCTCACCGCCGATAACACTGATCCAACTGATTTGCGCAGATAAAACTCATTCAAGAGAAGTGTGTTTCAACGGACACGGCCGTCGCCGAATGGGCACACTGCACGAGCCGCGTTGGACGCCATAACTCTCCTGGAATCAATATCTTCTGCTTTGGCCACCTCGCTGCAATCAATAAGGCCAGCTGCGCGAGCAGCGGAGGTGATCAAGATGACGCAGATTAATTCAACAGAACCCAGGAAGCCGCGGAGTGTAGCTCGTGCCATGGGCCGCATCTTCGGTTTGGGCATACCAGCAACAGCGGTGATGACGGCAGCGCTGGCCGTGGTATTCGCGGTGGCAATCAATGGCTGTTCCAGCAAGAACAAGCAAACCAGCCAGAACACAAATCCCAGCACCAACGTTGCAGCTCTTCCCGCGCCGAGCCCGAGTCCGGCAGCAACACCAGCGGTGGTCGCAAAAAAGAAGACGACCAAACGGCCGGCAACGGTGACCTACAGTGACAAGACTTCCGGAATCTCATTCCGCTATCCCTGGAAATACAAGCTTCTGACGCCGGATAAAAGTGACGAAGCCAAAGCAGAATTGGCCAAGCTGCCCACCAACTTCATGAACGCCACCGCAAGCAGCATTGCCGCGGTGGAACTGAACAATGGCCCGGTTAGCTCATTCATGAATGTGAGCGTAGTAAAGGGGATCAGCGCAGACCAATGCCAGCAATTTGCAATGTCCTCACCCCAGAGCAACAATGAGACTCCCATTGAGACCGATGACGAATCCGGCGTGAGCAAAGTGAGCCTGCGCGGCGCGGAGTTCACCAAGGCTGATGAAGTTACCGAGCAGCTCGAAGCGCGGTACTACCATCACTTTGAGACGGGCCTCGATAAGAACACAGGGGCTTGCTACGAGTTCGCGCTGGGCATCTCTGAGCCGCCCGAGAGCACGAACACGGTGGATGAAGTGGCCAGGTTCCAGCAACTGGAGCGCATCTTCGGCACGGTGAAGATCCAGCCGGAGCAGGTGCAGGTGATTACAGCGAGCGTTCCTGAACAGCCAGTGAGCGTGAGCGATCCCCAGTAAGCTTCCTCATCAGTCAGAAAGAAAATTTAGCCAGGCTCCGATCGAGCCTGGCTTTTTTATGGAATTAAGGTGCAAATCAAGCTTGTGCGGATTTGGAAAGGCAATGTTCAGATTTGAACATCGCGAGCTGCGGTATTTCCTAAGATTCCGAACCCTGTCCTTTCTTTTCATCGGGCTCATGGGCCAGATGTTTGGATAAAGACGTGCAATGAACCAACTAAGCTCACAAATTGCTGCTGACGCCGGCGGGGCGAGCACGTCAAAGTCTAAAGATCATTTTATTGAGGACGAGAATGGCAAAGGCAATTCAGGACCTTAAGTATGGGCTGCGCATGTTGCGCAAGAGCCCGGGATTTTCACTTGTGGCGGTGCTGGTGCTTGCTCTGGGAATCGGAGCAAACACGGCGATTTTCAGCGTGGTGAATGCTGTTCTGCTGCGACCTTTGCCGTTCGAGGACCCTTCCGGTATCGTCCATGTGTGGCATGTCCCTCCGCCAAAACAATTTCCCGGCATGACCAGGTTCTCTGTATCCGCGGCGAATTACACCGACTGGCAACGCGAGAACCACGTCTTCGACAAAATGGCCATCTTCAGCGGCGCCAGCATGAACCTGACGGGAGGCGGGAAGCCTGAATACGTCCGGGCGGCTGCAGTCTCATCTGACTTTTTCGCAGTGCTGGGGACAAAGCCCCTGCTTGGCCGCACGTTTGTTCAGGGCGAGGACCAACTGGGACACGAGCACGAAGCCGTGCTGACGTATGCGTTCTGGAAGAGCCGCTTCGGCGGAGATCGCAGCATTGTGCGCCGCCAGATCACGATGAACGATGAGCCTTACAACGTGGTCGGCGTAATGGGACCGGAATTCATGTATCCGGCATGGGAGCAGAAGTTGTGGGTCCCACTGGCTTGGACTCCGAAGGAAGCAGCCGTGCGTGGAGAACACCATTCCATCGTGATTGCGCGTCTCAAGCAGGGAACGGACATCAAACAGGCGCAGGCAGAGATGTCCGCAATTTCCGACCGGCTGGCACGCCAATACCCTGAAGACGATAAAGACTGGGGCGCACTGGTAGTGCCTTTGCGCGAGGACATAGTTGGTGATGTCAGGCCGGCGTTGCTGGTGCTGCTGGGCGCTGTGGCATTTGTTCTGCTGATTGCATGCGCCAACGTGGCGAACCTGTTGCTGGCCAGAGCGCTGGCGCGCAATAAAGAAATCGCCATCCGCTCGGCGCTGGGAGCGAGCCGCAGACGACTAATCCAGCAATTGATGATTGAGACCATAATTCTGGCCCTGGGAGGTGGACTGGCCGGACTGGTAGTGGCGAAGTTCGGCGTGGACCTGATTGTCCACTTCCTGGCGCAGCAGTTGCCCCGTTCAACGGGAATCGGCCTAGATGGCAGCGTGCTGGTTTTCACGCTCATTGTCTCTGTATTGACCGGAATTGTTGCGGGACTGATGCCTGCGTGGCGCTTGAGCAAAGCCAATGTAAATGAGACCTTGAAACAGGGAATGGGACGAGCGGGCGACTCGGGCGGAAATCATACGCGGGCCGCACTGGTGGTTTGCGAAGTTGCACTATCACTCATGCTGCTGGCAGGCGCTGGCTTGATGATCCGCAGTTTATGGAACCTGCGTGGCAGCAATCCGGGGTTTGATCCGCACGGCACGCTCACGGCGTCATTGCCCATTCCCGGGACAAAGTACAAGTCCCCGCAGGAAGAAATCAGCTTCTGGAACCGCGTACTTGAGCGCTTGCGGACGCTGCCGGGAGTGGAGTCGGCCGGCGTGGTGGATGATTTGCCGTTCAACGGCGGATCGCACCAGCCAATCATGATTGACGGCCGGCCTAAGGTTCCCATGGCAGAGCAGCCAGAAGTGGATGTCCGGGTCATGAGCACAGGATACCTGCGCACAATGCACATTCCTGTGTTGCGGGGCAGGGATTTCAATGAGTCCGATGCGGCAGACCGGCCGGGCGTGATTCTGATCAGCCAGGCCATGGCGCAGCGCTTCTGGCCAGGAGAAGACGCAATGGGCAAGCGCCTGACGCTCACCTTTGCGCCAGATAAAATCCGTGAGGTTGTTGGCATTGTGGGCGACGTGAAACTGGATGGCCTGGACCAGCCGGACAAAAATTCAGCCATCTACGTTCCGCTGGCACAACTCTCAGTTCCTCCATCGGGGGAGTGGCACTCGTTTGGATTGGAACTGGTAGTACGCACTACTACTCCGCCCGGCGATCTTGTGCCAGCCGTGACGAATGGAATTCATGAAATTGATCCGGAGCAGCCGGTGCTCCATACCATGACCATGGAGGCATTCACGGACGAATCAATCTCGCAGCAGCGCTTCAATATGCTTCTGCTTGCGACGTTTGCGGGCCTGGCCCTGGTGCTCGCCGCGATGGGAATTTATAGTGTGCTCTCCTACGCAGTGCGGAGACGCCTGCGGGAGATCGGCATCCGTATGGCCCTTGGTGCGCAACTTAGAGATGTGTTGCGTTTGGTAGTCTTTGAAGGAATGAGACCTGCTCTGGTGGGGCTTGGGATTGGTGTGATTGGTGCGTTGCTGATCGGCAGAGTTATGGCGAGCCTGGTGTTCGGAGTAAAGACCAGCGATCCCGCGACGTTTGTCAGCGTCTCAGTCCTGCTGGCCGGAGTCGCGTTGCTGGCGACGGCGGTCCCGGCATATCGGGCCACGAGAGTTGACCCGATGAGAACGTTGCGAGATGAATAAGAGAATTGCGTCGTGCGGCTCGCGATTTGAAGAATCAGAGAACTTTCGCGGCCAGGTTCCCGTGTAAGTAAGATGAGGCACTACTGAGTGCGACTAATCTTTGTGTTCAGCCAGTCTGCTACTCGTTTCAGAAACTCGCGGTCAAATTCACCGTGCTGTTGTTTCGCAATCGCCTCAAGCCATGCGCGCGGGGACGGCGAAAGATCAAGCCCGTGGCCCATCCCAGGGAGTTCCACGTAGGTAGCCCGTCCGGGATGAAAGCTATTGATCATCTCAGTGAGATAATGCCCTTCTTCTGCCGAGGTTGCCGGGTCCGAGGTTCCATAGGTAACCATGACCGGCACATCCACTTTCTTCCATTCGGCAGCGGGATCAATATCAGCAATCTGCTGCAGATACGTGTATGAAACGCCGAAGGTTCGCACGTGCTCCTTGCATTCGGGCGACGTTTTCACGATGTCGTCCGGCTTTTGTTTTTCCAGAAAGAAACGGAAGTCGCATTTTTCAGCAACGCGCAGAACCTGATCGACTACGTCGTACGGCCGCCCCAGCAGGAGCATCTGGCGGCGCGCATTTTCCAGTTCGTATTCATACCAGGGCTTGCCGATAGTTTCCGCTGCGATGAAGCCTTTGACCGGGAACTGCTGGGCGACAAACACGCCTTCCAGGGGTCCAATGGAATGGGCAAAGATAAAAATGTTGTTGCGATCAACGAATTCATAGGTTGCAAGCGCATTCAACCCAGCAACAGAGCGGCGAATGGCGAGATGCAGATCAGATTCAGGACTGTCACAGGGCGGGCCCTGACTCTTGCCTTCACCATTCTTGTCCACGCGCATGGTCACAAAGCCGCGCTCCGTCAATCCCTGCAGGAGCAGGAAGTACGCATCGTCCGGCTTGAGATCTGCCAGCGAGTAGCAGCCCAGACCACCGATCACGAAAACGGCTGGATGCCGGGCAGAATCTTTGGGCCGCGTGATGATGGCCTGGTAATTGGCGCCGCTCACCTGGACCGTGCGGTAGAGGGTTTCCACTTCTGCGCCTAGCTGGGCAAGAATCAACCCAGGCTGCAAAAGCAGGAACGTCAAAACGACCAGCAGCATGCGTTGAGCAGCCAAAACATTACGTAATCCGTGCAGATGAAAACAGTTTTTCACGAGAGGGTCCTTTCAATTCTGCGATTCAAGTGGGCACTTTTTTCAGCTTACCAGCATTGGGAATCGCTCAAACTTTAGAAATTGAAATGTGCATAAGTCCAAAGCTTGAGAATGCGTTGAGGTCTAACTCTGTCCCGCTCCGATACTCTATTGTGGCGAGTTCCTGAATACTTACCCGTTTCCTTGCGCTCGCCGGGCGCAACGCGCGGATTACTGCCCAGGAAGGAGAGATTTGTAATGAGACTTAAAAATTTGAGAACTGGTTCGCACGTGCTTGCTCTTGTGCTGGCTGGCACATTTGTATTCCTGACGGGAACGCAACAGCATTCGCCAAACCGAAACAGGACAGCCAGAAGGTTTCCAAGGCAGACTTCAACAATGCCATGCGCAAGCTCTGGGTAGACCCCATCACAGGGACACGGCTGTACATTATCAGCGCGGCCGGGAATCTGCCGGATAAGAAATCCGCCGCCAGCGACGGATCACCCGCTGGTTGCCTGTCTTCCAGCTGGAGTAATCGGCTGCAAAGCTCACGCAAGGCTCAATATCCACCACCAGCTCCGTCTTGTCGTCAAACGTAAGCGTCACCTGGCGGCACTCCGCGTCAGTGGTCAGGTAAACCTGGGCCAGCGTCTTGCCCCGCGCCTGCGGAAATTCCACCGAGCCCGTAGGGAGATAGAGCCGGGGCAGCTCACTTGCCCGGTTGTTTCCGTTCTGCTTTTTCCGGCGGGTTGAATTCGCTTTACGGCTGCGGCTGGTTTTGCCAATGCGGCTGCGGCCTGAGCGCTTTGCTGTCATGGTCCGAAATAATCGCACAAGATAGTGAAAATAACCAATTACATGGATACAACAGGCACTTTCTTGAGGCTTGTGATTTCATCATGTTAGCGTCATGCCTTGATCACCATCACCGGCAGACACATCCGCGCCGCGCGCGCCCTTCTTGGATGGGCCCAGGTCGATCTTTCAAAAAAAGCCAGGGTGGCACTCGGAACCATCCGCCGCATGGAATCCTTTGATGGCCCCGTCGGCGCCCGCACCGAAACCCTCGGCAGGATCGTCGTCGCCCTGGAAAAAGCCGGCGTCGAGTTCCTCAATGGCGACCGCCCCGGCGTGCGCCTCACCAAGGCGTAAGCAGATTTCGCCCAAAAAAGAGGACGCATGAAAACAGGAAATATCGATTTGTTCCCGATGGTTTGCGGGTGAGAATTCAGAGGGAACACTGCCAGCCAGCTCAGAAAACAAAGCTTTGCCATCTAGAGCAGTTCTAATTTCCGCGATCCGCATTACTCAAACTTCTGGGCGAACCATTCTTCGTTATTTAGCCGGTCCCACGCTGCGGCGATACGCTCAGGAGTGAACGTTTTCCTCTTGTGATCGTTCCACCCGTGGACACCGGCGATTGCCTGTTCAGGGTCGGTTTTAGCCTCAGGAACTTCGCGTGTTGTCACCCAGTGAACGGTGGAAAGCAGTTCCAGGCCATAGGGAGTCTCGTAACCGTCAATCAGATTTGCTACTCGCGCGAACCGCGTCAGAGTGTCGGTTTCTGCGGTCAGGAATTGCTCAGCCTCCTGTACCGCATCCGGGAAGAGGTGCAATGAGACGTCCCGGCTTCGGTCACCATAGCCTCTCACGAAGTGCCCTTCCATTCGTTGCAGAACATGATGAAGGGCTTCAGCGTACGGGCCGTATTTCTGCTTCTGAAAATCCAGCTTGAGCGGCTCTCCGGCCTCTTGAAGAAAATATGCTAGTTTTTGAATTTCGAGCAACGTGAGACGGTAGCCGGGCAGCGCGTAGCGGCTCAGCAAGCCGAGGATTGCGGCCCGGCCAGGGGTCATTGCGGGTCGGCTGGTGGCAATCTTCATTTCCTCGGCTTTGGGCGCGCCCTCAGGAGAAAATAGTTGAACAGCAACATCAGGAAGCTCGGAAAAGGCCTTTTCGATTCTCGGACGGACGTCAGACCAATCCAATCCACCGTTACCGCATCCTAATGGCGGCACGGCGATTGAGCGGATCTTCTCTGTCTTCACTACTTCGATCAGGGCGCGCAAACCTGACTCGATGTCTTTGATTTTTGACTTTCCCTTCCAATGTTGCTTCGTGGGGAAGTTGATGATTATTCGGGGATCGCTCAAGGTGTTGAGGTGGTAGACAAACATTCTACCCAGTTGCACTTCGCCGCGCTTGCACGCGGCCTCATAGGCTGAGAAGTTGTCTGGAAATGCCTGCTTGAATTGCAGAGCAATGCCCTTGCCCATGACCCCAACGGTGTTGACGGTATTGACAAGCGCTTCAACGTCGGCGCTAAGGAGATCGCCTTCTGCTTTGAAGATCACTCAGTAATACCAGCCCCTTTGTACTCCGACTTCAGGGCTGCCTCCGCTTATGATTTCGCCGACCGTGTCGGCGATGGAGCGATCATATACCCCGATATACGACACCAACTCCCAAGGGAAAAAATTCTGCACCAGGAATTCGGCCTGCCTTCTCCGCTTGCGATCTGGATCGTCGTTCGTATCATTCCAGTAGGTGGCCTTCATTAAAGCCCAGTCTACCTTCTCAAGGTCTTTGAGGTCATCGAAAAAATCAGTAAACCGCATGTCGGCGTGCCCTTCAGTAAACACCCATGGCAGACCAGCCTCGGCCACAGCCTCCACCGTCGAACGAAGGTAAATCACCGGGTTCTGACCCTCTGCGTAACCTTCCACGGCTCCCCGACTAATTGCGTACAACATTGGAGAACGCGGCGCGAAGTAGAACGGAACATAATCACCCACAGCACCTCCGGGTCCCGCAGGAACCGGCCTATTAAGACGACGTTCTTTGATGTGCATGTGACCGATATTCACGTTTTTTACTTGCTGAGCGTGACGGTCGCAATGCAGTCCACCTTCTGCAATGATCCGTGGCAAATTCCTCACATGCGTGATGTGGTAAATGAAAGTCACAGGATGGATTCCAAGTTTATCCTGTGCTGCTGCGCTCTGTCCTGTGTTGTTAGCCCGCGGATCGGCGTCTTGCCCGCGCGACTCCTCCATGCTCGAACTCAGCCTCTAATCGCGCCCTCGCCGGCCGAGGGAGCGCGCGGCTAAAAGGACTACGGAATAAGTTTTCTTTCTTTCTTACCGGACTAGGGATAAGCTGTTCTCAACGAAATCCCCCAATTTTTCTGAAAAATACCAAGGAGCAACAACTTTATGGCTTTCTGTGCGAAGTGTGGAGCGCAGGTTAACGAAGGATCGGCATTCTGCCCGGCCTGTGGTGCGGCCGCATCCGGAACCAGCGCGGGCCCTTCAGGGGCGGCTGCGGCTCCGGCACCCGTGGCAGCCAGCACTGGGATGACAAATAACGTGGCAGGTATGCTGTGCTATCTGGTGGGATGGATCACCGGGCTGATCTTCCTGCTGATTGAGCCCTACAAAAATGACAAGACGGTGCGCTTCCATGCCTTTCAGTCAATCTTCTTCAATATAGGACTCATTGCCGTATGGATCGCGTACGGCATTGTCTCCGGCATTCTTGGCGCCATCAGCCACGGATTTTCTCTGGTGATTACAGGCCCGCTGTTTTTCCTGATATGGCTGGGCTCCGTTGCCGTCTGGGTGATTTTGATGGTGAAGGCATACAACAACCAGATGTTCAAACTGCCTTTTGTCGGAGACCTGGCTGCCAAACAAGCCGGAGTGTAAGCTCCCATACCTCCAGATCCCATATCCAATATCAAAGACGAGGCCGGGGCTGAGTGGCCGTTGCCAACGCCCGGCTTTTGTTTCCCCTGAACCTGATGATTTGACTGTGCCTCACAGGGTAGGCTAGCCTCAATAGCTGGCCTGCTGTCGTTTATCTTCTCTTAAGCAAGGCCCGCCTTTCAGATGCGAAGATGCCGGCGATTTTAAGGCCATCGCCTGCCACAACCAAAATGAAGCTTCTGCGTAAACAACTGATTTTATTCGCGCTTGCGGTTTGCGCGGCCTGTTCTCTTTCGGCCTTTGCGGACGGCCTCAGGCCCACTCACGCGCAGAAGGCCATGGTGGTGAGTATTCATCCCGAGGCGTCGCACGCAGGGGTTGAGATATTGCGCCAGGGCGGTAACGCCGTTGATGCGGCTGTGGCCACAGGGTTCGCGCTGGCAGTTGTGCATCCCGCAGCAGGAAACCTTGGCGGCGGCGGTTTTATGCTGGTGAGGATGGCCGATGGGACGGTCCATTTCCTCGACTACCGGGAAAAGGCGCCGAAGGCGGCCACGCGCAATATGTATCTGGACGCCCAAGGCAACGTGATTCCTGATGCCAGCCTGGTTGGCTACAAAGCCGTGGGAGTTCCGGGTTCGGTCGCCGGGCTGGTTTACGCGCAGCAACACTGGGGCAAGTTGCCGCTGAAGACGGTGATGGAGCCGGCCATCCGCCTGGCGAAAGACGGTGTGCGGCTCACCTATGAAGAAGCCCACGCGATGCATTTTGACTGGAACTCCCAGACGAAGCAGCAGGAGCCAAGGCTTTTTCTGGGCGAAGCCAAAAGCATCTTCCAGCGCGACGGAAACTTTTATCAAGCGGGTGATCTCTTCCGGCAGCCTGAGCTGGCGCGCACTCTTGAGCGCATCGCCGCCAAGCCCGACGATTTCTACAAAGGAGCCATGGCGCGCGAGTTGGCGACAGACATGCAGAGCCACGGCGGCCTGATTACGACAGAGGACCTGGCCGACTACGAAGTGAAAGAGCGCCAGCCGATCCACGGAACCTATCGCGGCTATGAAGTAATCAGCGCGCCGCCTCCAAGCTCGGGCGGAGTGACTATGGTGGAAGCGCTGAACATTCTGGAAGGCTACGATCTGGGGCGTATGGGGAACCGCTCAGCCGATGCGATCCACGTTACGGTAGAGGCTTTTCGCCGCGCTTTCTTTGACCGTGCGGAATTTCTGGGCGATCCGGATTTTTCCCAGCTTCCGGTGGCACAGCTCATCGATAAGAAATACGCCACCGCATGGCGCGAATCGCTGGACATGACCAAGGCCAGCAGCAGCAAAGAGCTGCGTCGTCCTTCCGGCTTCGGCGAATTGGACCGCCAGGCGGCAGGACACTCACCGTATGTCGGCCCGGAGAAAACCAACACCACCCACTATTCTGTGGTGGATGAAGCCGGTAACGCAGTTGCCGTGACGACTACTCTCAATGACAGTTTCGGCGCGCGCGTTGCCGCTGGCAAACTGGGTTTTATGTTGAACGATGAGATGGACGACTTCACCTCAAAACCCGGAGTGCCGAACATGTACGGCCTGATTCAGAGTGAAGCCAACGCGATTGGCCCGGGCAAGAGGCCGCTGAGCGCCATGGCGCCGACCATCGTGACGAAAAATGGGAAGCTATTTCTGGTGCTTGGATCCCCGGGTGGCCCGCGCATCATCACCACAGTGGCGAACATCCTGATGGGCGTGATTGATTACGGTCTGGACATTCAGCAGGCGGTGAATGCTCCGCGTTTTCATCATCAGTGGGAGCCTGACGCTATTTTTATTGAGAACGTGGGAATTTCTCCTGACACCATTAAGCTGCTCCGCTCGCGCGGCCATGATGTGCGCGAAGAGGGCTACTGGAGTGATGGTGAGTGTATTGAGGTAGACCCGAAAACAGGCGAGTTGCTGGGCGCGCCGGACGGTCGCAGCGGCGGAAAGGCAGATGGCTACTGATGCTGCGAGCAATGTCGAGTTACGTCTACATCAAAAAGCGCCTGCATCCCGGCCTGCTGGATGCCATGAAGCGCGGCGGGGCCCAGGCGGTTGAACTGTTTGCCGCCCGCGGCCATTTCAATTACACAGACAAAGAGCACATCAAGGAGCTGGGCGCGTGGTTCAAGAGTGAAGGAGTGGAGCTGCACTCCATGCACTCTCCCATTTATATGAGCAACGATTTCAAATCCGGCGGCGCTCCGCTGAACATTGTTGACCCGGACAAGCCGCGGCGGATTGAAGCCATGGATGAGATCAAGCGCGCCGTGGAAGTTGCCGAACTGATGCCGTTCCGCTTTCTGGTGCAACACATCGGAAAGAGTGACGAGTATGATGACCCGCGCAAGTTCGAGTGGGCCATGAGCGGCATCGAACACCTGCGGGCTTTTTGCCGGCAACTTGGCGTGACGCTGCTGGTGGAGAATACGCCCAATGACGTGGCTACTCCGGAAAAGCTGAAAGAGCTGCTGAAAGCGCTGCATTATCCCGACTTGGGCGTTTGCTTTGATACAGGACACGCGCACATGACCAGTTCGGTGCATCAGGCTCTTGGCGTGCTGGAGTCATATATCCGCTCCACCCATGTGCATGACAATAAAAGAGAGCGTGATGCTCATCTCTGGCCGGGTGACGGCACAATTGACTGGAACGAAACCATGGAGGCGCTGCGTGGAGCCCCTCATGCGCCGGCGCTCCTGATGGAGATTGAGGGCGAAGAAGGTGTAGACGTCCCGGCAAAAATGGCGGCAGCCTACAAGAAGCTGGAAGAGGCGGCGCTGGCAGCCACTGACTGAGCACTGCCGGAGTGATTAGACAACAGAATTGATTGATATGGACCAGACAACTACAACGACAGCACAGGCGCCCGTAACAACCATCGCGGAGATCGGCCGGCATGATGGACAGCAGGTAACGATTCGAGGCTGGCTGTATAACAAGCGCGAAAGCGGCAAGCTGATTTTTCCCATCTTCCGTGACGGCACAGGAGTGATCCAGGGTGTGGCGCCCAAGAACCAGGTGACGCCTGAGGTGTTTGATACGCTCAAGAACCTGACCGACGAATCCAGTGTGATCGTCACGGGAAAAGTCAGGGCTGACAAGCGCGCGCCGGGCGGTTATGAACTTGATGTCAGCGATGTGAAGGTCGGTCAGCGCGTGCCGGAAGATGAACCTTTCCCCATAGCGCGCAAAGAGCACGGCCCTGATTTCCTGATGGAAAACCGGCATCTCTGGATAAGAACGCCCCGGCAAGCAGCCATCCTGAGAGTGCGGGCAGAGATTATCCGCGCAGCGCGAAATTTCTTGGATGATCGCAGCTTCACGCTGACCGATCCGCCCATCCTTACGCCTGCGGCCTGTGAGGGAACGACCACGCTGTTTCCGGTGGACTACTTCGACGAGCAGGCATATCTGACTCAGTCGGGCCAGCTCTACATTGAAGCCACTGCAATGGCACTGGGCAAGGTGTACTCCTTCGGGCCGACGTTCCGCGCGGAAAAGTCCAAGACGCGCCGCCACCTCACCGAGTTCTGGATGGTGGAGCCTGAAGTGGCCTACGCCGAGCTCAATGACATCATGGAGCTGGCGGAGAACTTCATCAGCCACATTGTGCAGACGGTTCTGGCGCGGCGGGCGGATGATCTCAAGACGATCGGCCGCGATGTAACCAAGCTGGAAAACATCAAGGCGCCATTTCCGCGCATCACGTATGACGAAGCAGTCAAGATTCTGCAGGAAGGGCACGCGAAAGGCGAGCTTGAGACCAAATTTGAATGGGGTGGGGATTTCGGGTCGCCGGACGAAACCTATATCTCTTCACAGTTTGACCGGCCGGTCATGGTGCATCGCTATCCCGCGCAGGTGAAGGCGTTTTACATGGAGCCCGACCCGCAGCGTCCTGAGCTGGCGTTGTGTGTGGACGTGCTGGCGCCAGAAGGCTACGGTGAGATCATTGGTGGTTCGCAACGTATCGGAGATTACACCCTGCTGCGCAAGCGCATTCAGGAGCATGATCTGCCGGAATCAGCATTCAAGTGGTATCTGGACCTGCGCAAGTTTGGCGGCGTGCCGCACGCGGGATTTGGAATGGGCATTGAACGCGCCGTGGCCTGGATCTGCGGGCTGGAGCACGTACGTGAGACCATTCCGTTCGCCCGCACGCTGACTCGCATTTATCCATGAGAAGGGACTTATGACGACGGAAACTACAGTCGCTTCGCCGACCAAAACAGAACAGCCAAACAGGCCCGTGCTTGGCGACAACATTGTTCCCAAGAAGATCAGGATCCTTGGTGTTCCGCTTGATTTGGGCCAGTCGCGCCGCGGAGTAGATATGGGCCCGTCCGCTGTGCGGGTTGCCGGCCTGGAGGCGCGGCTTGAGGCGCTGGGGCATGTGGTTGAAGATGGCGGGAATGAGGCGGTGGCGCTCGCGGAGCAGAAGAAAGAGGGCAATCCCAAAGCCAAATACCTCAAAGAGATCACCGCCACCTGCACCAAACACGCGGAGATGGTTTTCAAAACTCTGGAAGCAGGAAAGTTTCCTCTGGTGCTGGGCGGCGACCACTCTGTAGCGGCAGGAACCGTGGCGGGAGTAGCGGAGTTTTTCCGTCAGCAGCGCAGGGTGCAGGAGCAGAAGATCGGGCTGATTTGGATTGACGCGCACGCCGACATCAACACCCCCGATACCTCTCCCAGCGGAAACGTGCACGGCATGCCGCTGGCCGCCATCATGGGGCTGGGGCCGCCTGAGTTAGCCAACATCTACAACTTCTCTCCCAAGGTGCATCCGGAAAATTGTGTTCTGGTGGGCGTGCGTGACATTGACGCTCGCGAAAAGGAAAATATCAAACAGACCGGGATTGAGGTCTACACCATGCGAGACATTGATGAGCGCGGCATGCGCACGGTGATTGAAGAAGCGCTGCGCGTTGCCGGCCGCAACACTGCGGGTTATCACGTCTCGCTGGATATGGACTGGATTGATCCGGAAGATGCGCCCGGAGTCGGCACCCCGGTACGCGGCGGAGCAAGCTATCGTGAAGGCCATCTGGCTATGGAGATCATTGCTGATCACGGCCGCATGGTGAGCTTTGAGATTGTGGAAGTGAATCCCGTAATTGACGAGCACAACCGCACTGCCGATCTGGCCGTGGAGTTGGCGCTGTCAGCTTTCGGAAAGAAAATTCTGTAGGTCAAGGCTTTAGAAACTGGTCATGGACAACTCGAGAGTACGAACGCGAAAGATTGTTTTGCTTTTTTGTGCAGTCATCGGCGTGGCAGCCATGAGCTGGGGCCAGGATCAGGACCAGCCCAAGCGTGGCCCCTCCACACCGGAAGAACGCACGAGATTTGTGGCCATCGCCCACAAGCTGGAAAATGCGCCGCTCGATCCCAGCCTGCACAAAGATCGTGACTGGGCGCTGCACTGGATGATTGATATTCCGGATATCAACGTGAATCCCTGCGCTGAACTGCTGGGCAACTTCATGGACTCCCGCTATCGCTACAAAGCTGAGATTAACGGGCAGGCAGCATTTTCCATGGCGGCTTTCATGATTGAACATCCTGACAAAAAGGGTGATATCGTCGCCACGAATACAGCGGCGCTGGAAGGAGCGTTGAAGGCGTACCGGTCCATTCTGCGGATTGAGCCAACGGCGCAGTCAAGCTTTATGGAGGCGCTGGCAGAACAGCAAAGTCAGGGCAAGCTGACCGAATATGTCCGCGAACTGGCGAAGAGAGGCTGCGAGAACGGCGATGAGCGGGGAATGTAGATTCGCTTCACCGCAAGGTCTCCGGGGACCAAAAGGGCGAAATAAGCAACTAAACCTCAGCCGTGGAGTGCCTGTACCTCTGATTCCGTCGCGCCCTTTGCGTCCGGTGCGGTAAATCATTACATTACATTTCAATGAGCAAAACCAGAGTTGGTGTTCTGTTTGGTGGGCGCAGCGGCGAGCATGAAATTTCCCTCTTGTCCGCGGCTTCTGTTCTGCAGGCAATCGATCCTAAAAAATATGAGATTATCCCCATCGGGATTACCAGGGAAGGCCGCTGGCTCACGCCGCCGGATGCAGAACGCCTGCTGCGCGGTGAAATGACGCCAAAGGGATCCGGCAGGCACTTGCGCGCCGGTGATCCGCAGGCCACCGCGAGCGCGGCCGTCCTGGCCAAAGGCGAAGCCGTGATAGTCCCGCCTGTTCCGCAGTCGCACGGGCTGGTGCCGTTTGAGAGTGCGGTAAAACCCGGAGACCACGCTATTGACGTGGATGTGATCTTTCCCGTGCTGCACGGTACCTTTGGGGAAGACGGGACCATTCAGGGGCTGCTGGAGCTTGCAGATATTCCTTACGTGGGCGCCGGCGTTCTGGGCTCCGCAACCGGGATGGACAAAGATGTAATGAAAAAACTGTTTGCCGCAGCCAGCCTGCCCATTGTGAAACACGTGACTGTGCTGCGCAGGCAATGGGAGCACGACGCCAAGCAGGTGCGGAAAGAAATTGAAAGCAAGCTCAAATATCCGGTGTTTGTGAAGCCGGCCAATCTGGGTTCTTCTGTTGGGATATCCAAGGTGCGCGCGAGAGACGAATTGGCTGCAGCCATGACGGAGGCAGCGCGCTTTGACCGCAAGATTGTGATTGAAGAAGGCGTAGGCGGCAAGAAGCACAAGGCGCGGGAACTGGAATGCGCGGTGCTGGGCAATGACGAACCGCGAGCCTCTGTCGTGGGTGAGATTGTTCCGGCAGCGGAATTTTACAGTTACAACGATAAGTACATTGACGAGGGATCCAAGCCAATCATTCCCGCGCCCATTAGCAAGAAGACAGCCAAAGACGTCCAGAAAATGGCGGTGCGCGCTTTTCAGGCGGTTGACTGCTCCGGACTGGCACGCGTGGACTTTCTGATGGATCCAAAGACGGGCAAGGTCTTTCTCAATGAGATCAATACCATGCCCGGCTTCACTCAAATCAGCATGTATCCCAAGATGTGGGAAGCCTCAGGACTCAAGTATTCAGACCTGATTGACCAACTGATCCAACTTGCGCTGGAGCGTTATCAGGACAAGCAGAAGAACCAATACAGCAGGACGTAAAGCTCTGCTCAGCCCTGCCCGTAGTGTTTCTCCACCTCAGTACCGCGGTCAATTCCCAGCAGGTTGCTGCCATGCTCGCGCAGGTCTCGCGTGGTCTGGCTTACGCTGTCAACGCTTTTGCGGTATCCGCGTCCAATAGCGCCCCGCAGCTCACTGCCTTTTGTCGGAGTAAACAGGCAGGCCAGGGCCGCGCCGATTCCGGCGCCCACCAGCAGTGAAGTGATGACGGCTCCGGCTCCGGGACCAGATGGCTCAGGATTTTGTTGGGAATAGTCTCCGTAGCGTTGATATCTGTTCATAAGTGCCTCCAATTAAGAATGCAGGGGTGAACCCCAAATTGTTTAGATGTTAGACGGCATGACTGAAGGCAAGCCCTGAGACGTATTGCGAGTGAGAGAGTTCTCAACTCGGAAACGCGCTTTCCTATTCGCCACAGGAGGGCGCTGCTGAATCAAGCAGCACCCTTCTGACGTCATTCGGGTAATGCGTTGTGTTCAGCCCGCCTTGCGCTTGCTTTTGTTGCCTCCCCGTCCGGTGCTGCGGGCTTCAGCACGCATAGGCGTGACCTTCTGCTGGCGCTGGTTCTCTTCTTTTTGTGAACGGTTGCTGATGCCCTGGGAACGTTTGTTTCCGCTTGAGTCCCGCAGCTCGCCGCTCTGGCGTCCGCGAATCGACTCACCCTGGCGTCCGCGCACGCCCTGCTGTTGCTGGTTGGCACGCTGGCGAGACTGGCCGCCACCGGCATTCTGGAAGCCAGGCTCTTCTTCTCCTTCCACATCCACAATGTCATTGGCAATGGACTGCTGGCTCTGCGACTGGTTGCGTACGCGGCTCGCATTGGCGTTTTCCGCCCGCGTTCCGCCCGCATGACGTCCGCCACTGCGGCGTTGGTATTCGGCTTCTTCTTCGGCCACTTCTTCACCCGACGACCGGCCTGCGGCGTTGAATTGTGAATCCACGCTGCCGGCGCGCTGTGATGTGCCACGATTTTGTGCTTGCTCGCGGCCTGCGGTTTGCCGCTTGCCCTGCCGGGAGCTGCCCTGGCGCACGCCTTCGGAAACGTCCTCCAGCACATTAGAAGCTTCATCTTCCTCGGATTTCACTGCCAGGTCGCCCAGTGAAATCATGCCGATGACCATTTCGTCTTCCACCACCGGCAGGCGGCGGATCTGGTGGCGTGCCATGAGATCGGCAACTTCTTCCAACTCGGCTTCAGGATCAATGGTGTGCAACTGGCCGGTCAGGATTTCTTCCGCGGTGCACTCGCCCGGGTCTTCACCTTCGGCGATGGCGCGCACCACAATGTCACGATCCGTAATGATTCCGCACAGCTTGTCATCGTCATCGACGATGGGAATGGCGCCCACATTTTCATCTCTCATGCGTTCGGCAATTTCAGCAAGGGTGGTATCCAGAGCGGCGGTTGCAAGCCCCTCTGACGTCATAATCTCGCGGACCTTCATGGCGGTCTCCTCTATGTCTTTGCATTCCCGGGACTCTGGGTTCCAGATGACGCGGTGTTCGTCGGCTGGGCGGAGCGGAGGGCTGCGCATTGTTAGAAAAGACGCGCCGAGGGAACGTTGTCCCCAAACGAGGGGCAGCACCGGAAATTCTTTTTCCGGCCTGTGCAGCGGCGCCAGATGCCAACCATGCTGTGAATGGGGTAAAATTTCTAGTTCGTCCTGTCGGCCTTTTCTGACCGAGACCCACCGCCAGGCCAAGGCTGTGTTTGTCGGAGGGACTTGGAAGCGAGGCCGCAGTGTCTGCTGGCAGTCCTCCATTTTTTTCGGCAACAGACAGACTCACCAGACAACAAGAATCACTTGCTTAGGAGAAGAGTTCACCCATGGCGATTCCAGCCACACAGATGCGTCCGGGGATGATTATCAAGCACAACAATGACCTTCATCTGGTCTTCAGCGTGGAACACCGCACGCCGGGAAACCTGCGCGCCTTCATCCAGGCCAAGCTGCGCAATATCCGCACCGGCGCCATGTTTGAGCACCGCTTCCGCTCCGCTGATCCCATTGACAAGATCAACGTGGACGAAATTGCCATGGAGTTCCTCTACCAGGATGGCGACGATTTTTATTTCATGAACACCGAGAACTACGAGCAGACGCACCTGCGCCGCGATACTCTGGGTGACGCGGTCGACTACCTCACGCCCAACCTGCAGATCAAAGTTGAGTTTTACGACGGCAAGGCCGTGGGCATTGAACTGCCGCAGACGGTTATTCTCACCGTGGTGGAAACCGAACCCGGCCTCAAGTCCGCTACCGCTTCCAGCGTAACCAAACCAGCCAAGACTGAGACCGGCCTCGTTGTCCAGGTGCCGCCTTTCATCAATGAAGGCGAAAAGATCAAGGTCGATACTGCGGAAGGTGCTTACCTGTCGCGGGCATAGGAAGTAACAATTAGCCATTGGTAAACGGCCAAAATCGGATTCCTGGAGCACGCTGCGCAGTGGACCAGCGTTAACTTGGCACTTACGGCGGCTGAGGAAGAACAGAACGGGACGTGATCGCTAAAAGATACATTGTGCGTGGGCGTGTTCAGGGTGTGGGCTTCCGCTGGTTCGTCGATCACGAGGCGCGCAGCCTCGGTCTGGCCGGCTGGGTGCGCAACAACCTTGACGGCAGTGTGGAGTGCCTGGCCATCGGAACCGAACAGCAGCTTAGCGCGCTGCACGCTAAACTGCGGCAGGGTCCCCGTGCCTCGCGCGTGGATGAGGTGCAGGTGTTGGTCGCCGAGCCTGTGCCTGGCCTGGATAGTTTTCGAATTGAAGGAGCATGGTAGAGATGGCCCAGAACTGTGACCACCTCAAGAAGTTGATCCGTGAGGTGCCGGACTTTCCCAAGCGCGGCATTCTGTTTTATGACATCACCACGTTGCTTAAAGACAAAGTCGGCTTTGCCACGCTCATTGACGCGCTTTCTGAACACTACCTCAACTCACATATTGATCTGGTGCTGGCCATTGAGGCGCGTGGCTTTATTTTTGGCCCGGCGCTCGCGTATCGCCTGAACGCCGGTTTTGTGCCCATTCGTAAGCCGGGAAAACTTCCGGCGGAAACGGTGAAGTGGAGCTACGAACTGGAATACGGCATTGATACGCTGGAGATCCACAAGGACGCCATCCGCCCGGGCCAGCGCGTGGTGGTGGTGGACGATCTGCTCGCCACCGGTGGCACCGCGAACGCCTGCGTGCATCTGGCCAAATCGCTGGGCGCGGAAATCGCCGGACTGGGATTTGTGGTGGAGCTGGACTTCCTCAACGGACGAAAGAAGTTTGAGGGAATAGAGGTGTTTTCGCTGCTGCATTACGATAAGTAATTTCCGTCCACGGTCGGGCTGCAAACATATCGAGCGGGATAAAAGTTTCTCGTGCTGAAATTACGAGCGTTCCTCATCTTCTTTTTGGCTGTACCTTTCTTTGCCCCACAACCTGCCACTCCGGAGCAATTGCTGGAGGCTATCCACAAAAACGTAGATCTATCTGCCGGTGGCTCATACAGACTTACGGCAACTGTGGTCGGGAACCCTGACGATCCAAAGAAACAGTAGACAGGCCAGCTTCGCATTGATTTGTGATCACGTTTTCGCGTGGAACTATTGCTGCTGCAATTTTTTTCGTCGCTGGGAGCCTCTCGGGGCAAAAGCAGCTTCGTGGAACTGCCACTGTAAACATCCGTCAAGAATCGTCAACTAACCCTGTGCTCTGAGCCTTTCTTCCCGGCCTTGCGTCTAATTAAACAAATGGTTAATTCAAGTGCTTATCAGGTGAGGAGAAATATGAAAAGGGGTTCTCAGCGGTTATTAGCAGCGGTGCTGGGCCTGGGGTTGATGGGATCAGCCTTCGCCGGTTCGGCGTTCGCGGTGGACAATTCGCGTCTTGACCAGCGGCTGAACGGCGAGGTACATCACGCTCTGGCCATGATTCCGCAATACACGGTATTCGATAATTTGAGCTACAGCATTGACGGCGGCACAGTGACGCTTTACGGGCAGGTCCGTAATGCAATTATCAAAGATGAGGCTGCCAGCTCAGTGAAACATCTGGAAGGCGTGGAAAGCGTTGACAACCAGATTGAAATTCTGCCGGCTTCATTCAACGACGATCGCCTTCGTGGCCAGGTGGCGCGCGCAGTCTTCAGCGATCCGCGTATGTCCAGTTACGCCATTGAGCCCGTGCCCGCGGTTCACATCATTGTGAAGAACGGCCATGTGGATCTCGTCGGCGTGGTTCGCACGCAGGCTGACAAAGACGCGGCCTTCATTCGCGCTAACGGAGTGCCCGGAGTGTTCTCAGTGAAGAACAATCTTCAGGTGGAACTACCAGCACGTGGGTAAAACATAACGGAAGAGGCGGTGGCAGGGGACGCAGGCAGGTGATGCCTGCGTCTCTTTTTCTAATTCATCAGCGTGAATCAGTCGAATCAGTGTCATCACCGGTATGCCTTTGTTCTGCCCCAAGCCAATTGGGGCGACCTTTCAGCGGTATCTTTCCCGCCGCTCACCGCAGGCACAATCATCACCTCGGCGCCTTCGGGCACTCGAGTTTCCTGATTGCCGGTGAGACGAATGGCTTCTCCAGCCACAAAGATGTTGATGTGTTGCCGGATCTCATTCTGCTCATCCACCACGCGATCCTTCAGCGCCGGGTGAAGTTGCCACAGTTTCCGCAGCAGGTCTCGCACACTGCCAGAACCATTTGCCACTTCAATGGTGCTCTGACCCTCGGCAAAGCCGGCCAGATAAGACGGAATTCTTACCGTGACTGCCATTATCGGGCCCGTGCTCTGGATTTGGATTTCGCGGCTTGCTTTGGTTTCGCTCGGTTGGGTCGCGCTGCAGCCCTGCTCTTTGTTGCCTTTGCCGCTTTGCGTGAGCTACGCGCTGCTGCGCCTCCTACCACCGCCGCATGCACGCATACCACGGGAGGAACGCCTTCCAAAATAACCTGCCATGAACGGCCGTCATCGCGCGACGCGAACACTTTGCCGCTTCGGGTCCCGAAATAAATTCCCGCCGAATCGAGAGTGTCTGACGCCATGGCATCGCGAAGCACCGTTTCCATGGCGTTTTTCTGGGGCAGGCCGCGAGTCATTGCCTCCCAGCTCTTGCCCGCATTCTGCGTACGGTAGACGCGCAGCTTGCCCTCAGGGGTGCAGCGGTACTGGTCAGACTCGATGGGCACAATGTATGCCGTATCAGCATCATGCGGGTGCGCGACCATCGAGAAGCCAAAATCTGACGGGACCCCATTAGCTATATCCCTCCACGAATCCCCTCCATCGTCACTGCGGTAAAGGCCCCAATGATTCTGCAGATAGAGCCGTTCCGGGTTGGCTGCATCCCGCCCGATCTTGTGTACACACTGGCCGAATTCAGGAAACTTGTCTGGCATAAATTCGGCGCGCACGCCCTGGTTGCGCGCCTGCCAGCTTGCTCCTCCATCATCCGTTCTGTAGCAGCCGCCCGTCGACATGGCAATGATCATGCTGTCGTGCTTGGAAGGATGCGGCACAATGGTGTGCAGGCACATGCCCCCGCCGCCGGGGGTCCATTGCGGCCGATGCGGATGTTTCAGCAGCCCCTCCACCGGGGACCAGCTCTTGCCGCCGTCGCGCGAGACAAACAAGCATGAAGGCTCCACGCCGCAATAGATCGTGTCCGGCTCGTCTTCGCGTCCCATGCAGATCTGCCAGATGTTTTTGAGCGCCAGCCCCGAATCCGCGGGGAACTTGACTGAGTATGTCTCCGGCTCCGTCACCGTCTTGCCAAAGTCATCAGAAGACGAAAGGAATGTCCCCCAGCGAAAGCTCTGGTTGCTCCACCACAACCGGTTGCGTCCAGCGCGCGTGTCCAGCGCCATGGCATACACCGGAGACCCCACCGAGTACGGTCCGCCCACACTCCACCTTTTTCTTGACGCGTCTGACCGCACCAGGAACGCGCCCTTCATCGTGCCGACCATCACCAGAACATCGCCTTTTTTCGCCGAAACATGCTGTACAGATGGCATGCCCACCTCCAGAAATCTTTGGGAACCGAATATTGTAGACGGCTGAGGCGGCCGGAAGATTCACGAAAAAGAAAATTTTTATGTTCTGCGTTCTGAACTCCGCACTTGCCAGAGGTTTAGGCGAGCGAAGCGCGGTTATGATAGTTTGACGCCACATGAAACAAACTATTTGGGTGGCCCTGCTGCTTCTACTGAGCGGAACGCAACTCTATCCACAGGCGGCAAAGCCTACAACAGCTCACCACCGGGAACAGACAGACTTTGGAGCGGAAGGGAACTTCAACCATCCTGTCGCCATTCCTGATGCTGCCCTGCAATCACTCAGAACGTCCAGGAACTCTGACGATTCCATCCAGACGTGCGCGGAAGATGAGGGAATTCCGGTTGGTAGCATTCCCGCATCCTGGTTCGTTGCATCGGAGGTTCGCTTGAGCCGTTCTCGCTTTTCGGGATTGGTGATCCGGGGCGAGCACTTGTGCCTTGGAGGAGCACATATCTCGCAGTTCTGGGTCTTGGTCAAGTCAACGGCAGGATACAAGATAGTATTCCGTGGGCGAGCGGATGCACTACGCGTGTTACACACGCGAACAAACGGTTATCGCGACTTGCAATTGATTATCGTTACCCAAGCTGGGCTTATGTCGATTACGTGAATTTCCACTACAAAAATGGCCACTATCATAAGGCCGGGCACCACCTTGAACATCCAAACTGAAGCAGTGCCTGATGATTGGTTTTCGTTTATCTCGTGCGACGCTTGGGAGCCTCAGCGTGTTTTATGGAATTGATATTCTTGAGTATAGAGGTTGCCAAAATTTGAGATTTTGGACCGCATTGTTGCCAGCCGACTTGCTTAATCCTCCTTACAGCATCTGGACCTCGGGACCTCAACTTTAAGCAATAATCCACTCCATGGTTCACCATCGAAAGAAAGTAGATGATCTTTGCTGCGCTGACCTTAATTGCAACTGGCCTCTGGTTTCTAAACCGACGTAACGCAGCACAGCGAGAAGAGCGGTACCAGGCTGTTTTGGCTTCATACACCGCCAATTTAAAGGCCGGGATGAATCGTGAAACGGTGGAGCATTATCTTCAAAGCCATGGAATGCAGTTCAGACAAATGTGCTGCGTCGCAAGTTTCAGCGGCGAAGGTGCCAATCTTGAGGAGGCAGGGTGGGACGATCTGGTGAAAGTAGGCGAGGAGACGGCCCCACGGATCTGTGGCAAAAGCAACGTCTACATCGCTTTTGAGTTCAGCCCAAAATCACCAGATGAGCTACAGATACAAACGATTCAGATACCCTGAAGCAAGTCGCAATTTTCCATCAACTCGAAGGATGTTTGTGAACCCTTTGTTGCTGATTGCGAGAAAACCTAGCCGCCCAACTGCCTCTTCACCACCTCATTCACCAGCTCCGGTTTGGCTTGGCCTTTGGTGGCTTTCATCACCTGGCCCACGAAGAAGCCGATGATGGTGGTTTTGCCGGCGCGGTACTGTTCCACCTGCTTCGGGTTGGCGGCAATGACTTCCTGGACAATCTTTTCAATCGCCGCGGTATCAGTAATCTGCTGCGGTTTTTCGCGTTCGTAGACGGCGGGAAAGTCTTCACCGCTGGCAAAAGCTTTATCGTAGAGGTCTTTGAGGATCTTGCTGGAAATTGTGCCTTCTTCCAGCATGTCGGCCGAGGCCGCCACGCCTTTCATGGAAATCGGCGATTGCTCAATTTCAAGGTCTTTGGCTTTTAGGCGGCCCATCAGCTCGCCCTGCACTAAGTTGGCCACGCGCTTTGGACTCTTTGCCGCGCGGGCCGCTTCTTCAAACTGGTCCGCCAGGCTGCGCGAGGCCGTGAGCACCTGCGCGTCATACTCCGTGATGCCGTACTCAGCCACCATGCGCCTGCGGCGTGCGTCCGGCAATTCCGGCAGGCGACTGCGAATTTCCTGCTGCCATGCGGCGCTCACCACCAGCGGCAACAGGTCTGGCTCAGGGAAATAACGGTAGTCATGCGCTTCTTCTTTGGAGCGCATGCTGTAGGTGCGCCCTTCGGCGGGATTGAACAGCCGCGTCTCCTGATGGATCTTCTCGCCGCTTTCCACCAGTTCGATCTGGCGGTTGATCTCATAGTGCAGCGCCTGGCGGACAAAGCGGAAGGAATTTACATTCTTGATTTCCGTCTTAGCGCCGAACTTCTCCTGGCCGCGCGGACGTATGCTCACGTTGGCATCACAGCGCAGCGAGCCTTCTTCCATGTTGCAGTCGCTCACTCCGGTATAGAGGATGATCTCCTTGAGCCGCGTCAGGTATTCAAACGCCTCGTCGGGCGAGCGCATGTCCGGATCGCTCACAATTTCAATCAGCGGGACGCCTGTCCGGTTCAGGTCGATGGCCGTGCTGTTGGCCGAATCGGCAAACCCTTCATGCAGGCTCTTGCCGGCGTCTTCTTCAAGATGAAGCCGGGTGATGCCGATACGCTTTGTTCCGCCATTAGGTCCGGCGACATCGATATATCCTTGCTCGGCCAGCGGCTTGTCATACTGCGAGATCTGGTAGCCCTTGGGCAAGTCAGGATAAAAATAGTTCTTGCGGGCAAAGATTGACGTCTCCCTTACCTGGCAGTTCAGCGCCTGCGCCGCGAGTACGGCGAACTCCACGGCTCGCTTGTTCAACACCGGCAGCGCCCCCGGCATCCCAAGACACACCGGGCAGACGTTGGTATTCGGGGGAGCGCCAAATGCAGTGGAGCAGCCGCAGAAAATCTTGCTCCGGGTGAGCAACTGGACGTGCACTTCAAGGCCAATGACAGGCTCGTATTTTTCCCGCACTGCGGCTGGGATTTGCGCCGTGGTGGTCATTCACTGAAATTATAGGGCTTTCGATTGTCGGACCGGGAAAAGTACCTCAGGGGCTTAAAGCCCAATTGCTTTTTTCTTTTTACCGCGGCATAAATTTCTGGTCCAGACTGCAGGTGGAAGCAGTTTGGTGGCGTTGAAGCCACAAAGAGTAACCATTTATGGCTGCGGTAATGCACAGGCGAACCCAAGCAAATATATAGATCCTTCGACTTCGCGCCAATAATCCAGACAGATGACAAGACTCTCGAGGCGCTCCGCTCAGGATCACAAAGAGGGAAATGCCGGTGCCGTTAGCAGCTCAGTGGCGTAGCCTATTTTGGCGGAAGCTGGCTCGGCTCCTGGCTGTTGGCTGCCGCCAGGGGAATATCAAAGTAGAACAGCTCCTGCGTGCCCGCCTTGATCCCGGATATATATAGATGCGCGCCGGTTTCCGGATCATTCAGACCTGCGACATCAAAGAACAGGAAGCCGCTGTTGGTGGACTTCGGCATCACCGGGACATTGCCAAACATGGCGAGAGGCACTTCATTGCGCGCCTCTTTGCCCACGGGATCTTTGCTGTGCGGCACCGGAATGGGTAACTGCACCTTGGGCTTGCTCGCCGCCTTCTCCGGACGGGAGATGCGCCGAAAAATATCATCGCGCGTGGCCGGTTGCAGCTTTACGCGGTCGCCGGTGATCAGCTCAATCTTCATTGCGTCCAGCATCAGCGGCTGGCCGGCATCGTTGCTGATGATGAGCCGTATGGGAAGAAACCCGTATTCCTGATATTTCACCTTGAAGACCGCCGCCTTTTGCGCGCCGATGAACGGGTCAATGGCGATGGTAACTTTCTCATCGTTATGCGCTTCATGTGCAGGGTAGCTGACCGCCGGTCCCGCGGGCGGCGGATTGAATCCCTTGTCGCTGCTGAAGGCCAGCGTAGCGGCCAGGACCACAAGTGCGGCAATTTGCCCGGATTTCACTGTTCTGATTATCCGGTAGCCGCGCACTTTTCACAACCGGCGTGCGCAGCAGCTAGAATGTGGAGTCCTTCATGTACTTCTTTTATAGCCTGCTGCTCGGCCTGGCCGCGCTGATCTCATCGCCCTGGTGGCTTCTGCAGATGGCCCGCATGGGCAAATACCGCGCCGGCTTTCGGGAAAGAATAGGTGCGGTCCCTGGGCGGCTGAAAACGCAAGCTGATGCTCCAACCATCTGGATTCACGCCGTTTCAGTGGGTGAAGTGCTGGCTGTGAGCCAGCTAGTCGGCGAGTTCACGAAGCGCCAGCCGGAATGGCAAGTGGTTGTCTCCACTACCACATCCACCGGACAGGCTTTGGCGCGGCAACGCTTTGGGGAGGCACGCGTCTTCTATATGCCGCTCGATTTCCATTTTGCGGTGCGCCCTTACCTCAAGGCATTGCGCCCGCGTATGCTGGTTTTGGCGGAAACTGAGTTCTGGCCCAACCTGCTGCACCTTGCCAAGCTGAGCGGCGCTGCCGTTGCGGTAGTGAACGCACGCATTTCTGACCGGTCCTTTCCCCGATACTGCCGCTTCCGCTGGTTCTTCTCGCGCATCCTGGCCAACATTGATCTTTTTCTTGCCCAAACAGAAGAGGATGCTGCCCGGCTCAAAGCGATCGGGGCACCGGAAGGACGCGTATTGGCGAGCGGCAATCTAAAATTTGATATCCGGCTCAGCTCGAGTTCTGCTCTGGTTGAGGATCTGCGACGCGTGCTTCCACAGGAAGCGCGTGTGATCGTCTGCGGCAGCACCACGGAAGGAGAAGAAGAACTCGTCCTTGATGCCTTCCGCCACGTGCTGCAGCAATTTCCGAACAGCATAATGGTCCTTGCCGCCCGTCATCCTGAGCGCTTTGAAAAAGTAGCAGCACTGATTGCGTCCGCAGGATTGCCCTATGTGAGACGCAGCACTTGGGATCCGCAACTTGGGGCTCCGCTTCGTGCTGGAAGCATCTTCCTGCTTGACAGTGTGGGCGAGCTTGCCTCCATTTACGCACTGACTGACATCGCCTTCGTCGGCGGAAGCCTTGTTCCGCTCGGCGGCCATAACATTCTTGAGCCTGCGCAACACGGCGTGGCCGTGCTCACTGGGCCGCATACGTTCAACTTTCGCGAGATAGTGCGTATCTTTGCGGCAGGCGGCGGAATGCGTGTTGTTGCCGCTGACAACCTTGGCACTTCAATCATCAGCCTGCTGCAAAATGATCAGGAAAGAGAACAGCTTGGCCGCCGCGCACGCGAGCTGTTCCTTGAGAACACCGGAGCTACCGGCAAAACCGTGGCCGCGCTGCAGCTTTTGCTGACAGGCAATACGGCGGCAAGGCAATGAGGACCCTCTCCACCATCTTCACCGCAGGCGTGAACGTCAGGAATGCGCTCTATGACCGCCGCATGTTCAAGGTGAACCGGCTTGCTCGGCCGGTGGTGAGCATAGGCAATATTTCTGTCGGCGGCAGCGGCAAAACTCCGTTTGTCATTGCGTTGGGTGAAATGCTGAAACAGCGGGGCGTGAGCTTTGATGTTCTTTCCCGCGGTTATCGCCGCAAATCGTCTGCCGTGGCGCTGGTAGATCCACAAGGTAGGCCGGAACAATTTGGCGACGAGCCTCTGCTCATCGCGCGAAAATTGCGAGTCCCGGTCATTGTGGGAGCAGATCGTTACCAGGCGGGACTCTGGGCAGAAAAAAATCTGGATACCAAACTCCACCTGCTCGACGATGGCTTCCAGCATCGCCGCCTGCATCGCGACTTTGACATCGTAATGCTCCCCGCTTCTGACTTGCACGATTTCCCGCTGCCGCTGGGCCGTCTGCGGGAGCCGGTCACGTCGTTGCACCGGGCCGATGCTGTGGTTATGGCGGAAGAGGCGAGCGCAGAAGATCTGGCCCTCGCCCGCAGCTGCATGAAAGAGTCGCAAAATCTATGGCGCGCGCGTCGCGTGCTTGAAGTTGACCAGATCGTCGGCAAGGCTGTTGCCTTCTGCGGCATCGCCCGGCCAAAGCAATTTTTTGCCCAGCTCAGATCATTGCCGGTCGAAGTGGGGGCTACCCTCACCTTCTCAGATCATCATCATTATTCTTCGCGCGACACCGATCGCCTGCTCAAAACCAAAGCTGAAAGTGGCGCCGAATGCTTTGTCACCACGGAAAAAGATTTGACCAATCTCGGCCCATTGGCGGCGCGTCTGCAGCCTCTGCAAGTGGCCAGGTTTCGTCTAGAGATCGAGAGCGCGCTGGCAGGTACCACCATCTTAAAGACCTTAGAACAGCGTTGCAGCTGCCGATTCTAGCCTCGGCATGAGAGAATTTTGCTTCGGACATGCACAAGAATTCCAAGCCGAGCGACCGCCTTGCCAGGATCATTGAGGATTTTTCCAAACTCACCATCACCGTCCTGGGTGACCTGATTGCCGATGAGTTCATCTACGGGGAGATTGCGCGCGTGTCGCGTGAAGCGCCGGTGCTTATTCTGCGCCACCGGGAACGCACCGTTGTTCCCGGCGGCGCTGGAAATGCCATCTACAATCTCGCCGATCTTGGCGTAACAGTGCTGCCAGTCGGTGTTATCGGCGACGACGAGCCCGGCCGCATGCTGCTGCATTCTTTTCGTCAGAAGCACATCTCGGTCAGCGGAATCCGACGCATCAAGGGGCGCAACACCGTAACTAAAACTCGTGTGCTGGCGGGCATGACGCATTCTCCCCGCCAGCAGGTCATTCGCGTGGACCGCGAGCCGGAAACACCTCTGGACCGCAGCGCCATCCGCGAGCTGGTTTTCCAGGCGCGTGGCTATCTCCGTGCCTCTGATGCGCTGCTCATCTCCGACTACGGTTACGGCGCGGCCACACCGCAGATTTTCGACCTCATCCGCTCGCGCGCGTCTCTGAACAACACTCCTGTAACTCTGGACTCGCGTTACCGCACTCTGGACTACCGTGGAGTCGCTGCGGCCACGCCGAATGAAGTCGAGCTTGAAGAAGCCTTGCATACGCGCATCGACGCTCCCGAGCATTTGCTCACCGCGGGCAAAGCCATTATGCAGAAGATGAAGCTGCAATCGCTTCTGGTAACGCGCGGGCGCGATGGCATGGTCGTCTTCCCGCGCGGCGGCAAGCCGGTAGAAATTCCTATCCACGGCTCCAACCAAATTGCTGACGTCACGGGGGCAGGCGATAGCGTGATTGCTACTTATACAGCGGCCCTTGCCGCTGGAGCTGATGCCGAATCTGCCGCGCGCCTCGCGAATTATGCTGGTGGAATCGTAGTGATGAAGCGCGGCACCGCCACCGTTACTCGCGCTGAGCTCCTGCGCGCTGTTATGGAGGACTGACTCTGCCTGGCTCTCCCAACAAGCTGATGGACCTGGAGCAGCTTGCCCAGCAAGTGCAGCAGTGGAGATCCTCCGGCGAAAAGATCACTCTCACCAACGGCTGTTTTGATGTCCTGCACGTGGGCCATGTGCGTTACCTGCGTGGCGCCAAAGAACTGGGCGGCAAACTTGTAGTGGCCGTAAATTCTGATTCCAGTGTGCGAACCCTTAAGGGCGAAGGTCGCCCTCGCGTTCCAGAATATGAGCGGGCAGAAATTCTCGCCGCTCTTGCCGACGTGGATGCCGTCGTGGTGTTTGACTCACCCGACGTCCGCGATCTCATCCGCCTGATCCGGCCTGACGTTCACGCCAAAGGCACCGATTACACTGCTGAAAGTGTCCCTGAGGGGGATGTGGTGATTGCCTGCGGCGGACGCGTAGCCATTGTCGGCGATCCCAAAGACCATTCCACCACTGAGTTTCTGCGAAGGGGCGAATGGTCAAAATCCTGATTGTGCGCCTGGGCGCGCTGGGTGACATTCTTCATGCACTGTCCGCGGTCACAGCCATTCGCGCCGCGCTCACCGACGCAACTCTGGGCTGGGCGGTGGAGGAAAACTGGTCTCAGCTCCTGACAGCTCCCGGCTACAAGGATTCGCCGGAAACGCTCAGCCCGCAGAAGCCGCTGGTCAACCTGATTCACACCGTCAACACCAGGCGTTGGCGACGCCACATCTTTGAACGCAAAACTCTGGCGGAAATCCGCGGCGATTTAGCGCGGCTGCGTGGCATCCATTATGACATTGCCATCGACTTCCAGGGAAACATCAAATCCGCTGTCGCCGCGCGCGCGAGCAACGCCCGCGAAATTTCCGGTTTTGTTAATCCCCGGGAGGCCAGCGCTCGGCTTTTTTATCACCGGAAATACCCCCGCTCCGGCGAGCATGTCATCGAGCAGAACCTTGCATTGGCAAATCAGGCGTTGCAGCCGCAGCTCAATGGACAAAATTTGAAGCTGCTGGCTCCGCAACTGCCTTGCGATCCTGCGGCCGAAGCCTGGGCCACGGCTGAAATCAACCGCCTCGGCATCGCCAGCTATGCCATGGTCACTCCGGGCGCAGGCTGGGGCGGCAAACAATGGCCGCCGGAAAGATTCGGTGCGCTGGCGAGCGCACTCGCAGCCCACAATTTGAAGACTCTGGTCAACACTGCTCCGGGAGAAGAACACCTTGCCAACAAAGTCGTAGAAGCCGGCAACGGCAGCGCGATTCCTGTCCAGTGCAACATCTCGCAACTCATCGCGCTCATTCGCCGCGCCCGACTTTTCGCCGGAGGTGATACCGGCCCTCTGCATCTTGCGGCTGCATTGGGCATCCCCGTGGTTGCTGTCTTTGGCCCTACGGATCCGGCGCGGACAGGTCCATTCGGTACTCGCGCTGTCGTGTTTCGACATCCGGAAAGCAAAACTACCTTCTCTCACCACCGTGAGCCGGATGGAGGCTTGTTGAAGATCACCGCGGATGAAGTGATCGGCGCAGCGCGGCATCTGCTGGGAGGCGCGCATGCCTAGCTGGTCGCGGATCGCGACACGGATGCGCGTGCCGCTGGGATTCCTCTTTGCGGCTGCATATCTCTGGTTGGCCCGGCCGCTTTGGAGTTGGGTGCTTGCCGGATGCGTCCTTGTAGTTGCAGGCCTTGCGGTGCGCGCCGCAGCCTCTGGCCATATTCGCAAAAATCGCGAACTCGCCACCACCGGCCCCTACGCGTACACGCGCAACCCGCTTTATCTCGGCTCAATATTGATTGCAGCAGGCTTTGTCCTTGCCGCCCGGAATCCATGGATTGCTGTTGCTGCGCTGCTCATGTTTCTGGTGATCTATCTGCCAGTAATCAAAGCGGAAGAATCTTACCTTCGCAGCGCCTTTCCCGGATATTCCGACTACGCGGGTCACGTGCCCCGTCTGCTGCCGCGACTGGCGCCATGGCATGCTGACGGAGCCGTCGCCGATCTCAGAGATGGACCTAAATTTTCCAGCGAGCTGTACCGCAAACATCGCGAGTACCAGGCAGCTCTCGGTTCTGTTTTAATGATAGGAGCTCTGATTCTAAAAATGATTCTGGTAAAACATTGATTTTTCCGCGCACCAGAGCACCACGCTGGCCGGTTTCTGCGTGCCTGGGTTTCGTGTGCGCCTGCGCGCTTGTGGCAGCCATTAACTCGAGTAGCTGGTTCCAGGCTCCGGCCACCGCGCTTGCCGCAACACAGGCCCGCAGGCCCCCTCCCGGACCTACTCCGGCAGCTGCTTCGGCAGGTCCGGTCATATCTGCTCCATCCATATCTCGCCCCCGGCCTGACTTCCCGTTTCCGGTCGGGCAGACTTATGTCTATTCGGCGCAGTGGCGCGTCTTTGATGCCGGTATCGCAACCTTGCGCATGGAGAAAGCGGGTTCAGAAAACCGCGTGCTCGGCACCGCTGATGGCTCTGGCGCAGTCGCCGTGCTCTATCACGTGCAGGACCGCTTTGAAGCTTTTTTTGATCCGAAAACGTTCTGCTCTCATAACATCTCCCGTCACATCGAAGAAGGCTTTCGGCGGGTGGAAAACACCGTTAGTTTCGATTATCAGAAGGGCAAATCTGTTCTCGATCAGAAGAATCTCAAAAAAAATGAAACCCGTCATGAAGAGCATGAGATTCCTGGCTGCGTGACTGACATTCTTTCCGGAATCTACTACGTCGCGTCACTTCCTCTTGAACCGGGCCGTTCGTTTCTCTTTCCTTTGAACGATGGTGGTCAAACCGTAAACGTAAGCTTGAAAGTTGAAGCGCGCGAGCAGATCAAAACACCTGCGGGAACATTTAACACGGTACGTGTTGAGCCGGAGGCTTCTTCCGGAGTACTCAAAGACAAGGGAAAAATCTGGATCTGGTACTCTGACGACACTCCCCGCATCCCCGTCCAAATGCGCGCTCGCCTGTACTGGGGAACCCTTACCTTCAGTTTGCTGAGGATTGAGAAGAAATAAGCTGAAAGCAATTTGAGGGCCTGACACAATCACCTGTGAATAACCAGCGAAAATATCAGAGATGCGGCATTTTCTCACGGCAGCCAGACGGGAGGTTTCCTCGCGCTCCGGGCTGAAATGCTCACTTGAAGGCTCAACGCTCGTGGCTCTTTGCTAGAATTCCTGCATCTCAATAGTAGGTACTCAGGATCACACCATGAAGATGAGAGTGCGCAAGGCCGTCTTTCCCGCCGCGGGTCTGGGTACTCGTTTCCTCCCTGCGACCAAGGCGCAGCCCAAAGAAATGCTGCCTCTGGTGGATAAGCCAATCATTCAATACGGCGTGGAAGAGGCACTGGCAGCCGGCTGCGACCAGATCATAATGATCACAGGCCGGGGCAAGACCGCTATTGAAGACCATTTCGACGTCAGCTACGAGCTGGAGAAAATGCTGGAAGAGCGCGGCAAGACGGACCTGCTGGCCATTGTGCGGCAAATTTCAGACATGATCCACGTGTCTTACGTCCGGCAAAAGGAAGCCATGGGGCTGGGACATGCCGTGCTGATGGCGCGTGAACTGGTCGGGAATGAGCCTTTTGCTGTCCTGCTCGCAGACGACGTAATCGATGCTGAAAAACCCTGCCTGAAACAGATGATTGAAGTCTTTGAGGAGACACAGTGCTCCATCATCGCCACGCAGGAGGTGAACGGCCCGGCAATTTCATCCTACGGTGTGCTGGACGCGCAGATTGCGGAAGGAAAGTTTGATGGCCGCCTGTGCGATGTCCGCCATCTGGTAGAGAAACCAAGGCCGGAAGAGGCCCCCTCCAACCTGGCAATCATCGGCCGCTACATTCTTACACCAAAAATCTTTGAAACCCTTGAGCGCACTCCCCTCGGTGCAGGCGGAGAACTGCAACTTACTGACGGCATGCGGGGCCTGCTGAGCGCAGGTGAAAGAATCTGCGGTTACAGGTTTGAAGGCAAGCGCCATGACACCGGTGACAAGCTAGGCTTCCTGAAAGCGACCGTGGAATTTGCCCTGAAGAGATCTGATATGGGCAAGCAGTTTTCCGACTATCTGAAATCTCTCGATCTCTTTGCCGCAGAGGCGGTGGGTGAGAAGATAGCGTAAAAAGCAATCAGCAGTTGGCAATTACCGGGACAGATTTCACCTTAGCAAAACCAACGTTCTCAGATTCCCTGCGACGATCGAGCTAATTGCTATTTGCTCCCGGTCACTCCTGGTCCTCAAAATCTTCATCCTGAAAGATGTATGGTGCAGTGCGCACCAGACGGAAGCGGACGCGATCTGCACAAGTATCGCAAGACGGGAATGCGTCTCCGCTAAGCATCACCACTTCATGAGGCTCGCGATGAGACTGATCATGCAGCACCTCATAAATTCCGGTTTCGGTCACTGGCTGGCCGGCGTTGAATGTTTTCTTATCGCCCTTTGAACCTGGTGAATGGTGGCGCGACCTGCCTTCGCCTTTGAGTTGGAACTTGCTGTGGCGCAACGTGAGTTCCAGGTTGGGTAGTAGCCTTTTCCGAGCATGCATGAGTTTCTGCGGAAAGTTATATACCCTTCCGGCAGGAGCATCGCAAGTTTTTTTGAGATTCAACGTTTTCTTATTCATCGGACTCGTGGTCCTGCTTGAAATCCGCATCTTCCAGAATCCTGTTGGCACGGCGCGAGAGCACAAACCGAACGGCAGCACCACAATGGATGCAACTGGGGAAACGCTCTCCTTTGAATATGGTGGCTGAGTGATTTTCGCGATGGAGATGGTGGCGGACGGTATAAACCCCGGTTTCCGGCACCTCATCTCCCGCCTTATATACCTGCTCAGCCTGCGATGCGCCCTGCATTGGTCAACCGTCGCCCTTCAAAGTGCAACTAGTGTACAGGACAACGGAGAAAAATCTAGCTAGCAAGTTCAAAGGCAGCGCGCTGAGAGAGCAAGCCCATGCAGGAGAATTCTCTGACGCTACTGCGTGGGCATTTGCGCCTGATCAATAAGCAGAATGGGTATGCCGTCGCGCACAGGGTAGATGCGGCGACAACCCGTGCACTGGAGGGAGCTTTCATCGGCAGCAAGGGTCAGCGGCTTGCGGCACTCAGGTACGGGACACACCAGAATGTCGAGCAGTTTCTTGAGGATCATGAAAGTTATTGTACCTGCCAGAGGGGAACAACGCTCCCGGACACAGCAAGAGGGTGCTGAACAACCGGCTGAAAGGGATTGCGCGTCAGAGCAACTTCTTTATTATTCGCTACGGCAGTTGCTGCCGCGAGCGTCAGAAGAGCAACTGGAGACGCTGCTGCAGTCAATGCGCTGCCTGATGGAGGAAAGCGAGGCAGGGCGGGAACGGCGGGCCATCATGAGCCTGCTGATGAGACATGATGCCGTACCGGCAAGTGAGCTGCAAAGACTGTGCTCGCGAGAGGTGGAAGCGCGGATCGCGGAGATGAGGGAAGCCAGAATCCCTATTTGAGAGCCAAAACCGAGCGGCGGGTGGACGGAACCACCAAGACGGTCTATGGCGCCGGGACGCCAGAGTTTGTGAGAGCTATGCGGCTGGTAGGCGACACTCCTGCCGGCCCAAAATGGGTGATGTAAATCTCGGCCGCTTACTTGACGCCCAAATCCGGATTCCACATGCCATGCTCTTTGCGTACGGCGATGATTTCTCCGATGTGATAAGCGTTATGCATGGAGATGCGAGCCACCGAGGGCGCAATCTTTGCCAGCGCTGCGTCGTCTGCGTTCTCGACAAAGTGCTCCAATTCAGTCATTACACTGTCAAACTGCTTGACGGATGCATCCCACTGCGCGGGATCGAACTTGAACGTGTCATTGTTGTCAGCCGGCTGCTTCGGGTGCTCTCCCTTGAAAGCTGCGAGATTGACCGAATTCCAGAAAACCAGGTGCGCCACCAGCTGGCCCACGGAATGATTCTTGCCGTCTGACCAGGCAGCCTGTTCCGGCGTTAACTGTTCAGACGCCTCTTTGCCGGAAACAAACCAGTTCTTCTGGTTATGAGTTTCGCGCAGCTGCATCAGCAAAATGCTTCTTAGCGTGGGAGGCTGTTGCTGCTTTGCAGGCTGTTGTGCGAAGGAACTCATGGTGAGAAAGATGACGGGCCACAGTATCCATTTCTTCATTCAAATTCTCCTTTTCGATTTCAGTCACTTGGGCGGGTATTTGAAGTTCGTGTTCCCTGCTTAGACTGTTAATTTGCGGCGAGGTCAACCGACAAAACGGAGTGTCCGGGATGGAAGGGCGGCTTAGCTCTTTGCTGCAAGCATTATGTACCCGGATTTTGGTTAAACCCACCCGAGTTTTCTTTAGCGAATAATAGCCGGATATGTACCTGATGCAAGCACTTCCAAAAAGGCGCGCAGGGCGGCACGTTTCCTCGCATGGGCTTCCTCAAAGAAGGGCATAACTTTGAAATATTTTGGGGAGTGACTGCTGATGCTGATCGCTTTATTGTACCCTGAACCGCTCATTGATCACTCTTTCCAGCCGCGGCCGGTAGATCAGATCGAACGCCAGTTCTTTGTCTGGAAACATCGCCAGGGCCGCACTTTTGCAGTTGGCGGCCATTTCCAATGCTTCCGTGGGGGTGAGGTCCGGGTCCTGACTGAGGACAGAAAGCACCATGTCCATCATGAGTTGCAGCCGGCGCAGATTGCGTCTTTCTGTCTCTTTTTCCGCGTCGCTTTGGCGGCTCTTTTCAGCGCTATGCTTTTCTTTGTTGTGAGTATTTTCTCCATCCTCAGGCGGCTGCCCCGGGCTGGATTGGTAAGGTCCCATTCCATACTCCGCGTTGCTGCAAATGATTTTCGCCGCAGAAACTCGTTATCTGCAGCGTCCATTCCTCTTCCATGTTGGATGGACTCGATTGCAACCGTGGTTGTTTTGCCGCATGATTAACGTTCAGCTTCGCTCCAGCATCTACATGGAGAGGAGGCCACGCATGAGCGCTATAGCCGGCCCCAAACCTGAGCCCGAGCAGTCAAGGTATTTGGTACGCAGGAGGAATCAGAGGCCATTGTCGTCCACGGACTGCTTACCTCAGCAGGCATAGAATGCATTTTAAAACAGCCTTGAAGCAGATCAGGCTCTATGGCCGGGTGTGGGTGTGCAGTCGGCGTGTTCGTAAATCCCAGCCAGTCTGACCAAGCGCGGCGGGGCATCGAAAAATACAATCAGGCTGAAATTGACAATCGAAGAAGTGGATGATTCAGAAGTTGAGGACGTTCCTTAGCTTTTGCTCTTTTTAATTACCATCGAGCTCTGCATGGTCATGCCCAGTCCTGCCATCCAGCAGATCAATGATGTGTCCCAGCAAGCCGATAACTGCAGCTAACGATTCTGTTGCGCCTGCGGGACTTCCCGGCAAATTCAAAATCAGCGACTTCCCGCGAAGACCGCAAAGGCCTCGACTCAAAGCAGCGTAGGGAGTTTTCTTTGCCCCTTCCGCTCGCATGCGCTCAGGGATGCCATCAATCACTCGCTCCAGAATCGGACGGGTTGCCTCCGGAGTCACATCCCGCAGAGCCACACCCGTTCCACCGGTTGTTACCACTAGTCGCGTAAATTCACAGCACTCAATGAGCCGCGCCTGAATCTGGTCTTTTTCATCCGGCAAGATAGAATTATGCACCACGGAAAAACCCGCGCCTTCCAGGTGGCGCACCACGGCCGGGCCGGAAAGGTCCGCGCGTTGTTTCTGAAATGACGAATCGCTGATGGTCAGGACGGCAGCAGTTTTCAAGTTGCGCTCTCGAGATCAGGCTTCGAGCACGTTTTCTTCCGTGTCGCGGTTGGATTCATCCAGCAGCCGCAGGCCCTCGAGCAACAGACCCTGCGTGGACTGCGTAGTGGTTTGTTCAGGGCTGCTGCCCTTGAAATCGATTTCAAAATTTCCCGCGACCCACTTCAGCACCTTGTAGACAGCCTCGTCACCCTTGAGATTGTCATAAACAGCGTGGTTGATCTGCCCGTCAGTAAAAAACATTTTGCACTCATCACCGTGGTTGGTCAGGATCAGCGCGCACGTTTTGCGTCCCATATCAAGAGACTGCAGCAGGTCGAGCACGTTCATCTGTGCCAGCGTGCCTCGCAGCACGGAGTCGCCGGGCGCTTCGCGAGCCATCTTCTCCAGAGAAATCTTGTCTACAACCTTCTTGATCCGCGCTGCTGCTTCTTTAATGAAGAAAGGCTTCTCCACAAAATCTTCCACCGTGTCCTGCATCGGGCGCAGCTTCTCATTGATGTCCGCCTTGCTCGCCATCAGGATCACCGGTATCGCCGCAGTATTGGGGCGGGCTTTGATCTTTTGCAATAGTTGCAGCCCGTCTACGCCGGGCATGGCATGGTCCGCAATGATCAGGTCCGGCTTTTCATCAATGGCCTTGAGCATGGCGTCGGCTCCGTCCGTCATGACCTGGACAGTAGCGAACTGCGCCAGCGCCTGTCGCAACATTTCCAGTATCATGGGATTATCATCGACGAGCAGGACCTTGACATTGCTGGGCATGAAACCTGTTCTTATTTCCGTTTTGCCGCAGGCTGACGGCGGTACTCTCCGCTCTTTCCGCCCGACTTGTGCTCCAGAACCACCTCGCGTATGACAATGCCCTTATCCAGGGCCTTGCACATGTCATACACCGTAAGCGCGGCCACGCTGGCGGCCACCAGCGCTTCCATTTCCACCCCTGTCTGGGCCGTGGTAACCGTGCGGGAATGGATCTGAACGCCATTTTCGCACACCCGCGTGGTCACATCAATGAAAGACAGAGGTAACTGATGGCACATTGGTATCAATTCTGCAGTGCGTTTCGCGGCGGAGATGCCTGCAAATCTTGCGATTTCCAGTGGATTGCCCTTGGGATTTGAAGGTAACTCCGCCAGCACCTGAGCTGACATCTCTACAAACGCCGAGGCTTCCGCTTCCCGGCGCGTCTCCCGTTTGCTGGAAACGTCCACCATGGTCGCCTTGCCGGCAGAGTCGTAGTGAGAAAACTTGGATGGCCCAGCCTTGGATCTTGAGTTGGTTGATTTTGCCATCAGCGCATCACCACCGTGAGCAGCTCGCCTTCCGCAATGCTTTCTCGATCGGGCGGTACCACCAGATAACAATTTGCCCGTGATGCCGCCAGAAGGTCGCCTGAGCCCTGCCACGGCACGACCTCAACCGCAGGATCATACAATCCGCCCTCAAGAATCGCCGGAAGAAATCGGGTCAGTCCAGTCTTTGTCCTCAAAGAATTCTTCAATCTTGCGCTCACGGATGGCGTCCGTCGAGGCGGCGCTCCGCCCATTGCGTCAAGCAACGGCCGCACGAACAAATCAAAAGTAGTCATTACGGAAACCGGATTACCAGGGAGACCAAAAAACGGAACTACCCGCGAGCCCTTTCTGATTTCTCCGAACACCACTGGTCGCCCCGGCTGAATCAGTGCGCCAGTAAAGAAGAACTGCGCTCCCAGTTTGGCGAGGACCATCTCCACAAGGTCAAACTTGCCCATGGAAACGCCTCCGGAGAGCAGAAGCAGGTCCGCCGTTTCCAGGCCGGCATGAATAAGCGTAGTCAGCTTGCCTTCCTCGTCTGGCGCAACCGGAAGCTGCAAAGGCTCTCCATTTGCCTGTATCACCTGCGCGCGGAGTGAATAACTGTTGCTGTTGCGGATCTGGTGTGGCGCGGGAATTTCGGAAACATCTACCAGTTCGTCACCGGTGGAGAGCACGGCCACGCGCGGCTTGCGATATACCTTGATATTGGCTTTCCCTACGGCCGCCCCCATCGCAATCTGGGCCGGTTCTAGACGCGCTCCAGGATGAAGCAGTACGTCCCCTGCCTTTGCTTCTGCTCCGGCAGGAACAACGTTCTCGCCCGCAGCCACCGTCCGTCGAATCTCCACCTGATCTCCCGCAGCCGACGAATACTCCACCATAACCACGGCATCAGCACCCGCCGGGACGGCAGCGCCGGTCATGATCTCGACCGCGTGGCCCACCTGCACCGATCCCTCAAAAGTTCCGCCTGCCTTGATCTGACCTAGAACTCGCAATTTGGTAGGAACTTTGCCGAGGTCAGCCGCGCAGACTGCATAGCCGTCGCGGGTTGACCGTGGAAATGGAGGAAAGTTTCGGTCGGCTTTCACCTCTTCAGCCAACACTCGGCCGAGAGATGCCAAAAGTGATACAGATTCGCTCTGTGGACGGGTAATGTTCCGGCAATACTGCCGGACTATCTCGTCGGCCTGTTCAAAACTGAAAACTCCGGCGGCCTGCGTTGCGGTAGTCACGAACTCAAATTGTATCTTTTCTTACAACAGCTTGTCCGGTGTGATGGGTAGATCGCGGACTATCTTGCCCATCGGGTGGTAAATGGCATTCGCAATCGCGGCGCCCGTTCCCGTGATTCCAATTTCTCCGGAGTGCCTGAGAGGTTGGGGTGTGATCCGTGCGGGCCTTGAAGGTCAAGAAATGATAAGCACGAGCGGAGCAGAACTCATGGAACACCGTTGTACACACGTGAGTACGCCAAATTGGGCCACCCCTGCACGTCCGGAACTGTTCAGTTGCTTGCCCGTGATGTCCGATTAAGAGATGATGGTGATGTCGTGCCGCGATATGAGCATCGGCTCGGCCCGCTGTAACGCTGTAACATGAAGCCCAAGTACAAACTTGTGTTCACGTTCGTTCTCTTTGCCGGCTTTATCTCGGCCGTAGGCGTTGGATTTGATCGTTTGCTCCTGGAGGTAGGCGTCTCTCGCGGCGGCGTGCTTGTCCTCAGCAACGTGCTTACCGGATTGGTGGCAGGGGCGTTGTTCTTGCAGACTAAAATTCGCGCTCAGGAGCAACAGAAGCTGCTGGAGCACCGTCTGCTGAAGGTGGCGGAGATGAACCATCACATCCGCAATGCTCTGCAGGTTATGGTCTTTTATCGCCACCAGATCAGCGATCCTGAAGCCCGCAATCTGCTGCAGAAATCAATCGAGCGGATTGAATGGACACTGGAAGAAGTTCTGCCTCGCGGGTGGGATATCAAGGGCAGGATGGCTCCGCGGCCAGGACAGGCCTATACTACCCCTCCTCGCTGATAATTTGTGTGCTGCAACCCGGGCGTTGGCTGGGGAGTTCTTTGGACCAGATATTCCACCCTGCGGCGCAGATCATCGGCGCTCGCCGTGTTGTTGATCAGCGCAGCGGGCCAGTTCTGCGTGTTCTACGGGTACGCTGTATAGCACCAGGACGCGGGTAAAGGGCCTTCTCCGCCATTGCCGCGAGGCGATTTCTTTGCTGCTGCGGTATGGCCTGTCCCAATCCGACCACATCGTATCTCCGGAACTGAACTTAACGAGAATTCTGCCAACGCTTCCTCCCCGAAGTGATCAAACAAGCAATGGGAGCGGATCGGCAACGGAAGCACCAGGAAGAGGAACGGTTGCAGGGAGGCGGCGCATCATGTGCCCGCCAGGAGACTGAAGAAAGGCAATCTGCCAGGGTAAGCGGCCGAGTGTCTGCAACAGTGCCGCACGTGCGAAGGTGCGGTCAAGCCACGCTACGAAGATCACCATCAGACACGCAGCCCATTCCAGTCGCGGCGCTGCGGGATCAAGATTCACGCTGGGCGCGATCTGGTATCGACGCAACAAGGAGAGCCAGGAAGATAATGATCGCCGTCGCCAGAAACCGTGGCACAAGGACAGTTATATTACTATAGAAGTTCACTTCCGCATTGTTGCCTCTTCGCTGTAAGCAACTTTATACTTGTCGGTTTGCCTGATTCCGTGGAGCACAAATGAAAACCGTATCGCTGGAACACGAGTTGAACCCCTGGGAGGCCCAGGCAGCTCGTTTTGATTATGCCGCCCAGAAGCTCAACCTTGATGAAGGGCTCTGGAAGATCCTTCGTTATCCTAACCGTGAAATTATTGTTCACATCCCGGTCGCAATGGACGATGGCCGCCTGGAGGTCTATACCGGCTTCCGTGTTCAGCATTCCATCGCTCGCGGGCCCGCTAAAGGCGGCGTGCGTTACTCGCCTGACGTCACTCTCGATGAGGTTCGCGCCCTGGCCAGCTGGATGACTTGGAAATGCGCCGTGGTTAATATTCCTTTCGGTGGCGCGAAAGGCGGCATTATTGTCGATCCCAAGAAACTTACCATTACTGAACTGGAAAGGCTTACCCGCCGTTATACCGCTGAGCTGATTGAGTTTCTGGGTCCTGAAAAAGACGTACCCGCCCCGGATATTAATACTAATGAACAGACTATGGCCTGGATGATGGATACCTACTCCATGCACATGCGCCAGACCGTGACGGCCGTGGTCACAGGCAAGCCGATCAACGTTGGCGGATCCCGCGGCCGTCGTGAGGCGACTGGGCGCGGCGTCATGATCAACTGTGACGAGGCGATCCGCAAGTTCAATATGTCGCGGCAAGACTGCCGCATCATCGTGCAGGGATTCGGCAACGTAGGTTCGAACGCGGCCAAACTCATGTCTGATGCTGGTTATAAGGTGATTGGGATAGCCGAGTACAACGGCGGGCTCTATAACTCAAAGGGCATTAACATTGACGCGCTGCTTGAGTTCCGTGATCGCAACAAGGGCATCGTTGGCTTCACCGGCGCGGAAGCTGCCGACTCCAAGGAACTCCTGGTAACCGATTGCGACATCCTCATTCCTGCGGCTACCGAGAATGTAATCACCAGCCAGAATGCTGCCAGCATTAAGGCGAAGATCATCTGCGAAGGCGCTAACGGTCCCACCACTGCGGCAGCGGACGAGATCCTCGCCGACAAGAAGGTCTTTGTCATTCCGGACATCCTCGCCAATGCTGGCGGCGTGACTGCTTCTTACTTCGAGTGGGTGCAGGATCGCCAGGGGTATTTCTGGAAAGAGTCGGCTGTGAACGAACAGCTCGAATTTATCCTGAAGGAGGCCTTTGAGAGCGTGGTCCATTTCTCTGAAACGCATCAGGTCAACAATCGCATTGCGGCGTACATGTTGGCCATCAGCCGCGTTGGCCACACCATCCGCCTGCGAGGCATCTACGCGTAGTCGTAAAGCGGGGCAGCGTGGCTGCCCCGCTTTTTCGTCACGTAGGCCCAAACGGATTACTGCTTCACCTTCTCCAGATTGAACATCCATCTCACCCCAAAACGGTCCCTGAGCATTGCGAAACGCTTGGCCCAGAAAGTCTCTTGCAAGGGCATAATGATAGTGCCCTTTTTTCCAATGGCACTGAGGTATTTCTCAATTTCCTCAACGCTCTCGCAATCCAGGTTTACGAAGTAATTGTCGCCCTGGTGGTATTCCATTCCTGGCATGTTGTCTGACGCCATCAGCACTGCCGGTCCTTTCGTGAGGCGCGCGTGCATGATTCGATCCATTGATTCCGGAGGCACAGGACTGGGACCTTCAGAAAACTTCATCAGTTGCAGTTCGGCGCCCAGGCTGTTGGCATAAAACTCCATCGCCTCTCTGCAATTTCCGTTAAATATAAGGTAGTTATTGAATGCTTTCATTGGCCGCCCCTTTCCCTTCTTCCTTCCAAGAGATTTCTTCGGCTTCTACTTTGGGTGACGCGCCCTGATGTTGGGCGTTTGCGTTGCGGAGAGCATCATCGTGCTGTAGTTCAGAACCACGGCCCCGCAGTGGTTCCTTGGTTGTACTTGTGTTCCTGGCAGATCAGTTGCAAACGAAAAAAAGGCCGCCGAGTTTGGCGGCCCTGTGCTTTCGATTGGGAACTAGCGGCGACGGCTCTTTTTCTTGCTCCCACCCTTCTTTTTGCTGCTGCTGCTCTTTTTCTTGGCAGCCTTTTTGGCTGGCTTTTTGCTTGCCTTCTTGGCGCTCTTCTTTTTGCCGGCTGCTTTTTTCTTGGTGGCTTTCTTTTTTGCTGCTTTCTTGGCCGGACGGGGCCGGGCTGGGGCTCTGCGGGCGGGTGCCGGCTCTTCGGCACCTTCGGATGCGTCGTCGGCCGCCGCACCCTCGTCAGCTCCGCCGCCGCCGCTTTCCGCTCCCATGGATTCTTCTTCCTCTTCCTCGTAGTCCTCTTCTATGGAACCGCCGCCGAAACTGCCTGCGTCGCCGTAATCATCATCCATATCGTCCTCATGTCTTGCCTTGAGGGTCTCATCATAAAAGCTCATAGTTCCTCCAGAAATTAGGGCCGCGACTTCTTCACTTCTTCTCGTATGCCGCTGCAGGCGCGGATTATAACAAGCCGCACGAATCGTATGTCAACTGCTGCGCATCACAGTGTGCAACGTGCTCGCGGAATAATCAAGTTTATCGAGTGTTCGCGGCGACGCTTGCGCTCGATTTCGGACCTGTCGCTTTTTTGGTTGCGCTTTTACTGCCATGATGAGTTGATTTTTTGCTGCGCGTGCGCGAAGCCCGGTCAGCTTCACCGGGAGCCAGAGGCTTATACACAACCAGCGCTCGGCCCGGGCGTAAAACGTTTCCTTTCAGTCGGTTCCAGCGTCTGAGCCGGTCCGCCGGAACGCCAAAATCTTCCGCCACGGAGAGCACCGTGTCGCCTGTGTGGACTTTGTAGCGGCTCGGACGCCGCGAATAAGTGATCTTTTCACTCGCCGCCGCACTCACCGGAATCACCAGCTTGGTATTTGCGAGCAGCTCCGTTCCCTTGAGATTATTCACCTGAACAATCGCGCGTTCCGTTGTGTGATATTTCCGGGCTACTCCCGCCAGAGTCTCACCACTCTGGATCTTGTGATATCTCCACGCCACGCGCTTGCCTTGAGGAATGGAAGCGATTGCGGTCTCATATTTTTCTTTAGTTCCCGGCGGCAAGTGCAGATCAAAGGGCTGGTCCTTGGGCGTAGTGCGCCGCAGCAGGCTGGGATTCAAATCAACCAGTTCATCCACGGGCGCGTCCACGCACTCGGCCACCAGGCGAAGGTCCACTGGGTAGTTCACCCGCTCTACATCGTACTTGAGGGGCGCTTCCGGCTGGACGTCACCCAATCCATAGCGGGCTGGATTTTTGGAAATGATCGTCATGGCAAGGATGATGGGCACATAATTCTTGGTCTCGGCCGGGAGCACGTTGCGCTTGTACAGCTCCCAGAAATCCGCGTATCCGGTGCGCTTTACCGCCTGCTGCACGTTGCCCGGCCCCGAGTTGTAGGCCGCCATCGCCAGATACCAGTCACCAAACTCGTTATGGAGGTCTTTCAGGTGCCGTGCGGCCGCACGGGTGGCTTTCTCCGGGTCCTGCCGGTCATCCACCCACCAGCTGCGGTGCAGCCCGTATCCCACGCCGCGGCTCGCCATGAACTGCCACATTCCACGCGCGCGTGCCCGGGATAGAGCCAGGGGCTTGAAACCGGATTCGGCCTGGGCCAGATAAATCAGGTCCTGGGGTATACCCTCTTCCTTGAAGATGCGGGTGATCATCTCCTTATAGCGGCCTGAGCGTGCCAGAGAGCTTTCAAATGTGGCCCGTCCGCGGGTGGAAAAATAATTGATATAGCTGGCCACGTAGTCATTGATGATCAGCGGCAAATCAGATTCCAGCGTGGGCAAGTCAGCCTCGGCTTTGGCTTTTACGTTGGGATCAACTGGGAAGGTAACTGAATTTGCCTCGTCGATCGGGGCCGGCTCGGGATTTTGCTCCGTGAAGCCGTCTCCTTCCTTGAAGGCTGCCATTTCCAGCTTGTTGATTTCGTCTGTGATCTTGTCAAATTCGGCCTGCAAGCGGTCGTCAGACTTTATATCCACCGGCCCTTGCATCAGCAGATCCACTGCGTGATTGAAGTCCTGTTTGGCCGCATCCAGATGTCCCGCTTTGTAGTCCTCAAGCCCCACGTTGTACGCCTTTTCCGCCTCACCAATGGTGGTAGCGACTGCATCTGGCGCCTGGGTTTTCGTTTCCGGTTGCTGTGCCTGTGCTGGCTGTAAGGGCTCTGCAGTTTTAGCTTCTGCGGGCGTTTGCGGTGTCTGTGGAGCCGGAGCTATTGCCTGCGGAGCCGGCTGGCTCACCTTCTTTGTTTCCTTACCCCCGCAGGCGACGACAGACAGAATGATGGCACTCAAACCCAATGCGGATAAACGTTTGCACGTGGACGTGATTAAGAGCTGCATTTCCCTCATCATACCTTTTCTTTGACAAGAATTGGCTCGGGAATGGCCGCTTCAAAATTGCCGGGGCATCTGGCCGTAAGTTATTGGTGACAGACGACATACAAAACAAAAGCCCCGAATATCAGGATTAGGGGCGTGATTACTTTCAGGTTACTACCAGCTCAGTTTCATGCCGAACTGGAACTGCCGCGGATCAAAAGCCGCTGTCGACTGGCCTGCTTCCGTGTACAGGGAGTTCACGTCAGCCACGTTGAACCGGTTGATGAAGTTGAATATGTCCATGGAGCGTTCCAGCTTCATGCGCTCATTGAAGCTGACGGTTTTGGCCAGCCGCATATAGGTAAAGATGGTCATGGGCCGCGTGCGGCATTGCGTCCCAGGCTTCCCTCCAGTGATCCGTTGAAAAACGCCGTCAAAGGTGCCGTCCACAAAACAGGGAATCTGGAAAGCGCCCGTTGGCGAAGCGTTGGACGCGACTGTCGGGCGCAAGCGTTTCGTGGGTGTTCCCGGAGCCACCGCGTTCGGACGATCGGTGGAAGTGCTGAAATTGAAATTCTGGTCCGTGGCCGTCACGATGTTGAACGGACGCCCCGAGCTGAATTCAACGATGGGAGCCGCGGTCCAGTTGCGGAGCAGCTTCCGCAAAAAGCCATCTCTGCCAAGTTTGCCGGTCTGATAGACGCCGCTGAATACGAAACGATGACGCTGGTCGAAGGTTGAGTTCGCCCGCTCCAGGGCCGCTTCTTGCGGTTCAGGACCTGCAGGGTGTTTGTTCCCGCGGCGCTGATGAGCTTCTTCCGTCCTTCGGGATCAACCCGTCGCTCACGCAGGTATTTGCTCCCTGCCTTGGCGGATGTTGTGGCGTCCCTTCACTGAGGAGAAGTTATCTGTTAACTGGTGCCGCTGCTCCACCCGGTTGACGTACGAGAAGGGCTCGCGTCCGAAGAAGGCAAACCCGGGAATGTTTACAGCCACATCTCCGCCGCCCGGCCGACGAGAGAAGTTGTAAAGCAATCCACGGCGCGAATACTGGTAACGAAGTTCATTAATCTTGCTGTCACCAAGAATCCAGGTATCTTGCGCGCCGATGCTGCCATCGTGATAGTTCTGGGTTGAGGTGCGTGAGAAGGCGTTCTGGCCGAAGTCCTGGTTTTGCGCGTTTACCTGAATACCGGTGACATCGCTGGGGCTCAAGCCGCCTCGGAGCATCAGTTGGTTGTTCGCGCTGAACTTGTAATCGAGGCGCAATGAATAGACATCTGTTGCCTCAGAAACCGGATAGTTCCCTACCTGGCTTAGCAGGTTGTGGAACGAGGCTGGCAAAGGGGCATTCGTAATTGGGAAAGCGCCGAGAAGCGGACTTCCCTGCGTTCCGGCAAGAGCAATACCCGATCCAAAAACCGTTAGCTGAGCACACTGCTGCGTCGCTGGATTTGAACGGCCGCCGCAAGAAATGCGGGCTGGTAGGCTGACGGTGGCTCCGTGGATCACTGCGCCATTCGGATCCTTCACCGCGCCGCGCAATCTTCATTGAATTGTTGCTCCTCACCCTTTTGTGGTTCTGGCGGCTAAATTGTGGAGATGGGTGGGTTTTTATCATTGAGCAGCTACAAAGGCAAGCCGGATTTTCACTTTAGAGATAACGCTTAAGACTTTGCCTTTCATGGCAGGAACGGAGAGTGCGCCGGTTTTTTCTGAAGCAGTACAGCGCCTAATACGGCATGGGGCCGGAGCGTGCATTGTAAGAAATTCAGAATCGCTCTTTGATCCTGAGATTTTCTCTTTTTCCCAAATAGTTTTTCTTTCGAAACCACTCCTCCATGGCAGACTGCAGCCGCTCAAGCGGCACCCTGGATCCGATCTCCATGGCCCCGTCTGCAATCGGCAGCGTGTCGTCAAAAATCTGGTCGTTCGTGAAGTTACGCATGGAGAAATTGTCCAGCCACTTGAGTGGGCAGGGTTGGCTGGCGTTCTCATCGCCATAGCTCACGCTGATCTTCCTGGAATACATGCAAACATTGTCCTCAAGGGAAAGCCCTCGCCGGCCCTTTCTCTTTTTGTGATATTAACTAACTAGATACTAGACATTCGTTTTTCACCCTGGTCAAAACCTCAGATAGTTTTACTGCAGGAATCTGAACATCCTGAGATTGCATCTGAGTCTCACGAAGGTTTGCCCCGGCGTCCGGAGGCTCGCAAAGGCCGTGAATTTGACCGCCTTGTTCCACTTCGGAATGAAAATTTACTAATTTTTCCGCGGTCATGTTCTTCGGTAACCAGCCAAACTGCAACGGATGGCGCATCCTAAGCACCATATAGTCGTGAAAGAGGTCTGACCCCTAATGGAAACACGGAACCAGGACGGCACTCATCGAGATATTGGTCATTTAGTAAACCATTTGAAAGAGCTTACGACTGAGCTCACTCAAGTCCACAACGAACTTTATTGGCTCGCGATGCAGACTCAGGATGCCACAGGGAAGGATACGCCCGCAGACCTGAACGTGAACCTGCTCGCTGAGCTCAAAGGCGCCGTAGACAACATGCGCCTTCTGCTGTGGAAATACATTGAAACCGCCTCCGTGCTGGATCCGCAGGTAGTCCAGGAAGGATTAGAAATGCAACGGCTCCGTCGCGCGACTGAGTTTTTGCAATTGCTGCGTGACCGTCTTGGCCATCTTCCCAATGAACAGCCGGTTTCGTTCATTGAACGAATCAGCGCTAGCGTTAAAGAAAAGATCAAAGATCCACGCGCCGCATAAGCTTCAATTTTCGAACCAAATCAAACTTCCTCGCTTCGGCGATGGAATTCGTTACTATGGGCGCTGATTGATCCGATGGTGCCATGCCATGTTACGGTGGGCTTGCGGTTCGGTTCCTGCGGCATTCAACACTTCGCTTGCTGCTCTTCTGCCCGAACCAAGTGCGCCATGCACCGTACCATTGTGGCCTTCTGCATTAGTTGCCTCGCCTGCAAAGAACAGCGCGCCCTCCACTGGATCGGCTAATGCCTGCGGCGCTCCCATGCCTCCGGTCACGACGTAACTATAGGCGCCGCCTGAATAAGGATCTGCCTGCCAATCATGTACCAGCCCACGTTCAAGACGAGAGAGTAGTTCCGTCTTCTCCAACTCCAGGATGTTGCTCAGAGAACCTAGCGCAGTTTGAATAATTTCCTCTTTACCCCTTCCGTCCAAAGCGTGCGCATATCTCGCAGCGGCCCAGCCGGTGAGTATGGGATAAGGCAACGGATTGCTGGTCCACCAGGTGGGAAAATGCGGGTCATCAGTAAACAGGAAGCTCAAGTTCCGCATCTCCGGAGCCTCCTCCCAGAATTTGGTACGAAAACAAAGGCTCACGCGTATCACGGGTCCCATCTCCAGCAATGCCATGGCCCTGTGCTTTGTCTCCGGCAGCTCAGGAGCAAAGCGGACCTTACCCGATTTCAATACCGCCAAAGGCAGCGTAATCACCGCATATGGTGCGCTGAACTCGTTTCCTGCGGCCCTGACTTTCACCTTCCCGTTTTCCCAGAAGATTTCCGAAACAGGCGTTTCCAACAGGATCTTGCATAGCTCTCTATCAATGGTTTCGACGATTGAGTTGACCAGCAGGTTATAGCCATGACGCATACGAAAGGATGTCTCGCCATCAATGGCCTCTTCCGCTCTGGTGGTGTGAATAAGCCAGTGAACACTCACGCGATCTGGTCTTGCGGCGTGAAAGCCTTTCACAAAATCCAAAGCCAGTTGTTTGGTTTCAGCGCTGTATCGTGTCCGGTCAATGTATTGTTTGAAGGACTGGTCCGGTTCAGCCGACGGCATGTTCTCAAATAGGTGATTGACTTCCGCCATCACATGGCCGGAATCGCCCCAAACGCCGTTTCTCTTGCGGCGCATCTCACCGCTGACTTGCGCAACATCTAATCGCGCGGTATCGATCAGCCGAAAGATGTCAGGCGAGTGTCCGTGAACGAATTCAGCACCCAGTTCTACTGGAGATCCGAGACTGTGGTCCGTGTAGATGCGCCCGCCAATACGGTCACGCGCTTCCAGCACAACCACTTTGAGCCCGGCGGCCGATAGTTCGCGCGCGGCCACAAGCCCGGCAGCACCGGCCCCAATCACAATAACGTCTGCGCTATTGGTCATTCCGCAATGATGCGCTCACCTGGTTTCCTGAGGAAGAGAGTGTGGGCATGGGATAGACGCCCAGCGATCGCGCTGCGCCAACGTCAACCGTAAGGACCTCATTCGCGGGAGTATTGCTGAACCATCCTTGAGCACGCCTGACTGCATCCAGGAACGTTCCCTCAGGGAGCACCGTTAAGTCCAGATACAGCACCTGCTGCGACCCGGGCGCCAGCTTCACGCCCACAAAGGCGTGGCCCGGCACAATCACAACCACCGGTTGCATGCCCAGGTTTTCCATGGCTGAAGCAAATACCACACTCACATCAATGCAGTTGGCGTTGCTGAGACTGAGTGTCTCATGCGGTAGGCGAATACGCTGTGTTTCGCCGGGATAGTTGCCAAACGTATAAATGCTGCTCACGTAACTCAGGTGAGATTGCTTAAGAGCCGTGAACACCGCTCGCGCCTGGGCCTTAACCTGCCTTTGAAGGTTGCGCCCGGGAACCTCATTGTATCCACGGAGACGTCCTCCGGGCATGAATTTCTCTGCCCGTGAAACCAGCTGCAGCACTGAATCATCATGCGGTGTTACCCAGCGTGCAAGCAGTTGTGCGTTGGAAAATTTGCGGCCCCAGTAGAGGTCCGACGAGCCATGAATAAAAACCGGACGCTGCTGGGCAAATGTGTGTCCGCTGCCCGGCTCTTTCACCTCCACGTTCAGCATCGCCTGGCGAATCTCACCATTTTGGTAGGCATTGCTCAACAGTTCAGGATCAAGATTGAAAGTTCGTACCTCGTGCGGCCCAATCACGGCAGTTTCAAGCAGCTCTGCGCTCCAGCCCAGCACTTGCGCGCTGATGATCTGGAGCACCGGCTTGGAAGCAGTATTGGCGATGCTTAGCACCGCCACAGGCCAGTAGTCGACAGCGCGGGCACCGGCGAGCGCAGGAAAAATTTCTCCGCGGCCGGGAAGATTCAAATCGTAATGGACCTGCAGGGGCGATGCGGGTGAAGTTGCAGGCTTCATTTTGGCCGGCAGCTCAGGCTCCGCGATGGGCGTGAGGGCCAGTTTGTGTACGAAAAAGTATCCCCAACCCAGCGTTCCGGCAAGAACCGACGTGGTCACCATGAAGACGATCGCGAGCGCACGCGCAGCTTTGGCAGAAAGCCCGGAGAATAGCATCTATAGATTGGGTGATAAACAGAGCTGACAGGTTGCAAAACTTCGGCCCCCAGGCCCGAGGAATCTTAGTTCGTGATTAAGCAGCAGGATTTGGCCGTTTTTACTTTTTTGGTAGCTGTCGCTGCACCAGGGGAGACGATCTCCAAAGCTCGGGGTCGTCTGCCAGCCACTCCCCCGCGGGATTGCTCATTCCGGGGTTTACCGAAAAGATAAACGTTTCCGTAGTCACAACAGATTGTGCCAGCAGTTCAGTCAGGCGGCCACGCACGTTGTCATCCAGATCGTCATAATCCAGAAGCCCATCCAGTGCTTCAGCAGCGCTGCTAAAGGAAGAGTACGGTGAAAAGGTGATAAAGGTATTCTCCGGCATTCCTGAAAGCACCTGGTACACGATGCGGGCGTCTGCTGTTCCGGCGCGTTCGCGCGCATTGCGGAGCAGGCGCTGGCTATCTTCATATTCTCGCTGGTGACCGCGAAGCACTTTCACCAAGGAGATGGTGAAGAAACGAGTTCTCGGCGGCATAAGGCCGCGATTGCGTGAGAGATCATCGCGGTAGCGCATGAAAAGCGTGTGCGGATCGGAAACCAGATTGGTTTTGGCTTCCATGAGGCGGGCCAGGTCAGCAGCCAGGGTGGCATTGCGCAAAAACGGCTCGTCACTGCGCTCCATGGAGGCGTAAGAATCAAAGCCGGAAATGAACCATACATCCTGGGGTCCACTCCTTGCCTCAATCGCCAGATAGGGCCATGCGCTCGCCCGGGCACAGGCTCCCGCTGCTTCATTTTCAATCCTGGTGTACTCCGGCATCTTTCCCGGCCTCACCGTGTCTATATAAATCTGAAGGATGGCAGGTGGAGGCAATACTGCCTGCTGCGCGAATGCAGGCAGGGCAACACACACGAGCAACAAAGTGAAAAGCACTGGGCGCATAGCGCACATTTAAGCAAACAGAGTTGCAGATGTCACCAAAGAAAACGCTTGCAACCATACCTTCAGGGAGAGTACTTCAGGGGCGGTTTGCTGCGGTCAGCTCTACAGGCAGCCGACGAAGCTACATAAGTTCGGTCATTTTTTTCTCGTTCAGGTATTTCACAATCTTGCCGACGTCCTGGGAGTGTTCACGCGTGGTGACCAAAATTGCGTCTTCAGTTTCCACCACGACCAGGTTATTCACACCCACGGCAGCAACGAATTTATTCGGGGCATAAATGTAGTTTCCGATGGCATTCACCGCGTATAAATCTTTGCTCTCGACCACGTTTTGGTCTTCCGCCTGGCCATGAAGGGCATGGTGCTCATAAAGGGCAGCCCATGATCCCAGATCATTCCATCCGAAATCAGCCCGCAGGCACAGCAGGTTTGAGGAATGCTCTCCTTTGGCGGAACGCGGTTCAAGCACGGCGTAGTCAATGCTGATGTTCTCGCATTTGGGATAGAGTTCGGCAAACGTCGATTCAAACTCTTTGCTGCCCCAGGCAGCCGTGATTTTCTCAAGATACGGTGTGGTTTCAGAGAAATGTTCACGCAAGGCCCGGGTGAGCGTGCGCGCGCTCCAGATGAACATTCCGCTGTTCCAGTAGTAGTTGCCGGCGGCAAAAAAGTCATCTGCCTTGGCTTGGTTTGGCTTTTCTGTAAAACGACGCACGCGGAACAACTCAGGATCGAGCTGATCTCCGGTTTCTATATAGCCGTAGCCGCTTTCGGCTCTTGTCGGCTGGATGCCCATCACTACAATGTTGTCGCCTTCGGCAGCAATGCGGATGGCTCGCTCAAGAATTACACAAAACCGCTGCTCATTGGCGATCACATGGTCGGCGGGAAACATCCCGATGATCGCGTCAGGGTCATGGCGCGCCAGCAAAAATGCGGCCAGGCCGATGGCTGGTGCAGTATTCCGCGGCTCCGGTTCGACTACGATCTGCTGAGGCGGAATATTCGGCAGCTGGCGGACAATTTCGTTGTTAACGAAGTTATTGGTGATGATCCAAAAGTCTCTTTCCCCGCCGAGAGGCAAAAGCCTCTCGACTGTTTTCTGGATCATGGTTTGCTTGCCGTCCAGAGCAAGTACTTGCTTGGCAAGTTTGCGCCGGCTGCGCGGCCAGAAGCGGGTACCGCTTCCTCCTGCGAGTATGACTGGATAAAAATGAGGCATGTTCAGCAATTGAGAATCGGCCTTTAGAACTCAGCCTTGAAACATCATGGTTACGTCGAGCTGGCCGTTGCTTCAAAAAGTACAGTTTTCGGGTGTTTCACTTCTTCCACCGGCAGTGAAGAGCAGAGAAATTCCAGCTCCCATTGCGGCCTTAGCATAAACCCACCCACCGCAGCGGGGACAACTATCGCTTCGCCTGCAGCAAACGTCACCGGCGTGCCACCTTCATACTCAACCACACCGCACCCCTGAGTTGCCACCAGACACCAGACGCTTCGGCGCGCATGCTGTGGCCGCTTGAACTGCCACGACTGTTTTAATGCAAATTTGTCCACGATGAAACAAGGCGAACTGATGAGGTTGGACTGCGTTTTACCGTTTTCGCTCAGTGCGTGTCCTGCGATCACCTTACCCGCGTGGGTGCGTTCCCTGGTTGCGCGGAGGCCCTGCTCAATGTGCAGTTCGCGTGGACGCCCATAGTCATAAAGACGAAATGTTGTGTCAGAGTTTTGCTGCGTCTCAACAATGACGGCACCCGGCCCAATCGCATGTACAGTGCCGGCGTCCACGTAAATCATGTCGCCCGGGCGGACATCAATCCAGTTCAGCAATTGCTCCATACGCGTCTGGCGAATGGCCAATTCCACTTCCTGCTTTGTTGTTCCTGGTTTGAGCCCTAAACCAATCTCCGCCCCCGGATCGGCATGCAAAACATACCAGCACTCGCTCTTGCCGCAGGGTTCACCCAACTCACGTGCTCCATCGTCGTCGGGATGTACCTGGACGGAGAGCTTGTCGCGCGGAAAGAGAAATTTGATCAATAGTGGGAATCGCGATGGCACAGGTGCAGCTTCACCCGTGAGCCGCTCGCCAAATTCGTGGCTCAGTTCCGCCAGCGTGCGATCAGAAAGAGGGCCGTTGGCTACGCGGCATTCATCCCCGGTCAACCAGGCTTCGCCTACAGGCGCGGAAGTGGCCAGATCCGGGTAAATGGGAGCAAGGCTGCGCGCGCCCCATACGCGCTCATGAAACTGCGGCCTTAGAAGTAATGGATAAAGGTCAAGCATTCTGAAGCAATGTGCTTGGGGCTGAACTGATCTCGTGCCACAGCTCCAATCACTTTAGAGTCTGAGAAAGTCAGAGGTGTTGTCCAGAGCTCCTGAGACAACACCTCGTAAACTCTCATTCCTTCAACGACTTATCCTTGGAACTTCACAGGCTGGCGAACCATCCCTTCATGCGTTCCAGCCCGCGGTGGATTTCCTGGGACGAAGTCGCGTATGAAAGGCGGATATGGTCCCGCGTCCCAAAGGCCTCGCCCGGAACCGTCACCACGTGGGCTTCATGCAACAGGCGTTTTGCCACCTCAGCGGCGGAGTTGACGCCGCTCCGGCCAAAGTACGATGAAACATTGGGATAAACGTAAAACGCACCTTGCGGCTTCACGCAGCTGATTCCCGGAATTTTGTCCAGCAGATCCAGAGTCAGATCGCGCAATTGAATGTACTCGGCTTTCATGTCTGCGACGCACTGCTGTGATCCGGTAAGAGCAGCCACAGCGGCCTTCTGAATCATCTGCGCCGAACTGGAAGTACTCTGGCTCTGCAGCTTGGTCATGGCCGCGACGATAGGGGACGGGAGCCAGCGCGTAACCCAATCGCCAGCCTGTCATGGCATACGTTTTTGACATCGACCCGGCGATCACCACGTGCTCTTTCGCTTCGCGAACAGACCCGGCGGAGAACGTGCGCCCGGTGTAATTCAGGTAGACGTAACATTCGTCCGCGATCACGTAGATGCCGCGCTTGTGGGCCATGCGCAGGATTGCCATGAAATCTTCAGGATCAATGACAGCGCCGCTGGGATTGTTGGGGCTGTTGATGATGATGGCGCGAGTGCGCGGGGTGACGCTGCGCTCAATCATCTCGGCCGTCAAGCGGAATCCCTCGCTTTCGTCGGTCTCCACGTATACGCATTTGCCGCCGCCATACTCGATGATGTCTTTGAATGACACCCAGTAGGGGACCGGCAGGATTACTTCATCCCCATGATCCACCAACACCTGAATCGCGTTAAACAGCGCAAGTTTTCCGCCTGTAGAGGCAATGGTCTCTTCCGGCCTGTAGTCAGAACCAAAATCGGTGGCATGGCGCTTCACTATAGCGGAGCGCAGTTCCGGCATTCCGGGGACCGCCGTATACCGCGTAAAATCCTGTTGGATGGCGGCGATCGCCGCGTCCTTGATGTGCTGAGGCGTGGAAAAATGCGGTTCTCCCGCGCCAAATTCCACCAGGTCAGCCCCGGCAGATTTTAGTTTGCTGGCTTCAGCCACTACCGCCATGGTGGCGGAAATTTCAATACGGCTAACGCGGTCAGTGAATTGCTTTACTGCAGGCAAGGTCGCCATTGAATCCTCACTTCATATTTTTGCGGTGGTGCCGTGAAATTTTTCGCGCAGCCTCTCTTCCACAAGTTCCGGAACCAGTCCGCGCACGGAGCCGCCCAGCCGAAACACTTCTTTCACCAGTCGTGAACTCAGGTAAGAGTAGGCCTCAGCGGGCATCATGAAAACGGTTTCAAGCTGCGGCTGGAGCTTGCGGTTCATCAGCGCCATCTGCAACTCGTATTCGTAATCGCTGATGGCGCGAATGCCGCGCAGCACGGCCTTGGCCTGCTTCTGCATGGCGTACTCCACCAGCAGTCCTTCAAAGCTCTCCACGCGCACGTTCTCAAAGCCCTTCACCATCCGGTTCAGCATGTCCAGGCGCTCTGTAATCGTGAAGAGCGGATCTTTTTCAGCGTTGCGCAGGATGCCCACAATCAGTTCATCAAAGATCTTGCTGCCACGCTCAATCAGATCCAAATGACCGTTAGTGAGCGGGTCAAACGAGCCCGGATAGATGGCACGGATTAAGTTCAAAAAGGAATCCTGGTGAGGGCTGACTCACTGCTGATTCTATGCTGTAACCGGCTAGCGGGCAACGAACAAGTACAGTGGAAATGCAGCAATTTCCAGCCGGAGCTCTGGAAAACGCGCTGAAAACCGCCTGCCAGTGATCTATTTTGTATCTCTTTACATCTCAAAGACAAGACGAGTATGGTTAACGTGTCTTCTGATCACTGCACTGGACGATTGATCCTCCTGTGAACAACCAGATTAATGGCAAGCCATCCCGCGGCGAAGAGACGCTGCTGTTCGCCAAGAATTTTCTCCAGCACCCCAAAATGCTGGGCTCATTAATTCCAAGCTCCCGCTTTCTGGTAGACCGTCTCCTGCGCAAAGTGGACTGGAAACGCGCTCGAACTATTGTTGAATACGGCCCTGGCGTCGGCACCATCACAGGACGCATTCTTCAGCGCATGTCCGCCCACACCCGGCTGGTTGTGTTTGAGATGAATGAAGACTTCGTTGCTTACCTGAAACGGGCCTTTCCGGATAAACGGCTGCACGTGGTCCACGGTTCTGCGGAACGGGTGCAGCGCGAACTTGCCCGTCTCAAGATTGACGGCGCTGATTACATCATTTCAGGCATTCCCTTCACCACCATGCCTGTGGCCCTGCGGGAGACCATTATGCGGGAATCCCGCCGTGCCCTTAAGCCAGGCGGTTCCGTTCTGGTGTATCAGTTCACGCGTGCAGTTCTCCCCTACCTGAAGACCCATTTTGATCACATTGACCAGGATTTTGAACCTCTAAACATCCTGCCCGCGCGCTTGTTTTACTGTCGCCGCATCACGGCAGCCGCCGCTGACTGAGAGACTCTTCACAAATTCGCGTGTTTACGGGACATCGTGTTGATAAGACCGGACCACAGGTCAGATTTCAATCACCACTTTGCCTGTGGTCTCGTTGCTTTCAAGCCTGCGATGAGCATCCGCGATTGCGTCGAGCGGAAATCTGCTGTCGATGACCGGACGCAGAGCTCCGCGAGCCAGCAGCGGAACCACTTCTGCCGCAAACGCCTGCGTAGCGCGAATCTTTTCTTCCAGACTGCGGGCTCGCAAAACGGTACCCCGAATCTGCAGACGCTTGCTCATCACGTAGCGTGAGTCCAGTTCGTAGCTCCCGCCGGCAACCGTCCCCACCAGGATTATGCGACCTTTCACTGCCAGCAGTTTTTGTCCGGCCTTCACATACCGCCCCCCAACCAAATCCAGCATCACGTTCACGCCCTGTCCGCGTGTGAGTTGGTCCATGGCTGCCAGCAAATCATCAAAATTGTCGCGCACCACCAGGCCATCCTGCATGCCGTAAGCTTTTGCCTGGTCAAGCTTGGCGGCAGTCCGCGAGGTCCCATATGGGACAGCTTGGATTGCCCGCACCAGTTGCACTGCAGCCAGACCAACACCGCTGCCCACAGCGTTAATCAGAACAGTTTCTCCCGGTCGCAGAGCAGCCTGAATCCAGAGGGCATCGTGAGCTGTAATAAAAGCTTCCGGCACCGCTGCGGCTGAGGCCCAGTCGAGATTCTCCGGGATCTCCGCCACCAGATCCTGATGGGTGACAATGTATTCCGCATGCGCTGCCCCGCCCAGCAATCCGAAGACTCGCTTCCCCGGTTTCCATTTACGCACTGCACTGCCAATTTCAGCGATTTCACCCGCGAGTTCGATTCCGGGGATTTCCACCGGATAGCCAGGCGGAGCAGGGTACTTGCCCTGGCGCTGCAGAAGGTCGGCGCGGTTCAAGGCCGAGGCACGAACACGCACCAGCAACTCTTCACGCCCAGGTTGCGGCCTGGCGACGTCTCGAATTTCCAATACTTCAGGACCGCCAAAGTTGGCGATCCAGGCAGCTTTCATGCTGGCCATAATTGATCTCTCCACGGCAAGGACCTGATTTTTGATGCACCAGCTACATCGGGTCGGCGCAGCAGAGATTCTACCGTGATGTCAATCGCGTGAACGCACGCTCACCATGGTTATCATTGCCACGCTTTAAGCGCTCCGATATAGTTTTAGAGGTATGTACGAGGACTTTCACGCTGTCGACCGCTGGACCGGAGAACGGCTTCATTGTGTTTACCAGGCGCTGATTGTTGCCATCGCCACAAGGCATGCCGATGCCGTTGACATAAAATTTCTGGCCAGTGGCCGCCCCGTATGGATAGCTTTACCGCATCCAACATGGGTGCAGTACAAAAAGCAGACCGGGCATATTATTACCGATCCGCTCGCCATTCAGATTGCGGGACATTTCCTGAAAACAGCCATAGAAAACGGCGCTTATGAACATGGCCGGGAGATGTACACGTTGACAGTCGATGAAGCGCTAGGTCATCTGAATGCAGTCCTGAACGATATTGGCGCGCCGCAAGACGCGCAGGTGAAGACGGCCTGAGAAGCCGTTCCAATCAGCTCAAACCGGGTTTCGCTCTCTGCCCAACGCCATTGGGCGCGTTCCAGGTTTTGGGGAATACAGGAGATCGGTACATGTCACAGACTCTGCCAGCCATAGATTCAACTGCTGCACTGGAAACGTTGCTAAGAACCAACAAAGTCCACTACAACCTGCACTCCGCTTCGCTGGTGGAGCATGCCGTGAGTCGCGGGGAGGGGCAGTTGGCTGACAACGGCGCCCTTGGAGCCATCACTGGCAAGTTCACCGGGCGGACCCCGAAAGACCGGTTTACGGTGAAAGACTCTATCACCGCCGAAAAAGTGGCCTGGGGCGAGATTAACCAGCCGTTCGAGCCGGAAAAATTTGACGCTATCTTTGATCACGCTCTTGAGCACCTTCGTGGCAAAGAGTTGTTTGTGCAGGACCTCTATGCCGGCGCCGATCCCAAGTACCGGATGCCGATTCGCGTTATCAACGAGTGGGCCTGGCAGAACCTGTTTGTACGCGCCATGTTTGTGCGCCCCAGCACAGAGGAGCTCAAGACTCACAAGCCTGAATTTACGATCGTCGGCGTTCCCAGCATGTTCACCGACCCCAAGCGTGACGGCAGTCACTCCGAAGCATTTATTGCGGTCAATTTCTCGCGCAAACTGGTTCTTGTCTGCGGCAGCGGATACGCCGGTGAAATGAAGAAATCAATCTTCTCCGCCCTGAATTTCCTTTTGCCGGAACGGGACGTTTTCCCCATGCACTGCTCGGCCAACAAAGGCGCGGATGGATCTACCGCTCTGTTTTTCGGTCTTTCCGGGACCGGTAAAACCACTATATCCGCCGACCCGAATCGCGGTCTGATCGGAGACGACGAGCACGGCTGGAGCCCCACAGGTATCTTCAATTTTGAAGGCGGCTGCTATGCCAAGACAATCCGCTTGTCGAAGGAAAATGAACCTCAGATATGGAATGCCATCCGCTTCGGCTCGCTGCTGGAGAATGTAGTCATTGATCCGGACACGCGTATTCCGGACTATGACGATGCGCGCTATACAGAAAACGGCCGCGTTGCTTATCCGATCGAGTACATCGAGAACGCAGTAATTCCCAGCGTGGGCGGCCACCCTAAAAACGTTATATTCCTCACTGCGGACGCCTTCGGTGTCCTGCCCCCGATTTCCAGACTTACCAATGACCAGGCGATGTATCACTTCCTGTCCGGCTATACTGCGAAAGTTGCTGGAACAGAAGCTGGCTTAAAAGAGCCGACGCCCAACTTCTCCACCGGATTCGGCGCTCCATTCCTTCCTCTTCGCCCAAAGATTTACGCAGAGATGCTGGGACGGCGACTGAAGGAGCACAGCGCCCAATGCTGGCTGGTGAACACCGGTTGGTTTGGCGGAGCGTATGGCGTGGGTTCGCGCATGAAGCTGCCTTACACCAGGGCCATGGTGAATGCAGCTATTGAAGGCAAGCTGAAAAATGTGGAGTTCGAACAGGATCCAGCGTTCGGTTTGAGCGTTCCAAAATCCGTCCCTGGAGTTCCGCCCGAGTTCTTGCATGCTCGTGATGCCTGGAAGGACAAGGCCGCCTACGATAAAGCTGCCGCAGAGCTGGCTGCACGTTTTGCCAAAAACTTTGAGAAGTTCGATGTGCCTGCAGATCTCAAGGCGGCCGGACCAGGCAAGAAGTAAGTCGCGTAAAACCAATCTGCTTCTTAGTCGCCCTGCTCGCTTCAATGCAGCAGGGCGTTTCTATCTGAGGCCAAATTTTTCGAAGAGATTTGCGGGGCAGAGTCTTAAATACGCGGCTTTAAACCCATTTGCCCCATCTGGGAGCTGACGCGCGAAAGATCGCTGACCGTGACGGTACCCAGGAAGGAATGCGGCGGAATCGTGATACCGCTTCAAGCGCGCGCGCGCGCTGGTGGCGATCAAAAGCGCGAACGTACTGCCGAATGATCTGGGGCATGGTCAGCCGCAGGGCCGCGGAAAAATTCTGTTCCGCCATCTCGCGCTGCTCCTCCGGTGACTGCAGCAAATCAATCATCTGCTGGGCCAGGGCTTCTTTGTCACCGATGGGATAGAACTTGATCGCCAGGCCTTCGTTATCCCCCATCTCGCGGAAATCGGCTATGTCTGAGCAGATGATGGGAACGCCATGCTGTGCCGCGAGATGCGCCACGCCGCTGGCGCCGGTGGCTGAGGTGTACGGCATCACCATGAAGGATGACGAGCCAAAAAGATCGCGGATCTTTTCCTCCTCCACGTAGCCGATGAACTCGATGCCTGGATGATCACCGTGACGCGAGTGCAGCGATTCAATGTATCCCGGAGAGTTTCCGTTATTGGTGCCGGCAATGATCAACTTGGCGTTCGGAACCACCTTTGCTACCCGCTCCTCAAATGCCTCAATCAGCATTTCACAGCGTTTGTATGTGCCCCATTTACCAAAGGCAAGGATGCGCTGTTCGGGATTGCCGCGACGGTCAAAATCAGGATATTCAGGTCGCGCGCCGAGAATGCCGTGCGCGCGGAAATGGATGTTTTCACCACGGTACTTATCAATTAACGTACGGCGGTAGGCCGGCAGGAGCACCGAAACTGAATTAGCCATCAGGATCATGCGCGTAGCTGCATTTCCCGCGAGCCGGAACAGCCTTTTATGCCGCACACCCGCATCTTCAAGATCGATGTGATCCATGAGGTGATGCAGCGTCACGTGGGTGTAGTAGCCGGCCATGCGGGTGGTAGCCGGCAACGTCAATCCTGAAAAGGCAGCCAGAGGGCTTTCTTTGGTGCCAAAGCTGGAGAACACCAGGTTGAACCAGACCACGTCCGGGCGAATCTCGCGGATGGCCTTGAGAATCCGGCCGTGATTGCTCAGCCGGTTCATGACCCAGCAACGCTCAACGTTAAATTCAGGCAGCTCCGGCAGAGGTTCCTGCAGTTCGTCAGCAAGGATGGTAAGGCTGACAAGAGGATCCACCTGGAGCTCACGCGCGACGTGGTAGCCATATTCGTTCAATACCACTTTGCTGGGAGGGAATGCGGTGATAAGGCAGATCTTCATGAGCCGAGTGTCCTCTTGGATCTTAATTTCTAGAACAGCGAAATTTGTACGACGGGACGCAAAGCCGTGGTCCGTACGTCGCCGGTGAAGTTGTAAAACGACTGCTGCTGCAGGCCGATGGAGAAGCGCAACGGGTAATCAACGCCGATCTCTCCGGTACCGTCGCTCATGCTGCGCCGGATTGGCTTTACATAGGAGATGAGGAAACCGCTCTGCACGTTGTCGTAGAGATGGAAGCCTTCGCCGCGTGTGAAATCAGCAGAGGCGTTCAGAGCCCAGCGATCATTGAACTTGTAATCAAACCGCGCCCCGGGTACCAGGATCTGCGCAGCGGCAAAGGTGAGACCTTCCACTCGCCAGGAGCGAATGTATTTTCCCAGACCTGTAACTGTAGCCTTGTCACCAAACTTGTGCTCCCAGCCGAGCCAGGTTGAGGTGGTGAAGAATTCGCGTGCAACCGGATTGAAGAGCAGGTCGCGGGCCGAATAACCGGTTACCAGCGCGTTGTGACCCCACGGCCGTCCAACTTCAAATTCAAGACTTGCGCCCAGGTCCCGCGAACTGAGGTCCTGATTCGTGAACGGGCCGGATTCATGAATGGCGCTGCCCCGCACCGTGATCCAGTTGAACAGAGGTGAGCTATTGAGGTACAGATACTGGCGGAAGAGCTGCTGGTTGAACTGTATAGGCGCTTCCGTATCTCGGCGGATCACGAATTCTACCCCCGGATTCAGCACGAAGCGCGCGTTGCCCAATCGCAAAACGGGCGTTGTACCCACGTTAAACACCGTGTCATAGCTGTTGTGATGCAGAATGGCCAGCGTGCTAGGCACTGAAATGGTGCCGCGGTAGTTGCGCACACCCACAAAGCCATTGATCGGGCTGAACCCGTTGATGTGGTAACGGAAAGATGTTCCCAGATCAGTTTCCTGTGACGAGCGCGGCTTGACATTATTGCCAAATAATTTGCTGTCAAGTTGGTAGAGCGTGGAGTCGTCAAAGATGGCCGTGCTCAGGAAATCGCTCTGGACGCTCAGATTGGGGCGGATCTCAGTGCCTTCCTGCCCGGCCACCCGCAGCATTCCCCGTTCTGCCGTGGGATCATCGGCAGCCAGCTGATTGGCGTGGGCAAACGCCGAAATGGCATTCAGGGTATCGTGGCGTTGGCTGTAAACATTGGCCCAGGCTAGTTGATAGTCGTAATTCTGCTCGTAATCAGGGGAATTCCCCAACGCACTCAAAATCGCCGCAGCTTTCTTGTCCTGGTTTTGGGCTATGTAGGTATCCGCCAGGCCGATCGCTACCGTGTCATCGGACGCCCCCATATCTTTGGCTTTGGTGAAGTAGCGTTGCGCCAGATCGAAGTCGTGGATGGCCAGAAAGACGTTGGCCGCCTCCACAATATTGTCTGTGGTGATTGGAGAAGCTTCACCGATGCGCGACTCAGCAAACGCCAGCGCCACTTCCTGCTTCGCTTCGTCGTCTTTTCCTTCACGCACAAACAGTTTCGCGAACTGCAGGCGCACATCCACGCGATTAGCATCAGGAGCATCGAGCGCGCGAGTGAAGCGATCAAAAGCGGCTTTCCTGTCACCCAGCAGCATGAGAGCTTCGCCGGTGGCAAGTAGAATTGCGGACTGGTCAGGCGCGTTTCGTTCAGCAGCCTGAATGTATTGGAACGTCTCAGCACGATGATGCAACTGCGCGTGGGTGGCTGCGAGGCTGGCATAAATGAGTGGATCATCCGGTGATATTTGCAGCGCTGAGTTCCATTCGACAATTGCCTGGTTGTAATGGCGGGCGTGATACAGAGTGTCCGCCAGCGCTTCGTGCATCTTCAGGTCATCGGGAGAGAACTTGAGGGCGGCGCGGTATTCCTTTTCCGCTTTGTCGAACACGCGCATCTGCCGGTACGCGGTGGCCAGCGCCATGTGGATGGCCCCGTTATCCTGCATGTTTTTCTGCGCCACCTCAATCTGTTTCAGAGATTCCTTCGAACGATGCAGTTGCAGATATGAGTAAGCCAGGCCAAGGTGGGCAATGCCGTTGTCCGGGGACTCCTTGATTGCCGGCTCAAAGTCATGGACTGCGTTCTGCGCATCCTGCATGTCATTGCGAACGTAGCCACGGTTCACCAGTGCTTCCACCATGGTGGGATCTTTCTGCAGAGCGCGCGTGAAATCGTCAATCGCCTGCTGCAGCAGCTGGTTCTGCCGGTGGACATGGCCGGCCAGCAAGGGGAAGTTCGGCTCTTTTGGCAGAACGCTCTCGTAGCGGCTCGCGAGGGCAAGCACATCATCATAGCGGCCCAGGTTGTAGAGGTCGTAACCGAGATACACAGCACCATCGCGGTCTCGCGGAAGCTTCTGCACCACCTGTTCGCCGATGCGGGCGGACTCGAGGTAACGGCCTTTCAAGAACAGGTACCGTTCCGTCTCACGCATGATATGCGGATCATTCTTCATGGTCCCGGTAGCGCGAGCCAGCCAACGGCCGGAAAGATCCGGGTCTCGGGCATCAATGGCAGCGTTAGAGCCGCTGGCAATGATCTGAGGATTCGTCGGGGCGAGTTTGTAGCCCTTTTCGTAACTCGCCTGCGCCTTGAGGTAGTCCTTCATTGCGGTGTAGAGATCCCCCAAAGCTACATATGGCACGTAGTCGCTGGGATAAGCGGCGGCCATGCGGTTGAAGTACATCTCCGCAGCTTTGTTATCACCCAGATCACGCGAGAGGTAACCAAGAGCCTCAAGGGCGTAACGGTTCTTGGGATCGCGCTGCAGCAGGCCGGCGTACATTGCGTGCGCTTCCTGCTTGCGGTTTGCCTTCCAGAGCAGGTTGGCATATTGCAGCAATACGTTGTCATTATTGGGATCAATCTGCAGCGCCTGCTTCAGGTCAGCTTCCGCTCCGGCAAAATCGCCGCCGATACCACGGAAGGCAGCCCGCAAGCGGAGATATTCCACCTGGTCCGGGCCGCTAACCTGTAGCTTGGATAGAAACTGCTGGGCGATGGCGGTTTGCTGGCGAACGGCAGCATCGTCCTGAAGATTACGATAAGACTCAACCAGTTCCAGCCGAACCTGCGCGGGATAAAGCACGCCTTCTGCAGGCCCTTCCGGCATCGCCGCCAGCGCACCAAGATATTCCTTTACGGCGTCGCTGTCACGATGCTCAACGCCCGCCAGTTCCGCGCGGATAGCATGCAGCCGGTAATAGTTGGGATCAATTTGGTCAGCGCGGGCCAAAAAAGTCCTGGTCTTATCGAGATTGCCCACGCGCAACTGGGCCTGCGCGGCCGCCAACTGAGCATTCGCTGACTTCGGCAGCATGCCCGCAGCCTTTTCTGTGGCATCGGCGGCTTCTTTCTTCATCCCGGCCAAACTGTATGTGTACCCCAATTCCGACCACACTTCCGGTGTCTTTTTGGGTGCTTTCATCAGGATGGCCAAGGCCGATTTGTAGTCGTGGGCTTCGCGGTAGTACTGGGCTACAGCGCGGAACACGTCAACATTGCGCGGATTGCGTTTCATCGCCTTGTCGAGAAGCGCCTTGGCCTTGTCCGACTGCTTGGACTTCATGTACGCGATGGCCAGTAATAACTCAGCATGGGACGAGGGCCCTACATTTTCCGACCGTTCCAGCAGGTTGATGGCACGGGGCAGGTCGCCTGACTGCATGAACAGCTCGCCCGCCATGGCGAGATCGGTCGCCCGACGAGGATTGGCGGCGATCACCTGCAACAGAAGTTTTTTGGCTTCGTCCGACTTGCCCATGCGGATGTAAGTCTGGGCTTTCCCGGAGAGGCCTTCCACGGAGCTCGGCTGCATGCCGAGCCCTTTGTCGTAGGCGTCAAGTGAGACGGAGTATTTCCCGGCCAGACGCGAGGTGTATCCGAGCAAGAACCAGTTGCGGGCATCATTGGGCGCAGCTTGTACCACCCGCTGGGCAAAGTTCATGGCCGCGGCGTAATTGCCTTTGGCCAGCGCCTGTTCCGCCGCCCGCGCATTGCGGCCTACTTCAATACTGCTGCCCCAGCCCAGCCCATTGGAAGACGGCTGAGCCGCAGAGGACTGTTTCCGGCCCTTCTTGCCCTTCTGTGGAGCCGACTGCTTCTGCTGCGAAGGCTGGCCGCCGATTTCAAACGTCTGTGCCGCGCTGTAGCCGGCCAGAGCGAGGGAACAAAAAACCAGAACAAGAAAATTTCTTTTCACGGGACCACCGTTGTCACTTAATCCGGCATGGATTCCAGCGAACAGGATTTACCCCTGTCGTCGTTATGCCGCCAAACGCGGACAGCAAAAAAGCTCTTTGCTTAGCATGAGAGTGCTAACTGCCATATCCCGACGACCGACTGGCACAAACCTGGCAGCAGCCGTCAGCAGCTCTCATCTCATCTGAATCGAGATGCTGTTTCGGCTTAGGAGGATTGCTGGCTAGGTGAAAGAAGGGTCAAATTGAGAATCCGGATGCCACTTGGCAAACCCGAATACCACTTTTGGAATCGAATTTGTGCAGCAAGCAAAACTGCTGCTCGTTTTCATTCCGTCTTTTTCGCTGTCGCGACCGCGGAGGTTCTTTCATGAGTTCCCCATCCTTTGCCGTCACCAGACCGGCCCCCATGTTGGCCCGGGGGATACCCATAAGCTGGGTACTGCTGCTGGCTCTTCTGGTGCACGGACCGCTGCTGATATTGCAGCTGCCAAATAGCACGTATGACGCGAACTTCCACAAATTCTTTGCGTCGCATTATGCGGAACATTGGTTTGATCCGTGGAATACCAAACAGTTCACAGGCTTTTCGCAGACCTCTTATCCACCCATGGAGCAACAGTGGCTGGCGCTTCTGTCGCACATCACCGGCCTGAACCTGGGCTATATGATTGTGCAGTTCATTGCGATTCTGCTGCTGCCAATTGGCGTGTATCGATACTCGCGAATATGGGTGGATGAACGAGCCGCAAGTTACGCGGCGGCGCTGAGCGTGCTTCTGGGATCACTGGCTTCACTGGTATATAACGCAGGACAGCTCTCCACTACCTGGGCAGCGCCCTTGTACCTTAATGCGCTGCCTTATTACTACGATTGGGCCCGTAAAGGAAAAGTGAGCGCGCTGCTCAAAGGACTTTTCCTGTTCTTTGCTGCCGCCTCCGCTCACCATGTGACTCTGCTGTTCGGCAGCTTCATCTTTGCTTTACCGGTGGTTGCGATTGCCTATATGGACCGTCATCGTGACGACGCTGACGCCGGTGTGGCCGGCGTAACCGCAAGGACAATCATCTTCGGCATCTGCGCCTTTGGCGGCGTGCTGGTGGTGCTGTACCCGTTTGTTGTGGCCATATTGGCGAACCCAATCAAGCAGATGCCAATCCCCCACAACAGCCGCCTCAATTTTTTCTTGTATCCGGAATGGGGCATGGTGTTCTTCGTGATCCCATGGGGCGCAATGATCCTGGCGCTGCCCTATATCTTCATCAAAGGCCTCAAAGAGGCACGGTTGCGACCGCTGTTCTTCGGCTTCTGGCTGGCGATGATTTACTCGCTCGGCGGAACCACCCCGCTTCCCAAGCTCATGCTTGGTCGTGCTTTTGACGTTCTTACGTTTGAGCGTTTCAGTTTGCTGGCCCATGTGATGGCTCTGCCTATTGTCGGCCTGCTCGTGGTGGAGCTGATTGAACGCTACGGACGCAAGGGAGCGTTTACAGTAGGCGCGCTGGCATCGCTGACCATGGGCTTTGCCGTTGCGTGGCCGATTTACCACGTGAGCCGCGACAAACCATTCAGCACGGACGAAGTGGTGTCATTCCTCAACCGGGATGGTCATGACAAATTCCGATACCTCACGCTGGGCTTCGGCGCGAGCAAGTTTGACCAGGTCAGCACCTACACGACTGCGCAGAGCGTTGACGGCGATTACAACTCAGCCCGTCTATTGCCGGAAATGACGCAATTCGGCGCCGGCCAGCTCACTAATGCCAAGTATTACGGAACCAGCGGCATGGAGTCACTCCGCGCCATGCTCAAGCATGCCGACCATTACGGGCTCAAATACATCTTCGTCCGCGATCCCTTCTATGAGCCTTTGCTGGCATTTGCCGGCTGGCGCCAGGAAGAATCGTACGATCGCGGAAACGTGACTCTGTGGGTAAAAGACGGCATCGCTCCGGCCAAGCCCACTGATTTGGGCCTGCGTCCCACCAAGATCCAGGGAATCATGTGGGGCACATTACCCATCGGCAGCAGCATCGTCGCGCTGTTGCTGGTGGTTCTGTTCCCGGATAATCGCATTTCGCACGGTGAAACGCTGGAATTCCCCATTGCAACCAACGAACCAGTTCTACGGGAGGCACGGTAATGGGCCGCATTCTGACTATCATCTTTGTGATCCTGACCCTTGGACTGGTTGCGGTGGGCGCCATTCACAAGAGCGCTACCGCACCAGCCTCCACTCCTGACGGCGCTGTCCAGGACATGTTCATGAATGTGCAGGGACATGATTGGAAAGGCGCCTATTCCTATATCGCTCCCTCGAGCAACGTTGACCTGCAAACTTTTACCAGAGACCTGACTGGACGTGATGGGAGCCTGCGTACCTACTCCCAGCTTGAGAGCATCAACACGCGCAGCCTTCACGAAGGCGAGGAGAATGCCGTTGTCCGCAGCGAACTCAAATACTCCACCGCTGTTGGGGCCTTCTACGATACTCGCGATCTGAAGGTCGTAAAGGACAATGGGGCATGGAAGATTGTCTGGGTAGCGGAGAAAAATCCCACGGTTCCACCGCAGGTCATTCCCGTGAATTATCTCCGCTGGGACATTATCTGGCGCGGCGAGGGAGACGACTGGGGCGCGCAGAACGTGGAAAATCCTCACGTCCGCATTCTTTCCATGAATCCAACTGAGCACAACGGCAGTGTGATCATCATGGGCGAAGTGGAAAATGAAGACACAGTACCGGCTTTTGTTTCCGTGGGAGCAACCCTGGTGGGAAAGAACGGACAAGATCTGAGCCAGGAAACCAGCTTTGATAAGACATCGCACGTGCTGTTGCCGAAGGAGATTTCGCCGTATCGGATCGATTTTCCGAATACGAAAATGTCACAGTTGAAGTCGGTACGCATGAAGCCGGATTCCATGCTGGTTCCGGCTTCAGCTGATCCGGTCATCGGCGTGACGCACCAGCGGATAGAAAAGGACGCCAAGGGACGCACCGTTCTGCAGGGAGATCTGGTGAATGAGAGCGGCGAAACCGTCAACATCCCGCACGTGCTGGCCACCTTTTATGACAACACAGGCAAGGTAATCTGGGTATCCGATGGTTATGTGGATCACGCGCTGCTGCCGCAAACCCCGCAACCGTTTGCCGTGAGTGTGCTCGACGATCTTGCGCCAAACGTGCACTCTTATCGGGTGACTGTGAACCAGTACAGCCTGAACCGCGAGGACTAAGCAGATGCGCAGACTTGTTGCTGTTGCCATCACCATTGCGGCCTGCTGGTTTGCCGCCAGCCGCGCCAACGGCGCTGAAATTCGTATGCCGGATAAAGCTGTTGCCGGACAGGACTTGAGCATTGCCACAAGTGGAAGCGGAGAAGGCACTCTTCTGCTGGTGGGGCCGGGTGAAGTGATCAAGCACAAAATTACATTGGGTCAAAACGCCGAGATTAAGGGCGAAGAACTGAAGCGCGCTGGCCGCTGGATTGCGATTGTTCGAGGCGGCAGCCCGCAATCGAAAGTCTTCTGGGTTGATCCTGCGAAGCCGGAGAACCTGAGCTTTCTGGCGCGGCCTTCGCGTGTCCCTGTCAACCGCCCGGGCGTGATCAGTGGCTTCGTGTTTACCTTTGACAAGTTCCAGAACCTGGTCGTTGAGCCCACGCCAATAACTTTTACGCTGAGCGTGGGCGGCACTGGGGCTTCACAAAACGTGACCACGAAGAACGGTGTGGCGTGGGTGCGCAGTTCGTCGGCTAAGAAAGCCGGCGCGGCGCAGTTTGTGGCCAAAGTGGGAGATGTAACCGTAACGCGCGTGGTCCAGCAGGTAGCTTCCGATCCGTGTAACTTGCGCATGCACGTTGCCGGACGAAACAAAGACGGCATCACGGTTCAAACTGACCCTATCCGCGACTGCACCGGCAATCCGGTGCCCGATGGCACGATTGTGACTTTTATCGAGACCGACCAGACCGGGCGAAGCGTAGTGGACGCACGCATCAAGAAAGGCATTGCCACTGCTGAACTCCCGGCATCGTCGAATGCGCACATTACGGTGGCGTCGGGCGTGGTACTGGGCAATGAATTGAACGTGGGAGGCGGAGAATGAGACTCAAGTCGCTGCCTGACTCAACCGGCAAGCCCGCATGCAAAACAAATCCCAGCCCAAAGCTCGCCCGCATTCTGGTCTTTACCGCGGGTGTGGCCTTGATGATTTCCGGCGCTGTGCCGCTGGCCAAAAGAATTCTTGCGGATACCAAGCCGAATGTTCAGTTGAACGTTTCCAATGCTGCTCCACGCGAAGTGGAAGACAACACTGAGCAATCAGTATTACGCGATTATACGGCTGCATGGAAGGGCCTGAGCGCGGCGCTGGCCAACAATTCCCTCGCGCCGCTGAATGAAAACTTCACCGGCTTTGCTCTCGACAAGCTGACCCAACGTGTAAAAGACCAGAAGCAGAACGGCCTTAGCACGCGGATCATCGACCACGGCCATAAAGTGGAGGCAGTCTTCTACTCACCGGATGGATCGGCCATTGAACTCAAGGATACTGCCTCGCTGGAAACTCAGGTGCTCGACGGCAGCAGCGTGATCCACTCTGACCAGGCGCAGGTGCATTATTACGCAGTGCTCACCGGCGCTGAAGACCGCTGGAAGGTGCGAGTGCTGGAGAGTGCGAAGTAGACGAGACAGGTTGGACGGATTTGGTAATTGGGTAATTTAGATAGCTTTTCAATTACAAAATTACTAATTCACTTAATTACCAAATTTTTTTGCCACCGCGAAGATTCCAAGCGCTCAACCCAGAAAGAACTAAAGGATGTATCTCGAAAGATCTTGGTCCTTCACAATGTCCGTCAGCATCTTCTGCACGTAAGCCGCATCGACTGTCACATTTTTTTCCTTCATATCCGGCGCGTCGAAGCTGATCTCATCCAGCACTCGTTCCATGATGGTGTGCAAGCGGCGCGCGCCAATGTTCTCCGTAGAGTCGTTCACCCGGAAAGCGAAGCTGGCAATCTCATCCAGTGCTTCGCGCGTGAACTCCAGCTTGAGGCCTTCGGTCTCAAGTAGCGCGGTGTACTGCTTGACGAGAGAAGACTTAGGCTCCGTGAGAATGGCAATGAAGTCTGCCATAGTCAAGGACTTGAGTTCCACCCGGATGGGAAAACGGCCTTGCAATTCAGGAATCAGGTCACTGGGCTTGGAGACGTGGAATGCGCCGGCTGCAATGAACAGAATGTGATCTGTGCGCACCATTCCGTAGCGCGTATTAACGGTTGTGCCCTCGACAATGGGCAGAATGTCTCGTTGCACACCTTCGCGTGAAACGTCCGGCCCGTGGCCGCTCTCACGGCCTGCGATCTTGTCAATTTCATCGAGGAAGATAATCCCTGATTGCTCAACACGCTCCACGGCAACGCGCGTGACCTGGTCCATGTCAATCAAGCGTGATTCCTCTTCCTGGATCAGATATTCGAACGCCTCGCTCACCTTCATCTTCCGCTTTTTTGTGCGCTGGCCGAAGATGTTGGGCAGCATATCTTTGATGTTGATGTCCATCTCCTCAACGCCCTGGTTGGAGATGATTTCAAAGGCAGGCATGGAGCGCTCGCGCACGTCTAGTTCGACGATCTTCTCGTCCAGCGCACCTTCGCGCAGTTGTTGGCGCAGCTTCTCGCGCGTCCGCGAACTTGAGTCGCCATCCTCGGCAGCCAGAGCAAACCCCGCAGTGGGGGAAGAGGCAGGTGCCGATGTCCCCGGTAATAATAGGTCGAGCAGCTTGTTCTCTGCGCTTTCCTCTGCCTTTTCCGCAACCTCCTCAAGCCGCTCCTCGCGAATCATGTCAATGGCGATTTCCACCAGGTCACGGATCATCGACTCCACGTCACGTCCCACGTAGCCGACCTCAGTAAACTTTGAGGCTTCCACTTTGAGAAATGGAGAGTTGGCAAGGCGCGCAAGGCGGCGCGCGATTTCCGTTTTGCCGACGCCAGTGGGACCAATCATGATGATGTTCTTGGGCATGATTTCTTCCGCCAGATCCGGTGGAAGCTTCTGCCGGCGCATGCGGTTGCGCAGTGCAATGGCTACGGCCCGTTTGGCTTCATGCTGGCCAACCACGTACTTATCCAATTCAGAAACAATCTCTTTGGGGGTCAGTTCATCCAGGACTATATCCGTCTCTTCAGCTGTCCCGGGCAGATAAATTGCCATTTGCTAAAAGCTCCTTAATTTCCTTGTCTCATCGACTCGGCTTCTTCCCCGTGCTCGGCCGGTCTTTGGTTCGAATCACAAATTTCAGTCCTGACCACGTGTTATCAATTGCACAAACCTTTACGTCCACCAGCCCGCAGTCCAAACCGATGCGGCGCACCACGTCTTCCGTTAAATCGGTGGCCATCCCTGAGGCCTTCTTCGGCCAGGAAATCCACAACATGCCGTCCGGCGCCAGTTTGCCGGCCAGGTGGCCAAAGTTCTTTTGTAAATCCGCCTTCCTGTCAGTGAAGCAGACGATTACGTTTGCTTTCCCCGTGAGCTTCTCAGTGTGTTCCACACCGTCCGGTATGGGACCCAGGTCTTTCAAAAAGCTGGGCGGATGGTTGCGCAGGATTACGCGATGTCCCGGTTTGATTCCGATCTTTTGAACCAGCGGCGTTCCTGAATAACCAGCCATGGCGCATCAATGCGTGGAAGCAGTCTGCTTTTCCTGTGTGGCGGTGGAGAGTTCCTCAATGATGAAGTTTTCGTTGGTGTAAATGCATGTCCTTCCTGCGATTTTCATTGCCTCTTCGGCAATTCTGCGCGCCGGCATCTGGGTGTTATCGATGAGGGCTCGAGCGGCAGCCAGTGCATAAGGCCCGCCACTCCCAATCGCGGCCACTCCGCCATCCGGCTCAATCACGTCTCCGGCTCCGCTGATCAGGAAGGTGAGACTGGCGTCACTGACCAGCAACAAAGCTTCCAGGTGACGCAGCGCCTTATCAGTACGCCACTCTTTGGCCAGCTCAACCGCCGCGCGTCCAAGATTTCCGTGATACTGCTCCAGCTTGGCTTCAAACCGCGCGAACAGAGAGAAGGCATCAGCCGTGGAGCCGGCAAATCCGGCCAGAATTCTGTCGTTATAAAGCCGCCGGATCTTCTTTGCGGTGTGCTTGATTACGTTTTCGCCCAGGGTGACCTGCCCGTCAGCAGCCATCACCACCTGGCCCTCGCGCCGTACACACAAGACGGTCGTCGAGCGAATTCTGGGCTGAGATTGCTGGGAATGTACTGTTCTTTTCAATGCCATGAGGACAATTTTTTATTATACAGCGGTTGCGGAGCACTCGCTCGGAAGGCGCGTAGGGTCCCGGCGCAGATCGTTTCTTCGGAAAAGCTGTGAACCCGGGTGAGTTCTGTTAGATTTCCAGCATGACCAAAGACCTTCCCGCAGGGCTGCGGGGCGAAGCAGAAATCACCGTGGCTCACGAGCACACACTGAACTACCACAACCCTGAGTTGCCTGAGATCTATTCCACGCCGCACATGATCGGGCTGATGGAGTGGGCTGCCGCCAATGCCATGAAGCCATACTGCGAAGCCGGGGAAATCAGTGTGGGGACGGCCATCAACATTGAACATCGGGCTCCCACCGTGGTGGGGCAGAAGGTGCGGGCAGAAGCAACTTTCGAAACAACGAAAGGAAAATTTTACGTGTTCCGGGTTACGGCCCGCAATGAAAATCACCTGATCGGCTGTGGGACGGTCACCCGAGCCTTCATAAATCCAGCCAAAGTGGCGGAAAAGTTCGCAAAAAAAGCCTAAAACCAGCCTCTGCGAAGCTGTTGCCGTTTGAGAGACGGTTGAAGTTTCTCCTGTCTGTTCCGGCTCTTGAATGGAATTTTGTAACATATCTCAGTGTCACTTCCTTTCTCAATTCAGGACCAGGCTGGGCCTGCACGCATCGCGCATCTTGAAACCCCCCATGGCGTGGTGGAAACGCCTGCGTTCATGCCCGTGGGAACTGCGGGATCAGTGAAAGCTGTGCCGCAAGATATGCTCGAAGAATTGGGCGCCCAGATCATTCTGGGAAACACCTACCACCTTTACCTACGCCCGGGACATGAATTGATCCGCGGCATGGGCGGACTGCACCGATTCATGAGCTGGGAGCGTGCACTGCTGACCGACTCCGGCGGGTTTCAGGTCTTCAGCCTGAGTGAATTGCGCAAAGTGACAGAGGAGGGAGTGAGTTTCCGCTCACATCTGGATGGTTCGTTGCACCTGTTTACTCCTGAGCGATCCATAGAGATCCAGATCGCGCTCGGCGCGGACATCATTATGGCGTTCGATGAGTGCACCGAATATCCTGTCGATTTCAGCCGGGCCCGGCAGTCCATGGAAATGACTCTGCGCTGGGCAAGGCGAAGTAAAGACTACTTTGAATCCCATAAACATGAAGTTCCCTGGCCGGAGAACGAAGGAGGCCAGACTCAAGCCCTGTTTGGCATTGTTCAGGGCGGAATGTACCCGGACCTGAGGAGGGAATGCGCCGAGAGGCTGCTGGAACTCGACTTTCCTGCCTACGCCATTGGCGGACTGAGCGTGGGTGAGCAACGGGATAAGACGCTGGAAATAATTGGAAACACATTGGAGGTCCTGCCCAGGGACAAGCCACTCTATGTGATGGGGGTGGGGTATCCGGATGAGATTGCGCGTTACGCGACGATGGGAGTGGACATGATGGACTGTGTGCTGCCGACCCGTGCTGCGCGCCACGGTCTGCTGTTCACGTCAGAGGGCCGCATCAACATCAAGAACGTGCGTTATGCTAAGGACCAGAACCCACCAGACCCCAAGTGCGGGTGCAAGGTATGTTCGCGCTACAGCAGGGCTTATCTAAGGCATCTTTATGTGGCAGGAGAGGCCCTGGCCGGAGTGCTGAATACGGTGCACAATCTAGCCTATTACCTTGACACCATGCGGGCGGTACGTCATGCTATACAGCTTGGGGACCTCTCAGGAGTTCTCTCTGGACCAGTGTTCATGGCCTGAGCGCCCCTGATTCAGCGCCAGAATCCTCCGAACAACTCCGACACACGAAGGTCAGGTGCCTGGAGGCCCGGGCGGTATTCATTCAGCGGTCAGAAGAAGTGGTTGCTCCCTTTGGGGGGAGTGAGTGTGTGCGGGCTGCACGGCAGCCAACGTAAACAATGATCCAAAACGCGATAAGCTCAATTCTCTTGCAGGGCGGCCAGATCGGCGGGCTGATGTGGCTCCCGATGCTGTTTATCTTTGCCATTTTCTATCTTCTGCTTATCCTCCCCCAGCAACGCAAACAGAAGAAATGGCAGCATATGATCAGTGAATTGAAGAATGGCGATCGCGTGACGACCGGCGGAGGCATCCGCGGGATTGTTATCGCGGTGAAGGATGATGCCCTCCACCTGCGAGTCCCCCCCGATAATCTGCGGATGGAAATCGCAAAGTCTTCCGTTGTATCTGTGGCCCGCGACGACGAAGGAAAGAAATCATAAAAAAGCGAAGTTGAAATGCAAAAGAACTTACTTACAAAAACCGCAGTCATTATCGCCATCTTGCTTGTTTTCGTGTACGGGATATTTGGCATACCCAAAGGCTTGAGTGGGGATGCGTTGAAGCAGGCCGTTCTGGGCCAGATTCACCTTGGGCTCGATCTGACGGGTGGCACTCACCTGATTCTCCAGGTCATGGTCAATGACGCGGTCAACGCAGAAACTGACCATGCTGTTGAACTGTTGAAAGATGAACTGCAAAAAGCCAAAGTGTCTTTTGCAGACATCGGCAAGCCAGACGCAGCCAACCATCCTGAGCAGATTGTCATTAAAGGCGTTTCTTTGGATGGAGGATCGACGCTTCGCAGTATAGTGAGCGACCAGTTGAAGGACTACGATCCGCCATCGGCGGGCGCCAACAGCACCTGGGTCATCAACATGAAGCCGTCCGCGGTCAGTGACTTACAGAGACGGACGGTGGAGCAGTCGATTGAAGCCATTCGCAACCGCGTTGATGCGCTAGGCGTGAGTGAACCCGAAATTCAGGAAAACGGAATGGGGCTCAACCAGATACTGGTTCAACTTCCGAATGTGGACGATCCCGGGCGTGTTAGAGAGATCATTCAATCCACCGCGCGCCTGGAATTGCGTCAGGGTTTCGACAACGGAAGTGGTTACGACAGCGAACAGGCCGCTCTGGCAGCGCATGCCGGAGTCCTGCCTCCAGGCACTGTGATGTTGCATGGAATTGCGGGCGGCAATGACCAGACAGACCGCGTGTTTATTGTTGGGAGAATCCCGGTTGTAGGCGGGACTGATATCCGCGACGCCCGGCCGAGCACAGACCAGAATGGGCGTCCTAACGTAACTTTCAACCTCACGGCCGCGGCGGGAAATAAGTTCGGAGCGTTTACGTCAGCTCATAACGAAAAAGGGGCCGACCCCAACCACTATCTGGCTGTGGTTCTGGACAACAAAGTTCGCGAGTTTGCCTCGATTCGCGACGAAATCAGGGACACAGGTGAGATTGAAGGCGGATTTACCGAGCAGAGCGCTAAAGATCTTTCCATGCTGCTTCGCTCAGGCGCTCTTCCAGCCAGCCTGCATTACCTTAGCGAGAATACGGTGGGTCCCTCTTTGGGGGCGGATTCCATTCGTTCTGGAGTACGGGCAGCGATTGCTGGACTGACGGCCGTGTTGATTTTCATGCTGGTCTATTACAAAGGCGCGGGAATCAATGCCGATGTTGCTCTGATCCTGAACCTGGTGATTCTGCTGGGCTTTATGGGCTTTACTGGCTCTGTGCTCACGTTGCCGGGAATTGCGGGTGTGATTCTCACCGTCGGTATGGGCGTGGACTCGAATGTTCTGATTTTTGAGCGCATCCGGGAAGAATTGCGCAACAACAAAGCGCCCGCTGCCGCGGTGGACCAGGGCTTTGATCGCGCCTGGACCACAATTCTGGACACTCACGTTACGACCATCGTGTCAGCCATCATTCTGTTCTTCGTGGGGTCGGGTCCGGTGCGAGGGTTTGCGGTAACACTCACGTTTGGTCTGCTGGCCAATCTGTTCACTGCTGTTTTTGTCTCGCGGGTTATTTTCGACTCTGTGCTGAGCCGCAAGCAGCGCGGCGAAGCTCTGAGTATTTAGTCAAAGGTTGATAAAGTGGAATTTTTTCGTAATACAAACATCGATTTTCTCGGCTGGAAGTGGTATTTCCTCAGCTTCTCACTGGTCTTCAGCGTTGCCGGTATTCTTTCCATGCTGTTCTGGCACCATATTCCGCTGGGTGTAGATTTCCGCGGTGGCACCCAGGTTTATGTCAAATTCGCAGAGACGCCGGACATCAACGCGATTCGTTCTGATTTGGACCACGCCGGACTGCACAATGCCACCATCCAGAGATATAACACTGCAAGCGCCAATGAGGTGGTCATTTCACTTGACCTGAAGCAAACGGGCGAATCTGATCTTGAGCACGGCAAGAATCAGATCATAGCCGCGTTGGAAAAGAATGCCCCGGAAGGCAAACTGAATTTGAATAACAGTGACCGAGTAGGGTTTGCCGAGGTGCGGGACCACCTCACGGCCCGTGACCCGCTTCATGAAAGCCCAACCCAGTATGAAGCTGTGGCGCGGCAAATCCTGGATTTCCGTGACAAAACTGAAGGCGGCGTTCTGAAGAGCATTGACGATTTAAAGGCGGTTGTACCAACACCGGTGGTCGATGCTCTGAAGCAGGATTTCTACACCAGCAATTTCGGCGTCAAGGGCGGCTACGTGGTTGGACCCCAGGTGGGTAGTCAACTCAAACAGCAAGCGTGGCTGGCAGTGATTTTCTCGCTGATCGGGATGCTGGTCTATCTTTGGTTCCGATTTGAATTGATTTACGGCTTGGCCGCAGTGGTGGCCGTCTTCCACGATACGCTTATTACTGTGGGCGCTTTCTCCTTGACCAATACGGAGATAAGCCTTACTGTTATCGCCGCGATTTTAACCCTGGTCGGCTACTCGATGAATGACACCATCGTGGTGTTCGATCGCATCCGGGAAAATGTAAAGCTGATGCGGCGCGAGAGTCTGGCGGAGATCGTAAACCGCAGTATCAACCAGACTCTGAGCCGGACCATTCTGACTTCCGGGCTCACATTTTTGACGGTCTTATCGCTCTATCTTTTTGGTGGCGAAGTACTTCGGGGGTTCTCCTTCGCCCTTGTAATTGGCATCTTAATAGGGACGTATTCGTCGATTGCAGTGGCAGCCCCCATGCTTGTTGCATATCAGGATTGGCGCAGCAAAAAGACTGCGGGAATGGCTCCCATTCCCGCGGCTCAGGTGAGCAAAGGCCAGTCGTCAAGCGGCAAAGGACCAACGCCAGCCGGGAAAGGCAAGGTCAGGGCAAAAGTTTAGAATCAGAAGCCCCTGGTTGGGAGCAAAACAGGCAGTCCCGGTGTCCAATGTAGTTGAAGAGTCCCCCTAGGATTGGAGAACAGGGATGTTTGAAGACAGCTTAATGGAATCCGGCGGTAAGATCCGGACTAACCAGAAGTACACGACAACAGTTTCTTTCATTATTGAAATAATTGTCGTTGGCTTTTTGATCTTGCTTCCATTGCTGATCACTGAAGCCTTACCACTTCATCAGTTGAACTCATTCCTGGTGGCCCCACCGCCACCGCCTCCGCCACCACCGCCGCCGGCGGCAGCGCCCGTGCAGAAGGTCATCCAGCATGAGGTTGTGAATGGTGAACTGCGCACGCCCAGCAAAATTCCTAAAGTAATCAAAATGGTGAAAGAGGAAGAGCAGCCTGCCTCCACCGGAGTTACTGGAGGCGTGGTGGGCGGAGTTCCCGGCGGCTCCGCAGGAGGTGTTTTGGGTGGCATTATCAATTCCAGTGCTCCACCGCCTAAGGTGGCTGCACCGCAGAAACTCCGTGTTTCTGAAGGTGTTGCAGCCGGTAACCTGCTCCGCAAGATAGAGCCGCAATACCCCCAGATGGCCAAAATCGCCCACATCCAGGGAGATGTAATTCTGGCCGCAACCATAAGCAAGGGTGGATCCATCGAAAACCTTCATCAGGTCAGCGGGCATCCTATTCTCGTCCAGGCTGCCATGGAAGCCGTGAAGCAGTGGAAGTACAAGCCTTATCTGCTGAACGGCGAGCCGGTGGAGGTAGAGACGACCATTAAAGTCACCTTCAGGATGTAACTTTTGTGATCGCTCTTAGAAAATCCAGAGGCTGGTGAAGACCACCAGCCTCCTGAAAAGGAAAAAATCGTTTCCCGCAAGGGTTGGGAGCACTCTTTCTTGGCCGGATCTTCATGGTTCGTCCTTTCCGGCAAAAAATGTCTGAAAAGTTCCGAGGAGGAAAACTTAAATCATGCTTGTCGCGAATGTTGCAACTTTACTTTTGGCTAAGGGCCATATCGTAATGGCCTATCTGATGTTTCAGGCCGATGCTGATCAGGGAGGCGTCGGCTGGGATCCAGTTTCACTCTGGCGGCAGATGGGATGGCTTGCCCGCATTATCGTGATCATCCTGGGTATCATGTCCGCATGGTCGATTGGTGTCATGATTGACCGCTGGATGGCTTTCAACGCCGCCCGCAAACAGTCACGGCAGTTTGCTCCGGCCGTTGCCGGCGCATTGCGTGAAGGCAAGCTGGATGAAGCCATTCGCGTGGCCGAGCGCAATAAAAAGAGCCATCTGGCCAAAGTGGTTACCGCAGGACTGCAGGAATTCAAGGCCCACGGCGACTCCACGGAAATCCCCGGAGAACAGATTGAAGCAAGTAAGCGCGCTTTAGAGCGCGCCGAAGCCATTGTGCATGCCGAGTTGAAACGTGGCTTGGGTGGCCTGGCCACCATCGGTTCTACGGCTCCTTTCGTCGGCCTGCTCGGAACGGTCATTGGCATTTTGAATGCCTTCCGTAAGATTTCCGAGCAGAAAGCTACAGGCATCGGAGCGGTTGCGGGCGGAATTTCTGAAGCTCTGGTGACCACGGCCTTGGGATTGTTTGTGGCAATTCCCGCCGTCATGATGTTCAACTACTTCACCGGTAAGGTTGAGGCTTTCGACGTGGAAATGGATAACTCGTCCAGCGAACTGGTGGATTACTTCCTGAAGCGGACAAATGCGGTTCGCCGGTAAGCGAGGAGCACATCCATGGCAATATCCGTTCGAAATGAGGGATCCAAGGTCAATTCCAACATCAACGTGACCCCTATGGTTGACGTGATGCTGGTACTGCTCATCATTTTCATGGTCATCACCCCCATGCTCCAGAGAGGACAGTCGGTTGACCTGGCGAAGACCAACAATCCCATCCAGATGCCTGATGCGGACAAGGAAGACGCGCTCATCGTTGCCGTAATGCGCGATGGCAGGGTCTTTTTTGATACCCAGCAGGTTGGCCCGGAAGAACTCACCAACAAGGTCAAGGAGCGGGTGCAAAACCGCGTGAACAAAACCGTGTATGTGAAGGCTGATGCACGAGCCAAGTACAAAGCTGTGGTGGATGTGGTGGATGATGTACGTTCGGCGGGCGTCGACCAGTTAGGTTTGCTCACCGAGCAAAGAAGGCAGTAAGCCGCAACAAACGACAAGCATAATTGGCGCTCGCGCCGCAAGCTGCGGGCGCCGATGAATAAACGAATCGCCAGCAATTCATAAGAGGATATACCATTATGGCAATGTCAATGGGAGGCTCCGGAGGCGGGCAAACAGCGGACATCAACGTCACTCCGCTGATTGACGTGCTCCTGGTTCTGCTGATCATCTTCATGGTGATCACACCGCTTACTCCTAAAGGTTTGGAGGCCCTGGTTCCGCAGCCGCCGCCGCCAAATCAAAAACCTGAGCCCAATGATCGCACCGTGGTCGTTCAGGTGCTGGACTCCAATCAGGGCAAGCCTAAGCTGAAGATCAACCAGGAAGACGTTAGCTGGGACAATCTTGGCACCCGGCTTACCGATATTTTCAAAACTCGCGCTGAACGCGTTATGTTCGTGAAGGGTGATCCAGACATCGAGTTTCAGAACGTTGCCCAGGTGATCGACATTGCAAAAGGTACTCAGGTAGTGGACAAGGTCGGGCTGATCACAGCCAAGATTGAAGCGGGCCAGTAAAATTTTGGAGCCGGGGGCCGTGAATTCCGGCCCCTTGGGCTTTGTCTCAAGCAAATCATTCCCCCTACAACTCCGGCAGAGGAGCCAGATGAGATGAAAAGATGCGCACAAATGGTGATGGTTTTAGCTGTCACCGCCACGCTGTTGATGACGGCGGGGTGCAACAAACTCAAAGCGCGCGACCAACTCAACAAAGGTGTCAAGGCTTACCGCAACGCAAATTACGAAGAGGCGATTGAGAAATTCAAGAACGCCGTTGAGTTCGATCCGGACCTTAAGGTAGCAAAACTTTACCTTGCTACCGCTTACGCCCAGCAGTATGTGCCAGGCGTGGAAGATCCATCCAATGTGCGCATGGCACAGCAGGCTATTGACGAGTACAAAAAGGTACTTGAAAACGATCCTAAAAGCGTAAATAGCTTGAAGGGCATAGCCTTCCTTTACATGCAGATGAAGGATTTCGCCAAGGCTCGGGATTACTATAAAAAAGCAATTGATGTCGACCCCAACGATCCCGAAATTTACTATTCCGTGGGAGTTATCGACTGGACACAAGCCTACAAAGACGCAGCCGACCTGAAATCCGCCAACGGCATGAAGGTGGATGATGAACTGAAGGGCAAAGGCAGCCAGAAATGGTGCGACCAGTTGCAGGCGAAAGATGGCGCTGCCATCGATGAAGGCATGAAGATGCTCCAGACCGCCATCGATAAGCGGCAGGACTACGATGATGCCATGGCGTATATGAACCTGCTCTATCGTCGCAAGGCCAATGACATGACCTGCAATGATGCGCAGGCTCGCGCCGACGAGATCAAGACCGCCAACGACTGGAGTGATAAAGCAATGGCAGCCCGCAAGAAGAAAGCGGAAGAGGCGGCCAAGAAGAACCAGGGCGGCATCGTGCTTGATCAGACGCAGAACCAGCAGCAGGGAGGGCAACAACCCTCGCAGAAGTAGTCATCAGCAATCCATCCGGCCCCTCCTCGTGTGGAGGGGCTTTTTTCATCTGCATGGCGCAGACATTCTTAGCAGGTAAATCATTTAAAATCAATAATTCATAGTGCTTTTATGTTCAAAAAGGTACTCATCGCCAACCGGGGAGAGATTGCCGTCAGGGTGATACGGGCGTGTCGCGAAATGGGGATCACCTCGGTTGCTGTTTTTTCTGATGTTGATCGTGCGGCGCTGCACGTTAGCCACGCGGATGAAGCCTATCCCATTGGTCCGGCTGCCGCCCGCGAATCTTATCTTAATATTGCAAAAATCCTTGACGTCGCCAGGCGTAGCGGGGCGGAAGCCATCCACCCGGGATATGGATTTCTTTCAGAGAACGCGCAGTTTGCACGCGCCTGCAAAGAAGCCGGAATCAAGTTTGTTGGTCCGCCTGCTTCCGCAATGGAGCTAATGGGATCCAAAACGCGAGCTCGGCAAGCCATGCAGGCTGCGGGCGTGCCGTCTGTACCTGGCTCCTCAAAAGGTCTGTCTCTGCCGGAAACAGAGCAGCTTGCTGCGAAAATAGGTTTCCCTGTGATGATCAAGGCAGCAGCCGGTGGCGGCGGCAAAGGCATGCGTCTGGTCCGCTCTGCATCTGAGCTGCAGTCCGCCTTTGAAACAGCGCAGAGCGAAGCCCTCCGCGCTTTCAATGACAGCGAAGTCTACCTGGAAAAGTACATCGAAAATCCCCGCCACATTGAGATACAAGTTTTGGCAGACGAGCACGGGAACGCGGTCTACCTGGGCGAGCGGGAATGTTCTGTGCAGAGGCGTCACCAGAAGGTAATCGAGGAAGCCCCATCCGCCGTTGTGGGGCCTGACTTGCGGGCTCGTATGGGTGCGGTCGCCGTGCAAGCGGCCAAATCGTCTGGCTATGCCAATGCCGGCACAGTGGAATTCCTGGTAGATCGCGAGCGTAACTTTTACTTCCTGGAAATGAACACGCGGCTCCAGGTGGAGCATCCGGTTACCGAGATAGTGACGGGGCTGGACCTGGTGCATCTGCAATTTCACATTGCTGCCGGCGACAAACTGCCTTTCACGCAGGACGATGTGCAGCTTCGCGGGCACGCAGTGGAGTGCCGAATTTACGCGGAGGATCCGGAAAACAATTTCTTCCCGTCGCCGGGCAGGATCGCAAAGTTGCTGCGCCCGTCCGGACCTGGAATCCGTGAGGACAGCGGAGTTTATGAGGGTTGGACCGTGCCCCTTGACTACGACCCTATGATGTCAAAGCTGATTGTTTTTGCGCCGGACCGCCGAACAGCGTTGGCTCGCATGCGGCGTGCGCTCGATGAATATTTTGTGGGTGGAATCAAGACCAATTTGTCGCTGTTTCGCAGAATTCTGGAGCACCCAGATTTTCAGGAGGCCCGGATTGACACTGGGTTTCTGGATCGGCTCCTGGCAGTTGATGGCGACCGGCCGCGCGACACTGAATCTTTCGCCAGGATAGCCGCCATTTCCGCAGCATTGTTTGCCGCAACTTCGAGCCAGAGGCAGAATGGGAGCAACAGAAATAACAGGCCCGCGGCGAGCGCTAACAGCAATTCGGCATGGAAGCGAGTTGCGCGTATGGAAGGAGTCGGCAACGAATGATCTATGAGGTCAAAGTTGCTGACAAAATCCACCGCGTCGAGTTGCAGAAGATTGAAAGCGGATGGCGCTGCAAGATTGATGGTAATGAGATCCTGCTTGATGCCGTTTCCACGCAGGACGGAGTGCTCTCGATTCTCCTCGATGGCAAATCCTACGAGGTAAAGCAGGAAACTACCGGAACAGATTTCAACATAGTTGTTGGTGGATTGCGCTTCCCTGCCGAAGTACGCGATCCTCGTTCGCTGCGCTCGCGCCGCGGGGGGGATACAGGCAGTGAGGGCCTAAAGAAGATTGTCGCGCCCATGCCGGGCAAAGTAGTACGCATTCTTGCCCAGCCCGGAACGGCCGTGGAGCATGGCCAGGGCGTAATCGTGATTGAGGCCATGAAGATGCAGAACGAATTGAAATCGCCCAAAAAAGGGATCGTTAAAAAATTGGCTGTGCGTGAAGGTGCAGCGGTTGAAGCTGGCCAGTCCCTGGCCGAAGTGGAGTAACCCGAAGGCTTACTTCGATCCACCCGTGTTTTTCATGACGTTTTCCGCGTAGTAATTGTGGATCTCTGCCTTGTCGCGCAACACTTCGTCGTAAGCCGCGCGCAGGAGTTGCTCGCGCTGTGTGCGTAACTGGTTCCTGATCCATTGCTGCACGGCGGGATCATTCAAATCGCGCTGGCCGGCGGCTTCCTTGCCAATCAGTTTCACAATTCGATAACCCACAGGCTGGCGCGTTTCCGGATTCACCATGGGAATAATATTGCTGTATTGCCCCGGCTTGAGTTTCTGTACCGCTTCGCGCGTGGCGGGATCAGTATTCTTAAGCTGTGATTCCGGGACTGCACCCATTTCGCCACCGTTATGGGCCGTATCAGCATCTTCAGACCACTGTGCTGCCACGCTGCCGAAATCCTCGCCACTCTCAAGACGGTTATAGATCATCTGGATCTTTTGCCGTGCTTGCGCGTCTGTTTGGCCCTTATCACCTGTTGGCTGCCCGGGAGGCCGCACATAGACCAGGATTGACGCCATGAAATAGCGCGGTTCAATCAGATTGAATTCTGCCTTGTGCTGGCTGTAATAGCTTTGGATGTCCGCATCAGAAATGACTACTTTAGAAGCGATTTCCTTGTTGAGCAGCTTCTCAATGGTCAGGTTGCGCCGGATTTCCTGCTTTGCGTCCGCTTCAGTCAGGCCCTGATCTTTGAGTTTTTTCTGAAATTCTTCCTGGGTGTAAGGCGCCTTCATCTGGTTGAACTTGGAGTCCACTTCGTCATCTGTGGCCACCACGCCCTGCTTTTCCGCCTGTTGCAGATGCAACTGCACTCCGATGATCTGATCAAGGATGTTCAGCCGCAACGTCTCTTCTTCGGCAGCGGTGGGCTTTTGCGGAGAGCCGGCGATCTGAGTGTTGTAGCTCTTGTCAACTTCTGAACGGAGCACTTTATATCCGTTCACTTTGGCCATCACATCCTGGCTCGACCCGCCCTGGCCACAGCCGGTGCAACCTGCCAAAGCAGCAAAGAAGCCGCAAAGCCCAATGCAAAACAGATTTCGCCAGTATTTAGCTGCCTGGTTCAACCATTCCTCCTGGATCGATTCCCAGCTAAGTACGATATCTGACTTTCCTGCCGTTATCTAGTTTTTTGCTGTGGTGGAAGGTGGCTTGTCTCCGGCCGCAACCAGGGCCCGGTCAAGGATCAAACGAAGCTGGTCGTCTGGAACAGCTCCCGACATGCGTTCCCCATTGATGAACATGGTCGGGGTTGAATCCACACCAAGCTTGTCACCCTCGTCCATGGAAGCGCGGACCGTGGATTCATCCTGCTTCTTCACACAGGCATCAAATTTCTGCTGGTCGAAGTTGTGCTTGGTTGCACGCTCTTTGGCAATGGAGTCCAATTTGGCGAACGAATCCAGGATCGTCTTTTGGCCCTGAGGTCCCGGCGTTATCTCCCGCTGGTTGGCGTGCACGTAATCTGCAAATTCCCAATAAGCGTCATTGTTCTGGGCGGCCAGGCAGTTTCCGTCCACGGCGGCATGCATTGCCCAGGGATGGATCTCAACCAGTGGGTAATCCTTGTAGATAATCTTGATTTTGTCGCCATACTGCTTCAGGAGCGCGGGGAAAAACGTCGCGTGCATGCGCGAGCAAAATGGGCATTCAAAATCGTCATAGTTCACAATGGTCACTTTGGCGTTTTCATTGCCGCGCACAGGCCGGCCCTTAACGTCAATCTTTGACATCAAGTCCTGTGAGATGTCCATTTTTTCGAGATGGGCCAGCGTTTTGCGGTCCTTAGACACCAAAAATTCATGGCTGCTGGTGTGCGTGCCACCGGTAAAGCTAACCACTACCGTGTCATATCCCGGGACGTCCGCAGGTTTGGGCGCGCCAATGGAAATATCAACCTGCGTTGGGACACTGTAACGCGACCTGATTTCCGTTTGGATCCTGTGGACCGTCTCTGGCGAGAGCGCAGTCGCCGCACTGGAACTTTGGGCGCGGCAACCCGAGCCCGCGAGCAACATGAAGACCGGTATGAGCAGTAAAAGACGTACGATTCTAGCCAAAACGAACCACCTTTAAAGACAGTAAAGTGCTTGTGGAAATTATCTCATGAGGGCGCTCTGAACAGCCTAGGTGAGAAGCTTTATCAGCGGCTGCACTGTTGCTGAAGAGTTCATTGACCCGGAACGGAACCCCTGAGTATCCAAGGTAACAAATGTAAATCCCAAGGCCTTAAACGTTCTGGTCAACTCCTCGAACATGGCTACTGTCAATGCCCGGGGCAACTCCGCACGGTCTATTTCAATGCGGACGATGTCTCCATGGTGCCGGACCCGAAACTGACGGAACCCAAGCGCCCGCAGCGCATCTTCTCCCCGCTCAACGGCTGCAAGAGCCTCAGGTGTTACCGGGCGGCCGTATTCAATGCGGGATGACAAGCAAGCCGATGCAGGCTTGTCCCAAATGCGAAGAGCTGCTTTGCGCGCAAGTTCCCGAATTTCAGACTTCATGAGCCCGGCTGCAAGCAGCGGGGCGGCCACTTGATGTAACCGGGCGGCCCGTTGTCCGGGACGGAAGTCTCCCTGGTCATCAACATTTACGCCGTAGGCAATCGTGGAGAAATTCTTCTGCAGAGCATACTCTTCCATCACCCGGAACAGTTCGTCTTTGCAATGGAAGCAGCGGGAAACGTCATTGCGAACATACTCCGGGTTCTCCATTTCTGCTGTTTGGACCACCTGGAGTGGAATTCCGTTTTCTTGCGCAAATTTGAGGGCATCCTGGAGGTGGGTACGTGCGAGGCTGGCAGAGTCAGCGATCACAGCCAGCATTTTGTCGCCAAGCACCCGATGGGCCGCGTAGCTCAAATAGGCTGAGTCCACTCCGCCAGAGTAGGCAATCAGTACCCGCCCAAGTCCTCGCAGGATCTCGTCCAGATGTTGCTGCTTCGCCGCTAGCATTCTTTTATTGTAACCACTGAGACCCCGGAGGGAATCACAATCCCCAGCGATTTGTGGCGGGCTTTGCGCCTGAAACCGCAGGGAATTGCCCGGATATTGCTTTGTGTTCTGCGTAGTGAAGGCTTCAGAACAGCCGGGTTTGCCTCTTCAGGTTCCCAAAAGAGCCGATATTGGCCAGCGTAAAGGCAAACCGGTACTGGTTCTCATTCCGCACCTGACCGAGCGAGAAGCGCCGGTACTCAACGCTCAAGCCACAGCAATCCCAGTTGTAGGCCGTTTGTGCTGCAGAATACTGGACCAGCTTGAATTCGGAATCTACCCCTACGTTTGCCGCTGCGCTCCAGCCGCGCTTTGACGGGTTGCCATAGCCAACCATAGCCCGAAGCTGGTTAAAAACAAGAGGCACGCATTCAGGCTGGTTGAATTTTTGCGGAATGCACGGTGAAAGCTGCAGGCCCGTGGTTGGGCTGGTTACAATCTCTCCCGGATCCTGCAAAAACGCGTGGCTCCCCTGGACCACAAAATTGCCGAAATGCACCGTGGAATAAAAGGTACTCGAGTTGATCCGGCCTTTCTTGAAATCGTAGTCGAGCTGCCATTCCAAATCGCTATTGGTGGTCGTACGCAAACGCAATCGTGAAACCAGAGGAGAGAGACGGCGCGGTTCCGTCAGGAAGGCTACTCCCGTGAAATCATCCGTTGTACTGAGCACGTTGCGTTTGCCATTAATGATGGCGCCGCCAAAGTTTGGATCGAAGAAATATTTCTGCTTCAGCTCCCAGGTGATGAACTCGCTGGCGCTGGCAGGAGTGCAATTGGAAGATACCTGGCCGCCAGTGCTCGCGGTCTGCTGAGTAGAGTCGCTCTCCATTTGCGCCGTGTCATGACTGTTGTGTGTTGCCTCGCAGCTATCCTGTGAATTTTTGAGATAAAGGCGCTGTACCACCCCGTACTCAACTTCATTGGTGTTGCTGAGAATGTCGCGGAAATCAAACCGAATGATGTTGGGAAAATTCTCCACGCCGTTGGCGTAGCGGTACACCATCCTGGGCTCAATGGTGTGTTTTATCTTTTGGCCGGCAATCTCGCGGTCAAAAACCCTGGCCAAAACGGGGGGGCGAAGCTCAAAACTTCCCGTTATCGTGCGCCGGTTCAGGAGATTGTGTTCAGGACTCTCCTCTGGCTGACTGGAACCGGCAACCGGGATTGCCGCCTGACGCTGGGTATACGTCGTATTTCTAAGTTCCACCTGGGGGCGAAGCGTCCAGCCGTCGTACACAACCGGCATGGATACTACCGGTGCGATATCAAAGCGGCCGACAATGCCGGGCGTCACAAATGCCGGCCCGTTCCCCGGCACAGTGGGATCGCTGCGGCGCAGCCCTTCTGCGTCCACATCATAGGCCCAGTACAACGGAGAGCCAAAGATCGGCTGCTCTACCGAATCCAATTCCACGGCCGGCGTATGCAGAATCGTGATGGCATCGCCCTTGGTTGTACCCTGAAAATTCTGGTATCTGGATCCAAAGGCGTTCAAGGAGAGTCCGTATGTGCTCTTGGAGAGAAAAGCCACAGATTTTACTTCTGAGTCTACAGCCTGGGAGAAGTTCTCTGTGAACGCAAGACGAAAAAGGAAGGAACTCAGATAATTGAGTAAAGCCACCCCGCGGACGCCATACGGGAGATTTACCTCCCCGTTGAGTTTTATATCCTCGCCGCCTTGATTCACGGTCTGCGGCAAGGTGGTGGTCACACCGTTCACCGTTTGTTGTACGTTCTGCACAATGCCACGGTCGAGCACCTGAAAATAATTGACGTTGAGATAAGAGCTTTCACTCGGCTTGGCACGGAAACTTTCCTGCAGTGACCAGCCGCGCTTAGAAAGATATTCTCCGCCCAGAGTGGCATCCATGCTGCGATTGATGGCCCAGTAAAACGAATCGCCTAGAATTGTTCCTTTGCTGCTGGAAGTGCCGAAGTTAGGAATCAGGAAGCCGCTCTGCCGGCCCAGTCGCTCGACGGGCGGGGCCGCATAAGGCAGGTATATTACCGGCACACCTTTCAGCCGGAATGTGGTGTTGTAGATTTTGGCTGATCTTCCCACGCGCAAAATAATCTTGGCGGCATTGAAAGTCCATTTTGGATGCGGAAGCTCACATGATGTAACGGAGCCGTTGTGCAAGACGTATTCTTCCGGCCCGGTCTGTTCTACCACCTTGCCTGTGAATGCAATGGGACTGGACGACGTAAGGGTCACATTCTTGCCCTGAAAGCGCGCTCCCGTAGTTCCTTTCACCTCATAAAATTTGCCGGTCCTGTTGCGTACGTTGTAATTCGCGCGGTTGGCAGTGATGTGGATATCGCGTGGCCCGCCATCCAGTTCCGCATGGCCGGCGGAAGTGGCTTCTCCTGATTCCGAGTCGTACGTCACGTTGTCACCGCGAAAGGTGTAATCCCTGAACAGAATCTGGACGTTGCCGTGCAAAACATACATAGACCCGTTCTTCTCACATTCGGAAGCATCAATGATGATGGGTTCGCGTTCGCTGATCTCAACCCTTGGTGTGCTCCCGGTTTCTCCGGCCTTAATCTGTGAGTTTTTGCTTGCTGGATTTCCTGATGCCTTTTGAAGCGCTGGCGGAGCAGTGAGTACGGCATGGCAAGGACCGTTCTGCGAAGCCTGCTGAGCTTGAGCCTCTCCTGTTGGGAGCGTCTGGCTGGTCACTAGCGGAGCGCATAGAAGCAGATGACAAAGCACTGCCGTTGTGATAACAAATGTAGGTTGGGCACGCATGCCGTGGAAAATTATCCGGACTCCGCAAGGTAACACGGTCAGTTTTGCAATGCAAAAAGCGGTTCCGCGGCGCGCGTCCATGGCTCTCTGGTGAATCTCACAATCGGCGTATGACTTGCCCGATCTGCGGCAAACAGCTCCCCTGCTTGCATCTCCCCGAGAGCGCGGCTCCATGCATCGAAGAATATGAAGAATTTCGCGGGGAGGCAACTGTGTCCGAGAGTGAGTCACCTCATCAGGGCGAGTGGCGGAGAGAAGTTGCTTCGCGTGTACAGCAACATCGCGCACGGAGGGGCAGGCATGGGGACACAGACCAGGCCCTGGCGTTCGATTTTTCCAGTGAAGAAGCGCTCATTGTTACTGACGGTCCCGTCATCCGCGAACGGGTGCGCCGTCGCTTCCAGAACGAAGCCTTGATGCCAGAAAATGCAGAATCGCAGCAGGTTATTGTTTCTCCGGAGCCGCCCAAAATCATCCGTTTTCCTCGTAGCGCCACAGTGCTGCAGGATCTTCCTGCGGAGGGCCATCCGCTTGCTGCCGAAGCCCTCTCGCCAAGCCTGGAACGACCGCCAAGGATTGTCGATGTAGCTATCGAAGAAGAACCGGCATTGAGCGATGAGTCTGAAAGAGAATTCGCAAAACCCGAACGGCCGGCTGTTCCGGCGCGCCCGGCCGAGCAGATGGAATTGCTGCCCAGCTTTGAAGACATCACCCTTGATCCAGTACATCACGCCGAGAAAGCCCAGAGAGACGTAATTCCCAACCCTGCCGCACTGGCACAGCGACTGATTGCGGGAGTTGTTGATGCAGCCACCGTGGCAGCGGCTGCCGTGCTGTTCGATTTTGCCTTCGTCCGGATGGCGGAAGATGACCCACATTCGCGTCTGGCCCTTCTGTTCGGCCTGTGTGTAGCTGGAACATTGTGGGTCGTTTTCCAGTATCTGTTCCTGGTTTACGGCAAAGGAACGCCCGGCATGCGTTTTGCACAACTTGAGCTCACCAGCTTTGACGGCAAGCCGTTGACCGTTATGACGCGGCGCTGTCGCGCTGCCGCAAGCGCCTTGTCCGCAGCCTCCATTGGCCTTGGCTATGCCTGGACCTTCGTGGATGAAGACCAGTTGGGATGGCATGACCGGATTACACGCACGCTGCTGCGATCAAGCACCAACGCCATGACGGAAGCCGCACAGTGGTGGGAGTAATTCAGCCATCTCCTTCGCCCGCCGGGCAAACACGAATCGCTGACAGCGGTGAAGTTCAGGCTGCATCCGCACTGGCACCCGCATCTGATTTGTTACCATCGAACGGATGGCTAACAACGGAAAAGTACGGGTCCGGTTTGCTCCTTCCCCTACAGGCCAGTTGCACATCGGGAATGTCCGCACAGCTCTTTATAACTGGCTTTTTGCGCGCAAAACGGGTGGCACATTCATCCTTCGAATTGAAGATACAGATGTGGAACGCAGTGAAGGCCGCTACGAAACTCAATTGCTGGCTGATCTGAAGTGGCTCGGGCTCGACTGGGACGAAGGCCCCGATGTCGGAGGGCCCTATCCGCCGTACCGCCAGTCCGACAAAATGGATGTCTACCGCTCTTATGCGGAAAAGCTCATTCAGGAGCAGAAGGCTTACTACTGTTTCTGCTCTGCCGAGGAGCTGGAACGGGAGCGTCAACAGGCGCTGGCTGAGCAGCGGCAGCCCATTTATTCAGGGAAATGCCGCCAACTGGATCCAGTGGAGGTAGAACGCCGGCGTGCTGCGGGCGAACCGGCAGCCATCCGCCTGAAGATTCCCGAGCATCCAATTCGCTTTCACGATATCGTTCGCGGCTCAGTTGAGTTTTCGAATGAGGTCGTCAGCGATCCCATCATCGTGCGCTCCAGCGGAATGCCGGTTTACAACTATGTGGTCGTAATCGACGACGCAGACATGAAGATCACACACGTGATCCGTGGAGACGATCACATTTCCAACACGCCCAAGCAGGTGGCTGTTTATGAAGCGCTGGGCCTTCCTGTGCCTGAATTCGCGCATCTTTCCACCATCCTCGGGCCGGATCGCGAACGGCTCTCAAAGAGGCATGGCGCCACCTCCGTCTCAAACTTTCGTGAAATGGGTGTTCTGCCGGAAGCGCTGATGAACTATCTTGCATTGCTTGGGTGGGCGCCCACCGGCGGCGACCGTGAGATCTTCCCCACCGTTGAGCTGATCAAGGAGTTCTCTTTAGAGCGCGTTACGCCGTCACCGGCAATTTTTGATAACGAAAAGCTGAATTGGCTGAACCGCCAATACATCAAGAGCAGCTCTCCGCCCGCCATCCACGAGTTGGGAACAGGGTTTTTGCGCCGGGCCGGCCTGCTACCGGCGAGCCTGAACGGTCATGTGAGCGGCTGGGCCAACAAACTGATCGCCCTGCTGGCTCCTTATGTTGATCGGTTGGAGCAGCTGCCGGAACGCGCGGGCATCATCTTTAAACATGATCCCACAGAATTTCTCAAGTCTGCAGAGAATGCTGATGTCTTCGCCAACGACGACAAGAAAGCAATTTCTGTGCTGCGGGAATTTCAGCAGCGCTGCTCGGACTCTGAAATGAGCCCGGAGCGCTTCAAAGCAATCATGAATGAGATCAAAACCGGTTTAAGCGTGAAGGGAAAAGACCTTTTCCATCCCGTTCGGATTGCCTTGATTGGATCGCATTCCGGCCCTGATTTTGACCGCCTTATTCCCTTGATTGAAGAAGGTAGTCGCCTGGAACTTCCAGTCAAGGTGAAAAGCGTTCACGAACGCATAAAAGAATTCATGGCTACGCTTGAGCACAGGCGGGGGTAAGTCAGTTCCTGCAATGCGGTTTGACTTCACATTCGCCCGCGAGTACGAGATCAAAGTTCTGGAGTCGGCTCCTCCTGTCCATCCCGTAGAGAAGCTTTACCACTTTCCTGTTGAACTGGAAGAAGGCGATCGCACGGGTGTGCACGTGCGAGTTGCGCCCAAAGGCGGCGCCGCCTGGTTTGGCTTTTTTGCTTCCGGCTTTGACTCGCCGCATGTCATGAATGCAGTGTGTTCGTGTCCTGATCCAGGTTCATTCTGTGTGGTCGCCGGTGGATATGCGTACGTGGTTAAAACTCTTGATCCTGGGAAGTGGTTTCAGGTGGAGCAGCGACCTGTGGTGGAGTTGAGAACAGTAACTGAGCAGAAGTTGCTTTTGTTTGAGGGATTCACGTCCATCACGGCCGTTGGGCCGAGCGGCATTGCATGGAAAAGCGATCGCCTTTCCTGGGAGGGCTTGCGGATCACGAACATTCGGGACGGTATGCTGCGCGGTTTTGGCTGGGACGCCTTGACTGACAAGGAAGTGGCTTTTGAGCTGGACTTACATACAGGCCGGCACGAGGGCGGAACCAGACCGATATCAGATAAACTTTAGCCTCGATCAGAGCAGAAAAACATTCATTGCAACCTGATTGGTGCGCCTCCTTATGGAACCTGCAAAACAAACTTCCACGGATTTCTTTGCGCTCGAAACCGCACTTCACAAGAAAAACATCCGCAATTCACCCGACGCTGTCGCGGCATTGCTGGCTGATAACTTCATGGAATTCGGCAGCTCAGGAACGATCTATACGAAAACGACAATCATCGAATTGCTTAAGGGCGAAACGGTTGATTCGCGAGTTACCGTTGAGAATTTCCAAAGCCGCGAACTAGATCCAGGTGTGGTCCTAGTCACCTATATCTCATCCAGGCCGGTCGAAATTCACGAAGAGACGATTCGTGTTTTGCGCTCCTCGATCTGGCAGTTTCAACAAGGTAGGTGGCGGATGGTATTCCATCAGGGAACCATCATGCGCCACTGAGAAGACCGTCTCACACGGCTTGGCGACCTTGCGGTCATGAACATCCGCATCGACGAGCCACTGAAAGCCCTGTAATTTCAAGCTATAATCAACCATGGCGACAAACCCGCAGCCCGCATCGCAGAAGCTGCTGAATGCCAGGTTTCAGCAGTTGTTGGCTAAAGTCGCCGAAAATCGTCCCAAAGACGACCTCGAAATCATCCGCAAGGCCTACGAATTCTCCCTCAAACATCATGACGGTCAGACGCGTGCTTCGGGAGAGCCATATCTGATTCACCCTATTGCGGTTGCGCTTGCTCTTGCGGAAATGAAACTGGATTCCACTGCCATCGCAGCCGGGTTGCTGCACGATGCCATTGAAGACACTCCGGTGACGCATGAAGACATCCGGTCGGGATTCGGGGAAAACGTTGCTCACATCGTAGAGGGCGTCACCAAAATTGACAAAATCGATTTTGCCAGCCGCGAAGAGCGCCAGGCGGAAAACGTACGCAAGATGGTGCTCGCCATGGTGGATGACATCCGCGTGGTGCTCATCAAACTCGCGGACCGCCTGCATAACATGCGTACGTTGCAGCACCTTCCACCTGATCGTCGTCAAGCAGTAGCCCGCGAGACTTTGGATATTTACGGTCCCATTGCGCATCGTCTAGGTATGGGCAAGGTGCGTGGTGAACTGGAAGACCTTGCTTTTCGCTATGTTGATCCCATCGGCTACGAGCAGGTCCACTCGGCCGTGGAATCAAGGCGTAAAGCCGGAGAGAAATTTCTTTCTGACATAGTGAAGGTACTGCAGAAAAAGCTCAAAGAAAATGGTGTGGAGGCCCGCGTTGACAGCCGTATCAAGCGTCTGTACAGCATCCATCAAAAGCTGCTGCGGCAACGCATCACGGTAGACCAGGTCTATGACCTGCTGGCCGTGCGCATCATTACCCAGTCAATCAAAGACTGTTACACAGTGCTGGGAGCCATCCACCAGATGTGGCGCCCTGTGCCCGGCCGGATCAAGGATTTCATTGCCATGCCACGGCCAAATCTTTATCAGTCGCTTCACACCACGGTGATTACAGAAGACGGGCATCAGTTTGAAGTGCAGATTCGCACAGAAGAAATGCACCGGATGGCGGAAGAAGGCATAGCGGCGCACTGGAAGTACAAAGATGGAACTCCCGTAAGCGCCAAAGACGAGCAGCGACTCTCATGGTTACGGCAGGTGGTGGAGTGGCAGCAGGATGTAAAAGATCCCGGCGAATTTCTCTCCAGTCTCAAGGTCGATCTTTATCCGGAAGAGGTTTATACCTTCACGCCCATGGGGAAAGTGGTGATCCTTCCGCGTGACGCCAGTGCCGTGGATTTTGCTTACTCCATTCACACTGAAGTTGGGCACACCTGCGTTGGCGCCCGCGTGAACGGCCGCATTGTGCCTCTGCGCTACAAACTGCGCAACGGTGATGTGGTGGAGATCATGACTCAGCCCGGGCATCATCCCAGCCGTGACTGGCTGAGCTTCGCAAAATCGACACGCGCCCGTAACAAGATTCGCCACTGGCTCAATATCCACCAGCGCGAACGCGCCATTGAAATTGGCAAAAAACTGCTGGAAAAACAGGCGCGCAAATACCGCCTGGCGTTGAAAGATTTTAACGACAAGGAACTCGACAAGATCGGCAAAGAGTACGGCCTGGGTTCAGGGCAGGATCTGATGGCCGGCATTGGCTACGGCAAGTACTCTGCTCGACAGGTACTGGCCAAACTATCACCCGGCCTTTCTGCCGACCCCCCGGCGGAAGAACCCAAAAACATCAGCACGCTGGGCACGGTAATGCGTCGCGTCTTCGGTCAGAGTGCTGACAGCGGCGCCATCAAGGTGAAGGGATACAACGATTTGATGGTCTACCGCGCCCGATGTTGCAATCCCATCCGCGGGGAAGCGATTGTAGGTTATGTAACTCGCGGCAAAGGCGTGGCCGTTCACGCCGTGAGCTGCCCGAATGTCACCAATCTTATGTATGAAGCAGACCGGCGCATCGCGGTGGAGTGGGCCAAACCTGCGATGATGAGCCGGCAGAACGGCAAAGCCACTTATCCGGTTAAACTCGCCGTATTTTGTGACGATCGCGCCGGCATGCTGAAGCAGCTTACAGCCGTGATCAGCGATGACAACACCAATATCCGCAACATTGAAGCCCGCACAGCAGATAGCCAGGCCACCATTGACATTGTGATCGATATTGAAGATCTTAAGCACCTTGAGCGAGTCATCGGCGGCCTGCGTAAAATTTCCGGCATTCATGACGTGCAGCGTTTGAACAAAATTTAAGCGTATCAATTGGATCGATTCGCCCCGCCACTCTGCAATGCAAAGCTGCCAGGGCCCAACGGCTGACTGCTCTCTCTGATATCCTTTCCGGGTCAAGAAGCGAACAGGAGGCATTGATGAGCTTCACCCGCGACGTAGTCTCTACTCCCAACGCGCCCAAAGCAATTGGTCCCTACTCCCAGGCCATCAAGGCCAATGGATTTGTGTTCATCTCCGGCCAGGTTGCATTTGATCCAGCCACCGGAAATCTCATTACCGGCGGTATCGAAGAACAGACTGAACAGGTGCTAAAAAACCTCACTGCCATTCTTCAGGCGGCAGGCAGCAGCTGGGAAAAAGTGGTGAAAACCACCGTATTTCTCAAGAACATGTCTGAATTTGGGCAGATGAACGAGGTCTATGGAAAATCCTGCAAGGGAGCGCCCCCGGCTCGCTCTACCGTTGAAGTTGCGCGGCTGCCGCGAGATGTGGCAGTAGAGATCGACGTAATCGCACTGGCGTAACATTCTTGAAATTTCTTTTTGGCAGTGTAAGGACATTCATTCATCTTCATTGAAAGGAGATGTTGATGCGTCGGAGTCGTTGTGCCCTTTTCTATGCCTTCTGCTGGCGGGATTTGCTGCACAGGGACCAAAATACTGAGGTTTCGGTAATCTTGGGAGCGGCCGTATCACCCGATTGGCAAAGGTCCTGCGACTTGCGGTGAAGCTATCACTTGTCCAATTCCGCAAGGAACCATCGGCCTGGTTTCGATCAGACCGGGCGTTGCGCGGCAGACGTCTCTCGCGTATCGTCTGTCAAATTTCAGGGCCGCGGCGCTTTACGTAGAACTACCCTTTGCTGGTTCACCTTCGCGAACTGGACCTGGTTTCAGCCCTGAATTCTAGTCTTTTTTCTTTACACCCTCAGCTCACCTGAAGCTCCTTCCGAGTAGCAGGGTATCGCCGTTTGCCAGCCTTCGGAGGCGGATTGGCGCATTTCAGCTCTCTCGATTCCCGAGGCAATGCAGGAGCCTTGCAGGTTGGTGGAGGAGTGGATTTCCGAACGCCTTTGCGCGTCTGCTTGGAATTCGCGTTGAAGCACGCCACTTCATCACCGGCCATCCTTCAGGGGCTCCGCTGGGTGGAACTTCACCTCCCACGTAGAGCAGGTCTTCGTCGGCGGGGGGCATGGTCCTCAAATTTTAATGTTCATTTTTGGGCAAAAGCAAAAAGACCTCCGCGCAGGAGGCCCTTGAATTTTTGGCCGATCAGGCTTTGGTTACTTTGCCGGATTTAAGACAGGTGGTACACACGCGGATGCGCTTATTGGCGCCGTTTACCCTGGCATGTACAGGCCGCAGGTTCACGTTCCAGCGCCGACGGCTTACGTTGTGGGCGTGGCTGACTTTGTTACCAAATTGCGGCCCTTTGCCGCAGACATCGCATACTTGTGCCATATCAAAAACTCCAGATTGATTGACTCGGAAGGGATAAAGAAGGCTTCAGAGCGCTGGTTTAAAGGTAAATTTTACAAGAATATACGAGGTTTCGCAAACCGGACGGCGGAGCCTGCTGTACAGGCGGTAATGCCTAGTGATTTAAGAGTGAGCTGCTACTGCAGTGCCGAGCTTGATTCGCTGCCCAGAAGATTGCGCTCTTTGATCTCTTCATAGCAGCCCCCACATACCAAAGCGATCTCCATGAGCTCTTCTGTGGCATCGGTCCAACCGTTATGCTCCAGCCTTATCAGCTCGCAACCATTACACCAGGCATCCGGGTAAGGATTCATGCGATCATCGAGATCACAGAAAAAGCCAAGATACTTTCCGTAGACAAGATGTTTGCAGACAAACGCTTCATGGGTGGCCCCATGCTGGTCGCAGCGAATGGTTGCCATAGGCACCTCTGAAATTGATCTTCCTAGGCCCGGAAAACCTCAAGACCCCCGCGAGCATATTGTACCTCGTTTTGAGAACTGCCTCCGTCACTTTTTTTTACAAACTTTATCGCTGCTATCAGCATATTTGTTAAAGTTTTTAATTACGAAGGGAACCCACCCCATCTCAAAGGCCACGCTACTAACGGGCCCCCACCATTTCAGGATGACGATGGCTGGCCAATAGCTGACGCAGCACGTACTGCAAAATGCCTCCATGCTCGAAATACAGAATTTCCTGCGGCGTGTCTATACGGACGAGCGCATGAAACTCAATCATTGTGTCATCGAAGCGTTTTGCACGCACCTGAATCTGGCGACCTCCGGCAAACTTGCTTTCCAGCAGTTCCCGAAGCCCGATAATTTCGAAGATTTCGTCACCGTTTAAGCCGAGGGTATCCGCGTCCTCCTCGGGCACAAACTGCAGAGGAAGAATTCCCATGCCAACAAGATTGGAGCGATGGATGCGCTCATAGCTCTCAGCGATGACTGCGCGAATCCCGAGCAGAAGAGGACCTTTGGCAGCCCAGTCACGAGACGATCCTGAACCATATTCTTTTCCCGCAAGCACAATCAGCGGCACGCCATCATTGATGTACTTGACCGATGCATCAAAAATTGACATCACGTCGCCGCTGGGAAAATGCTTGGTTACGCCGCCTTCTGATTCGGGAACAAGTTTGTTGCGCAGACGCACGTTCGCAAATGTACCCCGGACCATCACCTCGTGATTGCCGCGGCGTGAACCGTAAGAGTTGAAATCCTCTTTCTTTACGCCATGCTCCTGCAGATACTTTCCGGCCGGGCTGTTGGGCTTGATGGAACCGGCAGGAGAAATGTGATCAGTGGTCACACTGTGCCCCAGCTTTGCCAGGACACGCGCTCCCTTGATGTCTTGTACCAGAACAGGTTTGGACGGCATCTCGTCAAAATAAGGTGCGCGCTGGATGTAAGTGGAATTTCTGTCCCAGCGGTAGGTGTCGCCGGTTGGAACCTGCAGTTTTTTCCACTCTGCGTCGCCGTCAAAGATTGACTTGTAATTTCGGACGAACATATTGGAATCAATGCACGACGCCATCGTCTCCCGAATCTCTTTCTGTGTCGGCCAGATGTCGCGCAAGTAGACTGGCTGACCATCTTTTCCTGTCCCGAGCGGTTCCGTGGCGATGTTGACATCAATTCTTCCCGCCAGTGCATAAGCGACGACTAATGGCGGCGACATCAGATAGTTCGCCCGTACTTCAGAGTTAATGCGGCCTTCAAAGTTTCGATTGCCGGAGAGCACGGAAACTGCTACCAGCTCTTTTTCGCCGATGGCGTACGAGACATCCTGAGGCAGCGGTCCTGAGTTGCCGATGCATGTGGTGCAGCCATAGCCGACAATATGGAAACCCAATTTTTCGAGGTAAGGAATCAACCCAGCCTTGCGGTAGTACTCGGTCACAACTCGCGAGCCTGGCGCCAGTGAGGTCTTGACCCACGGTTTGCGCGCGAGGCCTTTCTCCACCGCCTTTTTGGCAAGCAGTCCCGCAGCCAGCATCACGGAAGGATTGGAGGTATTGGTACAGCTGGTGATGGCGGCGATCACAATCGAGCCGTCATGGAGCTGTTCGAAAATATCGTCACCCAGATGTTTCTCCGCCGCGGGCGAGGTGGAATCTTCAATTGCCACAGCAGTAGGATTTCCGCCTTCACCTTCAAACCGCTCTACCTGAGTTGGAGCAACTGCCCGGCCTGACGCGCGGGGCATACGCGGTCCGATCAACGTGGGTATGGCTTTCTCAAAGGCTTCTTTGACCTCAGATAGAGCAACGCGGTCCTGCGGGCGCCGCGGTCCGGCAACGCTTGGTTCCACCGTTGAAAGATCGAGTTCCACCACCTGCGAGTACTCGGCATCTTTGCTTTGCGCACTGCGAAAGAGATCCTGCTCCTTGCAGTATGCTTCCACCAGAGCAATCTGCTCAGGATGACGGCCCGTCATGCGCAGGTAGTCGAGCGTGATCTGATCCACCGGAAAGATGCCGCAGGTGGCGCCATATTCGGGAGCCATATTGGCGATGGTGGCCCGGTCAGCCAGGGCAAGATGATCGAGGCCGGGGCCGAAAAACTCGACAAATTTTCCCACCACTCCGGTCTTCCGCAAAATTTCCGTGACAGTCAGCACCAGGTCGGTTGCAGTTGCCCCTTCATGCAGAGAGCCCGTGAACTTAAACCCAACCACCTGGGGCAGCAGCATGGATACAGGCTGACCCAGCATGGCAGCCTCGGCTTCTATGCCGCCCACGCCCCATCCGAGCACGCCCAGGCCATTGATCATCGTGGTGTGGGAGTCAGTTCCAACCAGCGTGTCAGGATAAGCCTGTGTCACCCCGTCCACCTTCTGGGAGAAGACCACGCGTGCCAGATACTCAAGGTTTACCTGATGCACAATGCCCATATCAGGCGGAACAGCTTTGAAATTGCGAAATGCTGATTGTCCCCAGCGAAGAAAAGCATACCGTTCCTGATTGCGTTCGAACTCCAGGCGTGCATTCACAGCGAAAGCATTCGTGTTGGCGAACTCATCCACCTGCACAGAGTGGTCAATCACCAGCTCTGCAGGTTGAAGAGGATTGATTAAGTTGGGATCGCCTCCCATGGTTTTCATAGCGTCACGCATGGCGGCCAGATCCACCACTGCCGGAACTCCGGTGAAATCCTGCATCAGGACCCGGGCGGGGGTGAAGGCAATCTCTTTGTCAGGGACCGCTTGAGGTTTCCAGTCGGCAAGGAAGCGGACATCGTCAGCCGTAACAGAACGACCATTTTCTGTACGCAGCAGGTTTTCAAGGAGAAGGCGCAGAGAGAAAGGAAGGCGTTGCGGCGTGCAATTGATTTTTTCCAGCGCATCCAGGCGGTAGATTTCGTATTCCTGAGCGCCGACGCGCAACTTGGAACGGCTGCCAAATGAATTATTCATGAAGACCCCTTTCTCTTGGATTCGCGTATGCGGGAAAACGCTCCCCGGAATTGTGCTAAGCGGGGTGCGCTTTAGAACTCGCCGCCGATGGTGCGATACAACAGCAGGAGGTTCAAAGCCACAATAATTCCTGTGACCACGTAAGCCATCGCATTGGTGCGCTTGTTGTTCACCATGTCCCCCATCACCGGCTGACTGCGAGTAAGCATCACCAGGGGCACCAGCGCAAAGGGAATGGCAAAACTCAGCGCCACTTGAGATAGTACCAAAATCTTCAGTGGGTCGAGTTTCAAGGCAATAACCACCAGCGAAGGAATTATGGTAATCAAGCGTCGCAGAAAGACGCTGAATTTGATATCCAGAAACCCTTCGATAATCACCTGTCCGGCCATAGTACCCACAGTGGACGAGGAAAGGCCCGAGAATAACAGCGCCAGACCAAAAGCAATTCCGGAAACACGCGGCAGAATAGGCGCCAGAGTCAGGTGAGCTTCGTCAAATGTAAACGGCGTGCCAGTGCTGAACCATACCGCAGCCGCCATAACAATCATGGCGGAATTGATGAACCACGCGCCATTCATGGCAGCCAGCACATCAAAAAGTTCATAGCGAAGATGGCGCATGGTAAGCAGCCACTGGTTGGTGGGGCAATGCTGTGAGTCTTCACGCACGCGGTGCTGCACCAGTGCGGAATGCAGGTAAATCACGTGCGGCATCACCGTTGCGCCCAGCATGCTTACCGCGACATAAATGCTGGAAGAATTAATGTGAGGCACAAGGACGCCGTGGACCACCGCGCGCCAGTCCGGATGCACCATGAACATCTCAAACGCGTAGCAACTGGCAATGGCAAACACAAATACCATGATCAGCTGCTCCAGCCGGCGGAAGCCGTAAAGTTCTACGGCCAGCATCAGGAACACCACAACGGCAGTAATGAGCGCCGCGATGAATAGCGGAATGCCGAACAGCAGATAAAAGCCGAGGGCAGCTCCAAGAAACTCAGCGAGGTCGGTGGCCAGGGCCGCCAGTTCTGCCGCCACCCAAAGCCCAAAATTGATTTTCGATGAAAAGTAGGCTCGGCAGTTTTGTGGAAGAGTTTTACCTGTGGCAATCCCCAGTTTGGCCGAGAGGTACTGGATCAGGATGGCCATGGCATTGGACCACAGCAGCACCCAGAGCAGTGTGTATCCAAAGTGGGCCCCGCCTTCAAAGTTGCTGGCGAAATTTCCCGGGTCTACATAAGCCACGCTGGCCACAAACGCCGGGCCAAAATAGCGCCACATCTCTCCCCGCTTAAGAGTGGGCAGGAGCCTCATCCGGATCTTGAATGGAGGCCGGGCTGGAGTAGTGGGCGTAGACATGAAGCCACTCAGTATAAGGGATGTTTTTTGTTTTGCTCAGCATAAGCCATAAAGCTGAAAAATCGAACATCGCAGGGCGAGATGACCCGCAAAAATTTTTGTAATTCCAAGTCTCAGCAAATTTTGTGAACCCGGAAATCGCTGGGCCAAGTCAGACTGGAGTGTAATGAAGCCGTCTCAATGAATGAAGGGTCAACCTTTTGAGACTCGACTGGTTGAAGCGATAAAGGTGCTTAATTACTTCTAGAGGTAGGCCTTGTCAAACGTTTAGGGAAACCGGCTACTGTATGCGGCCGCCCGGGGCAGCTTCCAGCCGGGTTTTCACCATTTTGTAAAACGACCAGATGTTCTCACTGTCCCCCTGAATCAACCGCCGATGGATTTTCATGGAAGGAAACAGCTTGGTTCCGTTGAGGCTGAGCGTGAGCGTGGCAAACTGCTTGCCGGGGTACGTTTCAATCGACCAATCTCCGCCGAAGCGGCGGCGCACAACCTCACCAAAATAGCTGCCCCACGTCTTACAGACCTCGCTTAACTCGTCTCCGCAAGGCTGGGCCGCTGCCATGTCGCGAGACAGCTGATCCAGGATGGTCTCTAGTTCCATCAGGGAGTTTTCACTGAAATCGAGTTGGGCGGAGAACCCATGGCCGGCCTCCACCGCTCTTTGCGCGTAAGCGCCGGCCATGGCGGTAACAGAATCGTGTGTTTCAGTCTCTGCCAACCCACCCTCCCTTGGGCTTAGGCCTACCTAGAAAAGCCCCATGCGCAGTCAAGAGGCCTCCATCAAAGATTGCTCTGAAAACCCTACTTTCGCACTGCCGGCCCTCTACCATGAGCGGCAGCTACTGCCTGCTTTTGTTCAGGCGTAGGCGCTGGGGGCTCAATTGCCAGGGTCTTCAGGCCAAGTTCACGGCGTAATTCCCCTTCCAGCTTCGCCGTGATGTCTTTGTTCTCTTTAAGGAACTGCTTCACATTCTCGCGTCCCTGGCCAATCCGCTCGCCTTTGTAGCTGAACCAGGCGCCGGACTTCTCCACCATGCCCTTATCCACTCCCAAGTCCAGCAGGTCGCCCTCGCGGGAGATGCCCTCCCCGTACATGATGTCAAATTCGGCCTCGCGGAAGGGGGCAGCCGTTTTGTTCTTAACCACTTTGACTTTGGTGCGAGATCCCACCACCAGGTCGCCATCCTTAATGGCAGCAATGCGGCGTATATCAACACGTATGGAGGAGTAAAACTTGAGGGCCCGGCCGCCGGTGGTGGTTTCCGGATTGCCAAACATGACCCCGATCTTCTCTCGAATCTGGTTGATGAAGACCAGGCAGGTGCGCGACTTGGAGACGATTCCAGTCAGTTTGCGCAAAGCCTGGGACATAAGGCGGGCCTGCAGGCCCATGTGGCTATCGCCCATCTCACCTTCCAGTTCGGCCTTGGGGACCAATGCTGCTACGGAGTCCACTACCAGCACGTCAATTGCATTCGACCGGACCAGGGCTTCAGCGATTTCCAGCGCCTGTTCGCCAAAATCCGGCTGCGCTACCAGCAGGTTGTCTACATCAACCCCCAGCTTTTTCGCATAGATCGGGTCCAGGGCGTGCTCTGCATCCACGAAGGCGGCCATCCCCCCGGCTTTCTGGGCCTCGGCAATTACCTGCAGGGCAACGGTGGTTTTGCCGCTTGATTCCGGCCCAAAGATCTCCACTACCCGCCCACGCGGAAACCCGCCCACGCCCAGAGCGGAATCAAAGGAAATAGAACCTGTGGAAATTACGGCGATGGGGACTATGGCTTCCTTGCTCCCCAGCCGCATGATGGAACCTTTGCCAAACTGCTTTTCAATCTGGGATAACGCAAGGTCAATTGCCCTGGTCTTTTCCCCTCTGTCGTCAGCCATTTATCTCTCCCTCGTCTCCAGAAGCACGCTGCATTTGCCACGGCCTGCGCCAACTCGCCTGATTATAACTGTACATGATTGGCGAAGAAAAGGGGAATTTGAAAATAACAAAAAACTCCCGAGCTGAGGAGCCCGGGAGGTGAGCCAAACGAGTGGGGAGAACTTTACCAGTACTTGAGGCTGACTTTGTCGAGCCAGGTCGAATAAGCCACGTGGTTGGAGCGCATATCCATCTGGAATGCCACATTCAGCTCCTTCACGCTGGAGGCGCGGGCCGGGTAGCTGCGGTTTACATAGTGCTTCACGCCATCCAGAGTGAGGGAAATGTACTTGACGTAATTGCCAACACGCTGAAATTCCCATGTGAGGTGGTGCCACTTGAAGGCCGAGGGCATTTTGCAGGGGATGCCGGTTGAAGTCCATTTGCCTGAGGCGTTTGCCCATACATCCCAGCGTCCGGCGGCGATATTGCATTCCGTGCCAAAGATCCAGCGGTGCGAGCCGTTTGCCTGGTTATTATCGAATTCCAGGGCCTGAGCATATTGCGGGGTCTTGATGTAAAAGTACACGTCGTAGACCAGATGGGTAGCAGCACTGGCCCCAAGCTGCTTCCACCATAGGGCGTCAGCGTAAGCATGGCTGCTGGCGATATGGAACACCCGTGAGCTGCCCGTAAGCGAAGGGCTTGAGACGCCTGAACTCGTAGAAAGCGAGGCCGCGGGACCTGCGCCACCAGAACCTGCACAAGCAGCGCAGTTTTGCCATCCAGACATATTCTCAATATTGGATTTCACCGTTTGGGCCGATAGGGAAACGCTGCACGAGGCCACCAGCGTGAAAATTGCGATAATGGGCCAGCTCTTATTCAGTTTTTTCAACATCTACTCTCTCCAGGGGTTTTTTTTGATTGGTTCGGTTGCTTTCTTTGCGACCACTCGGCTTGCGGTGGCGGCCCATGTGTCCGGGCGAAATGGAGACTATCGACCCATCTACTCTGCCTCAACCTATTTCTGCCGCTTAGGGCAATTACATCGCCCATCTAGGGGAACGCCTGATGCATCGGGTTAGGGAAATGGAGCCAAAACCTGCTCTTGCAGTGCTAATCGCGGCAGTTGTAAGTAGCTGCTGAATCAGCCTGTTAGCGATATATGTGTATCGGCGGCCTAGGATGCCAACGCAATGGCAGCGCTCCGCCACTGCGAATTCACTCATAGCCTCGCCGGACCATTTTTCCCATGCTGATTGCTTTGCCGTCTCGCTACGCGAGGCCAGTTGTCGTTTCCCGATTGATACGGATAGCGAGCCAAAAAATCGCTCCCGAAAGGGGGGAGCTTCCGGGAGCAAGCCATTAAGGCAGCCGAAAAAATCAAAGAAATTTGCGAGGGTTAAACTGTTACCAATACTTCAGGCTGACCTTGTCCAGCCAGGTCTGGTAGGCGATATGGTTTGACTTCTGATCCATCTGGAAGGCTACGTTGAGCTCTTTCACGCTGGATGCCTTGCCTGTATAGGTGCGATTCACGAAATGCTTCACACCATCCAGTGTCACAGCGATGTACGTCAACTGTGTAGCTGTTCGTTTGAATTCCCAGGTAAGGTGATGCCAAGTAAAGGCCGAGGGCCTGTGGCAGGCAATGCCCGTTGAGAGCCATTTTCCCTGGGCGTTTCCATAGACATCCCAGACCCCGGCCGCAATGTTACATTGCGTGCCGAAGATCCAGCGCATATGGCCGTTGGCCTGATTGCTGTCAAATTCCAGGGCCTGCGCGTTTTGCGGTGCCTTCAAGTAAAAATAGACGTCATAAACCAGATTCGTGGCAGTGTTGGCGGCCCCCAACTGCTTCCACCACAGAGCATCAGAGTAAGGTTTGGTTCCAGCAATTGAAAAAACACGAGAATTGCCGCTCATGGACGGACTGGCAATTCCTGCCTGCGTACTAACTGTCGAAGTAGGACCGGTTCCATTAGTACCGGCGCAGGAGCTGCAGCTTTGCCAGCCAGACATAGCCTGGATTGCACTTTTCACCGTCTGGGCCATCGCTGAAGAAGCTGCGAAAGATGTGAGAACAAAAACAGTCAGCGCGGCCATGGAGATCGAGAAGCATTTTGAGGGGAACTTGATCATTCTGCCTTCTCCACGGAATTTGTTAACGATTGGTAAACCCAAGCACGAAGCGAAGGTATATAGATGGATCTACTCCGGATCAATCTCTTTTTGTGCGCACGCGCAAAAACTCGGGGCAGAGGGTTAGTGAGGTACTAAGAACAAATTTAGCTCTCATCTTGCTGCCTGATGTCTTCGTGTTCTTCTCAAATCAACATTCATCAAGGTAGATCGCGCCGCAACTCTGGCCATTTCCGTTCCAGAGCTGCAGGCCTTAGCTTCTGCCTTAATGCTTTTGGAGCATTTGCCAAGTTGTGCCAAGCATTCCGAAGAAACGAAAAAATTCCGATGGCAATTTGCCTCAAATCATCATGTGTCAACGAGACCCTGAGTTGACATTGTCAAGACTGATGGAGTGGTAGCAAATGCGGTAAGTTATCCGGCTGGCCTGAACAAAAGCAAAAAGCGCGCTCACAGCCTTGTGCCGTGGCTTCAGCGGCATAGAAAATCCCGGACCGCCGGTCCGGGATGCTTTGCCAATGGGGATGAATTACCAGTATTTGAGAGACACTTTGTCCACCCAAGTGTCGTAGGCGTGATGATATTTGTCACCATCCATTTGGAAGGCAACGTTAATTTCCTTCGCCCCTGCGGCTCGGGCGTAATAGGACCGGTTGACATAGTGCTTCACGCCGTCGAGCGTAAATGAAATGTAGTGGACTTTCGCGCTGTCACGGTAAAAGTCCCAGTGAATGTGGTGCCACTTGAAGGCTGACGGCATGGAACAATGGATCCCAGTGGAGCGCCAATGCCCGCCTTTGGGATCGTAAACGTCCCAAACCGCGCCATCCTTGATGTTGCATTCGGTGCCAAAGATGAACTTATGCGAGCCGTTGGACTGGTTCACGTCAAATTCCAACGCCTCGGCATAAGACGGTGCTTTCAAGTAGAAGTATACGTCGTAGGAGAAATGGGTTTTGCTGTTACTGGCTCCGAGTTGCCTCCACCAGAGTGCGTTGGAGTACGGGCGGGAACCACCAAGGTGAAATTTGGCAGATCGCCCGCTCATAACAGGGGAACTGACCAAAGCCATGCTGTGTGTTGCGGTCGGGCCAGCGCCTCCGGTGCCAGCGCAGGTTGAGCAGCTTGCCCAGCCAGTCATCTGCTCAATGCTGCTTTTCAGAGTTTGTGCCGTGGAGGTAGATACGACAGCCAGCGCAAAAATGCCGGCCATAAGAATTGTCCAGGGGGTTTTCGTAGTCTGAGCCATCTGCCTTTTAACTCCAGGAGTGTGGTTTGCTTCGCCCTTCTTCCTTTGGGTGAAGGCGCAGACTATCGGCCCATCTATTCACGATCAACCGTCTCAGGAAAAAACAGAAAAAGGGGAATTAGTTGAGTAGTAGGACCACTTCTTAACCCAAAAAAAGAGGGCGGTCTGGCGACCACCCTTTTATCCGCCGTTGATCAGCCCTGATGCATATTCAACTCAACTTTTGCATGAAGAGAGTTGCGGGCCTTAGTTGCTGCCTTAGTCCTACCAGTACGTGAGAGAAACCTTGTCTACCCAGGCAGAATAGGCATCCTTGTGTGAATCCCCGTCTATCTGGAACGCCACGTTAAGCTCGTTCACGGAAGAAGGTCTTGCCGTGTAAGTCCGGTTGACGTAGTGAGTCACACCATCATAAGTGAAGCCTATGAAAATCACCTGCGTTGCCGTGCGCTTGAATTCCCACGTCAGGTGATGCCACGTAAAGGCGCTGGGTGCCGAGCAAGGAATGCCAGTGGAAATCCAGTTGCCGTTGGCGTTTCCCCACACGTCAAAGTGTCCAACGGTGCTTCCTGTTTTGATGTTGCATTGCGTCCCAAAGATGAAGCGCTTGTTCCCGATTGCCTGGTTGACATCGAACTCCAGGGCCTGAGCGAACTGCGGCTGAGTCAAATAGAAGGATATGTCATATTTTAAACTCTTGGCCGTGTTCGCAGCACCCAGTTGCTTCCACCAGAGGGCGTCGGAGTAGGATTGCGAGGGGCTGATGCTGAACTTGGCGGATTTTCCGTCCAATGACGGGGACAGGACATTCTCAACCATTGAAATCGTAGAAACGGGACCAGCCCCGCCCGCGCCAGCACAAGCAGTGCAGCTTTGCCATCCGGTCATCTGGTCAATGTTCGCTTTGATCACTGCCGTTGTGGGAGGCGTCGGCAAACTTGGAGTAGGAGTGGGGGTGGCAGTGGGGGTTGGAGTTGGAGTAGGCGTTGGCGTCGGAGTGGGGGCGCTCCCGACAGTGATGGTCAATGCCGTCTTGAAGACGGTGCCGGCTGAATCCCAGGCCTGCACCACGACGTTGTGCCTGGTTGCGGAGATGGCAACCGAAGTGTCAATCTTGGAACTCGAGATGAAATACACACTCACGTTATCAACGTAAATGCGCATGGCCGTGATTGGGTGGGTGGAACTGGCAGAAGCGACGAAGTGGACGGGGGACCCTATAGTGGAACCAGTGGTGGGAGAGCTAATCGTTACTCCGGCAAACGAAATCGCAGATAATCCGAGGGTGATCATCAGCAGACGGAAAGCTTGTTTCACAGTGCCCCTCCTTCAAGGACTAAGTGTGCTTAGTTTCAATGAGGAGGCAGGTTAGGCGTTCATCTACTCTGGATATATCAGGAGAGCCCTTAGTTCTTTACCGTTTTGAGCCTTAGGAAGACTGAGAGCGCTGTGGAAATGTGTGGGAAAGAGAGGGCCGCCTGCGATCTAGGCGGCAGATTCGGTTTTGCTGAGCGCCAGGAGTTCTTCAGCCTGCTCAGATTTACGCGCGTCACTACGATGCAGTTGTTGGATCAGGAATAGAGGCCGGCGACGAACCTCGTCGTAAATGCGCCCTATATACTCCCCCAGCAACCCGATGCACACCAATTGTATCCCGCCAAGAAACAGGATCACCAGGAATATTCCGAAGTAGCTTTCTCCGGGGAACTTAAAGTCGGCGAAGCTCCCTATTAAGCCAAGCACAGCAAGCAATAGTGTGAAAGCCAACACCACGGCTCCCAGCGTCATTCCGAGTCGCAATGGTTTGTAGCTGAAGCTGAAGATCGCGTCCAATGCGTATTTGCAGAGGCGGGAAAAAGTCTGTTTGGGTTCGCCGGCAGCGCGGTCGGCACGGTCGTAGGACACGAAAGCAGTTGAAAAGCCGACCCATGCCCTCATCCCAGGGAGGTAACGATTGTTCTCCTGCAGGCGGTTAATGGCGTCTACGGCCTGCCGATCCAGCAAGCCGAAGATGCCGGCGTTCAAAGGAATGGGATAATCAGAAAGCCAGCGCATCACTTTGTAAAACAAGGGAAATAGTTTTCCCCGGATTCCCCGCTCGGCTCGGCTGGTGCGATTGGCAATGACCACTTTGGCGCCTGTTTTCCACGCCTGGACAAGGCGCGGAACCACCTCAGGAGGATCCTGAAAGTCCCCGTCCATCATTACAACGGCATCACCTTGAGCGGTGCTCATGCCGGCGGTAAGTGCTGCCTGGTGACCGAAATTACGCGAGAGTTCAACCACGGTAACTCGAGAGTCGCTCTGTTGAACGCCCAAAAGGCGATCCAGTGAGGCGTCACGGCTGCCATCGTTCACATACAAGATTTCAATGGACTCCGGGATGTTTGACAAGGCTTTGTTCAGCGCTGCATGGAAAGCGCGTATGTTCTCTTCTTCGTTATAGATTGGTACTACAACAGAAAGCATGTTGAGCCCGAAAAGCTGCCTTGTAATCGCAGGTGCTACGCAGCCTGGTCCTGCTGGATTGCCTTTTTTAAATATGATTTCAGCGGCAAATCGTTCCTTCCGCTTACTACGTCTGAGCGGCCTACGCTGTAATAGTTAAGACCAGCAGCTTCCATATCCGCAGGCTTGAACAGGTTGCGCCCATCCACCACAATGGGATAGCGCAAGAGCGATTTCATGCGTGCCAGATCAAGCGCGCCAAAGTCTTCCCACTCGGTCAACACCAGGCAGGCATCCGCTCCCGTGAGCGCTGCGTAGGGATCGGCAGCAAATTTCACCGAATTCTCCGGCAGTTCTTCCGCAGCGCGTCCCATAGCGGCCGGATCATACGCCGTAATAATGCAGCCCTCTTTTAGAAGCGCCCTGATGATTGCCAGCGCAGGAGATTCGCGTACATCATCCGTGCCGTTCTTAAATGCCAATCCAAGGACGGCGAGCTTCTTGCCTTTGAGTGTCCACAGCGCCTTCTTCACCTTGCGAAGGAAACGGTACCGCTGTTCCTCGTTTACCTTAACCACTTCATCCAGTAAGCCGAACTGCAAGCCGTTCTCCCGCGCTACAGCCCGGAATGCCAGCAAGTCTTTGGGAAAGCAGGAGCCACCATAACCCACTCCGGGATACAGAAATCTGCGGCCAATACGGGAATCGGTACCCAGACCCTCGCATACCTGCTCCACATCAGCTCCTACGGCTTCGCACACTGACGCCACCGCATTCACAAAGGAAATCTTCATTGCCAGGAACGCATTGGAGGCGTGCTTAATCAACTCCGCGCTCTTGGCGCTGGTGTGGATCAATTTCGCGCTGAAGGGCCCAGGCATGCGTCCGGGGATCGCGTTGGGTTGCAAGTAGTAGCTGCCATCCACCAGTGGTTTGTAAGCTTGTTCCACAATCCTGGCGCAGCGATCGCTGTCAGCGCCTACCACAATGCGGTCAGGATAGAGAAAATCTGCCACAGCGGTGCCCTCACGCAAGAATTCGGGATTGGAAGCCACGTCAAAAAGTTCCGCCGGCGCGCCATTGAGCAACATGATCTTCCTGATCCAACTGTTGGTATAAACCGGGACGGTGCTTTTTTCCACAATGACCTTGTAATCATCAATTGCACCGGCGATATCCTGGGCCACCGATTCCACGTAGGAAAGGTCTGCATCACCATCTTCTTTGGGAGGCGTGCCAACGGCTATGAAGATTACCTGACTCCGATGCACCGCATCACTCAGATTGCCTGTAAAGTGCAATCGCTTCCCTCTGTGCCGGTCCAGCAACTCTGGAAGGAACTTTTCGTGGATGGGAGATTCTCCCCTCTGCAGCGCAGCCAGCTTGCGTTCGTCATTGTCCACCAGCACTACTTCATGCCCGAGTTCAGCAAAACACGCTCCGGCCACAAGCCCAACATACCCAGATCCCACAACTCCAATTTTCATTGCCAATGAGTCCTTCACCTTTTTTCCGGATATCGGTTGCCCTTAATTCGCGACTAAGGCAAACGAAACAGAGCAGCTATGGATTTTGGATGTCAGTTCACCTGATCAGGATGTCGTCGGCAGGCAAAAGTAAGAAAGGTCTAAGTAAATACTGGGTCATTCAGCGAGATACTTGCACGCTGCATTTGCGTCAAATGGCGCTTGAAATTTCGCACAGAAGAAGATCATCAACGGGCCAGACGTACTACTGTTTCGATGTGATAAGTCTGCGGGAACAGGTCCACCAAATGGACTTCTTCCATGTGGTATCCAGTTTCGAGAAGAAGACGCACGTCACGAGCCAGAGTTGCGGGATCGCAGGACACGTATGAAATTCGTTTCACTCTTAGAGCGGCGAGCAGTTGTGTCACCTTCGGCCCCAGACCGGCGCGTGGTGGATCAACCACCACCACATCCGGGTGCATGTTCAGGCAACGAGGAAGAAACTGTTCCACCTCAGTCTTTACCGGAACCACGTTTTTCAAAACATTGCTTTGCAAATCGGTTGCAGAAGCAGGCGCTGACTCAACCGCAAAAACCTGGCTGAAGCGCTTTGCCAGGTGATTGGCAAACAGTCCCACTCCGGAATAGAGATCCAGAGCAATATTGCCGAAGAAATCACCCACCACAGTTTTTACGAGTTCATTCACCAGGAAGCGGTTTGTCTGGAAAAACGCTCCGGGGCTGACGCGAAAAGATTTTTCTCCCACCTGGTAGAGCAGGGTCGGATTCCCCACCGTTTCCTTCAGCTCAGATGGCGCGGAAGGACCAGTAGCAGGCTGCTCAAACAATCCAGCGCCCTGGATATTAGGGAGCCGGTTTTGCAGCTGACCTGCGAATTCCCGTATGCCTTTGGCTCCCGGCCCGTGGATCAGTTCCAGCACCACGCGTGAATCGGCGTGGTCTACAAAAAATTCGATTTCGTTGAGATCCCCAGGAACAGCACCCGTAGCCCCAATTTCCCACAGATGCTGGATGATCTGATTCACCGTAGGAGAGCTGATGGGACACTCGATGATGGGGAGAAGCTCATGGGATGCAAACCGGTGGTAGCCGATGGCAAAATCGGTTCCACCTCTCACCTTTAGACGTGTACGATTCCGGTAATGCCAGGGACCAGCGGAATGAGCAATGATCTCGCCCCTCCAGTCAAGTTTGGCGTTGCGAAGCAAAGTTTCGTGAAGGATTGCCCCCTTGAACTCAAGTTGCGTTTTGTAGGCGGCATGCTGATAGTGGCATCCGCCACAACTGCCAAAATAAGGGCATTCCGGCTTCACGCGCTTGTCCGACGGCTGCAGGACTTGATCGGCATTCGCCCGTGCGAAGCTGCTCTTCTCTTTTACCAGTGTTGCGCTGACTTCTTCCCCGGGAAGTACAAAGGGCAAAAAGACAGCTTTCCCGCCAGAGAGACGGGCCAGGCCATCACCGCCGTAGACCATCTTTTCGATTTTAAGATTCACATGTAAAAGAGACTGAGTCTGGGCATTTTAGCCTGTTCAAGCAGGCGCTTGTGAACAAATTGTTTTAAGAGCTGATCGATCTGGGTGGCCGGCATCTTGCTTCGGTAAGGCGCGATTTCTCTGTCTGCTTCCGCTCTCAAGCTTACGAGCTGCTGCTCTGGTGTTGCAACCATGAGAGCGGCAATGAGCTTTTCTTCCAAAACTGTCATTCGCCGTTCCAGATCCTCCAGCCGCCCGGGCGACGATCCTGCAGCATAACTCGTCGCCAACTCCTCTAGACTCGAAGCACATTCCGTCGCCACAGCCTGCACTTGGGGTGAAGCTTCGGTCCTTCTTAGCTGCTCCGCATTGCGCGAAAAGTACTGGGCGATTTCTGCTGCACCTAAGCCCGCATCTGCTTTCAACTCTTCGCGCCCGGATCCTACGGCAGCTTCTTTCATTTCTTCAGCCGCAGTCAACACTTCCTGGGCGCAGTAAGCCAGACTATTGATCTTTTTGGGTTTGGTGGGCCGGCGCTCATATTTGTCAAACGTGTTATCGATGCCGCGTAGCACCGCCTCAAGGGGGATTCCCGCATCCTTCCAGGTCTCGACGAGCACCCAGTCCAAAGTTGACAGAAGAAGTCCTCCGCCGCGACGTACCAGATAACGGTTCTCAATCTCAGAAAAATAGTAGAAGTAGTTTTTCACGGGTAGAATACGCTTTGAGAGTTTAGCGCAGCGATTATGAACAAGGCTCGCGAGTAAGCACCGAATCCTCTGCTTCCTCTGCTGCTCTGTGTTTCAGGGGTTTTGGGTTTTCGTCTTATGGGTGGGAGCGTTCCGCTCCCAGATGATCCGCAATCCGTCCAGCGTAAGCAGATCGTCCACCTCTTTTATATACTTTGAATGCTCTCCAATCAGCGGCGCCAGCCCGCCAGTGGCTACGACTTTTGTGTCCCGCCCCAATTCGCTGACCATGCGTTCCAGAATTCCATCTACCAGGCCCAGGTAACCGAAGAACATTCCGGATTGAATGCTGCCGACGGTATTGGTTCCAATCAGCTTGGCTGGTTTGCGAATATCCACTAGCGGCAGCCGCGCAGTGTTTTCAAACAATGCTTGAGCGGAGATGCCTATCCCCGGTGAGATCACGCCTCCCAGATATTCTCCTTTGCGTGACACGGCATCAAAGGTGGTTGCCGTTCCAAAATCAACCACAACACAAGGGCCGCCATATTTTTCGAAGGCAGCCACTCCATTCACAATGCGGTCTGCGCCCACTTCCTGAGGGTTATCGTAATGGATCGGCATGCCGGTCTTGACTCCGGGTTCCACAAATAAGGGCTTGAGATGGAAGTACCTTTCGCACACCTCACGCAAGGTGGAATCCATGGGCGGAACAACGGAAGATATAATGATGCCGCGGACGTCCTCTGCTTCCACTTTGCCAATGGCGAACAGGTTCCGGAAGAGCACTCCGTATTCATCCACCGTATGCGTTCGGACTGTCGCCACGCGCCAGTGAACGATCAGCTTTGATCCGGCTTGGCCGGCAAAGCCAGAAACTCCAGCTTCATACACGCCCAGGACCGTGTTGGTGTTGCCGACATCAAGAACCAGAAGCATCAGTTTCCTTGTCTAATGGACGAACGCTGCCGGAGATCACAACCCTCAGCCCTCTATCCGTGCGGACCCGCAAAAAGCCGCGAGGATCAAGCCCATCCGTGATGCCTCTGTAGCCCCCATCCTCATTTACCTGCACCAGCTTACCCTGGGCATAGGACGAGCGCGACTCCACCCGTCGCATAATGGGTTCAAAGCGCAAGGCCGGAGTGCGGATAGGACTGTTCATGGTCCGCAGCAGTGCGCGGTACTCCCGGTCAAAAGCGCGGATCAACGCGGCCACAAGTTCAAGCCGTCTCCATTCTTTCCCTGCTTTCAGTCTCAGCGACGTTGCTGTCTCTGCGAACTCGGCCGGAAACCACTGGTGATTCACGTTGATACCGATTCCTACCACAGCGTAGTTTACGCGAGAACCTTCCGAACTCATTTCTGTGAGGATGCCGGCAAACTTTCTTTCTTCAATGAGACAATCGTTGGGCCAGCGAATGTCAGCCTGCAGTCCGGTTATCTCTTTAACCGCGTCCTGCACCGCAACGCCTGCAATCAGTGAAAGCCACAATGAGTCTCCGGGGGAGAGAGGCGGACGCAGCAGAAATGAACAATAAATCCCGTTACCACGCTCGGAATGCCAGGAGTGCCCCTTGCGACCACGACCAGCGGTCTGTTCTTCCGCTAAAAAGACTGCACCTTCCGGTCCGCTCTCAGGACCGTGACCGCCCTCTGCCCCAGCCTGCATGGCCAGCAGGTTGGTTGATTCAGTTTGCGGATAATGATGAATGTTGCCGGAAAAGATGGTATTCCGCACCAGCGGAATCAGGTTTTCAGACGATATCAGATCAGAAGCCAACAAATTCGCCGCTCCTCGACTGCTTCTTATTTTCCTGGACCCGCAACTCCAGCAGTCTTCACCTGCTTGGCTTCCACATTGATGTCTATTTTCACGTCGTTGGCCACCACTAATTCTCCCGGAGCCCGAGATTTGCTCCAGGCCACACCAAAGTCCTGGCGATTGATGGTAAGGCTTGCCTCTGCTCCCAACAGGTTGCTGTCGCCTGCCTTGATTGGACCGTTAATCTTAAATGGCACCACATTCTTCGATATGCCGCAAATAGTTAACACGCCGTGGGCCACAAAGCCGTCCGCCTGTTTCTCCACTGATTTGCTCTGGAACGTTATTTCCGGAAACTTCTCTACGTCGAGGAAATCAGGAGACTTAAGATGCGTATCGCGCTGAGAATTTTCTGTATTAATGCTGGACGTTTTGATTGTCATGTTGACTGATGACTTGGCTGGGTCTTTATCGTCGTAAACGATGTCACCGCTCCAATCATTGAAGCGTCCGTGAACAGTGTTGACCACCATATGTTTGACCGCGAAGCCCACATTTGAGTGGACGGGATCAATCTTGTACTGGTCGCCCGCAAGCGCCGACCCGCAGAGCAAAAACAATCCAGCCAGCAACGTCAAAATCCTTGGCATTCGCATAGGGGAACAGTCGTCTCCTTAAGATCTCTTGTACTTGGAGCGCGCAAAGCCACCAAATGCTACAAAATCGGTCGCCCGGCGCAGTACCGTCGGCTGACGATGATCGGCCATTCAGGTTAAGTTCAGCTGTGGCGTCTCCCATCCTCCTGCGCGAGCCCCGCGCCATACCAATGGCTATAAGTTGTTACAGTTAAGAGACTTGCAAAGTGACCGGGTGTTTTTTTGGAGAACCTTTGTGTGCCCAGCCTCCTGCCGGCTACAGCTTACGCCGGAACAATCCTCATACTCAAGTCCACAGCTTGGGGCGAATGGGTGAGCGCTCCTACGGAGATGTAATCCACTCCGGTCTCAGCGTAGGCGCGTACATTGTCCAGCCTGATGCCGCCTGAAACCTCTACGGGGACAGGATGAGAATGCGCCTTCACTTTGGCTACGCCTGCACGCACAATGTCGACACTTGCATTATCCAGCAGAATTCTTTCTGCGCCATTGGCCAGGGCCTCATCAAGTTCCGCGAGGTTTCGCACTTCAACTTCAACCGGCTGCTCGCTGCGCCGGTTGCGCGACGCTTTCTGCAAGGCGGCTGCAACTCCACCGACTAACGCTATATGGTTGTTCTTGATCAGTACGCCATCAGATAGATCCAGGCGATGATTGTGCCCTCCGCCACAACGCACAGCATATTTATCCAGCACTCGCAGGCCAGGGACAGTTTTGCGGGTATCAAGGATACGGGCATTGGTGCCATGGATTGCATCCACAAACTGCCGGGTATAGGTGGCAATGCCGCTCAACCGCTGCAGCACGTTGAGGATCACCCGCTCACAGCTCAAAAGGACACGCGCATTGTGACGCACCACGGCAATGGCCTGCCCTTTGTGCAGGCGAACGCCGTCAAAGATTTCACCGTGGCTGATTACGTCAGGATGGCCGATCACATTCTGATCAAGATGTTCATAAATTTCCAGGATGCGGGAGACAGCGCCGACTCCGGACAAAATACAATCCTGTTTGGCCAGAATGGTGGCTGTGGCGCGCTGTTGCGGATCAATACACGCGCGCGACGTGGCATCACTGGTGGCTTTGTCTTCCAGCAATGCGTTTTCCAGAATTGCGCTTATTCTTCGGCTGTGCCAGTCCATATCTTTAATCTAGGGCTGATTTACTTTAGCGCCTCCAGAGCGCGTTTATTCTTTTCTATCAGAATTTTCAATTCCGTAACTTGTTTCTTCAAACCTTCCACCACGTGCGGCGGCGCTTTAGCCAGAAATTGCTCATTCCCAAGCTGTCGTTCGGAACCGGCTAACTGCCCTCCCTGTTTGGCGAGTTCTTTTTTCAGACGTTCGCTCTCGGCGGCCTTGTCCATCTGGCGCTCGTAAACGAGTGCTACTTCAAATCTGGTGCTGGTGCGCGCTCCTGGCGCATGGGCCAGCGATTCCGCCATAAACTCCATGCCTTCGACATTCGCCAGACGCTCCAGCATCCCGCGGTTCTCGTCTACCAGCTTCTGTGTGGCTGCATCAGTATGAACGCGAATGGGCGTTTTCACTTTGGGTTCCACCTTCAGCTCAGCCCGCATATTTCTGATGGCGACAATCAACTCCTGCAGAATTGCCATCTCCTGTTCAGCTTTAGCGTCAAGCCAACGCTCTTCGAGCTGCGGATATCTGGTCAGCGCAATGGATTTCGCCGGTGGCTTGCCCTCGTAAACCGCATGCCAGATCTCCTCTGTGATAAATGGCATAAAGGGCGAGAGTAACCGAAGCGCTCCTTCAAATACATCCACTAAGAAGGCTGCCGCCTCCCGAGCTTCTGAATCTCCGCCGTTCAGCCTTGGCTTGATGATTTCCAGGTACCAGTCGCAGAAATCTCCCCAGAAGAACGAGTAAATCTTGTTGGCAGCCTCGTCAAAGCGGTAGTCATTCAGGTTCTGATTCACTTCACCTGCGACCCGGTAGAAGCGCGAATAAATCCAGCGATTCTCAAGCCGCTCCAGGGCGCTCTCCGGTCCTTCACGCGCATAGTCCACTCCGCCCACACGCTCCACGTTCATAAACATGAAGCGCGCGGCATTCCAGATCTTGTTGGCAAAGGCGCGATAGCCTTCGGTGCGACTCTCGCTGAATGCAATATCCGTTCCCGGAGAAGCCATGGATGACAGCGTAAAGCGAACAGCATCCGTACCGTATTTCTCTGTTACTTCAATCGGATCCAGCACATTGCCTTTGGTCTTTGACATCTTCTGCCGCTCAGCGTCGCGCACCAGGGCATGAATGTAGACTGCGCGAAACGGCACGCTTCCCTTCGAATGATCGGCCATAAAGTGGCAGCCCAGCATGATCATGCGCGCCACCCAGAAGAAAAGGATGTCAAAGCCGGTAATGAGCAAGGATGTGGGATAAAAAACATCCAGATCGCGCGTTTTTTCCGGCCAGCCAAAAACCGTAAAAGGCAGCAATCCTGATGAAAACCAGGTATCTAAAACGTCAGGATCCTGCGTGATATTCGAATCCCCACATTTTTCACAGCCTTTAGGTGTGCTTCGCGCAACTGTTATGTACCCGCACTTGATGCAATGCCAGGCCGGGATGCGATGTCCCCACCACAACTGCCGCGAGATGCACCAATCGTGGATGTTGCGCATCCATTCAAAGTACGTCTTGGAATAGTTCTCCGGCGTGAAAACAATTTCACGTTTCTCTACTGCCTCAATCGCGCGGTCAGCCAGCGGCTGGATCTTAACGAACCATTGCGTCGACAATCGCGGCTCGACAATCGTCTTACAACGATCGCACTTTCCAATCGCGTAGACGTGATCCTTGGTCCCAGCAGCCAGGCCCCGGTGCTCCAGATCTTGCAGAATTTTTTCCCGGGCCTCATAGCGGTCCAGTCCCGCATATGGCCCGCCATTCTCGTTGATGCGTGCCTGATCATCCATAACATTGATCTGCAGCAAATTGTGGCGCAAGCCCGCTTGAAAGTCATTGGCATCATGCGACGGCGTAACTTTCACAGCGCCACTGCCGAACTCGGGGTCCGCCAGATCGTCGAGAATAATCGGGATTTCGCGATTCAGCAGCGGCAGAATCACTTTCTTGCCATGCAGGCCGGTGTAGCGCGGGTCCTTGGGATTCACCGCGACTGCCGTATCGCCCAGCATGGTTTCCGGCCGCGTAGTCGCAATGGTAATGAATTTCCCGCTCTCTCCTGCAATAGGATATTTAATCTGGTAAAGCTTGCCCTGATATTCCTCGTGCACAACTTCCAGGTCAGAGATGGCGGTCATGCAGCGAGGGCACCAGTTGACGATGTATGCCCCGCGATAAATCAACCCCTGCTCATGCAGCCGGACGAAAACCTCAGTAACGGCCCGTGAGAGGTTCTCATCCATGGTGAAGTATTCGCGGTCCCAATCAACCGAAGCACCAAGGCGCTTCATCTGCCCGAGAATCGCGCCGCCATAGTGCTCCCGCCATTCCCACACACGCTTGATGAACGCCTCGCGACCGAGCTTTTGCCGGCTGATGCCTTCGCTGGCAAGCTGCCGCTCCACCATCATCTGCGTTGCAATGCCTGCATGGTCGGTTCCCGGAACCCAGAGAGTGAGAAACCCACGCATGCGCCGCCAGCGGATGATGATGTCCATCTCCGTCTGGTTCAGCATATGACCCATGTGCAGACGTCCGGTAACGTTCGGTGGCGGGAGCAGCAGCGTGAAGACAGGTTGCTTTTCGGCGTCAGACCCGGCAGGAGTCTTTACCGAAAACAGCTTCTCTTTCACCCAGTATTCCGCCCAGCGAACCTCGATTGCGCCGGGCTCGTAGGTCTTTGGCAGATCGTGTGGCATTCGTGCAGGTGTAAATCACGATATTACAGGCGTGAAGCGCGACTCCGCAAACGAGCACAAAGACGAATCGCGCGACCAGGGTTGATTCCCGATCGCGCGATCACCTGCGTTCAGTGAGTTCTTATTTCTGGCAACGCAACTGGCCGTTGTCATTGATGATGTCGCTCTGGCACTTTCTGTAGTCGTCCAATTTGGTGTCGTGTGTGTCACCATTGCTCGTCTGGCAGCGCGCCTTCAGATCGTCACCATCCACGTGAATGTTCATGCAGCTCTGGGTATAAGAACCATTTGGGCCATTCGCGCCGATATACCGTCCAGGCGCATTGTAAGGGCCGGGACCGTATGCTCCAACGGGGGTTCCAGCAGCGCAGCGAAGCTGCCCGTTATCATTGACGATGTCTCCTCTGCACTTGTTGAAGTCGTCCAGCTTAGCGTCATGCCAGCTTCCGTCCTGCGACTGACAACGCGCGTGCAGATCGTCTCCTCCCACGCGGACGTTAGTACACGTTTGCACGTACGAACCAGCCGGACTATTCACGTTGCTGTAGAGTCCAGGACGGCCGTACGGTCCGCGCGCAACTCCGGGCCTTCCGTACGGCCCAGCACCGTAAGCTCCCACGGGCGCGCCGGTCACGCAGCGAAGGTGTCCATCATCGTTGATTATGTCACCCGAGCATTTGTTGTAATCATCGAGCTTTGCGTCACGCCAGTCCCCGCTGTTTGTCTGGCAGCGGGCATGCAAATCATCCCCTTTAGCGTGGACGTCCTGACAGCTTTGCAGATAAGAACCTGACGGGCCCGCGCCATTTCCCGCAGGGCCGCTGTAGCCGCTTACTTCACAACGCAACGTTCCATCGTCATTCCTTATGCCGCTTGTGCAGCTTTGGAACCCTGGAAGACTTGTCTGGTGCCACTTGCCTTGCGAATCCTGGCAGCTTGCAACCAGAGCCCCACCATTCACGGCAATGTTATTGCACGTTTGTTGATACGATCCTTGCGGGATTCCCTGCGCCATCAAAGCAGTTCCCCACAATGCAGCAAGCGTTGCAATTATCACAGGCAGAAATGAACGCCGCATCTGTTCCTCCTTGTGTTCGTGGCGAGAATGAACCCGCGACAACGAATTCTTTCTCTCTTAGATTCGCTGTAAGAACACCCGAGTTGTGAGCATGCGCGTTCAACTTCAAAGCTGCTGCTGGAAGTGCTCTCAATGAGGTTGCTTAATGGCAGGCAAATATTGCAAGCTGCCGGATTTTATTTTGACGTTAGCGCGCGGTAAAACAGCAGCGCGATCCGTTAGGGATCGCGCTGGCATTTTGCCATATTCGCCTTCTTAAGTGGAACTGAGACTATTTCTTGGCTTTTAATTCACGGACAATTTCTTGCACCAGATTGTCCTTCATGCGCTCCATTACGCGATGGACCGCTTGCGCAATCGTCTCGTGCTCAGGATCAGAGGTGTCCGTGCTTTGCGCAGCTGCCTCAATCTCGTGCGTTGCGGCTTGCAGGGTGGAGGGAAGTTCCGCTTCCACGCTGGCCATCACGGTTTCATGGCTCACGCCCGCCGCTGCCGCATGCGCAACGGCAGGAGGCTCTGCTGGAATCTCTAAAAGTGCATTCGAAATTACTGGCGGCCCAGCCGGGGCTTCAATCTCCTGCGCTGCTGATTCAATGGGAGGAGCAGCCGGGCTCTCTTCCACTACGGAATGAGTCGGTGCTTCCGCACTGATGCTAGGCGCCGGCTCAGGTTCCACATCAGCAGGTGGAGCTTCATGGTATTGTTCAACGGTTGCTGGTGAAGAAACTCGCAGCTCTTCCGCGGCCCCGGCGTGTGTCAATACGTCGCGGCTTTCTACTGCCTGCCCATAAGCGGACATAGCGGCAGCCACGCGGGCTTCAAAATCAGCTTCTGACAGTGATGGCACATGCTGTGGCGCGGCGGATAATTGCTCCGGTTCTTCTGAAATAACCTGGGGCTCTGGTTCCGTAGCTTGCTCAACTGCAACGGAGCTTTCCGCCGCGGCGCCAACCGGCATCTCCAGCACGGCAGGACCGGGTTCAGCTACTTCCTGCGGCGCCGCCGCTGGCGCAGGAATGTGGTGCGCTGTTGGAACAAGGTCGGGGTCGCGGTGGTCGGCTACTGTATTACGAGTTGTTTCCTCTGCGCTCTCCTGCAAACCGGCTTCACGAGGAATTTCAATATCGCCAATCGGCGGGGCAGCGGTGGGTACAACTTCAAAGTGCGTGAGTTCCGCTTCCTGGTACACCGGGATCTGAATGGGACGGACGGGAGCGCCAATGACCGCTGGTGCAGATGCCACAGGCGTTTCTACGATCGTCGGTTGTGGTTCCGGATCCTGTCTCCATGAGGCCGGCAAATCAAATTCTGTCGCCGGGGCAGTCACCGCAGGTGCTTCCGCCTTCACAGGCGCAGCTTCGGCCACCGCCGGTGCATAAAAGCTCTCCATGCGGCTAGCGTCCGTGCCGAGCAGGTCACTGAACGCGGAAGAAGTTGCCATATGGTCCGGCACTTCCACCATGGGCTGTATCACTCTCGGTGGAGGCTCATGGTTGGTTTCAGGAGCCTGCACCTTGATTTCCTCTACCGGTTGCCGGATCGGCGCCGGCGGCGGTGCAGCAACAGCCGTTTCCCCGATACGCTCCTCAAACTTTTTGATGATGGCCAGAAGATCGCTGGCCTCAAACGGCTTGATAATAACGCCATCAGCGCGGACGCGATTGGCATCTTCCGGCTTGTACGGCTCCATCTTGCCCACGGTCAAGAGCACCGGCGTCTTGATGGTGGCAATGGAGGAACGGACCTTCTCGCACACCTCAAGTCCGGAATAACCCGGCATGTAGACATCCAGGATGATGATGTCCGGTTTTTGCTCGGCGATTTTTTTAATTGCTGCGGCGCCATTGCTGACAGCCACCACCTCATATCCGGCTTCCGTGAGGATTTTCTTGCCCATGTTCTGGGCGGTTACGCTGTCATCGGCAAATAGGATTCTTAGCGACACGTCAAAATACCCTTAAAGGCGGGGAAATGAGGACAACTTACTGGTAATTACCTGTGAAGTCAATGGAAAGACCACCTCAGTACCTGTGAGGTATATGTCTTACCGCAATCCAAAGGATTAGCACCGCCGTCCAAAAAATTGTTGTTTAAAACGGGTTCAATCTCCCCAGACCTTTCTTCTTCTTTTTCTTGCTGGTGGATTCCTTCTTTTTGTCCACTTTCTTGGCTCTCTGATCGCCCGTTGCTGTAGCCGCAGGCGTTTGCCCGGAATTTGCTTCCTGCTGGGCCTGTTGCTTCACTTCATTTACCTGTGCGGGCGCGGATGGAGGCGGCGCACCTTCCTCCGTGGGCTTGGTTGCTTCTGCAGTTCCCGGAGGTGGCTCATTCGCGCGAGGAGCCCCTTTTCCCACTCCGGTTACTGTTTCCAGGCCAACTTTTCCATTCGGCTGTCCTGAGGCATTTAAATTTAATTGGCTTTCAAGATCATGGACCATCTTGGCAGGGTCCACAACTTCCTCTTCTTTTAGATCTGGTTCGCCCACCTTGGAGGCTTTCGCCACCATGGGATGCTTTTTGAAATTACCCATCATGCCCTGCATCATGCTCACGTTCTGGCGGCTCTGTTCTTCGGCCTTGCTTTCTGCCATTGCTTCCGCCGTGGGCGTGGGAACAGGAGCGTTCAGCGCCTGTAAACGCCTCTTAGCGTCATTGACTCTGTCCATGGCAGGGTAGCGTGTGACGATTCGTGAGTACGACTCGATCGCATGTTTCTGGAAATCGGCTGCGAGCCTTTCCTTCTGGGCTTCCGGAATATTCTGCTTACGCATAGCTATCGCTTCCCTTTCGTAAAGCTGTCCCAGGGTGTACAGAGCTTCATCGATCTTGCTGTACAAAGGATACGAATCCACCAGCGATTGCAACCGGGCCTGCGAAGCAGCCAGGTTCTGCCGCAGGAAATAGAAATTCGCAATTCTGTATTGCCGTTCTGCCAGCACTTCCTGCACTTCACGCAGACGCTGCTTGGCTTGGGGAACCAGAGGACTGTCAGGGTAAGTCTGAATCAGGGTCTTATATTCGTCAGCCGCGCGCATTGCCTGGGCGAAGTCGCGGTCGGGCTTTTCCATCTGACGATAGTGGATGTTCGCCACCTTGAGCTGCGCTTCTGATGATTCCGGCAGATTGGGGAAGAAGGTCTGAAAATCCTTGTATTCCGCTTCTGCCTGCTGCCATGCTGCGGTGCCGCCCTCCTGGTACCAGGAGTCGCCTACCGCCAGCTTGGCCCGGGCCAGATACTCAGAGTCCGGATAGGTGTTGATCAAGGTCTCCAGCAGCGAGCGTGCTACTTCATAATGGCCGTGCTTCATGGAATCAATTGCGCGATCATAAAGGCCTTTGTCCGGTTGCTTGGAATCAATGTTGGCCAGCGGGTTCTGGACCTTATGATGGCATCCTGCCAGCAGCAGAGAGCATGCCAGCACGGAAAGAGCAAGAATTTTACGAACCATTACCTACCTCAAAATTGCTGAAAGTCGCTTACACCCTTTGCAGGGTTGCTTCCTGGGCCAGCTTCAATAATGTCTGCGTGTTCTCTTTCGGATTGCCATGACCAAAAACGGCGTTGCCTGCTACCAGGATTTCCACTCCCGCGCGCACTGCCTGTGTGATGGTTTCCGGTGCAATGCCACCGTCCATCTCAATCCTGAAGTTCGCCCGCCGATCGGTACGCATGGCCACGAGCCGCCGTGTTTTTTCCAGTGAAATTGGAATAAATTTCTGCCCGCCAAATCCCGGATTCACTGACATGACCAGCACATGGTCCACCATGTCCAAAACATCTTCCAGCATCTGCACCGGCGTTGCAGGATTGATCACCACTCCCACATTCGCATTGTGGTGGTGGATCAACTCCAGGGTGCGATGCAGGTGTACGCAGGCCTCCTGATGAACAGAAATCCAATCAGCTCCCGCGTCCACAAAAGCCGGAATGTACTGGTCCGGGTTCTCAATCATCAAATGCACATCCAGCGGCAGATTAGTCACTTTGCGCAGAGAAGCAACCACCGGAGGTCCGATGGTGATGTTGGGAACAAAATGTCCGTCCATCACATCCACGTGCAGCACGGTTGCGCCGCCTTCCGTTACCGCATGCACGGCATCGGCCAGATGCGCGAAATCCGCGGACAAAATGGAAGGCGCTAATTCAACCAAGAGAAAGGCTCTCTAAAATTAGGAGTTAACCAGATTCTAACACGCTGACCCGCGGCCATTTGCAAGGGATTTCCGATCCTTACACGGCTACTTAGGAGGAACGTTCGAAAGTCGCAGTCTTGCACACCCTCGTGCTGAGCCCGTTTTATGGCAATCTCGCGAATTGCATACCCCGGGTCCGCATCCATGGCCAGTCATCCCCACTCATCCCCGGCGATGTGTTAAGCAGAGGGTCGCGATTGTAGCCCGGGTTTCGTCCGCACGAACCGAAATATCCTCTGGGATAGAACAAACGCCCTTTGATTTACCATTCATTCGTCTCCACGAAGGACCAAAATTTGAAGTGGGTCATTGCTGCCAGATGACTGATTTATAGGTGCTGTCCATGTCCCTGCTCGAACTCCGCAACCTGATCAAGATCTATCAGACTGAAGGCGCATTCGGTCAGGCCCAACGCGAAGTCCCTGCCGTGAACGGCATTTCGCTCGATATTGAATCCGGTGAAGCCCTTGGCCTGGTCGGCGAATCCGGCTGCGGCAAGAGCACCCTGGGGAGAATGGTGCTTCGCCTGATTGAGCCTACATCGGGCACCGTCCGCTTCAGCGATCAGGATGTGTTGAGTGCATCGGCCGCCAATCTGCGTCGTCTTCGCCGCGATATGCAAATCATCTTTCAGGATCCTTTCGCCTCGCTGAACCCGCGGATGCGCGTGGAAGAGATTGTGACTGAGCCGCTCATCATCCATGACGGCCGCTCTGCCACTGCGGCAAAACGTCGAACCGCCGCAGCAGAAATGATGCACGCGGTGGGCCTTGAGGAGTCAGCGCTGCGCCGTTACCCTCATGAATTCTCGGGCGGACAGCGTCAGCGCATCGGCATCGCTCGCGCGCTCATTCTGCGACCTAAGTTCATCGTCTGCGATGAACCCGTTTCCGCCCTCGACGTCAGCGTCGGCGCTCAGGTTGTCAATCTGCTGAAACAACTGCAGCGAGATTTTCAGCTCACCTACCTCTTCATCTCTCACTCCATGCCTGTCGTGCGCTACCTGTGTGACCGGATTGCCGTGATGCGCGAAGGAGAGATCGTGGAACTCGGTGGTGCCGAGCAAATCACCTCTCGGCCCGCTCATGAATACACACGGACTCTGATCGCCGCCACGCCGGAGCCAGAATTAAAGTAGAGATACACAAAAGTCTTCAGCTTCATTCAACCATTTCCGAAATTGCCAAAGTTGGCAATTGGAAATCGCAACTCTCAACATTACGGCGTTCAATTTGGATTCTTTGGCAATTCTGGCAATCTATTTCACTGTTTTCCCAGCAACCTGATCCTTCCGTTAAATGTTCTGTGGCCTTGCCCAAACACCTCGCCGAATGTCGGTGAATCCACGTTGTTGTCCACGGACGGAGCATTGGAGCTTCCGGTAATGTTCTCAATTGCAACGCGGGCTGCCCAGCGGTAACCGTGGAAGGTAAATTTCTTTTCGATAGCAGGACTGAGGGTGAAGAAGTGCGGCAGGCGGAATATACCCGGCGGGTTCACGATCTGGCCGAAGTTGTTCACCGTCGCAAACGGAAAGCCGGTGTGATAAAGCAGCGAGTAGGCAAAATCAAATTTTGTGAATTTCCAGAAGGATGGTAGAGGCGTGGAACCCCAGGCAGTTACCTGGTTGGGGGCATCCCATGGCAACGGTCCTCCTGCCTGCGAGCCGGTGGTGAAATTATCAATGCCGAAATCTATGCTCTCATTGGAGCGCGCGTTTGATCGCGTGTAAGAAACCATCATGGGATAGCCACGTTTAAATTCTCTGCGCAGTGTAATCTGGGCTCCATCGTAGCGGTCGGTTTTCTGGTGACCGAGCAGGAAAGTGCCATTTGCCTGAGGCTCATACGCCCACACGTTGCTGCCGTGACGGCCGAGAAAGTCCAGTCGAGCGTAAACCCGGCCCGGCAATCGCCGCTCCAGCCCGACACTCCAATTCACAAATCTGGGCAGAGTAAGTAGCCTTGGATCGGCAATAAAAGTTCCTGGGATCGTCGTGACCACAGGCGGTCCGCTGCACATATTCGCCGACGTGGGGTTGCACAGGAATCGATCCACGCGCGTCCCCTGGACAGATTGCGCGACTTCGAAAAGATTCGAGCGATCGTGGTAAATGCCGATTCCAGCCGCCAGTTTGGTTTCGCTCGCCGGAGCCAGCATTGCGGAGCCGGCGATGCGTGGCGAAAATACGTCGCGGCCAAGGAAACTGTCGTGGTCCCACCGTGCTCCAGTTTCAACCGTTAAGCGATCAAGTCCCGTCCAGTGGTCCTGGACGAATGCACTTGATTCCATTGTGCTCAGGCTGAAATGCGGAACATTGGAGAAGGTGAGGGTGCGTAGTGGCGCCCCGTTGATGTCCTGGAACAGAATCTGATTGCGCGTGGCCTGCCCGTTGTACAGCACGCGGTCAACGCGACCTCCCACGGTGAACTGGTGTTTGCCCAAAAAGTTCCATGGACTGAGATACAGATTCGTAAACGCCTGCGAGCGCGATGAGCCAGTATCACTGTGCAGGTAGTAATTGCCCTCTCGCCCGGTCGGTGTCAGGAAATAATTTTGAAATCCCTGGGGTGTCAGCAGGCTCTTGGTGTCATGTTGGGCCACGCCGAATTCCAGCAGAGTGCTGCGTGCAATGGTGATCTGGTCTTTTAGGGTAAAGAGGTCGAGCCTGGAATGCTGGTCGGTGGAGACGCTAACCGGATCAAAGGGTGTGAGCCCGGCATGGTCTGCATCGAACAGATTAACCAGAGCACTGGCCGTGACTATATTGCCGGGTGTCAGGTTCAGCCGCAGCCGCGCCAAGTCCGCCGTACGCCACTGGAATGTGCTGTCTGCGCCATCAGGAAGCTCCTTCACGATACTGAGATCGTTTTCACCCTCATGCGAAACATCAAACCACAGCTTGTCTTTGATCAGAGGACCGGAGAAATACGCGCGTGGCGTCCAGTTGTTCAGGTGAAAGCCCTTTACGATTTGAAAAGTAGGGATGAAATCGGTGGCATTGAAGCGAAACTTGTTGTCGCCATCCTGGAGCTCCAGATCCGTCAAACCGCCTGAACCTTTGCCAAACTGCGCCGAGTACCGGCTGCTGAGCACATCAATCTTCCGCAGCGCATCCGGGTTCATACGCACCCCCAGGGCGCCTGACGCTGGTTGGCTTACTTCGAATCCATCAAGATAATCCTGTACCTGCTGCGTGCTCGAGCCGGCAACATGAATTTGTCCGCCGCTGTCCGCCACCACACCAGGAATAAACGGCAGCACATTGCGATAATCACGCGTGGTGGGGTAAGGAATGGTGGCAATGTCTTCCACTGTCAGGGATTGCGCACTCGAAACCTGCTCGGGATCAATGGGGGATGATTGGGCCGTAACCTCAACTTCCTCTCGGTATTCGCGCACCGGTTCCAGCCGAATTTCAACCGGCATTGTGGCTCCAGCCGGGACCTCCACTTTGGCAACGGAAGCCGTGTAGAAGCCGTCCCTCTGCACAGAAAGTTTGTAAGTTCCTGCGGGAAGACGATCGAGCAAAATGTGGCCGGTCGGCGTGGCGTGTTCGGAAACCGTCTTTCCATTCTGCTGCAGCGTTACCACGCCAGACGCCAGTGGCTGCCCGTTCTGGTCAGTGATAGTGACATCCAGCTTTCCTGGAAGAGGATCCTGCCCCAAAGCGGCCCTCGCGCTGACTGCCGCAAAAAGGCACAAGAAGAAAAGCATTTGCGCGCCACGATGCTCGGGATTTGTAAGCACGTTGTAACCCTACAGGGCAGGTATGCCGAATTCCCCGTACTTTTCGGCGAAGAATATAAGAGTATTCTATTCCGATTCAGAGAGGAGTGGCCACATCGCTTGGTCATGGCCTTGCAGCGCAAGGCCAGAAATCACAGCCGCCTGTACTTGCTTACTCGCCATGAACCTTAACGTTTGTGTTGCTGCAAATAGCTCCTGCCGGCAATGATCAGGATAGAGCAGCTTTGTTCAAGCCTTCGCTGCCTCGCTCGCGAAATCAGCATGAACATCGCAATGACTTTTTTGGAAACGCACCAGCCTCTTCCGTGGAACTCAGTGTGCGATATCGATAGCAAGGGCACAGTGGCACTCAGGTATTCCAAGGTTTATATCTGCAACTTTGGACAGGATGAACTCTCAAAGCCAAACCCGCAGCCTGGAGACGTTGGCTGCGATGTGAATTGCAAGTCCAGGCGATTCATTCGGGTCTGCATCCTCAAGGGGTACACACGGCGAAATAGCAATCGGCGCCATGATTTGCTCTGATCGCGAATTTCCGCTGCCGGCACACCAGTTGATGCTGAACGGGGCTGAGGTGATTGTGTCCCGAATGCCTGCGCCTGGGACGAAATCCGTACCGCGGGACTCAAAAGTCGGTCATTTTCTGGTCGCCATCGCAATGGTCAACTACCCATGGCGTTAAAACAACGGAAACTCACACGCGCACACCTGTGTAGCCTGGAGAAACGGTCGACCAGCGAGCACTCTGATTGCGAGCGCAGGAGAGAACGAGGAGATTGTTCTTGCATCCTTTGACATGGATGAGATTCGAGCGTTCAGGAGGAGCGAAGCGTGGCGGCTAAACTTATCTTCGTTCGTGCCGTTCGTGCGGTTAACTTTACTCCGTGGCCCCTGGCGCCGATTCCACCACAATTGCCTGCGACTTCCGTGTATCCGGCTTGCTTGCTGGTTCGCCTCGCGGCTCACTCGGCCGTGGCGCGCGCTCATCGAACTTCCCGAAAATCATTTTGCCCGCGGTTGTCTGCAATACGGATGTCACTGCAATGTCTACATTTTTGCCAATAAGCTTGCGCGCATTATCCACCACCACCATGGTGCCATCGTCCAGGTAAGCCACGCCCTGGTTGTACTCCTTGCCTTCTTTCAGGATGAACACACGCATAGTCTCACCGGGCAGCACAATGGGTTTCAAAGCATTCGCCAGTTCGTTGATATTCAGTACTTCCACGCCCTGGAGTTGGGCGACTTTATTCAGGTTGAAATCGTTGGTGATGATTTTGGCCTCATAAGCTTTGGCCAGTTCAATCAGCTTCAGGTCCACTTCGCGAACAGTGGGAAAATCATCTTCCACGATCTGCACATTTACGGTGCCGATCTTCTGTACGCGCTGCAGGATGTCCAGCCCGCGCCGGCCGCGATTGCGCTTCAGTGAGTCTGCGGAATCTGCCACCAGTTGCAGTTCGCGCAACACAAATTGCGGAATCACCAGGATGCCATCGAGAAATCCCGTTTCCGCGATATCAGCAATACGGCCATCAATGATCACGCTGGTGTCGAGGATCTTGAAACTCTTGCGCCCCTGTTTTTCCGCTCCGAAGATTCCGCCCAGCGCTGCCAGGTTCAGCAGATCGCCTTTATTGGCGCCGACCACCAGTCCAACATACGACATCAGCAGCATCACCATGAGCTGCATGAATCTCTGGGTTTCCGGATGCGTAATGCTGTTTCTCAGGACGACGCTGAAAAGGTAGGCGCCAAGTATGCCCAGAATACTTCCAATCACCGCGCCGATCAGGCGTTTGAGGCTCACGATGCGCAGGCGCATCTCGAAGCCAACCACTATCACGCTCATCGCAACGCCTGCAGCAAACGCAGGCCAACCTCTTAGCCCGAAGGGATGCAGGAAACAGCAGGTGACGGTGACAACAATGATAAAAACAGACCGTATGATCCAAAGGTCCATAAGGACCCCTCCCGACCGGGGCCGCCGCTGGTGAAGGTGATATGAATATAAACAACACGCAGTACCTTGGAATAACTAGCTGCCCCACACAGCTTTACACGGAACAATAAATTGAATAAAAATGCTCCGTTTCTAAGGTCGGGCTCAGTATACATCAGTTCACGCTTGATCGTGGTGGCATCTTCCTGGTTATTAAGGCCGAAAATGCGCATAAGTCCTTTGCTGTTGACCGGGTGCGCATTCACACGGCATCTTCTTTGTATGCTTTAGAAATCAGTGGCAGTCCCTTACTCTCCATCAACAAATTGGCCGAAAGTAGATGAGCGGCCCGGGTCGTCCCTGTATATGAGGGTTGACTCTGAAAGCCGGCGCCCAAAATCTCGGGGGAGAAAAGGCGCCGGTTTTTTGATGTTTTCGATTTGTGCGCCGTTCCCGGAAAAGCGAAGCTGGTCTCTGAATGCCTGTCAACAATTGTAAGCGTGAGATGTGGAACAGCGCGGCGAGTCGCAAGTAGAACGTCCGGGTCGTCCGGTGGTGGCGGTGGCACAGTCGCCTCGCCTGTCCTGCCGACTTAGAAAGGGACTGGAGGGTACTCAGAACTTTTTCCGTCACTAAGAATTCCATCCTGAGCCCGCGTCATGCTGTACCTCCGAACCAATCACTCAGCGCGCAGGCGAAGGATCAGCTCTGCCGGAGCCTCGGGTGAGCCAGAGAATATTCCGAAAGGCTGAACTCCTCAAAATCTTCCGCAAAAAATAGCGCTTAGTAGTACAGATACTGTTGTCTCTCCCGCAACCTCTCTTAGGAATGCTCCCGGATCGGCAGGCAACCTGCGGTCGGGGGTTACTCTCTGCACAAGGGTAATGTTGCCGTGGTGTACATGAATATGCGACATTATCGATTCGCAACAACTCAAGGGAGAACCGCAGCAGCGTACGAAAACGCTCCGGCAACAGGTGACACATGGCAAAGAAAACTCAAGCACGTACTTACGACGAGGCAGTTGCATGGCTTCGCGACCATGGCTTTGACATTCTGGAAGCCCCCGGAACGCAGAATCGAATCTTCCTCAAAAAGTTGAACTGCTCGGCCGCCATTGAGAAGACTCCGGAGGGCGGCGTACGCATCTTTGCGAAACCGGGCTACTTGATCGGCAGCGAAATTTCCCGCTTGGTCGACAAGGGCTATCAGAAATTTCTGAAAACCAGCAAGACTGAAGTTCCTGCCACTGCGGACCATCTCAAGGCTTTGCACGAGTTTTCTGAGGAATTGCGCGAGGCGGTGGGGGACGTAAGCCTGTACAACGAATCCCTGGGCACCGTGAGTGATCGCTACGTATATGACCGTGTAAAAGACCGTGATCTTCCTGAAGCACAACGGCCAAAACGCGCCTGGCAAAGCAAGCAATCGGAAGCCAACCCCAAACGCGCGTAGCGCTTTTTCAGTGGCTTCATTTTCACATTCTGCTGGAATTCCGAGTAGCAGCCGATTTTGACATTTCTGCGGCAAGCTCCTAGACTGCTTTTCCGACCGAGGATTTGCAGTCTATTTTGCTTTTGCAAGAAGGAGAACCAACCATGATCCGGAATATTGTTCGGATAATTACTGTGCTTTGCGCGCTGGGCGTGTTCAGCGGGATCACGTTTGCCCAGGCGGGTGGGACAGACCAGAGCACAACCAGCAGCAGCACAAAAAAATCAACCAAGACCAAAAAGTCCAGCAGCAAGAAAGTTGATGTCAATTCCGCCACCAAAGAGGATCTGACTGCCACAGGAATCGACGATGCAACGGCGCAGAAGATTATTGATGGGCGCCCGTACAAAACCAAGCGCGACCTCGTGACCAAGAACATCCTCACCCAGGACCAGTATGACAAGGTGAAAGATCAGCTGGTTGCTCACGGTGGGAAAACCAAGAAGGGCGCCAAGACAGGCGGGGACACAACAAAATAGCGGCTTCAGGATTTTTCTTTGGCGCTCCGCGCGGAGCGCCTTTTCTTTTGTCCAGCCCTCAATTCTTCCTCCCACTCAACATTAAAGACCTGGACTGGCTCTGAGCGCCCGCGCACCCGTCGTGCACGCAATTTCCGCAGCTTGAATTCAGCTCCAAGCTCGTCCGCTGTCGGCTGCGAAATCAAAACCTGTCCGCCCGTTGCATTGTCCATCAAGCGCGATGCAATATTGACCGCATCGCCCACAACGGTGTAATCGAGACGGCGAGGCGAGCCGATGTTTCCTGCTGTCGCTGTTCCCGTGTTGATTCCAATGCCCACAGCCAGTTCGGGCCAGCCTCGTGCTGCTGCGTCGCGGTTCATCTCCGCGACCAAGCGCTGGATCTGCAGCGCAGACCGCACCGCGTTTGCTGCGTCATTCTCCTTCGAGATTGGCACGCCAAAAACCGCCATCACTGCGTCACCAATATATTTATCAATCATGCCGCCGTGGTCCAGGATCACATCCGTAACGCGAGTGAAGTATTCATTCAGCACCTCCACCACCCGCTCCGGTTCCGTTCGTTCGCTGAACTGAGTAAAGCCGCGGATGTCCGCGAACATCACACTTATTTTCTGATTCACGCCGCCCAGCCGAATTTGCGGGTTGGCAGCAACCATGTCAGCTACTTCAGGCGCGAGAAAGCGCTCCAGAGCCAACCGCTGTTCTGCCTGCTGCGCAATCTTGCGGTGCGCCACCGCATTATCTATGGCAGCGCCAGCCTGCGCCGCAACCAGCGAGAATACATTCAATTCTTCCTGCGTGAACGCGCCGGGCTTGTCCATGTTGTCCACATAAACCACGCCAAAGAGCCGTTTCGCGCCGAGAAGCGGAGCACACATGGCGGATCGCAAACCAGAGATTTTCAAGCTTTCACTGCCGCTGAACCGTTCATCCGCACTGAGATCGTCAATGAGAATGGGCTGCCGTTCTTTTCGGATAAGGTCAAGCACGCTCTGGCTGAGCATGATTTGAGATTGACTTCCAGAATGCTCGGGATCGCGATAGACCACCTCGCTCTGCTGCATGACTTCGCCGGACTCGTCAAACAGCATGACAAAACCGCGTTCCACTCCCTCAATCATTGACGTCAGCGTAATCACCTGCCGGCTGATGTCTTCCAGGGAAAGCTTTGAGTTAAGCGCCTTCCCGGCCTCGTACAAGACGGTCAAAAGATAGTTCTCACGCTCCAGCTTGCGCGCGCGGCTTGCCAGATCGCCCGATGCATCGGGCGGCTGAGTTCCACGGCCGAGGGGTACTTGTCCGGTGCGCCCCCGCATGATCTGATCCAGCGTGGAAGGCCACTCGGCCCGGCGCACCTGGATGCCCTTTTCGTCTACATGCTCCAGGCGCAGCGCATATTGCCCAACCTGAACTACATCACCATTCCCGAGTTCGCTTTCTTCATTGATCTTTTCGCCGTTACGAACAATTCCGTTCGTGCTGCCCCGGTCAGCAATGGACACCGTGTTTTCGTGAAGTTTGATGACGGCGTGAAAGCGGCTGACGCTGGCATCATTCAGTACCAGGTCGTTGGCGGTGCCGCGTCCTACCGTGATGACTGGCTTGGTAAGCTCCAGTACACCTCGTCTGCCGTCGGGAGAAGAAATGATTAGGCGGGGCATAGAAACAGAACAGCTTTACTGTTTCTCTAGTATCTCATCCAGATTGACAATCTTGCCCAGTTGCACGCGGATGTTGCGCTGCACGGTTTTGTATCCGTCCATCTGCAGCACAATACTGTACACACCGGGCTCTGCCGGCCAGTGGGCATTGGTCTTCTTGGGAGCTGTCTTACCGTCTACGATGATGGTTGCTCCCTCCGGCTCCGTGTGAATGTGCACCAGGCCCTTTCCTTCCGGCACGGTGTTTTCTGCTCCGAACATTCTTTTCAGGAGGCTGCCGTTGCTGCCGTTTACCACTTGCTGGCCCAGGCTCAACAGCACCGGCGAAAAGCTTGCTGTCTGCCCTTCTGCCACGTCTTCATCCGCGGTGGCGTCTTTGAAGGCGGCCTTGCGGACCACTACTCGGTGCGGACCTTTTTCCACCGTGAGCTGTGCCGGCGTGGTCTTGCCCGTATCCTTGCCGTCCAGCCAGATGTTGGCGCCCTGCGGATTGCTATTGATGACCAGCGTGGAAACTGCCGGACTCAGCTCGGCATAAACCTGAATGCTCTTCCCCGCCACAGATTGTGCCGCTTCGCCTTTGGGCAGATAACCCGTTTTAGAAAACGCAACCGTGTGGTATCCCGCCGCCAGATGCGATGCAGTAAATGGCGTCACCCAGTTTGGCTCGCTCCAGCCGTCAATCTCCACCTTGGCGCCCTGCGGCTTGGAATTAAACTGCAACTCGCTCTGTTGCGTATAAACCTGATTGGGAGAGCTGGTTGCTTTTTGCACTTTGACCGGCGGTGGCAGGACCGCAGGCGAACGTTTCGCGGTCTTGACGAATTTCACCGTGGTGTCGCGCGCAATCACATCCTCGTCATCGGCCGGGCTGGCCACCTGAGATGGTACAGGAGGATCGTTCTTCTGTTGCGCCAGCACCTGCTCTTGCCGTGCAGCCTCCTTGGCCTTCATCGCTGTCTCCATCTGGCGCATTTGCAGACGCGTGTGCATATAGGCGTAGCCAGCCATCGCAGAGCCCAACAGCACAATCAATACTGCGGTCGCAATCAAAACATTCTTGCCCGGCGGATGGATCCGCAGAGAAGGACGGCGCACCTTCAGTGGTTTTCGTTCCGGGGCCGGAGCACGTTGGGCTGCTGCCGCACTCCCGTTTCCGTTGCTGACCGGAAGCACCAGCGTCTTGTCCTGCGGAAGAGCAGTTTCAGTTTTACTGAACCTTGCTGCTCCTGTGCTCCCATTGCTGGTTTTTGCTGAGACTAGTTTTCCTATCGCTAATTTAGAAGTGGCGTGCAGCGGGGCTCCCGCTAGTTTGTAGCTTTCCAGGTCTCGCACCAGATCGGCGCCGGTCTGGTAACGATCATCGGGCGACTTGGCCAGTGCCCGTGTAACGATTGCACTCAGACCTGGATGGACCGTAACGTCAAGATCACGTGGCGCGATCGGGTTTTCATTCACGATCTTATAAATGATCGTGGTGACGTTCTGGCCCACGAACGGCTTTTCTCCGGTGAGCATTTCATACAGAATCACACCGAAGCTGAAGAGATCAGACCGGCCGTCCAGCGGTCTGCCTTTCACCTGCTCAGGAGCCATGTAGTTGGGCGTCCCCAGAACCTGGCCGGTGGAGGTCATGCTGCCTCCGGCCTTGGCAATGCCGAAATCCATGATCTTTACCGTGCCGTTGGCCGTAATCATGATGTTCGCCGGCTTCACGTCACGATGCACAATTCCGTGGGAGTGCGCATAGTCGAGTCCCTTGCAGATCTGTCGCGAATACCCGATTACATCTTCCGTAGGCAGGATGTGCTGCTCGGCCAATTGCTCATGGAGAGTCGTCCCCTGAATGAATTCCATGGCGATGTAAAAGATTCCATCGCACTCGCCTGCGTCATAGATGGTTACGATGTTGGGATGACTGAGGACCCCGGCAGCGCGGGCTTCATTCTGGAAACGGCGCACCATCTCGGCGGCGTCCAGTCCATGGACGTCGAGACGCAGAGTCTTGAGAGCTACGGTTCGGCCAATGGTGGGATCTTTGGCCTTATAAACTACACCCATTGCGCCGCGGCCAAGCTCTTCAATGATCTCGTATCTTCCGACCGTTTCAATTACAGACATGAGGGCTTCTCTTCTCGACTCTGTGGCGCCCTTTAACCGTCAGGGGAATTTTGCTGGTCAACTGTCCCGATGTGTTGGAAGACAGAACCTCAAAGTGACTCGAAAATAACTCACTTAGATACGCGGGTCAATGTACCTCTGCTCCCACCATGTGACTTTGGTAAGCCTCGGGAATTCAGATGTTTACCTTACACAGTAGAAGTTTAGAATGGGCGCATGCGTAAATCCTCGCTTCTGCTTTTGCTTCTGCTCCTCCCTATGTTGTTGATTGCGCAGAAAAACTATCCCGTGCCGCAGCCCTCTGAACCGCCTTCCCAGACTGCTCCGCAACAGGAAAAAGAGCTGTCTGCGGAGATGCGCGAGCAGTTCAAGCAGGGCATCAAGCATGTGCTGACCTCTCAGGTGGAGGCTTGGAACCACGGCAATCTTGAAAACTTCATGGAAGGCTACTGGAGGTCACCTGCCCTCACCTTCTTTTCCGGCGCAACCGTCACCAAAGGATGGGAGCCCACACTTGCGCGCTATGAACAGCGCTACAAGTCTGCAGGCAGGGAAATGGGCCACCTCGAATTTCAGGACCTCGACATCGACTTGCTCAGCCGCCGCTCAGCCGTCGTCACCGGCAAATGGAAGCTCACCATGTCTGACGGCAAGACACCGCACGGGCTTTTCACGCTCATTTTCAAACGTTTTCCTGAAGGCTGGAGAATCGTGCACGATCACACATCTGCGGAGTGAACTTTGTTTTCACGGAGAGGCGGGGAGGCGGGGAGTCGCGGGGAAAGCAAAGTGAGGGTTTATTAAAAACATCGCGGGCTAGACTAGATCGAACCGGCCGGCATCGCCCATAATCGTGTGGCACAGACACTCTTGTTTGTGCTTGTCTAGGCCGGCGCACTAGCTTGAATCCTTGACCCATTCATTTCCTCTGCCCTTTTGAACCTCGTTGCACTTCCCGATAGACCTCGCTCTTTGAAAGTCCCCGCTCTTTCGCCAATACCTTCAACGCTGCCTTCTCATCCAGATTTTGCTCCCGCATGATTTCGCGCAATCGTGCTCCCAGATCGACTACGGCTGCTCCCCGCTCTTGCGCCGCCGATTTTCCAATCAGAATCGTGATCTCCCCTTTCAACTCTCGCTCGTGCGCCTGTCCCGCTATCTCTCCCGCCGTGCCCCGTATAAACTCTTCATGCACCTTGGTCAACTCGCGCGCGACCACCACGGGTCGCTCGGGCCCAAGCACCGCCACGATATCGGCCAGCGTCTCGCGAATCCTGTGCGGCGCTTCGTAAAAGATCACCGTGTCCCCCCGAGAGCGAATCGACTCCAGTTCTGTTCTGCGCTGGCCGGACTTGGCAGGCAAAAACCCGCGAAATTCGAATGCATCCGTGGGCAGCCCGCTTGCTGCAACCGCCGCAATCAGAGCCGATGGCCCGGGCACCGGCACAACCGTGATCCCGTGCTCAATGGCGGACTTGATAACGCGGTATCCGGGATCAGAAATGCAGGGCATGCCAGCGTCAGAGACTTGGGCCACGCTCACACCTTCTTGCAGCCGCTCAGCCAGCTCCCGTGCTCGCTCAGCCTCATTGTGCTCGTGGTAGCTGATCAGCTTGGTTTCAATGCCGTAGTGGTCCAGAAGCTTGCGTGTGTGCCGTGTGTCTTCGCAGGCAATCAGCCCGGCTTCGCGCAAGATGCGCACGGCGCGGTAAGTGATGTCCTCCAAATTGCCGATGGGAGTTCCCACCACATACAGCACACCTTTTTTCGGGTGCAATAATTCTGCCATGCTCCTCAATACCAACAGCAGCCCTCAAAGAATAGCATCAGGAATCGCTGGGCCACGCATCTCAACAAAACGGACAAAGGAGGATGCATGAAGCTGGAAAATTTACATTCGCTGTTGGTTGAGGAACTCCAGGACTTATATTCCGCGGAAAACCAGATTATAGAAGCCTTGCCGGACATGATTGAAGAAGCGTCTTCTCCGGATTTGAAGAACGCGCTGCAGCAACACCTGGAAGAGACGCGGGGCCAGGTTCGCCGCCTAGACCAGATCTTCTCTCAATTGCCGAACGTCAAGAAAGATGGAAAAACCTGCAAGGGCATGAAAGGGATCATCAAGGACGGCCAGGACCTGCTGGATACAGAGGCTGAAGCAGAAGTGCTGGACGCAGGCATGATTGCTGCCGCGCAACGAGTGGAGCACTATGAAATCGCCGGTTACGGCACCGTCAGGACCTATGCTCAGATTCTTGGCCGCAAGGATTGGGCCCAGTTGCTGGAGCAAACCTTGAATGAGGAAAAACAGGCTGACCAGAAACTGAATCAGCTCGCCGGCCGCATCAACGTGGAAGCCAAAGCTGCATAAAAACCAGCGGGAATCAACCCAAATAGCGAGTAGATGGATCCGGGCTGCAGCTCAATCTGCAGCCCGGACCAGTACTGCACATTGACGGATTTTCCCTTTCTTCCCTAGAATCAGGCTGAATAGCTCATTCGCAAAGGTTGATTCTGTGCCCATCTACGAGTACGTGTGTAAGAAATGCAGTCATAAATTCGAGAAAATTCAAAAATTTTCTGATCGCCAAGATCAAGAAGTGCCCGGAGTGCGGCGGTACTGTTGAACAGGCGCTGCACGCTCCTGCTGTGCAGTTCAAAGGCACTGGCTGGTACGTGACCGACTATGCCAAGAAGAGTGAATCGAAAGATTCAGGTTCCAAGCCGAAGGAAGAAACACCTGCAGCAAAAGATAGTTCCAAAGAAAAGTCTGACAAGAAGAGCGAGAAATCTCATTCCAAGAAGCACGACTAAGCCGCTCCAAAAAACATGAGAGGGCTGCCCACGGTCAGGCTGCCCTTCGGGATCGTGCGTTCAGTGCTGACTGGTCAAACTGTGCCAGCAGATCTGCCGGGCCGGCATACACGTGAATGCATCCGGCCTGGCGCAGTTCCTCGTCGCGCCAGCCTCCACTGCGAACGCCAATGCACGCCACGCTTATTGCGGCCGTCGCCTGGGCGTCGTAAGGCGTGTCGCCGACGGCGATGACCTGTTCTGCAGGAGGATTTCCCAGCCGCTCCATGGCTGCAACGAAAATATCCGGGTGAGGCTTGGAACGTTCGGCATCATCGGATGATGTCTCGTGCTCTACGAGGTCTTCGATCTGCAGCAACTTTTCGTATTCTTCCACCTCATCGCGTTTAGCAGAAGATGCCAGCACAATTTTTGTGCCCTGTTCCCGAATGCGCCGGAATAACTCCGGCACCATCGATAACGGGCGAATCAGTTTCATGTATTTTCGTTTGAACAGCTCGCCCCGGAAATCATCCAGCTTTTGGCCATGATCGTCGTACTCCGAACGTGAGAGTAGTGTTTGCAAGAGCTGATCACCACCCTTGCCGATTTGCCTCCTGACCTTCTCATAGGAAATCTCATGGCCAAAGTGCAGCAACGCTTCCTGCCATGCCATAGCGTGAATATCTACGGAATCCGTGAGCGTGCCGTCGATATCGAAGATGACTACCTTGAGCGGATACACAGCTGCTCCCGATGCGCGAACTGTCGCGCGGTTGTTACCAGTACAAAATTTTTGACCGGATCAGGCCGCTTTCTTCCGACTGGATGATTTTTTCGGCGGTACTTTTGCGCCTTTTTGCCGCGCCTTGGAGAGCCCAATGGCAATCGCCTGTTTGCGGTTCTTCACTTTGTGCTTGCCGGAACGCATGTGATGCATCTCCGTACGCACTTCCTGCCCGGCCTTCTTGCTGTACTTGCGGCCGCTTGACTTCTTCTTTGAGCTTGAACTCTTTTTCCTACTGGAACTCTTGCTTCTTGAACTCTTCTTTTCTGCCATATCTTTCTCCCTTGGAAAGTGAGACGTAAGTGCAAACGCAGGGGTTGGCAGAAAAGAGAAAGCCGCGAATGCACACGCAAGCACGCAAAGAGAATTTGCATTGATTCGCGTTGATTCGCGGCTGAGAAAGTTACCGACGGGCCGTCATCGGCGTGTCAACCGTGTGCCCGCTCACTGTGAATTTCATCTGATGCGCCGGCACGTCAGCATCCACCACCACATGATCACCGTGCTTGACCTCGCCTTCCAGAATCTTCAGCGCAAGCGGGTCCTGGATCAGCCGCTGGATGGCGCGCTTTAACGGACGCGCGCCGTAGGCCCGATCGTAGCCTTCGATGAACAGCAGTTCCTTCGCCTGCTGCGTCAGCTCGATGGTGATTTTGCGATCCGCCAAAAGGCGGCGCAAATCGTCCAGCCGCAGTTCAATGATGCGCGTGAGCTGTTCTTCGCCCAGCGGGCTGAAGACAATCACGTCATCCACACGGTTCAGGAATTCCGGACGGAAGTGCTGCCGCAGCGCTTCCATCACATGCTCAGTCGCTTCCGCGAAAGCTTCCGGCGATGCCACACCCTCTGCCTGCAGGTAGCTGGCGCCGATGTTCGACGTCATGATGATCACGGCATTCTTGAAGTCTACCGTGCGTCCCTTTGAATCGGTCAATCTGCCATCATCAAGGATCTGCAGCAGAACGTTGAACACATCCGGATGAGCTTTTTCAATCTCATCGAACAGGATCACGCAATACGGCCGGCGACGGACGGCTTCAGTCAACTGTCCGCCCTCGTCATATCCCACATATCCCGGAGGCGCGCCAATGAGCCGCGCGACAGCATGCTTCTCCATGTACTCAGACATATCGATACGTACCATGGCGTGCTCGTCGTCAAACAGGAACTCGGCCAGCGCACGAGCCAGTTCGGTCTTACCGACGCCCGTGGGGCCAAGAAAGATGAACGAGCCGATCGGTTTGTTCGGATCGCTCAGGCCGGCCCGAGAACGACGGATAGCGTTCGCCACGCGGGCAAGCGCCAGATCCTGGCCTACCACCCGATTGCGCAGGCGCTCTTCCATGCTGACAAGCTTCTTGACCTCGCCTTCCAGCATTTTGGAGACCGGGATTCCAGTCCACTTGGAGACGATCCGCGCCACGTCTTCTTCGTCGACCTCTTCCTTCAGCATGCGGTTCTTGCCGCCTCGTTCAGCGTCGATGCTGAGCTTGGCCAATTCCGCTTCGGCCTGGCGCAGCTCGCCGTAGCGAATGGCAGCCACTCGTTCCAGTTCGCCCCGACGTTCCGCCTGCTGCTCTTCGATCTTGAGCTGCTCAATACGTTCTTTGAGTTGCCGGATTCGGGTGATGGACTCCTTCTCTTCCTTCCAGCGCAGCTTCAGGGCGCTTGACTGCTCGCGAATCTGCGAAAGCTCGCGCTCCACGGTGTTCAGCCGTTCGCGCGAGTTCGGATCGTCTTCTTTCTTGAGCGCCTGCTTCTCAATTTCCAGCTGAGTCGCCCGGCGTTCCAGCTGGTCGATTTCCGTTGGCATCGAGTCAATCTGGATGCGGAGTGACGCCGCCGCTTCATCGATCAGATCGATTGCCTTGTCCGGAAGGAAACGATCAGAAATATAGCGATGCGAAAGAGTTGCCGCAGCCACAATGGCCGAATCCTTGATGCGGACGCCATGGTGAACTTCGTAACGTTCTTTCAACCCACGCAGGATGGAAATGGTGTCTTCCACGTTTGGCTCGCCAACAAACACAATCTGGAAGCGGCGCTCCAGTGCCGCGTCCTTTTCAATGTATTTGCGATATTCGTTCAACGTGGTAGCGCCAATGGCCCTCAGTTCGCCGCGCGCCAGCGCGGGCTTCAACATATTGCTGGCGTCGATTGCTCCTTCCGCAGCTCCTGCGCCTACCAGCGTATGCAGCTCGTCAATAAAGAGGATGATCTGGCCCTGCGAGTCTTCGATCTCTTTGAGGACCGCTTTCAGCCGATCTTCAAATTCACCACGATATTTAGCCCCAGCCAGCATGGAGCCAAGATCCAGCGCCACCACACGCTTGTTCTTCAGGATCTCCGGCACGTCACCGGAAATGATGCGCTGGGCCAGCCCTTCCACAATGGCCGTTTTGCCCACGCCGGGTTCACCGATCAGTACCGGATTATTCTTCGTTCGGCGAGAGAGCACCTGTACGACACGGCGAATTTCCTCATCACGCCCAATCACCGGATCAAGCTTTCCCCGGCGCGCCAATTCAGTCAGATCCTTGGCATAGCGCTGCAAGGCCTGATATTTGCCTTCAGGGTTCTGGTCGGTTACACGCTGCGAGCCACGTACGGCGGTCAAAGCCTTAAGGATTCCGTCATACGCCACACCGGCTGCGGACAAAATCTTGTTGGCTTCATTGTTGCGGTCTTTGTCTTGCGCCATTGCCAGGAGCAAATGCTCGGTGGAGACAAACTCATCTTTGAACTTGTCGGCTTCCTTAAAAGATTGGTCCAGCACCTTCTGCATGGGTGCAGAGAGGCTGGCCTGCATGGCTCCGCCCCCGGAGACTTTCGGTAGCAGCTCAAGCGCCTGGATCACCTCGGCTTCAACGCGGGATGGATCGGCCCCTAATTTGGTCAGCACCGGCGCAATAATGCCTTCCCGGTCACGGACCAGCGCCGCCAGCAGATGCACCGGCAGCATCTCCGGATTACCGTGCTGTGAGGCGATCTCATTCGCCTGCTGAATCGCTTCCTGCGACTTGATTGTGAATTTGTCCCAACGGATTGCCATACTCTTGTTCCTCTACTTATAAGAATGCTCAGCAGCTTGATAAAGTTTTTTGTCGAATTGAAAAAGGGAGGCGAGCCGCCTCCCTTCATTCAGATGATTATCCCGGAGGTCTAAATGCCTCTCATCCGCGGGAAGATTTATCCCTGCAAGGTCTTCTGCGCGACGCCCACCTTGATCTGCTTGGGCTTGGCTTCAGCTCGCTTTCGCCAGCGTGATCTTCAGGATTCCTTTGTCATAGCCGGCTTCCACGTTTTCCGCGTCCACTGTGTTGGGGAGACGGAAGGTACGGGTGAAAGAGCCATAGCGGCGCTCAATGCGATGGAAGTTCTCTTCCTTCTCTTCCTTTTCAAATTTGCGCTCGCCGCTGACGGTCAGCGTGTTGTTCTCCAGGCTCACGTTCAGGTCCTCTTCGTTCACGCCCGGGACTTCCAGCTTCAGCACCAGATTGTGCTCGTCTTCGTAAATATCCACGGCTGGAGCAAAAGTGCCCCGTGCCAGCTGCTCTTTGCCGTTCACATCGGCAAAATTCTCAAACAGGCTGTTGAACCGGTCCTGCAGTGTAGCCAGCTCACGGAACGGGTCGATTCGGGTAATCATTGTCATTTCTTTTTCCTCCAATGATAAGAGATCAAATGATTGCTTCACGTGCTTTAGATGCAGTCATTAAGCACAGCAGAAGCATAAAATATGAGTGTATTATTGTCAATATATAAATTTGCGTTTATTTTCATGTAGATTGAAATGTAAATTGCCGTCTGTTTTGCAAGAAGAACACCCCACACAATTAGGCTAGATCTGCCATGGAAGAAGCGCCACAAACCGCAAGCCTGAGGGAAGCACGCTGGAGTCGACTGGAACCCAGACGCACCCTGGATTCCTGATCTCGGCGGGAAGATGCTTGCGTGCGCCTTTCCGAGCACTGGCGTCACGGCCTTCCAACCCCTCAGCGGCGGGTATCGCAACGCCAACTTCAAGGTGCATCTGGACTTTCCTTCTCTGCCGGTTGTTGTCTTGCGGATTTACGAGCATGACGCTTCTTTATGCCGGAAAGAAGTGGACCTGATGAGGCTGGTGGATCGCAAGGTCCCGGTGCCAGAAGTCCTGTTCGCAAACTTCACACACACTGATCTTCCTCCATTCGCCATCCTGACGTTCATTGATGGCATTTCGCTGCGCGAGCTGAAGCGTGCTGGCAACAGAGACGCCATAGCGCAGGCTGTCCCAATCGGCAGGAGCATTGCTGGCTGCGGTTGGAGGTTTCACTTTTTCAAAATCAGGATGGCTGAGCTCCGGATTGTCCGTTACTGCACCTCTGCTGGAAGGATCTGATCCTCTGCCGCGGTTTGTTGATCTCTGTCTGGCATCACCTCACCTGCAGAGACGCGTAGCGCCGGAGATCCGCTCTCGAGTGCATGAGCTTGTCTGGTCCTGGACCCCTCGGCTGCGGGAGCTCGACTCTGAGAAGTCGCTAGTACACTGCGATTTCGGCCTTCGTAATCTGCTGGTGAGCGAGGAGCATGAGCCGGTGGAGGGTGGCAGGGCTGCTGGATTGGGAGTTTGCCGTCTCCGGAACTCCCTTGATTGACGTTGCCCACTTTCTTCGCTACGAGGTGAAAGGGAGGCCGCAGCTCGAACCGCATTTTTCTCGAGGATTCCTGGAATCCGGAGGATTTCTTCCCCAGGACTGGAGACAGCTTTCCCGCGTCATCGACCTCTCAGCCCTGGTGGACACACTGATTCGCCCGGAGCTCCCGGCCGACGTGGAGAAAGAAATTGTGGAATTGATTCACGCCACGGTCGAGGGTTCGTGATCCCCAGTTCTGACGCAATCCTGCTCAGACGACCGAGAGGACTATGCACTTTAGATAGTACGTTTCCGGCACGCCCAGGAGTATGGGATGGTCTTTGGCTTGGGTGCGCTTTTCCACGATTCTTACGGAGCGATGCGCGTCCTGCGCGGCTTCGTTCAGCATCGTCAGGAATTCCTCCTCGCCCACGGCAAAAGAGCAGGAGCAGGTCACAAGGAAGCCGCCTGGGCGAACCATCTTCATCGCCCGCAGGTTCAGTTCCTTATAACCTCGCATTGCGGCGCCAGATTCTTCTTGGATTTGGCGAACGCCGGAGGATCGAGCACAATCACGTCGTACTGTCTGCCTGCGTCGGCAAAGTCCCGGAGCAGGTCGAAGGCATTGGCCTCAATCCACTCAATTTCACTCCTGACCTGGCCTGAATTCAGATTTTCATTTTGCTCAGCCACCTCCAGCGCCTCGCGTGAAATGTCGAGCGCAGTTACGTGCTCACAGACCCGTGCCAGATGCAGGGCGAAGCCGCCCTGGTAGCTGCACACGTCCAGAGCTTCGCCTGTTGCAAACTGTGCACTCGCGGCATAGTTCTCGCGCTGGTCCAGAAATGCTCCTGTTTTCTGTCCGCTCTGTCCCTCATAAAGAAAGCGGATGCCGTTCATAGTGAACGTAGTGGAGGCTTTGCTGCCAGCCACAATGCGGGACTCAAGCTGTGGAAGCTGTTCCAGCTCGCGTATACGCTCATCCACTCGCTCCACGATGTGGTCAGCCCTGGTGAGCTCTTTAATTTCCGCGATGATGACATCACGCCGATGCGGGCCGTCCCATGCCTGGGTAAGAACCTGAAAGGTTAAAACGTCATTGTAGCGATCAACGATGAGCCCAGGCAGGAGGTCACCTTCGCTAAACACTACACGATAGGCATCGGTATCTCGGACGAGCTGTTTGCGGTAATTCACTGCCTCGCGCAGTCGCTCTCTGACAAGCTTGAGAAGTTCATTTTCCGTGGTGAGTGCTTCGCGTGAGACTAGCCGGAGTTTGATCTGCGAAGCCGAACTGTGAACTGCCGAGCCCAGCAGCTTCCCTTTGGCATTCACAACGTGCACCAGCGCTCCCGCTCCGGCGCCACCGTCGTTCAGCACATCGGACGCATAAACCCACAGGTGGGCGTTGCGCAGCCGTGCAGCGGCGCGATCATTGATGATTACTTTTCTGATCGATGAGGTCTCTGCCATATCCAAATCAGGATATAACGGCGGGCTCGCCGCGGCAGGTGTCGTATCATGCTTGCAACTCATTGAGGTGGATTTTGGCAGCAGGCGCGCTCGACGCCTCTACAATCACGGCAAAAAAGCCACAACGCCTGGAAACCTATGACTGGATGAGAGGGCTTGCCTGCGTCCTCATGTTTCAGACGCACTGCTATGATGCCTGGCTCGCTCCCGCCGCCCGCTCGGGCAAATTCTTCATGTGGTCGCAGCTCGTGGGTTCGATGCCTGCTCCGCTCTTTCTCTTTCTCACTGGCATTTCTGCTGTGCTGATGGCTGGGAAAGTTAGCAGAGGAGATGCTCCCAACAGAGCTGCCGCAAGGCTGATGAAACGCGGCTTTGAAATTTGGGGCCTGGGTCTGCTGTTTCGCCTCCAGGAATATCTGATCGCTTTTCCATGGGCGCCCTGGACTGACCTGCTGCGTGTGGATGTTCTGAACTGCATTGGCGTCTCTCTGGTTCTGGTGAGCCTTGTGCTTTACCTTTCGGAGACATGGACGCGGCTGGCCATGAACGCCGCGTTGGCATCTGCAGCCGTCATCATGCTCTCACCTCCGGTGTGGACGCACAGATTCACCCGGCTCCCCTGGTTCATCGCTTCTTATTTGGACGGAGTTCACAATCAGGGAAAACCGCTGCCGGGGCTGTTCCCCATTTTTCCCTGGAGCGCATTTGCTTTCGCAGGCGTGGTCGTCGCCTGCATGTTGCAAAGCCAACAAGCCAAGCGACTGCAGGGTTATCGTATTCCGCTGATTGCCGCCGCGGGCTTGCTGGTTGCCGCGCTCGGCTATGCCTTTGACCATTTGCCATTCTCAGTTTTCCCGGCATCGATGTACGACTTCTGGCATACCAGCTCAGGATTTTTTCTTATCCGCGTGGGAGTCCTTCTGCTCATTCTTGCTCTCTCTGATCTGCGCTGCCGGATGCCATCCGTAATCAGCAAAAGCAAAGCCCTGGTTCTGATGGGTCAGCATTCCCTGCTGGTGTACTGGGTGCATATTGAATTCGTCTACGGCAGGCTCCACGTTCTGCCCCGGCGTGGCATGAGCGTAATTGGCGCCTCTCTGGGCCTGGTCGGGATAACCATTGCCATGCTCCTGCTGGCCTATGTGCGTAGCAAATGGCCTTTAACCCGCAAAGGAATGCAGAGATCCCGCGCCACAGCAGCGGGCTAAACAACCCTATTCCAAGCCGATCAAGGTAACGTTACTTTAGTCATCTTTCTGGGTCTTAAAGGGCAGTGTACTTTGGTGGCAAGGATCCCTACCAAGGAAATGAGCCCCCTTGGCTCAGACGGATGAGGAGAGTAGTAAATGTCTGCAAGAAGAGCTTTACGTACCACGGCGGTGCTGCCGGTCACCGTTTTCCGCAACGACGGAGCCCAGAGGCAAGTAGCACACACGCTGGATGTAACTGAGAATTCGGCACGGCTAGGCGCCATTCACATTCCTATAGAGCCAGGCGAGATCATTGAGATCCAACGCGGCGCCTCTCGCGCAAAATTTCAGGTGTTCTGGGTAGGAGCACTGGGTGGACTCCTGGCAGGTCAGGCCGGCGTACGGCTGATAACCGGCGGGAAAAGCATCTGGGGACCGGACTTCCCCAAAGATCGGCCGGATATACATTGTGAGCAACAAAATTTCCGCAGCGGCCTTCCGCTGGTAAACACACTCCATCCTGGCTTGCCGGCGCAGCCCGTTGAGGAAAAATTCAAGGGCTGTGCTTCCGTTCGGGCTGGTGGCTATCATGTTATCTACGGTCATATCGCCGAAATCTGTGAAACAGGCGTGTACCTGCAGACACCTTCAGTTCTGCCGGTGAACACTGAAGCTTATGTCCTCTTGAACCTCCAAGGCTTCGTCGTGGAGGTCCCCGGCTCCGTGCGTGCAAGTGACTTGCAAGGAGGAATGCAGATCGATTTCCAGAAGATATCAGCTGCAGCCAGAGAGAAACTCTTTATGGCCCTGAGGAGTCTGGAAGAGCCACAATTGGACCTCACTGAGGAGCTGGACGGAGGTCCTCGCCGGGCGGCAAGTGTTCGTTTGGTAGCGTTCTAGTTTCTGGGACCGTCGCAACCGACTGCGGGGCTTACAGGATGATCCGCTCATCGCCCACACGGCGGGTGACTCTTTCCCGATCAAGGTATTCGAGCAGAGGGATTGCGTATTTGCGCGAAACTCCGGTGAGGTCTTTGAATTTGCCGACGTCAATTTTGGGAGACGTGCTCTTATATCCAACCAGAATACGGCGCAATTCCTGAAGGGCGCTCTGATGGAATACCAGCTCATCTGCCAACTTAACCAGGACGCGGTCGCGTAAAAGGAGCGTCACCAGTTTCTGCGCCCGTGCTTTATCCACAGGAAGCGCCGCCAGGACTTCTTTCATAAGCGGAACCTTCAACCCGGCACCGGCAAAAGCCTTTTCGATCTGCTCTTTCGCCCGCGCCTCTTCGTCTTTCAACTCGACGCCGCGTCCGGCCAGCCGAACCTGCTCAGCCGAGACCTCGACTTTCTTTTCACGCACCAGTTGGGCAAGGACTGCTTCCATGATGGGTTGTTGCAAGGCCAGCTTGGCTCGCAGTTCTTCCTTGCTGATTCCTGCCACCAGTGGGTTGGCTTTGTGAAACACTTCAAGGGTTGCAACCGTTTGTTGCCGCGCTTTTGTGAATGCTTCCGCAGAGAGGTAAAAGTCACTCGCCTGGATGATCTTGTTCTGTTGGACCAGCGAGCGCAGGAGCGGTTGCAGCAGCTGTGGTTTCCATCCTGTTTCACAGACCAGTGCCGGGAGTGAGAGGCCGTCTTTCTCTCGGCGCATAATGCGGGCCAGCAAAACATCTTCCTTCGACCCGGCAGTAAGGGATTGGAGAAATGCCCCACGCGCCTCTCTTTTCTGGCGGACAATCGGAAAGGCGTCAAGAACAAGCGCGCCACCAATGGTCACCACCGGTGAAAACTGGCGCAGAATAGCCCTGTCACCCGGCAGCAGGAGCAGCGGATCCTCCGTACGCAATTGTGCGAAAGCTGTGGTGCCTGGTTTGATCTCATTTCCCTGATACAGAGCTACCTCCGCGATGGTCTCTGACGCAAAGGCGTGCAGATGTACCCGCGCGCGGTTCTTGAGTGGCTTTGAATCTTTGAGTAGTGCGAGTTGGACATCAATCCGCTGAGTAGGTTCAAGCAGGCCAGGAGGAGCCAGCGTCATGCCCCGAGCAAGGTCTTCCATCGGCACGCCTGCCAGATTGAGCGCTGTGCGCTGCCCTGCGGCAGCCTGGTCCGTAGACGCGCCATGGACCTGGACGCCTCGCACGCGCGCACGCTGCCGCCGTGGAAAGACTTCAATTTCTTCCTCTTTCTTCACCTTTCCGGCAATGAGCGTGCCTGTGACCACCGTACCAAAACCTTTCATGACAAACACGCGGTCAATGGGAAGGCGGAAGATTGCATCGCTATCGCGATCAGGAATTTGAGCGGCCAGATGGGAAATTTCGCGTTTGAGGTCATCGAGTCCTGCGCCAGTAATGGCGCTGACCGCCACCATGGGTGAGCGGCTGGTATCCAGAAACGATCCGCGTACAAAATCTTCCACTTCAAGCTTGACCACATTCAGCGTGTCCTCATCCACCATGTCAGCTTTGGTGATGACCGTAACGCCGCGAGGCACGGAGAGCAACCTACAAATCTCAAAGTGCTCCCGCGTTTGCGGCTTGATAGATTCATCGGCGGCGATCACCAGCAACACCAGATCAATTCCACCCACTCCCGCCAGCATGTTGCGAACGAAGCGCTCATGCCCGGGAACGTCGATGAAGCCGAGACGAAGCTTTTCTCCGCTGGGGGCGTTCAACTCTAGATGAGCAAAGCCCAGATCAATGGTGATGCCGCGGCGCTTTTCTTCTTCAAGGCGGTCAGCGTCGATCCCGGTGAGAGCCTTCACAAGGGACGTTTTGCCGTGATCGATGTGCCCGGCGGTGCCGATGATGATGGATTTCATTAGTTTCTGTCGCTACGCTCCAAACGCTCTAATGCAATGATGCACCTAAGTTGTTCCTATGCTCCGTTACCAGCGGCTCGGCACGCGAGCCGGCCTCGCCGCTTAGTGTAAAGGATCAGCCGCGAGGCAGTTCTCTTTCATGCGAAAATAGACATAGCCGCCTATGCCCACAACGCATGCCAATCCCCCTGCGATTACGCCTGAAGTCATAAAAGAGCACGGAATCACGCCGGAAGAGTATGAAAGGATCAAGGCTTCTCTGGGCCGCGAGCCGTCTCTGACGGAGCTTGGCATCTTCAGCGTGATGTGGAGCGAGCACTGCTCCTACAAATCCTCGCGCGTGCACCTGAAGCGCTTGCCCACACGCAGCAAGCTGGTGGTGCAGGGACCGGGAGAGAACGCGGGGATCATCGATATCGGAGACGGATGGGCCTGCGCTTTCAAGATTGAGTCGCACAACCACCCTTCTTTCATTGAGCCGTTTCAGGGCTCGGCAACCGGAGTTGGCGGCATTTTGCGTGACATCTTTACCATGGGTGCCCGGCCCTTCGCGGTGATGGATTCGCTGCGCTTCGGACCGATTACTCCTGGACACAAAACCGACCAGGCTACGGTTCACAAGAACCATTCTGTTCTTGAAGGTGTGGTCAGCGGCATCGCGTCTTACGGCAACTGTTTCGGGGTGCCCAACCTGGGGGGTGAGACGAAGTTTGAAAGCTGCTACTCGCAGAACCCACTCGTCAATGCTTTTGCTCTCGGGCTGGTTCGGCGTGATCAGATCTTTTATGCCAAAGCGGCCGGCGAAGGCAATCCTGTGATTTACGTGGGCTCCAAGACAGGACGCGACGGCATCCACGGGGCCACGATGGCCAGCGAAGAATTTACTGAAGGCTCAGAACAAAAACGCCCCAATGTTCAAGTGGGCGACCCATTTTTAGAAAAGTTGTTGCTGGAGGCCTGCCTTGAAGCCATGCAGACCGGAGCCGTGGTCGGCATACAGGACATGGGCGCCGCCGGACTCACCTGCTCCACCTGCGAAATGGGAGCTCGCGGTGGGGTGGGCATTGAAATTGAACTGGACCGCGTGCCGCAGCGGGAAACCGGCATGAACGCCTACGAGATCATGCTGAGCGAGTCTCAGGAACGCATGCTGCTTGTGGCGGAAAGCGGACGCGAGCAGGAAGTGCTGCGCGTTTTCGAAAAATGGGGACTCGATGCCGTTATTGTTGGCAAGGTGACGAACAACAGCCGGCTCCGTGTGCTGGAGCACGGCCGGCTCGTCGCCGATATCCCGAACACGGCGCTCACCGACGATGCGCCTCTCTATAAGCGGCCCATGCAGCCGTGGGAAGCTCCGGTAGCGCACAGCAAACCGGGACATATTCACTTTGCCAGCAAGGGCAATTTCACCCCTAATCTCAAGCAGCTTCTGGCGGCGCCTAACATCTGCTCCAAGTGCTGGATTTTCGAGCAATACGATTCCATGGTGCAATCCAACACCGTGGAAGGTCCCGGAGCGGATGCGGGTTTGATGCGCATCAAAGGCACGAGTCGCGCTCTGGCCATGGCGCTCGATGGAAATGGCCGATGGGCCTGGCTTTCGCCGAAATTGGGCGCGATGCATGCCGTGGCCGAGGCTGCGCGCAATGTGTCATGCACGGGGGCAACACCGGTTGCGGCCACGAACTGCCTGAACTTCGGCAATCCGGAAAAGCCGCAGATCATGTGGCAATTCTCTGAAGTGATTGACGGCCTGACCGAGGCCTGCTCAGCCCTGAATACGCCTATCACGGGGGGCAACGTCAGCCTCTACAACGAAACTCTTGGAGAAGGGATCTATCCCACCCCTGTAGTTGGCCTGGTCGGCATTCTTGAAAATGTGGAGCAGGCCATGACCTTCCACTTCCGCCAGCCGGGGCGGGAAATCTTTGTTCTCTGTGCAGCGGGGGCTACTGATCCTGGCCGCGAGGAGGATGAGTTCGGCTCTTCAGAGTACGCAAAGGAGCTTCTGGGAGAAGTTTGGGGCACACCTCCAGCGCTCGATCTTAAACAAGAAGCGGCCCTGCAAAAATGTGTGCGAGAGCTGATCCATACCCGAACTATTGAATCAGCCCATGACATTTCTGACGGCGGCTTGGCAGTTGCTCTGGCAGAGAGCGCCTTCCCCTTGAACATAGGCGTTGAGGTGAATCTTACTTCCAACGGCACGCTCCCAGAAGTCCTTTTATTTGGGGAAGATGCGAGCCGTGTGCTGATTAGCTGCGACCAGAAAAAGACTGAGAACATCAAAAGAACAGCGCTACAATGGGGTCTGCAGGCGGTTCGGATCGGCCGCACAGTTCCAAAAAATTTAAACATACAAGTTGATGGCGACGTTGTTGTGTCCGCAACAGTTTCAGAGCTGCGGCAGGTATGGGACTTGGCTCTTGTGAGAGCCCTGCATGCCGAAACCAGAGAACATCTGGTTCCAGAGACGTTGCAGAAGAGCTGAAAAGCAGCATGCAATTAGCAATCCGCAGCTGGCCAAACAGTACGCCGCGAGCCCGGTTGGCGTGGCGAGCGGCGTGAAATAAGTGCAGAAATGAACTCAGGGAGAGATACGGGATGCTAGGCGGTTTGGAGCGCAGCGACAAATTCAAAGACGAGTGTGGTGTGGTAGCAGTACACACGCACGCCGAGGCGTCTACTCTCGCTTATCTGGGGCTGCACCAGCTGCAGCACCGCGGCCAGGAGTCGGCCGGCATCGTTTCCTCTGACGGTGCGCGCCTGCACATGCACAAAGCCATGGGCCTGGTGGCTGACATCTTCACTGAGGAGGCGCTGGGCCGCCTTCCGGGCAACATCGCTATCGGGCACACCCGTTACTCCACCAGCGGCGATTCCGCCGTCCTCAATGCCCAACCCATCATGGTTGACTGCAACAAGGGCATGATTGCGCTGGCGCATAACGGCAATCTGGTGAATGCCTGGGAGATTCGTGGTCGGTTGGAAGCCCAGGGCTCTATTTTCCAAACGACCAGCGACACCGAAGTCATTGTTCATCTAATTGCACAATCGCGCGAGCAGACTCTGCCGGAAGCGGTATGCGACGCGCTACGCCAGATTGAAGGCGCATTTTCTTTGGTGATGATGACGCGTGACCGTGTTTTTGCAATACGCGATCCCCGCGGTTTCCGCCCCCTGTCCATGGGACGAATCCCCAACGGGGCCGGCTCTGAGCGGGATACCATTGTCTTTGCCTCCGAAACTTGTGCTTTTGACCTGATCGGCGCGACTTATGAGCGGGACGTCAAGCCTGGCGAGATGATAGTGGTAGGACCTGAAGGAGTTTCGTCGCGTACGTTTGCGACCGAGAAAGTAAAGCAGACCAGTTGCATCTTTGAACACGTCTATTTCTCACGTCCGGATTCCAGCGTATTCGGGCGACCGGTACAGACCAGCCGCGAAGCCATGGGACGGCAATTGGCCAGAGAGGCCCCGGTCCAGGCGGATGTTGTTGTCCCGGTTCCCGACTCAGGCGTGACCGCAGCGTTGGGCTATGCCGCTGAAGCCGGTATCCCGTTTCGTTTTGGGTTAATCCGCAATCATTATGTAGGCCGTACTTTCATCGAGCCTGAGCAGCGTGTGCGCGACTTCGGCGTGAAGCTGAAGCTGAACCCGGTCCGCAGCCTGCTTACCGGGAAACGCGTGGTGCTGATTGACGACTCCATTGTCCGCGGTACCACCAGCCGCAAGATTGTTCGCCTTGTGCGCGATGCCGGAGCAAAAGAAGTCCATTTCCGTATCTCCTGCCCACCTACCATTTCGCCCTGCTATTACGGTGTGGATACGCCATCCAAGAACCAGCTCATTGCCGCCAATAAGAGTATTGAAGAAATTCGTGACTATATTGGAGCAGATTCACTGGCTTATCTTTCGCTTGATGGGCTGCGCGCGGCCTGTGCGGAAGGCGAAAAGACCACTTACTGCACCTCCTGCTATACCGGCCTCTATCCCACGGAATTTGTTCCGCTGGAGCAGTTGATTCCAGCGCCTGTGACAGCAGTAAAGAAGCCGTAGTTAAGGCCCTTCCGTTCATTGATCAGGAGAGCATTCCATGGAGAACAGCGTTCGCCGCCTTCTGTTGCCCCCTTCCGGTCTTATCGCTGTCGTCTTCTTCGGCTCTATTGCCTGGGCGATGGCGTTTTCACCAGCACAGACCAAAGACGAAAAGGAACCAGCCATGGAACACGCCAAAGGCAGTTTCGAAGTCAAAGTCGTTCCTCAAGGTGATCCTGATAAGAAGGATGGAGCTACTCTTGGCCGCATGTCGATTGACAAGCAGTTTCACGGCGACCTGGAAGCTACCAGCAAAGGTGAGATGCTGAGCGCAATGTCGAATGTAAAAGGCTCGGCGGGCTATGTTGCCATGGAACGCGTCACAGGGACACTCAATGGCCGCAACGGATCGTTTGTGCTCCAGCATAATGCCACCATGACCCGAGGAAAGCCGGAGTTGAATATTATCGTCGTGCCAGATTCAGGCACAGGGCAGCTTACAGGACTGGGCGGCAGCATGAAAATCAACATTGTGGAAGGGAAGCATTTCTACGAATTTGACTATATGATTGCACCCGCACCCTGACATAGCCGAAGGCATCCATCCACTCCTAACGCGGGATCATCAACTGGATGAGCATGCGCGTGATTGCAGGCAAATACCGCAGCCGCCGACTTAGCGCGCCGGAAGGCATGCAGACGCGGCCTACATCGGATCGCTTGCGCGAGACGCTTTTTAACGTTGTTGCACCGGATATCGCCGATTCAGTCTGGCTGGACCTGTTTGCCGGCAGCGGAGCTATCGGGATTGAGGCGCTAAGCCGGGGCGCGCGGAGCGTCTATTTTGTAGAAGCCGGGGATCGAGCGGCCCTTACGATTCGCGAGAACCTGGCGTCACTGGGCATTGACGAGGGCTTTGAAGTCACCGAACGCGACGCTTCAACGGCACTCCGCATGCTGGATTCACAGGCGGTAGTGGCTGATTTCTGTTTCCTCGATCCGCCATACCGCAAAATCGGCGATTATGAACAGATTCTGGGCTTCCTCTCGCAATCACGCATTCTCAAGCCCGAGAGCCTTGTAATCGCCGAACATGACAAGCACTTTGATCCCGGTGATGCTTTCGGCGCGCTGCGCCGGGAACGTGTGCTGAAGCAGGGAGACGCAGTGCTCAGTTTTTATCGCCTCTCCTGAGGACCCGGCAAGCAATGTAGGGCGTGAGACCCGCTTTATTTCGCGTTGCGGTGAGGCAGACTTGCGCCCAGCCGCATGGCCCAGGAGCAGATCGCGCTAAGAACGGAGAAACCGCGTCGAGCGGTGTGGAGCGAATCGACATGATTGAAGACCCGCTGTTCATGCCTGTTTTCCACAATGTAGGTGAAAAAACCCGCATAAAATCTGGGGAAAACGCTTGCATCACTTTGTCAAACGTGTATATATTCGCACAAGTGAGCCGAAGCACTCACAATAAGGAGGAAAGATGGCATCTGGTATGACCAAAACCCAGCTCGTACGCCACATGGCCGAGAAACTGGAGACGAATAACAAGACGGCCGCCGCGTTCCTGGAGCACTTGGCGGAAACCGCAATCAAAGAGACCAAGAAGAATGGCGTATTCGTCATCCCCGGCCTGGGACGTCTGGTAAAGTCCAACCGGAAAGCCCGTATGGGACGCAATCCTCAAACCGGCGAACCAATCAAAATCGCTGCCAAGACCGTGGTGAAATTCCGCGTGGCCAAGGCCGCCAAAGACTCAATCGCCCCCAAGAAGTAACTTTTTTCAGAATAAAAAACATCAGGCCAGCTCGACTGCTGGCCTTCTTTCTTTCCGCACCTATTCCGGGACAATTGCTTCGGCTTCAATTTCCACCAGCATCTCCGGCGAAATAAGCTTTGCAACCTCCACCATGGTGGCAACAGGGCGAATATCGCGAAAGAATTCGCCATGGGCTCTGCCCACTTTCTCCCAGTCGGCGGTAATGTTCGTGACAAACGTCCGGGTGCGGACCACGTCTTTAAGGCTGGCTCCGGCTTTCTGCAGGGCAGTTTCTATATTCCGGAGGGCCTGCACGGCTTGCGCATAAGCATCACCGATGCCAACGATACCGCCGCTCGCATCGGTTGCAGTGGTCCCGGCCACATGAATGATGTTTCCCACGCGAACGGCGCGTGAATATCCGACAATGGGCTCCCACTTGGCATTGCCTGAGATGTTTTGCCTCTTCATCTGCTCACCATGAATTTTGGAGTTGGAACAACCCCCCAGGATTCAAATAACAGTTTAGTTCCAGGTTGTTCGGGGTCGGCCTACTCAGCGCCTGGCGCGGGCACGTTCATCGAGCACTTTGTTCACCAGACGGTCGGCGTCTTTGTTGCGCTCGCGCAAGACATGTTCGATAGAGAAGCGGTCAAGCTTCCTGACCATTGACTGTGCGCGTGCAAACAGTTCCTGCAGCGCCAGGTTATTTACCTTGTACCTCCCCTGCATTTGACGAACGAGCAGTTCGGAGTCACTGAAGATCTTGAATGACTTGTAACCATGGCGCACGGCATAGTCCAGCGCGGCGAGCAGCCCGGAGTACTCAGCATAGTTGTTGGTCTGCAGGCCAAGATAATCACTCAGCTCAGCGAGAATCTCGCCCTTACTGTTGCGCACAACGACCCCATAAGCGGCGGGTCCGGGATTACCGCGCGCGCCCCCATCAATATTTGCAATGACCGCCTCAGGTGGAGACGACGGTGGTTGCTTAATCTGCCCGAAAAGTGAACCCTGGCTCAATGGCCTTCCTCCAGCCGGATCGCGAGCCGCTCCGGCAATCCGGCGGCAAAAATCTTTTCCTGCGCCGCAGCAATGTCATAGGGAACGCGGAAGAACGTAACTGCTTTTTGTTCCGTGTCATAGACGAGAAAGGCCGCACGGGAATCGCCATCACGCGGCTGCCCGATGGACCCGGGATTGATCATGTATTTGCCGGTTTCCCGTAGTTGCACGGTGAGTTGCTGGAGGCCGGTGCGCTTAGTGTACTTTAGGTCCAGTCCTCCTTCCTCATCTGTTTCATCATCAATCCAGAATCCACCCTGAACGTGGGTGTGGCCGAAGAACGTCACTGGACCGGTCGCCCGGCCAAGGATGGAATAAGCGTCCCGGCGCATGAGCACGTATTCGTCCTCATCTCGGGGCGAACCATGGACACATTGCACGCTGTCCAAAGGGGAAATTGGTCCCGCAGGCAGATCATGCAGGAATGAGAGGTTGTCAGGCTTTAGCTTTTGACGTGTCCACAGCACCGCCAACCCCGCAATGGGATTGAAATCATCCAGACTGGTCACGCCCGAACAAGCTTTATCGTGGTTGCCGCGCACAAAGACCGTTCCCAGTTCCCGGGAACGTTCGGTGACCTCATTGGGATTGGCGCCGTATCCTACGATATCGCCGAGATTGAAAACACGGTCATGCGGCGGCGCGGCCGCGAGGCATGCCTCCAGCGCTTCCAGGTTGGCATGGATGTCAGACAGTATCAGAATGCGCACAAGTAACCAAGAGAGTGTAAATCAACGGAGCAGTGTTACGGGGCAACACGAGCCCAGTGCCCGGGAGCGATCTGTCGCAAAGGCACTGTTGCTTCAGGGCGGGCGCGGCTCTCAATTGTTTCCAGCGGCCGTCCACGATCGGTTCGCAGAGTGGGAATTGCGCTGATCAGACCTCGCGTATAAGGATGGGTTGCGGCGGAAAAGATCTGCTTAACCGCGCCCATTTCAACGATTTCGCCCGCGTACATGACTGCCACCTGGTCCGCGACCCGCGAAATTACTCCCAGGTCATGCGAAATAAATAAAACCGCCAGCTTGTGCCGCTCACGCAAATCGCGCAGCAGATCCAGGATTTGTGACTGGATGGTGACATCAAGTGCGGTTGTGGGCTCATCGGCAATCAGCAGGCGGGGGTTGTTCACCAGAGCCATGGCGATCATCACCCGTTGGCGCTGCCCTCCAGACAGTTGGTGAGGATAGTCTCTGGCCCGACGCTCCGGATCCGGAATGGCCACTTCGCGTAACGCGCTAACGGCGCGCTCCCGGGTTTCGCTCTTGGAGAGACGCTGGTGCGCGAGCACAGCTTCCGCTACTTGGTCGCCTACGCGCATTACTGGATTGAGCGCGGTCATGGGCTCCTGAAAAATCATGCTGATTCCGGAACCGCGGATGCGGCGCATGGACTCGTAGTCGAGCGAAAGCAACTCCTGGCCGCTAAAGGAAATTTTCCCTACAATTTTTGCTTGTGGAGGCAGCAGCCGCATGATGGCCAGCGAGGTGGCTGATTTCCCCGATCCGGACTCACCCACTAACCCGAGCGTGCCCCCTTCAGGAATGCTGAAACTGACATCGCGCACAGCGGCAACTTCGCCTGTTTGAGTGGTGAATTTAACCTTCAAATTTTCAACACTGAGCAGTGCAGGCACAGCTTATGCCGTCACCTTGGTAGCTGCCTTGCCCGCCTCCACGCCTTTGTGCATGGCGGTGATCATCGCAGGCTCCTGCTGTAACAGCCAATCAGATGCTGTAGCGAGTTCACCTTCCAGCTTGATCAATCCCTGGCCGGCAAGCTGCTTTGCCAGTTCCAGCATTTTTTCATGCGGGAAATTTACGTACTGGCAATCGTAAACATTGGCAACTTCGGCTGGGGATGTCTTGCCCAGCCAGAAGACGCGGCCTTTAATCAACTCGCGAACGTCATCGTCAGATTGCGTAGGAAACTGGATTTTCTTGCTGATGAAACTGTAGTAGCGGCTGGTGATGTGGACCGGCTGAAGTTTGCCGGATTTGAGGAACGCGAGCTGCCCATTATCTATGGTCTTGCGGATGGAATTCACCACAAGACTTTCCGCGTGCTCTTCCGCCACAGAGCCCAGCGCATCCTTCATGGTCTGGGTCATCCCGACGGCCACTTCGGCATGGAGCCCCTCTGCCCCGTCCAGCAGGTCTACACGACCATGCAGCACCAGCCAGTCTGATCCTGACGTGGAGGGATGAAAAGGCCATCTCAAATCAGTCACGGAGATGGGCACGCCTGACAAAGTCACAAAGTGAAGATTACGGTTCGGCATCAGCGAATTAACCAAGGTTGGATTTGCACATAGAATTTTAATACGAGCAGGCGACTTGATCGGCGACAAAAGGGTAAGGCGAGCACAAAACAAACCCGATCGGGTAGGAGGCGGGGTTACCCCCGCCGTCCTCCCACACCACCCGCCGTGCGGTTCCGCAACGGGCGGTTCCTGTCTTCCGTTTCCGGAGCGAGCTTCGTTTCGTTGGCCGTTCACCGGCTGGTCTTGTAGGACACTTGCATAGCCATCGGAGCTTCCGGCCCCTACCTCATATCGCAAGCCCTCTTACGAGGCTTCTGTCCAACCCAGTTCGAGAAACGGTCCTCTATCCACTCTTGACAGGTTCGGCCCTTCATTCCGCTCACGCAGAACTACTATGGCCTCTGCTGACTTCTGCATCGCCCTCTTAAGCACCTTCCGATGCTCGTTGCTCGTGGCAGCCATGCAGATCTCCCCGGGTATGACGCACTCACCATCACGCTTATGCCCGTCGGATCTACGTCGCAGTGTTCCGTGCAAGTACTGGGCTTCACAGAGATTTGCCTGCTCACCCCACTGCGCCGCCTCTTATCCGCTTCCTGTTCGTCAGGCCAGCGCTTTGCCTACAGCTTCCTCCAGATTCCACCTCGCGATGGACACCCTTGCCGTTCAGCTAACACTTCCCCTTGCCGGGTGTGTAGAGGACTTTCACCTCCAAGTGAGTGCGCCCTGCCGGGCGCACAAAATCAAAAAGAGACGTGGCATGCACGTCTCTTTTGAAAAGCAATCCTGATTTCGCGATCTACATCAGAAATTGCCGTGCCTGCTGTGTGATGGGATGCTGCATCTCCTGCAGTTCGTTTTTCACCTGGTTCAAGCCATAAACCAGCCGCTCAAACTCCTGTGACATGCGGCGGAACAGCGGAGCCACCTTGGCGTATTCGAAGTGCTCAAACTTGGAAACGATGTAGTAGCTCTCCTTGCCGGCTTTCACGAAATCAAGTAGGCCCTCAAGGCGATACTTCCGCAGGCGGTGGTGATTGATGCTCTCCGGAAACATGCCGGAGAAGAACAGAGAGTAGTCGCCAATGTGCTTGCGCACCTGGCGTTCGCGGTCAAAGGATGGCGCCGGGCCGTAGATGGGGTCGGATTCCAGCAACATCTCTCCCATGTCGGCCAGCGGGCGACCATCAGCATTTTTGATCTTGTAGAGATTCTCGACTTCGCAGAACTCGATGAGAAGAGTGGCTACATAGGCGTGGACTTCAGGCTGCCGTATGCCCACTTCCTCATAGTTACGTTCCACAATGTGATTGAAAAACTGCTGCAACAAACTCGATTCAGGAACCATATGTCACCTTTGCTCTTTGCTGAATGACTGCCTGCTCCGGGACTCCAAGGCCGTCACCTACCCGGACAAGCTCAGCAAATGAGAGCTGTTACTAATATGAACGTAGTATGGGAACGTTGGTTTCCCGTTTCAAGTACTTTTCTGGGCAATTACTTATTTTGGCAGCAGCACAGGGAGAGTGCTAAAAACGCGCAAAATCGCATATTTGAGGTCACAGGAGACAGAAAAGCTCGCTTCGGTCACGCTCTCGTTCGTGATTGTCGTTATTGCTGCTTTTGGTTCGCGTTGATTCGCGGCAGGACCAGCTCAGCCCCCGAGTTGCTTTTTCACGATCTCACTTACCGTCTTGCCTTCCACTCGCGCGCCGGTGGCTTGCAGCTTCGCCATGGCATTCTTCATAACCGTGCCCATATCTTTCATGGTGGGAGAACCCAATTCAGCGATGGTGGCTTTTACTGCCGCCGTAATCTCTTCTTCTCCCATGGCTTTGGGCAGGTAGGCTTCGATCAGTTTAATTTCAGCAGCTTCTTTGTCGGCGAGTTCCTGACGGCCGCCTTTGGTGAACTGCTCAATGGAATCTTTGCGCTGTTTAATCAACGTGGCCAGCACCTGTTGTGCTTCTTTCTCATCGAGAGGAGCGCGCTTATCGATCTCCTTGTTCTTGAGCGCGCTTTTTACCATGCGTAAAGTTGAAAGCCGCAACTCATCGCGGCTGCGCATGGCGTCCACCATGTCTTTCTGCACCTGTTCACCGATTCCCATGCATTTGCCTCATTAGAAGACCAAAAGATTATAAGCGGCTTGAGCGTCACGGGCACGTTTGATCACTACGGCGCGGACAAGTATCATCGGGGCCAAGCCTTCTCGGGAGTTCTCATGTCACCTCTAACCGCGGTCTTCAACATTGCCATTGTCGTGGCGATTGTGGGGATTGTTGTGTACTGGGTGCGGAGGTTTGCCGTGTTTCGCGGCTACAAAGACATCCAGGGTGACGTGCTTCGGATTGCCGCGTTGCTCAACACCCAGGCGGTTCGTGAAGGCAAGGATGTGGTGGTGGCGGGATATCTCGGGTGGCTTCCCACCATTATTCGCTTTTCCAAACAGCTGGATACCCCGGGTCTTTATGCACAGATGCGAGTGCCGGCGACCTTCAATTTCACGGTCATGCCCAAGAGCTCCGGTCTGCAGGGTGAAGGACGCGTGCTCATGCGCACCGGTAGCGCGTTGCTGGACAAAAGGTTCAATACCAGAAGTGACAATCCCCTTGAAGTTCGGATGCTACTGGGAACAACGGAGGCCATGCACGCCCTGGAACAGCTCTGTTGCTCCACCCAGACAGGCGTTTCCATCAAAGGGCAGACGCTGGAGTTGAGCGAAATGATGGTGCCCACTTTTACCGGAAACCACGTGCTTGATCACCTGCACGCGATGAACCTTCTGGCCAGCCGGATTCGTGAGATGCCGGGAGCGAGCGCAATCCGTTTGCAACGCCTTCCTCCCACTGGGAGTGGCTGGACGATTCGCATCGCACTGTCGCTTGGGTTGGTTTGCCTGGTGGCTCTCTTGTTTGTGCAACCCTACAAATATTCTGGTGGAGATGTCAGTGTGAACGCCGGCGCGTCACCCACGGGAGTGATGCCGGCGGATGCCGAACGCTTGCAGCGCCTGCAGGGTTGGCATGTGGCCAGGGTAGGTGATTTTTCAGGGAGCGCGGCACGTTTTCTGCGCGAACGCGCGCTTCCGCCAGCCGGGCGAGTGAGCGCTGATTTTACCGGACGCGGCGCACCGGACGATGCAGCTTACCTTCTGGTGAACAGCGAAGGGCAACGGCGGGTGAGTATGCTGGCCGGAGGCAGCGTGGCCTATGACGCCATCTTTCCTCGCGTGGATGCCCTGGCCCGTATTCCCAAGCAGAGCCTGGGAAAGATAAAATGGAAGACAGCTCCTCAGAGTGACGCTGACGGTGATGCTTTACTGGTTATTCAAGACGCTGACGACCCAACCGCAAGCCTGGTGCTGTTGAGACACGGCACAGATACATATTCCGCTCGCCCGTTAAATTTCAGCCAGATTGATCTGGCTGCCCAATAAGAACCAATTCAGCCGCAGAAAGGTCCAAAATGATTCGTAAAGGACGCCTCTTCACTCCCGGTCCGACCCAGCTCTTACCCACCGCACAGCTTGCCATGGCTGCCGCTACCATGCACCATCGTACAGCGGAGTTTCGCGCGCTGTACACCAAAGTCCTGGCTGATCTGAAACTTTTCGTCGGTACAAAGAATGATGTGGTGATGTTTACCGCGTCGGGCACCGGGGCCATGGAAGCGGCAGTTGCCAATCTGACCTCGCCCGGGGACAAAGTCCTGGTAGTCACGGCCGGCAAGTTCGGCGAGCGCTGGGAGGGTCTAGTTAAAGCCTACGGGTGCGAGGTGGAGAGCGTCCGCGCTCCGTACGGGCACACCGTGACGCCACAACAGGTCCGCGAGAAGCTGAAGCCAGAGCACAAAGTCCTCTATATACAAGGCACGGAAAGCTCCACCGGAGTGCGTCACGACGTGGAAGGCATTGCCCGCATGCTCCGAGGTTCCGAGACGCTTCTGGTGGTAGACGCAATCACCGGGCTTGGCACAACCCATTTTGACGTGGATGGCTGGGGCATTGACGTGATCATTGGCGGCTCACAGAAATCGGTGATGATCCCGCCCGGACTGGCTTATTCAGCGGTGAGCGACCGCGCCTGGCAGCGGATGGAGACCACAAAAAATCCGCGTTACTACTTTGATCTGCGTAAAGAGAGGAAGAACGGCGCCAAAGGAGAATCGGCCTATACGCCTTCCACCGCGCTGGTCGCTGCCCTGGCGGCCGCGCTTGATTATGTACGCGAACAGGGCGGAGGCGATTTGGCCGCCGGCCGGGAGACTCTGATCAACAACGCAGAAACTGCGGCGGCGATGACGCGCGCCGCGGCCAAAGCGCTGGGGCTGAAATTGTTCTCAGTGGATTCGCCGGGAGCAGCGCTAACGGCGATTGCCTCGCCTGCGGGAGTTGATTCAAGTGACATTGTGAAGGCGTTCCGGAATCATTTTGGAGCAGTGATTGCCAATGGACAGGGGGAGATGAAGGGACAGCTCTTCCGCATTGCTCATCTGGGCTACTACGACTACCTGGATACCATCGCTGCCATTGGCGCTCTGGAACAAGTGTTGGCGGAAATGGGACAGCGCGTTGAATTGGGCGCGGGTCTGCGGGCAGCGCAAGAGGTCTATGCGCAGAGTTCGGAGCAGGCAGCGGTAGCGAGGTAGAAAAACCTACCACGCAGGCACAGAGACACGGAGAACACCAAATCTGGCTTCTATTTCGGAAAAGTTCGAACGCCCGATTCTCTCGCTACGCCGGGATTAACAACTGAGGTACAAGATGAAAATTGTTGTGGCTGAGAAAGTGGCTGCAAATGCGGTACAAGTTTTAAAAGACGAGCCAGGCTGGAACGTTGTCACGGCGGACCAGATCAACGGCAATCTTGCCGGGGCATTGCCCGACGCTGACGCTCTTATCGTCCGCTCCGCAGTTTATGTAAATGCTGACGTGCTGCGCAGCGCGGGCAAGCTGCGCGTCATCGGCCGCGCCGGAGTGGGGGTGGACAACATAGATCTTGATGCGGCCACCAAGGCCGGCATCGCCGTTATGAACACTCCGGGCGCGAACGCCGTAGCGGTCGCCGAGCACACACTCGCGCTGATGCTTGCTCTCGCACGACACCTTGTCCGCGCTGACACCACCACACGCGCAGGCAAGTGGGAAAAGAAATTTCTGCAAGGGACAGAGTTGCGCGGCAAAACCCTGGGCATAATCGGTCTGGGGCGGATTGGCATGGAGGTGGCGAAGCGTGCCAGGGCCTTTGAAATGAAATTGATTGCTCATGACCCATTTGTGGCCGCCTCAGTAGCGCGCGAGTTGGAAATCCAAATGGCTGATCTTGACCAGGTCTATGCCGCAGCCGACTACCTCACGCTGCATATGGGCCTCACTCCGCAGACCACTGGAATGATCAACGAGCAGGCAATCAAGAAGATGAAAAAAGGTGTGCGCATTATCAACTGCGCTCGAGGCGAACTGGTGGACGAGGCTGCGCTGGCTACTGGTCTGGCCAGCAAGCAGGTGGGAGGAGTGGCGCTGGATGTGTTTTCAGAAGAGCCTCCCAAGGAATCGCAGCTGCTCTCATTGGAAAACGTAGTCGCCACGCCGCACATCGCGGGTTCCACCAATGAAGCGCAGGATGCCGTGGGATTGCAGATCGCCAGCCAGATCCGTGAATACCTGAAACGTGGTGTGATCCAGAACGCCGTCAACATGCCGTCCATTGATGACCAGCAATACGCCCAGATGAAACCCTACATTGCTCTGGCGGAAAAACTGGGAGCATTCCTGGCGAATGTTGTCTCACCCACGGGCTCCATTGAGGCGATCTCGATCCGATATAGCGGACGTTTGACAGAGTGGAAGACTGAGTTGATCCGCAACGCCGCCATTCAGGGAATACTGAACCAGCGAGTGGCCGAACGCGCCAATGTGGTGAATGCCGCCGCCATTGCCCAGGAGCGTGGGATCCAGGTGCATGAAAGCAAGAAAGACGGCACCGCAACGGGAGCCGCAGATGGAGTTTGCGTTCAGCTAAAAACCAGCGCAGACGAGCGGCTGGTGTGCGGCGCCGTGTTGCGGGGCTCCTGGCTGAGATTGCTGGAAGTGGATGGGATCGGGATCGAAGTACCGCTGGAAGGCAATTTGATTTACCTGCGCAACCGTGACGTTCCCGGCGTGGTCGGGAAGGTGGGTACGCTTCTGGGCAAGCACAACGTCAATATCGGAAATTTTGCGCTGGGACGCAGCAGGAATCAGCAGGGTGCTGAGGCAATCGCGGTGGTGCAGGTAGATTCTCCAGCGCCGGAGAGCGTGCTGGAGGAGATCAGGGCGATCAAAGAGATTGAGGAAGTGAGAGGGATCAGGCTGTAGTTAATCGGGTGATCTGGTGATCGCCGCGTGATCGGGTGATCGAGCTTTCTTGCTTAGCAGCGGCGGAGCCGGCTAATTACTAAGTGCCAGTTGCTAATTGCTTAATTGTGTATATGCGGGCTCTGGCTGTTGCCATGAGCACGAGGACCGCCTGAGTGAGCATTCACCTTCACGTTGAAAGCAATGGGCAGAGTCTTGGGCGGATAACAGGCATTGTTGTCACAAGCCTGATAGCGGAAATCACCGTGAACGGTGTAAGTGCCGGCCCCTGCGTGCGGCGGAGCGATCAGGCGACCTGTAACGATGATATTGCCGGAATAGACACTCAGCTTTGCCGTTGGGTCAAAGGGAAAACTCTTCATCTGCCCTGCAGGATACTGAACTCGTCCTATCACCAGATCGTCCGGCAGTGAGAAATGCACGACTGTAGGAATCAACTCAGGCGTGAGCGGCTTGTTGGAGTTGATATGAAAGCCGGGCTTAACGTGGAAAACCAGCCGCAGCGGAGCCGGATGCGCTGGATTGACCGCAACGGTATTCAGCGGCTCAAAGCTGACCTTTTCTTGAGGGCCGGCAGGCGTGAGCGACTGTGCTGCGGTAAAGCAGGCCAAAGCCGGAACAAATAAAAGTGAAAAGAGCAATTTAATTTTCATTGTCCTGCAGCCGGAGTTGAACCGGACTTTTCTCCACTGGCCAGTCCCTTTTTAATGTTGTCCACGATGACCGACTCGCTGATCAGGCCCAATTGTTTATCAATGATCTTGCCGGAACGATCGAGGAAGAAAGTAGTCGGCAGACCATCGAGCCCGCCATAAAGATCTGCAACTTTTTCCGTCCCAATCAAAATCGGATAGTTGATGCCCATTTTGTGGGTAAAGTCTGAGATTGCCTTTTCGCCCGCGTCGTCCTCTGCCACCCCGACAATCTGGAGACCGTCCTTGCCATATTTGTTCTGCAACTCCACAAACCAGGGCATCTCGATCTTGCACGGACCGCAGTACGTAGCCCAGAAATCCACGATCACGGCTTTCCCGCGCAAAGATGAAAGCTTCATTGTCTTGCCATTGCCGTCAAGGACCTTGAGATCAAAATCCGGAGCAAGGCTGCCGGTTCCAGGCCCTGCAGACTGTGTGGGAGTGTTGGGCGTCCCGTTGGAGTTGGCAGAGGCTTTGCTCTGGCCGTCGTGAGACATGCGTTTGCCCAGGAACAGGAAGCCGGTGATAACAAGGATGACGAAGACGACAAAAATTAAACTACGCTTCACGCTAATACCTCACCACGCAAATCGATTCAGGAACCCCAGATAACTGGAGAGCACAGTAAAGTGCCGGGTAAAAATCAACACGCCGAAAACAATGAGAAGAACGCCACTGCCTACCTCCACAGCGTGTACGTAACGCATAAACCGCCGCGAAAAAGCCAGGAAGCGGTCCATGACCAATGACGTCAAAAGGAACGGGATTGCCAGGCCCAGTGAATAGATAAACAGCAGGAAAATCCCTCGCTGGACGGTATCGGCGCTGCCTGCCAGAGTAAGAATTCCAGCCAGGATGGGACCGATGCACGGCGTCCAGCCAAACGCGAAGGCAAAACCGATCACAAAAGCCCCAAGGGGGGATTTGCCGCTGCCGGCCGAATGAAGACGCTTATCCGCATACAGTTGCTTGATTTTCAGAATCCCGGTCAGGTGCAGACCAAAGATGATGATCACTATCCCGGCAATCCAGGTCAGCTCCTTTTTGTACATCTTCATCAGATGGCCCAGGCTGGTGGCCGCCGCCCCCAGGGATACAAAGACCACTGTAAAGCCAAGGATGAACATGATGGAGTGCAACAGCACTGTATTCAGCAGCTTACGATCTTTGGTCTGGAGCTCTTCCACGCTTGCTCCGGAAACGAGTGATACGTATCCGGGCACCAGCGGCAGGACGCACGGCGAGAGGAATGAAATGATGCCGGCAACAAAGGCGGCAATCGGCAGGGGCAATGATGACATTAGGATTCCTAGCTTTTGATCCTACTTATTGTACTTCGGTTACAACTTTTGTAGCCACTAAAGAGTTGTCCCCACCGAACCTGGTTTTCAGTCGTAAGACAAAGAAATTAGAGTAGTTAAGCAAGAATCCCTATAACAACCGAGAGAAGGCAAGGAGATGGCGACGCTTTTCCCGGCGGTCTGGCAGCTGCGCGGCCATTGCATATTGGCCGGTGTAAGCGTATTCATATTTCCGCTCCAATCTTTTTCGCTTCTCTGGAGGGAACTTCCTTTGTCGCGTCCAATCGTAATCTTTGCCTTTATCGCTCTGCTCAGCACAGCTCTCATCGCCCAAAAGCCACAAACTCCGCCGGAGAAGACCGTGGTTATCCGCGCAGCCAGCCTGATTGACGGCACTTCGGCGGAGCCGCGCCACAATGTGACTATTGTTATAACCGGCAACAAAATTGACAGCGTTCGGGAAGGCGGCACCGCGCCGGCAGGAGCTACGGTCATGAACTTTGGCCCGGAGCAAACCGTCCTCCCGGGGTTGATTGACACGCATACCCACATATTTCTTCAGGGTGAGGACCCCGCCGAGGGCGGATATGACATTCAGCTGCTGAAGCATCCCGTAGCTTTCAGGGCGGCGCGTGCCACAGTCTCTGCCCGTCGCGCTTTAGAAGAAGGATTTACCACGTTGCGTGATCTTGAAACAGAAGGCGCAGGTTACGGCGACGTCGGCATCAAGGAGGCGATCAACGCCGGATACATTCCCGGGCCGCGAATGTTTGTGGTCACGCGTGCAATCTCCGTAACTGGCGGCTATCCACTCGAAGGTTACAACCCGGATATCGTCGTTCCTCACGGCGCGCAATTGGGAGATGGGCCGGTGGAGCTGAGAAAGATTGCTCGCGAGCAACTGGAGAACGGCGCGGACTGGATCAAGGTATACATGACGCACCGCTCCTGGGTGAACAAGCAGGGAAAACTGGTTTCCCAGCCAACCCTCACCACAGAAGAACTGAAAGCCGTGACGGACGAAGCTCATGGCCAGCAGCATAAAGTCGCGTGCCATGCTTACAGCGGCATCGGCCTGCATCGAGCCCTGGACGGAGGATGCGATTCCATTGAGCACGGGCTCGCGCTCGATGATGCCGCCATCTCGCAGATGCTGAAACAGGGTACATGGTATGTGCCTACGCTGACGGTTTACTACCTGGATTGGGCTCCAGCAGACACGCCCGATGGCCAGCGCGACCGCGAGCGCGCCGCAGAACACGAGGTTTCATTCAAGAAGGCCCTGAAAGCGGGGGTCAAGATCGCATTTGGAACGGATATGGGTGGAATCCCCTGGACCCAACCTATCGCCAATGAATTCGGATACTTGGTGAAGTTCGGGATGACTCCGATGCAGGCGATCCAGGCAGCCACGTCGCGGGCCGCGGACCTGCTGGACATGCAGGGTGAACTGGGCGTGATTGCGCCGGGCGCGTATGCGGACATTATTGCCGTTGCAGGTAATCCTTTGAGCAACGTTGATGCGCTGAAACAGGTGAACTTTGTGATGAAAGACGGTAAGGTGTTCAAGCAGGCAGACAAAGTTCAGTATGAATAGCTGAGGGTCCCATTAATGGCAAAGTCCAACGGTGCATCTTCGAATGCCATGGCGATCGCGCGCATTGGCGTCGGCATCATGTTCTTGTTTTTCGCGGAGTACAAGCTGGCGAGCACGCAATTTGCGCGCGAAGGCTACAGTCACTGGGTGACCGGTTTTGTACAGGAAACGGCTGTGAGTTTTTATAAACCGTTCCTCCAATTCACGCTGCACCATGCCATGTTTTTCGCGTATGCAGTAGCTTTCATAGAGCTACTCATTGGGCTTTCCATGGTGCTGGGATTCCGCGTGAGGCTATTTTCCATCGTTGGGGTATTTTTCATGCTCCAACTGGTGCTCTCTACCTGGAATCTGCCCCCCGGCACCCCGGCATGGCGATACCTGGGCAATGAGCTTGAACATATCCCGCTGCTGCTGATGTTTATCATCTTTTATGCTCACAGCGCCGGCGAGACGCTGGGCCTGGATGCGGGCCGGACCTCGCGACCAAGCGTGAGAAAAGCAAGGGCCTGAGGCTCTTTGGTTCGCTCTGGCGGGGCCCAAATCTCCGCGGAGTTGGCGCTGAATATGAATGCCCCAATCACTGTCCGCTTCGAGAACGCACAGGCAATCCTGCGCGTGGAGAAATGGCCAACAGCCTCCGATTCTAGGTGGACCAGCTCGGCTTTAAGAATGCAACCTGGAGCGATGACAATTTCACCAGTGTGAATCGCGATGGCGCCGGTATTTATCTCTGCCGCGGAGGCCAGGGGCGAGGTGGAGCATCGGCCTGCGTGGGCGTGGAAGATGCAGAAAAACTCCACCAGGAACTCAAATCGCAAGGCGTGCCCATACGCATGCCCCCGACCAATTACCCGTGGGCGCTTGAATTCCATTTGAGATCCAGACGGCAATGTACTGCGCTTTGGTTCAGAGCCAGTCTAACGAGCATTGCGCCAGCACTGGACTTGCTGCTTTCGGCTTGTACCCCTCAAAATAGATAGATCGGCAAAATGCAGAAGTTTACGGAACAGTACGATGTTGTTGTGGTCGGCGCCGGTCATGCCGGATGTGAAGCCGCCATGGCTGCCGCCCGCATGGGACTCAAAACCGCCCTCTTCACGCTGAACGTGGATCTGATCGCGCAGATGTCCTGCAATCCCGCTGTCGGCGGCATCGCCAAAGGTCATCTGGTACGGGAAGTAGACGCGCTGGGCGGGATCATGGGCGAGGTGACGGATGCAGTCGGAATCCAGTTCCGTCTGCTAAACACTTCGCGCGGGCCCGCCGTATGGTCGCCACGGGCGCAGTGCGACAAGCAGCAATACCGGTTGAAGATGCGCGAGGTGCTGGAGAGCCAGCCGAATCTCCATATCAAGCAGGCGGAAGTGGCTGAGCTGATGGTGGAGGACGCACAAAACCTACCACGGAGACACGGAGACACGGAGAAAACCAAAACGGATTCATCACCGCGGAGGCGCGGAGGCGCGGAGGCGGATAAGGAGCTTGAGAGTCTCGCTTTCAGCGGCGAGGCCGACTTGCGCGCCGAGCTGCCCGTGGACAGCGCAGAGGGATTATTGGGTGACGAGGCTCGCCGGCGGTTTGGAGCGCGAGCGACAGGAATAAGCCTCCGTGATGGCCGAACGGTGGGCGCGCAGGCCATCATTATCACGACGGGAACATTTCTTAATGGGCTGATCCACTGTGGCGAGCAAACGTATCCTGCGGGACGCAGTGGCGAACCGCCATCACAATTGCTGGGCGAGTCGCTCAAGCTGATGGGATTGCGCGGATGCCGCCTGAAGACAGGAACCCCGCCGAGGCTCGATGGGCGCAGCATTGACTGGAAACGCTTTGAGGTCCAGCCCGGAGATGCTGATCCCACCCCGTTCAGTTTTCGCACAAAGAAGATTACGCAGAAGCAAGTGCCGTGCTACATCGCGTTCACCACGGAAGAGACGCACCGGATTATCCGCGAAAACGTCCATCGCTCACCCATGTATTCAGGGCAGATCAAGAGCATTGGGCCGCGATATTGCCCCAGTATTGAAGACAAGATCGTAAAGTTCCCCGACAAGCTCACGCACCAGCTCTTTCTTGAGCCGGAAGGGCTGAACACGCACGAGATTTACGTGAACGGCATGAGCACGTCCATGCCAATTGATGTGCAGTTGGCGGTGATCAAGTCTGTTCCGGGGTTGGAGACAGCTGAGATGCTGCGCCCGGGCTACGCCATTGAGTATGACTCGATTGATCCGACTGAGCTGGAGCGGACGCTGGAAGTAAAAAAGATTGAGCGGCTGTTTCTGGCCGGGCAGATTAACGGGACTTCAGGATATGAAGAGGCAGCCTGCCAGGGGATCATGGCAGGAATCAATGCAGCGTTGAAAATTAAGGGTGAGACGCCGCTGGTGCTGGATCGCACGGAAGCGTACACGGCGATTCTCATTGATGATCTTATCAGCAAGGGAACCAACGAGCCGTACCGGATGTTTACCTCACGTGCTGAGTTCCGGCTGCATTTGCGGATCGACAACGCTGACAGAAGACTGACACCGCATGGGCGGCGCGTGGGGCTGATTGGCGATGCTGCATGGGCGGATTACCTGGCCAAACAGGAGAGGGCTCAAAAGCTGGGTGCATTGCTGGAGAAGACGCGCGTCTCCGGAGAGATACTGGAGAAAATTGAAAGGGCGCAGCAGGAGCGGTTGGCTACACAGAGTGCTCGAAGCTCACGGGCTGGTGAGGATGAATGGCAGGATCGGGCCGGCAGAGGAAAACGGCAATGGCTTGGCCAGCTCCGCTTGGGTCGACGTTGGCGCAGTTGCTGAGGCGTCCGGAGATTGTGATTGAGGATCTGGCGCCGGTTGTGCGGGAGAGGTATCCGGAGTTCTTTGCCGAGGTTGATCAGCTCTCAAACAGCGGCTGCTTCGACGCAAGTTCGCGCCCCCACGATGTGTCATTCCGAGCGCAGCGAGGAATCGGCTCTGCTACGTCGGAGGTTGTGAATTCAGCTTCCGGAAACTGCAGCGGAGCAGATCCCTCACCTTCGACTGAAACATCAATCTCGCATGCTCAACTGCTCTCGTCGGCTTCGGTTCGGGATGACACTTCCGTCAGGGGGATATCATCTATGCAACTGAGTGCTTTCAGGCTTTCGGCTGCCGCTCGCAATGAGATGAAGACGGTCGAGACTGAGATCAAGTATGCGGGTTATCTCGATCAGCAGAAGAAATCCATTGAGCGACTGAAAAAAGCCGAACAACGTGTTATCCCAGACTGGTTCGATTATGGGAAAGTCAGCGGCCTTTCGCGGGAAATGAATGAAAAGCTGCAACGGGTACGCCCACGGACGCTCGGTCAGGCTTCGCGAATTCCGGGAGTCACGCCGGCAGCGGTGAGTTTGATCAATGTGTATATTGAGATTCAGGGCAGGACTATGTCCTCGGCGTCTGCTTCTTCCTGAATCCCAAGCGTATTTTCTAAATCCAGGTAGTCGCGAGCTATTTTCCCTGTACCGCGCGCCGCTAATACTCGGGAACGCCTTTGAATTGCGGCAATGCTATTGTCATTGTCGCTCGCCTGTCCTACATTTCAACGAAATCACTTGAAAGGAGCGACCCAAGTCGCCCACAATTACTAGCGACTCATGTCTTTTCCTGTCTACTTTCATCTTTTCGGGTTGACCATAAATTCGCATTTCATCTTTGAGTCAATGGCTTACAGCCTGGGATTTGCTGCATTTCGTTTATTACAGCGGCGCCTTGGAGATCCTGTTCCCCATAGTGTGCGATGGTCAGTGATTGCTGCGGCAGTGGCAGGAGCGGCCACGGGCAGCAAATTGATGTATTGGCTGGAAGATCCGGGGAGGGTTCTTCAGTACTGGAACAACTGGCACGTGGTGTGGGGAGGCAAGACAATTGTCGGCGGACTGGCTGGCGCTCTGATTGCGGTGGAATATGCGAAAAAGAAAATGGGATTTGCCAGCCGAACCGGTGATTTATTTGCGATCCCGTTGTGCGTTGGCATTGCTGTAGGCCGCATCGGCTGCTTTTTGGCTGGGCTCAATGACGACAGTTATGGCAGCGCGACCAGCCTTCCGTGGGGCGTCAACTTTGGCGATGGAATAAGGCGCCATCCCACGCAGCTTTATGAAATTATTCTTCTTCTTTGTCTGGGCTTGTTCCTGTTCGCTAAAATGCGCAGATTTCATATGCAGGGAGACATCTTTAAATTGTTCATGGTCGGATACTTTGGATGGCGCTTGGTGATTGACTTCTTGAAGCCCGATCCGACATTTCTGATGCTGAATAGTTTGCAGTGGACATGCATCGCTATGCTGTTGTATTACTCACGCGATGTTCGACGGTGGCTTTCCACAAAATCCGAAAAGATTGCGGCATCGGCAGCAACATAGGAAGGAAACTACGCTTGGCGGAACGCCTTCGGCCTTATCTCTTTTACGACACTGTAATTTCCATCTGCTCCACTTGCCTGAACAAAGTTGAAGGCAAGATTATTTTCCAGGACGGCAAAGTCTTTATGCTGAAGCGCTGTCCGCAGCACGGCAGCGAGAAGGTGTTGATCGCAGATGACGTGGATTATTACAAGCGCTGCCGCGAGGTATTCATCAAGCCTCCGGAGATGCCAAACGTTTACAACACGCCGGTGAAGTGGGGCTGCCCCTACGATTGCGGTTTGTGCAGCGACCATGAGCAGCATTCCTGCCTGTCGTTGATTGAGATCAACGATCATTGCAACCTGAATTGTCCGATTTGCTATGCGGAGAGCGGCCCGGCCAGGCAGCAATATCGGAGCATGCCAGAGATTGAGAAGATGGTGGCGGCGGTGGTGAGGAATGAAGGCCATCCGGACGTGGTGCAGATATCCGGCGGCGAACCAACCCTGCATCCTGAGTTTTTTGCTGTGCTCGATTATTGCAAGGCACAGCCGATCCGCCACCTGATGGTGAACACCAATGGCATTCGCATCGCGCAAGACCGTGACTTTACGCGCCGGCTGGCTACCTACATGCCGGATTTTGAAATTTATCTGCAATTTGATTCGTTCGAAAAAGATGCTCTCATGGAGCTGCGCGGCGCTGACCTTCGTAGAATCCGCGAAGACGCACTGGCAAACCTGAACGAATTTGGCATTTCCACTACGCTGGTTGTAACGCTAAAAAAAGGGCTGAACGATCGCGAGATCGGAAAGATCATTGACTTTGCCCTGCAGCAACGGTGCGTGCGCGGCGTAACGTTCCAGCCGATTCAGGCTGCGGGACGCCTGGAGGGATTTGATCCTGCAAAAGACCGGCTTACGCTGACGGAAGTACGGCGCGGCATTCTGGAACAATGCAGCGTGTTCAAGCCGGAAGACATCATCCCCGTGCCGTGCCATCCTGACAGCCTGGCGATGGGTTATGCCCTAAAGTTGGATGGCAAGGTAGTGCCGCTGACAGGCATGATCGATCCAGAGATATTGATCGAGGGCGGACTCAACACGATTGTTACGAACAGGATGAACTGGTCTCGCGAAAATATCTTCCGCCTGTTTGCCACCAACCATTCGCCTCAGTCCAGTGCGGGTAGCCTGCATGATTTGTTGTGCTGCCTGCCCCGCGTCCTGGCGCCTGAGCTCAGTTATAGCAATGTGTTTCGGATTCTGATCATGCAGTTTATCGACGCCTACGCGTTTGATGTGCGATCAGTCAAAAAATCCTGCGTGCACATTGTTCATCCGGACGGCGGTGATTCCGTTTGATACCTACAATCTTTTTTACCGCGATGAGCTCGAAATGACGCGCCTGGCTCGGCTCCGCGACTTTCAGGGAAAGACGACATTCGCATGAACAACGATGACAACCGCGTTAACAACGATGAAGGAACAGTCATCTTCGGCCTGGTGCTTTGCTGGGGCCTGAACATTGCGACCCTTGTCTTGTCGATTGTTTTGGGTGGTTCAGCTAGTAGTTTAGGCGTGCTGTTTGTCCTGATTGGTGGAATTGGGGTGATTCAACTGGTCTATGTAATTCCGCTCTACATCTGTTTTAAGAAAGACGGCAAGACCGATACAGCCAAAGGGCTTGTGATTGCAGCGTCAATCACGGCACTTCTGAATGCTACATGCTGGGGCGTGGTTATTATTGGCAAGTAGCCGCGCAAGAGAAATGCTTGCTTCGCTCGGGGTTTGAAAAAGCTACAGCGGTATATTCCCATGCTTTTTCGGCGGGTTCTTGTCCCGCTTGGTCTGAAGCATCTCCAGCGCGTCAATGAGTTTTTTGCGGGTCTCGCGTGGCTGGATGACAGCATCGACATAGCCGCGCTCGGCGGCGATATAAGGATTGGCAAAGCGCTCGCGGAATTCTTCAATCTTTTCTTTCCGCACCTGCTCCATGGCTGCGCCGGCGCGCTCAAGTTCGCGCTTATACACGATATTGACCGCGCCCTCAGGACCCATAACCGCAATCTCAGCGGTTGGCCAGGCAAAGTTCACGTCGGTACGAATGTGCTTGGATGACATAACGCAATAAGCGCCGCCGTAGGCTTTGCGGGTGATCACCGTCATCTTGGGCACGGTAGCTTCAGCAAAGGCGAAGAGCAATTTGGCGCCGTGGCGGATGATGCCACCGTATTCCTGCTGCGTTCCCGGCAGAAATCCTGGCACGTCTTCAAAAGTGATCAGCGGAATATTGAAAGCGTCACAGAAGCGGACAAATCGCGCGCCCTTGCTGGAGGCGTTAATGTCGAGCACGCCAGCGAGAAATGCCGGCTGGTTCGCCACAATGCCCACGGGACGGCCATTGAGCCGGGCAAAGCCAACCACAATGTTCCTGGCGTAGTGTTCGTGGACTTCAAAAAAATAGCTGTCATCCACCACGCGGCTGATCGCGTCCTTGATGTCATAGGGCTGATTGGATTCAGCCGGCACGGTGGTGTCTAGCTCAGGATCAGCGCGGTCAATTGGGTCGCTGCACTCGCGGCGGGGTGCGTCATCCAGGTTGTTGGAAGGTATAAAGCTGAGCACTTCGCGGATCATGGAGAGGCACTCGGCATCGTCATGCGCCATGAAGTGGGCCACGCCGGAAGTTTCATTGTGCGTGGTAGCGCCGCCAAGCTGCTCTTTGGTAACCTCCTCATGGGTAACAGTTTTTATCACGTCAGGGCCAGTGACGAACATGTAAGAAGTTTTGTCCACCATGAGAATGAAGTCAGTAATGGCGGGCGAGTAAACAGCCCCTCCGGCGCAGGGGCCCATGATGGCGGAGATCTGGGGAATTACGCCGCTGGCTAGAGTGTTGCGCAGGAAGATATCGGCGTATCCGGCCAGGGACATTACGCCTTCCTGGATGCGCGCTCCGCCTGAGTCATTCAGGCCGATGAGCGGCGCACCTACTTTCATGGCCATATCCATAATCTTGACGATCTTGGCGGCATTTGCTTCAGAGAGGGAGCCGCCAAAGACGGTGAAATCCTGGGCAAAAACAAAGACCAGACGGCCTTCGATGCGGCCATAGCCGGTGACGAAACCGTCTCCATATGTTTTTTGAGCGGCTTCACCCATACCAAAGTCGGTGCAGCGGTGCGTAATCATCTTGTCGAATTCCTCAAAGGTGCCTTCGTCGAGAAGGAATTCGATCCGTTCACGGGCTGACATTTTGCCTTCTTTGTGTTGGCGTGCGCGACGCTCTTCCCCACCGCCAGCCTCAGCCAGACCGTCTCTGCGCTTCAGTTCTGCGAGCTTCTTCTCCAGGTTCATACGGAAAGAATTATAGCTGTGACAAACCTTGGCCGCGGGCATTGATCGTGGAGCCTTGCTGACAAAATTGTGGCTGCATGTGCAACGGCTTGTCACAAGCGCAACTGCCTGACGCAGAATTGCGCGCGGAGGTTGCATGGTGAGTTGCCGTCCAGCAACTCTGGCCAGCTACTCTGGATGCCAAAACCTGCCTGTAATCACCGGCTAAGCAAAAATTTTTTGTGAGCAGCGCGCCAACAGCTATTCCGTTTATTTCATCCCACGAAGAAGAGTGAAAGGCCCATGGGTAACCAGGATGAAGATTCAGTTTAAACGGATGAAAACTGCGCTGTTTCTGAGCTGCTCATGTGCAGCCGTTATGCTTTTAGCCGGTTGCCAAGGCATAGGACTAGGAGGAGGAGGAGGAACCCCCTCGCCGACCCCTACACCGCAAGCTGCAAGCTTGAATTCCATTAACCACATTATCCTGTTCATGCAGGAAAACCGGTCCTTTGACAGCTATTTCGGACAGATCAATCTCTACCGTGCGGAACAAAACCCACCATTGCCACAGGAAGTCGACACGTGGGGGCCGAACAAGACTCCCGCAGGAGTGGCCACTGCTGGATTTGATCCGGTCACCGGTAAACCGGGGCCTTTGATTGATGCTTTCCATATGGGCAGCGTGTGTTCTGAGAACTTGACGCCATCATGGAATGAGACGCATCGTTCGTGGAACCTGGGACAGCCGGGTAACACTTCCTCATTTCCCATGGATGGTTTTGCCTTCGTGCAGGGGCATTTCGCACACGACGAGGCGCTGGCCGGACAGCCCGGGTTTACCGATTTCACCGGCAGGCGCGCGATGGGCTTCTACGATGAAACTGACATACCCTTCTACTATTTTATGGCCACGAACTTTGCCATGTCTGACAAGTTCTTTTCGCCCGTGCCCACTCGGACCACTCCAAACCGCATGTACTGGATGGCAGCAACTTCACAGGGTTGGATTGTTCCTCCCACGCGGCAGCTCACGGCAACCACAATTTTCCAATTAATGGATAACGCGCATATAAGCTGGAAAATTTACGAAGGAGGTAAGAACACTTACTTCTCCTTCTTCGTGTATTCCAAAACGCACAGTACCAACGTGGTGCCTCTCAGCCAGTATTTCACTGACGTGCAGAACGGAACGCTGCCCCAAGTGGCGTACATTGAAACCGGCGTAGAGGACACCAATGGATCCACGCCCAGCTCTGTGGACGAGCATCCCACTGGCAACATTCAGGTGGGGGCGCAATTCTCTGAGAAACTGATCACTGCTCTAATGAACAGCCCTTCGTGGAAAGATTCGGTGTTCATTCAGACTTATGACGAAGGTGGGGGCGCCTATGACCATGTACCGCCCATTCCAGTGCCGAACCCTGATGGGATACCGCCAAACCTCAATATAGGACAAACGGTCCACACTCCCGGCGATTTCACCTTGAGCGGTTTCCGTGTTCCCATGTTCCTGGTTTCGCCATTTGCGAAAAAGAACTTCGTTTCGCATACGCCCATGGACTATACCGCTGCGCTCAAGCTGATTGAGACACGCTTTGGGCTTCCGAACCTGACGGCGCGAGATGCTTCCATGCCGGACATGACTGAGTTCTTTGACTTCTCCACCGCTACCGGCCCGTGGGCTACACCGCCGACGCCACCACAACAGAAGCTGAACAAGCCGTGTACGCGCGGGATACCGTTGCCAGGCTAAAAAGTAACCATGTAAAAAATTGACCGGCCGTGGAATGAAGCGCGGCCGGTTTCATTTTTTTGTGGGAAGACCTACCGAGCGGGAAATAGATGTTTCCGAAAATCCGCCTGCTATAATCCCCGGCACTTATGAAGCTTCTCAAACTCCTGCTCCTGATCCCTGTATTCCCTTGTCTTGCCTTCACCCAACAACCTGCGAGCGCCTCTGAACCGGTGATCACCGTGGTCCATGCAGGTCATTTGCTCGACGTGAAAACAGGCAAAATGCTGGACAACGCTACGGTGACTATCAAAGGGGACCGGATTGCGTCCGTCAGCAGTGGAGAACCAGCGCCCAAGGGAGCCCACGTGATTGATTTGCCCAATGCGACCCTGCTGCCCGGGCTCATCGATGCGCATACTCACCTGACCTTTGATCCCAGCTTCGGCTACCAGGAGTTGGGCATCTCCATTCCCAAGGAGGCGCTGATCGGAGCCAAGAATGCGCGCATCACTCTGGAGGCAGGCTTCACCACGGTGCGCAACGTAGGCGCGCGCGGTTACACAGACATCGCGCTGCGCGACGCCATTAATGAAGGAATGGTTCCGGGTCCCCGCATGCTGGCCAGCGGTCCACCGCTTTCAATCACAGGCGGACATTGCGATCAGAACCTGCTGCCCTACGAATGGCATGCGGCATCGGACGGAGCTGCTGACGGAGTTGAAGCCGTCCAGCACAAGGTGAGAGAGATCATCAAGTACGGCGCGGACGTGATCAAGGTCTGCGCCACCGGCGGCGTGCTCTCAAAGGGCGATGATCCGCAGGCATCGCAATACACGTTGGAGGAATTGAAGGCCATTGTGGCGGATGCACACCGCCTCGGCCGCAAAGTGGCGGCGCACGCGCACGGCGCGCAGGGCATTGCGTGGGCCGCCGAGGCCGGAGTGGACTCGATTGAGCACGGCTCTTACATTGACGACAACGCCATCAAGATCATGAAAGAGCACGGCACTTACCTTGTTCCAACGCAATACCTGGGCGACTGGATGCGCGAGAACGCAGTCAAGATCGGCCTGCCTCCGATGTATGCCGAAAAAATGAAAACCGTCACCGCGGCCATGCGCCAGAATGTGGGCAAGGCCATACAGGCCGGCGTGAAGATTGCCCTGGGAACGGATGCGGCGGTTTATCCGCACGGTCTCAACGCTCACGAGTTTGAAGTTTACGTGAAGCTTGGTCTGACGCCGTTGCAGTCGATTCAGACCGGAACCGTGAATGCCGCCGATCTGCTGGGCTGGTCTGACCGGATTGGAAGCATTGAGCAGGGCAAGTTCGCTGACATGATTGCCGTGTCTGGCGACCCGACCAGGGACATTACCCTATTGCAGCATCCTGTGTTTGTGATGAAGGGCGGAACGGTGTACAAGAACAGCAAATAGCAATCAGCATTCCCTCTTCAATCGGTCGCAGAGATCTGTCGGCCGCCAGTTGTACAAATGTCTCCACACCGTCAAAACTCTTCATCTCGATATGCGGAGCGCTCAAGACCCCTGGACCGTACACATTGAGAGCTACAGCTAAAAAAACTTCCGGGTACGCCCCGGCAGCCTCTGAGGGAGCTGATCAAGTTGCCTCCGTATTGAAATTTCATTTTCCTTTTTCATCCACGGCAACATCGCTTTAGCTTAAAAATGAACCAGGCATTCTGCAGCCAACAAGCCTTTACCTCGCGCCATCTCAGTACTCAACCCTGTGTCCTGGTGGCAAAGATTCCAGCAACGGCAATATGACCTCGCCCGCGGCGTCGATGCCGATCTCGTACGCGACACCACTACACATTCCCGCCTATCGATGGCACTTTTCTGCCTTGCCCTTCTGCTGGCATGGATTGCACACAAACTTCCTCTGCCCTACTCGCTCCGCCTGGCCGCCATCATCCTGGCAGCCGTCTCGCTCATCGCAGGCGCCGTGCTGTCGCGCTGGACGATGGCAGAAGACCGCTTCCTCAGAAAACCAGATCCCGAACCTCCCCCGAGCATCTTCAAGCGATGATTCCGTCCCGCGCGTGTCTGCGACAAAGTTCTGTTTCTGTGCTTTGCTGGATCGCTGATTGGGCTGAAAAGCACGGCACTCTCACACGGTTCTTATAAATTTTGCCGCATTCCTGCAACGTTTGCTCAATTTCAGCCACTTAGCTTTGTATAGTGCAACGCGCGGCTTCCCTTACAACCTTCATCAAAACGCCCTCAAAAATAAGGAGAAATTAAATTATGCTCAAGTCCCGGATCCCTGCCTTTCTTATTGCGGCAATCTGCCTGTTGGCGGTAGTTTCAGCCGCCGGGCAGACTGCCGAGCGTTACGCCGTAATGGATGGCACTTCTGCCCTGGCGCGCATCTTCAATGTATCTGATAACACACAAGTTGCCGCAATCCCGACCGGCTCCACGCCGAACTCAATTGTCTTTTCCCCCGACGGCCGGCTGGCCTATGTAGCCAATCTGAATGGGCAATACGTTTCCGTGATTGACCTGGCCATTCAGGCGGAAATAAAACGCATTCGTCCCATCCGGGCAGATCAACTGGCCATCACTGCCGACGGAAAGACGATTATCGCAACCGATGTCGATGATGAAAACGTCATCCTGATTGATGCGGCTACCCTGAGTACTGCGCGCAAGATCTCGCTGAACGGCCTGGTGGGAGATGATCCCAACAGCCTTGACCTCTTCTTCAATAACCCGGTGGTCTTCGGCAACAAATTATTTCTTAATACCAGCGCTGACATAGTTGCTGTAGACCTGGGCACTGCAACAGTCACGCCCCTCAGCGGCCCCGACGATTTCTTCTTCTTTCAAGGTGCTGAGAATCTCGCCATTTCTCCCGACGGAAGGCTTCTGTCCGCAATCCGCTCTGGAGGACTGGTGGTGATCAGTACAGCCACCAACGCAACGTTTACCACTGTGCCATTTGATTTTGCCGTGTCTGTCACCTCAGGGCCGAACCCAATTCATCCGGGGCAGACAGTGGCCTATGTCGTGAACTTCAACTTCTCTCTTCCCGGGCTGGTGGTCGACGTGGTTGACCTCCCCTTCGGCGACATCCTCGCCGAAGTGCCACTGCCTGCCGGGGTGCCCGCCGGACAGCAAACCATGATCTCGCTCAACCCATCGGGATCGCGGGCGTTTATTGCTGGATCCAACGGCAACCCTAACCTCGTCATTCTGGATACCGCGGCGGCGCTTTCCAATCCGGCTGCGGCCATCATTCAGCAGTCCGTAGTTGCCCCGCAAAACCGGGCAACGGGTGTGGCCTTCACCCAGACGCAGCCCTCAGCGACCGCGCCTGTTGTTTCTGGCGTGAATCGCACCCACATCAAGAATGACAAGTCCGCCAACCTTCGGATTTCCGGCTCCGGTTTTGCTCCCGGCGCTGTGGTGCGCATCGGCAGTCTGGACCCGATTGCCGCCCAGTTCGTCTCATCTTCTTTACTGACCGTGGCAGTGCCTGAAAATGCTCCGTCGCAAAACGCCGCCATCATCGTCACTAATCCTTCGCTCGAAAGCGGCATTCTGCCCAATGCACTAACCATCAACACACCGGCTCAATTCAAGCTGCCGAGTCAGGCAGCATTTGTAAATTTTGGTTCTTCTACTCTTTCCGTCGTAGATCCCGCAAATGACCGCGGACTGGCTTCACTTGTCCCTGCGGGGCCCAGGTCCACCGCAGCCGCCATTTCTCCTGATGGCGCCAGGATCTACATCACTGACTTGTTTGCGCCAGCCGCCGTTACCGTCTTCAACTTTGTAAGCCACACCGTGGAAGCCCACATTGTCATCAACGGCAGTCCGGTAAGCCTGCCCGGACAGGAAAAAGGCCTGGTATTCGCGCCTCGGTTGAGCACTGGCAAACTGGCCGCTTACGTTGTGGCCAGCCGTCGCAATGGCGTCAGTCCGACGATTGACCTGTATGCCATTGACGCTGATCCGGCATCGCCAACCTTCAACACCGTTGTAAACGATATTCCCACTAATATCACCACCGCATCACTTACGAGCGGGTCGCTGGCCATGACTCCCGACGGCCGGTTCGCTTTTCTGGATGAGCTCGACAACATTGACGGGGCAAATTTTGTCGTAGTCGATGTCGCAACTCACGCCGTCACTGCCATCCCCATGGCCACGCTGGGCGTTACAACTTTTCAGCCCACCATGGAAGTGAGCCCGGACGGGAAGTTCATCGTACTAGCCGCTGATGATGGCACTCTCCACATCTTCGATATCGGATCAAATCCCGTCAGCCCCGCTCTGGTCGCTACTCTCCACGGCACTGTACCCGCAGGAGCAACGGCAGTGTTTCTGGACTTCCCGAGAATCGTGGGTGGACATCTTTTCAGTCTGGATACGTTCAATAATGTCATAAGCATTTTCAATTTCAACCCGGCTGCCGGTGATTTTACCGAACAGGCTAATTTTGCTGTACCCGGTACCACAGCCGAAATTGAGTCCTCTGGCGAGGTAACCCCTGACGGAAAATTGATCTACTTCCCCTTGCGGGAACAAGATTCTGTCGCAGTGCTTGATGTGGATAAGATCCTTGCCCATGATCCAACCGCGTTGGTCACTGAAATCGGTGCCGGATCGCACCGGACTGGGTCTCCATCCGTCCTGCAACCGCTGGGACTCACTAGTCAAAAGGCAGAGCCGGCTTCTCCGCTGAACGAGAGGCCGGCACTCTCTGCGGCAGCAATTTTCCGTTTCAAAATCAAAGGGTCTGGCTACAATCGTTGTCCCTTCATGAAGAAAGGCAGGTCGATCAGGCGTAACTGCGACGCGCCCGTGCCGACAGGCACGGATGAAATAGCCCGGCACGGCCCCGAGGTGAGCGCAGCGAACCAAGCCGCAAGTGCCGGGTTAGTAAAAACATTCCTACCTCTCTGCTGAAGGCCGCGCACAGGCGCAGCCGGAGCGCGTTGAGAATTCAGCGCGTTTAATACTGATGATCAGGGAGTCTGCGGGGCTTCCACCTACTTGGGACAATCGGGCCAATAGCCCTTACGCTTTGGCCTGACAATAATCATCGCCGCCACCAGCGCCAGAAATAGCACGCCATAAATCGCGAGTCCCCGTGCCGTGTCGGGAGTCCAGCGAAACAGGCACCAGCCCAGCCGCTCCGCAAAGAAAGCGCAGAATGTATGGAACTTCCCTTCGAATGCTGATGCGGCGACGTTGGATTTTGACCCATGGCATAGCGGTTGGTTCCGGAAAATTCAGCCGAATGCTTAGCGAGCCGCTGCTGCCGCTGTTCTGGCCGCTGATTCCTTTAGCTCTCCGAGGGCTTTCTGTCCTATTCCTGGTCTTTTCGGCCTGCGCCGACATTGAGGGTTTGCATAGGTGCGTAATCATGTACCAGGAGTGCGGCTGGGTTCAATCGGAAAAAACTTCCAGAGACGGTGGAGTTTCGTTTGGGACACTGCTTCAGCGGGACCAAAGATCTGCCTTGAAGAATCACGGCTTTCCGGGCTTACGGAAGGCATTCCTATCGCAAGAAATACCAGGGCATGACTTTCATCGCACGTTCTGCTTGTGCCACAAGGCTTGAGCGAGGCTGGATCCGCGGGACGGCGGTGACAATTTGCCACTGCGTAACCTCGTCGACGGCATTGATATGGTACACGCCCTTACTGCCCGGTTCATCGCCTTGATGGACAGTATCGACCCGCAAGAACCCCGGCTGCCCCTGAGGATCGGGCCGACGCGCTCGCCGATGGCCACTTGCGTTGCTCGGGTCTTGGTGTAGTTCCGACACTGTTGGCGGTACTTGGGGCGCTTGCGCAGGTTATACAGATGGGCCACGGAAATCGACGCCAGACGTTCGTAGTCGCTCTTGCCGTAGACCTCATATTCCCGTTTCAGAATGTGCGGTGTCGCCGGCCCGCTGAGGGTTTCATGCGCTGGGTCGACTCGGGCCAGCAGTTCCACATCCCGCGCGGTATAACGTTGGGCAAAGCGATGTCGCTGGTATACCGTCGGCTTGACCCGGCCGGTTTTGCCAAAGCGGGCGATCAGCCGGGTTACCTGGGCCCGGCTCATCCCCGTCATCTTCTCCACAGATCTGTTCCCTGGCCTTACCTTCGAACCGGATTCCCTCGCTCCCTTTCAGGAATGCCTGGATCTGGTTCAGATTAAACTGCTCGGCTTCATGCACGCTGATCGTCAATCCTCAGCTTGCCATCTCCAGGCTCATCTTGCGTTAGAATCCGCCCTCCACTTCAGGCTCATCTTGTATTGGACAAGACTCACCCTTGACAATCCCGTCGTGTGGCGTATGATCTAGTAACGATATCGAATGTCGATATTAAATCAATGCCAGATAAACAAACAGAACTCCTCCAGGGCACCCTGGACATGCTCATCCTGAAAGTGCTGGCGCTGGCGCCCTTGCACGGCGTTGGCATTGCTGATCGCATTGAGCAGGTAACGCGCGGGACTTTCAGAGTTGGACCAGGTTCGCTTTTCCCTGCGCTGCACCGCATGGAAGAGAAGGGCTGGCTCAAATCTTCCTGGGGCGAGACCGCTGCCGGCCGTCGCGCCAGATTTTATACGCTCACCCGCGGCGGACAGCGCCAGTCGCAATCTGAAACCCAGCGCTGGAAGCAGATTGTGGTTGCCGTGGAACGCGCGCTGGAAATCGGGTAAGAGGCTAGCCATGCGCTGGTACGCACATATCTCCAGCCTGCTTCGTAATCTGTTTCATAGCCGTGCTGTGGAACAGGAACTCGATGCTGAACTCACCTCCTATATAGACGAGAGGGCTGAAAGCAATCAGGCCCGCGGCATGGACCGGCCAGAAGCATTGCGCCAGGCGCGGCTCGCGGCGGGAGGTGTGCAGCAGTTGAAAGAAAAAGTTCTCGCCGTGCGCGCCGGATTTTCCCTGCAGACACTCTGGCAGGACGTTCGCTACGCCGCCCGTTCCATCAGGCACAAGCCCGGGCTCACGCTTGCCTGCGTGCTGACGTTCGCCGTCGGCATCGGCGCAAATACTGCGATTTTCAGCATGGTCAACGGGCTCGTACTGCGTCCTGTGCATGCGCATCGACCTGACCGGCTCACGTTTTTTGTGGCGCACCTGGGAAGCGGCTGGGCCAACGGCTTTTCCGTCCCGGATTTTCTTGATGTCCGCGAGCAATCCCGCGAAGCCTTTTCAGATATTGCCGGTATCCAGCAACTGCAGCGCGAAGGGTTGAACTTTCAGGGACACAGCCAATCCGTCTGGGTTGATTATGTCAGCATTAACTTCTTCTCACTCATGGGAGTCAAGCCGGCGCTGGGAACGTTTTTTGCCGATGTCGGGCGTCTCAACTCTGATCAGCCTGCGCTCGTGCTCAACCATTCATTCTGGAAGAATCAGTTCTCAAGCGACCCTGACATTGTGGGCAAGACAGTCCTGATCAATGGCCAGCCTGTCACCATCATCGGCGTCGCTGAGCAAGATTTTCATGGAGCCGCCAACCTGATTAACACCCAGGGATTTCTGCCGCTCGGCATGGCAGAGCGCCTGCAGAAAGATACCAACGCGCGCAAACTGCAGGACCGGGATTTCCAGCGCTTGTTGCTCGTGGCGCGCCTCAAAGACGGCGTCGACCTCAAAAAAGCCAACTCCGCGCTCGCCGTCGTCGCGCATCGGCTGGCGGCGCAATATCCTGAGTCGCACAAGGGACTGATGATCCGGGCGGCGAAGCTGGGTTTCACCAACTCCACGGGTGAGAATCCCATGCCTGCAGTTTCGGCGCTCTTCCTCACCCTTGCCGGGCTTGTCCTGCTCCTGGCTGCCACCAACGTAATGAATCTGCTGTTGGTGCAGGCCGCAAGTCGCTCACGTGAAATGGCTCTTCGCTCGGCCCTTGGCGCGGTGCGCATACGGCTCATCCGCCAAGTCCTGACGGAAACGGCTTTGATGGTCTCAATCGGCACTCTGGCCGGAATCGGAATGGGCATCGCAGCGGCCCGTGCGCTCACCGCCATGCCCGTTCTGGGAGACTTCCCCATCCTGTTCGATTTCAGTATGGATTGGCGGGTGTTTACTTATGCCCTGCTCATGGGAGCTGCCGTTGCGCTCACCGCTGGACTCACTCCCGCCTGGCGAGCTTCAAGTGTGGATCCACTAGAAGTATTGCGTGAGGGCGGACGACATGCCGGCGCGCGCCGCCAGCGTCTGCGCACCGTGCTTGTGGTCGCACAAGTCGCCGGATCACTCACTTTGTTAATCGTTGCCGGATTGTTCGTGCGTAGCCTGCGCAATGCTGAGCGGCGGGATCTGGGCTTTGATGCCCGGCAACAAATGGACTTCAGCCTTGATCCGCATGGAGCCGGTTACGATATGGGTCGCGGCCGCCAGTTTTATGATCAGCTCTTGCAGCGGGTTCAATCGTTGCCCGGCGTGGAAAGTGCTGCCCTCGCGCAGTCAGCTCCGCTCGATCCTGAAACCAACGGAGCCGAGCTGGAAGTGGATGGTGTGAAGCTCGAAGAAGGTCATCGACAGGAGGCAGATTACGACACGGTCTCGCCGGAGTTCCTGCGGACGCTGCGAATGGAGCTGGTGCGCGGCCGCAACTTCTCTGAGACAGATACCGAAACGTCCCCCAGGGTGGCGATCATCAATGAGCTTATGGCGCAGCGCCTCTGGCCGGGAAAAGATCCCATTGGCCATCTGTTCAAACGTCTGGATGACCCCAATCACGTGATGACCGTCATCGGCGTCATGAAGACGGCCCAGATGAACGAACTGGTGGAAGCTCCTGGCCCCTATTTCCTGATGCCGCTGAAGCAAAACTACATTGCACGCCAGGTTTTGATTGTGCGCACTTCGGGCGCGCCGCTGGCGATCACCCAACCTGTGCTGCAGGCAACTCGTCAGATGGATTCCGCTGTGCCGGTCTATAACGTCATGCCCCTGAGCCGTAATCTCGACGGCATCACCGGCTTCCTTCTGTTTCGTCTGGGAGCCGGACTGGCTTCCGCCTTGGGATTATTCGGTTTCATGCTGGCCGTCATCGGCGTCTATGGGGTAATTTCATACTCCACAGCGCAGCGCACAAGGGAAATTGGAATCTGCATGGCCCTGGGAGCGCAGCCTGCCCGAGTGATTTCTACCATCCTTCGTCAGGGAATGATCATTGTTGGCTGCGGCGTTGCCGCGGGCATTCTCATCGCAGCCTTGATGGCAAAACTCGTTGGAAGCTTTCTGTTTAATGTTTCGCCTTTCGACCCCGCGACCTATGCCGTGATTTCCGCACTGCTGGCTGCGATTGCCTTGTTTGCTTCTTTTCTTCCCGCGCGACGGGCCAGCCACATTGATCCGGCAATGGCATTGCGTCAGGAGTGAGCCGCCAGATCGGACGAATTCAGTTCGCAATTCTCATCCGCCACCGCTTCTTGCTTCCGCCATGGGCAACGATACCTGAAACCGGGTGTCGCCCGGCTTTGAGGTTACCTGAATGCTGCCTCGATGCTTGCGCACGATCCGCAGCACTGTATCCAGGCCCAGGCCGGTTCCCTCGCCCACTCCCTTGGTGGTGAAGAAAGGTTCAAAAATGTGAGGCTGGACATCGGCCGGAACCCCCGGCCCAGTATCGCCGATCTCTACCACCACTGAGTTGTCATCGCGCCACGTGCGCACCCGCAGCGTGCCGCTTCCGTGCATGGCATCCACTGCATTGTCGATGATATTGGTCCACACCTGGTTCAGTTCACTGCCAAATGAATCGACCAGCAGCGGCACAGGATGGTAATCGCGTTCCACGCTTACGCCTCGCTTCAACTTGTGATTCATGATGGTCAACGTAGTTTCCAGGCTCTTCACAATGTCCATGTTCTGCACCGGAGCCTGGTCCATGAAGGTGTACTCCTTGATGGCGCGCACCAGGTCGGATATGCGTGACGTGCTGCTCTCAATCTCATTCAGCAGGCCGGCAATCTCCAGCGACGCTGAAATGCGGCAAAGCGCCGCCCTGGCCGTGTCGGGGTCGAGCGTGGCAAACAGCGATTCCAGCAACGCCGGCGTCGCACCCTTGCGCGCCAGGTTGGCTGAGAGCTGCCACAGATCATTTTGGCCGTGGCTGCGCAGCACCGTGTCGAGTTGGTCTTCCAGTGTGCTGACGGTCAGCGCGTCGGGCGGTGGACCGTCTTTTTGAATCAACGAAGCTTCCAGTTTTTCGATCTCCCCTTTTTGCGCTGCGGTAAGCTCGCGCGCACCCAGGGCGTGGCTGGCATCTTTGATCTGCTTGAGCATGTCGCGCAACTGGCTGGTCGCGCGCTTTGCCGCTGAAGCGGGATTATTCAGCTCATGCGCCAGCCCGGCAGAGAGTTTTCCCAGTCCTGCCAACCGGTCGCGCTGCTGCTCCACTCGGGTGGCCTCGCGGATCCGGTCTGACATCATGCCCACCAGCCGGGCGACCAGCTCCGGCATTCTCTGTACCAGCTCGGGAAATCGCGCTGCGGGAAAACGCAGCAAACGGCTGTTGGTGATCGCCTTTCCTGTGATCGGGACCTGCTTCATCCGGGAAAAGGGCAGCACCCCAGTGACATCGCCCGCTTTAACCGGCAACGTTACTGCCTCGCCGCCCAGCTCACCACGCCCCTGGAGCTGACCTTCAAGCACCACAAACATCGCGTCTGCCGGATCGCCCTGGCGAATGTAAGTCTCTTCCGGCTTGAGTGCTATCTCCTGGGTTTGGCGAAGGAACCACTCCAGTTGGCCCTCCGGCAGCCCCGCGAAGGCCGGCACGGCCAGCAGCTCTGATGGTTGCGCCATGTTTAGACCTTGCTCAGATATTGATGAATAAACTGCACTGCCACAGATCCTTCTCCCACTCCCGAAGCAACGCGTTTGACCGAACCGTGACGCACGTCTCCCACCGCGAAAACTCCCGGCACGTTCGTCTCCAGCAAAAACGGATCGCGCTCCAGCGTCCATCCCTTCGGCCTTGCACCGTCCCACAGAAGATCAGGACCGGTCAGGATAAACCCTCGATCGTCGCGCTCCACCACCTTGCCCAGCCAGTCAGTGCGCGGCAGAGCGCCGATAAAAATAAACATCGCGTTTGCGGGCACACGTTCAATTTTGTTGGTGTCAGAGCACATTACAGAAATCTCTTCCAGATGCGTCTCGCCGTGCACTTGTGCCACGCTCGCGTGCGCCCAAAGCTCAATGTTCGGAGTGCGCTGGATTTGATCGATCAGGTATTGTGACATCGTACTGGAAAGAGATTCGCCCCGCACCAGGATGACCACGCGCTTGGCGTAGCGGGCAAAGTTCATCGCCGCCTGCCCTGCGGAGTTCGCCCCGCCCACCACATAGACGGTTTCGTCCTTGCAGGAAATTGCCTCTGTGGCGCCTCCGCCGTAATAAACTCCCGCACCTTGCAGGTTGTCGATTCCCGGAGCTTCCAGACGTCGCCACTGCACCCCGCTGGCAATCATCAGCGCGTGGCAGGAGAGTTCGCTTCCGTCCGCCAGCGTCAGGATTCGATACGAGCCTTCCGTACGAACTCCGACTACCTCCTGTGGCGAGAGTATTTCCACGCCAAAGCGTTGCGCCTGCACCACGGCCCGTCGCGCCAGATCCCCGCCGCTCAATCCAGCTGGAAATCCCAGATAATTTTCGATGCGTGAGCTCATGCCCGCTTGTCCGCCGGGTGCTTCGCGCTCGATGATCACCGTATGCAGACCCTCTGATGCTCCGTAGACCGCCGCCGCTAGCCCCGCAGGCCCGCCGCCTACAATCGCCAGATCATAGAAGCTGGTCTGCGCCCGCGTGCGCAATCCAACTTTCTGCGCAACATCTGCCGGCGCACCTTCCAGCAGCTTGGTTCCATCAGGAAAGAGCACCACAGGAAGGTTCGCTGCTTCCGGTCCCAACGCTCCCAGCAAACGGCCCGTCTCCGGATCATTGACTGAGAGCTCCACGTCAACCCATTGATATGGGACGTGATTGCGCGCGAGGAAGTCGCGCAGCTCATAGGAGCGGGGAGACCAGCGCGTTCCCAGCACTCTGATGCCCTCAAACGCAGGGCGGTACGAAGCGCGCCAGTCATCGAGCAGGTCATCCAGTTGCGGATACAAATGTTCTTCCGGCGGATCCCAGGGTTTCAGGAAAAAGTAATTAATGCTTGCATCATTGATAGCGCTGATCGCGGCGTTCGTGTCGGCATAAGCCGTCAGCAAAGCGCGCTTGGCATCGGGAAAGATTTCCCGTGCTTCCTGCAGAAAGCCAACTCCGTCCATTTTCGGCATGCGCTGGTCAGCCAGCAGCAGAGCCACTCCGTCGTTACGCACTTTCAACTGCTTCAGCAGATCGAGCGCTCCATGCGGGGAATCGCTCGCCAGCACTCGGTATTCGGCGCCGTAGTGTGAGCGAAGGTCACGCTCAATCGCCCGCAGGACGTCCGAATCGTCATCAACCGTGAGTAGGATTGGTTTCGCCATCGGCGCTTTAGATACAGCTTTTCAAAATACAAAAGATGCGCAGAGGGACCGGATCGACTCAACCATTTTCTCGCCACTCATCGCCTTTCTTGAGTTGTAAACCAAGTGTCTCTGATTACGGCGCCTTCTCCGCGTCGGGTTACTCGAGTGGTTTTGCTGAGCTTCTCATTAGGAAACTGAACGGTTTGCAACCTCACGGGCAAGAAGAAGTTCGTCGCTGCTGGGAGGAGTAACCACCAAGCTCAGTTCGCGCTGAACAATCATTTTTTGTGGAGAAGCCGCTGTGCAACTGCGCTCTTCAAAATCTGCAGTCGCAAGATATTCAGAGAACCATCATCAGCTATCCCGCCGGTCCGCATGCTTGTCCTATTGTGCTAATCGTTAGCAAAAGTATATGTTTCTTAATTTCCCAACTCGCACCTTGTGCTTACAATCATCCAGCAACTCTCAAAATTGAGATTGGAAGCAGGTATCCAAGGAGCTTTGCATGAATGAATGCTTTGTCAGGTTGTTAAGTAGATTGAGAGCGGGGCTGCTAAAGAGTGGCGGCATCACTATTTTATCTGGTGCTCTCATTCTTTCGGGATGCGCGTCTCATACTGCCCCTTCTCCTAGCGCTCAAGCGCAGGGAAAGCTTTACGTTGGTGTACCGTTCTCACCGCCCTCCGGAAGCGGGGCCATAGTTCGCTTTGACAATCCATCCACTTTGCTTGTCGATGTTTCACCTGAGGCCACAATCACCGGCAATCTCACTCGTCTCAATCTGTTGGCAGCTAGCGTGGCCTTGGATCAGGCAAATGACGGCTTTTCACGCTTGTTTCAACCGGTCGGCAAGTGCTGTTTCTCGTCCTCGACCATGGCTCATCCAAAAACGCCAACTTAGCGCCTGATAGAGTATAAGGCCACAGGTACCGGCTTGATAGGAATTGGTCCTCTAGTAGTGCGATCCTTGCAGGGACATTCTCTATACGGAATCAGGCATTGACGCCGCAAATCATGTGGAGATCCTGACATTCACCAACGGTTCCACCAAGGGGCAACGTGTCGCCTTACTAATACTCTTCAACTGGCGACCCTGGTGTCGCAGTATCGGACATGGTGCTTGATCAGGCTAACAATCGGCTATTTTTGCTGATGGACACTGAAAGCGTGAATGTCTATGACAACGCCAGTACTCTTGCAAGCGGATTGATGACTCCTGATCGAACCCTCACCGGCTCGGACACGCGACTAAGTGGTGTAACGCACATTGCTCTCGACCACTCCGGCCGACTTTTTGTAGGCAATCTGAGCAGCCCAGGCTCAAACAGCATCCTGATTTTTGCGAATGCAGCTACTGCAAACGGCGATGTGGCTCCGGTAGCAACTATTTCGGGTGGCGCAACAGGTTTGAATGTCGGCGGGCCCGGACCGATGGCAGTGGTCACTGGCCCTGGTGCCTCTGCTGGTGGAGATCTCTACGTTAACGTCGAGTCTGGTACCGTGCTGGTGTTCAAAAACATCAATACAGCCACCGGAAACATCGCTCCAGATCACAGTTTTTCCGTCGCCAGTCAAGGTAGCGGGAATTTAGCGTTTGCTCTTGACCCGACACGTTGAGCACTCCCAAATCCGTCTTGACACGAAAAAGGCGCACACATCAGTGCGCCTTTCGTATCGCGCCGGATGGACTCAACCATTTTCCCGCAACTCCACCCGTTGCTCGAATTTTGAAAATCCGATCGCCGGATTATTCGTGTCTCAATGCCACGTTGGGCTCCCGTTTTGCCGCATCGAAAGCTGGCTGCCAGCACGCCATCACTGCCATCAATCCCAGCAGTGCAGCGACTACGAGAAACGTAACCGGATCGCTCGTTCTCGTTTCATAAAGCATGCTGGCCATCAGACGCGTCAATGCCAATGCCGCAGCAATACCCACAGCCATTCCCATCAGGCTGATCTTCATTCCTTGCCACACCACCATGCGTAAAATGTTCTTTCGTTGTGCCCCCAGTGCCATGCGAATTCCAATTTCTCGCGTCCGTTGCCGAACCAGGAACGCCAGCACTCCGTAAATTCCAATCAGCGCCAGCACCAGCGCCGAGCTGGCAAAGACCTCGAAGACATACATATTGAATCTGCGCGACGTGATGCTCTCTGCCAGCGCCTGCTCCAGCGTCTCCGCGCGGACCGGCACATCGGAATCAATAGCCGAAGTAAGCTGCGGAAGTGTGCCTTCAATCAGGTTGGGCTTGTCCGTGCGCAGGAACACTTTCAGGTTGAGCATTCCCGGCGCGAGAGGATAGTAAACGTACACCTGCGGTTCAGGAGCGGCGTCTAGCTGGAATTCCTTGAAATCGGCGACGACCCCGACTACCGTAGCATCCACCACGCCTCCAACAATATGCTTCCCGACGATGTTGCCTCTGCCGGAGTACATGCGCGCAAAAGTCTGGTTCACCAGCACCAGGTCTTTAAAGTCGCGCCATTCAGCTTCTGTGGGCCAGCGGCCTTCGATCAATGGGGCTTGCACAGTTGGAAAGAATCCCGTCGACACATATCGGACCGAGAAAGTGTCCTTTCCTTTTTTGTGCGGGATCGCGCCCACGGTTTCCAGCGACTGGAAGAACGTCCCACAATCAAGGCCGAAGGCCTGCACGCCTGGTAGTTGCCCGATGCGTGAAGACAAAGCTTGAATAAAGGCATCCTGTTGCGGCCAGTGCCGGAAATATTTAGGACCACCCATTGATATATTCAGCACCACCAGTTTGTCAGGTTCAAACCCCGGCGGAAATTCATTCATGCGCCAGAAGCTCTTCAGCAGCAGACCTGTGCCTGACAGAAGAACGATGGCCAGTGCGAATTCAGCCGTCACAAGCCACCTGCGCAATCTGAGCTGGCCTGTTCCGGTAGAAGATGTTCCACCCTCATTCTTCAACGTCTCATTCACATTCCGCCGTCGAAGCCCCAGAGCCGGTGCCAGTCCAAAAAGAGTTCCGACTGCAAAAGATACGCCGAGAGTGAATAAGAGGACGGTCGGATCTAACGTGACGTCAGCCAGCCTGGGTACAGCGTGCTCGCCAATCCGGATGGCCATGCCAACAGCCCACTTGGCCATCAATAACCCGGCGAATCCTCCCAGAGCTGCCAGCAGAATGCTTTCCACCAGAAATTGCCTGACCAGGCTACTGCGGCTCGCGCCAAGCGCTGATCGCACAGCAATCTCCCGTTCGCGTGTTGACGCCCGAGCCATCAACAGGTTGGCAAAATTGGCGCCCGCGATGAGCAGCACGAATCCCACGGCTCCAAAAAGAAGCAGGATTGCCATGCGCGATTGGGCTGTCACTCTTTGTGAGAGTGGAATGAAGAGCATCTTTTCTTCCGGCCAGCGGCCGAACACGCCCGGGATCTGTCGCACGCGCTCGAAAATAACCTGCATCTCTGCCCGCGCGCTTGCGAACGAAACATCCGGTTTCAGCCTGCCCATCACGCGCACCCCGTTCGGCACCGGCCCGGTCTCTGCCGTCTCGCGGATGGGATCCCCTGGAGATTCATGGCCATCCGGAATGGGTATATAGGCCTCAATATCTGGAATTGGATCACCCGCATACATCTGCGGCGGAAATAGAAATCGGCAGCTTCTGGGCAGAACTCCCACAATTGTGAAAGCCCGCCCATCGATGGTCACGGTTTTCCCAATGGTTTGGGGATCAGCCCCGAAACGCTCCTGGAAAAGCGGCCACGATAACACGAGTTGATCACGCTCGTGCTCGCCGAACAACCGGCCCAGCACTGGCCGCGCGCCGGAGATGCTCCAGAAATCTCCCGTAATAAACCCAAGCTGTAGTGTGACCGGCTTGTTCTGATAGACAATTGCACGGTTATCATTGCCATACGCTGCGAAGGCTTCGAAGGAGCGTGCCTGGTTCTTCCAGAGGAGGTAATCGGATCGGGAAACCGAGTTCTCATAGGTTGGAGCATGAGGCGCAATCCACACCAGCCGGTCGGCATCGGGATACGGTAGTGTTTCAGTAGAACGCCGTTCACCACGCTGAACATTGCAGTCGTCATGCCAATGCCCAGCGCCAGAGTCAGGATCACAACAGCCGCGAATCCAGGATTTCTCCGCAGCATGCGCAAGGCGTACCGCGCGTCTTGCATAATTTGTTCAAGCCGCATACTCCCTCCTGCGCACGAAGGGCGTGCAACATAGTAAACCGCGCTGTCTGGTTTGCGATGACTAAAGGTGCTTTGTCGCCGCTATACTCATTGGCTATGTCCGTAGGACGCTGACGAAGTTGTGCGTTTTATAACAGTGCTGCTCTTGTTGAGCATCGTAGAATTATCTGGTTATGCCGGTCATGACGATTTCAAGGGAAAAAAGCAAACAACTGCATGAGCGCGCCTCAAAGGTAATTCCCGGTGGCGTGAATTCGCCGGTACGGGCATTCAGGTCAGTCGCCTGCGATCCACCTTACATTACTCACGGCAAAGCCGGCCATCTCTGGGACGCGGACGGCCACGAGTACGTGGATTACGTAGGCTCCTGGGGCCCGTTGATTCTGGGCCATGCTTTTCCTGCAGTGGTTGAGGCCATCGATCGTGCCAACCGTGACGGCTCCAGCTTCGGCGCCTGCACGCCGCTTGAAGCCGAGCTTGCGGAGGAAGTCATTCACGCCTATCACTCCGTGGAAAAAATTCGCTTTGTCAGTTCGGGGACAGAAGCCACCATGTCCGCCATCCGGCTGGCCCGGGCCTTCACCGATCGCAAGTACATCATCAAGTTTGAAGGCTGCTATCACGGTCACGCCGATTCGCTGCTGGTGAAAGCCGGCTCCGGCGTGGCCACTCTGGGAATTCCGGGCTCCGCCGGAGTACTGCCGGAACAGGCGCAATTTACGCTGGCATTGCCCTTCAACAATCACCAGGCAGTGGAAGAAACATTCACCAGATTCAAAAATCAGATTGCCTGCGTAATTGTGGAGCCCGTTGTGGGCAACATGGGTTGCGTTCCGCCGCGTGAAGGCTACCTGAAATTTCTGCGCAAAATTACGCAACAGCGTGGCGCACTGCTCATCTTTGATGAAGTCATGACAGGGTTCCGCGTGGCATATGGCGGAGCGCAGGAACTTTATGACATCAAGCCAGACTTAACCACGCTGGGCAAGATTATTGGAGGAGGGCTCCCGGTGGGCGCTTACGGCGGGCGCAGAGACATCATGGATATGATCGCGCCGATCGGGCCTGTTTATCAGGCTGGAACGCTTTCTGGAAATCCGCTGGCCATGGCGGCGGGACTCGCAACTGTGCGTCATCTGCGCGAGCATCCGGAGATCTATAAGCAGCTTGAAACGCAGGCTGCCGCGTTGGCTGATGGTGTTTTGGCCAAAGCCAAACAGCATGGTGTGCCGCTCAGTGCGAATCGCGCAGGCTCAATGCTTACGTGGTTCTTCCAGCCAGGACAGGTGACGGATTGGGATTCGGCTGCCAAGTCAGACACGCAGGCTTTTGCCGGATTTTACAGGGCCATGCTGGACCGGGGAATCTATCTGCCGCCTTCACAGTATGAAGCTTTGTTCGTGAGCGCCGCACATACGGATGGAGACATCGGGAGGACGATTGAGGCGGCGGGACATGCGTTTGAAGGGTGAAAACATCTGGCAATTGGGTGAGTTGGTAGTTGGGCAAAAACAAACAATCGCAATTCTTCGATTTACTCAACAGATACCCCGACCTCGAATCCGTCTCAATTACTCAATTACCAACTTACCCAATTACTAAATCCGCTCAGATTCCTACGGCTCCGTAATCAGTGCCGGTTTCTGTATCGCGCACTTTCTGTCTCTCATAAGCACGATAAGGATTGCGGCGGGTGCCAAGGCGGCGCTTTCTCAGTTCGAACCCGGCATAAAGTCCGCCTGCCAGCACTGCAGCCGTGAGTGCGCTCAGTGCCAACCAGCGCCCCGGACTTCCCAACAGAGGCCGGGCAAGCCGCGATGCTGCCAATGCAATCTGTCCCGGTAAACCCAGGGACTCGCGGAAGTCCTCAAGCGAGGCTTCTCCTCCGCGCTCCAGCGCCCGGTATGAATAGAGCACGGTGTAGGAGTGCGGCATGGAAAGGTCCTGACCGCCATTCACTACGGCGTGATCAATGCCACGTTCGTGCTGGATCTCAAGCAGTTCCTCAATGGCCGAAGCGAGTTCGTCCGGCTTGGCCCATTTGCAACGGAAGGCCACGCGTCCAGATTTGTCGATGAGAAACGCCGGATTCGGAAGCTTGGCAAATTTGCGGTGAATGCTGCCGTGTGTGTCGTCAACCACAATGGGCATAAGCACTTCTTCTTCGTCTCTGAGCTGCCTGGCCGCGTTCATCTTGCTGCGTACGGACCGGTGCGCCGGGATCCGCTCACCCGGATGCGCTTCACGAACGTAGACGAATAAGAACTCGATATCGTCGCCGCGGAAGCGGTCATACAGCTCATTGATTCCACCGATTGAGGCCGCGGTCATGGGGCATGTCGCGGAACCAAACACCAACAGCACGTTCTTCTTGCCATGAAAGTCGCTGAGCCGAATGCGTTCGCGGTCCAGGGTGTCTCCCTTGAAATCTGGCGCCCTCTCTCCGGGCTCAGGTCCGGCAAACGATGCCTGCGAGGAGTGCTCTTGCAGAATTTCTCTGGAAAAGTGCTGAAAATTGTAATTGCCGAATCCGAGCATGTACGCTCCTGCTTGATTTTGTTTGCAAAGGCAGGCTGGAGACCTCGACCGAATTGGATGCGGCCGGGAAGCTGCTGTTTGCTTTGCTCTCAATGTTCCCGCATGTCACTGATATTTATGCACCGTGGGCAGAGACATGCGGCCTGCCATCTCCTACATTACGCAGTTCTTCCTGTTTTCATCAAGTGCCGGCAGAACGTTGCCCTTCTGTTTGTCGCAACGATAAAATCATTAATTTGCATCATCCGTGAAATAGTTCACCGTGTTTTAAGAGAGCACCGTTCACCCAGTCTATCTGGAGGTTTGAATGCCAACATTGAAAGCAGGCGATGTTGTCCCCGACTTTGAACTGCCGGCGTGTACCGGCAAACAGCGGCATAAATTTAAACTCAGCGAGTTGCTGGGCAAGAAAAACATAGTCCTGGCGTTTTATCCGCTGGACTGGAGTCCGACTTGAACCAATGAAATGTCGGCGTACAGCAGATACCTCAAGCAGTTCGCCGACTGCGATTCCCAGGTCGTGGGGATCAGCCCAGACTCAATCTACAGTCACCTCGCGTGGCAAGAGAAATCCATCGGATGGCTCGATTATCCTCTGGCCAGCGACTATTGGCCGCACGGAGGCACAGCACAGAAATTCGGCATCCAGAGATTGGGAGAGCCGCTGCCGGGCATCAATGACCGATCAGTTTTCATTGTGGATAAAGCTGGCAAGATTGCCTTTGCCAAGGTCTATGAACTTGGCCAGGAGCCCGATTACGAAGAACTGGTAAGTGAGCTGAAGAAGCTCACATAATCGGGCACAACAAACAAATGGAGCAGCGCGCAGAACACCGTGGTCGCGGCTGCTCCATAATTGTTTTTATTCCCCCCTGGGAACTCAGCTCAGGACGTCTTTTTCTTGTGGGACCGCGTTTTAGGCATCGCCGGCGCGGCGACAGGTCCAACCTTCTTCTCCATGTCGTCAATTGCCTGGCCCAGCAAGGCCTTGTTCTGCTCCATGTCCTGGACCTCATTGATCTCTATGTACGGGCTCGGGGGCCCACCATGGCCTACCACGATTATGGTTGGGGTGTGCTGCAACCCGGCGTGTGACCCCAGATCTCGATCGGCCATGATTAGCGCTTTAAGCTTGCCTTCGGGATCAACTGCAAAAGGGAGAGGAACTTTGTTTTCGTCGGCAAATTTCTGTGTCCACTGTTGCAGGTTTCCCTTGTTAATATTCGGCTGGTTCTTGTAGATGTAGCCGCGAAAATCTTCTCCCAGCTTCTGTGACTTGGTATCAAAGAAGCGCGCATAAACGGCAGCATCCAATGACCAGGGATGCATTGGAAGGGGAAAATCGTGCAGCACCACGGGCACGTTGTGAGCCTTGGCCACTTCAAAAAGCACCGGATACCACCGTGCACAGTCAGGGCACTCCAGATCTTCAAACACCTCCACCGCGACTTTCGCGCCTGGGGGCGTTTTCAGCATTGAACCGTCAGCCGCGGAACACACAGCTGCAAGCGTAAGAGTTGCTACCAGGGAAAATGCAACATTGCGAACACGGATCATTTCATCTCCAAAAAAATAAAGAATAACAAAGTCACACTATCTTTTTTCTACTCGACCTTTCTTCGCGACCGGCTTTGCCTGCACCGCAGTACCGGCCTTCTTCTGCATCTCTTCAATCACTCGGTCCAGCTTCTGGCGATCGATCGTCTCTACGAAAGGAATTGCTGCTCCGCTCCCGCTGACCACGAAAACTGTGGGCGGGTGTTCCACTCCAATCCGCTGCCCAAGGTGAAAATCCGCCTTCACCGCTTCCGTCAGCTTGCCGTCAGGGTCAAGGACGGCCGGCAGCGTTACTTGCTTCTCTTGCGCGAATTTAGCTGTAAATTGCTGGAGCGCAGCCTCGTCACCGATCAGCTTCTGGTTTTGGAAGATATAACCCCTGAATTCATCTCCAAGTTTCTGCGACTCAGCCTTAAAAAAACGTGCATTCACCGCAGCCTGGAATGACCAGGTATGCCGCGGCAGGGGAAAATCGTGAACCATGAGGGGAACATTGTGTGCCTTCGCGGCTTCTTCCAGAACCGGGTTTACTGTCGCGCAGTCAGGCCACTCGAGATCCTCGAAAACTACAATCGCCACCTTTGCGCCCGGCGGAGGTGGAATTAGAGAAGCCAATTTGGCGGCGAAGCAGATGGCTGGCAGGATCAAAGCTGCAAACAGAGCGCCTGCTGAAGTCAGGCGGAGCCTCATTCGAACTCCTGTAGTGACAAGGTAATTGCTTATTTTACCCCCGAAATACAGGAACCGCTGGTAGTGGGCTACTTTGAAATTCCCGCCTTTTTTCCACGGTCAAAGTAGCCCACTACCGAACCGCTTCCGCCCTTGCGCAGAACCAGACTTTGTTAACCCGTGCAAGAACATTAGGCACGAACAAGCTCAGCAATTGAGACAAATTTCTTCTCTGCTGAATACTGCTTGAGCAGCATGCGCGTGGCTTCAATAGTGAAATGTCTGTCAGCGCCAAAAGCCACGTGTCCTCCGTCATGCAGCAGAACGATCTCGCCCCGCTTGCGGCTGCGGCTTTCCACCTGTTTCCTCACCTTATGCACAATGGCTTCGCTTGATTCGGCACTCCAGTCGTAGCCGGTGACGGACCACATCACGGGTTCAAGCCCCAACCGTCTGGCAACGCGCAGCACCTCCGGCCTTCTGCCTCCGAACGGAGGCCGAAACCACGGAGACGCCGCTCCAGTGGCGTCCTGCAGCGCCTTGCTGCAGCTTTCCAGTTCATTTTTCACCTGGCCTGCAGAGGTGAAGATCAGATTAGGATGACTTTCCGTGTGGTTGCCAATCACGTGGCCGGCGGAGCGAATAGCGCGTACCAGGTCAGGACGCTGCCGAACATACTTGCCAATCAGGAAAAACGTCGCTGTGGCCTGGTGCTCGGCCAGCAAATCCAGCAACTTCTGCGTGTGAGGGTCATTGGGACCATCATCGTAGGTGAGCACCATCTGACCGGGATCGCTGCCGTGGGTCAATGTACGGCCGTAAAGCTGCGATTCCGGCGCCATGGTGGCATATCCGGCGTACCCGGCAGCCGCCGCCGCGATGAGTGTGACGGGAAGAAGCATCCTCTCTCAAAATTCTAATTTGAAACTGGAAATTTAAAATTTCAAATGCTCTTTCATGTTTCCACAGTTATTCAGTTTTTGCGCATTGCCAGCGGGACGTTGTCGATATATCCTTCGCTGAGTCAGGACCCGACCCTGACTGTCACCTCATGGCCAAGCTTTTCGAACCGCCTCGTTATATCGCCGTGGAAGGCCCTATCCGTGTGGGCAAGAGCACGCTGGCCAATATTATTGCGGACCGGCTGAACGCACAGCGCGTCATTGAACCGGAAGACAATGCGTTTCTTTCTTCGTTCTATGAAGGTGAGCGCGGCGCCGCCTTCCAGACTCAGTTTGCATTCATGATCCGGCGTTTCGAGCAGTTGCATAAACTGGAAGTGGGCGGCAGTTCGCAAAAGCTGATCGTGGCCGACTATATCTTTGAAAAAGACAAAATTTTCGCTTATATCAACCTGACCGACCACGAACTCGATATTTATAACCGCTATTATCACCATTTTCACGACCAGCTCCCGGTCCCCGATCTCGTGATCTATCTGCAGGCGTCGCCGGAGGTCCTGAAGAAGCGCTTGCGAAAAAAAGGCTCGCAGAGTGAAGTTTCAGTCAGTGATGACTACATCGAGGAAGTGGTCAAGGCATACGAGCACTTCTTCTTCCATTACACTTCCTCCGATCTGCTGGTGGTGAACACCAACGAGATTGATTTTGTGGAACGCCACACTGACCTGCAGGAGCTGCTGCGGCGAGTCAGCGAGCCCATCCGTGGCACACAATATTTTTTGCCCCTTGGTTCAGAAGGAGCAGCGGGCGCTTAGGGTTAGCGCAACTTAGGCTCGGCCGCGTAGCATAAAAGCTGGCGGCCAATTTATCCGCGCAAAAACGGCCGTCTCATATCGTTCTGCTTTGCAAATCCGTGATAACTATTCTTAAGAAAATGCTTTGGGCTCTTTTGCTTTTGTATATAGCCGTGTGCGTTTATGCCGCGCTGGTTTCCAATAGTCTTATTTTTCAGCCACAACGATCGTCCTACAGCGACAATCCGGGAATTATCAAAATCACCAGCAGCAACGGTAAAAAGATTTCAGCTGTGTACCTGCCTAACCCGGATGCGCGTTTTACTCTGCTGGTAAGTCACGGCAACGCGGAAGACCTTGGCGATATTCGTGAGTGGCTGGAAGACATGCGCCAGGCGGGCTTCAGCGTGTTTTCTTACGATTATCAGGGCTACGGCACGAGTGCAGGCAAGCCCAGTGAGAACGCCGCCTATGCAGATGAAAGCGCCGCCTATGATTTCCTGGCTCTGAACCTGGGCACGCCGCCCGACCACATCATTATCTTCGGACGCTCAGTCGGTACGGGCCCTGCCGTCCAGCTTGCCACCCGGCGTCCCGCGGCCGGACTGGTTTTACAAAGTCCGTTTCTATCTGCCTTCCGCGTGCTCACACGCATACCGCTGCTGCCATTTGACAAATTCCCGAATTACAAGCGAATCAGCCATGTTCATTGTCCCGTGCTGATCATGCATGGCACCAAAGACAGCATCATCGGGATGTGGCACGGTCAAAAGCTTTTTGAGCTGGCAAATGAGCCCAAACAGTTTGTGGCAATTTCGGGAGCCGATCACAATGACTCAAGTCCGGCAATCACCCGGATTACTAACCAGGCCCTCGCCCAGTTTGCCTCTACTCTGGAAGCTTACGCCGAACCATCACAGCGTCCCTAGCGATTGCAGAAACGCGCGGTAAACTGCGGATTCCAGCCGGCATTTTGAACTGGAAACAAGCGGAATCTTTGCTATAGTGTGGTCGCATTTCCGGAGACTCTGCTATGAAGGCGTATCACTTCAAAAAATATGCCCTTGCGGCTTCGCTCGTGATGGGCATAAGTTCTCTGCCCCTTGCGGCGCAGTCTGCCCAAAATCAGGGCTCAAAGCCCGTGTATCGCTCCACCACTCGCCTTGTGGTGGTTGATGTGGTGGCTACGGACGACAAAGGCTCGCCTGTCACAGGGCTTAAGGCTGAAGACTTCACCGTAACAGAAAATGGTGAAGAGCAAACGGTGGCCGACTTCAGCTTCCACCAGCCTTCGAATATTGCGCAAACCTCGCGCCCGGCTTCCAACATTCTGTCCAATTCTCCTGCCTATACCGGGAACAGCGCTCTCAATGTAATTCTGTTGGACGCCATCAATACTGATTTTTCCAATCATGCTTACGCGCAGGAGCTGCTGATCAAGTATCTCGAAAGCAATCCAAAGATTCAGCCCACGGCAGTCTATGCGCTTGAGTACAACCTGCGCCTTTTGCATGACTTCACCACGGACCCCAAAGAGCTACGTGATGCGGTAGCCCATTACAAGGGCATGGCGGTGTCGCATCTGGCCACCGTTGAGGCCTCTGCGTCGCCGTTCACCCAGAGTGGAACGTTCAGAAATGTTGCTCATGGGCGAACCGCTGCTTTTCGTGGAATGACCTTTCTGGCACAAGCCCTTGCCGGATACCGCGGACGCAAGAATCTGATTTGGATTTCAGAAGGCTTTCCTCTGAGCCTGTATCCGGATGCATTGATGGGCGACCAGGCTCTGGTGGTGGAGGATTACTCCCCACTCGTGGAAAAAATCGCAGACGATCTCATGGCAGCCCAAGTTGCTCTTTATCCCATCAGTGCTGCCGGGGTCTCCAAAGACGACCAATTCTCAGCGCAAACCGCCATGTCCAGCATGGCCCAGCGCACCGGGGGCAAGACTTTTTTCAATCGCAATGACCTTGACACGGGCATCCGCTCCAGCTTGGACGACGGCTCGGTCTACTACACACTCGAGTACTATCCCAGGAACAAGAGTTGGGACAACAAGTTCCGCCATATCAAAGTCAAACTCTCCCGCCCCGGCGTAAAGCTGCAATACCGCGACGGCTACTACGGGGATAGCCCTCTCACAACCTACTCGCTTGGCACTGTCTCAGACGAATTCAGCAAAGCTCTGGACATCAACGCGCCCACACTCACAGCAATATCATTCCAGGCAGCCGTTATTCCTCCATCTGCCAAGACCCAAAATCGGGCGATAGTAAATGTCGGCATTGACCCACATAGCCTTTCTTTTGAAACCGGTGGCGACGGATTACAGCATGCTCATGTGGAGTGCGTCGTATGGGCCTACCCTCATAAAGGCGATCCTATTCGCTCTGAAACCACTTACGATGCCTCTCTCAACTCTCAGCAATACGAGCAGGTGATGAAGAGTTATTTCCCGTGCCAGCGCCCGCTGGGCTTGAAGCCGGGAAGCTATACGTTCCGCATCGGCATTCTTGACCGCACAACAAATCTTATCGGTACTCTCAGTACGCCGATCGATTGTGAAATAGCGCTTGATCAACAGCACGTGAATTTCTCAGAATAGAAGCATAGAATTTGCCTAGCTTTCCTGCCCGCGCCCAGCATGGAGGAGGTCTGAGATGAACCTGAAGCAGGTAATGAAGTCTCTGTTGATGTTAATTGCTCTGGAACTGCTGTGCGCGCATTCACCTGAAACGAACATGCTCGCACAAAACTCGCAGGAAGGCGTCTACCAATCAAAGGCAGTGTTGCGTGCCAATACGCGATTGGTTGTCGTGGATGTAGTGGCCACAGACAACAAAGGACAGCCGGTGAAAGACCTGCAGTCGCAGGATTTTACCGTCCTGGAGAACGGTGCTCCGCAAAAAATCAGCGATTTCACATTCCATCATCCCGGTGAATCAGAGGTGCTTCCGCCGCAAAAGTTAGCGCCCAATGTGGTCAGCAACACTCCACAGTTCAAGTCCGGCAGCATGAACGTGATTCTTTTTGACTCTGTAAACGGAGACCTCACGGCCCACGCATATGCCCTGGACCAATTAGTAAAATTCCTGGGCTCGGCTGAGCTGGCGCAACCGTTGGCTATATTCGCCTTGCAAAACCAGGTAAAGCTGCTCCATGACTTTACAACGGACCGCGTATCTCTCCGGGAGGCCGTGCAGCATTACAAGCCGCCGGTCCAATCCAATCAGACCGAGAGCCTTGAATCGAGGGCCTCGGCATTCAGCAATGAGGGCAACTATCACACCAATGAGAGAGATATTGAGACAACTCTGAACCAACTGAACGCCCTGGCAAAAATCCTTAAAGGTTATCCCGGACGAAAAAACCTGATCTGGCTGTCTGAAACCTTCCCCCTGAGTCTGTTCCCGGAGACAACTTTGAGAAGCAGCATCAGCGGCCAGGATTTGCGCAGCGCAGAAGATGCAAGTGGCCCTTCTACGTTTGAAAATCTGCAGACTAGTGCACCGCTCAAAAGCTATGCCGAACTGGTGCGAAAAGTCGCGGATGCACTGATGGATGCGCAAGTCGCAGTGTACCCGGTTGATGCTGGCGCCCTCGGGCGTGATAGCCACCTTGCGGCCCAACACACAATGAATGACGTGGCGGCGTGGACCGGCGGCGTGGCGTTTATGAACCGCAATGATTTGGCCGTGAGTATGCGCACCGGCATAGATGATGGCTCAACTTATTACACGCTGGAATACTATCCCAGCAACAAAAAGTGGGACGGAGAGTTCCGCTCAATTCGGGTGAAGACTGATCGGCCCGGTGTCAAACTGCGTTATCGTCTTGGCTATTACGCAGTGGATCCGGAAAAATTGAATAAGGAGGAGACCGACAAGCTGGCTGAAACCGTAAGCAGGGCCATGGAGTTCGATACCCCTTCCTATACCGCTGTGCGATTTCAGGCTGGAGTGCTGCCCCCATCAGAAAAGAGCAAAAAAGTTGTAGTCAATTTCGCCGTTGATCCTCGCACCGTGACGTTTGCTCACGGAGCAGATGGGCTGGAACATGCGAAGGTGGGCTGTGTGGTGTGGGCCTATGGTAAAGACAAAGAAAAACCAACCATGGCCAAAGAAGTCACACAAAACGCCGGCCTCAAACCAGAGGTTTACAAGCAATTGCTGAGCCAGTATTTTCCCTGCAAACAAGAGATCGATCTAAAACCCGGTACTTACACCTTGCGGCTGGCCGTGATTGACCGAACTACGAACCAGATTGGCACAGCGAATGCGCCAGTCACTGTTCCCTAGGAGCTTGTTGAAAAATACCAAAACAGTAAACAGAATCAACTATGCCGTGCCTCCAAAACCCAAATGTTTATGTGGGTCGTAGTCGCTTGCGTCGTGGCTGCGAAGGGGCCGACGATGACTTTTTCAACAAGTTCTTAGAGTTCGTTTATTTCAATCCAACGGAAAAATGCGTGTGGCCGTAGGTGCCTTGCATTGAAACCGGCACCTCGGCGCCTGCATGTTTCTTTTTGAAGAACGGATCAAGAAATTTCAGAAAAAAGGACTTTACGCCTGTGGTTGCCTCAGAAACTTCGGCCTGCATCCGCATTTTGCCGTGGAAGTTCACGCGCTTGTTCATCAAATTGTAAGTGCCATGCCCCAGGGCAGCTGCTCCAGGCACGAGAAAAGAGACGTCGGAGAAGTGTGAGACCGCGTCTTCAAGGCTCACACGTCCGCTGAGACGCGATAGTACTTCCTCATCCTGAGCTCCGTTTTTATCTTTTTCACCGCGTGCCCGTTCGCTGAGCTGATCGACATGGGCGCGGGTAGTGGGTGAGGTGAAGGTAGCTGGGCCGATGTCAAAGTTTCCGGTTAGCTGGACCCGCTGTTTAAAAGGCCGGTTTTCTGGGCGGCAAGAAAACACTGGTCTGAAAGCGAATGGGCCCGGAAATCGCCGAATGCGGTGCATTAGAAAAAAGCAAAATTAAATCCTGCACCTGACCCACGCCTTGTTTTACGTCGAGCTTCACGCGCTTAGGAAATCCCGTGATTTCTGCAACGGCATCAAGATAAGTTTTGCCCAACCAGGCACGCAGTGATGGGAGAAGAACGTCGCCGCTGTTAAGGTCCACTGTTCCGCGAAATTGGGTATTCAAAGGGATTCGGTGGCCGCTCTCTTTCACTTCAAAATCAGGCGTTTGCGTTTCTCCGGAAACAGCGAGTCTGGCGAGAGTCCCGGAAAAATTTACCTGTGCAGAAAGAGTGCCGGCAAGGCTCTTGAAAATCGATAGATCTCCTCGTTCCAACAAGGCGGAGCCGGAGATGGGCGTACTGCGCACATTGCCTCTCTGGTTTCGCAACGGACCAATCCAGCCCTGGAGTTTCAAGTCGGCAGGAGGTAAAGGATTGCGCACTAACACAGTGAACGGAACAGACCGTCCGCTCGCAAGATCTCGAAACAACGCTTCACGAACGAGGAAAGTTAACGGCTTTTTTCCCTGTTCTTTCCCATCCACTTCTACAGCGGCGTTCTGAATATGGAAAGCCTGAATAATAAGGGATGAGTCTTCAGCGCCACTCTTGCCTTGCAGATTAGCCCCTCCCGAGGGCACATGAATGCGTACACCGTCCGCGATGATTTTCTGGATTCGCTTCGGACTGGAGAACAGTCCCGGGTAACTGCTTTCGATGACAAAGTTTTTAATGCTGATCAAAGGCGTTGAATCAGAGTAGGGCTTGGATTGTGGTTGCGCAGCATGAAAGATTACGTCCGATGCCACACAGCCGGGCGGGAAATAAGTGCTGTGGAAAGAGCCAATCTCGACACGCGCCGAAGAGGCCCTTTCCAGCCTTTTAGTCATGCCATCACGGGTAAAAGGCCACTTTGCTGCGAGCAGGAAACACAGAGCGCCCAAAGCAGCCAGCAGAATTGCGAAGCTCCATACAACAACTCTTTTCTTCAGCCATGAGGGCTGCTGTGCTGGGGTTTCGATGGGTAGGGTCGCTTGCATGGGCTTCTATGTTGGATGCCGGGACATTGTTATTGAGAAATTCTCCCTGGACTCAATTGAAAGTGAAAGCGGGTGGCTCGTTGCCCTCACTTGAAACTCCAATTTCGAGCGGCTCTGGTAGAATCGCCCGGGAGTTCTCAATGCCAAATCGGCGTTCAAATCGGTCGCTCTGGTTAGGAGCTCTGTTTCTGGTGCTGGCCTTTGTGCTCGGATCTCTTCCGTTCTTTGCACAGATTCCGGGTCAAGCAGCGCTGCCGTGGCTCAACCTGCTGCTGGGTGCGGCGGCTGTTGCGTTCTTCATCAGAGGGTTGCTCCTGGCCAAACGGCAACCTGCACTTTATCGTGGGAAAGCAGCAGGCTGGACCCTTACGGTCCTTTCTTCAGTTCTGTTTTTGTTTTCGCTCTTTGCCTACTACGCTTCCCGCCACATACCTGAGGCAAAGGCTGCTCCTCAAGTGGGCCAGAAGGCTCCCGATTTTGAGCTTAAAGACACCAGCGGACAAACAGCGTCACTGGCGCAGTTGCTGGCATCGCCTGTCGATTCCGGCAAAGCCGGTTCTCAACCGAAGGCAGTGCTGTTGGTTTTTTATCGTGGCTACTGGTGACCGTTCTGCAACCTCGAGTTACGAGGCATACAAAAGCAGCTTCAAGAATTCCAGCAGGCCGGTATACGTCCCGTCGCTATCAGCGTGGATGAACCAGCAGTTTCGCTGGATCTCGCGCACAAAGCCGGTTACACGTTCACTCTGCTTTCCGACCCGGATGCCACCGTAATCCGGCGTTATAACTTGCTGCATGTCAAAGCCGGCCCGGACGGACATGACATTTCACGTCCGGCGGAATTCCTGGTAGACCGGAACGGCATGGTTCGCTGGACTAACTTCACTGAAGATATTCGAGTGAGGGCCCGTGCCGCAGAGATGCTGGCAGCGGCACAGGCAGTCAATTAGCTGCTGTGGTGTTGTACGGGATACACACCATCACCTCGTGGCGTGGATTTGGCTGCCTTTGCTCAGGCAACTTCTTTTTTCTTGCTCTCTTCCTGGACTCCGTGATCGCGCAGATCGCGGACGTAATCGTGCGCGGAAAAAATGCTTTTGGCCTGGAGTTCGATCAACGCGTGCAGGTCATCTGGCAGCTCGATGGTGAGAGCCTTTTCATAAGCCTTCTTGGCGCTATCCTCGCCCTGCTCTACGCTGTTCAGAATCGACTGGTCGCCCAGACCAATATCAGCTTTGGCTTCGAACCATACGCGATGAAGCGTTCCAGCTACGCTGGGGGAAGTATCAGGCTCTTCACCCAGGCGCTGCTGCACTTCGCTTTTCAGGTCCCGCATCAACCGTGCCCGTTCCAGGCTTTCTTCACTAAAGTAGGCCTTCAATCTGGGATCAGTGGCAACGCCGGCCGCATGGGCGTAGCCGGTTTCACCGTCTTTACATGTCTGAATTAATTCGTGCAGCAGGTCAAGAATTTCAGTTCTGTCCGCCATGGCTCCTCCGATTTATGGAAATGTGAAGCCTTGAACAATCCCAGGGGATGTCCACCCTAAGGGCTTCTGTGAGGCGCCAATGAAAGATTCTGCTTTCCCTTGCACCTGAAAACCGTCTGATTCAGGAGGAGCATTGCCGTGAACAGATTTCCAGCGCTTTTTTTATTTTTCTTCTGCTTGGTAACAGCCTTTGCTCAGAACCGTGACGCGGCGAACGCTGCTTTCCAGGCACACGAATGGGACAAGGCAGCGGCAGAGTACGGAAAGCTTACGAAAGCCGATCCAGCGAATGGGGAAGCCTGGTATCAATTGGGCATGTCTCTGTACTCGATGGATAAATTCCAGGAAGCTGCCGGCGCGTTTCAGCACTCGGCCGACCTCAAGTTTCGCCCTGTTTTTAGCACTTACAACGCTGCCGCTGCTTTGGCGCGTGCTGGGCAAACCGATAATGCGCTTGCCTGGCTGGAAAAGCTGCCGGGAATGGGATATCGAAACGTGCAACAGGTGGAACAAGACCAGGACTTCTCTTCAGTCAAGAAGCTGCCGCGTTTTCAAGGGATACTGATGGCGCTGCAACAAAACGCAACGCCCTGCCAGGGCGCAGAATTGAACCGCCAGTTCGATTTTTGGGTTGGTGAGTGGGATGTGCAAACTCCACAGGGACAACCCGCCGGCAGCAGCACTGTGCAGAACATCCTGGGGGGATGCGTGATTCTGGAAAACTGGACCGGTTTGGGTTCTCAAGGCAAGAGCTTCAATGCCTACAATCAGGCCCTGAAAAAATGGCAGCAGTACTGGGTGGATGATACGGGCATCACAACGCTCTACACTGGAGAGGTGGTGGGTAACCAGATGCGTTACCTTGCTGATGCAGGATCACAAAATGGCCAGCAGGCCCGCAGGATGACATTCACTAAGCTTGATGACGGCAGAGTACGCCAACTGGGTGAAACTTCCAAGCGATGGCGGGAAAACATGGACGGTGGCTTACGATCTGTTCTACGTCCGAAAGAAGTAGGTTGTTCAGTGATCGGGAGCGGGACAAAGCACTTCAGCAAGATGAAAAGCGCGCTTACCCGTGGCTTGAAAAATCTGCTCGCGGCAACTGAAACCGTCTGTGACGATGAGAGTGTCGTCTGATGCCTTTCGCACCGCTGGTAGTAGAACCCGTTCACCGATCGCCTGCGATACCGAAAATTTGTCCTTCTCAAATCCGAACGGGCCGGCCATGCCACAACAGCCGGAGTCAAGGACTTGCAGCGTTGCTCCAGTCTTGCGCAGCAAAGCTTCTGCATGCCCCATCTTCATCAAAGCTTTCTGGTGGCAATGGCCGTGAAGCAGGATTCTCTTTTCGATTCGGGAGGGCTGATATCCGGGAGCATGCCTCTCCAGAAATTCAGAGAGCAGGAAAGTCTGAGTGCGAAGCCGTTCCGCGCGCGGATCATCAGGGAACAGCCCGCGCAGTTCATCGCGAAACACTGAGGCGCAGCTCGGCTCAAGCACGACGACCGGGATTCCAGCATCAATCGCCGGAGCAAGGGCTTCCATTACTCGTTGGAGATATCTCTTCGCGCGATGGAGCATGCCGAAATCATAGAGCGGGCGGCCGCAACAGAGATGCTGGCGCGGAACAGTGACTACAAAACCAGCTTGCCTCAAAACAGCCACTGCTGCCTGCGCTGTTTCAGGATGGAAGAAGTTGTTAAAGGTATCCGCCCAGAGCAGCACGGTTGGCTTCTTCTTCGAATCCTGCCACTGGGGTGTACCTTCGGCTCCGGCTATTCCGCATTTTGCCGCCCAGCGTTGAAATGTCTGACTCGCAAAGCGCGGCAGTCTCCGCTGGCTGGGAATCTTTAACAGGCTGCGCACCATCGAGCTTGCCAGCGGAGCATTAGCAACAAAGTTTGCCAAACCAGGTGCAAACGAAGCAACGCGGACCCACTGATCAATCATGCCAAACGCATACGCCTGCAGCGGCCTGTGCTTGTTCTCGTAGTAATGCGCAAGAAACTCGGCTTTGTAAGTCGCCATATCCACATTGGACGGGCACTCTGCTTTGCATGCCTTGCAGGAAAGGCAGAGATCAAGGGATCGTTTGACCTCCTCATCGTTCCAGCCGCCGCGGACGACCTCGCCCTGAAGCATCTCAAACAGCATGTGCGCGCGCCCACGCGTGCTGTGTTCTTCTTCCAGGGTGGCCATGTAACTTGGACACATGGTGCCCGCCTCTTTCTTGCGGCACGCTCCCAGGCCGACACATCGCAACGTGAGCGCTTTTGTGAAAGAGCCACCATCGTCGGGATATTTGAAAAAAGTTTGTGGCTGTTGAGGCTTGTAGTCAGCGCCCAGGCGTAGATTTTCCGTGGGCAGATAGGGATCGATAACTTTGCCTGGATTCATCTTGTTGTCCGGGTCCCAAATCCTCTTGAATTCACGGAAGGCGTTCACCAGTTCCGGCCCAAACATCTTGGGCAGAAGAGCGGCTCGGGACTGCCCATCGCCATGCTCGCCGGAAAGCGAGCCTCCATGACTGACCACCAAGTCGGCTGCGCGGTCAATAAAAGCGGCATAGTTGCGGATCCCTGAATCGCTCAGCAGATCAAAACTCACGCGCATGTGAATGCAGCCATGGCCGAAGTGCCCGTAAAAGGAAGCCTTGTAGTTGTATTCATCGAGCAGCTTGCGGATACCGCGCAAATAACTGCCAAGTTTTTCCGGTGCCACGGCCGCGTCATCCCATCCTTCCCATTCGGGTGGTGCACCGGGCGCAAAAGCAGCCGCACGCGGTCCAGCTTCACGGATCTGCCATACCAGCTTTGCCTCTGCGCTTGTATAAATGCGCGCTGTAGGCGGCGACGGAATACGTTGCATCGCAGCCACGAGTTGCTCGCAAGGCTTTCGGATTCGCCGGCATCATCTGTGCCGAATTCGACAAGGAGAAACCCGTGGCCTTCCGGCAAGAGGTGCACATGGGGATCATTTCTGCGCTTCAGGCCGTCTACGATGCTTCCTTCCAGCCCTTCCAGACCGATGGGCTTGAAGGGCAATATCTGCGGCACGTGATCAGCGGCGATGAATACGTCAGGAAAGCCAAGAGCCACAAGAGTGCGGTGCTGCGGACTGTGAATCAATCTCAGCTTGGCTTCCAATGCAACTGCACACGTTCCTTCAGTGCCGACGAGCGCACGAGCGAGGTGGAAACCATTTTCCGGCAGCAGCTCATCCAGGTTATACCCGGACACGCGACGGGGAATTCGCGGGTATCCAGCGCGAATTCGAGCGGCGTACTGGTCGCGTAATCCCAGAAGCTTTTGGTAGATCTCGCTACGACGCCCGCCGGCGCGAACCGCCGAGTCAATATCGGCATCAGAATTTTCGCCCAGCGTGAGCTGAGTTCCGTCGTACAAAACAACTTTCAATTCCTCGACATTGTCCACCGTCTTCCCGCCGAGAAGAGAATGCGTCCCGCATGAGTTATTGCCCATCATTCCCCCGATGGTGCAGCGGCTATGGGTGGAGGGATCTGGAGGGAAGATAAGTTGATGCGACCGCAGATGATTCTGCAGCGTATCCAGCACAATGCCTGGCTCGACACGCGCAAATTTCTTGTCGGGATCAATTTCCAGTACCTGGTTCATGTACTTGGTGAAATCGAGAACCACGGCAACGTTGCAGCACTGGCCTGCGAGGCTTGTTCCTCCACCACGAGGCAGCACCGGCGCGCCGAACTTACGGCAGGCGGCAACGGTAGCAATTACATCGTCAGCATTGCGGGGAATTACCAGTCCAATTGGGACTTGCCGGTAATTGGAACCGTCAGTGGAGTAAAGTGCCCGGCTGCCACGATCGAACCGGACTTCACCGTTGACATGGCGTTTGAGTTCAGACTCAAGCTCCACAGCGCGAGCAAAAGAATCAACCGGTTTGGCGTGAGAACTGGGCGGAAGCGGGTTCATTTGGAAGTCGGCAAAAATCTTACCGCTGATGAACACTGATCACACTGATTAAATTGGATTGTAAGAACTCACGCCGGACGAACTCTCATTTTGCCGCTCCGACTGGTTCAGTGCTTTTTGCATTCACCAACGAATTCATGGCAGCCTCAACTCCTTCATCTTTGTGCGGCACGCGCTGCAAGGCGAAGGCCCATTTCAACTCCAGCAAGCGTTCCCATCAGCGTGAGATCGTTGAAATGACCGAGATGGCCAATGCGAAAAACGCGTCGGGCAAGTTTGGACAGCCCGGCTCCCAGCGACATATCAAAGTTTTCAAGAATGACTTGTCGCAGGTTATCGGCATCGTGGCCGTCCGGCATGAAGACGGCAGTCGAAGAGTTGGAATACTCAGCCGGATTTTCGCAGACAATCTCCAGACCCCAGGCGCGGACGGCCGCCCGCGTCGCCTCACCGTGGCGGGCGTGGCGGGCAAACACGTTCTCCAGTCCTTCTTCATTCAGCATGGCGATGGCTTCTCGCAGGCCGTATAAAAGATTTGTCGCCGGTGTATAGGGAAAGAATCCCTGCCGGTTGGGAGTGAGCATCTCCTGCCAATCCCAATAGTAGCGACGCATTTTTGCCGTTTTGTTGGCAGCAAGGGCTTTTTCAGATACAGCATTGAAGCTGAGCCCGGGAGGCAGCATCAGTCCTTTTTGTGAGCCTCCAACACTCACATCCACTCCCCATTCTTCGTGGCGATATTCCATAGAGCCGAGTGACGAAATGGTATCGACCATAAGGAGGGCCGGATGTTTGGCGCGGTCCATGGCTGCACGGATTTGTGGAATCCGGCTGACTGCTCCGGTGGAAGTTTCATTGTGTACCACCATCACGGACTTAAACGCGTGCTGCCTGTCTCCGCTGAGACGAGCCTCCGCTTCTGCAGGATCCGAGCCGTTCCGCCAATTGCCCATCACATAATCCACCTGAATCCCATGTTTTTCCGCCACCTGCTTCCACAACGATGAGAAGTGCCCAGTCTCAAACATGAGCACTCGGTCACCAGGACTCAGCGTATTCACAATGGCCGCTTCCCACGCGCCCGAGCCAGAGGATGGAAACATGATGACCGGCCCTGAGGTTTGAAACACGGTGCGCAGCCCTTCCAGAACCTCTTTTCCTAACTGGGCAAATTCAGCACCGCGATGATCAATCACCGGGCGGTCCATGGCGCGGAGCACGCGATCAGGGACGTTGGTTGGACCGGGGATCTGCAGAAAATGTCGGCCGGTATGAAGCATGCGAGGCTCCTTGGACGAAGGGTCGGAATTAATCAGCAACCTTCAACATCAGCTTGCCGAAGTTCTCTCCGCGAAAAAGTTTCAGCAAGGTGTCCGGAAATGTCTGGAACCCACCGACAATATCTTCTTTCGACTTAAGCTTGCCGGCCGCAATCCATCCGCCCATCTCGCGCGCCGCTTCGCCATAGCGCGATGCGTAATTGAAAACGATGAAGCCTTCCATGCGGGCGCTGTTGATGAGCAGCGATAAATAATTGGAAGGTCCTTTGATCCCTGTGGTGGTGTTGTATTGCGAGATGGCGCCGCAAAGTACCACACGCGCGCCACGGGCCAGATTAGCAAGCGCCGCATCCAAAATATCGCCACCCACGTTGTCAAAGTACACGTTAATTCCGTTCGGGCAGTGCTTGCGGAGTGCCTGTCCTACATCTTCATTCTTGTAATCGATCGCAGCATCAAACCCGAGATCCTTGGTGAGGTACGCGCACTTTTGCGATCCGCCGGCAATGCCGACAGCGCGGCAGCCTTTGATCTTTGCAATTTGCCCGACCACCATGCCGGTTGCACCCGCGGCTCCGGAAACAACAACGGCGTCGCCGGCCTTTGCCTGGCCGACTTCCAGCAAGCCAAAGTACGCCGTCAGGCCTGTGATGCCAAGCGCACTTATGTAAATAGGCAGCGGGAGCAGTCGGGTATCAACCTTGTTTAGTCCTTTGCCGTCGCTGGTGGCGTACTCCTGGATACCGAATACGCCAGTGACATGATCTCCCACAGCAAAGCCCGGATTTTGCGAGGCAATCACACGCCCGCCACCGAACCCGCGCATGACATCGCCAATTTTCACCGGCTCAATATAGGATTTGCCTTCGTTCATCCAACCCCGCATCGCCGGATCAAGGGAGAGATAGAGGACTTTAACCAGGATCTCTCCCGGGCCAGGATCACGCACTGGTTCTTCGGTGTAATTCCAATCGGAACGCTTCGGCATGCCGACAGGGCGGGCAGCAAGCCGGAACTGATGGTTGGTGATGGGCATAACGTCCTCCATTTCAGGAAAAACAGTATACCTACACTGCACGTCCGCAAGCGCAGCGTTGAGAGACTGAAAAATTGGAGCAGGTTTCAGGCAGACAAATCTTGACGCGACGAAATTGAGCTGAGACGCGTGGCAGGTTTTGCGAAGAGCATATAAATCCCAATGCTGGCAATGGCAAGCACCGGCAGAATAGCAACCCCTGACGGCCAGTAATTGTGCAGGATGCCGCATGCCAGAGCAGCAAAGGTATATGACAGATAGACTTGTGCCTGCAGCCCCACAGAATGCCTCATGCTGGGTTGGTGAGGATGTCCCGAGGCAGGTTCAGCGGCTTGGCGGGTTGCTCTGCTTTTGCGTGTCATCAAGTTGTGCACCACGCCGGAAAACAGGCTGGTGATTGTACCGGTGATGTAAGTGGTCGCAACTCCAGGCAGGCTCAGACGTTTTACCGCAGCGCTCTGCATGCCCATGGCTACACCCGAAGTAAATATCACCAGGACACCCGCGGCATGAACGGAGGCTGTGGGTGGCCGCACGCAGACGATGGCAAAGAGAGCAAGGACGGCGGTCTCAAAAAAAACTTCACGTCGAACGGCAGTAAATGTCTTGACCCGATCGCCACCTTCTCCTGCCACGATGGCGCCCAGCAGTACCCCTATGACAAAGGCAACCAAAGCAATTGAAGCCCGGGCAACAGCAGCACCCTCTCGCTGGCCCACTGCCAAGGCCAGCAGGACCGAATTACCTGTCATGTTCGCGGTAAAAACGTGAGCGCGCAGGTAGGTAATGGCGTCAACGCTTCCAGCGGCCCAGGTAAAGAGCAGTACAGTAACCCGGCGCCGTGTGGTGATAAACGAACTCGCACTGGATGACGTGCTCAAGCCGTGTTCCTGCCAGGCAGTGATTGTATATTTCTACCGTTGACGATCAGGCTGCTGAGACTGTTCCTGAAGCCAGGTTCACCGATTGTCCTGATGCAGCCAGTTGCCGCTCCGCAGCTTTCAAGACAGTCGTCTTTGCTTCTGGCAAACCGAGGGTAGGAATCACAGTCATGGTTCCAAGGAGTTCGGCCAATTCGAAATAAGCCCGCCGGCACTTTTTCATGAATTCCACTGGATACTCGGGCTTTCGTGCATAGGCAGCCACCGGATCTGCGTCCAGCAGGTAAGCGATATCCGGCCTGGGCACAATCGCCTGAACGAATTTCACAAAACGCCGGCTGAGCGGATTGGCAAGATTCAGGTTCGAAAGCTCATCAAAGATGTAGCGGTCAAGGATCACGACATCCACACCGGATTTGCGCTTTTCACGCGCAACCACTCGACGCAGGTTCAAAGCATCCATCAGATAGAGGAAGTGCCGGGCGAGAGTGAGATGCCAGCCGCGCATGTTCTTGTCGCGGCGATTCACCGGCTTCCCCGGCGCACCAATGCCTCGTTCGCTTTTATAGACCTTATGGACAAACCCTTCACGGTATTTCACGCCAACCACAACGTTGTCCCAGAAGGCCAGCAAACTTGTAGTGAGTCCCGCAGCCTGCAAAGCAGAACGAAGGTTGTCAATCTGTGTAGATTTGCCGGAGCCATCCACGCCGGAAAAGCTGATGAGCATAGTTCTTCTGCGTGTACTCTTTCCCATGGTCATTTGCCCGTTTCCTTATTTCGGTATGCCCGCACCTGCATTGGGCGGCGTGGAAGAAGTTCCACGGCTAAGCGCATAGATTGTTCCCACCGCCGCTCCTGCTGCTGCAATCGCGCCAATCTTGATGAGCAAAGACCTGGTCTGATGCTGTTTTGCCGGAGCAATGGCCGCGCCTGCGGGTTTGGCTGCTGCGCCTCCTGCAGTTGGCACGTGCTCAGCGGTGGCAGCGCCCACAGGCTGGCTGGGTTGCTGCTTCGGTTGCGGAGCTTCCGGAGGATTCACGGTATTTTGATTTTGGTCAGAGGGCGCGGCCTGCTGCTCGTCCTGCTGCGTATCAGAAGCGTTCGGGTACGTAGTCACAGGCTGGAGCGGAGGCTGAGATGGATTAATGGCGCCTCCTGACGGTTGAGCCTGCGGCGCGGGAGCAGGTTGGCTATTCTGTGCCGGCGTGGCCTGCTGTTGCGTGGACGGAGCCTGGCCGGAGGCCTGTTGCGCCAACATTTCTGGACTAACGGCAAGGGCCAGCGCAAGCGCTGCACTCAGAAACTTAAATCGGCTGCTTTGGATTTGCATAAATTCCCTCGTAAATCACAGGGTTTTCTCATTTTCAGGGCTATTCAGGCTTTGTCGAAGTTGCTGCACTGGATATGGCGGCAGTCACTTTTGCCCGCCTTCCCGGCTGAGCCACCCAGCGGCTTACATCAGCTTCTCTGTTGCCAACATATTTGATGCGATTTTTGAGATAGCGGGCCAGGCTGGAAAAGCTGGTTTTGTACCAGCAGCAACGCTCCATGACCGGCGAAAACCCGCAGACAAGCCGAATCCGGCTAAGCATGGCCTCGCGCGGAAGCAGGAGTGAGGCTACGAAACGGTGGTTGCCTTCCAGCAGGGTGACAGGCCGGCTTTCATCCACGCCAATCAGCAAAATAGTGGAGCGCGGTCCCTCATTCTGCATAAGGGAACATAAAGCCTGTATTTTGAGTACAAATGGATTGGGGTTCGGTCCCTTGCACTGAGCACGCAAACGCTCAGACACATGGACAGCATTGAAGTTGCCGCGAGCCAGCGCACGCCATTGCGCACGGGGAAAGACATTGACCCGTTCCGACTCTTCCGGTTTGAAATCAACCTCCCACCATTGCGTGTCCGTCGGCAATTCACGCCACATGGGGCCACGACGGCGAAACAGCAACGCCTTCCGAAGAGCATTTTCATCCGGATCAGAGAGATCAGGATCGTAGACGAGGCTTTCGAACTGAGTGCGATCCGTGTCGTACTCCACCTGATAGAACTCAGCCTTCAGAAATTCGGAGATAACTTCCTCCTCAGTAATGCGACAAAGTTTTTTCACGTCGCCTCCACAGGTGCGCGCATCAGGCGCCGCAAGAAGGGGAATGAAACCATGAGCAGCATGATGACCATGAGGACAATGCGAACCATGATCACTTCATGCAAATCCTGGTGGAAAAAGCCGATCACAAGAACCAATGCTCCGCTGACCAGGAGTTGCAGCCACCCCGTGTTGGCTATACGCCGTGACATCTCATACGCAATAAGCACTACGCTCAATGAATAAAGTCCCGTGGCCACTGCGTAAAGGGCGAGGAGCGGACCGATGTTGATGAACTTGGAGCCAAAGATCAGCCCCATGATGAAATGCGGAAACAGCGCCGCCACCAGCACAAACACACAGGAGATGGCGAAGACCAGCAACACTGGGAGACCGAGGGCTTCTGACTTCTTCTGGTCCTGATTGGAAGCAGCCACGGGAAACATGGCATTGACAATGCCGAACCAGCAGACAAAGTAAAGCAACCGCCCAATCTGGGCGATTGCGGCGTAGATTCCTGCTGTTTCCGCCGGGAAAAAGTGCTTCACCAGAAGGATGTCAATGTTGTTGATGATGACCTGTCCAATGAAGAAAACAATTGCTTGAACCGCCTCAGCAAATGAAGCGGGCTCGCCGGGAACAGCCTGCACCCGGAGTTCCCGTGGCATTGGCGGCAGAAAATAAGCCATCACCACAGCGACGGAAATTGCACCCACAGCGCCCAGAGAGCCGTATCCCGCCGCCACAAGTCCTACCCCAACCACCAGCCGGGTAAATGCCTCTACCACAAAATTGCCACCCAGGCGGGGGAAGAAGCAAAGGCCCTGCATGCCGCCGCGTTTAACGCCCAGAGGGGCATAAACGGCTACGCCAAGGGCAAGAAAACCCAGAATCCAGTGGTCCGGCAGGTTCAGATACGCAGCAAAAGGCTTCTGCGCAAGAAAGAGGATGCCGGCAATGGCAAGGCTCGCAATCCAGGCCTTTCCCAACAGGGATTTTACGACCGCTGATTTAGCGGCCAGAGCTTCATTGCGTGCGACGAATTTGGCGCACACAAGCTGGAAAGACAGACTTACCGAGGAGACGATGAGTAGGATGGTGATGGCGGCATTGATATGGCCGAATTCTGACGGGCCGAGAACCCGGGCCATGAAGACGTTGTAGCCGAAGTTGAAGCCATTCACCAGGACCATGCTAAGCAGCATGACCAGGCTACCGCCGAGCAGCAGGGACCGGACGTTGCGCCGCTGTGGTTTTGTTTCTACGGCAACGGGTGGGCTTGCAGCCGGGAATGTGACTGCGCTATCGGATTGCGACATCGAGTGGCGTCCTGGGATTTATGCCGCCGCCGGAGCGGACGGGCGTTTGTGCAATAGCTGCTGCCGCATCGCGTTGGGAAGAAAGCCACTGAAACTGCGTGCAGCGTCGGTGGAGGTTTCGTAAATCTCGAACAGGCGCTCGGTACGGGTAAGTTCCAGCACGACGGATGCTTCTGGCGAAGGGGAGGCCAGCTTTAGATCACCGTCACGCTTGTGCGCTTCTGACATGCATCGTAAAAGCATTTCCACTCCCGCCGCGTCCAACTGCACCACCTGGGAGAGATCAAACACCAGCTGGGGACGATCGGCAGACAGAAAAGGCCGGACATCGCGCAAAAACTCGCGGGCGGTTCGCCCGTTTACTCGTTCCGGCATTCTTTTCACTACCACCGGTCTGCTATTGATTTCCATGGGTCCTCGCTACCACAAAATTGGAAGGGAATTCATTGGCTGCCTGGGAATCGCACGCTGGCGCCCGATATCCCGCAGCCGCACCCAATGAAGGAGATGTCTGGCGCAGCGCATTGTTGAGGTCGGGGTTCGGGGCTGGAGACGGGCCAAAGATTCCGCGCCAAAATTGTTTCGGCAAGTAGGTGACGAGCTCAGCGGTTGAGGAGAGCAGCCTGTTTCGGGAACTTGCAACTGAATGGTGCAATAACTTCGCGTCAGAAATTCGCACAGCGCAGTCGCGGCGAAGGTTCCAAATGCAGGAGAAACCTGCGACGGAATGGGCAAGTTCAAGGGCTGCTCCAATGTAGGAATAGGGCAACAGGCTGGCGTTCTCAACAACGGTCCCGCAATCCACCTGGGCATGGTGTTCAATACTGCTGCAACGGGTAATCACGGCGCCGGAACGGATGCGGGCGCAGGCGCCGATGAAAGCAGGCGCCAAAACCCTTGCGCCTTTTTCAATCTGAGCACGCGAAGCGGCCCACACTCCGGGGCGGATCTGCTCGCCCGCGGGAGAGGTTTCTGTTTTCAGCGTGAGGATGTCAATAGCAAACTGCCGCAGATCCAGCGAGTCAGCCAGAGGGTTTAAATAACCGAAGTTTTCAAATTGAGGGCAGTCACTCCGGCAATGAGTAAGCTTGCTGCGGAACAATGAAGCGGCATCATTGCGCCGCGAGGCGCTGATGCAGAAAAGTTCCACCCCTTCTCCATTTTGCTTCGCCTGGCTAACGCGGCATTGGCGGTCAAGGTGAAACTGGACCATGCTCTCGAAATCGATTTCGGCGTAAGCTCCCAGCCTGACCAAAATGACGAGTTCGGCGCCGGATTGCACCAGATCATTGAATGCACCCTCTGCTGCACGCCAGAAGCGGTCCGAGCTGGCGACGATTTGGGAGATGCTGCCAATCGGCTTGATCCCACCGTTAAGAGGGTCGCCTTCAATGACTGCCGTTACGGGAGAGATTCCGAATTTTTGCAATCTTTCTGCCGTTCTCTCAAGCGCAGATTTTCCCGCAACATCCGTAAGGCCCGGCAGGAAACGGGGGAACTGGTCTTGGTGCTCAGAGTCCACACTGGCCGAATTTATGAGTACCAGTCCGCGAATGTCCATCACTCTCACCTTTGAACGCTCCAGCAATGAGGGGTTCTCGTAAATATTGAAGGCGCAAGAGCACGCGAGAGTACCTGCCTTGAGACGCAGACGCCGTTGTGGATTACGACTGGTGTACTACCGGAACCCATGAGCCCCTCAGGCTTTAGAAAACGTCTTCAGCCCGCCAAAAATTTGCCGTTACGCGGCAGCAAGATCAAATCTTGAAAGCGTTGCGATGCCCGTTTCCCACAACGCAACCGCCACGAGTTTTAGCAGCAGTGTTGAAATAGATGAGGATTCCCAAGCTGGTGTTGTAAGCTTTGAATTTTTCCACAAGCCTTTTGCTGCTAGTATTTTCGCCATGCGGGAGCCCGAAGAAATCTTCTACACTTTGATGCATTCGCCGGTGGGTCCGCTGCTGCTGGCTGCCACTCAAAAAGGCATTTATCAGCTCCTGTTTGATACCCGTGTTCCCGTAGCACATCAGGACCAAGTGTGGCTGGAATCGCAGGAGCACCTGCGCAGGTGTGAAGAACAGCTCATGGCATATTTTCGCGGCGAACTGCGCCAATTCACCGTGCCACTGGACCTGAGGGGAACCGCGTTTCAGGTCAGGTGTTGGGAAGCTTTGTGTCGCATCCCTTACGGCACAACCCGCTCGTACGCGGAACTTGCCAGGGAAGTAGGAAGCCCACAGGCATTTCGGGCCGTGGGGCAAGCCAACCACAACAATCCGGTATCAATCATTGTGCCGTGTCATCGCGTAATTGGAGCCAACGGAACGCTTACCGGCTACGGCGGCGGGTTGAGCATGAAAGAAAAGCTGTTGCGACTGGAACGCGGAGAAATTCACACGCTGTTTCCCTACGCTGCGCAGAGCGCGTAATCGCAGCCCCGCAGGTACTCACTGAATGCAGTTATCTGTTTCTCATCCGCCTATTGAGGCGGGCGGGTGGCGGCTGCCGGCGCCGCATTACGGTTCTTTTCACCCACCGTAAGATGACTGATCACTTTCCGGTTTCCAGCATAAGAATCGACGATCCGGGTGGCGGTCAGTTTTTCACGGGCGGTAGCAACGCTGCCATTTATATCGATTGAAGCAGCCGAAACGGTGACGTTTACGGTATCTCCACTCAAGGTGGGCTCTTTGCTGAGGGCGTTCTGAATCTGGCTCTGAAGTTCGCTGTCAGATGGCGGTGCTGAAACCGGCTGTGGTGTTTCCGGAACCTCCGTCTTCCCTGTGGTGGATCCCGCGGCACCGACGACCCCACCTCCAGAAGCATCCGTAGCACCTCCGGGGACATTAATTGCGGGGTCACCCCCTTGCGTGGTTTGGGTTGGCGGGCTCGAATTATTTTGAGCTGGCGTAGCGGGCTGGGCTGTCGGCTGCCCTGACTGCCCAGCTTGAGCCTGGTTCTGGCTCTGGGCGGATGCATACGTCAACGCAATTGCCACGATGAAGGCGGCTAAATATCTGAGCTTATTCATGATTGCCTCGCAAATCTCGAAAAATACAAAAACCAGCGAATCTGGTTCGATCCCCAACCAGCTTGGTTTTGACTTCTTATTACTAGATGCGCTTCTTCCGTTATGTGGGCGTACCACCCCATTTCGCCCCGTGCAAGTTACTGACCATTCCTTAAGTCACCTTCAGGTTGATGAAAGCTGCTAAAAATAGTGGATTTGCGAGCGGAATTGGCTGAGAATGTCTGCAATATACGATCACGATCCTGTGGGGGCCAAGTTGCTCAATTTTAGTACTGATCTACAAACCTGGTACTGTGCGGTTCCCTCGCCGCCAATGGGCTGAAGTTTGTCGTTTGCCTGGAAGAAGCGGAGCCACAAATAAGCTGTAAACTCATGATATGCACGCCCACCCCCATTCGCATCGGCTGACTTCAAAGGCGCTGCGGTATTCGCTGGTGGCCACGTCTTTGTACGTGGTAGTCACGCTGGTTGCGGGACTGCGTGCTCATAGCCTGGCTCTGCTGTCTGAAGCCGGACACAACGTAACAGACGTTCTTGCTCTGCTGTTGTCATGGGTGGCAGTTTTTATTCAGACGCGTCCCCCCAGCTCAACCAAGACCTTTGGATATCACCGCGCCGGTGTTCTGGCAGCCTTTGTCAACGCCCTGACTCTGGTTGGCATTGCCTTTTACATTTTTTACGAAGCCATCATCCGGATGCGCCGCCCGGTGGAGGTGCAGCCGACAGTTATGATCTGGGTGGCGGTGGCCGGCGTGATCATGAACGGGGTGATTTCCTGGTTTCTCTTCCGCGCAGCGCGTGATGTGAATATCCGCAGCGCCTTCATTCATCAGGTAGGCGATACCCTTTCGACCGCGGCCGTGATCGTTGGTGGATGGGCCATCCTGTGGACTGGGCAGACCTGGATTGATCCGGCGCTTTCCATCGGCATCGCCTGCTTGATTCTGTGGTCCTCGCTCGGCATCATTCACGAGACGCTGAATATCCTTCTGGAAGGGGCGCCGCACGGAATGTCTGTGGAGCAGGTAGTCTCTGCCCTGGGCCGGGTGGATGGTGTGATTGATGTGCATGACGTCCACGTATGGAGTATTGGTTCTGACACGACTGCGCTTTCCTGCCATATTCGCATCAACGACATCATGCTGTCTGAAAGCGATCTGATTCTGCGCAGGATCAAGCAGGTACTCTCAGTGAACTACCACATTGAGCACACCACAATTCAGCTTGAGAACTCTGTTTGTGATAGTGCCCACGGCTGCCTGATTCCCATAGGCAACCATCGGCCCACGCTGGCGCCAAGTTTGAAGACCGGTAAGGTTTAGTTCAGTTCCTGTTCATATTTCCTGGCGCCGCTTTCTGGCGCTCATAGATTTCCCGCACCGTTTCCAGGGTATCAATCTCCTCCGGCTTCTTGTCATTACGCAAGCGCAGAATGCGGGGAAAGCGCAGCGCAAATCCGCTTTCGTGACGATCGGAACGCATCACGTTATTGAAAGCGACTTCCAGCACTATCTGCGGGTCCACGGCGCGGCGAAAGCCCTGGTCGTCCAGCGTGTGGGCCAGAAACCAATCTGTCATTTGTGCAATCTCGGCATCGGTCAATCCGGAATATGCTTTGCCGACGTTGAGCAGTTGCTCACCATCGCGCACCGCAAAGGTGTAGTCACTCAGCACTTTTGCACGTTTGCCGTGCCCCCACTCCACGGCCGTGACTACAACATCCAGCGTTCCCAGTTCTCGTTTCAGCTTGAGCCAGGATTTGCCACGACGCCCCGGTGTGTAGGGACAGCTGAGATCCTTCACCATCAGACCTTCATTACCGCGCTGGCGAGCTTCCTGGAAAATCCGATCAAGGTGCTCGGGGGAGTCGGCCTGCAACGTGGGAGCAAGGACCACGCGAGCCGGTCCAGTTTCAATCGCTACTCCCGGTTCAAATATCAGCGCGCCTTGGGGATTCTCCGTGGCTGCGGCGACGGCGTGGCCTAGGTTGAAGGCTCCTGTGGGAACTTCTGCAAAGGCCTGTTCCAGCAGTTGCCGCCGCAGAGAGAGCGTCCGATCAATGACCAGTTCCTGTTGGCAAAAAAGAATGTCAAAGACCATGTACACCACCGGAACGTCGCGAATGAGCTGCTGCGAGACTTTTTTCCGTCCCAGCCGCTTTTGCAGTTCGGAGAAGGGCAGGGCCTGATTCAGGCTCTCGCTCCAGGCGAGAATCTCACCATCTAGAATCACGGGTTCAGGAAAGGCGCGGAGCGCAGGTGAAAGCTCGGGAAAGGAGCCGCTGATCTCGTCAAGGGTACGGGAGAAGATGCGGACTCCGGGATCTTGTTTTCCTCCACAATGGGCCTGTGCGCGAATGCCATCATATTTATCTTCAACTTGAGCGGGCGAGAAGTATGAGAAAGCTTCGTCAGCATTTTCGGCGGGGCTGGCCAGCATAAAGCCCAAAGGATGGAAGAGACGCATTCGCGCCTCGCCCAGGGTGTGGGCGGCTGCGCGCTTGAGTGTTTCCGCGATATCCCCCAGCAGCATATGAGCGCGCTGCACATCTGAGAGCTTTTCATCATAGGCAACAGCGATCGACTCTTCCACCAGGCTCTCTTTGAGACCAATCCTCAGATCGCCGGTGATGACTTTGACGATGTATTTGGCTTCCAGTGCCGTAGCGCGTCCGAAGAGATTAGTGATGAGTCGCAGTTTGTGCTCGGCCCGGGAGGTCCGAGCCAGTTCGTCGAAGATGCCGGCGATTTCGGCCAGCCCCAGGGGAATCTGGTCCGCTGCTGGAGCGCGATCATGCAGCAACTCCTGGGCCGCGGATCCAAGATCGCCATGCCGGCGGTAAGCGGCGGTAAGAGCAACGTCCGGTTTGCCTGAAATTTCAGCCAAAGCGCGCCATAACAGCGAACCACCCACGTTCAAGGTTCGTTCTTCCCACTTGGGGAAGGCCCGTCCGCAAAGAAAGATGGCTGCCTGCGCCGCCTCTTGCACGGGGAGGGAACGAAAGTAGGCAGCTACCAGACGAACTTTTTCCGTCTTTTTGGTTGTAGCCGCGACCGCTTCACATAGCTCGGCAAACTTTCGCATGGTCTGATAAGGCCGAAGTTGCTGATTCGGCGTATCCGTTCCAACTCCTGATGGCTGTGAACCCCATAATCCTGCCCATTGGGTGCTCTGATTTAGGCCAAAGTTAGCGTAAAATAGTGTCTGACGGCGGGTCGGGCCCACCATTTCAGTTCTGGAGCCTGCAACCCGCTTCCATCATCTAATCAGAACAATGAGATACTGGCGCCAATTCCTCCGTTTTTTTGTGTCTTTGCAACTGCTTCCCATCCTCGAAGGCGGTGAGGAAACACTTGTCGGCGGGCAGGCCGTCGTGGAAGGCGTAATGATGCGTTCCCCTCACGCCTGGGGAATCGCCATTCGCAAGCCCTCAGGCGAGATCACCACCCACTGTGAAACCCTGCAGCGGCCATCAGAGAAGCACAAATGGATGGGCTGGCCGTTTGTTCGTGGGCTGGCAACGCTGGGTCAAGCCATGCGCCTGGGATTTGTGGCCTCAAAATTCTCATTGAACGTGGGACTCGAAGCCATTGCGCAGGAAGAGGGCGAAAAGAAGCCGGAGATCAGCGGCTGGCTGATGGCCGTGAACATGGTCCTCTCGATTGGCTTTTTCATTTTTATGTACAAGTTTGTGCCGCTGTTGGCTGCCACCGGCCTGAAGAAGCACTGGTCTCTCCTGAACGGTAACTTCGCCTTCAATCTGGTGGACGGCATCATCAGGATCGGGCTTTTTCTGCTGTTTGTATGGGGCATTTCACTTTTCAAGGACATCAAGCGGATTTACCACTACCACGGTGGTGAGCACAAAACAGTCTTCGCCTTTGAAGACCACGGCATGCCGACCATTGAACGGGCGCAGCAGTATTCAACGTATCATCCCCGCTGCGGCACGAGTTTCCTGATGACGATCATGCTGATCTGCATCTTTGTATATGCGGCGATTCCGGTGCAGGGATTCTGGGCGAAATTCGCGCTTGCGCATTGCTTTCTTCCGGTGATCGCTTCCGTGTCTTATGAACTGATTCGATTTTCGGCAAAGCACGGCAAGTCAGTCTTTGCTCTGCTGACCAAGCCCGGGATGTGGCTGCAGCGGATCACCACGCAACCGCCTTCTGACGACCAGGTGGAATGCGCCATCAAAGCGCTGGATTTGGCAATGGACCTGGAAAAAAAGAACGGCGGAGAATTGGTGATAGCGTAATATTCGAACCATGTGAGTTTAGTTATGACTTTTGTTCATAACATCTCGAATTTGTAGCGGCGCCCGCCGCATACCCTCTCGTGTCTCTTCTTGTCCTCACCAATAATTACAAAAGCAAGTAGTGTGCACCATTCCCGTAGCGGGAGTGAAGGCGGCATGCACCATTACTGACTTTAGGAACCGCCGGGAATACACGATATGTCACTAGCCACAATGTTGATTGGTATCGAGCGCCGCATGGCCGGGCTTCGGCGAAGGGCGGTTCAAGTTGCAGACCATTGTGTTTTTTACTCAGAGGGCGGTCCCAAAGGACGCTGAGCCGGTGGTTCTGGTGCACGGATTCAGCTCATCCGCAGATGGTTGGAACAGGTTGGCGGGGCAACTGACAAAGCGTTATCACGTGGTCGCGCCAGATCTGCCTGGTTGGGGCGAGAGTACGCGCATTGACCTCGCGTCGTATGGCTATCAGGCGCAGGTTGAACGATTGCACCAGTTGCTTGAGCAGCTTGGTGTCAGGCAGTTTCACCTTGTCGGCCATTCAATGGGCGGCGGCATTTCAGCCAGGTATGCGAGCCTCTACCCGGAACAGGTGATGACGCTGGGCTTGATTGCGCCGCACGGAGCAACAGAACCCGAAGCGAGCGAATTGGCCCGTTGCGTTGCCAATGGAGACAACTGGCTGGTGGTTTCGTCCATGGACGCCTTTGAGAGACTGATGAAGAATCTGTTTGTGAAGCGTCCGTTTGTGCCGCGCCCGGTGCTGAAATATCTGGCCGAGCAGACCATCAGCAGATATGCCAAAACGCAGCAGATCTTTGATGAGATTAACTCCAGCACTCCGCTGCTGGAAGGACTGAAGCAAATCAAAGCTCCTACGTTTATCGTGTGGGGAGATGATGACAAATTAATTCATATATCCGCCGCTCAAGTGTTTCGCAGCGCGATCAAAAACTCGGAAGTGCTGATCATGAAGCAAACCGGGCACATGCCGCTGCTGGAGAATGTACGGCAGTGCGGCGGCGCATATCTTACTTTTATTGAGAAGAGGCGTGGCGCAAAGGAGGCGGCCGCTTGTGCCGCCGATAGAATAGGAACTGAACATGTTCGAACGTTTAAACCAAATTGAATCCAAGTACGACGAGTTGACGAAGGCGCTGGCTTCGCCGGAGATCATCAGCGACTCGTCGAAATATCAAAAAACTGCCAAAGCCCACAGCGAGATCTCGGAAATCGTGGAGAAATACCGCGAGTATAAAGACCTGCAAAAGGGAATCGAAGAGAGCAAGGCAATGGTGGAGGACGAATCCGACGCCGATTTGCGGACCTATGCTCAGGAAGAGCTCACACGCCTGCAGGAACGCGTGGCAGCCACGGAAAACGAGCTCAAGCTGCTTCTGGTTCCCAAAGATCCGAATGACGAAAAGAACGTCGTGTTGGAAATTCGCGCTGGCACCGGCGGCGACGAGGCCACGCTTTTTGCCGCCGAGATGTTCCGCATGTACACGCGGTACGCTGAGACGCAGCGCTGGAAGGTTGAAGTGCTTTCCACGTCGGAGTCCGGCGTCGGCGGCCTCAAGGAAGTAATAGCCATTATCGAAGGACGTGGCGTGTACTCACGCCTTAAATATGAGAGCGGCGTGCATCGCGTGCAGCGAGTCCCGGAAACCGAGCAGCAGGGCCGCGTGCATACCTCGGCCGTCACGGTGGCAGTGCTGCCCGAAGCTGAAGATGTAGATGTCAAAATCGAGGCGAAGGACATTCGCATTGATACGTTCTGCTCCTCCGGTCCGGGTGGCCAGTCAGTGAACACCACTTATTCCGCGGTGCGCATCACGCATTTGCCCACCAATACAGTGGTGAGCTGCCAGGACGAAAAGTCGCAGATCAAGAACCGCGAAAAAGGTATGCGCGTGCTGCGTGCGCGCCTTTATGAAATGGAACTGGAGAAACAGCAGCAGGCGCTGGCCAAGGAACGGAAGGCGCAGGTTGGGTCGGGCGATCGCAGCGAAAAAATCCGGACGTATAATTTTCCCCAGAACCGCGTTACGGACCATCGCATTGGGCTGACGCTGCACCAGCTGGGCGATGTGATGGACGGCAAGCTGGGAGGAGTTATCGACGCCCTGGTAACGCACTATCAGGCAGAAAAGCTGAAGAGCCAGGCTGAAGTGGTGGCATAGATTTTGAGCGTACGCCGGCGCGCGTAAGAGAATGGCTTTTACTTAGAATCCCGAACGTAGTGCGGGATCACTACAATCTTCGACATTGCCGAAAGCAAGAGAATCAACAGCCGAAACATCACCGCCGATGTAGGGATCCCTCGCTGACGCTCGGGATTCACAACAAGTGCCCAACCTGCTAAACTTCCCGGCACCCAAAAGACGGGCGCGAAATCATGCAGCTCAAGCAGGCCCAAGACTCCGCGTACAAGATCCTTTTAGAGAATGACATCCCCTCGCCTCGCCTGAACGCCGAGTTACTACTGCAGTTCGTGCTGGGGCGCGAACGTGCATATCTATACGCCCATCCGGAACGAGAGCTGACAGCGGAAGAGCAAGCCGAATACAACGAGGTGATTGCGCAGCGGGCTCGTGGCTGCCCAACCCAGTACATCACCGGTCATCAGGAATTCTGGGGTTTGGATTTGCTGGTCTCGCCCGCCGTACTCATTCCCCGCCCGGAAACAGAGCACGTGGTCGAAACGGTGCTGGAACTGGTGAGAGATTATTACGCTGAGCACCAGCAGCATCTGGTGACAAGCGAAGATGCAGAGCTCTGCGCCCAGATTGATTCGGGCAAAATCAAAATTGTTGACGTGGGGACTGGCTCGGGATGCATTGCTCTAGCATTGTCCAGCGAGCTCCCGCAGGCAGAAATCCATGCTTGCGATATCTCTGACGAGGCGCTTGAAATGGCTCGCGTCAATGCTGCACGCCTTGGTTTAGGTTCGCATGCGCTGTTCCGGAAATCCAACCTGCTGGAAGTTTATCTTGACCAGTCAGCATCTCTCTGTGTTACCTCCGCCCCAACCGCGGGAACCGCAGCCCTTGCGCCTGCTCTAGTCAGCGGTGAATGTTGCTTTGACTTTGTCGTCTCCAACCCACCCTATGTGGGAGAGTCCGAGTGGCAGAGCGTGCAAAAGCAGGTTCGCGATTTCGAACCCAGAATCGCGGTCTTCTGCGGCCCAGACGGCATGGACGTTTATCGGCAGCTCGTGCCTCAGGCCCGCAAGAGTCCTGCGGCCGGGCGGCTGGCTGGTGATGGAGATTGGGTATTCGTGCGAAGAGAAGGTCAGGCACCTGCTCGCCCCTGACGGCGGCTGGGCGGATGTAGGCGTTACCCCAGATCTGCAGGGGATACCCAGAGTGGTGGCTGCGAGAAAAGTGTAGAAACAAGAAAACTCATAACGCAAGACTGCCCGGAGTTTGGCTCCGGGCAGTTTGTTTTTAGCCTGGCAGGAGGCCAAAATTTTATTTCTTGCGGCGTCTGAACAAGCCTACGCCGAGTGAACCGAGTCCCAGAAGCCCGAGGAGAGGCAGCGGGGATGCGGTTTGCGGCAGTTTTCCGTTGTTCTGTGCAGACGCGTTCTGGTTCTGGTCCATATCACTGATATGGCGCACCTGATTTCCGTTCTGGTCTGTTGTGGTGGCGGAGGTTTGTCCAGCGTTCTGGTTGCTGTTAGCGCCGGAGGCGCCAACGCCGGCGTTCTGGTCATTGTTCGATGAAGTGGCGTTCGATGAAGTGGCGGCACCGGGGTTATTTTGATCGGGGGCAGCGCCCTGCGTGGAGGTTGCTGCGCTGTTCTGCGAGTTCATGCCGCTCTGGCTGGAACTCGGAGGGGTTGTTGCTGGTGGCGGTACTCTGGTCAGGACTCGTAGTTGCTGCACCGGCCGTGCTGCTGGGATTTGCGCTCTGATCAGAGGTCGCGCTGTTTGCGCCTGTTGAAGATGGGTTCTGTGCAGCACTCTGGTCAGTGGTGCTGGGCGGAGGAGTGGTGGGTGGAGTTGTTTGGGTCGCGCTCGGATTCGTACCAGCCGCGCTGTTGGGTGAGGCGGCCTGATCGCTGGTAGAACCTGAACCCACCGAGTTTGGAGGAGTTTGGCTGCTCACAGGCGGCGTTCCCGCGCTGGGATTCGCGGCGGTACCAGGAGCTCCCGTTGCTGGATTAGCAGTCTGGTCGGTGGTGGCCGCAGGTGGAGTGCTCTGTCCGCTCATTCCGCTTTCACCGGTGGCTGAACCTGCCGGAGGCTGCGTGGGACTTGTTGTGGTGGTGCTCTGCGTGCTCGTGGTGGTTGTGGACTGGCTGCTCGGATTCTGCGAGGTGCTGCTGGAACTGGCAGCCTGTCCGCCGTTGCTGCAGGTATCGGAGACTTTGTTGATAGAGGACACAGCTATGCTTCCATCCGTCGCCTGCGTGCCCTGAATGTTTACCTGTTGATTGCTGTACTGTGAAAGCTGGTCGTCTGTTCCATTCACGTTGACCGCTTTACCTTGATCTGTGGCGAGGGACCAGCCATTGGAACTGCGCGTGAGGCATCCCTGAAATGATTGAGGAGCATTGGTCTGCGATCCCATGGTCCCCACTGTTCCTGCGCTTCCATCTGTGGCTGGCGGTGCGCCGGGCTGTACCTGTCCTGCGTTTGCTCCTGAGGGGGATGTTGTTCCGCTTTGCATAGGCGCTGGGATCGACTGGCTTTGTGCCTGGGCGAAGCCCATACCCAGCGCAAGTATTGAGGCAATCAAAAACTGTTTTCTCATCTTTTCACTCTCCTGGTCATTCGCCCATGCGCGCCACATGGGTCCGCGCTGGCGAATGTAGTCGTTGGAAGTGACGCTTCTAGGATTAGAGGAGGCTTAGTTAGCGGGGGTTGACCGCTGTATCTCCACTGAGGCTCAGGACATAGAGAGCATTTCAGCAGCGGCAATGAATGTGTGAGGTGACGGTGTGCTTCCGCTGCTCGCACCTGAGTGTTACCCTTCTCACTTCATGCGACTTTCAGCTTTTATGATTTTAGCAGCAGCAGTTTGCCTATGCGGATGTGGCCTGCCCGGCGCACCACAACCGCCGTCTCTGGGCATTCCCAAGGCAATTTCCGACCTGCAAGCCTTTCGCAAGGGAAACACTGTGACACTTATGTGGACGGATCCTGGTGAGTTTACTGACGGTGAGTTGCTCAAATATCCAGGCAACATGGTGGTCAGCCGCGGAGGTCGAGGTGGTCCATTTGAAAAAGTAACTGAGGTTCCACTTCCTGCGGCACTGAACCAGAAAGAACAACAAAAGACATTGGCAACGGACAATATTTTGACGCTTCTCTCTAACTCCGCCAGGCCTGACTTCCTGTTTTACCGCGTTGTTTCCATCACGAATCGCGGCCGTACATCGCTGCCTTCAAATCTGGCACAGGTACCTCTTGTGGTAACGGCGGCGCCGCCTGCCAACGTTGAATTAACCCTTGTTTCCGAAGGGGTCAGAATTATGTTTAGCGTGCCTCCGGCTCCAACTCTTTCCCCATTGAATTCAGAGTTTACTTTTCGCATCCAGCGCCGGCAGCACGGCGCTCCTTCTGATGTGGAACCGGTAATTGTGGGCCAGGTGCTTCCGGGTGATAATGTGCTGCCTTTAGTGGACAACGGAATTGAATGGGAAAAAACGTATGATTACTGGGTGACACCGGTTACGCTGTGGCGCTCGGGCGCGCAACAAGGCGATATTGACGGTGAAGATTCGCCCACGGCTACAATCCTTGCTCATGATGCGTTTCCGCCGGCTACGCCGTCAGGACTGGAAGCGGTATTCTCTGGTGTGATTGCGCATCCAGCCATCGATCTCACATGGACTCCCAATACGGAAGACGACCTTGCCGGATATAACGTGTATCGGCGCGCTGAGAATACGCCTCTCGTAAAGATCAATACGCAGCTTTTGAAAACGCCTGCATTTCATGACCCTAATGTGGCATCGGGCATGACCTACACTTACACGGTAAGTGCGGTTGATCTGCGCGGAAATGAGAGTGGCAAGTCACAGGAAGCTTCAGAGACTGTGCCGAAAGAATGATTTTGTTTCCCGGGGAATTGTCCCTTAATCGAGATAAAGAAAAAATGAGATATTGCCGCTTCTCCAGTGCTGACGGGCCAAAATATGGCCTGATTGAGGCCATCAACGGAACAGATCAGATAACCCGAATTGCGCGCGATGGACCATTGCCGAATTTTGACCGCGCGGAGAAACGCGCGCCTGTGCCGCTCAATTCAGTTTCTCTGGTTGAGCCGGTGCGTCCTTCCAAGATTCTTTGCGTGGGACGGAATTACGCTGATCACGCTAAGGAACTGGGAAATGAAGTGCCCATGGAGCCGTTGTTATTCTTCAAACCGCCCAGCTCATTGCTTGCGCCTGGGGCCACAATCATCCTGCCGCCGTTGCTGTCGCAGCGCGTGGAGTATGAGGGCGAGCTGACAATCGTAATCGGGCGTACGTGCCGAAATCTCGGCCCCAATGAAGACGTGCGTCCGTACATTTTTGGCTACACCTGTGCCAATGACGTGACCGCACGTGACCTGCAGAAAAAGGACGGCCAGTGGTGGCGAGCCAAAGGCTTCGACACATTCTGTCCGGTGGGCCCGGTTGTGACTGATGAGATTGATCCCTGGGCCGGAGTGCAGGTAGAGACTCGCGTTAACGGAGCGGTCAAGCAGTCTGCCAGCACAAAAATATTCATTTTTCCTCTGGACCTGATTATCCGGCATATTTCCCAGGTAATGACCTTGTTGCCCGGTGATATTGTGCTCACAGGTACGCCGGCAGGAGTAGGGCCGCTTGCTTCGGGTGACAATGTGGCGGTAACGGTGGAAGGGATTGGAACCTTGAGTAACCCGGTGAAGTAATGGCGTCCCGGTTAAGCTGTTTGTGGACAAGGAGAAAACCAAGGTCATCTTGTAGTTTCGGCATGATGAGACGATGATTTCGCGAGTGCAGGCGAACCCGGCAGCGGTTAAGGTCTCCTGCGGATTTTGCTGCGACGATTGGTGCGCTATTCTCATCCTAAGGTGGTCCTCAGCGTCTTCCCGGAGACGTGATTCTGATGAACGTTACACTTCGTCTATATCCTGTAATCGCAATAGCGGCCGTGGGTCTTTTTGCCGCGGCACGAGCGCTGGCGCGCAGCCGTCGGCGGACGCCTGAACAGCGCGAGCGCGAACGTCGTGACCGCATCAACGAAATCGGCCGCATCACTGACGGCACTGTCATTGACGTGAGCGAAATGCCGGCTAATGGTCATGGCGAAATGCAGCTTTTGATCTACCAGTATGACGTTGCCGGCGTGAGCTATGAAGCTTCGCAAGACGTTACCACTTTGCGACATCGCGTGGACCTGCATTCCTGCAAGGTAGGTCTCATGACTTCCATCAAGTACGATCCTTCCAACCCGGGCAATTCAATTGTGATTGCGGAACAGTGGAGCGGGCTCAGGAACTGAGCGCGTCACCAAAAACGAACTAAAGAAAACGCACCGCCACGCGCCTTTCAAAGGAGTGCATCAGTATATCGATTGATATCGATATACTACGGAGCGCCGAGCACTTCCACGATGCGATCAAAATCCTCGAGCGACGAATATTTCAGGATGATCTTTCCCTTGCCTTTGTGGTCCTGAATTTCTACTTTGACTCCCAGAGATCTCTCCAGGCTGCGTGCAGCCTCGCGCACGTTGGGATCTATTGCCTCGGCTTTAGCCTCATTCGGCTTCTCGCTGCTATCGGGATTCAGTAGCCGGTTTACCAACTCTTCGGTTTGACGAACGGAAAGCTGCTTCTGCAGGACCTCATGCGTTGCTTTCTCCAGGTGATCGGGAAAGCCTGCAAGCGAAACGAGTGCCTTGCCGTGACCAAAGCTCAGAGCGCCGCTCTCCAGACTTTCCTGTACGGTCGGGGGTAGCTTGAGCAAGCGGATGAAGTTCGCAATGCTGGCGCGATCTTTGCCCGTGCGGGTGGCAATCTGCTCCTGGGTCAACCCGAATTCGCGGCTGAGGCGCTCAAAAGCGCGAGCCTGCTCCACAGGGTTCAGATCTTCACGCTGCAGATTCTCAATAATGGTGATCTCCATTGCTTGTTCGTTGGAAATCTGCCGCACAACGGCTGGAATGGTCGTCTTGCCAGCGCGCTTTGAAGCCAGCCAGCGACGTTCCCCGGCGACTAGTTGGAAGCGGCCTTCTGCAGCGGGCCGAAGAACCACAGGCTGAACCACGCCGCTGGCACGGATGGAATCTGTTAGCTCAGTGAGAGATTCCTCGCGAATCTGACGCCGCGTTTGATAGGGGTTGGGGTCAATCAGATTGATGGCGATCTCTGCCGGACCCTGAAAACTGGGCACTGGTAAAACAGCGGCAGGTTGCGGAATGGGAACTGGCCTGCCGGGCAAAAGCGACTCCAAGCCGCGCCCGAGGGCTTTCCGTTTGTCATTGATCATGCTTGAGTTCGACCTCCTCCTCCTCCGGTACCGATGTTTGCTCTTGCTGTTGTTCTTGCGACGGCTCTGGCTGTGGCTCTGGTTCCAGAGAATCCGTATTGCTTCCGGCAGCTGCCGCAGCTCCCACTTCGGTGGCTGGTGACGCTCTTCTGCTGACGTTCCATCAGTTCTTTGGCAAGGCGTATGTAACTTTCTGCTCCGCGGGAGCGCACATCGTAAAGCAGGGCTGGCTTACCGTAACTGGGAGCTTCAGCAAGGCGGACATTGCGGGGAATCGTGGTGTTGAGAAGCTTATCAGCAAAGAACTTCTTCAGCTCCTGAGTCACCTGCTGGGCAAGGTTTGTCCGCTCGTCATACATGGTGAGCACCACGCCTTCAATCGCCAGGCCGGGATTAAAGCTTTCGCGAAGCCGGTTTAGCGTATCCAGCAACTCGCTGATGCCTTCCAGAGCGAAGTATTCAGCCTGCATAGGGATCAGCACGGAATCTGCTGCTACCAGAGCGTTTAGCGTAAGTAGATCCAGCGCAGGCGGGCAATCCAAGACGATAAAGTCGTATTTGTCGCGTATTGGCTCAAGTGCGTTTCGGAGCCGGAATTCACGTTCTTCTGCCGAGACCAGCTCGATATTGGCGCCGAGAAGATTCTTGTGTGAGGGCACAATGCTGAGTCCCTCAAGCTCAGTGGGCAGAATGACCTGCTCGGCATTAGCTTCCCGAATCAGCAGATGGTAGGTGTTCAGGCGATCCGGATCACGCACAAACCCAACACCGCTGGTGGAATTTGATTGGGGATCACAATCCACCAAGAGGCATTTGACTTCTGCTGCTGCGAATGAGGCTGCCAGATTGATAGCGGTAGTGGTTTTGCCCACACCGCCCTTTTGATTGGCGACGGCTATAACTCGACCCATGGGGAATGCTCGGGAGAACGCCTGCTGATGTGAATGTATCGGACCGCTGAGATTTCTGCAATGTGGAAACTGTGGATGTTCCACGTGGAACGAAATCGGAGCGGAGCCCAACGCGCGGAACGCTGGATGTTCCACGTGGAACGGTGAATGGAGCAACTCAGCAGCATCTCAGCCTTGGGCTACCCGGCTTCGATTCTCTCTCGACCCCGAAAGCAACTTTCCCACTTGGACGTACATATCGGCTACTGCTGTTCCTTACCATGCTTCCAAAGGCAATTAAATGGAGTTTCATCCCACATTTACGGTATTTGGTTCATAGTTACTATCTTGGTACCAATTAATAAAACCCTCGATTCGGCACCGGGAACCTTCACAGGCTGCTTCCATTCGAGCTCCGACGACAGCAGCTTTGCCTTTTCAATCTGATCCCTCCCAACCATCAACCCAGCTCGTCCTCCGAACTTCACCAGATCGAGGGCAATTGGTAATACCTTTTCGAACTCTTCCACGGCGCGCAGGATCACCAAATCCACGTGGCCGGGAAACTGCTCTGCACGGCCACGGAAGACTCTGGCGTTATTCAACTTGAGCGCGTAAATAACTTCGTTCAGGAAAGCCGCCTTTTTCCCTTGCGACTCAATCAAGGTCACGACTGCTGTTGGGGAGTACATCGCCAGAGGCACACCGGGAAATCCTGCGCCAGAACCTACATCAGCCACGGTTCCTCGCCAGCCAGACCCAACTAAAGTTTCCGCCAGAAAAAATGATTCGCCAAAGTGCCGGCTCACCATCTCCTGACGATCGCGTACTGCCGTCAAGCTGATCTTGCTGTTCCACTTGCCTAATATATCGATATATATAGATATATCATTTACCAGTTTCTCCGGCAGAGTTGCGTAGGGTCGCAAAAGAGCCGCGATTTTGGCTGGGTCCACGCGCTCAATCGTAAACCAAAGCGGAAAGTTGCCGCGCATATAATGCGGCGAAACGGCATTATGGGATTCTGCGCACATTCCCGGAATCCGCGGGCAGATCATTGAGCAATTGCTGCACTGTGCGCTTTAGCACCGGATGGACCACCTGAGCAGCGATTTCCGCCAGCGGCTCAAGAACAAACTGACGCTGGTGCATGCGAGGATGTGGAACTTTGAGCTGGTCCGTATTAATGATCTGGTCGCCAAAGAAAAGTATGTCAATATCAACATTCCGGGGCGACCTCACTCCTGTCCGCCGGCGTCCCATTGCCTGTTCAATCTCCAGAATCCTGTGCAGGAAATCAAGGGGAGGAAGCTGGGTCTCCATTCTTACGGCACAATTCAAGAACCAGGGCTGTTCGGTTTCCACTTCAACCGGCTCAGTTTCGTAATTTGAAGACCTGGAAATCACCCTACCCAGTTCACCGAGACGCCGGGTTGCTTCTTTGAGATTGCTCTCCCGGTCACCAAGGTTCGAGCCCAGCGATAGATAAACGGTCCACTTCACATTCGTTCCCCGTCGGCATTGTACTGCCCTAAAGTCCACTATCCGGGCACTGTAGGAGGGCCGTTACATTGGTTACTTGAGGGCACTACAACCATGGGCTAAGTTATCCAGTATGGCATTGCAAGCTCTCCTCCTTAGCCGCGACTCTGAATGTCAAAAGCTTTTGCGCCGCGTGATGGACGCCGCCAACATTGAGCTCGACCTTTCCAATACGTCTGAGCAGGCTCGCCTGGCTTTAACACGACGCAAATATGACGCTTTCCTGGTGGACTGCGATGACGTGCAGAACGGCCCTGCAGTGCTGCGCGAGTTGCGCCAGGGGAAGTCAAACCGGAGCTGCATTGCCTTTGCAGTAGTGAACGGCCAGACCAGCGTCCAGCAGGCCTTTGAAATGGGAGCCAATTTTGTCCTGGATAAACCTGTTTCCATTGACCGTGCTACAAGGAGCGTCCGTGCCGCGCAGGGTCTGATCATGCGCGAACGGCGCCGTTATCACCGGCATCTAGTCAAAGCCACCGGGGCCATCATGGTGGATTCAGGCACAGAAGTGCCGGTTAGCATCACGAACATCAGCCAGGGCGGAATCTCCATCGAATGCGCGCGCCAGCTCGATCAGGGAGGCGCAGCCAGATTACGGTTCAATCTTCCCGGCACAAGGAAATCGCTCGAAATCAAAGGCGAAGTGATGTGGTCAACGTCTGAGGGACGGTCGGGCATTCGCTTTCAAGTGCTGTCCGTGGACGCGAAGAAGGAACTAGATGCGTGGCTGGAGAAGCGCGCGCTGCCTCTGGGCAACGGCGCAATGTTCATCAACGCCACAATGTAGGGCTTTGATTAAGCCTGCCCGGGAACGGGCTCCAGGGCCAGATTCTCCGCTCTGTGCGCGGGCTTTTCAACTTCTGTCGTCTCTTCCCACAAAGACTTGTCGCGCAACAATCGCGATACAAGAGCAGTATGCATCGCGTGGCCGGCGCGATCAGCCACAATCCTGCCAATCACCTGACGGCCCAGCAGGGCGAGATCACCGATAAGATCAAGTATTTTGTGACGCACGAATTCGTCGTCAAAACGCAATGGGCCGTTCTTGACTCCAGTATCGGTAACAACGATGACGTTTTCTTCCGTCGCGCCGCAAATCAGGCCCATGTTTCTCATGACCTTTTCTTCGCGCAGAAATCCAAACGTGCGCGCGGCCGCAATCTCCTGCCGGTATAAATCACGCGAGAGATCCACTTCAAAAGATTGCTGGCCGATTGGCTGCGCGAAATTGATGTTGTATTGAACGGCGTAGCCGATGGCGGGATAAGCGGCAATAAATTTGTTGCCCTCACGCACTTCCACTTCGCGCAGAATGCGCAGGTAGGCGCGCTTCCTGCGCTGCTGCCGCAAGCCTGCCTGGAGAATCAGATCCACAAAGGGCTTTGCGCTGCCATCAAGAATGGGAACTTCCAGGTTATCCAGCTCAATGACGGCGTTGTCCAATCCAATGCCGATACACGCTGACAGCAGGTGCTCTGTGGTGGATATGAGGACACCCTGTTTCTGCAAACTGGTGGCATAGCTCACTCGGGCCACGTTTTTGCCCACGGCTTCGACTTCAAAACCGTCCAAATCAACACGGCGGAAGACAATGCCTGTGCCTGCGGGCGCAGGCAGGATGCGCATCTTGACTGGAGCGCCACTGTGGAGCCCTACTCCCTGGCAGGAGACAGCGCTGCGAACTGTATGCTCGAAAGGCAAGTTGTTCTAGATTAAGAGATTACACCCTGGCCAACATCTCACGTTGTGTGTTTTTTACAACAGTTGTGTCTACTTCCTGCTCATTTGGCGCGATGAGAAACCAGCACCGGGGTGAAGTAGGACTCGGGAGGCCGCACGCCGTAAGTAACGTTGAACACATATTGCTGGCGCACGATTTCTCCGTTGCGAATGATTTCAATGCTGTAGGGCGTGTTTATGCCCTGCACGACACGCCAATTGTCAAAGATCTCGTCCTCTTCATCACGATCTCTACTTGTGGGGTCGCGAGTGATAAAGATCTTTTCTGCCGGCAGGTGCGTGTGCGGAACTACGAGGAGGCTGACCGATTCATTTCTAGAATTGATCAGGGTCACACGGTCTGTCATTTTGTTGTTGGCAGATAGAGTCTGGCCTTCATACAGCAGCAGCGTTGCGGGATCTTTGAGCCACTCACGAACAATCTTTTCCAGAGTGTAATGGCGCCGCTGCAGCGCCAGCCTGACGAGATCGTCTTTCTTCGGATCGAGCGGTTGGCCACCGCGAAAGGTAATTTCCGTGGCTTGATCGCCGATATACAAGTCCGCGATGTCGCGTTGCTTGGTCAATTCAATTCGCTCCTTGTCCGGCCACTCCCAGTAGCGAAAATAGACCGTGCCACCGACCATCACCTCATTGTGAAAACGACCGTAGCGCCCTTCCGTATAAGAATCCTGCAGGTTCAGGTACGCGGGACCGCCGAGGGCCTCAACCATCTTGTCCAGGATTGCGCGCGCTTTGGTCTGGTTGGATTGCGCTTCTGTGCCGGCATTCGGCGAAACAGGAGCGGGTTGCGGAATTTGCTGCTGGGCTCCAACACCGGCCACCAGCCACAGTAAAAGAAGGACTCTCATTGAGGACGTTTGTTAATTCGATGCTCCAAAATCCGGAGTAGCTGCCTCCACGCTTTATCCAACCAGGACGGCTCCTCCGTTTACATTGACAATCTCACCCGTAATGAAACCTGCATGCGGCGTACATAGAAATAATACAGTGGCCGCAATCTCCTCTGGCTTTCCCGCGCGCCCGAGAGGGATAGTGCTGTAAACCCTGCGGCTGATTTCCGGGTCATGAAGCGCCGGAGCCGCCATATCCGTCTCAACCCACCCGGGCGCTACACAATTCACGTAGATGCCTTCACGCGCTAGCTCGGTCGAGAGTCCTTTTACCATGCTGATGATTGCGCCTTTGCTGGCTGCGTAGTCACAGTGAAATGCTTCTCCGCGCTGGCCCGCCGTTGAGCTGATGAGCACAACGTGCCCTCCACTTTTTTGCTTTTTCATTTGCGCCACAGAGTATTTCACCAGGCCAAAAATACTGTCCAGATTTACTGATAAAGTATTTCGCCACTGCTCAGGAGTCATCTGGTCCACGGGAACATCTTGAGGTGGCCATACACCGTGGTTCCCTATCACCATATCCAACCGCCCGAACTGCGCCACGGCTGCATCCACCAGATTCCGCGCTGCTTCCGCCGAGTTCAGCTCCTGTTCCACCGCTACACACCGGCTTATACCGCCACACTGCTGTACCAACCGCTCAGCCTCCTGGCGCGCTCTCTGATAATTGAACAGAACTCGAGCACCGGCACCCACAAACATGCGTACGATGGCCGCACCAATGCCACGTGAACCGCCCGTGACAACGGCAACCCGATCTTCAAGGAACAACATAACGCCACTTTGAGGCATGGGGTAACGATACGGAACGGGTGGCGTTTTTAGCAACCGCCTGGTTTGTTTAGGGTACCAGGTTCTTATGGCCGCGTCTCCGGTGAGGCGACCGTAGCGGTACGAATTCACGATCAGCTTGCCGGAGGACCTGCTTTGGCCTTTTTGGATTTAATTTCTTCCGCAGTTGCAGCGAAATCCTGATCAAGAGCGATATCCGCAGCAGCTTTGAGGAGAGAGAAGGAAGCACGCGTCCCACAACGCTTGCACAAAGGGAACAGCTCTCCCGCCTTAGCAAAAACCTCGTGCGGCAAACGATGTTGATAATGTGACGCTATGTAGATGCCCGTAGATGGCACCTTGTCACCTGGTCTGAAAGGCCCAGTCGGCATAATCACGCTTCCGAGCAGGGAACATAAAAGAATTCTATAAATGGTTCAGGTCACAAGCAACAATTGAATCGCCTTAACCCCCGTTTTCTGAGGCACAGCCAGGCAGCAAGTCTGAGCCGGAAGTCACAACCAAATTTGATAATGAGCCGTTCACCTCCGGCCAGATTGCCACTGCCGGGCGGATTCAACCAGCCAATCAAATAACTTACGTGACGTAGCGTCTTTTTCAGCGGTTCTCTCAGGATGCCATTGCACCGCCAGAACCGGATGCTGACGATCAATTCCTTCAAGGGCTTCAATCACCCGGTCTTCAGGGCATTGAGCGGCTACACGCAAACCGTCCCCAAGCCTTTCTGCCGCCTGATGATGGCTGGAGTTCACCGGAATTGCATGTGACTTCTGTCCGGTCAGAGAACTCAGCAATGAACCGGACGCCACCAGCGCCTGATGAGCAACTTCCGCTGAATTGCCTGTATGCTGCACGCCGCTTTCAATGTGCTGGACAAGCGTGCCACTTCGCCACACGTTCAATGCCTGCAAACCGTAACAGATGCCCAGAATCGGTTTGCGTTGGCTGTATGCATCCTGCAGCAGCAACTCATCCGCAGCATCCCGCGGGGGATCTGCAGGCGCGGTGGCCTGGTGCTTCTCAGCCCCATATTTTTGTGGGTCAACATCAGCTTTGCTGCCGGGCAGTAGTACGGCCGCACATCCGCTCACCAAGCGAGCCACCTCTTCCGGTGGCGAATCGAGGGGGATAATTACTGGATCGCCGTCGGAGGCTTTGATTGCCTGCAGGTACGCGGGAAAGGCGCGCTGACTGTACGCCTTGTCGTAGGAACAAGGCTCCGGGATTGCGATTAACGGCTTCATACGTTCAGTAGTTCTTTTTCAAGCAAAAAACAGCCGATTCTGCTCAGTTCTTCCCACTTTTACTGAAGTGATTCGTGCCTTTGCTGGTGCTGGTTGCGCAGATCTGGCACCTGCGAATGAGAGTAATACATATCGGCAACCACCGCACGAGCCCGGGCCGTCAATGCCTCCGTATCCCGAGTGGTCAAACCAGCCGTTGAAATAGGAGGTGCAACCAGCAAGCGCAATGGCCGAGGCCTGATGTGGAAGCTGTTCATCTTGAGGGTCTCATAGGTTCCTAACAGCACCATCGGCACAATATCAGCTTGCGCGCGGATTGCGGCGAAGAACGCTCCGCCCATAAAAGGCTGAAGCTGGCCGTCCTCAGAACGTCCGCCTTCCGGAAACACCAAAAGCGACATGTTGTTCTTTACTGCAGTAACTGCGAGTTGCAGGCTGCGAATGGACGCTTTGGGATTATCCAGGACAACCGGGATCTGGCCGGAACGGCGCAAATGCCAGCCCATAAACGGATAGCGGAAAAGCTCACGTTTGGCGAGAATTCGAAATTGAAACGGAAGCGCTACGTACAAAACAGGAATATCCACGGCGGAAAGATGATTTACAACATAGACGTGTGCTTTTGAAGTATCAATCCTTTCCAGGCCCTCCACGGAAATCTGCGCCCCAATGGTACCCAGAATCATTCGCGCCCATAGCCGCGCAAACCCGTGTTGAATCACGCCGGACGAATCAAAGAATGACGAAAAAAGAGAAAAAGTTCCCAGCACAACGGTGTAAAACCAGATCAGCGGGTCATAGATGAGATACGCCCGCAGCTTCGAAAAGAAACTTCGCAAGCCGCTTTCTTTGCCCATGGACCCAACCCGCAGCTGAGTGCTCTCTACCATCTCACGCACCCTGCCGCACAGGCGTTCGAGACGCAAGTTGCGCCTGCGCCGCACCCACGATGTAAATTGAACCTGTAATTACTACTACGCCACTCTTCCCCGCCAACTTTCGCGCGTTCTCCAACGCCAGAGGAATATCCGGCACTTCCACCATTGCTGCCTGAGTATGCGCCGTGACTGCCGCGATTTCCTGCGTGGTAGCCGCTCGCGGAGAATCGGCATGAGTGAGAATCACATGCTCAGCCAGAGGAAACAAAATCTCAGCAATCTCACTGATCGCCTTGTCTTTCATTGCGCCAAAAACGAGTACAAGCCGACGATCTGGATAGAAAGTGGAGAGCGCGGACCGCAACGCCCAAGCGCCCGCCGGATTATGCGCTACATCCAAAACGATTTCCGGCTGACCGCCTTTGGAGGGCAAGACCTCAAATCTGGCGGGCCAACAAGTGTTGCGCACTCCCTGCTCAATGTGCTCGGGCAGGATTCTGAATCCGACCTGGTTCAACTGCTCCGCAGCCGCAATGGCCAGGGCGAGATTGCGCAACTGGTGCCTTCCTGAGAGAGGAAAATCAATCATGCTCTGCTGGCCCATCACCTCCAGCGGAAAGCGATTTCGCCCTTCCAGAACCGTTGTGCCTTCATACTTCTGGGCATCCGGCGTGACCGGCGGCATGAATTTGACCGCGCTGACCGGCCGGGCATTACGATCAACGATTTCACGCCCTAGTGTCTCATTCACCTGGGGATGCTGCGGCAGGATCACGACGGGCACATTAGCGCGCATGATTCCAGCTTTCTCACGGGCGATCTCCGGCAGCGTATTGCCGAGAAATTTCTGATGATCAAAGTCAATATCCGTGATGACGCACACGGAAGGATCCGCAATATTGGTGGCGTCCAACCGCCCCCCGAGACCCACTTCGAGCACCGCCAGATCCACGCCGGTGCTTGAGAAAAACTCGAACATCATCGCCGTTAGCATCTCAAAAAAACTTGGATGCCATGGCAGCTCGCCGCTCTCAACCAGGCGCTGGGCCACGGCATCCACGCGCTCATACATCAAAGCAAATTCCACATCACTGATTTGCTCCCGGTTAATCTGGATGCGTTCGTTAATGCGCACGAGATGAGGAGACGTGTAAAGGCCGGTGCGATAACCCGCCGCCTGCAAGATGCTGGCAAGCGTCGCAGCTGTGGACCCTTTTCCGTTGGTGCCTGCAACAAGGACACTTTGAATTCTTCGCTCAGGATGACCAAGTGCGCCTGCTAGTATCCTCATCTGCTCAAGATCAAATTTGCGTAGCGAGGTAAGTTCGTGACCAAGCGCAAGCAGATTTGCGACCGCGGATTCGTAGGAGACGGGCACGGCTCAGGCGGCCTTTGGAGCCATGAATTCCAGAGCTCGGGAAATATAGCTCTTCAGCTCTTTGCGGTGCACAACGGCGTCCAGCATTCCGTGCTTCAGCAGAAATTCACTGCGTTGGAACCCTTCCGGAAGCTTCTGCCGGATGGTTTGCTCAATCACGCGTGGCCCGGCGAAGCCAACCAGCGCGCCGGGTTCAGCGATATTCAGGTCGCCGAGCATGGCGTATGACGCACTTACGCCACCGGTTGTAGGATCTGTAAGCACGGAGATGTATGGCAATTTAGCCTGGTCCAGGCGAGCGAGTGCAGCAGAAATTTTTGCCATTTGCATCAGGCTGATCACGCCTTCCTGCATACGCGCGCCCGAGGAGGCGGAAACAATAATCAGTGGTTTGCGCTCCTGCATGGCCTTTTCAATTGAGCGAGTGATTTTTTCCCCAACCACCACGCCCATGCTGCCACCGATGAAAGCAAACTCCATGGCATTTGCCACAACCGGCAGCCCGTTGAGTTTGGCGGTAACGCTGATGACTGCGTCCCGCATCCCGGTCTTGCGCTGGCTTTCCGTCAGGCGGTCTTTATAAGGACGAGTATCAGAGAAGTTCAGCGGGTCTACTGCGCTCATGGAGTCGTCAAAGGTCTCAATGGAGTCTTCATCCAGCAGCAGCATGAGCCGGGTTGGCGCATCAATGCGGAAATGGCGGTCACATTTGGGGCAGACGTTCAGGTTATCTTCGAGCTCTTTTTTCCAGATAATCTGGCGGCAGCCTTCGCACTTGACCCACAGACCTTCTGTGCGCACACGCTTTTCGTCCGACTGTTGTATTTCGCTGGACTCTCTCTTAAACCAGGCCAAAGTCACTCCCACTTTCGGCAGGCAGAATCAGCCGCCGCATCGATCGAACTTAAACAGCGGTTCTAATATTCAATCCCACGCTGGGCCAGCACGCCTTTTTCATACGCGTGCTTCACCTGTTTCATTTCCGTAACGGTGTCAGCCAACTCAATGATTGTCGGATGCGCGTTGCGCCCCGTCAAGATTACGTGCACCTGCTCTGGTTTACGCTTAAGTGCCTCCACTACCTTTGCCGGATCAAGCATTTTGTAACCGATGGCATAGTTGATCTCGTCCAGAATCACCAGGTCCCATTGCCCTGACATGATGGCTTGTTCGGCCTCTTTCCAGGCGTCTTCCACCATGCGGACGTCCTCGGGATCGGTTTCCGCGCCACCCACCTTCACAAAGCCGCGCCCCATCTGCTTCATCACAAAGTTATCGCCGAAGGCTTTCACAGCATCGAGTTCACCGTAGTGCCAGGACCCTTTCAGGAATTGCAGCATTAGAACTTTCATTCCGTTGCCCACCGCGCGCAGCGCAGTGCCCATGGCAGCCGTGGTCTTTCCTTTGCCCGGCCCGGTGTTAACGATGATGAGACCGCGATGAACGTCAGTCATAACTCAGCGAGAATGAAACTAGTCCAATGAAATTAAATCTTGCAAGAGCGCTCGTCAGCCAACCGCTCTGACTAATGCTGATTGCCAACTGCTAATTGCTTCTTTTCAGTGCCCCGAGTGATACGGATGCCCTTTCAAAATCGTAAATGCGCGATAGATCTGCTCCAGCAGGACGATCCGCGCTAACTCGTGTGCCAGCGTCATCTTGCCGAAGGACAGCACCAGATCAGCAGAGTGTCGCGCTTTATCAGTGAAGCCATTGGCCGGACCCACCGCGAAAAATAAATTCTGAGTCCCGCGGTCCTGCTGGTCGCGCAACAGCTCAGCAAATTCTTCTGACGTAAATTGCCGTCCGCGGCCATCCAGCAGAATCAGCACCGGACGCGTACGTCCGCTGCTGTTTTCCGCAAGCTGCAGCAGAGAATCCTCACTGCTCATCTCATGCGATTCGGCCGGCAGATAATGTGCAATGCGCCGCAGATATTCTTCCGTAAGAGCGCGGAAAGCAGGTTCTTTGGTCTTTCCAATCCAGGCGATCTGCAGTTTCACGATTTTTTCCGCGACTTCTTCCTGGCTGATGCGCCGCGGCCCTTTTTACTGCGATTTGGAGCAGCGGCCCTGCTGCTACTGGCGGCTCGCGCTGAAGCCTTCTTTGCCGCTTTCTTCGCTGGGCGTGCAGGAGCTTTTTTCTTCAGGTCGCCGGGCGCGAGTCGTCGCGCAGACTTCCACAGCCGCTCCAGATCATAAAACTGTCGCGCGCGCTCGGAAAAAATGTGGACAACAAAATCTACGTAGTCCAGCAGAACCCACTCAGCCTGGTTGTATCCTTCAACGCTGTTGGGACGCGGGCCGGCTTCCGCCAGGTTTCTCTCAATATCATCCGAGATCGCCTGGATCTGGCGAGGATTGGTGCCCGTGCACAACACAAAATAATCTGTGAACGCTCCGGTGTTGCGGTCCATCTCCAGAATGACCGTCTGTTCACCTTTTTTGGCTTCGATTGCTTCGACCGCCAGAGCTACCTGCTGCCTGGTCTGCTGACTCATTCGCTCCTTCCGCTTGCCCTCAATGTTCCTGCCTAAATATGTTGCTGCCGGGCCCGATGAAAAGATAGCACCTTGCTTCGCCCTGTGTCCTTTGGCTCTACTGCAGACAAATCAATGTAAAGCCTCTCTTTCTTGATGTATTCCGCCACCAGTCGCGGCACGTAACGGCTTAACTGCTGTACTGAACGCGTTGCTGCTGCGCGAATCTGCGTGGACGAGACGCGCTCATGCACATCCGGCAGCAGATGAATCGTCGCTCCTGGTAGTGCGATGGCGCCGCTGCCCTGCTGGTTGCGCATCGCCCGCAGCACGCTTTCCGACGGTCGCAGCGGTTCCGGCAAGGCGCTGCCCACATCCGCCAGTGAGAATCCCGGACGGCTGGCGACAATGAAATCGCATTCCGCCAGCAGGGCCTCAGGCTGATGCCATGTGCCAATATCTTTGAATGCGTCCATTCCAATCAGAAAATACAGCTTGTCAGATTTGCGAATCGCCCGCTTCAGCCGTCGCACTGTATCCACAGAGTAGTTCGGCGTTCCCGTGGGCGCATCAAGCAGAGAAGGCACAAATCGTTTATCTTCTGACGTAGCCAGCGCCAGCATGGCAAAACGATGCTGAAAATTCGAAAGCTGCCTCTTCTGCTTGTGCGGTGGGATGTCCGCTGGCGCAAAGTACACCGTGGCCAGATCAAACTTGACCGCAGCTGCGCGGGCCACCGCCAGATGCCCCAGATGCACCGGATCAAACGTTCCGCCGAAGAAAGCTACTCTCATCCGCGCTATCTGCTCTTTCTCTTCTTAAAAGCCGCGCGCTTGGGAATTCGCTGCGCGCTTTGCGGCTTTTTGCGGGGCGAAGCTGCCTTCTTCCGTGCCGGCTTTTGCGGGCGATAAGTACCGGCGCGAATCTCAGCCACGCGCCTGCCCAGCCCGTACTTCAGCTCCGCAATGCCTTTGCCGGTGACCGCCGAAATCTCGAAGAGATCCATCTTCAACTTCTTGCAATACTTCTTGAGCGCTGCGAGCTTGTCTGGATTCGCGACATCCATTTTGGACGCCACCACAATCATCGGCTTCTTCGCAAGTTCACTGCCAAAGCTCTCAAGCTCGCCCATGATCACCTTGTAGTCGTGCACAGGATCAGGACGGCCGCTCGCGTCGGAAACATCAATCACGTGCGCCAGCACGCGCGTGCGCTCAATGTGCCGCAGAAACTGCATTCCCAGCCCCGTTCCCTCATGCGCGCCTTCAATCAGACCGGGAATGTCGGCTACAACAAAACTTTCTTCATCAGGAATTTCGCCGATGGTGACGACTCCCAGATTGGGTTCGAGCGTAGTGAACGGGTAGTCGGCAATCTTGGGCCGCGCGGCGGAAATGCGCGAAATCAGCGTGGATTTACCGACATTGGGATAACCCACCAGCCCAACATCCGCCAGCAGCTTCAGTTCCAGGCGCAGAACGCGTTCTTCACCCGGGAATCCCTGTTCATGCTCGCGCGGAGCCTGATGCGTGCTGGTGGCAAAGTGCTGGTTGCCACGCCCGCCGCGACCGCCAAGGGCCACACTGATTCGCTCATCCGGCCCGGAAAAATCATGGACTTTCTCGCCTGTAGTTTTGTCGTAAACAATGGTCCCAACCGGCACCTTGAGCACCACGCTCTCGCCATCACGGCCGGTGCAGTTAGAACCTTCGCCGTGGCGTCCGCGCTCGGCTTTGTATTCCGGATTGAAGCGGAAATGCACCAGCGTGTTGTGGCGCTCACTGGATTCCATGATCACATCGCCGCCGCGACCGCCATCGCCGCCAGAGGGTCCCCCTCGCGGGACGAACTTTTCCCGACGGAAGGCCATGCAGCCGTTGCCGCCGTCGCCCGCTTTAATCCGGATTATTGCTTCATCAATGAACATGCTTATCTATTGATTGTACAAGGCGACGCAGCCTTTCCTTCCCGCGACTGCCCTGCTTTAACTTGCTCTCGTCTCTCACTTCTTCAGCGCCGCCATGCGACGTTCCATCTCTTCCGGTGAGACATCTTCAACATGCGTGGCAATGGTCCACTTGTGGCCGAACGGATCAATCACCGTGCCGCTGCGGTCTCCATAAAACTGGTCTGCCATTGCCTTGTTCACTTTTGCGCCGCGAGATACGGCTTTGTTGAAGGTGGTGTCAGCGTCGTCAACGTAGAGCAGAATGCCCACAGTTGAATTGCCCAGCGTTACCGGACCGACGATATCCATTTCCGGATGCTCATCGGCCAGCATGATGACCGAATCACCCATCTTCATCTCCGCGTGACCAATGCGTCCATCGGGCTGCGGCATGCGCATGATTTCAGTTGCGCCGAACACGTCTTTATAAAAATCAATGGCCGCTGCAGCACCTTTGATAATGAGGTACGGGGTTACATGGTGATAGCCCGGGGGTACCGGTTTGGTTTTTGCGGGCATAGGTCCTCCTTTAAACGGTCCTCTCGACTTTTGTCAGGCGGCAAACTCCGCTCCAAGGGCGGGAACCCTGCTTGCCATTTGATTCGGGCAGGAGCGCAAAGAAGCGCAGCATGAATGTTGGCAGCCGCTTCAATTGTGACGCCGTCTTTAACATGGAATAAACCTCCACTGGCTTCCAGCCGGCAGCGGTAAAGAAGTCCGGACCTTCCGCCGGGCCGAACTTGAGCGGCGAGCCGGATTCGCTCAACACCGGCAGCTCCTTCTGCAGCATCTTGAGCAGCCCGGGCGACGCCAGATCAAGCGCCCAATTGCGAAAGCCTTGCGGCTCAGCCAGGTCTTTGGCCAGCGCCAACACCTCATCCCGACTGAGATAGACAATCAGCCCTTCGCTGATGATGAGAGCTTTCTTCGGCCGCTGCTCCCACCTCCTTGAACAACGCTCGACGCGCCGCCACGTCAGCCAGATCCAGCTTCACGCGACGCAGGTGACAACGCGGAGTTTCATTGCGCAGCAGCTCTTCTTTGTAGTCGATCATCGCCGGCAAATCCACTTCCACCCACTGCAACCCCGAAGGAAGCTCCATCCTGTATGGCCGCGTATCCAGGCCTGCGGCCAGATTCACCACCATGTCTGTGCCGTCTTCAATCTGGTCGCGCAGAATCTGGTCAAAGCGGACGGTGCGGGCAATATACGGCCACTCGTGCGTCACGCGTGACTCCATCTGTTTGGCAATCTGCTCGCCGCGTTCCCCGGCGAGCTTGCGCGCGTAAGGATCGCGGAAGAGCGCTTCCGGACGGTCATTCTCGCGCGCGCGATAGACCGCCACCCAGAGCGCGGTATCTGAAATGTTGCGAATCAGTCGTTCAGCGGTTTGCGTCATGCATCACCTTCAGTCCGTCAAAACTTTTTTTTCGACGGCCACTACCCCCTGTGCTCTCTCCATAAAAGCGAAGCCCCGCGCAAAGCGGGGCAAAATCAGGTACAAATATCCGCTTTACGCTTCGGCCAGCTCCTTCGGCTCAATAATCACGAAGCGGCCGCCGGTGCCTTTGTCCACAAACTTGATCACGCCGCTTACCTTGGCGAAAAGCGTGTCATCCTTGCCCCGGCCCACGTTCGCGCCCGGCTTAATGCGAGTGCCGCGCTGGCGAACAATAATGGTGCCTCCGGGAACAAGCTGCCCGCCAAAAGCCTTTACTCCCAGGCGCTGTGCATTGGAGTCGCGCCCGTTTCTTGAACTGCCTAAACCTTTTTTATGTGCCATGACTTCAATCCTTATCTAAATTTCAGAGGCGGGCCTCAGGCCGCGCCAAAACTTATTTCTTCTTGCCCTTGGCGGACGACTTCTTCGCCGGGCTCTTTTTGGCCGCCTTCTTCTTGGCTCCGCCACTCTTGCTCGCCGCGGCTTTGGCCTTCGGAGCTTCCTCGCCGTCTTCTTCGGCACGAGCAGGCGCAGCCTTTTTGGGCTTGGCTTCTACCGCAGGAGCTTTGAAGGTCTGGCCGTCAAAGGCGATCTCAGTGATCCTTACGGCGGTAAACGGCTGGCGATGCCCGTAAATCTTTTTGTACTGCTTCTTCCGTTTGAAATGGAAGACCAGGATCTTGTCCGCGCGTCCGCCTTCCATCACCTGGCCGGTAACCACCGCGCCCTGTCCCGGGCCAATGGTGCCTGCCTCGGCGGAAACAGCCAGCACGTCATTGAACTCCACCGCATCGCCCTGCGCGGCAGGAAGCTTCTCAATCTTTACTACGTCTCCGGGCGCCACACGATACTGCTTCCCCCCGGCGCGAATCACCGCGTACATACTCTCTCCCATTGTCCCGGCAACTCTCAGTGTGCCATGGACTTATATAAACTTGAGGATTGCTGCTGAATGCTCTTGACTATCCGGTTTGCTCGAGCCTTGCTCACACAGGCAGGAACTGACATTCTTGGCAAACCCTGTAATTTTAACGTGATAGCTCCTTTCCGGTCAACCGCTCGAGCACTCACCATCTTCTCCCCAGAAGCGTCGTCCCCGTCAGTATCGTGCCCGCCGTCCACGCCGGGCCCGTTTCGGCCTGATGCTTCTCACCGATGCCAGCCGACACGACTGGTTGGAAGGCCGCGGTCCCCGCCTCACCCTGATCGGCTTTCAGGATGATGCGACCAGCCGCGCTCTGACTGCTCGCTTCCAACCGGAAGCAGAAAATGCCACCGGCTACTTTCACTGTCTGCACACCTTGCTCACTACCCACGGCATTCCTCTGAGCCTCTATCGTGATCGCCACGGCATTTTCCAACGCAATGATCCCCACTGGTCACGCGAGGAGGAACTGGCTGGACAGCAGTTTCCCACATAAGTGGGCCGCGCTTTGCAAGAGCTCGGTATCCAGCAGATCCCGGCCCACTCGCCGCAAGCCAAAGGCCGCATTGAACGTCTGTGGCGTACCTTTCAGGACCGTCTTATCAGCGAACTCCGTCTGGCTCGGGCTTGCACTCTGGAGCAGGCCAATGAGAGCACTCACTCGCTCCTCCTGTACCTCGCCTTCAACCACAGCAGCACCAGAATCAGCGCCAGCGTAACCGCATTCGCCAGGATGATGGGCAAGTCGCGCAGCACCAGCCCGTAAATCAGCCACAAGAACACTCCCAGGCCGAAGGCCAGCAGCATGCCCAACGACAGATCCTCGCAATGCTTGCTCCGCCATGCCTTGTGCACCTGCGGGACAAAGGACAGCGTGGTCAGAGTCCCGGCGGCAAATCCCAAGAAGGTGATCCATCGCGTCATCGATGGGCCATGTGCGCTTACCGTTTCTCTCGATCCAGCCATTTTTCAAGGTGCGCCGGCGGCTCCCATTCCTTCAAACGCTCCAGCATGCTCTCCGGATTCTGCGCCACCAGCACCAGCTGCGCGTTTTCCTTGCGAACAAATCCTTCATCCACGGCATGGTCCAGGACAGCCAGCAGGCCGTCCCAGTATCTCTCGACGTTGAGCAGGCCGCACGGCTTCTGCTGGATGCCCAGCTGCGACCACGTTACCGCTTCCATCAGCTCTTCCAGCGTTCCGTAACCTCCGGGCAGCGCGATGAACGCATCCGCCAAGTCCGCCATCAGCGCTTTGCGCTCATGCATGCTGTTCACCACGTGCAGCCTGGTCAACCCGCGATGGCCAACTTCGCGCCGCATCAGCGAATCAGGAATCACGCCAATGGCCTCGCCTCCGCCGGCCAGGACTGCATCGGCCACGGCGCCCATCAGTCCCACGCAGCCACCGCCATAGACCAGGCCAATGCCGCGTTCGGCCAGCAGCTTGCCCAGCCGCTGCGCGGCTTCCTTGTACGCCGGACGAATTCCAAATGACGAGCCACAAAACACGCACACCCTTTTGATCTTCATACGTTCATCGCGCAAAAAAACAGCCGGGCTACCCCCTCCTTCTCCTCTCAGATAATCCGAAGGGCGCGATCCGCTCGCGCCCTCCACATCTTTCACGCTGCCCATTTCAGCCGGCAGCGTCCCGCTTACACCCCAGACTTGTACACCAGTTGCGCGGGCACTTCCACATCCTGCGGCTGGAGCTGCTGCGCCTGGGTGCGCAGATCTTCAAACAGGAAGGTGCTCAGGTAGCGCTCGCCAAAATCAGGCACCACCACAACAATCAGCTTGCCGTTGTTGTCCGGACGCGCGGCCAGCTTCAGCGCCTGCGCCACCGCCGCGCCGCCGGAAATCCCCACCAGCAGGCCTTCTTCTTTGGCCATCCTGCGCGCCGTCTGCACGGATTCTTCCGTGGTGGCGGTCATGACTTCGTCTATCAGATCAGTCCGCAGGATCTGGGGAATAAATCCCGCGCCCAAGCCCTGGATTTTCTGCGGCCCCGGCTTGCCTCCGGAGAGCACCGGAGAATCCGCCGGTTCCACGGCCACAATCTTAAAGCTCGGCTTTTTGGGCTTGATGTACTCGCCCACGCCGGTCAGCGTGCCGCCCGTGCCCACGCCGGAAACCAGGATGTCCACCTTGCCGTCCGTGTCATTCCATATCTCCGGACCCGTCGTGTCACGATGTATCTTCGGATTGGCCGGATTGGCAAACTGCTGCAGGACAATGGCGTTCGGAATCTCCGAGGCCATCTTGTCCGCCAGCGCCATGGCGGCCTTCACGCCCTTGGCGGCCGGCGTCACGATCACTTCCGCGCCCATGGTCAGCATCACAACCCGCCGCTCCATGCTCATGGTTTCCGGCATGATCAGGATCAGCCTGTAGCCCCGTGCCGCCGCGGCAAACGCCAGCGCAATGCCGGTGTTGCCGCTGGTGGGTTCTATGATCACCGTCTTGCCCGGCTGGATCTTGCCTGCCTTCTCCGCTTCGTCAATCATGCTCACGCCAATGCGGTCTTTCACGCTGTGGCAGGGATTAAACCCTTCCAGCTTGGCCGCCACCGTTGCGCCCATGCCGGCCGTCAGCTTGTTCAACCTCACCAGCGGCGTGCGGCCAATCGGTCTTTGTGATGTCTGCGTAAATGTTCATCGTTCCACCTCTTTGTTCAAGCACCCGCCCTGCAATATCTTGTTCCGTACCTCCGGTCTGGCTCAGCTTGTGCCCCGAAGTACATAAGAATCGGGCGTGCCATTGAGAGGTTTATAAGATTAGTCTCCAACCGGGAAAGACGCAATTTCCCGGACCTCGCCGCCACTGCCAATTCCTCCGACTGTATTTTCACCGCGGAGGCGCAGAGACGCGGAGGAATTCTCACTCCTGGAGAGACTCAAGACTCCGGCATGTTTTCATTTGTGAGTGTCCTTCCGGCCAATCCCGGGAACTGGGCAAGAGCGAATCTGAAACCTGGGAAGGTCTCCTGGCCCTTTACTAGCTTCGCCCTCCTGCGGATAATTGCGGTGCGATGCAGAGTACACGGAGAGTTTTGAACGTATTCCTGGCCTCCCCAAGTGATGTCGGTCCGGAGAGATCGCAGGCGGAAGAGGTCGTGACAGCGGTGAATCGCCTCGCTGGCCGCCACTTCGGAGTACACATTGAGCTTTACAGATGGGAGGACACACCCCCAGGCTTCGGACGACCGCAGGAAATCATCAATCAGATGGTCGACGAATGCGATCTCTTCATCGGCTTGCTTTGGGAACGCTGGGGACAGTCGACCGGGAAGTACTCGTCAGGATTCGAGGAGGAATTCGAAAGGGCAAGAGACAGACGAAAGACACAGGGTCAGCCAGAGATTTGGCTGGTCTTCAAAGAAATAGATGAGAGCAAGCTGAAAGATCCCGGGCCCCAGCTCTCACATGTTCTTGAATTCCGAAAGCAACAAACGGAACGGCGGGAGATACTCTTTACTACTGTCAAGACGGGCGAGGAATGGAAGAACAAACTGCAAACGTGGCTGCTGGAATCGGTTTTCAAGCTGGGTTCCCAACAAGCCCAGCAGCCCACAAGTACTGTTCCGACCACCGAATTGTCACAATCGTCCCGGATGCCTTCTGACAAAGAAAACGCACAAGTAGCGGTGCCGTTTCAACTTCGTAAAATTGCCTCCTCGCTCAGTCATGTTTTGCAAGGCGGCATGGTTGCATTTTCTTCCACAGAGAATAATCCGCTGCAAGAATTTGAGGTCGCGCGGTTGTTCCTTTTTATCTCAACCCTGAGTTCGAACCGATACACCAAAGAACTGCTTGGAACGCACGACATAAACCTCTTGTACAAGCACCGAGATAAACTTGAACTGACCTCCCCGGAACAGTTTCTGCTCTTCCGTAGCATTCTCGGCAGTACGGGCGACGTACAACCAGGATGGTTCTGGTTTCGGCAAAGAAATGGGGAGGAGCTACGAAATCTCCTGCTTTTTTCGGGCTGCAATGACTCCTCTCAAGAAGTCAGAGTCGGAGCTCTTACGTTGCTTACCGCCGCACGAATCCAGATCCCCGAAAAGTATTGGAGGGCCCTGCCGCTCAACCATGATTCATTCCCAGTCCGAGAAGCTGCACTTAAGTATTTGGCCGTTATAGGCAACGAACGCACGTTTTCACTATTGGACGAGATTTCCACTGCTGACGATCCCACGATCGCTTCGGCCATCCGAGAAAGCAGATTTGCAATCCAATCTCGGCTGGATCCTGCAAAAGCGTTCTCTGACGCTATTTTGAATAATGAATATATTTCTAAGAAAAATTTGGAGGGGCTTGGACACGCCGCTTCTGTAGCAGAAGAGAACGTTCTCTTGAAAGGAGCCGAGAGCTCTTGGGAAGAACTACGAGAGTTCTCGGTGAAGCAATTGGCCCGCAGGGGCGCCTTGAAGGGTAGCCTGGCCGTAAGGTTTAGCAAAGATCCGTCACCGGTTATAAAGCAATTGGCGTGGGAAAGCCTGGCGGGACAAGGCACGATCTCGGACGTTGACACTATTCGAAACGCTTTTACGGAGGATGAGACAAAGTCAAAAGGGTTTTTATCTGCTCTCTCTGGACTCGGGGGAAATGTCGCAGAAAACTCTGTAGGTGATATCATTTTTACCTTCTATCGCTCTAAGACTACTGAACAGCTTTTGGATGCCCTGGACTGGTATTCCATAAATGGCTACATAGCATATAAAGTACTAGCCGTTGATCGATTTAACTCAATCGCAGCTCAGTTGAGAGCTGATTTGGTACAAGGATTTGAGAGCCTAAAAGCGAGATCTGATCGGCGCATGGAAGCAGAATACGGTCAGGAGCGCTGGGCCACGCTGGTGCTGGGATGGGAGAATCTCCACAAATTTATCCGCTCACAATTCACAGTGTCTGCTCTGGTGGGCTTGGCGCATAACGGAACAGACAGCGATGCCCCTATTGTGAGGCCATTTCTTGCAGACAAGAACAGTAGCGTCCGCGATGCCGCCGTCAAGGCGATTGCGAAAACCGGTGGCGCGCCGGACGTTGAGCAACTTTTGAAAATTGCGGACGAAGCGTACGGACCAGTGGAAAGAGATGCGGCCACAGCTGCATTGAATTTTTCCACAAATCCTCTGGATACTGCTCTTCAGTTGACTCGGAGCGAGCATTCAGAAGTCCAGAAAGCTGGATTTAACTGGCTATTTGAGACTGACTCTCCCGATGTGAGACGTGTTTTTGAAGAGTTGCTCGATGATCAGAGTGATGGAACCCGAGTTAGGTCTCTGTATTATCTCTCCAAGTATACCGATGAAAGAGGATTAGAAGATTTACTTTCAGGTTATCTTTCGAAAGAGAGCTACTATTACAACGTGGTTACTTGGCTGGATCGCCTTCTGTATAGCAGTTTGCCGTTGAAGGAGATGTTTACGCGCGAACTTGAAAAGGAAGCAAGATAGCTCCTTAAGATACCAGAGGGTTCGGACTTTTCGAATGACGATAAAATGATGGAATGGAAGGGTAAGTTCTTATTGCGTCTTTGTATCCGTGCCTTCAGTGCGCCTTTGCGAAACAACTCCACCACTAAACGATGGATTAAGAACAGGTAATCGAGAGAAGCTGTGTAGTCCCGAAGGGGCGGTACAACCTGTAGCCGGGGACGGAAGTCCCCGGTAAATAGGAAAAACAATTCGAGCCCCAGAGGGACGGCACAACTAATCCGCGTGATATTCGAACCCGTGCTTCTTCAACAACACCCTGAATTCCTCTTCTGAATCAATCCTTCTGTGATGTTCTTTCTGATTGGCGATGTATTTGATCACTCGCGAGACCTGCGACCGGCTGACGCTACAGGCAAAATAGCCTTCCTGACGGTCGAACCTGGACGGGGATACTCATTCTTCTTTGATTCAGCGCGAAGAATTCGATTTGATCAACTGCACCGCCTTGATGATTCCCAATTCTCCACCGAGGTTGATCAGCAGATGCACGTGGTCCTCGATCCCGCCGATCTTCACGGCGTGCATGCCGTGGTTCTCCGCATCCCGGCCATGTAGACCCACAACTTTGGCTGCATCTGCTCTTTGATCACCCGGACGCGGTTTTTTGTGCTGAAAACCACGTGGATATGGTTGCTGATGTAGGAGCTTCCCATCTCCACCCCAGCAACCCAGAATCGGGGTAGCTGGGGACCCCATCTGTGTGTCGTCCCTCCGGGACTCTGATTTATCTTGTCAAATTCCGGGGACTTCCGTCCCGGGCTACAGATCGTGCCGTCGCTTCGCGACTGGTTAGTGGGAGCATGGCAAGCGTCGGCAGACACCATCGGGATGCCCACCTTCTCCCCTGTTTTTCTTTGGGAATTAGTTTGAGCGGTCTTTGGTGCTGAAAACGATGTGAATGAAATTTTGAGCGAGCGCGTGAGCCAATGGGTCGAACCTCCGAGGTACGGCATTCACCAGTGGTCACATTTCTGTGTCGCGCCTGAAGGCGCTCTCCTCTTTCCTATCCTTTACCCACGGCTTCGCCGTGGGCTGACATGTGGTCGCGCCTAAAGGCGCTCGGCCCAGTTTCTGAACGGAACCCGTGCTCTCAGGATTGCAAAACCCGCGACGAAGCTCAACTCTTCCGGCTCAGTGCCCTCCGGTACTGCTCGTCATCCGTGATCCAGCGCTGGAATGTCTCAACGTCCAAAACCTCCAACTTGTCCCGCTCGGTGCCAAAATCGCGCTCAAACCATCTTAAGACCGGATAGAAACGTCCGGAGGGTGGAACAGTGGGATCATCAGACTTGAACTGAACAAAGAAGCCCGGATCGTTTGTGTAGGCGATCAGATTGAGGGTATAAGTCCCAAGCGCCAGTGGGCGGGGAATGTTCTCTGTGGTTGTACCATCAGATTTGAACCGTAAGAAGTATTCTCGTCCCGCAAACGCGGATAGCCGTGCTACCACTCGCGCGTGGCGCATTCGATACTCGTCCAGCAGTTCAAAAAAGCGGTCCACAGCCTCGTTCTCGTCGGGAACACGCTCCAGGATCATGTTCTTGTAACCGCTGGTCGATTCACGAAAGTGCAGCGGATAAGCCACCCATTCGTGAAAATCCCTGGGAAGGGGATCGATGAATTCAATGTCGTACACGTTCAAAGCAAAGCGCCATCCATCCAGGAAGCTGCTTAGCGCGGACAACTTGCGGACACCCATGTACATTGCGGTGTGGGCGCGAAGCACGTCCAGAAGCTGTCCGCTTCGAATTTGTTCGTCGCGCTCTTTTTGTCTTGGGTTTTCATTGGGTTTTGATTGTGCAGTCCGTTCGGGAGCGCGTTCAGGTCAGAACCGCTCCCCGGCAAGGATTGTAATCTCGCCCCCGCCTCAACTGGCTTGCAACATCCAAAGGCGAGCCAAGGCAGGCTACGCAATTTCTGCATATAAATTCGTTGACGCTGGGAGAAACTGATGTAACATTATTTCGTATTTTGTTCGACCAACCGAGCCGTTTAGCCTTTAGCAGTTAGCACTTAGGAAAGTCAAGATTCAAGCGATACCAGTGGGCAATTAGCGAAACTCAAAACCTCTGAAACGCAGAGGAACGGAGGAGCAGAGGACGGAAGAGGCCTGGCCGCGAATTAACGCGAATTGGTAAATAGGCTGATCAGAATTATTGCCTCCCAGGAGGCACCTGCCAATGCGGGATTTGCTCTTTCACAACTGAATATTCGCGCAAGGAGAATGGGCCAGGGACAACGGAAGGGGCAAGTGAACGGACCCGGCGTATAAAAACACGCTGGTCGGAGGCCTTTCGCGCACCAATACAAGTACCTTGGAATGCCAATTTTGAGGAAAATATCGGCACCGCAGAGCAGTTTTTCACACTTAAGTAATTGGCCTTCGCGGACGAGAAGAATATTTTTTCTCACAGGCTTGCATCGAATAGATGTAAGATCAACTCACTCATGTCTCAACCCGCAACAATCCGGACAAAGTTTGCTTCGGCTGAGGATGCTGCCAGAGTTTATGGTGTTCCATTCCAGCGCGTAGAGGAGCTGCGCCGATTGCTTGATAAAGTCAAGCATCAGGTGACTCAGCAAAAGTCTGGAAAAGTTCGCGGCAAGGCACGCTCCAAGAGCCCATCCAAGGCGCGTCCTGCGGGTACCCGGAAGAGCGGAGCGCGGAGATCTGCAAGGCGTGCGGCGTAAGCAGGCGAGCCGTCCAGCCGTATTTCTGAATATTCCATACGATGATCAGTTTTATCGTCTCTGTCTCGCCTATATTTGCGCCGTTGCGTCACATGGTTTGATCCCCAGAGCAACCGTCGAAATTCCGGGCACCAGGCGTCTTGATCGTATTATGGAGTTAATCGAGGAATGCCCCTTCTCACTGCACGACCTTTCCCGAGTGCAACTCAGTTTGCCGTTGCCTCGTTTGCCGCGTTTCAATATGCCGTTTGAATTGGGACTGGCAGTTGCCTGGCAGCGCCGTTCTAAAGGCAAGCATTCCTGGTACGTCTTTGAAACGGAAAAATACCGCGTTGATCGGTCTCTGAGCGACCTTGCCGGAACAGATGTTTATGTTCACGAGGGGACGATTAACGGCGTTCTTACCCAAGTGGCGAACGCCTTCATACGGCAAACAAGAAAGCCGACGTTTCCAGAAATGTCCATGGTTTACCGCCGGACCAGAGCTGCTTTGCCTGTGATTCTTCGCCAGAGTGGCGCCCGCTCCATTTTTGCCGGAGCGCGGGCATTTCACGACGTCTGTATGAGTGCCGTCGCAATTGCGGATGACCTGATTGGACGCTGATCCCTCCTGACCGTCGCCAGCGTGGCACCGCCCGGCGCGCTTTTTTCCACGAGCCGTGCCGACAGTGTAACCGGCTGATCTGAAACGTGGTCAGCCCCTGGTTTTTCGCCACGTTGGTATGATTGCCGGCTAAAAAACTGCATCTTACATCTTCGGGGAGGAACCTTGCCCGCATCCCGTCACTCTGAAACCGCCTGAAAACCGGAATTCCCGGTCTTGATGACATTCTTCACGGCGGTCTTCCCGCCGGCCACCTTTACCTGATTGAGGGGAATCCCGGCTCCGGCAAAACCACGTTTGGCCTGCAATTCCTTCTGGCGGGAATTGTCGCAGGTGAGCGCGCCCTGTACGTGACGTTAGCGGAATCGCAATCAGAACTGGAAAAGACGGCCGCTTCGCACAATTTGATATCTCTGGCATAGAGGTCTTTGAAGTTAATCCCCCTGAGCTGGGTTCCAAATCCCTGGAGCAGTACACCGCCTTTCATCCTTCTGAGGTGGAACTGGCGGATGTAATGAACTCCATTCTGGAGCGGGTCAGCAAAGCCAAAGCCTCCCGCATTGTCATCGATTTCCATGTCGGAATTGCGCATGCTGGCTCGCGATCCTTTGCGCTACCGCCGCCAGATCATGACCCTGAAGCAGTTCTTCATGGGACAAAATACAACCGTTCTGCTGCTGGATGACCGCTCAGGAGAGAGCACGGATACGCAGTTGCAGAGCATCGCCCACGGGGTCTTGCGCATGGAAACGATGCAGCGCGAGTTCGGCGTGATTCGGCGGCAACTTGAAATTCGTAAACTGCGGGCTTCGGCTTACCGCGAGGGCTTTCACGACTATGTAATCCGGGCCGGTGGCCTGGAATTCTTTCCCCGGCTGGTGGTCGGGGAACATAGCCAGAAGAATGTGGATGGAGGTCTTCTCCCCAGCGGCATCCCTGAACTTGACCGGCTTTTCGGCGGCGTAGGCGTGGCGCGGGCTTCCAGCACGCTTCTGCTGGGCCCGGCTGGCATAGGCAAGTCGACGGTGGTGGCTGTTTACATGGCCAGTGCCGCCGCGCGGGGAGAGCTGTCCGTCATCTTTGCCTTTGATGAGCTTACCCAATCTATCCTGGTCCGCTGCCGCGGGCTGGGAATTCCGCTGGAAGAGCACATTGAGAAAGGTCTGGTCCGGGTGGAGCTCATGGATCCCGCCGCGATATCGCCCGGCGAATTTGTTGCATCCGCAGGGAAGTTGAGGAAAACAACTGCCGCCTGATCGCCATTGACAGTCTGAACGGTTTGTTCCATGCCATGCGCGAGGAACATGCTGTGGCAGTTCAGCTCCATGACCTGATCGCTTACCTGAACCAGTGCGGTGTCGCCAGCTTTATGGTTCTGGCCCAGTATGGCGTAATTGGTTCCCACATGACCGTCCCGGTAGATATCTCCTATCTGGCAGATAACGTCCTGCTTTTCCGGTACTTTGAAGCTCATGGGGCCGTCAAGCAGGCCATTTCAGTGGTAAAGCGTCGCAGCGGACCGCATGAACGCACCATCCGCGAGTTCCTGATGGGCGACAACAAGATTCAGCTCGGGATGGCTTTACGTGACTTTGAAGGGGTGCTCACCGGCACTCCGCGTTATATCGGCGGCTTGAAACCGCTGCTGGATAAGGAGTAGGTCTCGCATCATCGCTGCCGTGATGGAACAGAATCCTGATCTTCGAATTTTGGTGCTGGCCCGCATTGGGCGCGACTCTGAGCTGCTCTGCACCGCTTTGCAGCGCAACGGCTTCACTTGTGCGGCTCTTTCCACCCAGGACGATATCTTCCATGAACTGAGAGTGGGCGCCGGTGCGGCCATTGTGACTGAAGAGTCTCTGAATGGAACGGGTGAAAACTGGGGCAGGCGACTGCAGGCCCAGCCTACATGGTCTGATCTGCCCGTAATCATGCTCACCCCCAAGGGCGGGTCCATATTCACGGCACGCTCTGCTCTTTATCGCAGTTACAGCAACATCACGCTGCTGGAACGTCCTATTCGCTCGGAGATCCTCTTGAGCGCGGTGGAGGCTGCGTTGCGGGCGCGCCTGCGCCAGTATGAGGTGCGCGACTACATGAACCGCCAGGCGGAATCTCACGACGCCTTGCGGCGGACGGAAAAGCTGGCCGTGGCCGGGCGCATGGCCGCCAGCATTGCTCATGAGATCAACAACCCCCTGGCCGCAGTCACCAACCTTCTTTTTCTCATCTCCACCAGTCAGGATATGGAAGCCATCAAGAAGTACAACGCCATCGCCCAGGAAGAGCTGCGGCGGGTTTCTGATATTGCCAACCAGACGCTTCGCTTTTACCGCGCGCCCAACCCTCCCGAAATGGTCAAGCTATCTGATGTCGCTGATTCCGCGTTGGCGCTCTTTCGCTCCAAGCTGCGTAATCAGAACATCAAGGTTCACCGCGACTATGCTGAGCAAGCTGAAATCACCGTCTCTCTGGGTGAGTTACGACAGGTACTGGTCAACCTGATTGCAAACGCGATTGACGCCTTGCCGAAGGGCGGTAATCTCCTTCTGCGTACTTCACCCGTTCGCAATCCCAAAGATGGAAGGCAGGGCGTCAGCATCACGGTGGCTGACGACGGCCAAGGCATTTCGCCGGACGCGCAAAAACGGATCTTCTCACCCTTTTTTACCACCAAGGGAACCACTGGGACGGGCCTGGGGCTCTGGCTGACACGAGATATCCTGCAAGATCAGAAAGGCTACATCCGATGCCGCAACCATCGTTCTCCGCATGGCGCGGTGTTTACCATTTGGCTGCCCGCTGCAAATGTCGCAACTCCGGAAATGCAAGCCCAAGCCAGCTAGTCTAGACTAGCCGTGCCTCGTCACCGCTACTTGAAAAGCGATTGAGCACAAAGGACACAAAGGCAAGATTAGTCACAGATGGAACGCTGAGCCACGCAGACAACAATTCAAGTCTTTCATTCGCGTTAATTCGCGGCTATTTCTTCTCGCAACTTCCCTTTTCGCGCCTCCGCGGTGAGTCTGGCGGCAGCACCCTGGTCCGGCTCACCTTGGCAGCCGCTTTCCTGCCAACCAGAAACAATCTCCGTCGACAGAAACACTGCTTCTATGGACAATGCCCTCGCATTGAGTAAGGGCGGTTTTTCGTTCGATTAATAAGCAACGGCGAAAGTCGCGGCAAAAAGAAAGCGCCTCCGAATTTCTCGAAAGCGCCTGGTAAATTTCGCAAACCCTACTGCAGCGGCAGTCCTGTCTCTTCCACTTCCTTCTCCTGGATCACCGCAGCTGACGCCACTTTATCGTCGGATTCCAGATTCAGCAGCCGTACGCCCTGGGTCGAGCGCCCGGCTTCACGAATGGTTTTGGTGTCAATGCGGATGATCTTGCCGAAGTGGCTGATCAGCATGACTTCAGACGATTCGTCCACCAGCATGATGGCATTCACTTTGCCGTTGCGAGCTGTCGTCTTGACGTTGATAACGCCCTTGCCGCCACGCGACTGCAGCCTGTATTCATCTACAGGAGTGCGCTTGCCGTAGCCATTCTCCGTAACGCTCAGGATCAGCGTTGGGACGTTTTCTTGCACGGCATCGGCGCCCTTGCCATTGGTCTTGGTTCTTGCCATCCTTGGGGGTGACGGCCATGCCCACAAGGTAGTCGCCCTTGGCCAGATCCATGCCACGCACGCCGTAAGCTGGACGTCCCATGGGCCGGACATTCTCTTCATCAAAGCGGATCGCCAGTCCCTCGTGTGAGCCCAGGAATACAACGTGCTTGCCGTCGGTCAGGCGCGCCGCCACCAGTTCGTCATCCTTCTCAATGCCGATGGCGATAATGCCGCGCGCCATCACGTTGGAGAAGTCCTTCACCGGCGTCTTCTTCACTGTGCCGTTCCTGGTGGCGAAGAAGACAAAATTATTCTCGTCTTCAAGGTCGCGCACTTCCAGCAGCGTTCGCACCGTCTCGCCCGGCTGCAGCGCCACCAGGTTGCCCATGTGCTTGCCCTTGCCCGCCGCGCCCACATCCGGCACTTCATACACTTTCAGCCAGTACACGCGTCCGGTGTTGGTAAAGATCAGCAGGTAAGAGTGCGTCGATGCCGCGAACAGGTATTCGACAAAATCCTCTTCGCGCGTCTTCATGCCGGTGCGGCCCGTGCCGCCGCGCCGCTGCTGCCGGTAAGTGGAAAGTGGCGTGCGTTTGAGATAGCCACTGTGCGAGACGGTCACAATCACCTGCTCGTCGGCAATCAGGTCTTCCAGCGTGATCTCCGTCGATTCGTCCGTGATCTCCGTGCGTCGCGCATTGCCGAACTGATCCCGCACCTCTTCCAGCTCTTTCACAATCACGCCGCGCAGCTTCTTGTCAGAAGCCAGAATCGACTCGTACTCGGCGATCTTTAAGCGGATCTCTTCCAGCTCTTTGAGGATTTCTTCCGTGCTTAGCCGCGTTAAACGATAGAGTTGCAGTTCCAGGATGGCGTCGGCTTGCCGTGATGACAGTCTGCCTTCCGCGCCGCCGATCCGCCTCTGCATCTCCTTGTCCACGATCTTGTACTTCGCCGCCAGCAACGCTTCTTTTGCTTCTGCCCGTGAACCCGACGCGCGAATCATCTTGATGACTGCGTCCAGGTTGTCGAGCGCCATCTTGTAGCCTTCCAAGATGTGCTCGCGCTCGCGTGCCTTGGCCAGCAGGTAAACCGTTCGCCGCCGCACCACATCGATGCGATGGTCAATGAAGTGCTGAATGGCCTGCACCAGGCCCATCTCTTTGGGCTGTCCATTTACAACCGCCAGAAAAATCATGCTGAAGCTCAGCTGCAGGTCCGTGTGCTTGTAGAGTTGGTTCAGGATGATCTGCGCTTCAGCTCCGCGTTTCAGCTCCACCACGATGCGCATGCCGTCGCGATCGGACGATTCGTCGCGCACATCGCCGATATCATCAATCACCTTGTCGTTCACCAGCGCCGCAATCCGTTTGATCAACGCTGCCTTGTTGACCTGGTACGGAATCTCTGTAACCACAATGGCCTTGCGGCCTTGCGTGAGATCTTCAATGCCCGCCTTGGCGCGCATCATGAAGCGGCCGCGGCCATTGGTATAAGCAGCTTCAATTCCGCCGCGACCATAGATATAAGCGCCAGTAGGGAAATCCGGCCCTTTCACCACCTTCAGGACTTCCTTAAGAGTCGTGGAGGGATTGTTCACCAGCATGATCGCCGCATTTACGATTTCGGTGAGGTTGTGCGGCGGAATCTTTGTTGCCATGCCTACGGCGATTCCTTCCGACCCGTTCACCAGCAGATTGGGAATGCGAGTCGGCAGCACTGTGGGTTCCACCGTGGACTCATCGTAATTAGGCACAAAGTCCACCGTCTCCTTGTCAATGTCCTCCATCAGCGCGCCGGCAATGCGCATCAACCGGCATTCGGTGTAACGCATCGCGGCGGGCGGATCATCATCCACTGAGCCAAAATTGCCCTGGCCGTCCACCAGCGGGTAACGGAGTGAAAATGGCTGTGCCATACGCACCAGCGTGTCATAAATCGCCGCATCGCCGTGGGGATGGAACTGGCCCATGGCCTGGCCCACAACCTTGGCGCACTTCGTGTGCTTCTTGTTGTAGTGCAGGCCCATATCCTGCATGGTGTAAAGCACACGCCGGTGCACCGGCTTTAAACCATCGCGGATGTCTGGCAGCGCGCGCCCAATGATGACGGACATTGAATAGTCGAGATACGACCGCCGCATCTCCTCTTCAATGTTGATCGGCTGAATGTTTGCCGCTCCAGGCCCCGGCGGCAGGCCGCCGTCGCCACCGCCCGGAGGATTCAATGGAAGTTGGGGATTCTGATCATCTGCCATAGATATTTTTTCTCACTCTCAGTTAGCGCAAAAGGCCGCGTAAAGAGGCACACTGCAGGCCCTGTCGACGGACCCTTCAAAGCCGCCAGAATCTCTTCTAAATGCTTGCATTTACAGGTGCTTATCAGCCAGAGGAATACAAGAAATTATACCACATCCAGAAGACACAAAGGGCGCTTCGGAGGACGATGCCACTGCACTGAGGATTTGGTAACTGGACAATTTGGTGATTGAGTAATTTGAAGAGTGTGGTGCTTGGGGTTTCTCATTTCCCAACTACCAACTTTACTCACTTAACAAATGGACTTACGGCAACTTCACTGTAATTCCGCGATCATCATTCGCCTTGACCGTGGCCGTTTTGTCCAGGTCAGTCAGCTGCACTTTCTTCAGCACAGTACTGGAGAAGTCGTAGAGCGTCTCTCCCATGATGGCAAAGTTGTGGGTCTCAATTTGGTGGCCGTCTTTGAAGATGAAAACCGTCGCCGGCCCACCATCTTCTTTAACAGGAGTTGCTGCGGGTGCCTGATCGGCGCTGGGCGCGGGTTTGTTATTGGAAGCACGTGAACGTTCCTGCTCGCGGGTATCCATGTAGTGCTCGCCGTAGCGACCGTTATCGCGTTCCTTTTGCAGCGTGTCTTTCAGGGCATCGCGCGCACCCTGTAAATATGCTTGTCGCAGCAGGTCTTCATTGCCGGCAGCTTCAGCCTGATTTTGTGCGGCGGCCGAATCTGAGGAGTTGGACGACGAGGAAGACGATGAGGAATCTGTCGCAGGATCAGGCGACGCCTGAACCAATGGATCTGCCGGATAGCCAGGCTCGCCGTAGCCGTAGATCGGGAAGAAAACTGGAATGGGTACAACCGCTTTGCGGTGATCGCGCGGATTACCGAAGTGGCGCAAAGGGCCATGCAGGTTGAACCTGCGTCCTGCGGGAACGTTGACGCCCGGAATATTCACGCCCGGCGGTATCGGTGTGGGCGATTGCACATTGGAGGGGATTCCGTGCTGCCTGCCATTCGGCTCTGGCGAGGTTGCGCCTGCGGGCACACCATGGCTGAACAATTGGGCTTGCGCTTGAATCACAAACAACAGGAAAACCGCAAAAACGGCCACTCGCGACATAGTCAGCACCTGCCCTGCCATCCTTCTCTACTTATATGATAACTCTGCTTTTCCCCGGGTTTCATTAAGGATTGTGAACCCAACTCTTAAGCGCCCACAACCCCAGAACGATCCGGAACAGAAACCCTGCAGCGAAAATCATGCTTACAAGTGCTTTCCGCTGGGTTTCGAGCAGGTCAGCCGCAACTCCGCCAACAAATACAAACACAAAAACCAGCCCCAAAGTTGCAATCCAAATGTGAATTGCAGGCACCAGCGCGAACAGCAGCACCACTGAAAACGAGATCAGCAACGGGGCGGTATTGCCAAAATACTGCGCCCGAGACCAGCTGCCATAAGCCGTCAAGGCCGCAACAAAGAATGCAACAAAAACGTAGCTGGCCGGGTCAGTGTAACCATCAGCAAACACAAATTTGAGGTTGCGCAGCAGCTCTAATGACAGATGCGGCTGGACCAGCGCATGCGTGGCCATCCACGGCGCTCTTGTCAGGCCCAAAACAAAGCTGTAAACACCCACTCCGATGGCAGATGCGCCCAGCACCACCAGCAGCGCTGCCCGACGGCGTCCCGGAGCCAGGTACAGCATGAAAGCAAGCGCCAGCAGCACCACCGTAAACGACCACACAGCGGTGGCCAGGCTGAAACCCACAGAGAGCCCAAGAATCACAATGCGCGGCAGCCACTTCCTCGGTGGGGCGAAAAGAGTGTGCGCCACTCCAATGGCTGTATAGATCAGCCCGAAAACACTCCACGCCAGCAACACCTCCGGGCCAATGTTGCTGGCAATCATCACCATGGCAGGAGATGTACAGAAGAGTCCCAGGGCCACGTAGCCACCCGCATCGTCAAACAACCGCCGTGCCACCCACCATAAAGCGCCGCCCAGCCATAGCCCAAAAATCATGAACGGCAAACGCCCCATCCATGGCTTTGGCGCCACCTCTTGCTCACTCACAATGGTCCCTGCGGCTTTGCGCACTATTTTGTAAGGCAGCGCTGCCACCCAGCCGGTAAAAGGCGAGGTAATCCGATACTCCTGTCCCGCGCGATGCGGAAACCCGGAAGCAACGTATTCTTCCTCAAGAGGTGATAGCCTGCGGCCGGCGCCGACCCAAAGACACTGGGCAAGAAATCCCATCAGCATCAGCCCGGCAAAAATTTGTGGCCGGCCGACCCTGAATTCTTTGATGGCCTGGAACATGAAACGTCATTTGTATCATGCGCGTCCTTCAGAAGATGTCTCATCGGCGTGGAATGCTGATCAAGACGCTCTGTAGTTGCCAACCAGCCTTCCGCGCTCTGGGGATTGAACAAAAGGATGCGCGTGCACCCTGCTCATCATCTCTGTTAAAGTTTGGGCATGGAAGAAGCCATGCGCTTCATTTTCTTCAATGAGCGCGGCCTGCGCGCCGGCTGGCGGCTCTTCGTCTTTGTGGCAATACTCATTTGCCTCTCGCTCGCGGTTGTCTATCCGCTGCAATCGATTGCGCGCAAACAGGCCGCCACAGGCGGACTCAGTCCTGAATACCAGATCCTGGGCGACGGCCTCACGTTTCTGGTCCTCTTAATCGCCTGTTGGATCATGAGCAAGATTGAGAAGCGCCCCATGGGACTCTACGGCCTTCCGCTCCGTGATGACGCCATTCTCTTCCGTCTTGCTTCAGGCTATGTTTTCTGGGGATTCATTCCCCTCACTGTCTGTCTTCTGGTGTTGCATTTCTGCCATGCGTTTGATTTCGGCAATTTCGTGTTGCGTGGCGCGGACATCGTGAGGTGGGGCTTCGCCTGGTTTGTGGCCTTTTTGCTGGTCGGCTTCGCGGAAGAATATCTTCTGCGCGGCTATGCCCTCTACACGCTGGCGGATGGAATTGGGTTCTGGCCCGCAACCATCGTTCTGGGCGTGCTCTTCGGGTTAGGCCACGCGGGCAATCCCGGCGAAACCCGGATCGGCGTTGTCGCCACCGTGGTATTCGCCATCTTCGCCTCAGTCACTTTGCGTGTGACCGGAAATCTCTGGCTTGCCGTCGGAGCGCACGCCGGCTGGGATTGGGCGCAGTCATTTTTTTATGGCGTGAGTGACAGCGGACTCAGCGCCCGCGGGCACATGCTGAATCCGAGCTTTCACGGCCCGGTATGGCTCACCGGCGGTACTGTAGGTCCGGAAGGCAGCGTCGTCACGCTCATACTGTGGAGCTTCATGATGCTGATCTTCTACTTTGTTTATCGCAAACGTCGACAACCTGCGCTGGTTGTGGAATTCGGGGGGACAGTGCCGCCTCCGCGTGTTTCCTGAGCAGAACGCCTTGAGGATGACATGGTGAACAGTTCCCTCTAGTCTGGGAGGTTTTACTGAACTGGGGGAGCCCAAGTCAACAATTTGGCCTTTATGGCCTCATAGTCATTGACGGTATCTGGCACGAAAATATAACCAAAGAACCACGAAGCAAACCCGCCCCTGTCTCGCATTGCAAGGCCCGTTGTACGAATTCCAAACCGGTTCAGCGAGATTTCCGATACAGACCGAACCCGGTGCCGCTCAATCCTTTTCTTGATGTTTACATACCTCGTGAACATAACTCGCTCGACGAAATCGTCACCCACGGTGAGCAACGAGTTCCAGCCAAACATGGTGTGGAAGCGTAGAGCGTATGTGAAAGAAAGGACTGTTGGAAACAGGAGAATCCGAAACCATCTATCAAACAATCCATACCGGTAGCTCTCATGAAAAATGAAGCGATCAAGCACCCAGTACACAAGCACAAGAAGAGCAAAAGACCCAAAAAAGATGCGCAATCGGGCCACTAACGATGGTTTCTTGCTGAACGGTGATGTGATGAAGTACTGCTTGGCTTGCCCAGTCACAGGTTGAAACGTTTGAAAATCATAGCCGGACCCAGGATGGTAGTAAAGAAATAAACCCCTGCCTGCCATGCAGTGCACACCCTGTGTATTTCCTGTGTACAACCTCGGGTTCGCTCTCCAAAAGCCGGCGCTCGCCAATGAGCTTTTAATGGTATGGTGCTAATAGAAATTTTCGATGGCCTCACAATCGCAACCCGCTCCCGAGTGCCCCATCTGCGGCGGCACAGGATGGAAATCCGTTGAGGTTCCCGGAAAAGCAACCCGCATGGCCCATTGCGATTGCCGCAATGAAGCGCGCACCGCGCGGCTGCTGAAGTCGGCTCGGATTCCCGCCCGCTATGAACACTGCTGCCTCGCCGACTTTGAAACCGGCTTTTCCGGCGCGCATCGCTTACTGGCTGCGGCGCGACTGGCCGCCGGTCGCTTCGCGGAAGAGTATCCGATTGAAAAAACCGGGCTGCTATTCATTGGAGCCGTAGGAACGGGAAAGACACATCTCGCGGTGGGTATCATCCAGGAGCTGATCCGGTCCAAGAACGTTCCCTGCCGTTTCTGCGACTATCGTGAGCTGCTCAAGGAGATTCAGAACTCTTACAATCCCACGGTCCAGACCACTGAGTTGGAAATCCTGCGCCCCGTCTTTGAAGTGGAGGTGCTGGTGCTGGATGAGCTGGGCGCGGTAAAGCCAAGCGAGTGGGTCTGGGACACGGTCAGCCACATCCTGAACAGCCGCTATAACGAGAAGAAGACCACCATCATTACCACCAACTTCCCCAACCTTCCTCCCGGAGACGGCCAGGCCTACCGCGGCTCAGCGTCTGAAGCTGCAAGGCAGGCGGCACGCGGGGAGACGCTTGGTGACCGCATCACTGAGAGAATGCGCTCCCGCCTTCATGAAATGTGCCGCGTGGTGCAGATGGACGGCGTGGACTTCCGCCAGCGCGTCCAAAGCGCCAATTTCCGGTAGGCAGCCCTTGTAATTTGGCACTTAGTTCGGAATTTCCACCGGATAAGGTCCGCCAATCCTCCGGAACATTCATTTGTGCCACACTATTTCCAAGCCTTGCGACTAGTTCCTGACAGCTTTGCGATAAATGCTCTCGCACTCCATCCCGTTCTCTCCCGACCATCCGGCGGACTTCTTTACCCAATTTCCTGCTTCGCCCGCAGTGTTCATGCTGCGCGGCGCAGATCCAGCAGCCGAACCATACGTGAGCAAGACCGCCAACCTGAGGCGACGCTTGCTCCGCTTATTGTTGCCGGCTGCATCGCAGTCCAAACGCCTGAACCTGCGCGAGCGTGTAGCACACATCGAGTACACGTTAACCGGATCCGACTTTGAATCCGTGCTGCTGCTCTATCGCACCTTGCGTCAGGAATTCCCCAGGACTTATCAGAAGCGCGTCCGCCTGCACGCGCCGGCCATGGTGCGACTGAACCTGGAAAATGCTTATCCGCGAGCTTACGTCACGAACCGGATCGGCCGCTACGGAGGTCGGTCACTTTACTACGGGCCGTTCCGTTCCCGGGCCGTCGCCGAACAGTTCATGAATGACTCGCTCGATTTGTTCAAGATCCGCCGCTGCACTTTTGAACTACGTCCTGATCCGGCGTATCCGGGCTGCGTCTACTCTGAGATGAAGATGTGCCTGGCCCCTTGCTTCAAAGGCTGCACCGATGAGGCTTACTTAGCCGAAGTGGGACGCGTTCAGGCATATTTTGATTCCAAAGGCGACTCTCTGCTCGGCGAACTTGAAAAAGAGCGCGACCGCCTGTCAGCAGAGATGGAATTTGAGGCCGCAGCCCAGGTCCATACAAAAGTGGCAAAGATCAAAAGCATTCTCTCGAGCTGTGATGAAATCAGCGGGCGTCTTGACCATCTCGACGCAGTCATCATCCAGCCTTCTTCAGAGGCGGGTATGGTTACACTGTTCCGTTTTTTTGAAGGATCATTTGCCGGGCCCGAACTGTTTCCCGTCGAAGTAGAAGGTGAACCTGCGGACGTCCGTCTGCGAGTTTTGATCCAACAGCTCCGGCCCGTGCGGCCCCGCTCCGCAGCACAGCTGGGAGAAGAACTGGCCATCTTAAAACGCTGGTTTTATCGCAGCCATAAGACCGGAGAAATCGTGGTGGCGGGGGAGAACGGTGAGCTCTCTATGAGAAAGCTCGCCAACGCTGTGATGCGAGTCTTTAGAGGAGAAAAACCGCACACTAACGCCGCTCAACCTGAGGCAAATCCGGCATCGGCTGAACAGAACGCGACAGAAGACAAGCCGCCTCTCTAATCAATGGAATTACCCGGTTCCCAGCGCCAGTGTTTCTTCTTTGCGTCCCAGTAAACTGCCGATTCAGAAAGCTGCGTCTCGATTGCCTTGATGACAAAGATGGGTGGCTTTTTCTTTTTCACCAGCATGCGTCCGAGCTGCACGCTGTCAAAAGGAACATTGATGAGAACGAATTTTGCTTTCGGGGTGGATGCGTGCCAGGCCTGAGCCCCTGCACCAAAAATCACCAGCAGATCGTGGTTTTGCCGCGGATCCATCCGACCCATCCCGGCGGTCTCGCGCGGATCGCCAAAGCCGAAAAATCCATTGTAAGGATCTTCCACCTGATATTTGTATTGGTAGGAGTCGGGCAACGGGTCCTTGCTGTCTGCCACCATCACCACGTCTTCCACGCCGTCGCCGTCAAAGTCTTCCGTGATCACCGGCGTTGGAGTCTTTTCTGTGATGCTGAAAGTAGATCCAAACTGCTGTTGCGCCAGCGCGTTGAACGGCTGCAGCTTGTCCGGTGCCGGCGCTGCCGAAGTTTGCCCTGCGGCCAGGGCTGCGCCCAGCAAAAACACTCTGCCCAGATACTTCATAAGCAGAGTCTATCCTCTTTTAACTGATTTTCTTGAGTAATTCAGGCTTCGTATCCGGCTGGATAACTACCTGGATGCGATGGACATGCCGGACCGTGCGTCGTGCTTGAGTGAAGCAAGCGGCGGCCACGCCGCCGGCGCACAGTGCGACGCCGACAACCAGCAACATGGAGATCGGAAACAACTGAACGAATATGCCCAGGGTAAACAGCACTTGCAATTGATTGTGCCTGCAAAAATTTCCTCATTCCAGAGTCGGACAGAGAAGCAGACTTTTGTAGGATGGCTGCTCTGAAATCCGGGTTTACCGCCCGGTAAACATTGTTCCCCATGCCGGCATCCGACCCTCAGAGAGGGAAAGATCATGCATCGTGAAGGACATCTGGATGATGTGTATTGGGCCTTACGCATAGGATTAGGGTCCACGGCATTTCTGGCTGGGCTGGATAAGTTCACCAACCTGCTGACGAATTGGGAGAAGTACGTGGCGCCCCAGGTGCGTGAACGCCTGCCGGTGAGCGGCAGAAAATTCATGTATGGCGTCGGAGTCATCGAGATGCTGGTTGGCCTTGGCATTCTCACGCGCAAGCCGCGGCTGGCCGGTTATACCGCATCGGCATGGCTGCTGAGCATTGCTGCCGACCTGATTCTCAATGGGGACTATGACATCGCCGTGCGCGACATCAACATGGCTCTGGCTGCTTACGCCATGGCGCGGTCTGAAGGCAGCCGCCAGCAACGCCGTGAGCTCAAGGAATTTGGTGAAGACGTGCAGCTTGAGTCTGTTGCATAGCCGCTAACATCCCCTGACAACGCCCAGCCAAATCGGCCCTCAAGCCTTGAGTGTTGCGCTTGAGGGCCGCTCGATTTCTCCGTCCGGCATCTAACCAAAGCAATTAAGAGTATTTCCCAATCAGGAGATTCCGGGCATGAGACGGTTGCATTGCTGCGTGTGGGCCGTATTATTTTTGTTCCTCGTAGGTTGCGGTGGAGGCTCGCTCAGCAACTCAGGAAATGGCGGCGGTGGTGGGGGTGGAACCATTCCTGCGGCAGACCATGTTTTTGTGGTGGTGCTGGAGAACCACAGCTTCTCTGACGTGATTGGCAACCCCGTAATGCCATACCTTAACTCTCTGGCTACGCAGAATTCTCTGGCAGCAAATTACTTCGCCAACATTCATCCTTCCATTGGCAATTACTTCATGCTTACCACAGGGCAGATCGTAAGCGTGGACGATAACTTTTCCGGCGTTGTCTCTGACGACAATGTGGTTCGCGCCCTGGCCGGAGCAGGCAAGACATGGAAAGCCTACATGGAGAGTATTCCGTCCACCGGTTACCTTGGAGGCAATGTCGGTCCCTACCTGAAGCACCACGATCCATTTGCCTACTTCACTGATGTTGCCGGTTCTGATGGACAGAGTCCAACAACCCAGGCCGCGAATATAGTTCCATTCAGCCAACTGGCCACAGACATGACGGCTAATGCGCTCCCCAACTTCGGATTCATAGCGCCCAATACAGTGCACGACGCCCACGACTGTCCCAATGGGGCGTTGGTTTGTCCTGACTCTGACCTCTTGGGACCCGCCGACAGCTGGCTAAAGACGAATATCGATCCGCTGATTCACAGCCCAGCATTCGCCAACAGCGTACTGATCATCACTTTTGACGAGGGCAAAGACACTGATCTGGCCAACGTGGGAGGGCAGGTGGCCACAGTTCTGGTTGGATCGCATGTGAAGAGCGGGTTCCGCTCCACAACTCTCTATCAACATCAGAGTACCTTGCGCCTTGTTCTTGATCTGCTCCAGATTGGTGATCGTCCAGGCTTATCGGCTACCGCTACCAGCATGAATGAATTCTTTCAGTAAGCTACTACCTTTCCGAAGCAAACCTAAGCAGCTAAGAACCCTCTTGCTAAGGTTTCATCTCTGCGCGCGCTTCTCTGTAAGAATTTTCAGATGTACTCGGGCCAGCGCTGTTCTACGCTGCTGCATCCATTGTCTAAGCAGTGTAGTAAGGGGCCCTGGCAATGCGCGCCACAATCTCTCGTGTTTGCTCTCTGGCGGCTGTTCTCTTTTTTAGCGCAATTTGCGCTGCACAGACCGACTTCACCATCATCGCTCTGCCGGATACACAAAACGAAGCGCAGTTCTTTCCCGGCGCTTTGAGCGCACAAACCAAATGGATTACCGAGAATCAAGATCGGCTGAACATCCGCATGGTGCTTGGCGAGGGCGACATTGTGAACGATTTCAGTGATCCGGCGCAGCAGCAGAGTTCCGATTCTGCCTTTCGTATTCTCGACAACGCCGGCATTCCCTATATGCTTGCCATCGGCAACCACGATTATGACGACGCAGCGCCGAAGAAAGGTCGTCCAGTAAGCGGCTTCAATCACTTCTTCGGCCCCTCGCGTTACGATGGGAAAACCTACTATCGCGGCAATTTCCCAACCGGAAGCAATGAAAATTTTTTCGGAGTGCTCAGCATTGGCGGGAAAGACTTTCTCTTCCTGATACTGGAGTTCATGCCGCGTCCGGAGTCAGTGGCCTGGGCCGAATCAATCCTTCAGGCAAACCTTGATAAAGAAGTGATCGTGGTAACTCATTCATTTACGTATGTCGACAATACCCGTGTTGATTTTTGTGATACCTCTGACATGCCGGCCGGCAACGCCACAGGAGACGACTTGTGGCGCGTACTTAGGAAGTATCCCAATGTGAGCATGGTACTGAGCGGTCATCTCACAAACGGCCAGGCGGCGCATCGCAGCGATATAGCCGACGGAGGGAATCTGGTAAACCAGGTCTTTGCCAACTACCAGACCTTTCCCAACGGAGGAGACGGCTGGCTGCGCATCCTGACCTTTCATCCGGCCGCAAACACAGTATCCGTTCGGACCTATTCTCCCTTTCTCAATAGATTTAAGACGGAGGATAGGAACCAGTTCACTGTGCCGTATCACAACCCGCACCGTCAGACCGGTGTGGGGACGCTGAGCGGGATGGTGCGCAACATATCCGATTGCACTCCGGTTGCGGGAGCAACCATCTCCACTGCGGGTAAGTCTGTCACAACCGATTCAAAAGGCCGTTACTCATTGCAGCTTGCTCCCGGTCCTTACCAGGTCTCCGTTTCTGCGCCGGGAACAACCGGTGATACAAAAAGTGAGACCGTGGCTGATGGATTCGATACGGATCTCAACTTTTTTCTGAACAAGGCGCCGTCAACTCCGTGCCCGCCGGATTCTGCCTCTCCCTCGATAACCATCTGCTCGCCTGAAAAAGATGCACAGGTAACTTCGCCCGTCACCGTGGTGGCGGAAACCACTGATAAGAATCCCGTGACAACCATGCAGGCGTTCCTCGACGGAGAAACGGCTTCCACTGCTTCCGGAGGGACGCTCACTGCTCAGATCAGCGCCGCAGCTGGCCGGCACACGGTGACAATCCAGGCAAAGGATAATCAGGGAGCGGTCTTTGTTAACTCCATCGATTTCACTGTCGTTGCACCTCCGGTCACTCCAGCGCCCAGCAAGCTGAGCATGAATGTCTCTCCCGCGCAGGCGACCATCAGCCTGGGTAGATCCGCTGTATTCTCTCTGGCGGTCGGCACCGATGGCTCTCTCACTCAGCCCGTAGCGTTCGCCTGTTCCGGACTGCCGGCCGGAGTCCACTGCGCTTTTGACCAGGTGAAAATCAAGCCGGCGCATCTGCCCGCCAATATCAAACTGACGATCTCTACCTTACCGGTTAGTTCCGCGCGAGTCATAGGAAAGCGGCTCATCTGGGCTGCAATCTTTCTGCCTGGCCTGCTGGTTCTGCCATTCACAAAAGGCAAGTACCGTAGCTGGAGAGGCGCGGGTATGCTTGGGGCTGTGCTGCTTGGGGCAGGGGTGATCGCCGGTTGCCAGGGACTCACAACGCCGGCTAATCACGGATCTTTTGCTGTGACCGTAACCGGCACATCGACAGAGGCACAGAGTAGCAGCACAATTAATCTGACGCTGAATTAGAAGGCCATCATCATCTTCTTGCGCTGATGTTTCTCGGCAAAGGACCGGTTCAGAAACTCAATCATGGGCGCCATCGGCTCAAAATGGCGCGCCAATTCGCCGACCAGCCGTTTTGAAGTTAGGACTTCGATATTGAACGTAGTCTCCAAAAACCACTGCCGATGGCGTAAGAGCTCTTCCGCGGGATGACCCACCGGAAACCCTTTTGGCGTGCGTGTGAGCTTCTCACCCTGTAGTCCACCCAGCAGACGCTTCACTTTCTTATCCGAAACAATCCTCTGGAACTCTTCATGGTGCTGCTCCAGAAGCGTGCGGTAAGCCAGCAGCTCTTCGCGTTCCGGCGAGTAGACTCCGCCAAACACCAGCACTTCTTTTTCCGTGAAGTGGAAGTAAAACACCGCGCCTTCACGCTTCACCGCCGTATGACGGGGGAAAATTGCGGAGATGTGCGTTTTATAGGGCGTCTTATCTTTAGAAAACCGTGTATCGCGATAGATACGGTAGATAGCCTTGTGCGGCGGCGTGATGTATTCGGGCGCAAAGCGCGCGAACTCTTCGTTCAGGCAGCCGATCAGCTCCAGCATCGGCTCTTTGATCAGGGCTTCATATTTCTCTTTTCGCGGCTGGAACCACTCGCGCCGGTTGTTGCGCTTGAGTGCACGCAGAAAGGCGATTGCATCTGGAGAAAAACCTGCAAAACTGGATTTCATTAGGAAATTCAACACCTTTGAAACGCAGAGGAACAGAGGAGCAGAGCTTCCGCTGTATCTGCTGGTCCTTCATTCTGATCCGATGTATCCGCGTTCATCAGCGGTAAGAGTTTTTTCTCAGCTGAGCTTTACGCTCTTTTCTGCGATGAGTTTGCTGACCCGTTCCACGAACTGCATTGCCGGCACGGTTCCTTCCGGCTGCTGCTGCCCGCGGACGCGCACGTTCACCGTTCCTGCCTCAGCTTCTTTTTCGCCAACCACCAGCAGGAACGGCACTTTCTGGATGGTGTGCTCACGCACTTTCGCATTCATCTTCTCGTTGCGATCATCCAGATGGACGCGTACGCCGGCATCTTTAAGCTGCTGCGCGACTTTCTTCCCGTACTCAACGTGCTTTTCGCTGATGGGGATCACGGCCACCTGCACGGGCGAGAGCCATACCGGGAACGCTCCGGCATAATGCTCAATCAGCACGCCGAAGAAGCGTTCCACTGATCCGAACAGCGCGCGATGGACCATGAGTGGCTGCTTGCGCGAGCCATCTTCGGCGACGTACTCGAGCTTGAAACGCTCCGGCAGGTTCCAGTCAAACTGCACGGTGGAAAGCTGCCACAGTCGTCCGATGGCGTCCACCAGCTTCACGTCAATCTTCGGCCCGTAAAACGCCGCTTCGCCGGGAATGATCTTGTACGGAATATTCAGCTTCTTGAGCACCTTCTCCAGCGAGTTGTTGGCCAGGTTCCACATCTCGTCGCCGCCGATGAAGGTCTTTTTGTCGTTCGGGTCCCAAGTGCTGAGCTCAACCTGGTAATCATTGAAGCCAAACGTTTTCAGGACGGCCAGCGCGAAATCAACACAGCCCTCAATTTCGTCTTCAATCTGTTCCGGCGTGCAGAAGATGTGGGCGTCATCCTGGGTAAATCCACGCACACGCAGGAGCCCATGCATCACACCCGAGCGCTCGTAGCGGTAGACGGTTCCCAGTTCGCCATAACGCTGCGGCAGGTCGCGGTAAGACTTCAAAGAATCAGCATAGATCAGGATGTGCCCCGGGCAGTTCATGGGCTTGACGCGATACTCGGCGTCATCCAGTTCCATGGGCGTGAACATGTTCTGCGCGTAATGGCCTTCGTGTCCGCTGGTCTTCCACAGATTTACGCGGAAGACATGGGGCGTGTACACCAGCGAGTAACCACGCTTGAGATACTCGTTGCGCATCCAGTCTTCCATCTCCTTGCGGATGATGCCTCCCTTGGGATGCCAGAAAATCAAGCCAGGCCCGGCCAGTTCCTGAATGCTGAAGAGATTAAGCTGCTGCCCCAGCACACGATGGTCGCGCTTCTTGGCTTCTTCCAGCATATGCAGGTGCTGATCGAGCTCTTTCTTGCTGAAAAATGACGTGCCGTAAATGCGCTGCAACTGCGGATTCTTTTCGTCACCCAGCCAGTACGCGCCAGCGATGTTCAGCAGCTTGAACGCCTTGATCCTGCCGGTCGAAGGCACGTGCGGTCCACGGCAGAAGTCCACAAACTTGCCGTTGCGATAGGTAGAGATCGGCTCACCCTGTTTGGTGAACTGTTCAATGAAGTGGACCTTCATGAAGTCACCTTCGCAGCGAAAGCGGTTCAGGCCTTCATCACGCGGAATGTATTCGCGCGCAAACTTTTCGTCGCGCTGCACCACTTCCTGCATGCGCTTTTCGATCTTTTCCAGGTCCTCCGGTGTAAAGGGCGTTGACCGGTAAAAGTCGTAAAAGAAGCCGCTCTCGGTCGGCGGACCGTGGCCCAGTTTGGTTTCCGGGAAAAGCTCCAGCACGGCCGTCGCCAGCACGTGGGCGGAAGAATGGCGGTAGACCTCAAGAGCTTCAGGGTCTTTGTCGGTCAAAAGACGCAGCTCCATGTCCTGTTCCAAAGGTTTGGTGAGATCCGCAAAGTGCCAGCCATCTTTCGATCTCGCAGCATGCATGCTGGCCGGCATTTTGTCTCCGTCGCCAGAAGGTCCGTTTTCTGGAGACTGTCCTTGGGCTGGCTCCTGACTGCTGACTGCTGACTGCCTGATCTTCGCCACCAGGGCTGCGTCAGCAAGACGAGGGCTGATGGAGCGGGCGATATCCAGCGCCGTGGTACCGCGAGGCACGTCTTTCTTACTTCCATCAGGAAGCGTGACTTGAATCATGCTGGTCTGGACGCTTTGCGACATAGAGCCATTTTGCCTGAGCTTCGAGTTTACAACATAAGAGCGGATCCTCTTTGCTCTTACGCCGATGCGTCTTGCACGATCGCTTTTAGTCCATTACATCAGCCCGGTTTTCAGTCGGTTTGATCGTTCTGCTTTCATTCGGACAAGCACTCTTTAACCAATCAGACTGAATTTCCTGCCGTGCTTCGTTCCCTTTCCGGCTACAATCCTCTCTCACCCATAGGAGCTTTAGTATTTCAAAATGAGATGGATCAGGTGGATAGCCCTGCTCGCCGGGTTTCTGATGTTCGCCGTGAGCTTCATTCTGCCCGCAGTGTCGCAGTCAGGATCTTCCACGGGAATCCCCGGAATTGTATGTGCTACCAACACTTTACGGGTTCCATGGACCAAAGATGGCACAAGCCTGCTGCACCAGGCTCCTGTGCAATTTTTTTCTATTCTTCTAAGTGGGTGGATTAATCCGCTTTTTCTTGTCAGCCTGCTGGTGATTCTGATAAAACCAAGATGGATCGTTGTCAGTTTGCTCAGATATGCCGTGACTCTGATGTTCATCGCCTGCTGGGTGGTGTTCTATCAGATCCATTTGTCTCCGCGGCAGGGCTATTTTCTCTGGATGTTCGGAATCCTGCTGGCCCTGTTTTCGAATCTGTTTGCCCGGGTTCCAAAGCCGCTGACCAGGCATGCGTAACAGCAAAAGAGACGGTTCGCATTAGTGCAAGTTATCCAGTTATCTGGAGAAGGAAAAGGTTATGGATGTTCAGCAGAAGACGGTACTACCCACCCGGGCTGAGTTAAAAATTTTGCAAGTGCTTTGGAGCCTGGGAAACGGAACAGTGGATGACGTGATCAGCAACTCCACGGTTATGCCCAGGCCCAATTACAAGACTACGCAAACCATTCTTCGCATCATGGAAGAAAAGGGCCTGGTTCGTCATATGAGCCGTGGCCGTGTTTTCGTATTTGAGCCCTGTGTCAGCCGTGAAGAAGTGGGCAGACTCTCGGTTCAGACGCTTCTCGACCAGAACTTCGGCGGATCGCCCTCTGAGCTGCTCATCAATTTGCTGGAAGCAAGCCCTGTAAAGGAATCAGAGCTGGAAGAGCTGGAAAGTCTGATCCGCAACTTCCGCATGCAAAAGGCGCAGCCGGCTAAGTAAGCGCACAAATCACGGAGTTCTCCAGCCCTTTATGGGTTCGTACTCTCTCCATCTCGCGGGAGCGCTGCTCACCTTTACATTGAAGGTAATGGCGGGGTTCGTGCTCTGCCTCAGTCTGGCTCGACTGATGCCGAGCCCACGACACCGGTTTCTTACCTGGCTCGGCTTTCTTCTGGGAGCAGGATTTTTCTGGATCGCGCTTGTAACGGACCAGATAGTCTCCTTGTTTGCCCGGTCCTCTGCTGGCGCGGGCTTTATTGCCTCAGGCGCCGGGGTCGGCGGCGAACATCTGCTCGTCCCGGCCAGTTGGAGTGTATGGATCGGCCATGCGGCAATAGTGCTGGGAACCATTTACCTCGCACTGGCACTCGTGCTCCTGGCGCGGGAAGCGCTGAAGCACATACGGTTGCACGCCTGGTTACGGCATGGAAAACGGCCTTCACCAGAACTTCAGCAGATCTTCGAGCGGCTGTGTCGTGATTTCAATATACGGCGCTGCCGCCTGATTGTTTTGCCTAACGTAAGCACTCCGGCAACAGTTTACTGGTGGACACCACGGATTGTTCTTCCTGGCGTTTGTGAAGAAATAGTCTCGTCTCCGCAAATGGAAAACATTTTGCGACACGAGCTCATTCACACTTTGCGTTGTGATTATCTGTGGGCAACGCTGGGCGATCTGCTCTGTGCCCTGCTCTTCTTCCACCCTGCTGTGTGGCAGGCCCGTAAGAGAATGATTATGCAGCGTGAGTTGGCGTGCGATCTGGGCGTGGTGGAAAGCCACCCGGAACAGCGCGCGGATTATGCTGACACTCTCGCCCGCTTTGTGAGGCTTGCGATGCTCAGGCAGAGCCCTGGTCTGGGCGTCGATTTTGCCGCCTCGCCATCTTTCCTGGGCACGCGTATCCGGCACATCCTCACCGAACCACAGCAGGTCTCGCGCTGGAAGAAGTTATTGGATGACGCTGCTTTCGTAACCTTCATCATTGTTTTCGTCTCAGTTTCTCACGCTCTGTCTATTTCACTCGACTTCAGCTCAAAGCCCCTATCTCAAAGACTTTTGGCGCCAGTACCGGGGCGAGTGCTGCCTGTAAGGAACAAACTTATTCCGCACCGCCGGCATAACCGCCTCTCACCACCGGTGGCATACCAGGACAGCCTCACCAGCTTGCCGGTCGAGGATCGGGTGGACCGGGGTTTAGCAGAATCGGATTGGGAACAGAATGAGGGTTGGAGCAATCCAGACGTAACGCCGTACGCTGGGAACAGTTCCATTGCAGCCTTGCCCGCCTCTCCGCCGCCTTCATCCTCCATGCGAGAAGTTATGATCGGCGAAATAAGAGAAGCAGCCGGAATCTCTCGCGGTGAGCGCCACGAACGCGGCCACAACAAGAGATAAGCGTTCTCAGCATTTCGAAAAAGCAGATCCTCCAACTCCGTACCGAAATCTCTGCAGCCCGCCAAAAGAGATCCATGGCATTACAATTCCTGCATGCGTATGGCAGGAAAAACGGCCATTGTTACGGGCGGAGGCAGCGGGATTGGAAAAGCCATTGCCGCAGCATTTGCGCGCGAAGGCGCTCAAGTGGTCATCTGCGGACGCGATGCCCGCAAGTTGGAGCAGGCAGTTACAGAAATCGGCCCTCAGTGTCTCGCTGTTGCGGCTGATGTCTCCCACACTGACGATATAAGCAGTCTTGTGGACCAGACGGTCCGAAAGTTCAAGCAGCTGGATGTTCTGGTGAATAATGCCGGCATCCTCTTCGCCGGTACGGCAGAATCGCTTACCAATGACCAGTGGGAGCGGACTTACAACACCAACGTGCGTGCCGTCTGGCAGCTTTCGCGGGCAGCCTTGCCCCACATGCGCAAGGCTGGGAAGGGATCCATCATTAACATCGCCTCCGTCTTGAGTTCTCTTGGAGCGCGCAACCGCGTGGCTTATGCGGCTTCAAAAGGCGCGGTCCTGGCAATGAGCCGGGCCATGGCGTTAGACCATGCTGAAGAGAATATCCGCATCAACTGCATCTGTCCTGGAATTGTTGAAACTGAGATGGTGGCAGCCTTTAACCTGGATGTAAAGGCGCGCCAGCAAAGGATTGCCGCACATCCCATGGGCCGCTTTGGCCGGCCGGAGGACATTGCGGGATTGGCGGTGTTTCTCGCCACCGACGAGGCCTCCTGGATCACCGGCGCCGCCTTCCCGGCAGATGGTGGTTACAGCGCTCATTAGCACTGTGGAGAGCAGAATGAAGAAAAAGACCAGCCGCGCACGTTCAGTTCCTGCAGCCGACGACCTGCCAATTGCTGACGTTCTGCAGTTTGAGACTCTGGCGCGCAAAAAGCTATCGCAAATGGCTTACGACTATATCCGTTCCGGTGGTGCAGACGAGATCACCATGCGCGAAAACCGGCTGGGCTTTGAACGGCTTGCGCTGGCGCCTCGTGTGCTGATTGACGTGTCACAAATCGATACACAAATTTCGCTGTTTGGCGCGGAGTTGCAGGCGCCCATCCTGCTCGCGCCCATCGCTTATCAGCGCGTCTTTCATTCTGAAGGCGAGCTTGCCACCGCGCGGGGAGCGAGCGCCGCAGGTACGCCTTTTATCATCAGCTCTTTTACAACCACTGCAATTGATGAGATTGCCCGCAACACGCAGCAGCCCATCTGGTTTCAGCTCTACGTACAACGTGACCGCGCTTTCACGCGGGACATGGTGGAGCGCGCCATCGCCCAGGGCTGCAAAGCAGTTTGTCTCACCGTGGACACTCCTGTCCTTGGCTGCCGGTACGGGCAGCTCCAATTTGCATTGCCCGCGGGAATCGAATGCATGCATGTTCGCGGGCTGGCGCAGAAGCTTATGGCATCAGGCCATCAACTGCACGGGTACGGCATCTATGATGCGCTCTTTGATCCGTGTTTCAGCTGGACTGACCTTGAGTGGCTGCGATCCTTTAGCAGCGTGCCGCTTTTGCTTAAAGGCGTGCTTGCCCCGGAGGACGCAATGCGCGCAGTCGATGCGGGGGTGGATGGCATTATCGTTTCAAACCATGGCGGCCGCAATCTGGATACGCTCCCCGCCGCGATTGAGGCTTTGCCGCGCATTATCGAAGCAGTACAAAATCGCGTACCGGTGATCATGGACAGCGGCATTCGTCGCGGAACCGACATTCTCATGGCACTGGCTCTGGGCGCACGGGCCGTGCTCATTGGCCGTCCTTATGCCTATGGGCTGGCTGCGGCCGGGGCAGAAGGAGTGGAGCGGGTGGTTCGTATTCTTCGGCAGGAACTGGAGCGGGCAATGGCGCTTTCCGGAAGGCGCTCGATTGCGGAGATCGACTCTTCTGTGCTCTGGCAGAAACATTCGCCAACGCTTCCCACTCGCTCAGGAGCTCATTAGCCGGTCCGGAAAGAAAAGGGCCACCTTTATCGCGTGGCCCTTTTGGATTGTTTTCTTGGCTCGCTTTTACTGGCGCGGCGGCCTCTGCTGCTGTTGCGGAGGCCTCGGTTGCTGCGGCTGATCCGCGGCCGCAGGATGAGTTACCGGCGAGGCATTCTCCTCCTGCTCGCGAACTGGCGGAAGCTCTTTCTCAATAGGCTTGCGCGGGAACATCTGGTCGCGCTGCGCCGCCAGATATACGAAAGAGGCCACAATCACGGCAGCCTGTTTCAGATCGTCCGGCTGCAGGCGATCATACACGTCCATGTTGGAGTGGTGAGTGCGCGTATCGTACTCCACCGGATCCTGAATGAACTGGAAACCGGGAATTCCCACCGCGTCAAATGATAAGTGATCAGTGCCGCCGGTGTTGCGCATGGTGAGAGTATCCATGCCAAGATCGTGGAACGGCTTCATCCAGGCTTCAAAGATCGGCTCTACAGCAGCGTTTTCCTGCATGTAGACTCCGCGAAGCTTGCCTGTGCCGTTATCGACGTTGAAATAGACTGAAACCTTGGATTGTTCTCCTTCCTTGATGCTCATCGGACCAGCATCGCGACGGATGACCGTGGGATCACCTTTGCGATCAGGGTCCTTGGAGGGCGGGCGGCTGCCAAAGTGATGCGCCACGTACCACTGCGACCCCAGCAGTCCCTGCTCTTCTCCGCTCCACAGCCCAATGCGGATGGTGCGCCGCGGCTTCACACCGACTGCCTTGAGGATACGGACAGCTTCCATCATTATCACCGTGCCTGCGCCGTTGTCCGTGGCGCCGGTACCGGCATGCCAGGAATCAAGATGCGCTCCCAGCATCACCACTTCATCTTTCTTATCCGTCCCCGGGATTTCCGCAAGGGTGTCCCACTGCGTCATGGCATCGTCGTAGAAGTTATTCTTCACATTGACTTCAAGCTCAACATCCTTTTTTTCGGCCAGCAGCCGCGCAATTCGGTCCCAATGTTCCTGGGCGATTGTGATCTGAGGCGTGCCCACAGTTTGCCCCTCTTTGTAAGAACCACCCTGCTGCACAAAAACTGTGCCGCCGCCCAGATTGCCGCGGCTGTGATCGATGACTGCCAGCACCTTCTCCTCATCGAAAAATTTGCTCACCTGCTGAAAAAAATGGAAGCGGCGGCGGAACTCTTCAAACCGCGCTTCATTGCGCTCACTTGGAATCTCATATTGCTCAATTTCCGCCAGAGATTTTTCGTTGTAGCGTTCCGAAAGCGGCTCGACTGAAGGCTTGATTTCAGGATCATCGCCGACCAAGACGATCTTGCCCGCCAGTTTGCCGCGATATTTTTCCATCTCCTGCGGCGTGCGGATATTCACCCGCACCACCTGCCCTTTCACCGCGCCGTTGGTGCCGGGCGTCCACGCCTTGGCGTAGGCAATGATTGGCGCAATATCCGGCGACACCATGCGCACGTTGATGTATTCATTCGCCCAGCCGCGGCCGAACGGACTCCAGGGCTCCAAATGAGCGTTAACCAAGCCGAAGGAGGTTAGCTCGTCCCGAGTCCAGTTGTTGGCTTTCTTCATGTTGGGCGAGCCGGTGAGGCGCTCACCAATGCCGTCCATCAGGCCACTGGCAATTTCCATGATTTTGGAATTGTGAAAGCCTTCATAACGAATACGAGAGATGGTATCCAGGTCAACTTTTTCCTGGGCAAATGCGATTTTGCAACCCAGGGCGCAAATGGCAGACAACAGCATGGCGGCCAGACGCCGGGAAATGTTCATTCAAATGACTCCTTGATTTTCCAGCCTATGAGGGGGCAGAGAAGTTTAAACGCAGCGCCACTCAGCGTCAAACACTCTTAAGGTAAAGAATTGTGAGAGCCTATTTTTCAGCCGGAACATGGCGGAAAACTCGGAACAAGCTGATCATGAATCCCGCGAAAGCCGCAAAGAGCGCTACCGGGCCGGCGACTCTGTAAGCCAGGGACATATCCGGATGGGTATGGCTGAATCCCCAATAGAGAAGAAGAAAAAAGCAGAGAAAGGCCACAGACAGAAAGAAACAGATCACGCCTGAGACCAGCCCGATTCCCGCGCAAATGACGAATTTACCCATAAAGGCCGGTTGGGGCTTCCTAGCCTCAACCCTACGTTAGAATAATATCGTGGATCAGGCAGCCCATGTAGAGATGCGCCCGGCACAGGAAATCATACGTAATGTGCGCGTCAACCAATCTCCCAACGGCATCTGTTATGCCACAGCGGGCGAGGTGACGCTTCCCTCAGACGAACTGGAGCGCATGCTGGAAGCCATTCCGCGCGCCATTGCAGCGGCGCTCGAGCGCAAGGCCTTTTATTTTGTCCCGCTCACAATTGGCGACGGCGATAAAACCCTGGTGGCGGAGCACTTTGATCCTGCGCTCACAGACCATGCCGTGTGCCATCGAAACATCGAGTCGGGCGATTCGCAGTGCGTCTTCATCTCCACCCGCCTGCTGGAAGACCGCTTCTCCATAGCATTTGAGTTCTATATCAATGTTGGACATGCTTTTGTCGATCGCGCCGGCATCTCCCATGAATTTGCCGATCTGGTGTGGGAACAGGCAACCGGCAATGTCCGAGGAGAAACCAGCCTGGACGCGTTTGAGTTTCGCAAGCAGGCCCTTGCCTCAGGCCGTGTGGATGAGAAAGCCAAATCTGACTACCTGACAACCACGTTTTCTGATGCGATTGCCATCTATCTGCTTTCACTTTCCCTTGACGTGGACTACTACGAGCTGCGCGAGCGTGAGTATCCGCTGCTTGCGCCATCGGCTTTAGCAGCTCGCCTGAAAAAGATTGCCGAGCTCTTTCCGCCCAATCCCGGTTTTCAGTTCAACATTTACTACCGTCGGCGGCATGGCTAGGGCGGGCTTTTCCTTGTCAGCAGCCGTTTTGCGGGTTCGAGAGATAAGCAGTGAGGCCGTCCACGCGCCGAGCTGCGCTATTTCAGGAGCATCGATAACGTATGCTGTTCGAGAGTATCTAGGCGGTTTGGAGCGAAGCGACAGAAACAAATGATTGCACACTTAAGGGGAAAGTTGCTTTCCAAGCATCCCAACCAGGCCGTGGTTGAGGCTGCGGGCGTTGGGTATGAGGTGAACATAAGTATCCCGACGTTTTCTGATCTTCCTGCGCTCGGCGCCGACGTCGCACTCTTTATTCATACCCACGTACGCGAAGATGCCCTGGCATTATTTGGCTTTTTGCGGCCGGAAGAGAAGCAACTCTTTGAAAAGCTGATCAGCGTCAGCGGTATTGGGCCCAAGCTGGCCATCACTATCCTCAGTGGCATGCAGGCGGAAGCCATGGTGGCCGCCATTAAAGGCAACAATGTGGCGCTGCTGACCCGGATTCCTGGGATCGGCAAAAAAACGGCCGAGCGGATGGTGCTGGAACTCCGGGACAAGCTTGAGGCTTTTGGGGTGGCGGCCTCTCCTGCCGCTTCGCCGGTTCAGGAGGATGTCCTTTCCGCCCTGGTTAATCTCGGGTATAACCGGGGGATGGCGGAGAAAGCATTGTCGGGCTTTGGGGACAGTTCAGGCCAGTCCTTTGATGCCCTATTTCGCAAGGCGCTGGCAGCCTTGGCAAAGTAAGAACCTCCGGCAAAAGCTGTATTTCTCGCCTTTCCCAGCCGCGCTACACTGGTGCGCATTGATGCGGATTTTTCGCCCAATCGCGGTGCTGCTTCTTTGCGCGGGCGCGTACCTCCACGCCGGCGACAAAGCTGCGCGCAAGCCGACGCAGAGTTATCAGCTCAAACCGGACCAGACTGCCGACTTGCCAGGGGGCAAACTGGTCACGGCGAAGCAACGCTGCGAAAACTGGGCCATGGCCGCCGGACTGCAGATGATGCTGGAGAAAAAAGGCGTTTCGCTGGACCAGAACTTCTGGGTCATGCGCCTGAACTACGGCGAACTGTGTTCGGATCTTCCCTCCATTGACGCGCTGGCCAAAGTGGTGGACGACGAGTTTGTGCTCGATGACGGCCGCCACGTGCGCCTGGAACTAGAATTCACGCCCGGCGCTCCCGGCGAGGTGGATTCCCTGATTGCAGCCTTGCAACAGCAACAGGTGGCGCTGCTCATCTATCGCGGCCATCCCTATTACATCTCCGGCGCTACCTATGATGAATACATCGGTAAAGATGGCAGCCGCCTTTTTGTGATCAAAGAACTGCGCCTGGCCAACACCTTCGCCGGGAAACCAGGAATCGCCTTCGAACGCGGCAGAGATAATCCGGATGAGATTCAGGGGATTGTCACGGTAACTGTCAATGCGATCTGACCTCGGCTCTCTAAAACTCCCTTCCACGAGTCCAAGAGCATATTTGGCAAAAACTCTTGATCACATCCGTTGCTGTAGCAATAACGTTAACCTGCGGTGCAGGCTCAAAATCACCTTTGCCTGATCCAATCCAAGCCAAGCAGCAGCTCCTCACGCTCGAAGATCAATGGCTCCGTGGCATACAGGACGCGCAGGTCCAAGAAAGAATTCTGGCTGACGATTTTGTCCATGTTCTCCCCATGGGTTTCATCACAAAGAAGGATCAGCTAGACCTCCTGCGCAGCCGGAAGCAATCTGCCGACAACCTGACGCGGCATTTTGAAGATCGGCGGGTGCGCATCTACGGCACGGCGGGAATTGTGAACGGTATGGTTGTCGCCACGGACAAGTCCGGCGGAGTAGTAAAAAAGACCATCTTTACTGACGTGTTCGCGTTTCGCGATGGGCACTGGCAGGCGGTGAATGCGCAGGAGAATGATTACCAGCCAACGCCCAAGTGAGTAAGCGATACGTCGTCCAGTTATTTTCCGATGCAAAAGCTGCTGAAGATCAGATTCAGAATGTCATCCGTGGTGGTCTCGCCGGTAATGGCGTCCAGCGGGCGCAAGGCGCCGTACAGATCGATCATGATCATCTCATGCGGAATTTTACGTTCCACCGCCTGGCGCGCCGCATCAAGATTGGTGATGGCTTCCTCAACCAGGCGCTGATGGCGCACGTTGGTGAGGAACCCGCTTTCCTGCTCTCCGCCGCTCCGACCAGCAATCGTTTGGAGAATCTCCTGTCGCAGCTCATCGACGCCTTGTCCAGTGAGGGCTGAGGTTCGAAAAACCCTGAAAGCATCGATGGTGATCGCCCGGGCGCCGTCAAGATCCGCTTTGTTGGCCACAGCCAGAGTACGACGATTCCGAGACGTGGCCAGCAATTCGCGGTCCTGCGCTGAAATTTCCTGCGTGCTGTCCATCACCACCAGCACCAAGTCGGCCTCGCTGAGCGCTTCGTACGATTTGCGAATGCCGATGCTCTCAGCTTCGTCATGGGCCTGGCGAATTCCCGCGGTGTCGATCAACTTTACGGGAATGCCACCCATAGCGACGGTTTCTGTCACCAGATCGCGCGTGGTTCCGGGCGTGGCGGTCACAATGGCCCGTTCGCGCTCCACCAGCCGGTTGAACAGGCTCGATTTGCCCACGTTCGGCCGCCCGACGATGGCCAGCGTAAGCCCTTCATGCACGATCTTGCCGTAAGCGAACGACGCCCGCAGCTGCTCCAGTGGCTCCTGGATGGCGTTGATACGCTGCCTCATCTCCTCTGATGGCAGCACGGAAACATCATCTTCAGCAAAGTCGATCCCTGCCTCCATCACCGCGATCAGGTCCACCAGCTTCTTCTTTACCGGTTGCAGTCGTTTGGAAAGAGCTCCCTCAAGCTGCTGGGCCGCGACTTTGGCCTGGTAGAGCGTCTGCGATTCGATTAGATCGCGCACAGCTTCAGCCTGAGTAAGATCGATGCGGCCGTTGAGAAACGCACGCATGGTGAATTCGCCCGGCTCAGCAAGGCGAGCCCCGGCAATAGTGGCCAGCTCTATTACATGACGCAGCACCACCGGAGAGCCGTGTGCGGAAATCTCCACCACATCATCTGTTGTATATGAATGTGGTTTGGCAAAAAGCGTGACGACAACTTCGTCAATGCGCTCGCGTGTCGCGGGCTCGATCAGCTCGCCAAAAAGTGCGCGGCCTGCTTCCAACTCATGGTTGAGCCGAAGCATGCCTGATGCGATGGAGCGAGAATCACTGCCGGCAAGCCGCACCACGCCAATGCCTCCGCGTCCGGGTGGAGTGGCAATGGCGACAATGGTGTCATCCAGGTTCAAAGCTCAATGCCGGTTTTGTGCTTCCACGCGCGCCCAGTGTTCTTCCAGCCGCTCATACAGATTGTCGACCTTGCGGTGGAGTTGCGCGACCTCCAATTCCGCCTTGAGGTTTACCTCATAATCGAGATCACCTTTCAGCCGGTCTTTAGCGCTCTGGCGGTTCTGCGACATCATGATGACCGGCGCCTGAACGGCGGCGAGCATGGACAGAAACAAATTCAGCAGAATATAGGGATAAGGATCAAAGTGGCGTGCAAGCAGTGCCGTGGAATTCAGCAGCACCCAGAACAGCAGGATACCGCCAAAGATGAAGATAAATGGCCAGGAGCCGCCGAAAGTGGCCACCTTGTCGGCGACGCGCTGGCCCAGCGTCATACGCTCCTGTTCTTCCACGTTCAGGTTGCGCGACACGCGGGTACGCAGCAGATCATCTGTGTGGCGGAGGCGCCGCCCAACCACAGTGAGCAGGTCCATGGCGGCGTGAGGATGTTTGTCAATGAACTCGAGCAGGCGCTCGCGGTCCATGGTGAGCACCTGCGTATCTTCACGCGCCAAAGCGGTGGCTGTGCGCGGGCCGCCGTCAAGAAATGAGAGCTCGCCAATTACGTCACCGCGCTCATTCTCGGCCAAAATGATCTTCTCGCCATCGGTGCTCTCCACAAACAGCTCAACGCGCCCATTGCGAAGAATAAAGATATGCCCTCCGGCATCTCCGTAATGAAAGATTGTCTCGCCGGCATTGTATTCGCGGTTATCCATCATCTGGGCCAGAGCTTCGCGCTCTTCCGCATCCAGCAGCTCAAAGATCGGGACCTCGCCGATCATAGTTACGGTTGTTGACATATTCAGCCTTGAAAAGAAGGAGTCGAGCCTGAGCTCTCTCCGAATCTCAAATACTTTAATGCTACTCAGCCTGAGATGCACGCAGTTCTCACCAGAGGTGAGGACTTATTCTGGAATTGAGTCTACTAGCGATGTGAAGGGCGGGATGGTTTGTAATCTCGAGGATAGAGCACGACATATCGCCGCAGGCCCTCACCTTCACTCTGCGTGATCAGCGACTGGTGCTCCCGAAATGCCAGGTGGATCAGACGCCGCTCGCGTGACGACATGGGAGCAAATGAGTAAGGCACGCCTGTACGTATCACCTTTTCCGCTGCCACTTCCGCCGCCAATTTGAGTTCGCGCTGCCTTGCGGCTCGATAGCCGCGGCAATCGAACGCCACGCGGTCATGCTCTTCGCCATGCAGATGAATGGCTTCATGGGCAATGGTTTCCAATGAGCGCAGGAGCTCGCCGCCGCGCTCCAGAACCAGGTCGCTATCCGGCCCGGCGAGTTCCACCAAAATGTCTGGCGTCTCCAGCTCCAGGCCCGCGCTGACCGGCGGGTTTACGGTAATCCGGTACTTCAACCGGAAACCGCCGGAGGCGAGAATACCTTTGAGAAGCGAATCGATTTTTTTTGCTGTTGCGACCTTGTCCTGTAGCATTTGAGATTTCCAAAAGTTCTCTGACCGTTGTGCACGCCTTACGTAGCAGTCATCGCTTGCGCGTGGCGCGTCGTTCCTGGCTCTTGCGCACCTGCTGTGCCAGTTCCGAGCGATTCAAAAAGACCTGCTGCACATATCCCAGCACGTTGCTGATGGCCCAGTACACGCACAGACCGGAAGCCACGCCCCAACTGATTCCGCCGATCATGAGTGGTCCCATGAAGTTGAGCATCTTCTGCTGCGCCGGGTCCATGCCTGCCTGAGGCGTGCTCTTCTGCATGATGAACATGCTGATGACAATTGCTATCGGCAGAATGTGCGTGGGATCGGGCGCGGAAAGATCTTTGATCCAGAGCCAGGGCGCCAGACGCAGCTCAATGGCGTTGCCCAGCATGGAGTAGAAGGCGAACAGGAACGGCATCTGCAGCAGCATGGGGAAGCAGCCGCCGATCGGGTTCACGCCCTCTTTCTTGTACAGCTCTGACATTTCTTTCTGCATTTCCTGACGCCGTGGGTCAGTAATGCTATAGCGCTTATACTTCTCCGTGATCGCCTTCACCTGCGGCTGAACCTTTTGCATCTTCAGCGCCGATTTCTGGCTGGACATGCGCAACGGCAGGAGCGCCATGGTGATGACCACAGTGAGGAAAGCGATGGCCCAGCCCCAGTTCGGGATCCAGTGCTCATAGGTCCACTTAAGCCAGAGAAACAATGGTTTGGCTATGAAGCCGAACATTCCGAAATCTATAACGCCGCGCAGATCCGGTCCGCCCGGCTGCGCCTGAGTGCCTTCCAGCAAATCCACCGCTTTGGGACCAGCAAAGATCCGAGCGCGAGTCAAACCCGCAGTGCTTCCAAAAGCTGCACCCAGAACGGAGACCTTTTCTTTGGTTGTGTCACTAGGGCTGCCGGGGTTCTTTAGGACTTCCACCTGGTTATTGAGAGTGACCAGCGCATGATCTTCAGTTGAAGGCGGCATGAAAACAACTGCAAAATATTTGTCTACAAGGCCGATCCAGTGAAATGGCTGATTCAGGGTTTGACCATTCGCCACCGATTTATGACCGGTAATGAAGTTCCCTGAAGTGGCTGCTTTTCTTTCAATGCTGCCATTCTGGTTCCAGTCGATTGTGGTGCTGGCATAAGAGCCGAGGTTCGCCTGGTCGCCGACTCCTCCGGGCCACTGGGGATACGCCGTTACGGGCTGGCCGCCACGTGTTACTTCCGTTTCCATTGATATGACGTAGTTGTTTCCCTCAGCGTGAAAGATTTTGCGCGCAGAAACGTCGCCGTCTGAATATTCAAAAGTGATCGAATCCTTTTGCGTTCCTCCGCTTGTCTGGTAAAGCGCATCGTTCAACTTTTCTTCCAGATCTTTGTCGTATGCGAAGAGTGACAACGGGAAACCAAGGAAAGGGGCGGTGGTGTCATTCACCAGATCGAGCGGCTGGCCCTTGTCGTTCTTGTATTTTTTGAGAATCCAGGATTTCACCATTCCACCGTGATTGGTGAAGGTGATCTTGTAGAGATCATTCTCAAGAACGGTTTGTGTCTCCGCTGAAGCCTGCTTCACCTGCGCTTTGGGAAGGGCAGAAGCTGCTGCTGACTTCGCTGTTGACCGCGCCGGAGTGGCGGTGGGCGCGACGGGAGCAGACGGCGTGCTCTGGGCCTGCTGTTGTTTAGCCTTTTGCTGCTGCTCACCTGGTTTCGGCGCCGGGGGTTTGAGAAAGAATTGCATCACAGCAATCATCACAAACACCAGAAAGAAGGCCAGCATGAGCCGTTTCTGGGAGCCCGGATCGTCTTGAGGATTACGATATTCGGTCAAATGATCGATTCCAATTTCTTCTTCGGTACAGGATCAAAGCCGCCGCGCGCCAGAGGATTACAGCGGAGCAGGCGCCAGCAGGCAAGCATGGTGCCGCGGAAAACTCCATGCCGGGCGACTGCTTCAGCTGCATATTCGGAGCAAGTAGGAACATAGCGACAGGCGGGCGGCAGAAATGGCGATACCAGGCGTTTGTAAACTTTCAAAATCACTTGCAGCGCGGCTTTCATGGACGAGCGCCTTTCTGGACGGCGGCAAACAGCTGCTGAATCTCTCCATTCAGCCGGGCAAAATCCAACTGCAACACCGATTTCCGGGGATGCAACACAATATCCACCGGCCAATTTACGATTCCGAGATGGTTTGCAACAGCAGCACGCATTCTGCGCTTTATACGGTTGCGGACCACAGCTCCTCCCAGTGCCTTTCCCACCGCAAATCCAACCCGCGGCCCGGATCCGTCAGGCAGCGCTCGCACGCGATACAGCGCAGTGACATTGCCGGAAAAGCTTTTCCTGGCTTCTTCATATACGCGCTGAAAATCCGAATGCTTCAGCAGACGCGAGCGCCTGGAAAATCCTGCGACGCGCTCTGGCGGAACTTGGTCGGCAGCCAACTGCAACTCTCTGGTGAGGAGAACTACTCCCGGAAACCCGGCTTCACGGAAACGCGCTTGCGTCCCTTGGCGCGACGGCGTGAAAGAACCGCTCGTCCGCTCTTGGTTTTCATTCGGGTTCGGAAACCGTGCGTCTTGGACCGACGGCGACGGTTAGGCTGAAACGTGCGCTTGGGCATTGCGTTATGGCGCTCCTACACAAAAATCTGTCTGCCTGGTGCAAACAAAAAGTATAAAGGAAATTCCGCCCTGGTGCCAGCCAAACAGACCGGAAGGCGCGGACTACGCCGGGGCGGCCCTTAGACCGAACTCTCACCTGAGCAACGAAAATAAAACTTACTGAGTTCTCTAGAGATCTCAACGAAATCCTAAACCGGAGAAACAGGTTGAAGCGCGGCATTGATGAAAAGAAAGATTTTTGTTGTTCAGGGAGAAACTGTGACGCGGAAATTTCTCGGCCGCGCATACTTTTGCACCATCGTTGCTGCAACGAACTGTTGGTGGTGCAGAAAAAATCCTGCGCATTTAACCGCGCGAAAAAAATTTCAAAAAAGATTTTCAGTGCGTCTCCACAGGGTAATGCTTGTGCTAGTATGCCCTCCAGTCAATTGAAATTTTTTGTTGCTGTAGCAGTTTTTCGCTGCCCTATGTCGCCCATATAGAGCAGACAAGTTCGGTTCTCAATATGTGGGCCCCTGGCCGGCTCGCAACAGGAAAAAAATTCAAGCATGTCTTTATCCACTGCGACCGTTACAGCAACAGCGAACCCATGGCTGCGAATTCTTTCCGCCATTGAAAAAAAAATCAGCCGTCACTCCTACGACACTTGGCTTAAGCCCACTCGATTCAGCCACACCAATGGCGCCATAATTTTTGTTCGCGTGCCTACGCCGGAATTCCGGCACATTGGAGACAAATTTGGCGACCTGATCCAGGAAGCCATGGATACATTTGAGCCCGATTACCAGGATGTGAAGTTCATCACGGCGGAAGAAGATCCAAGCGCACCGCCGGTCCGTCCTGATGGCGGTTTCGCACCTGTATCAGTGCCTGCCATTCAGGCAGGAGCGGGAAAACAGCAGCGCTTTGATTGGAATTCCGCAGCGCAGCTCAATCCCAGATATACATTTGACGCATTCGTGATCGGCGCCGGTAATCAGTTTGCACACGCAGCTGCTCAGGCCGTAGCTGAACGCCCATCCAAGGCATATAACCCGCTTTTTCTCTATGGCGGTGTGGGCATGGGCAAGACGCATCTGATGCAGGCGATTGGTCATGAGGTGAAACGGCGCCAGCCACAGGCTGCTATCTGTTACGTCTCCAGCGAAAAGTTCACCAATGAGATGATCAATTCTCTGCGCTATGACCGGATGACGAGCTTCCGTGACAAGTTCAGAAATGTCGACGTGCTGCTGATTGATGACATCCAGTTCCTGGCGCAAAAGGAACGCACGCAGGAAGAGTTCTTCCACACGTTCAACGCTCTGCATGAATCCATGAAGCAGATCGTGATTGCCAGTGACCGTCCTCCCAAAGAACTGGCAGAAGTTGAGGACCGGCTGCGTTCACGCTTTGAGTGGGGACTTATCGCCGATATTCAGCCACCCGACCTGGAAACGAAAGTGGCGATCCTGCAGAAGAAAGCAGAATCCGAGCGGGTGTCCCTGGCCACGGATCTTGCGCTCTATATCGCTTCCAATGTGCGCACCAACGTTCGCGAACTGGAAGGCGCGCTGATTCGCCTGATGGCTTACTGCTCGCTAACCGGCGCTGAGGTAAACCTGGTGACCGCGCAGCAGGTGCTCAAGAATTTCATCGATTCTCAAGCGCGGAAGATCACAATAGACGCCATCCAGAAAGCCGTGGCTGAGCAGTTTGGGCTGCGAGTGACTGAGATCAAAGCCAAGAGTAATTCCCGGGCCATCGTGTTTCCGCGTCAAATCGCCATGTTTCTGGCCAAGCAGATGACGGAGGCTTCGTTGCCGGAGATCGGGCGCCAATTCGGTGGCAAACATCACACCACCGTAATGCACTCTGTGGACAAAATTGAACAGCAGCGCCAGTCAGATAAGGATTTGAACCGGCTCCTGAACAAGCTGACCGAGACATTGAACAGTTGAGAAGCGCAAGGTTACTGGCGTACTGTTTTGTTCCGGTTTTCCACTTTTGAGCGATGATTTCTTGCAGGCTTGCTGTGGAGCAAATGTGGAAACCGTGTAAGACCGGGTACGAACGAGTAAAGCAAGCCGGATTATCCAATGAGCGGGACCGAACGGGGACCGGAAATGCAGGAAGACAAGCTCCGAAAAAGTGCGGAAACAAACATGTTGGTAATGATTCCCACTTTTCCGCAGGCATCTACTGCTACTACTGTATATATTTAGTTTTGAGTTTAGTTAGTAACCGATATTATTGAGGGGGCCACATTTATGCCTTCCGCTGTGGCGACTGAGGTGGGAACCACCATGGAAATCACCATCAGCAAAGCAGATTTGCTCCGGGAACTTACGGCCACACAGGGCGTGGTGGAACGTAAAACAACCATCCCGATTCTCTCGAATTTCCTATTCGACGCCGGGAATGACAAGCTGTCGATCACGGCAACGGACCTGGACTTGAGTCTCCGCACATCCTGTCCGGCTAAGGTGAAAAAGGAAGGATCCTGCACGGTTCCCGCGCGCAAGCTGTACGATTACGTGAAACTGCTGGGCGATGGCGAAATCAGCGTCAAGCTGCTGGAAAATCACTGGATCCAGATCCGCAGTGGCCGTTCCAATACCAAGATGGTGGGAATGGCGCGGGCCAACTTCCCCGCCCTGCCGGTGTTCGCGGCGGAAACAGCCATCCAGTTGCCGGCTCAGGTCTTGCGCAACCTCATTGCAAAGACCATTTTTGCCATCTCCAATGAGGAATCGCGGTACACCCTGAATGGCGCTCTCCTGGTGCTTAAGCCGGAGTCCATCACCATGGTGGCTACAGACGGCCATCGCCTGGCGCACATCGAGAATACGAATGCCAAGATTAGTGTTAGCGGGGAGCTCAAGGTACTGATTCCAAAGAAAGCCATGGCAGAGTTGAGCACTTTGCTGAACAGCACAGACGCCCAGGTGGTGGAGTTCGCCCGCGATGAGTCGACACTTTTCTTCCGCATCGGAGGGCGGCTGCTCACGTCCAGACAATTGACCGGCCAGTTCCCGAATTATGAGGCAGTGTTGCCGAGGGACAACAACAAATCTGTGGCGATTCACTGTGACGAACTTTCGTCGGCCATCCAGCGCGTCGCCCAGTTTGCCGACGAACGCTCCAATGCTATCCGGATGCGCCTCGAAAAGAATGAGCTGAAGGTCTCATCGTCAAATACTGAAACCGGCGAATCTGAAGACTCCATTGAGACTGCCTATGCCGGCGATGCCGTGATGATTGGATTCAATTCACAATATCTCCTCGAGTTCCTCAAGGTTGTGAATACGGGCGACGTCCGCTTTGAATTCAAGGATTCACAGTCAGCCGGGCAATTGCGGCCAGACGAGCCCGCGGACAGCGAATACAAGTACCGCTACATCGTGATGCCGATGCGGATCTGAGCCGATCCTGCAATATCAGCGAAATTGAAACGGCCGGACAAGATGTCCGGCCGTTTGATTTGGTGCGCCCGGCAGGGCGCAGTCACTGGGAGGTGAAAGTCCTCTACACGCCCGGCAAGGGGAAGTGTTAGCTGAACGGCAAGGGTGTCCATCGCGAGGTGGAATCTGAAGGAAGCTGTAGGCAAAGCGCTGGCCCGACGAACAGGAAGCGGATAGAGGCGGCGCAGTGGGGTGAGCAGGCGAATGGATGCAAAGCCCAATTCTTGCACGGAACGCTGCGATGTAGATGCGACGGGCATAAGCGTGACGGTGAGTGCGTCATAACCCGCCGGATGCGGAACCGCAACGTCCGGTGGTGTGGGAGGACGGCGGGGGTGACCCCGCCTCCTACCCGATCTGGAAGGTTCTGCTGCCTAGTTAATCATCTTCCGCGACATCACGCGTTCTACAGTTCTCTCAACATTGGGCAGAAAGGAATCCATCTGGGCGACCATTGCGCCGCCGTTAGAAGCGAATGGCGTGGCCATAAGAGCTTCATTCCAGCGCTGGAAGATAAGCTTCGCCGGAGAATCAAGGACGTTTTTCCTCTGCGGCGCAGGCAGATACAGGCAAACCGCCCAGAAGATCACAATTGCCGTGGCAGAAAAATTGTCCGCGAGATTGATTGCATAGGCCTGGGCCGCAAAGTGGTCATGCAGATACGAGAACAGTAAAGTCAGAGTGGAAGAAGCGCCTAGACCTATACCTATGTTGACGCTGTGACTACGCCAGGAGAGCCCCAGTCTGCGCTCGAAGAGAAAGAACAGGAAGAGTAGGCCGCACTGCACGAGAAGAGTGCCACGTTCAAAGTGTTCTACGAAAGCCGCAATGCAGTTTCTCGTATTTCCACCACTTGACGCGGTAAATGCGGCCGCCATGATCAGGAAAACCGCAGCCCAGCGAAACAGCATCTTTCCAAGGTCAATCAGGGCAGAATACGGTTTGAGCGCGTTGACGAAAACCTCGTACATCACCGCAAATTGCAGCAACATTTGCAGGAAGTTCAGCACCCACCACACGTAGGTATAATTCGTCCCCAGGATATGGGGAGAGTGAGCGAGGTAGATGACCTCCAAGAGCGTCATCGCCACGCTGCTGAATACGAGGTAAGAGAAAAATACCGGGAAATTGGATTTGAGCTTGCGGCTCCGGAGGATCGCCAGGATAGCGACCTGAACAACAATGCCAACAGCCGTTAAGCCAATCGCAAACCACTCAGATGCTGAGAATTGCACAGAACCCTCCAGGGAGTGTGAGAGTACTACTCCCTTCGGGTGCCGCACAAGTCTCTCGTACTGCACCAAAGTACATTAACTACTAAGTTACCAGAGGAGAGTTCTCGGCCAGCATCCATGAGCTTACTTGAGAGAACATCTCCTTTGTAACTAGTTTGTTAGCGCCAGTTTACTTTGCGCAAAGACTCTGGATTGCACACGGCAATGATGGCGGATGCGGAGCATTAATGCTGTTCAAACCGCCCTTTAAATCAGCGGAACATGCGACAAAACCTGCAAAAACCGTGAGTGCAAGAATGGAGGAACGAAGCAACGCTTTCATGGGGAAGGCTCCTGTTTTCTTTTTTGGGTTGTGGTGGTTGCTCAGGATCGCTGGTGGGGCGTCCTTAAGCGGGCTTAAGTATACAGAGCAAATGAGGATTTTCAAATAAAATTTTGTACCATTTCGGATTCGTAAATCGCCCGTTTCGGGCCGTCCCAGAGAACGTTCACCAACTCTGCTGTGGTACAATAGAGGGTGCTTACAAATAGCCAATAAAGTATGCGATTTCAGTAACTTGGAGTTTCTGAAACCGGCCTCAAAACGGGCCTGGAATGACCTTCGCGAGGGTGAGGGGAAGGGAGTCAGAGTTTGGCCACAAAGGAAACCGCAGCAGCATCGGCAAAAGCCATGACAGAGCAAAACAAAGGCAAAAAAAACGGGGGTAACGGAAATGGCAACTACACCGCGGAGGACATAAAAGTTCTCGGCGGAATGGAAGCCGTTAGATTACGTCCGGCCATGTACATCGGCTCCAATGGTGAGATGGGTTTGCATCACTTGGTTTACGAAGTAGTAGACAATTCCGTGGACGAAGCGCTCGCGGGACATGCAAAAACCATTGAAGTGACGATTCACATCGACAATTCGATCACAGTAGTCGATGACGGCCGCGGCATTCCCGTGGATGACATGGTGATTGATGGAGAGAAAATTCCGGCAGCGCAGGTAGTGCTCACAAAATTGCATGCGGGCGGCAAGTTCGACAATTCAAATTACAAAGTTTCAGGCGGACTGCATGGCGTGGGTGTTTCCTGCGTGAATGCACTCAGCCACCAGCTTGACGTGGAAATCTGGCGCGACGGTCACGTATGGGAGCAGAACTACTCCAAAGGCGAACCGCAAACCAGGCTGAAGAGGACGGGAAACACCAAAAAGCGCGGGACCAGGGTACATTTCCTGCCAGACAAAGAGATCTTCACCACAACGGAATACAACTTTGACACTCTGGCGCAACGCCTGCGCGAGCTGGCCTTCCTGAATAAGGGGCTGGAGATCACTCTCACGGATGAACGGCAGACCGATGCGAAGACTGGCGAAGCCAAGCACCTGGAATTTAAATACTCTGGCGGCATTGCCGAGTTCATCAAGCACCTGAACCGCGGCAAGAGCGTTCTGCACGATAAGCCGATTTACATGGAAGCTGAACGCGATGGCGTTGCCATGGAAATCGCGCTGCAATACAACGACGGCTACTCGGAAACGGTATTCAGCTTCGCTAACAACATCAACACGGTTGATGGGGGCACGCATCTTTCTGGTTTTCGTACGTCGCTCACGCGCACCATCAATTACGCCGGCCAGCAGCTTGGATTGTTCAAAGATGTGAAAGAGAACCTCACGGGCGATGATGTGCGCGAAGGTCTGGTGGCGGTGGTCAGCGTGAAGCTGCCACAGCCACAGTTTGAAGGTCAGACCAAAGGCAAGCTGAATTCTGATATTGCCGGCGTAGTCCAGGCTTTCGTCAATGAGCGGCTGGGTGGGTTCTTTGAGCAGAATCAACCCGTGGCCCGGAAAATCATCAACAAAGCCATAGAAGCTGCACGAGCCAGAGAAGCTGCGCGCAAGGCGCGCGACCTCACTCGCCGCAAAGGAGCGCTGGATGGCGGCGGCTTGCCGGGCAAGCTGGCCGACTGCTCAGAGCGGGACCCGAATCGTTGTGAGTTGTTCCTGGTCGAGGGCGAATCCGCCGGTGGAACGGCCAAACAGGGCCGCGACCGCCGTTTCCAGGCGATTCTGCCGCTGAAAGGCAAGATCCTGAACGTGGAGAAAGCCCGCTACGACAAGATGCTGAGCCACGAGGAAATCAGGGCCATGATTACGGCCCTTGGCACCGGCATCGGCAAAGAGGATTTTGATCCGGCGCGGCTGCGTTACAGCAAAGTGATTCTGATGACAGACGCTGACGTGGACGGCTCGCACATCCGCACGCTGCTGCTCACGTTCTTCTTCCGCCACATGAATGAGCTGATCAAGCGTGGCAACGTCTTTATCGCTCAGCCGCCGCTCTACGGCATCAAGAAAGGAAAGACCCAGCAGTACATCAAAGACGATCGCGAATTCGTGCGTGTGATGGTGCGTCGCGCGGCCGAAGGGATGGCCGTCCGCTACGGCGAGGGAGCTGCCAAGCTTGAAGGCGCCAACCTGGCCAAGTTCATGACCACCTTGAACGAATACCTTGGTTTCTTTGACAAAGTCGATAAGCGTATGCGCAATGAGAAAATCACTGCGCTCATCCCCAAGGCTGGGCTGGCACAGCGCTCTGACTTTGAAGGCGACAAAAAGAACCCGCCCAATAAGCTTGAGAAGCTGGAAAAGGACCTGAACAAACTGGCCAAGCAAGAGCAGCTCAAGGAAGTGGCGAGCTACTTTGACGAGGAACACAATCTTTGGGGCGTGAAGGTCACTGATTCGCAAGGCGCAGAGCGGCAGGTGAACTGGGGGCTTGTGGCCACTCCGGAATATCGCCAGATGGTCGCCAAATTCAAGCAGATTGAGGAATACATGGAGCCTCCGTTTGTGGTGGAAGTGGCCGGCAAGGCGAGCAGCGTTGAGGAAACGTCTGATCTAAGCGATGCCGAGCGCGAGGACTTGGAGAAGGCAGCCAAGAAATCGTCCAAAGCTGCGGTGCGGCGAACCAAGGCGGATGCCGAGGTGGTGGAGAAGCAAACGGCACGCGAGCTGTTCGACTACGTGCTCTCAGAAGGCAAAAAAGAGTACAGCGTCCAGCGCTATAAAGGGCTGGGTGAGATGAGCTCAGAGCAGCTGTGGCAGACCACCATGGATCCGGAGCGGCGCACGCTTTTAGCAGTGAAGGCCGAGGACATTGAAGCCTGCGAGTCAATCTTCACCACGTTGATGGGAGAAGACGTGGAAGCCCGGCGTAAATTCATTGAAGAAAACGCGCTTGACGTTAAGAACTTGGATATTTAGCGGGCAGGAACCGGACGGGGAGACATGCCGGGGCAGAATCCTTTTCTCTGCTCGAGCATCGAATCCAGTGGCTCAAAAGCGCTAAATTACGCTAAAATATAGGTCTTACAGCGAAAGGTTCCAAGAGACAAATGAAGGCAGCGATTCATCCTGATTACCATGAGGTGCGCGTGCACTGCGCATGCGGCAACACATTCACGACACGTTCGACCCATAAGGGCGACATCAGCCTGGAAATCTGCTCCAATTGCCATCCGTTCTTTACGGGCAAGCAGAAGCTGGTGGATACCGCCGGTCGAGTGGAGCGGTTCCGCCGCAAGTATGAGAAAGTCGGCGCCAAGAAGTAACGCCAAGACTTTGCCGAGGCCTCCGCTGCGGCGGAGGCTTTCGTCTGTGCAATTGTTAACTGGCAATCAGCAATCAGCCCGCAGTACGATGATTGAAAGCCTGGTTGCTAACGGCCATTTGCTAACTGCTGAAATGCACAAATTCTGGGAAAATCCGATTTCTGTCACCAACGTCCCTCAAGGCGTTCAGGTACCGGAGTTTCTCCAGATTGGCTCGGCGCGGATTTCGCCTGCGACGGTCCTTGCTCCCATGGCCGGCGTTACGGATACAGTTTTCCGGCGCTTCATTCGCCATGCAAGTTTCGCCCGCAGCGCTAGAGATGTGATGGCCGTTCCTCAGCAGAGCGATGGCGAAGTTTTGAAGACATCCAGGAGCAACGAGGTTTCTGGCTGCGGGCTGATCATGACCGAGTTCACCTCAGCGGATGGCCTGTTTCGCACGCGGGAGAAAAAACGCAAACGCTATCTCCATTTCTACCAAGACGAGCATCCGATATCGGCCCAGCTTTTTGGCAGTGATCCTTACACCTTGTCTGAGTCGGCGAAGATTGTTGAAGATGCGGGCTTTGACTTGGTCGACCTGAACCTGGGATGTCCGGCCAAGCGTGTGGTCAAGTGCAACGGGGGTTCCGGGTTGCTCAAAGATTTGCCGGCAATCGGTAAGATTTTTGAGGCGGTTCGCGCCGCGGTGAAGATTCCGTTCACGGTGAAAGTACGCCTGGGCTGGGACGACGAGAACATTGTCTGCATCGCGCTGGCGCGCATGGCAGAGGAATGCGGGTTGAATTCGTTGGCTCTGCATGCTCGCACGCGCGAGCAAGGCTACAGCGGAATGGCTCGCTGGGAATGGATTGCCGAAACAAAGAACGCAGTGAAAATCCCTGTGATCGGGAATGGCGATATCCGCACGCCGGAAGACGCTGTCGCCATGGTGGCTCAGACCGGATGCGACGGAGTAATGATAGGGCGGACGGCGGCATCGAATCCCTGGATCTTCCGCCAGATCCGCCAGTTTGCAGACACCGGCACTTATGACCAGCCAACGGATGCTGACCGCTACCAGATGATCCGCACTTACTTCCAGATGCTGGTGGATGAGCAGATGCAAGGCACGGTGGGAAAGATGAAGCAGTTTGTCGCGTGGTTCACGCATGGCGTTGTCGGCGGCAGCGCGCTGCGCAAGGCAGTTTATTCCGCGAACGAAGGTCCGGAAATCCTGGCCAGCGTGGACCGATTCTTTGAGGAATTGTTCAGCGGCCGGGCAGTAGCCGCCGAAGTTCCATCTGCAACTTCATTCGAGCCAGATTTGCTACCTGCCTGCGGCGATTAGCTACATAAAGCTTTTCCCGTCACTGCGAGTTAATCTCTAACTCAGAATTGCACCTAAGATATTGTGTTTGGAAGTTCAAGCAAGAAATGATCTTAGCTGCTGCTGGCGCTCGGCGCGGTTGAGTTCATTCTGGGACAACTACCCAGATCGCGGAAGCGCGTTGCTCCTTTCAAACTGCTATCCAGCCTGGGTGTCACGCTAATGCCGGGCCGCGGTCCATTCAAGTACTCGGGCAATGCACTGGATTTTGTGGCTCGCCCGACGGTGAAGCATTTCTTCTCGCGGGCATCTTCACGCGCGAACGGCTGTTCCGCGGCTTTGGACTGTTGGATATTTTCGCAGCCATCCTTTGCCGGAAGAACGGATCGCGCAGATCAATGAGATCATTCCCAGCCGGAAGTGGCCGCAACCTGCCGAGCGCAACCTGAAGGTCCGTCCAGATGAAGTGCAGGCAGCGGAACCCAGATGAGTTTTCCAGTCACGGCTAGAAAATCATCCGTAGGGATAAAAGATAAAGAACAGCAGTGAGAGCGTGGTCAGGATCCAGAGCCCGGGTTTGATCTCGCGAATTTTTCCTGTCACCAGCTTTCCCAAAGGATACAAAACAAATCCTGCGGTGATGCCGATGCCAATGTTAAAGCTGAAGCACATGAGTGTGACGACGGCGAAGGCCGGAATCGATTCCGTGTAATCGGTGAAATTGATTTTGGCGATGGGTTCGAGCATGAAGAGCCCAACCAGAATCAGCGCGGGCCCGTAAGCCTGGGCGGGAATTGCTGCCACAAACGGCGAGAAGAAAAGCGTGGCGGCAAAACAGGCAGCGACCACCAGAACGGTAAGGCCGGTGCGTCCGCCGCCTTCAATACCGGTGGCCGACTCGACGAACGCGCCCGAAGTTGTGGTGCCCAGAACCGGCGCCAGCGTGGTGGTCAGGGCATCAACAATCATGGGCCGCTCAATCTGCGGAAGCTTGCCTTCTTTATCGAGAAAACCTGCGCGCGCGGAAAGACCAATCAGCGTTCCCATGGTGTCAAGGAAGGCCATGATGAACACTGTGAGCACCACGGGAAAGGCGCCCCAGGTGAGCGCTCCGCGGAGATCGATTTGCCAGAAGATGGGCTTGAGGCTGGGCGGAAAACTGAGAGAATGCGCAGGCGCAGGAGCTGTTTTGAAGACAAATGCAACCACCGCGGTCACGATGATCCCAAGCAGAATGGCTCCGGGCACTTTGCGGATGACCAGAACAGAAAGCAGAAGGAAGCCGAATATCGCCACCAGCACCGCGGATGAATTGAGGTGTCCTGCGCGCACGGGAGCGCCGGCAACGCCGAGCGTGACGATGCCTGTCTGGTTCAGGCCAACGAAGGTCAGGAACAGGCCGATGCCAACGGCAAAGCTGTAACGCAGCGACAAAGGAACCGAATCCACCACCCACTGGCGCAGTTGTAACAGCGTGAGGACCACAAAGAGAACGCCGGCAATAAAGATGGCTCCGAGCGCGGTCTGCCACTTGTAGCCGAGTTGAATGCACACGGTAAAGGCGATGAATGCGTTCTCGCCCATGTAAGGCGCAATGGCAAACGGGCGATTGGCGTAAAGGCCCATCAGGGTGCAGCCGAACACAGCAGCCGCAATGGTTGCCACAAAGCTTGGGCCTGCGGGAATACCGGCCTGCGCGAGAATGGCCGGGTTTACCACCACGATGTATGACATGGTGGTAAACGTGGTGAGGCCGGCGACAATCTCGCGCGCAAGAGAGGTCTGATATTTCTCAAATTCAAAGAACCGGTTGAGTGCCCGCATCAAACGGCGGGCCTCAGTTTCTGTTCTTCGTCAAGATAAGCGATGAACCCGCAAATGAGCCGGTAACTGTCATAAAAAACTTCCGGACGAAAAGGAGTAACTGCGTGCGATGCAAGATTTGCCTGCGTGATGGAGTGAATGGTGATCTGCGGAATGTGGCGCGAAAGGAATGGCTCAGAATCACTGGGCCCGGCGCGACCAAGATCAATCTGGCTGGCCGGCAACTTCATGGCGTACACCATCTTTATGAGCGCCTGGACAAGGTCCTTATCAGAGTGGCCGCTCCAGATTTTTGTGGGAGAGAGACCGAGCGTATCAAGGTTGACCATGGCCTGGAGGTGGCTGAGTTCCGCGGCGCTCATGCGGCTGATGAAAGCCTGCGACCCTGACAGCTGATTGCCTTCGTCAGCAAACGCCACAAAAACAATGGTGTGACGCCGCCGGCGGGTGTGCAGACACTCATAAAGACTGGGCAGCAGCAGGGCGCCGGTCCAGTCGTCAAATGGGCGTCGCGCGGACGACGCATGATCATAATGCGCGCCAATCACAATGGTCTGGTCAGAGCTGCCGCGCATGCGGCAGATGATATTGGGAACGTTACTGCCCTGGACCGGCTCTTCAGACAGGAAATTGCCCTTGCAGCCGGCCCTGCTGAACCAGACTTTGATCTGGTCGGCGCGTTCGCGATCCGTCTGGGGAATCTCCCTGGTTTTTTGCAGCAGGTCGGCTTCCTTCGAGGGAGAAAAATGGACCTTCTGCGCAGCGCAGAGCGCGCACAAACTCAGCACAAAAATGGTGAGCGAGGCCCCGCGCATGGTCACGCTATCTTAGCAAACGAGCCATCCTCAGGGGCATTGCCACAATTTAAAGCAACACCTACCACGGAGGGTGCGGAGACGCGGAGAAAGAGAAAAAACGAACCACAAAGGACACAAAGGACCGCCGAGATTGCGCGCGATCGCACGCAATCGCCGTGATCTGAAAAGCTAAAGATTTGCTCACGCTCACTCCCATCCATAATCTGGCTTCCTTGCTGCTAATGAAGCAACAGTTACAAAAAGATTCGCAAGAAGTTTTCGTGGCACGACGGATGTTGGAAGAAGTTGTCGTCGGACGGGAGCATATACTTGGTTCAGAGCATCCGGACACTTTAACGGCGAAGAACAATTTAGCTGGCGCTCTTGCAATGTCAGGGGAATTAGCCGCCGCACGCAAAATGCGGGAGGACCTTCTTGCCATTCGCCGCCGTGTACTCAGTCCTGAAAATCCTCAAACACTTACCTCAATCCAGGCTCTTTCCGAATCTCTCGTAGCGGCAGGAGATTTAGAAGCAGCACGTGCTCTCCAGGAAGAGTTGCTTGACATGCGTCGGCGCGTCTTAAGGATTCGACATCCGATTACTCTGCTTTCTATGCGCATGCTCGCCAAAACATTTGCTTTGCAGGGTAATTTCGCGGAAGCGGAAAAGATTAGAAAGGAGATTAGGGCACTTGAAGCATAGGATTCTCAAACAATTTGGCACCCCGCGGGCTTCGCGCCGGCCCATTCGACTCCTTCGCTTCGCTCACTCGCTCATGGCAGGCTCTTCGGCAGCGAGGATGGAGACTTTCCTTTGGTTTCCCCGGCACTTACTCTTGGCTCGCGTTCCTCTCCTCCGAAGCTGCGGATCGCCCTGATCGGAAAATCTACCCAGCCGAGGGCGGCTGGGCCACACGGGCATGTTCGTCCACCAGTTGGGATTTACTTAACAGAATGGTGCTTCAACGGTGGTAGCAAAGGAATGGTTTCTACCACGGATGAAGCGGAAGAAAATCTTTGCAGGAGGAGAGCCAAAGTGCAAGCGAATTGGAAAACCATACGGCTGGGTCGATCCACGCACTCATGATCTTCTATACTCGTGTGGCCCAGCCGCCCTCGGCTGGGAAAATTAATTTTTTGCTCCGGTCTGAATGAAGCCGCGCAAATACAACTACCGTCGAAATCTTCCGCACATTCAAAAAACCGACCGGGCGCACTTTATCACCTTTGACACTTTAGATCGGTGGGTATTGCCTCCAGAAACCCGAGACCTGGTTCTGCAGCATTGCCTGCATGACAACCAGAAAAAATTTGATCTTCTTGTCGCCGTGGTCATGCCGGACCACGTGCACATGATCTTTACTCCGTTGCGGGATGTGAACCAGGAGCCGTTCACATTTGAAGAAATTCTGAGCGGTATCAAGGGAGCTTCAGTTCATTCAGTGAACAAGGCACTCAAAAGAAGTGGCCAGCTCTGGCAGGATGAGAGCTTTGACCACGTAATTCGATCTTCAGAAAGCCTGAATGAAAAAGTTGAATATGTGGTGCAGAACCCGGTGAGGAAAGGCCTGGTGTCAAGGCCGGATGACTATAAGTGGCTGTGGAGAAAGTTGTAATTGCTTTTGAAAAAGATTTCCCAGCCGAGGGTCAAGACAAGAACACCCAGCCGAGGGCGGCTGGGACACACGGGTATCGATGTTCCAACCATTCGTTTCGAACAAAGTTCGTTTCCAAATTCCCTAGCCACACGGGTATAGGTCGTCCACGAGCTGGGCCACATGAGTTTAATTATTTCACTCCTCTCTCAACGCCACGGTCGGCTGCAGGTGGGCGGCGCGACGGGCGGGCAGTAGGCTGGCTCCGAGAGCAACGGCGCACAGCAAAATGGCTGCTGCGAGCAGCGTATCCGCCTGAGGTTTGAGGCCGACAAGGACGGAGGATGCCAGTTTTCCCGCGGCGACGGCCAGGATGGTTCCGATCACGATGCCGAAGGCCAATAAGGTAGCGGCTTCACGGACGACCATGGTAAGGATGCGGGTGGGAGTTGCGCCGAGGGCCATGCGGATACCGATCTCATTGGTGCGGCGCACGACGAGGTATGCGACGACGCCGTAAAGGCCGATGGTGGCGAGGATAGCGGCAAGCGCGCCGAAGAAGCCGCTGAGCGTGGCCAGGAGGCGTTCACGCAGCAGGCCCTGCTTGACGATGGTTTTATAGGGATGAAAGTCAATGGCCAGGGCAGGATTCATCTCAGCCACGGCATGGCGCAAGGAGGCCAGCAGCGGCTCAAGCGCGAGGCTGGAGCGCACGATGACTTCAGTGCCGGGATCAGGCTTGTCATCCTGCAACTGGGGATAAAAGGCGATGGGAGTGAAGTCCTCACGCAGGTCCACATACTTGGTATTTCTCACCAGGCCCACGATCTGGTAGTCGCGCTTGGTCTCGCCCTTGTAAACATCAATCTGGTAGGTGCGGCCAACGGGATTTTCCGTTCCCAGAACCTTGCGGGCGAACTCCTGGTTCACAATGGCCACGCGAGGAGCGTTGAAGCTATCGCGCTGGTCAAAGTCGCGTCCGGCCAGGAGCGGCGTGCCCATGGTCTTGAAATAGCCGCCGCTGATGCGGCTCATGTTGATGTATTTTTCGCTGGGCTTGCCATTCACAATTACGCGGTCATTCCAGTAGCTTCCGGCCACGGGCAGCTCACCGGTTTCGGCGGCGCCGTCCACTCCGGGCAGGGAGCGCAGCCGGTCAAGCAGCGACTCAGCATATGGCATGCGCTCTGCCGAGGGCAGGTTGAGGCGGCTGAAGTCAAAGTCCATCACCAGCACACCGTCGCGCTGGAAGCCTGCATCCAGAGTGAGGATCTTGCGCAGGCTGGAAGAGAATGCCAGAGCGGTAAACACCAGCACGAGCGAAAGCGCCACCTGCATGATGACGAGGGAACGGCGCAAGCTGAAGCGTTCACGGGTGGCGGTGAGGCCGCGACCGGCCAGGGTCATGACCTGGGCGGGAGGAGCGCTGGTGGCCTTGAGCGCCGGCATCAGGCCGAACAGGATACAGGTAAGGATGGCGAGCGCGGCAGTGAAGCCGAGCACGCGCCAGTCGGTTGCCAGGGAGACGAAAACTGCGCGTGGATTATCACCGCTGAGATAGCTGACCAGAAAACGGCTGAGGCCATTGGCCAGCGCGATGCCGAGAAGAGCGCCTCCGGCGGCAAGCAGCAGACTTTCCGTAAGAAGCTGGCGGATCAAGCGGCCACGGGCTGCTCCGAGCGCAAGGCGCACGGCAATTTCGCGTTCGCGCGCGCCAGCGCGGGCGAGCATGAGGTTGGCCAGGTTGGCGCAGGCGATCAGCAGCACAAGCCCGGCGATGGCGAGCAGAAGCCAGAGCGGCGTTTCATAGTTGCTGCGCAGGCTGGAGAGACCGGTGGCTCCGGGATAGGCCGCCAGCTTCATTTTGAGATAGCGCTTGGCCCGATCAGGCGCATAGACCGGAGGCAGAGTCTCCTGCATCACGGCGGGAGAGATTGCGGCCAGAGCGTTGGAAGCTTTCTTGAGCGACCAACCCGGTTCGAGCCTCCCCATGGCGGCCAGCCACCAGCCATGCCGCATGTTGTAGAGGCTGCCGTCAGTATTCATCACGGGTTCAGAGCAGATGGGCACAGCCACATCAAAGCTGCGGCCCACGTCCAGCCCGTAAAAGCCGGCCGGAGTCACGCCGAGCACCGGAAAGGCATGACCTTCAAGGTTCAGAGTCTTGCTGGTAACGCCGGGGTCGCCGCCGAATTCACGCTGCCAGAAGGAATAGCTGATCACTGCGCCGGGTGTGCCGCATCCGGGATGATCATCGGCGCGGTGGAGCACGCGGCCGAGGATGGGCTGAATGCCGAGCACATCAAAAAACTCTCCGCTCACCCAGAGGCTTTGTGCGTAGCGCGCTTCACCTCCGTTGGCCAGGTTGAACAGCGTGGTGCCCCAGGCAAAGACACCGCTGAAGCCGGGATGGTTGGCGCGAATCTGCTCCCACATGGGATTGCTGACATAGGCATAGCGGCCGGTGACGTGGCCGCTGCGTCCGGAATCATCGGGGCGTATGACCGCGACTTCCTGAGGATTGGGAACCGGCAATGTTCGCATGCGGACCGCGTCAATCAGTTGAAAGATGGCCGTGTTTGCGCCAATACCCAAAGCGAGCGAAAGCACACAGACTGTGGTGAAGCCGGGATTCAGGCGCAGCACGCGCATGCCGTAGCGAATGTCCCGGATGATTGCGCTCCACCATGCGCCGGGGCCGGGCGCGCCGAGCGGTACCGGCTCGACGAATGGAGGGTCTACGGTGCGCAGTTCTGCCGCGAGGTCACGCTGGTTGAGATGAGCGATGATGCTGTTCAGCGCTTCCTGCTCAATAGCGCCGCCGGAAACCAACGTCTCGTAGCGGTCGCGCAGGTGCTGTGAAAGCTCGTCTACGATTTCGGCTTCGCGCGCAGGCGCGAGCCCGGCAGAGCGCAGGCGTTCGCGAATCAACTTCTGAAAGTCAGGCATGTTTCAATCCTGTAATGCGCTGCATGGCAGCCACAAATTCAAGCCACGAGTCGCGCTGCTGTTGCAGGATCTGGCGTCCGACGGGCGTGAGCTTGTAATAGCGGCGGCGGCGCTGGCCGTTCTTTTCCACCCAGCGGCCCAGGATCCAGCCACGCTTCTCCAGCCGGTACAGCAGCGGATAAAAAGAAGCAATGTTGAAGGTAAGCGCGCCGTGCGACTGCTCTTCAATGAGCTGGCTGATTTCATAGCCGTGGCGAGGACGGGCTTCCAGCAGGGAAAGGATGAGCAGCTCAGCGCTGCCTTTCTTGAGTTCGCGATGGAACAGAGACAGTGACTGTGCCATATATGGCTATAACATATATGACGATGGCAGGCTTGATGTCAAGCGCAATGAAAACAGGTTGGCCGCGAATGTACGCGAATTTATGCAAAAATCCAGATTCGCCGGGGCGGAGAAAAATGCAAAGGCCTTACCGCAGATAAACACTGATTGGACTGAACAAATACGATCAGCGCCAGGCGCTTTTGGCTTTGGGGCGTTTGCGGCGGCGCCAGTACTCCGGAATGATGTACCAAGCAATGGAGCCGTCAAGACGGGGTATGGGCAGGAGATTCAAAATCGCCAAGAAAATGCTGTACCAACCGAGAATCCCTATGACGGTATTTACTGCTTGGAAACGCGTGGGACCGAAAAAAGATGACCACAGCACCAGAGGAACGGCGACGGCAAACTGGGCCAACACTCCGCCCCAGGCGATGATGCAGTGATCAAAACGCGACCACGGAGTTTCAAATATGCATCTGCCGTGGATTGGATACAGGCGGATTTCAAGGACGCGGGAGCCGCGCCGCTGGGCAGCAATGAGGTGCCCGGCTTCATGAAGCAGCAGCAAGCCCATGTAGCAAACCACCGCCACCAGGGTCATCACAGGTTTGCGTCCTGCATTGAATAGCATGATGCCGGCGATGACAAAAACACTCCAATGGACATTGACGTCAACCCCTTTAAAGCGCAACAGGCGGGCGAAAGAGGCGGACCCTCGTTGTTTGGTGACTTCGATCAATCTGGGCATGGCAATCTGGCAGCATCATAAGCCGGAATTTTCAAAAAACCTATCTTACGACCGGGAATGAAGACGTGAACTGCCCCCGGCGCAGATTCGAAAAAGATTGAGCAACTCACGATGCTCATTCATCCACGCAAGTTGTCCTGGACTGATTCGAGCGCCAAATCAACGCAAGAAAGTGCAGTGAGGGTTTCATTTTGGAACTCACCTGCTTAGAACCTGTGTTCCTGTCCTAAATTTCTCAGCTCTGGGCGGGAACTTTGGTTTAGCATGTTCCGCCGCCGAAAGTTTGACGGCCCGGCCCCTTTGCTATCCACGCTGCAGGAAACCAAACTGAACCGCGATGACTGGAGAGGTCACTCGCGTCTGGAATGAAGAAGGAGAAAAGAATGTTTCATCGTGCGCGAAGTTCCGCATGGTTGTTTTTTTGTGTGGCAGCCCTTTGTGTATTAGCAGCCCTGCCCGTAGTGGCGCAGGTTTCACCCCAAGTTGATTCTGACAGCGGTACAACCATGCAAGCGCCGCAGCAACAAGGGAACAGCAGCAATTCAGTGCAGGTGCCGGCGTTGCCAGTGTTTGACGCCATTCAGCACGGAGTCCCGTGGCGCAATCCAACCCAGGGGCCGGTGGCATTTGCCGCGCCCGCAGGCGCGCACCTCTCGTACTTTGGCGGACCGATCATTACCAACGTGCAGGTGATCCAGGTGCTGTACGGAAGTGGCTCCTATAACTCACAGGTTGCCGGAACCACGTCGCCCACAATGGGCAATTTTTTTGCTGACTTTACCGGTAGCGGCAGCGGCCTGGTCAGCCTGTTGACGCAATACAACACAAATATCTCCGGCGGCACCAATCAGGTGTTTGGGTTTGGCTCGTTCGGCGGACTGTTTCAGATTGTTCCTTCAGCGGGCAACAACGGATCCACCATCAGCGACACGCAAATCCAGTCAGAGCTGCTTGCGCAGATCACTGCGGGACATCTGCCGGCGCCGACCAACGACGCGGCCGGCAATCCCAACACGCTTTATATGATCTACTTTCCCCCGGGAAAGACGATTACCCAGGGTGGATCTTCAAGCTGCGTGGGCGGCGGCTTCTGCGCTTATCACGGAACCACGTCGAGTACGTTGAACTCAAAGCATGTTCTCTACGGCGTGTTGCCGGACATGCAGGCCGGCAGCGGTTGCTCCACGGGTTGCGGTACGTCGACCACATTTGGAAATTACACGTCAGTGACCAGCCACGAACTTGTGGAAGCCCTGACGGATGCGGATGTGGGCATCGCCACGACGTTTGGGCCGCCGCTGGCCTGGTACGACATGACGAATGGGGAAATCGGCGACATCTGCAACGCGCAGCAGGGAAGCTACGTGGCGAATGGGACCACGTATACCGTCCAGCTGGAGTTTTCAAACTCGGCGAGCAATTGCGTGCTGCCGCCGGCAGCGTCGAGTCCCAACTTTACGCTGTCCGCTTCGCCTTCCAGCCTGAGCGTGACCCAGGGAAGCAGCGGAAATTCCACCATCACCGTTACGCGCACTGGTGGATTCACCGGAAGCGCGACTTTGTCCGCCTCCGGACTTCCTGCGGGCGTGACTGCAACGTTTGGGACAAATCCAGCAACATCCACGAGTGTTGTGACTTTCAGCGCCAGCAGCACGGCAACCACGGGGACGTCGACGGTCACGATCACCGGGACCTCGGGAACGTTGACGCATACGACCTCGATCAGTCTTACCGTTAGTGCCCCCGCGGCTCCAAATTTCTCACTGTCTGCATCCCCATCGAGCTTGACGGTGAAACAGGGAACCAACGGAAGCAGTACGATTACGGTGACGCCGAGTAATGGATTCACAGGATCCGTCAGCCTGTCCAATTCCACTCTGCCCAGCGGTGTCACGGCGACATTTGGGACCAATCCGACGAGCTCGACCAGTGTTCTGACCTTTACCGCCAGCAGCACTGCCACCACCGGAACCAGCACCATAACGATTACCGGGACGTCTGGAACTCTGACTCACACAACAACCATTTCTTTGACCATCAGTTCTGCTTCGGCTACGCAGCTCATCGTCAACCCCGGCTTTGAGAATGGCAGCTCGCCCTGGACATTGACTGCCGGCGTGCTCAACAGCTCCACGGCGGAGCCTCCGCATAGTGGAAGCTTCGATGCATGGATGGATGGTTATGGAACCACCCATACGGATACTGTCACCCAGACGGTCAGCATTCCATCCACCGCCAGTTCAGCTACCCTGACGTTCTGGCTGCATATCGATACCGCTGAGACCACTACGACCACCGCATTTGACACCCTGCAGGTCCAGGTGCTCAATAGCGCAGGCACATCAGTCTTGGCGACTCTGGGCACATTCTCGAACCTTAACCACGCGGCAGGCTACAGCCAGAAGTCCTTCAGCGTGCTCTCATTCAAAGGGCAGACCATAAGAATCCGCTTCAATGGACATGAAGACACGAGTCTGCAAACCTCGTTCGTGATTGACGACGTCAATCTGAACGTTCAGTAACAAGCCTTCTCGTGGGAATACCGGGGTCTTTCGCGGCCCCGGTTTTTTGTTGGCGCTGTGTCTGCTATCATCCGCCGGAATGCTCCTTGCCGCGGCCATCATCTCCTGCCTGATCTGGATATATTTCTCTGCGGCGCACGGCGGCTTCTGGCGAATTAACCGCTTTGTGGCGCCTGCAGCGTCCGCAGCTCAAAATGGGGCTCTGCTGGTCGCGGTGGTTCCCGCTCGCGATGAAGCCGGCGTCATCGCTCCGTGCATCGCCTCGCTGCTCCAGCAACACGGAGCGGCAGTGCACGTGATTCTTGTTGATGACTCCAGCACGGATGGCACGGCTTCCGTAGCTCGCCACGCCGCCGAAGCAGCGAACCTCGGCCACCGCCTTACCCTGATTCCCGGTTTGCCTTTACCCGTGGGATGGTCAGGAAAACTATGGGCTGTGCAGCAGGGTGTTGAAGCGGCCTTGCGCCTCAACCCCATGTTCATCCTGCTCACAGATGCTGACATCGTTCATGCTCCTGACAACCTCCAGCGTCTGCTCTCTCATGCCAATACCGGCAACTTTGATCTCGTGTCTCTTATGGTCAAGCTGCATTGCCAAAGCTTGGCAGAGCGTGCACTGATTCCCGCCTTTGTTTTTTTCTTCCTTATGTTGTATCCACCATCATGGATCGCGAACCCTCGGCGTAAAACTGCGGGAGCAGCCGGCGGATGCATCCTCATTCGGCCGGACGCGCTGATCAGATCTGGCGGCATCTCAGCCATCCGCCATGAAATTATTGATGACTGTGCGCTCGCCGCACGCGTCAAGCGCAGCGGCGGAAGAGTCTGGCTCGGCCTCACTCCAGAGACGCACAGTATTCGCCCGTACACCTCATTTGCCGCCATCGGACGCATGATCTCGCGCGCAGCCTTCAATCAATTGCGGCACTCCACTCTTCTTCTGCTTGTTGCCATCATGGGACTAGCCATCACGTACCTTGCTCCTCCGGTCCTGCTGATGAGTCATCATCTGGTTCCAGCTTTGCTCGGTGCAGCAGCTTGGTTGCTGATGGCAATATGCTTCTGGCCAACCATCAGGCTGTACGGGCTAAATCCGCTCTGGACTCTGCTTCTCCCTGCCATGGCTCTCTTTTATATGGGGGCCACGGTGCATTCCGCGGTTAAGTTCTGGACGGGCAAAGGAGGTGAATGGAAAGGCCGGGTGCAGGACCCGGTGAAGTCGTGACCGGTGCAGAAGACATTCGCCGACGCCTTTCCACTGACATTTTGAGTGAATGGACAGAAATTTATGTTTAGAACCAGGTTCAAAAAAGATATTGTCGCGGAATTTCTGCCGCCTTCGCACTCATCGGCAAAACAGAAAGTCATCATTTTGTGTGACGGCATGCCTTCCGTTCCCCGGAAGCAGCCGTTGGCTGCCTTTCTCGCTGGCCGGGGCTACTGGGTCTTCTACCCTCGCTATCGCGGCACATGGGAAAGTGGAGGTCAATTCCTTGCTCGCTCTCCGCATGAAGACATCCTCCATGTCATTGATGAATTGCCCAAAGGAGTTACTGACCTTGCGTTCGGCAAGCATTTTCCGCTTAAGCCGGACCAAATTTTCGTGATTGGCGGAAGTTTCGGTGGAGCTGTGGCCCTGCTTGCCTCACCCGATTCGCGGGTGAAGAAAGTTGTGGCCAATTGCCCGGTGGTTGACTGGTCCATTCTTTCCGAAGAAGAAAAGATCGAGACTTCCAATCCCAGCTATGCCGCCTATATCCGTGAAGCGTTTGGGGCAGGCTATCGCCTGAGTGACAGGAATTGGAGAAAACTTCGCACTGGCGCCTTTTTCAACCCTGCCCACCTTATCCACGAACTCATAGCGTCAAAGATCATGATGTTCCACGCCGTTGACGATCCTTACATTCCGTATCCCATGGTGAAAGAGTTTGCTGAAAGAACAGGCATCCGGCTCAAGTCCTTGAATCGTGGAGGCCACATTAAAACGGAATACATCGTCCGCCGGTACTGGGCGACCATCAGAGAATTTTTTGCCACAAGAAAATAGAACACGGAACATAAAACGTGACTGGGATGCAAAATTTGGAGCGGGATCTATCGGGGAGCCGTGCTGTTTTTACTGCACCACAATTTCTTCTGGCTGAACTGAGCCCCGCTCGTCCTGTTCTTCAGCTGTGTTGACCCTGATACCCACCGCTGCAAAGATTCGCTCTCTGGGAACAGAATCGTAGTCCTGTTTCGCCAGTTCCTGCATTTTCGCCAGGGCCTCGTCCGCTGGACGCGGCGGCAGCGGATCTCGATGCGTCATGGTCCAGATCCAGCTACCCAGTGCCACCAGATAAGACAACTGGGCCACCTCATTGGCGATGTTGCGCGCCAGCGGAAGGTCGTAAACGACCATTACGAACCGCGATGTCGATTGCACTGTGAGATACAGCACAAAGCCAACCGCGATTTCCGCTACAGATGACTTCCACGTAATTCCCAGCGCCTTTGCCTGCAACAGTATGATCCACAGCAGGGCAGCATCGGCCAGGAAGATAGTGCGTTCCAGGGTCAAAGGAATGTCATACAGCAGAAGGGCGGACCCGTACGAACTGTGCGGAATCACTACGGAGAGTACGACCGCTGTGGAAATTCCCAATACGGCCCAGAAACAGAACCGGGCCACGGTTCGGCCTGGCAGCCTTTCAAATGGCTGCAGCACGTGAACAAGAATTTCCAGCACCACCAGGCTGACCAGAAGCGCTTCAATGAAATCGCCAATGCCATACGTCAGGGCATATACCTGTCCGTTGGCTAGGAAAGCCATCGGCAACATCACTGCCGAATTTGCCGCTACAAAAAAAAGGTAGTAGCCAAACGCTTTCCACTGCGAAAAATAGTTTTTCTTTACGACAAACCAGCACGCAATGCCGTGGAACACCAGGCTGGTGGCCCACAGAATATAGACGGTTGACGAAAAATCCTTCATTGAGACGCTTAGTTTACGCCATCTATCTTCCCGCCCGGTCTGGGAGGTATCGGCGCTGGTACTGAGCTGTCTGCCTTAGGTCCTTCTGAAATCAAGCCAAGAAAGAGCGCGATTTGTGCCAACAGTTCTGGGTCAATCATGATGGAGAACCAACCTTGTCGCCCCAATTTGCTGTCTTCGGGGCTTGGAATCGACGCATTTTGATTCTTTGCCGCCGCGGGTAAACCCACACCGGTGAAGAACCTAACTGGCGTCCATGAACATTATTAGTGCACACTCATTTCTAAGCCATATACCTCAAGGGCAGCGCCCAGCGTCACGTTCCGAAAGTAACTTTCCCCTTATATTCGGCAAAATGCTCTTGCGATTTAAGTTATTCAATAAACGCCATTTATGTGATTGCGAGCTTAGCTCGCGGCTAAGGTTTTATTTGCCTGAAGCAATACCGCGCGGCCAGTTGCGTCTCCTCATACATCGACTGCAGAGCGAGTCTGGTCTCGGTGACCAGCAAAATGCAGCAGACGACCAAAGCCACGACCCAATCGCTCCCGCAATAAAACTCATTGCTGCAAATGCCGCGAAAGCGGTGCGGTACTCCGACGGAGCCAGACTGGCTCCCAGAACTGAACCAGACTCGCTGCGGCAAATGCGCCAATGCTGCCGTAAAAAAACCTCATGCCTCTCAGCAGCAATCCCCCTCTGCGCTCCAGTCGGTCCAAGTGGCTTCTCCAAAGTTTCAGGCTTGGAGTATTGAGTTCTCCCCTTTGCAATTCCTGCGCGATCACGCGCGTCCTGTCCACCACAGGAGCCAGCCGATTGCCCGTTCCCAGCGTCAGTACGGAAGCTGCATACGTGAAAACGGCTGGCGCCGCAATTAAGGTCAGGACCGTGTAAGGGTTCTCAGCGGTTGCAAAAAAACAATCACGCAAGTTTGCAGCCTGGCCCAGACGAAGAAAAGCGGCTTTTCTCAGTTCCTGACCTTGTCTTAGTTGCCAAACGTGTTCTCCCCTGGCTCGGCGCTGTTTACTCTTTTGCCATTTACCCTGCAATCCTCGCCTGTCGCTGCAAATACCGCACTTTCAATGGCTTGCATTGGCCTGAATTTACCGGAATGGATAACCTAGAGGATGGGAAGAGTGTCTAAAAGGATATAATCGTCAGATCACAAAATGACCGACCAAACTAAGACCTTGCTGCTTTTGAAGCCCCGGGGATTCTGCGCGGGAGTAGTCCGCGCTATTGATGTCGTGCGCATTGCCCTGGACGCTTTTGGTCCGCCCATCTACGTCCGCAAGGAAATTGTCCACAATCGCTATGTCGTAGAAGATTTGAAAGAAAAGGGCGCCATCTTTGTTGATGAAGTTTACGAGGTGCCGGACGGTCAACGGCTGATCTACTCCGCTCACGGTGTCGCGCCCAGCGTGCGCGAAGCCAGCAAAATGCGCAACTTGAAAGTCATTGATGCCACCTGCCCTCTGGTGACCAAGGTCCACGTGGAAGCGGTGAAGTATGCCCGGGGCGGCTACAGCATCATTCTCATCGGTCATCACGATCATGATGAAGTGGTTGGTACTCTGGGAGAGGCGCCGGACGTGACGCAGGTGGTCGGCAGCGCTGCTGAAGTGGAAAACCTGCAGGTGCCGGACCCCACCCGCATTGCCTACATCACCCAGACCACTTTGAGTCTTGACGAAACCAAGGATGTCATTGAAGCGTTGCGCAAAAAGTTTCCTCTGGTTGAAGGTCCTCACGCGCAGGACATCTGTTATGCCACACAGAACCGCCAGACCGCAGTAAAAGATGTAGCTCACCAGGCTGATCTGCTGCTGGTCGTAGGATCTGAAAACAGCTCCAATTCCAATCGCCTGGTGGAGGTTTCCACCAACCTTGGCACCCCTTCATACCTGATTGATACCGCTTCTGACGTGAAATCGGAATGGCTTGCTGGAGTCAACACCGTGGCTCTCACCGCTGGCGCATCGGCTCCCGAGGTTCTGGTGGAGCAAGTGATGGAGTTCCTGAAGCAAAAAGGCTTCACCAAGATCCGGGAGATTGAGGTGATGCCGGAGAACGTTCGGTTCGGTCTGCCGCCTGAGATCGTAGAGGCCATTGCAGCTGCTCCTGCGGCGTCCGGAGATTAGTTATGAATGAGAAGTCTGAAGCCCATTCAGCGCAGATGCTTTTCGGCAAGGTCGAAGGCATTCTTGGAAGTGTGTCCGGCGCAATGGCTCGGGCACGCGACTACCTCTTCAGCCAACAGCATGAGGATGGCTACTGGTGCGGCGAGTTGGAAGCCGACAGCACGCTGGAATCCGACTACATTGCTATTCATATCCTGCTCGGCACCGGCAACCGTGAACGCATGGAACGCGCCGTGCCGGAGATCATCCGCCAGCAAAACCAGGATGGTGGCTGGCCTATTTATGCCGGGGGCCCGTCGAATATCAGCGCCTCAGTAAAGGCGTACTTCGCCCTCAAGCTCATGGGACTCAATGCAGACCACCCGGTGCTTGAGCGCGCACGCGCGTGCATACTCGGCATGGGCGGCGCGACCGAATGCAACACGTTCACCAAGATCTATCTCTGTTTCCTGGGCCAGTATGACTGGGAGGCCGTTCCCGCCATTCCTCCTGAAATCGTATTGTTCCCTAACTGGTTCTGGTTCAACCTGTACGAAATCTCCTCCTGGTCACGTGCCATTCTGGTGCCGCTCTCCATTTGTTATGCCAAGAAGCCGTTTAAGAAGCTTCTGCCAGAGATGGGGATTGATGAACTGTTCGTCGGCGGCCGTTATGGCAAACATCTTCATCTCAAGTGGAACCCCAGCCTGGTTTCCTGGCGCAATTTCTTCCTGGTGCTGAATCAGGTAGTCCATTTCTGCGAGATGTTCCACATCCGCCCGTTGCGCAAGCTCGCTCTGCGCAAGGCGGAAGAATGGATGCTGGCACGCTTCGAAAAATCTGATGGGCTTGGTGCCATCTACCCCGGTATCCTGAACTCGCTGATTGCTCTGCGCTGCCTTGGGTACTCTACAGACGATCCCCAGGTGATCCGGGCGCTCGATGAATTTGAGAAGCTCGGTATCGATGAACCCGGTGTTCCAGACCACTCCGACCCGACGTTCCGCATGCAGCCTTGTATGTCCCCTGTATGGGACACCGCGTATGCCATGTTCGCGCTCGGTGAAGCGGGCGTACCCAAAACCGATCCTCGCATGGTGAAAGCCGCGGACTGGATTCTGAGCAAAGAAGTCCGCAGCAAGGGCGATTGGGCCGTGAAAGTGCGCAACGTGCAGCCGGGTGGCTGGTACTTTGAATTTAACAATGAGTTCTATCCAGACGTGGATGACTCCGCCATGGTGTTGCTCGGCCTTGACAAAGTAGACCATCCCAGAGAGCGCTATCAGCACGCGGTTTCGACTCGCGCCATTGAATGGATTTTTGCCATGCAGTGCAAGAGCGGCGGCTGGGCGTCCTTTGACAAGGACAATACCCGCATGGTGTTCCAGCACATCCCGTTCGCGGACCACAATGCCATGCTTGATCCGCCGACCGTGGACATCACCGGCCGCGTGCTGGAAATGCTGGCTGCCTACGGCTACACCCAGGATGATCCTAAGATCAAGAAAGCAATCAAGTTTGTCCTCAGCCAACAGGAAGCGGATGGCTCCTGGTTCGGTCGCTGGGGTGTCAACTACATTTACGGCACCATGCTGGTGCTGCGCGGCTTGCAGGCAATGGGCGTGGACCATCACGAGCCATACATCCAGCAGGCGGCGGAGTGGCTCCGCATGGTTCAGAACCCTGATGGCGGCTGGGGAGAAACCTGCGGTTCATACGATGATCCCTCAACTCGCGGCATTGGCCCGAGTACACCCTCGCAAACCGCCTGGGGCGTAATGGGCCTGCTGGCAGCCGGCGACACTCGCAGTGAGTCGGTGCAGAAAGGCATTCTCTGCCTGCTGGAAAACCAGCGGCCCGACGGCGCCTGGGATGAAGACCAGTACACCGGGACCGGATTCCCGCGCGTGTTCTATCTTGCGTACCACTTATACCGCGATTACTTCCCGCTGATTGCGCTTTCAACTTATGCGCGTGAGTTTGCAAGGCTTGAGCGTCAGGGCAGCCTGGGATACGTGAGGGGATAGGAAATCACCATAATTTTCCTGGTCCAGTGATCAGGCCAGGGACGTAAATACAGGAGAATCGATTTTGCCAGTACCAATTTCCCAGATGTGGACGGTCGCCAGTTATGTGGTGAAGCAGAAGCTCGCCGGACGCAAGCGTTACCCGCTCGTCCTCATGCTTGAGCCTCTGTTCCGCTGCAACCTGGCTTGTGCTGGTTGCGGAAAGATCCAGTACCCGGCCCACATCCTCAAAAAAGAACTCTCCCCGGAAGAGTGCTTCCGTGCGGTGGAAGAATGTGGCGCGCCCATGGTCAGTATTCCCGGCGGCGAGCCGCTCATGCATCCGCAGATCGACAAGATCGTTGAAGGCCTGGTGGCCCGCAAGAAATACATTTATCTCTGCACCAACGCTCTTCTGCTGAAAGAAAAGATTGACCTCTTCAAGCCGAGCAAGTATCTGACCTTCTCTGTACACATGGATGGTCAGCGCGAGCACCACGATTTCTCCGTCTGCCGCGAAGGCGGATACGATCTGGCTCTGGCGGGAGTGAAAGAAGCCCTTAAACGTGGCTTCCGCGTGACCACCAATACCACGCTCTTCGACGGCGCCGATGCCCACAGCGTCCGCGCTTTCTTTGACGAGATGATGGATCTGGGCGTGGAAGGCATGATGCTTTCGCCCGGCTACTCGTATGACAAGGCCCCGGATCAGCGGCACTTCCTCGGACGTGCCCGCACGCGCAAGCTATTCCGCGCCATTCTTTCCAATCGCAAGAAGAGCTGGGAGTTCAACCAGTCGCCTTTGTTCCTTGAATTTCTCATGGGCCAACGGCAGTACGCCTGCACCCCTTGGGGAATGCCCACATACAACATCTTTGGCTGGCAGAAACCCTGCTACCTGCTTCAGGACGGCTACGCTGAGACATTCCAGGAGCTGATGGAAGCCACCGCCTGGCATGAATACGGAACCGAATCGGGCAATCCCCGCTGCGCCAATTGCATGGTGCACAGCGGCTATGAAGCCTCTGCCGTGAATGACACGTTCAGCTCATTGCGCGGCTTCCTCGGGACCATTCGCGCAACCTTGTTCACGGCGCACAAAGATCAGCAGGCCTTGCACCTCTTGAACGAACCGGTGCGCCCAGTGCACAGCTATAACCCGCTGGTGCAGATCCAGGAAAATACTGCCGCAGGTGAGCTCGAGGAGACTCGCGCATGACTGGTCGAGCCAGCAGCAACTCCGCCTCCGTGGACGACGATCAGCTCAAAAAGGCGCCCGACACGCTGGAAGTAGTTCCCGGCTTCGTCCATGAAAAGCTGGAGGGCTGGGCGCCTGCCTTGGCCGGCGAAGAAGACGTTCGCCAGGCGCTCGAAAAGGCTTTCGACTACCGTGGCGACGTAACCATCACCCGCAAAGACGGCAGCAAAGTGGAAGGCTACATCTTTGACCGTCGCACGGGCAAAACCCTGGCCGATTCTGCCGTTCGGCTTTACCCCAAAGACTCGAACCAGAAAATCTCAGTCCCATACTCTGATATCGCTGCCTTGGCTTTCAGTGATCGTGATCCCGCCGCCGGCAAGAGCTGGGAGGCCTGGGTGAAGAAGTACTGGGAAAAGAAAGCGGCTGGCGAGAAGAATATCGGGATCGAGGCGGAGAAGCTGGAGTAGTCGATTTTTTAATCCCGAGGGCAGCGAGGGATCGCTATCGCAAAAGTGCTCGCTTAAGGCGACCAGAGCAAAAGCAGATCCAAGCCATGATGGACAAGAGAGAAGCTGAAGATAATTCCGAAACCGCTGGTGCTTGCGCGGAACAAAATCAATCTGAGCAGATCCTTTCCGAAGCCGAACGACAACTCCGGATAGGAAGAACGATCATGAAGGAATATCGTTCTACCCTTTCCGCACTGGCCATAGGGGTACAAGAACAAGAGCAGGATTAGCCGTGGGGATTCATTGAAACACAGAGTCTGCTCGGCTGGGATTCGGAAAGCCTCCGCTTCCTTCATTTCCTCTGTGTTTCAAAGGTTTTGGGTTTCGATGAAAGCATTCGTCACAGGAGCCACCGGATTTGTCGGCAGCCATGTCGCCCACGCATTGGCTGAACAGGGTGCTGATCTCCGCCTGTTAGCCCGGCCTAGCAGCCGCACAGACAACATTGCTGATCTAAACGCGGAGGTGGCCATCGGAGACCTTGGCGAGCCGGAATCTCTCCGCAAAGCCATGCAGGGCTGTGACATTGTTTTCCACGTGGCAGCAGATTACCGCATCTGGGTACGCGATCCCGATCAGATGTATCGTGCCAATGTTGAAGGCACCCGCGCACTGATTGAGGCCGCGCAGGCATGCGGCGTTCGCCGTGTGGTCTATTGCAGTTCAGTCGCGACGATGGCCTTCACGCAATCGGGTCAGATCGTGGACGAAGAGACGCCGGTTTTGCTGGCGGATATGGTAGGTCACTATAAGCGTTCTAAGTTCATGGCGGAGCAGATTGCCCTTGAGGCCGGACGCAAAGGCGCCAATGTAGTAGTCGTAAATCCGACCACGCCCGTCGGCGAGCGCGATATCAAACCTACGCCCACGGGCCGCATCATCGTAGACTTCCTCAATCGCAAGTTTCCCGCCTATGTCGATACAGGTCTCAACCTGGCTGATGTGAAGGAAGTCGCACGAGGCCATCTCCTGGCCATGGAAAAAGCGCGTCCCGGCGAACGATACATTCTTGGCGGTGAGAACCTGACGCTCAAGCAGATCCTGGATAAGCTGGCGGCGATCACCGGCCTGCCTTCGCCTACCATGAAAGTCCCTCATGCAGTTGCTATGGGCTTTGCTGCTTTCGATCAGTTCTTTACCGGCATTGTGCGGGGCAAGGAGCCGCGGGCAACCATTGACGCAGTAAAAATGGGCCGCAAGAAAATGTTTGCTTCCTCCGCAAAGGCGGAGCGTGAGTTGGGCTACAGAATTGTTTCGGTGGAAGATGCTCTCCGGCGCGCAGTTGAGTGGTTCTGCGCGAACCACTATGCTGAGCCCGTAGGTCAGATGGCGGTGGTAGGGGCATGACAGACCAGAAAGAGCGAAGCGTCAGTGTTGCCATCATCGCAGCCATGGAGCGCGAACTCGGGCCGCTCACATCAGACTGGGAGTTGAGCACTCTCCACGCAGGGGACCAGACACTGATTTGCCATGAAGGCCCAGACGTGGTCGCCATATTTTCCGGGATGGGCTGCCGGCGCGCAGAAATCGCAGCCCGGGCCGCCGTTGAGAAATACTCCGCTAAAGCACTGGTATCGGCGGGACTGGCTGGCGCGCTGCTTCGCAGCCTCAAAGTGGGAAATGTTGTGCTGCCCAACGTGATCGTTGACGCAGCCAGCGGCACTGAATACCGCTGCAATCTGGGTGGTGATGTGATTGGCGGTGGCGTACTGGTCAGCAGCTTTGAAATAGCCGAGAAACAAAGCAAGCCTGAGCTGGTGGAATGCTTTCACGCTCTGGTTGTCGACATGGAAGCTGCAGGCGTTGCCAAAGTCGCACGCGAGTACGACGTGCGTTTTCGCTGCGTAAAGGCAATTTCTGATGAGCTTGAATTTGCGATGCCGCCGTTGAACCGCTTCGTGGTGAACGGCGTTCTGCAGGCCGGAAAGTTGCTGCGTTGGATCAGCGTGCGGCCACAGTATTGGCCCGCCATGATCGCTTTAGGCATCAATAGCCGGAGGGCGAGCAAATCTCTTTGTGATTGGCTGCGCGCACACCTCGCGGGCAATTTGCAGGCTGCCAAAGTTGTTACACTGAATGGAGAGTACTCGAAAAGCTGATGTTTCAACCGTGAGATTCACGGTCGGAAGCACTCCGCTACAAAACGTTTGCTGAATGTCCACCATCGCTAAACCTGAAGTCTCGAAATCTAGCGCCATTCCCGGCACTATGCGTGCGGCCGTTTATCACGGGAAGGAAGACGTTCGCCTGGAAACCGTTCCTGTCCCGGAGATTGGTCCAGGTGAAGTTCTCATCCGCGTTCATACCTGTGGTATCTGCGGCACGGATTTAAAGAAGATCGCCACCGGCTCGCATTCCGCCCCCCGCATTTTCGGCCACGAAACCGCGGGCAAAATCATTGCTGTCGGCCGCGGCGTGGACAATTTCCAGATAGGCGACCGCGTAATGGTTTTCCACCACATCCCCTGCAGCGAATGCTATTACTGTCGCCATAAAGTTTTCGCCCAGTGCCCCGTATATAAGAAGGTCGGCGCGACCGCAGGCTTCGAGCCCAGTGGCGGCGGTTTTGCCGGGTACATTCGCGCCATGGATTGGATTGTCCGCAAGGGTGTAGTCAGGATCCCGGATGGCGTCTCCTACGAACAGGCCTCATTCATCGAGCCGGTTAACACCTGCATGAAGGCCATCGAGTCGCTGCGCATTGCGCCGGGCGAAATGGTTTTCGTCATTGGACAGGGCCCCATCGGAATAATGCTGGCCGTGCTGGCAAAGCGGGCAGGTGCGACCGTGGTAACTTCCGATTTGTATCCTCAACGACTTAAAATAAGTGAGGGGTACGGATTACTGCACAACGTGGACGCGTCCAAGGTCAATCCGGCCACATTGGTGGGCGAGCTTACTGATGGTCGTGGCGCGGACGCAGTCATTCTGGCCACGGCAGGAAACAGCCTGATCCGGCCTGCGATTGACGCAGCCCGTCCCGGCGGACGGGTTATGTTTTTTGCCCAGACGCAACGCGGTGAAGTGGTGATTGATCCTGCGGCTGTGTGCGTGGACGAGAAGACACTCATGGGCTCGTACAGTGCATCGGTGGATTTGCAGGACGAGAACGTCCGGCTGGTGTTCAGCGGAGAAATTGATTTTGAGCGGCTGATTACGCATCGCTTCCCCTTGGAGCGGGCAGTTGAGGCGCTGCATCTGGCAGGGCGTCCGGGCCCCGATTCAATGAAAGTAGTCATCCAACCTGGAATGGAGTGGGACAAACGTTGAAAGGTCAAATGACAGCGGCGGTCCTCTACGGCAAAGAGGACGTGAAGATCGAAAAAGTGCCGATTCCTACGCTGGAACGCGGTGAGGTGCTGGTGAAAGTGAACGTGGCACTGACCTGCGGGACTGACCTGAAGGTCTTTCAGCGTGGCTATCACGCCCGCATGATCGTCCCTCCTGCCCTCTTCGGCCATGAGCTCTCCGGGGTGATTGCTGAGAGCGGACCTGGCGTCCGCGACTTTCGTCGTGGCATGCGCGTGGTTGCGCTGAATTCCGCGCCCTGCGGCTCGTGCTTTTACTGTCTCAAGCACCAGGAAAATCTCTGCGAAGACCTGCTCTTCAACAACGGCGCCTACGCCGAGTACATCAAGATCCCGCGCCGCATTGTTGAAACCAACATGCTCGCCCTTCCCGATGATGTGACTTTCGAATCGGCCGCCATGACCGAACCGCTCGCATGCGCGTTGCGCGGTCTACAGGAAACAGGGGCAGACATCGGAGATACTGTCACCGTCATCGGCGCCGGCCCACTGGGGCTCATGCTGATTCAGGTGGCAAAACTGCACGGTTGCAAAGTGATTGCCGTTGTTAAACGCGATGAGCAGGTGCAGACAGCCAGGCATTTCGGCGCTCATGAAGTGGTTCAGCTTGGTCGCGAAAAGAGCCCTGTGGACTCCGTAATTGAGGTCACCGAGGGACGTGGCTCTGACATTGTGATTGAAGCCGTGGGCCGCCCGCAGGCCTGGCAATGGGCTGTGGATATGGTTCGTCGCGGTGGGATCGTCAACTTCTTTGGCGGATGCGCCACCGGGACCCGGGTGGAACTGGACACCAACCGGCTGCACTATTCCGAGCTCACGCTGAAAGCAACGTTCCATCACACGCCGCAGACTGTTCGCAAGGCCTTTTCCCTCATAGCGGAGAAAAAGGTGCTGAGCACGGACTACGTCACCGGTGAAGCTCCGCTTTCCAAGTTGAAGCAGGTGTTGCAGCAGATGCTTGACCGGGGCAGCCAGATCAAAACCGCGATAATTCCCGGCCACTAACGCATGTCAGGCCTGCCCAATCCTTCTTCTCTCCCCAGTCAGTCTTTGGGATGGAATGCGCTGCCGGAGTCTTACCGCATTCCGGAGTCGGCGCCTTCACTCGATGAAGCTCGCGCTTACTGTGAGCGCCTGGCCAAAACACATTACGAAAACTTCTCTGTCGCCACGTGGTTTCTTCCCGCGCGACTGCGCCAGCACTTCTACAACGTTTATGCGTATTGCCGAATCTCTGACGATCTTGGCGATGAAGTGGGCAACGCGGAGCAGTCGCTCGAACTGCTCGATCACTGGGAAGCTGAACTCAATGCCTGCTATGCGGGCTCGCCGCGTCATCCCGTGTTCGTCGCTTTGCAGAAAACCGTGCGGCAATGCGGCATTCCCCAACATGAGTTTTCAGATCTGCTGATCGCGTTCCGTCAGGATCAGACCGTCACGCGTTATGAGACTTTTGACGACCTGCTTGGGTATTGCCGCTATTCGGCCAATCCGGTGGGTCATCTGGTTTTGTATCTCTGCGGGTACAGCGATGCCGAACGCCAACTGCTCTCTGACTACACCTGCACTGCACTCCAATTAGCCAACTTCTGGCAAGACGTCGCGGTCGACTATCAGAAAGGCCGTATGTATCTGCCGTTGGAAGACCTGCGCCGTTTCAGCGTGAGCGGCGATGACATTGCGCTGCGCCGGGCCACACCTGAGTTCCTCTCTCTGATGAAATTTGAGGTTGAGCGGGCGCGCGACTGGTTTCAGCGTGGCCTGCCTCTGGTGCAGATGGTCAATCGCGAACTGGCCATTGACATTGAATTGTTCAGCCGCGGCGGCCAGGAGATTCTCAATGCCATCGAGCGCCAGGATTTTGACGTTCTGCGGCAAAGGCCCGTAATTTCCAAATCGCGCAAACTCCTCCTGGTGGCACGCGCTGCGATGGGCAAGGTGCTGTGAGCCACCAGCTCAGCCATGCATACGCAGTGTGCAGAGGAGTGGCCCGCCGCGCCGCCAAGAACTTCTACTACGGATTTCTGGTCCTGCCCTCAGAGAAGCGCAACGCTCTCTCTGCTGTATATGCATTCATGCGCCACGCGGATGACATCTCTGACGATCTCGGCTTGGATATTCCGCAGAAAAAGCAGCGACTCAGTGAATGGCTCGAAGCGGCCCGGCAAGTCTTCGCTGGCCAAGCCACAGATGATCCCGTTCTTATGGCCCTGGCGGATGCACAAAAGAAGTTCAAAATCCCTGTCGATTTGTTTGAAAAACTTGTCTACGGTACTAGCCTGGATCTGGAGATCCCCCCGGCGACAGCCGACGCACCCGCCATCCTCTGCACCACGTTTGATGACCTGAAGCAATACTGCTATTACGTCGCATCCGTGGTTGGTCTGGTGTGCATCCATATTTTCGGCTATGAGGACAAAAAGGCAGAAATCCTGGCGGAAGATTGCGGCCTTGCCTTCCAACTCACCAACATCATTCGCGACATAAAAGAAGACGCCTCCATGGGGCGCATCTACATTCCTGAAATCGATCTCGGCCTGGTGGGACTGAACGCCGCTAACTTCTCCGCCTCTGCTCTTGCTGATCCGGCCAATGCCCAGCAACTGCGCCCGGCGCTGGAATACGAAGCCGACCGCGCCCGCAAATTTTATGACTCAGGCAAGTGGCTGATGGAACTGGTGCATGAAGACAGCCGGGGCGCTCTCTGGGTTCTGGTGGAGATTTACAGCCGCCTGCTCAGGAAAATCACAGAACGCAATTATGATGTGTTCACGGAGCGTGTGGCCCTGAGCACCTGGGAAAAGCTGCGAGTGCTGGTCCGCGGCTTCGTTCTTCGCATCGCATAATGGCGGATTCTCAGGCACAAACTGTTGGCATCATTGGTGGCGGCCTCGCTGGCCTCGCTGCCGGTTGCGCTCTGGCCGATGCTGGCCTGAAAGTCACGCTTTTTGAACGCCGTCCATACGTTGGTGGTCGGGCCTCTTCCTATGAGCACCCCGGCACCGGCGAAGTCTTGGACAACTGCCAGCACGTCCTTCTCGGCTGCTGCACCAACCTGATTCATTTCTACGAAGCTCTGGGCGTAAGCGATAAGATCCGCTGGTTTGATGAGCTGACATTTCTTGAACCGGGTGGCCGAGCCAGCAGATTTGCTCCCACTCGCTTTCTGCCCGCGCCGATGCATAACATTCCGGCTTTCCTGGGCGCACACATGCTTACCGGCAAAGACAAACTCGCAATCGCGCGCGCCATGTTTGCCATGAGCCGGGGTCTGCCGGACACAACTGAAGATTTTCTTTCCTGGCTGCACCGTCATGGGCAAACACAACAAGCCATTGACCGCTTCTGGAAAACTGTGCTGGTAAGCGCGCTGAACGAGGATCTGGACCGGGTATCCAGCCATTACGCTGCGCAGGTGTTTCGCGAATCGTTCATGAACTCAGCCCAGGCCGGAAGCATGGGCGTGCCCAGCATTCCGCTTTCGGAGTTGTACTCGGCCGCCATTAATTACATTCAGGCACGCGGCGGAGAAGTGCTGCTGCGCTGCCAAGTCACTGCTGCCAAGAGTTGCAGTAATCAGGTTACGCTCGGCACACCTGCCGGCGAACGGAGGTTCAACTCTGTGGTGGTGGCAGCGCCATTTCACACCGTCTCTGCGCTTCTTCCGCAAGACAACTCATCCGCAGCACTCAAGCAGCAGCTAAGCCATTTTGAATCGTCGCCCATCACTGGGATTCATCTTTGGTTTGATCGCGAGATCACGCCTCTGCCCCATGCCGTCCTGCTAGACCGCACCATTCAATGGATGTTCCACAAATCGAAGTTTCAGATCCAGCGTGAAGGTCCGGGCAGCTACATTGAAGTTGTGGTCAGCGCCTCAAAATCTCTTGTGCAGAAATCGCGTGAGGAAGTGCTCGAATTAGCTCTCAAGGAGCTGGCCGAGTTCTTTCCCGTGGCGAAAGAGGCCAAAGTCCTGAAGGCAGCCGTGATCAAAGAAGTCCACGCGACCTACTCGGTTATGCCTGGCCTCGAGCAATATCGGCCGAAAGCCAAGACTGCCTGGCCCGGGATTTTTCTAGCTGGTGACTGGACTGCCAGCGGCTGGCCAGCGACGATGGAAGGTGCGGTAAGAAGTGGATATCTGGCGGCGGAGGCGATCACCGGAAAAAAGTTCCTGGCGAGAGACTTACCCGCAACAGGCTTCATGCGCTTCTTTTGATCGGTGAGATGTGCGTCTATCAGTGGTAGGGTTTGGTTACTTCGCCAGCATCGCCACACCAACACAGACCAGAGCAGCAGCAATCCACCGCCGATGGTCCACGCGCTCTTTCAGCGCGAACTTGGCGAGAACCACGCTGCAGATGAAGGTGAGAGATGCTGACGCGGGCGCCACCAGGCTAACATCGCCCCAGGAAAGGGCCGTAAGCAGGCAGAAGAAGCTGAAGGTCAGGCAAGCCAGCCCCAGCAGAAAGAATTTCTCTCGCAATACCCGCCCAACCACCGCCAGGAAACCTTCTCTGGAGCGGATTGCGTCAAGGTCGCCAATCCGTTTCATCGCGGCCGAAAGCAATACGTCTCCGGCGCTCGAAGCCAGCACCAGCATGCCAATGGCAATCCACAACCTAAGCCAGTTCATGCTGCTCCTCTGCTACGAGCGGCGCGTGATGCTCTGTTAAAGACGGCCCTTGCGTCACCAGGCCCACTCCGGCGGTGATCAGCAATACGCCGGACCAGCGCCACACGCTTATATACTCGTGCAGAAAATAGTGGGAAAGCGCTGTTGTCACCACATATCCCAATGCGGTTGCAGGCAGCACAAAGCTCAGATCCGCCCAGGAGAGCGCGGTAAGGTAGGAATAGAAAAAGCCTGCGAGACAGGCAATCCCCAGAATAATCCAGGGATTTAGAAAGGCGGTGAAGACATGCTGCCAATGTGACAACTGGATGGTTCCCACATCCGTCATGCCACGCTTCAGGATAACGTCACCAAAACCATTGCAGCATGCAATTGCCGCGTAGATCAGGACCTTCTTGAGCTTCACAGAATGGTCCTTTTCATCGCACAATCAGCTTCCACGCCATCACACCGAGAAACACCAAAGTTCCAATGGCGTAGCCGATGATTCGCGCTCTCCCTACTTGTTGTTGCTCTTGCATATAACACTCGCGGCTAATCCCCGGCCACTTCTGCGGTGCGCACTTCTTCCTTGGCTGAGGTGGTGTTCGCGCGCATCTCTTTCGCCGCACGGTTGCGCGCCGCTCTCAGCTTCATAAAGGACTTTGCTTCCTTGATCAGGCGTTTACGTTCGCCGGAATTGAATGCGGCCTTGCGTACGATGCGGAACACGGCCTTGGGACGGAAATAATACTCGTCATAGAATTTATGCACCATTTCCAGCACGTGCTCGCGGGGCAGGCCAGGATACTGGATTTGAGCTACCTGGTGGCCCCCATCGTCCACCATGCGTTCCGTGCCGATGATAAAGCCGTTCTGCTTGGCGAAGTCGTACATTTCGGTACCGGGATAGGCATGCGCCAGAGAAACCTGAATAGTTTCAACATCCAGCTCTTTGGCAAATTCAATGGTGCGTCGGATGGACTCACGGCTTTCACCCGGCAATCCAAGAATGAAGTCGCCGTGCACCACCAACCCCAGCTTTTTGGTGTCCTTGGTAAATTGGCGGGCGCGGTCCACAGTAGCGCCCTTCTTGATGTTCTTCAAAATCTGCGGATCGCCTGATTCGTATCCCACAATCAGCAGCCGGCAACCGGCTTCGCGCTGCGCCTTCAGGGTTTCATAATCCGTTGTCACGCGAGACGTGCAACTCCATGTCAGGTTCACCGGTTTCAGCTTCTGGCAGAGTTCAACCGTGCGCTGCTTCTGGATGTTGAACGTGTCATCGTCAAAAAAATATTCCTTCACCCATGGCCAGTATTCTTTTGCCTGAGCCATCTCGCGGGCCACCGCATCCGTGGACCTCTTGCGCCACGGGTGGCCGCTCAGCGTCTGCGGCCACAGGCAGAAGGTGCACTGCGCCGGGCATCCGCGCGTTGTATAAAGCGCCACAAAAGGATAGAGCAGAAAAGGCACGTTGTAACGGCGAACATCCAGATCACGATAATAAACATCGGTTACATTCGGCAGCGCATCAAGGTCTGTTACATCCGGACGGTCAGGGTTGTGGGTGACTTTTCCATTTGCATCACGATACGATATGCCTCGAATTTCTGAGAGCGACGAGCCATTAGCGTACTCCACCACTGAGTAATCGAACTCGCGCCGGCAGACGAAGTCGATGGCCGGGCACTCGTTGAGAGAACGTTCCGGCAACGTGGTCACGTGGGGGCCCACAAAAGCCACTTTCAGCCTGGGATTCGCCTCCTTCATCTTTGTGGCCAGTTGAATGTCGCCGGGGAATCCAGGCGTGGAAGTGAAAAGCACCAGGAACTCGTATTGTTTCCCAATCTCAATCGTCTCGGCGGCCGAAACATGATGCGGCGGGGCGTCCAGCAGCCGCGATCCTTCCAGCATTCCAGCCGGATATGCGAGCCACACTGGGTACCAGTAGGACTCGATCTCGCGGGTGGCCGGCCAGCGGGAACTAGCGCCACCGTCGAAATTCTCGAACGACGGCGGATTGAGAAACAAGGTTTTCAGAGGCATCGGGTTATTCTAACATTCCGCTCATATCGCTAAAGTTAAGTGAATCCAAGCGGTTAGAAGCCGCCAGTGAGTGGTCTTATAATGCAGGGAATGGTGCACTCTGGGCGATGAGTGAAATTCTCTCCAGCCACTTTATTGCAGGAGCCACTCCCCTTTTCAGCCAACATCGGCTTAAAAGCCACATCATCAAACAGTGGATAAAAGAGAGGATACCCGGGCTGGGCTGAAGGGCCTTATGGCCGGAGGTTAAGATATGCGAAAGAATAATTTCATCATTCTGGCCGGGCTAAAGAGTTTCGTCATCACCTCACGTGACGGCGCACCGGACAATCAATATCGGATTCGCGAAAAACATGTGGAGTTCCGTTCCGTAATGCCCAATGGACCGCCCGCAACCGGACTTGCCTGGCGGGTGCTGGAGCCGGAGGAAGTCCAACTGCATTTTGCTCTTAAAACGCCTGTGGCAGACTGGCTGGACAGAACTCTGTATTCGCAAGCGGGCGCTGCCTAGCAGAAACCTATTTCTTAGTATTTTTTCGCACGGGCAGCTTCTCTAAAAAGCGCAAGAGCCCGTCCTGGTCTCGATCCGCAAGCACTGCGTCCACTCCGTCCGGCAACCCTGGGGTAAGGACTTTGCCACGCACGATCAGGACCACACAAATTGTCGCGCGGATCATCTTAAGGGAATTAGCTACCGACCAACCTTCCGTTTGAATGAAATGCTGCTGGTCCAGTACTACTGCATCCACTCTGTTATTAACGCAGATTGCGACTGCGTGATCCGGAGTGTAGGTGGTCATAATGCCGTAGCCCAGGTCTTTCAGGACGCGCGCAGTCCGGCTCCGGCGCCTGTCAACCAGCAACAGGATCGTGGGTTTGCGTCCATTTTGCCTGGATTTCAAGCTGGATATAGAACTCCGCGCCGCCTCCTATAGTTTTCAAGTACAAGTAATTGATCTGCTGGAGAGACAATGCTGGCGCGCCAAGACCAGATCATCGCCGTCCTCCGCTGGTCTGGCGGCTACCCACTCCAGCGAAGAAAATCATTGGCGACCTGCAGCCTCCAAGGTAGCGACACGCAATTAAGCAAAGCTGCCTCATTGAGAATCCACGGGTATTACTCGGGCGTTCTCGCGTGCGCCGTTCCCGTTTATGCTCTTGAATTCGTGTGGCCATCAAGTTCGCTCACAAGTGATCGCTATTTTCTTTTTTAAACCCGTCCCTCCATGCTGGAGCCCCGCCCAGAACGCGGCCCAGCGCTTGCAGGAGCAACCTGGGTCCTCCCAATGATTCGACCTGCTCATCGGCAATTCCCGGCGGAATCCGGAATCCATTCATACGATACAGAAACACAATTGGCACAGCGGGATTGATTTGCTTGAAGCCTGCACCCAATTCAATTCGCTGTTGCGCTTGAATTGTTTCACCAAATACCACGGCGTGGACTCCACCATTGCTGAAGATCCGTTGTGCCTCGCTTGGATCTTCTGCGGCCAGCACTCGATATCCTGCCTGTTCAAGTACCAGGTTCCGCGTGACCTGGGCAGCAGAAGCCCGGCTCACACAAAGGATTGTCAGTCCCATGTCCTTCAACCTTCAGTTTTGTTCAAAATGAGTACTCAAAACTCTGAGCACCGCCTCGATGCAGGCGGTTCACAACGTTCAGACTGAGCAGAAGCGCAACAGAAAATTCAAGCCTAAAATCGATGTCTGTTGCGCCGGGAACCACACCGCGATCCAAGCCGAACGGCCGGGCTGGTAGGTTCAACCGAAACCTATGATGCGGATGAGTTCGTGGATGGATGCTTTGGTACTAAGGTGTTTGGGGCTTTCTGCAGAGGTTGGAACTTTGAGGAAAACCTCTGCGACAAGGTTATTTTAATAGGGGCTGAACTCTGCACGGACCTACATTGTGTCTTTCTCGTCGTGCGCTCGGACATACAGCATGACAAAATCTGTGCCGTCGCCGCTGGGCTTCACTGCCACGATGCGCTGGTTATTCTCCGTGCCTACCTTGAGTTCCTGTTTGTAGTGATGCGGATTAGGCCCTCCGCTATCGCCACAGGACACGTCTGCATCGCGGTCACGGTGATGAAAAGTCATGTTGAACCCGCCCTTGCAGTCTATGACCTTTCCGTAGCGGGACATCTCCTTGCGGTAAAAGTCCAGCACTTTTTCCGGAGGATCACTGGTCTGGTATTTGAGTACGGCCAGTTTCATGCCAAAGATGGAACTGGAGATGTTGACGTTTGCTCCTGAATCGTCGTCGTCGCCGGAGGTCCTCACCTGCGCTCCCGGATAAAGCGCAAGACCCGTCTCTTTCGGATCACCGGGGCCGCTATGGACGCTCAAGGAGCCTAAAGGTGTACGAATGTCCACATCTTTGCCTTCTTTGCCTTTCTCCTCGTGTGTGGACACTTTGCACCCGCCCAGGAGGAACAAGCACGCGAGTAATACACTCGCCTGCAATTGGCGCAAGTTGATGTTCATAGGTCCTCCTGTAAACCTGATGGACCACCAAATTAGTGCGGCTGATTGGCGGCTCTGATATTGGTACGCAGCAGTGGCCGGAAAAGTTCTTTAAAAAGGGATTTTTGCCAACTTAAGCCGGTTCGAAGTAGCTCTCCCCGGCGCAGCCCCGGCACAGGATTTTCCCATCGCGCCGCACCTCACGTCGGAAGTTGATGCCCTCCCCGCAGCTCTCGCAGACAATGCGCTCCCCTTTATACCCAGGGAATTCTTCGGGGGGCAGAGACACGCTCACCCATTGCGTTTGAAACATCTGCTCGTCACTCAGTTCGCGATAAGCCAGCATCTGCTGCTGGTTCTTATCCGGGATTTCCGGATGCAGGCTCCTGGCCAGCGCCTTTGATGATTCCATAGCTGCTACCCTTACCGCGTGGCCCGTCTCTGTGTCTACAAAGGTTGCCGCCATTTTTCCCCAGTCACGAAACTTGAGGGCCCGTTTCCCCAGGCGGCACCCGGTAACCACCATCACTGCATCGGTAGCGCAGCGGTCAATTTCCACAAAAGTGACAATCCGCTTACGGTCCTTGCCCTCGGGATCATTGAGGCCCAGACTTTTCAGTCCACACATGGCCATGCGCACACCCAATACCTGGCCTGCGCACAAATGGCCGTGAGCAATAGCCGCGTCCTCCAGGTACTCATCAAGTGATTTCATTCACTCTGGTCCTTCGTCTTCACTATTCGGTTCAGGCTGTATGGCAGTGCCATGGGCGCGCACGGCAAAACTGCTTTTCTCGCCTCCGGCATTGAACGTGACGCGGCTGGGATTTCGCCCCCAAACCGGCGCTGAGCAAGTTGCGCCCGAAAATTCCCTCTTCAGGATGGGCTTGCGTTTCCCCAGCTCAAAAACAACCATATACATTTTGCTTCCATCGTCGGATGACCCACAATAACCAGCGTAATCGCGGTACCAGTTCACTTCCGATATTTCAGGATCAAATGCAGGGAGGTTGAGCTGGGCGACATGGCCAGTAAGGCGGTCTACGCTGATCCAGCCCTCCAGTTGCCAGATCCACCGGGCTTTTTGGCCTGCCTCGCTGGGAAGGGAATCGTTGATCCGGCGCACACGCCGAATCACAAAGAGCCTTTCAGTCACATCATGTGGGTTGCCGGAGGTATATTCGCGAACGCGGCCATCCACCACAAGTTCTCTGACTCTGATCTTCGTTGATAGGCCATTCTGGTCCAGTGCGTCCACGGCTCTGAAGCGCCCCAGTACTACTGTGTGCTGTCGGGGAGCAGCCGTGACTTCCGAACAAACAATCAACGTTACCAGGAACAGGAAGCCCAAATGGCGCATAGGAAATCTGAGAAAAGAAGAGCAATTATAGAACGCTGGCTCCCAGATCTAAGCGTCCATTTTGCTGGCTTTTCCTGCATTCCCATTTGGTTCCGGGGAAAGCAATTATTAAAGGCGAAAGGGCTACCAGCCAGAAGTTCTTACAAAATCAACCAGTTGTGGCCGCCAGACTTAATTATGCATAAAAACAAGCACCTTCATCATAATTATTCGACGGGCTGAAATCCAAGCTCCATTTCCTAGGCAAAATACCTTAATATTGCTGTATTCAGTGCCAGGGTCAGCGAAGTAGACCGGCTCTCCCCGAGCGCGCAGGCTTAATAGGCATTGCGGGCGTTCCGGAAAATCTTCGTGCCGGCAAGTGGGAATTGTCTGTGTCCAACGATAACCATGAAGATCATGTAGTCTCAGAGTTGCTCGATGCAACCCTCGTGCGTCCGGTTCCGTCTCACGATGGGATGGGTCTCATATCTCCAAGGGTGCGTGAGGAATTTGGCCGCCTGAAGCAACGCGCTCCAAAAATCCTTGTGGTCGATGACAAGTTAGACACTGTTCTTTTACTCGGCGAACTGCTTACCTCGCGGGGTTATGAGGTCATCACAGCCACCCAGGCGGATGAGGCGCTCCACATGGTCCATAGCGACCGTCCCGACCTTGTTCTTCTGGATGTGATCATGCCGGGCAAGTCAGGGTACGAGCTCTGTCGCGAGCTCAAGGAAGATCCCATTACCCGTCTGACTCCCGTGGTAATGATTACTGGTCTCAGTGACCGGGACGACCGCGTGCGCGGCATCGAAGCAGGCGCTGATGATTTTCTCAGTAAGCCTCTCTACCCGGAGGAGTTGTTTGCCCGCGTCAAGTCGCTGCTAAAGCTCAAAGAGTTCACTGACGAACTGGAGAACGCTGAGGCCGTGCTGGTGGCGCTCGCATTGGGAATCGAGTCACGCGATCCCTACACCGGCAATCACTGTGAGCGCCTGGCCAGCTACGCGGCAGACCTGGGACACCATATAGGGCTGGATGGAGAGAGCATCATCGCTCTGAAGCGCGGCGGGTATCTGCACGATCTGGGGAAAGTTTCTATTCCCGACGACATTCTCAAAAAAGGCACCAGCTTGACTCCGGCAGAATGGGAAGTAATGAAGCAACATCCCGTGATTGGGGAAACCATCTGCCGCCCCCTAAAGTCATTCCGCAACGTGCTACCCATCATCCGGCATCACCACGAGCACTGGGACGGAACGGGATATCCCGATCAGTTGGTTGGACACAACATTCCTTTGCTGGCCCGCATCCTTCAAGTCGTGGACGTTTACGACGCGCTCCGCACGGCTCGTCCCTATAAACCGGCGCTCCACCATGATGAAGCGGAACTTACCATGAGGGAAGAAGCCCGGCGCGGTCTCTGGGATCCTGAGCTGGTACCAGAATTTTTCACCATGTTAAAGAAGAAGAAAGAACAGGCAGCATGACCCTGGCCACACAAGAGTCCTCCATTCCAGAGATCACACCCCAATTGGAACGTCCGCGATATAGCATTGTTGTACCTGCGTACAACGAGCGCCGAAGATTAGGCAAGACCCTGGAACAAATTTTTGCCTATCTGAGCCAGGCCTCCTGGAATGCAGAGGTCGTGATTGTAGATGACGGGTCCCGCGATGACACATTCCAAATTGCCAGCGGCTTTGCCTCGGCCAATCCGCAGCTTCGCGTGATTCAGAATCCCGGCAATCAGGGAAAGGGCTACTCGGTGCGCAACGGCATGCTCAATGCGCGCGGAGAAATTCTCTTGTTTACTGACGCTGATTTGTCATCGCCCATCGCAGAAGCCACAAAGCTCTTTTCCGCGCTGGACCAGGGAGCAGATGTGGCCATCGGCTCCCGCTGGCTGGATCCATCGCTTCAGTTTCAGCGTCAGTCGCTCAAACGGCGGATCATGTCCCGCACTTTCAACTTCTACTTGCGGGCTCTTCTGGGCTTTTCTTATCGCGATACGCAGTGCGGATTTAAAGCCTTCTCGCGCCGCGCAGCGCAACTCATCTTCCCGCGGCAGCGCACCACACGCTGGGGCTTTGACGCTGAAATTCTTTATCTTGCCCACCGTTCCGGGCTGAAAGTGGCGGAAGTTCCTGTAGCTTGGGGGCATGATGAGCGCTCCACCATCCACCCCTGGCGAGACGGCATGCTCATGGGCCGCGACGCGCTCAAGATCCGTTGGAATGGGTTGACCGGTAAGTACAAAGCCGCCTGAAAAGCAGCTGAGCCATCCACGCTGGGAGCCTTGCCATTATCCACGAGCGCCGCTTTGCAATCCTTGTTCATTCGTAGCGCAAGGCAATGATTGGATCCACGCGTGTAGCTCGGCTCGCCGGAATATAGCTGGCCAGCAGCGTTACCAGGCCCAGAAGCATCGCCACAACAAAGAATGTCAGCGGATCTGACGCGCTCACCCCGAACAGCAAGCCTTTCATCACGCGAGTGACAGCAAAAGCCGCAACAGCGCCGATGGCTATGCCTGCGAGAGCCATGCGCATGGCATCTTTCAGAACCAAGCCGAGTACGGTTCGACTATCCGCCCCAAGCGCCATGCGCACCCCGATTTCGTGAGTGCTCTGGCTGACCGAATATGAAATCACGCCATAGATTCCCACGCCGGCCAGGATAAGAGCCAGAGCAGCAAACGTCCCCAGCAGCAGGCGCGTGAACCGCCGCGCCGCAAGCGAATCACTGATTACATTCTGCATGCTCTCTTCGGCGTAGGCCACCATTTTGCCGTTAATATCAGTCACCGTGCGCTTCACTGCAGGAACAATGGCGTAGGGGTCACGCGCCGTACGGACGACATAGTCTGAGCCGGTGGAAGCCAGGTCCATTACGCTGTCAGGAAACTGCCGGAAAGGAATGTAAATTTGGGAATGGACCTTTGAGGTTGCGTCGGTGTCGAGTCCCCAGTGTTTTACGTGGCCCACCACTCCCGCCACAGCGCATTGCATCCCGATTAACTCGAGATTTACGTGCTGGCCCAGCGGGTCCTGGTTGGGGAACGCTTTGTGCGCAAAATCCTCGTCAATGTCCACAGCGCATGGCGCCTTTTCTGTATCCTGTTGCGACACCAGTCGGCCACGCAACAAAGGGATGCGCATGACGCTGAAATAGTCAGGGTCAACACCGTAGAACAAAGCCAGGTCCATCTGGTTCTGCTCAGGCTTGGGCTGCCCTTCCACCCAGTATGGAAGTTCGGAGTCTCCATTCATCGGCACTGAGCCAAAAACTACGCTCGCTGCCTTGATTCCGGGCAGAGCGCGTATCTGATCCGTGGTGTGCTGTAGTCCGTTCCGTACCGCCGCCGGAGCACCGTGCACTGCGGGAGATCCCGCAATGCTGAAAGTGAGCACATTTTGCGGATCAAACCCTGGATTCACGCTCCACAGCCTCGACATCGTGCGGATCATCAGTCCGGCTGACGTCGTCAACACCAACGCGAGCGCCACTTCCACCACAACAAGCGTGTGCTGAAAGCCGTGGCGACTTGTGCTTCCGCGTCCGCCTTCTTTGAGAATCCTGTTCAGGTCTGCCCGTGCGCTCTGCAAAGCGGGTGTGATTCCGAACAGCAGGCTTGCCAGCAACGAAACAAAGGCAGTAAACGCGAGCACTGAGGTATCCAGATGAATCTGGTCTGCCCGAGGAATCTGGTTGGTGAGTTTGGCAACAAAGATCGCATTCAGGCCTGCCGCCAGCGCCAGCCCGAGCGCGCCTCCTGCAATGGCAAGCAGCAGGCCTTCTGTCAGGAGCTGCCGCATCACACGGCTGCGGGTGGCCCCCAGCGCGCCACGAACGGCAAATTCACGCGCCCTTGTGTTGGAACGAGCCAGGAGCAGGTTGGCAACATTAGCGCATGCGATAAGCAACACAAATCCCACCGCGCCGAGCAGCACCAGCAGAGGCATGCGGACATCACCTACGAGGTCATCGTGGAGAGATACTGCATAGATGCCGCGGTCTTTGTCGTCCTTGGGATATTCGCGCGCAAGGCCGGCTGCGATCGCGTCCAGCTCTGACTGTGCCTGCTGCGCCGAAACGCCGGGTTTGAGCCGCCCCAGACCGCGCATTCCCATACCGACACTGCGGTCCCAGAAAAGCGGTTCGCTCCACTGGCCAATTGGAATGATCACAGATGTGCGTCGAAGTATCACGTTATCGCTGGGCACAACGCCCACGATGGTGTAGAGCTTTTCGTCCAAAGTGAGAGTGCGACCGACGATTTGGGGATCGCTGCCAAAACGCGTTTTCCAGAAGCTTGATGTCAGCACCGCCACTTGAGCGCCGCCTCTGCGATCGTCGTCGGCAGTGAACGTATGCCCGATGATCGGCTTGATCCCAAGCACAGGGAAGATTGTGGCAGATGCCATCTCGCCTCGGAGCCGCTCAGGATTCGCGCTTCCTGTGAGATTGAATGATGTAGTGCGATACGCAGCCATGGCTTCAAATGAGCGGCTGCGCTGCTGCCAATCCAGGAAGTTTGGATAAGAAATGGAGGCGTCGCGAAATTGCGGCATGCTGGTGTAGAGCTTCAACAGGCTTTGCGGTTCGGCATAAGGCAACGGCCGAATAAGCACACTGTTCACCACGCTGAACATCGCCGTGTTGGCGCCAATGCCAAGCGCCAGCGCAATCACCGCCACCAGCGTAAATCCCGGAGACTTGCGCAGTGTTCGTGCGCCATACCTTAAATCCTGTAACAGAGCTCCCATCGCACTTCTCCCTGGGAGCTAATACGCAGGGAACAGCAAGCCGGTTCCTGAAATTTTCAGGTTCGGCTAATGCACGCGCGTAGCGTCTGCCGTCACCAGAAGCAGCCCAAATTAGAACACTGAGCCCTGGCCCAATTGGCTGGTCACTTCAATTCGTCCGCCGCGCGCTTCCACAATAGCTTTTACGATGGCCAGGCCCATTCCCGTGTCTTGGACGCGGATAGCGTTGGCTTTGCCCGCGATAAAACTTGTCAAACACCATGGAACGTTCCAGATCATCAATGCCCGCGCCACGGTCAGCCACGCTGGTAATGAGCCGGTCATTCCTTACTTCAGCGCTGATGTAAATGGGCGATCCCGCAGGCGAATACTTGGCCGCATTTTCCAGCAGATGCTGCAGCACTTTCTTGATCCAGCCAGCGTCCATCAACGCAGGCGGCATGCGGTCCGGGAGCCGCACTTGTACTGGATGGTTGCTCAGCGCGTGTTTTGCTTCAGCCACAGCAGCTTCAATGGGCTCACGAATTTGCTCCGGACGCAAATCAAGCTTCACTTCTTTGGCGTCAAGCTGCGCCATTTCTACCGCTTCGCCCACCAAGCGGTTGAGACGGTCACTCTCTTCTTCAATCACCGCAAGCAGGTCCTGCTGGTCGTTGTGTGAGAGTTTTGCCTGGGAGCGCAGTGTGGTAACAGAAGCTTTGATGGCCGTGAGCGGCGTCCGCAACTCGTGCGTCACGGAATCCAGCAACGCCGAGCGCAGGCGTTCACTTTCACGCGAGGCTTCGGTTCGCGTCAGCTTCTCTACCGCGTGGGCACGCTCCACCGCCATGGCAATGAGACTGCCAATGGCTTCCAGGGTTTCGCGGGAAGGCAGCTCACCGGCAATTCCCAATGAGCCCACGGTGCGCGTGCCCAGGCGCAACACCGCAATTGCTACCTTCCTCTCCCTGTCAATGCGTGTTTCACTGCGAGCAACCGCATCTTGCAATTCCTCCAGTGGGATTTCCTGACGCTCAGAGTCGGAACGATACGGCTGGCCCTTGGCCGGGATGTAAACGGCCGCGTGTGATCCGCCAAAGAATTCCTTCACGTATTCCGGCACGTTCTTGAGCAATTCCACCACGTTTTCTGAAACCAGGAGCTGCTGCGTGAACCCATAAAGCCGTTCCACGTCCCGGCGGCGCAGGTTGGCTTCTTCAGTTTGCCGCCGCGCACGCTCTGAAAGATTGCTCGCCAGGATGGAACTGAAGAAGAAAGCAAACAGCGCAACCCAGTTCTGGCTTTCCGCAATGGTGAAGGTCTTGACCGGCGGCAGAAAGAAAAAATTAAAGCACAGCGCCGCCACAATGGACATGGGGATGGAATAGCGCAATCCCCACGCTGCCGCGACCGCAAGAATGGCGAGCAGGAAACTGACGGCGACGGTCGTATTATTGACGTGCAGAACTTTGGCATATACAAGGACAATAAGTCCCAGCAGGCTGGCGCAGACCAGCAAACGCATTGCCGCTCGCGGAGAAAGTTTCACGCGGCTGATTGTAGCAAGCAGATGCCCGACGCGCGTGTGAGAGGAGAGGCAGTCAAATGCCGAAGACGCCTGAACAGTGGCTGGAGCAGGCCGCACCGGAAACGAAAGCCGGGATCTTCAAGCTGTTCCTTGGCTACGCTCCCGGTGTGGGCAAGACCTATAGCATGCTCAGTGAGGCCATCCGCCGTCACAAACGCGGTGAGGACGTGGTGATTGGAGTAGTCGAAACTCACGGTCGCGCAGGCGTTGCCGAACTCCTTTCCCAGCTTGAAATTGTTCCGCGCCGAACCCTTGAATACAAAGGCACCGTATTTCAGGAAATGGACGTAGACGCCATCATCGCGCGCAAGCCGCAGGTGGTGCTGGTAGATGAACTGGCCCACACCAACATCGACGGCAGCAAGCACAAGAAACGCTACGAAGACGTACTGGAAATTCTGGAAGCAAAGATTGACGTCCTCTCAACCATGAACATCCAGCACCTTGATAGTGTCACTCCCACCGTGGCCAGCATCACCGGAATCACTGTGCGTGAGACCGTTCCTGACTGGGTCCTGGAGCGCGCCAATGAAGTTGTGCTCGCTGATCTGACCCCGGAAGCCCTGCAGATGCGCATGAAACGCGGTGACATCTATACCACCGAACGATCGGAAAAAGCGCTCACCAACTTCTTCCGTCCGGGAAACCTGATGGCTCTCCGCGAGCTCGCTCTGCGTTATGTGACGCAGTCTGTCGATCGAAATCTTGAGAGCTATCTCCAGCGCAAGCGCATTGATCAGAACTGGGGCGTGAGCGAACGCGTTGCCGTTTGCATCAGTTCGAATCCCGCATCACAGCAGCTCATTGCCCGCGGAGCGCGTCTTGCACAGGCGCTAGGCGCGGAGTTTTACGTCATCCATGTGGAACGCGGAAATGACGGCCGCACAAAAGATAGAAACCGCGCGCTCGCGGCCAACAAGCGCTTCGCTGAGAACCTTGGGGCAAAAGTGGTACAGATTGAAGGCGCCATTGTTGCCACCACGGTGGCCAAATTTGTCCGCGAGTACAAAATTACACAAGTCATCTTTGGCCGGCCCGCCAGCCGGGGTTGGAGAAAGCACCTTTACCTGGCAGCCATGAACCGCTTCCTCGCCAACGCCGCCAACGTTGACGTGCACATTGTTACGCAGGAGCCGCGTTGATGAATGACCACAGCCGCATCCTGGTGGTGGACGATGAGACGCAGATTTCTCGCGTACTCAAGACCACGCTGAATTCCCAGGGCTACGAAGTGAAGACAGCCGCAGATGGCGCGAGCGGGTTCGATACCGCGATGGAGTGGAAACCCGACCTCATCGTCACCGATCTCTCCATGCCCGGCATGAGCGGTATTGAATTGTGCCGGGCCGTGCGCGAACGCTCGCAGGTGCCCATCATCGTGCTCTCTGTCCGCGGAGAGGAAAAGAACAAAGTCGAGGCGCTCGACACCGGCGCCGATGACTACGTCAGCAAGCCTTTCAGCGTGAACGAACTGCTGGCGCGTGTTCGCGCCAACCTCCGCCGCGTCGCCGCCAATGAAGTTCCGTCGTCCGAACCGATCGAGGAAGGAGACTTCTATATCAACGCTGAATCCCGTCAGGTGCGCGTCCACGGCAAAGAGGTCCATCTCACGCCCAAGGAATTTGAGCTGCTCACGTTCATGGCCCGCCATCCGGGCAAGGTGCTGACGCATCGAGTTCTGCTCAATGCCGTGTGGGGCGGCCAGAGCGTGCAACAGCCGGAGTATCTCCGAGTCTTCATCAACCAGCTGCGCAAGAAAATTGAAGCCGGCGACGAACGCAGATATATTCTCACCGAACCTTGGGTTGGCTACCGCTTCCAGCCGGACGGTAAGCCTTTATAAGAAACTCATGGCTTCAGCTTTCTGAAGCTTCGTTCCGCCGCATCCACCACTTCCTCACCGCGATTCCAGCCCAGATGATTTCTACGGCGCCAAATGGCCACGCGCCCTGAAGAAAGCCATACGCTGACCCCAGTAAACAGCTGGAAGCGAATGCCAATGTCCATCCACGCGCGCGGTCTTCAATGCTAGCAGAACACCATTGCGGTGACGGCGCACAGTCCAAACACGCTCAGCTTGTCCAATCCAGACTCCTGCCCAAAAATCACTCTAAAACTTACAAACAATTTATATCTTGCCAATTCCTTCCTTACGCAATGAATCGTTCAATAGCAGTTGTTGGTGAGCCATGAACTTGATTTCTCTTTTCGCTGTTGGGCTGCCGGTCCTGTGCTTTCTGTTCTGGTGCCTCGCTTGTTTCGCGCGCGAACTGCGTAAGCCGCGGCAATGCTGCGCTTCGCTGCTCTTTGTGGCTCCGCCTGTGGCACCCATCGGCGAGAGCAAGAAAGCCAATGTTGTTCAAATCAACACAGTGCAAGTCCGTTGGAAGATGCGCAGAACGGACAAACTGGCGATCTTCCTTCTTACAGCGACAATCGTATTGAGCGGAGTGCAGGCAAAGGCACAATCGGGTGCGTCATCCCCGAACCCGGAAGTACAGCAATTGCGCGATCTGGTGTTGAAACTGCAAGCCCGTGTGAATGAACTGGAAAAGAAACAGGCCGCAGTTCCACAAGTTGTGGCGCAAGCGCCTTCCCCAGTCCCACCGACGGCGGACGAAAACGCAACCACGCAAAACAGCATCAGCAAGGAAGACCGTTCCGTGCTCGATTTCTTCAAGGGAACCACCATTAATGGCGCTCTTGACGGCTATTACGGCTACAATTTCAACCAGCCCATTGGCCGCGTGAATCTGCTGCGAGCCTATGACGTGAGCAGCAACAGCTTCACCCTGAGCCAGGCAAATCTCCTGATTGAGCACGCGCCCGATCTTGATGCCAAACGACGCTACGGCTTGCGCCTTGATTTCCAGTATGGGCAGGCGACAGAGACGGTCCAGGGCAGCGCTGCAAATGAGTTACGCCCGCAGGTCTATCGAAATCTCTGGCAAGCCTATGGAACTTATGTGTTGCCCGTTGGAAGCGGGCTAACCGTGGATTTTGGAAAGTGGGCGAGCTCACTGGGCGTTGAAGGCAATTATTCGAAAGACCAGATCAACTATTCGCGCTCGTACTATTTCGACTTCCTGCCGTTTTACCACACTGGATTCCGCGCCGGGTACAACCTGACGCCTAAAGTCAATCTGACCTACTGGCTGGTGAACGGAGCGCAGCAGACGGAAGATTTCAATGGCTTCAAGTCACAGGCATTTATTTTCACCATCAAACCTGCCGACCGCTGACGTGGAACGTGAACTACTATTTCGGGCAGGAGCAGCGTGACGTCGATGCGGTGCTGAATCCGGGACTACCCGCCAGTCCGACACAGCCAGGCCTGCCGATCAGCAATATCACACCTGCGCCCAACGGGCGCGAACATATTTTCGATACCTATGCGACATGGAGCGCTACTTCCAAACTCACGCTGGTGGGAGAGGGCGATTACGTGGTGAATCGACTTTTCAGCAGTTCCGCCCCGCAGCACGTTATTGGTGGAGCAGCATACTTGCGCTTTCAATTTGCGCCGAAGTTAGCTGTGGCTGGGCGTGGTGAGTATCTATCCGACCGTGGCGGGCTGTTCAGCGGTCTGACCCAGGCCCTCAAGGAGTCGACGGCTACTACCGAGTACAAATTTGCCGAAGGCTTTCTCGCCCGGATGGAATGGCGCCGTGATTTTTCCAACCAGCCGTTCTTCCTGACCGACGTGCCGGGAAAACTCAGAAAACAACAGAACACAGCTACGCTCGCCCTGATCTGGTGGTTCGGACAGAAACAAGGCTCGTGGTAGAAGCCTGGAGGCTCACGTTGTGCTTGATCTACTGATGATTGTCCTCACCCTCATTTTCTTTGCCGTGGCAATTGCTTACACGACCGCCTGCGACAAGTTGAAGTAGGGAGGCTGCCATGAATGTTGACGACGGTCTCATGCTTTTGATCAGCCTTCTGCTGATGATCTACCTGGTGTACGCGCTGCTGCGGCCGGAGACTTTTGAAATGACGATCAACGGCTGGCTGCAGATTGTTTTCTTTTTCGTAGTCGTCCTGCTGGTCACCAGACCCATGGGCGCGTTCATGGCACGCGTTTTCTCCCGAGAACGTACCTGGCTGGATCCCATCATGCGCCCACTGGAGAAGCTGCTCTACAAAGTCACGCGGGTGGATGAAAACCATGAGATGCGCTGGACAAAATACTCGATTGCGATGCTGCTGTTCAGCGGCGTTTCCATGCTCGCGCTTTATCTCCTGGAACGCACACAGCAGTGGCTTCCGCTGAATCCGCAGCACTTCTCTGCAGTCTCACAGGACCTGGCATTTAATACAGCGGCATCGTTTACCACAAACACCAACTGGCAGTTCTATAGCGGCGAACAGGTGATGAGCTATCTCACGCAGATGGCGGGCCTTGCATTCCATAACTTCGCTTCTGCTGCGGTAGGAATGGCGCTGGCGGTGGCTTTTATCCGCGGGATCTCGCGGCGCGAGAAACCAACCATCGGCAACTTCTGGGTGGACACCACGCGGGCCATGCTCTGGGTCCTGATACCCATTTCTGTTGTCGGTGCACTGGTCCTCGTCTCACAAGGGGTCATTCAGAATTTCAAGCCCTATGAAACAGTCAAGCTGCTGGAACCGCAGCAGGTACAAAAAATAGGCCAGGACGGGAAACCGCTGGTAGATGGCAATGGCAAACCTGTGATGGACACGATCACTGAGCAAACCATTGCCCAGGGGCCGATTGCTTCCCAGGAATCAATCAAGGAAGCGGGCACCAACGGGGGAGGCTTTCTGAATGCCAACAGCGCGCACCCGTACGAAAATCCCACGCCGTTCAGCAACTTCTTTGAGATGCTCCTGATTTTCGCGATTCCCGCCGGACTCACGTACACCCTTGGCCGAATGACCGGTTCACAGAAACACGGTTGGGCTGTTTTCGCCTGCATGGCTGTGCTTTTCTTTGCCGGAGTCACAACGGCTTATTGGGCTGAATCGCGTGGCAATCCTCTGCTGAAGGGCGTCACCCAGCACGCAAGCGCAATGCAAGCAGGCGGCAACATGGAAGGAAAGGAGGTCCGCTTCGGCATCGCCAACTCGGCCCTCTTCGCCACTGTTACAACAGATGCAAGTTGCGGGGCAGTGAACAGCATGCATGATTCCTACACTCCGCTGGGCGGCCTGGTTCCGCTCACCAACATCATGCTGGGAGAAATCGTGTTCGGCGGCGTCGGTGCGGGAATGTACGGAATTCTGATCTTCGTTGTGCTCTCAGTTTTCATCGCTGGTCTCATGGTGGGGCGCACGCCGGAATACCTGGGCAAGAAGATTGAATCCTATGACGTCAAGATGGCCATGCTCTATGTGCTGATCTTTCCGCTGATGATCCTGGTGCTTGCCGCGGTCTCCGCGCTGCTGCCGCAGGGACTGGCAACTCTGAACAACAACGGGCCGCACGGACTCTCAGAGATTCTTTACGCGTTTACTTCGGGAACGGGCAACAACGGCTCCGCATTTGCCGGCTTGGGCGCCAACCGCTGGTACCACCTGACAATGGGATTCACCATGCTCGCCGGCCGCTTCCTGATGATTGTGCCCATGCTGGCCATTGCGGGCAATCTGGCGCAGAAGAAAATTGTTCCACCTTCACCGGGAACGTTCCCGGTTACCACTCCCTTATTCACCGTTCTTCTGGTCAGCGTGATCATCATTGTTGGCGCGCTGACGTTTTTCCCGGCGCTCAGCCTGGGGCCCATTCTTGAGCACCTTGTGATGAACGCCGGCAAAGCCTTCTAAAGGAACTCGCCCATGCTTGTTCAAGAGCAAAAACCAAAGTCCCTGTGGGATGCAAAGATCGTGCGACAGGCCTTGATTGATTCCGTGCGCAAGCTGAATCCACAGATCATGATGCGCAACCCAGTGATGTTTGTAGTGGAATGGGGCAGCATTGTCACGACTGCGCTGCTGGTGCGCGACGTGATGCACAGCAGCAAAGCGTTCGGCTTTGATCTGCAGATCACGCTGTGGTTGTGGTTTACCGTGATCTTTGCGAATTTCGCAGAGGCCATGGCCGAAGGCCGCGGCAAGGCCCAGGCGGACACTCTGCGCAAGGCCAAATCTGAGACCCTGGCGCACCGCCTGCTGTCGGATGGCCGCACAGAAACTGTGCCCGGATCTGCACTTCGTGCCGGTGACCTGGTCCTGGTGGCCGCAGGCGAGACCATTCCCGGCGATGGAGATATTGTTGAAGGCGTCGCTTCTGTGGACGAATCAGCTATTACCGGGGAATCAGCGCCGGTAATTCGCGAGGCGGGCGGCGATCGCTCTGCCGTCACCGGCGGCACGCGCGTTCTCTCTGATCAGATCAAAGTCAAAATCACTTCCAATCCGGGAGAAACTTTTCTTGACCGGATGATCGCACTGGTGGAAGGCGCAGAGCGCCAAAAGACGCCGAACGAAATTGCTCTCAACATCCTTCTTGCCGGGCTGACGATTGTTTTTCTACTCGCCGTGGTGACCTTGCAGCCGTTCGCCATCTACTCCGGCGCGCCGCAAACCGTCTTTGTGCTGGTGTCACTTTTGGTCTGTCTCATCCCCACCACCATCGGAGGATTGCTCTCCGCGATTGGAATTGCGGGCATGGACAGGCTGGTGCAGCACAACGTTCTCGCCATGTCAGGCCGCGCCGTGGAGGCCGCTGGAGATGTGGATACGCTGCTCCTGGATAAGACCGGCACCATCACCCTGGGCAACCGGCAAGCAACGGACTTTATTGCGGCTCCGGGAGTCAGCAACGACCAACTGGCGGATGCCGCGCAGCTCTCTTCGCTGCCGGATGAGACGCCGGAAGGCCGCTCAATAGTAATTCTAGCCAAGGAGAAGTTCGGCCTGCGCGGCCGGGATCTGGCGGCGAACCAAGCAGAGTTTGTTCCCTTCACAGCCCAGACGCGCATGTCAGGCGTCAATTTCGATCATCGCGTCATCAGGAAAGGCGCTGCCGACGCTATTGAGAAATACCTGCGTGAAAATGGCAACTTGCTTCCCAGGGAACTCAAGGCCACAGTTGAGAGTATTGCCCGCTCCGGCGGCACGCCGCTGGTAGTTGCGGAGAACAGCCGCGCGCTTGGCGTGATTCATCTGAAAGACGTAGTCAAGGGCGGCATCCGTGACCGCTTTGCCCAGCTGCGCGCGATGGGTATTCGCACCGTGATGATCACCGGCGACAATCCGCTGACGGCTGCAGCCATTGCGCGCGAAGCAGGGGTGGATGACTTCCTGGCCCAGGCTACTCCCAAGGACAAGATGGACCTGATCCGGCATGAACAGAGCCATGGGAAGCTGGTGGCCATGACTGGGGACGGGACTAACGACGCTCCGGCACTGGCCCAGGCAGATGTAGGCGTCGCCATGAATTCCGGCACTCAGGCGGCCAAAGAAGCAGGAAACATGGTGGACCTGGATTCGAACCCCACCAAGCTGCTGGAGATTGTTGAGATCGGCAAGCAGCTCCTGATGACGCGCGGCTCCCTGACCACCTTTTCCATTGCCAACGATGTCGCCAAGTATTTCGCCATCATCCCTGCCATGTTCGCAGGCACATTTCCGGTGCTGAATGCCTTGAACATCATGCACCTGGCGACCCCGCAATCGGCAGTGCTTTCAGCGGTGATTTTTAACGCCTTGATCATCATTGCTCTGATTCCCCTGGCGCTGCGGGGAGTGCAATACAAAGCCATGGGCGCGGACGCGTTGCTGCGCCGAAATCTCCTGCTGTACGGATTTGGCGGTGTGATTGTCCCCTTTTTCGGAATCAAGCTGATTGATGTGATCATTCGAGGGCTGGGCCTCGCCTGAGGGAGTATCAAGGATGAAGAAGAATCTGCTCATCGCCGTTCTGTACACCGTGGCAATAACAATTGTTGTCGGGCTGATTTACCCATTCGCCATCACCGGATTGGCACAACTCGTGAATCGGGATGAAGCGAACGGGCACATCATCACTCGCAACGGAGTGGCCGTGGGATCCAGGATTCTGGCACAGCCATTCTCCTCGCCCCGTTACTTTCATCCGCGTCCCTCAGCTGCCGGTGCAAACGGGTATGATGCCACGAGTTCCGGTGGCACCAACTGGGGACCTACAAACCAGAAGCTGATTGATCGCGTGAAGGCGGATGTATCACGCTTGCAAGCGGAAAATCCGGGACAGCCAATCCCGGTGGACATGGTAACTGCATCAGGTTCAGGACTGGATCCGGACATCACGCCGGCCGCCGCTGAATTCCAGGTGGCCCGGGTCGCCAAAGCCCGGGGATTGTCAGAAGCCGAGGTCCGCAGGCTTGTGGCGATGCACACTCAGGGGAGACAGTTTGGGTTTCTGGGCGAGCCACGGGTGAACGTGCTGGAGTTGAACCTGGCGCTCGATTCGACTCGGCAGGAATCAGCGAAAAATAGATGAGTGGCTAGGTCGAAACAAAACAAAACGCGACGCAAGGATCGCATAAGCGGCCAGAAGCTGCGTACCTTCCAACCAGTGCGCTTCGCCGTCCTACGCATCATGGCGACGACCAGCGCGCTTGACATGCTTAAAAACCACCCATTAGCAATTGGCGTTAGAATGAGCCAAGCAACAACTAACTCTTTAGGGCCACTGCGGCAGTGCCGAGTGACGTTTACCTATTCGCATTTAATTCGCTACCAAAAGTATGCTAACGTGAGTAGATTTTGGGCGCTTCGGGATTTGAAATGTTCCATGCTCTTTGCCAGAAACGCCTCCTAGGAGGCCCCAGGACATCCGGGTTCGGCCTTTTGCAACTGAATATTCTGCTTTGCCGCCGCATATGGGCCATGTTCATTGCCTGGGGGCCGAGGACATGAGTGTCTGGCAAATTGGTAAATTGCTCGTGGTGTTTACTCCGGGGCGCCTCATCGTAAGCCGTTTAGAATCCTAGTTACGGAGAGGGTACACCCGGCTGCCCAAAAAAGCCGTGATCCCAGCCGTCAAGCCAAAACCGGCTTTCACCCCAACAAGCAAAGACGCACTTGTTAGGGCCCCGGTCCTGCCCGGATGATCCTCTATAACGCCGAAAGGCCGCCTGCCATGAACAAAGCCATACATTAACCCCAAGACGACCGACTGCAACGTACTCCACACCTATCCCGGCACAAAATAAAACGCCACTGCCAGAATCGCATAAACAGCCAGGAGCTGCGCGCCTTCGAACCAATGGGTCTCGCCGTCTGATGCGATCATGGCAACGATCAGTACGGAAAGAAATATCCCGGCGATTTCAAAACCGTTGAACAGCAGCGTCATGGGATGGCCCATGGCAAGCGAGAGAAAGACCAGCACCGGCGCAACAAAGAGCGCGATCTGCGTGCTGGAACCTGTGGCCAGAGACATGGCTAGGTCCATCTTGTCCTGCCGGGCCATGAGAATAGCCGTGGAGTTTTCCGCGGAGTTGCCGATCAATGCAACGACGATGACGCCGACGAACAGTTCCGTCATGCCCAGTGCTTTTGTCACAGTCCCGATTTGGCCGACAAGAATTTCACTCAAGCCGGCAAGACATGCCGTGCATAAGGACAGGGTGACAAGCGCGGATGTCCTGCTCGTGCGTGGAGTCGCCTGCTTCTCGGCACGAGCATGCAGCAACCTTGTGTGAGTTTTGAAAACGAAGAGCAGGTTCAGGAAATACAGCAACACCAGTACTGCGCTGGTCCAGAGGCTCAGGCTTTCCAGCCGCTGGTTTGTGTGGTGTTCAAGGTTGCCATAGACAGTCAGGTTGAAGATGGCCGGCATCACCAGTGCGGCCACGGCAATCATCAGCATGGTGCTGTTGGCCGATGTGATGGCGCGCGAGAAATGCTGAAAGTCACGTTTGGCGCCCCCGGCAATGATGCTGAGCCCGAGCACCAGCAAAAGATTGCCCATGATGCTGCCAGAGAGAGAAGCTTTCACCACCTCTATATGGCCGGCGCTCAGGGCGAAGATGGCAATGATCAGTTCCGTCAAGTTCCCCAGCGTGGCGTTGAGCAGTCCGCCGACGGCCGGGCCGGAGTAAGCAGCCAGCGTGCCTGTCGCCTCGCCCAGCACGCTGGCAAAAGGAACGATGGCCAGCGCTGTAACCACAAACACCAGCAGGGCAGGAGCGTGAAAAACGTCAAGGAATAAAGCTAGTGGCGCGGCCAGCAGGAGCACATTCAGCCAGCGGTGCCCGGTTTTTAGAGGAAACTTTCTCCAGGCGCTCTCCACCCATGCTGACTTGATCATCTGCCGCATTGTACTCTGCGGCTCTTCAGACCAAAGCTCCGCTTGCCGTAAGCGCAAACTGGCATACCAGGCTTGTTCGTATGCTTCTAGGAAGCAGCGCGCATTTGTTTTGACGCTTTGCGCGTCACATGAACGCCTGCCGTGCGGTCATATACAAGGGTCATCTTCGCGGAACATGGGCCGCACAGCCAGAAATGTTCCACCCGCACCGGCAATGTCTTTTTCTCCTGCCCGGGGGTATCGGACGGATGCGCCTGGTGCGGCTGCTCCATCATGAAGATTTTTCCTTCGCGCAGATACACCAATTGAGTGGAACAGGAGGGGTTTGCGCACTTTTTCAGCATGTGGACTCGCTGATGATCGTGGCTTATCGTTTTAAGGACGTACGAGAGACTCTGCCTGCACCAGGCATGAGCCGCATTTTTTCGATGCAGGCTCTTAAATCTGAGTTGGTCAGAGGCTCACAGTGTCTCTTCGGCCCACAAATCGAAACGCAGAAAGTTGATGTTTGGAGCGCGCCGGCTGGTTTATCTGCATAAAAGCTTGTCCTATTTGCGTAAAAAAACGTAATTGCTCTTCTTGGCGCACTTAATTGCTTGAATCTTCAGGGCAGAGCCAAATAAAATCAGCACACCAGAACAGGATTTTCTTAAATACCAGCACTTTCAGCTTACCAGTGCATTTTTTATTGCGCAGGCACAGCTTCTAGCAGAAGGGGACCTCAGATTAGTCATGAGTCACGCGCTTATTGTGGAAGATGTCAACTCCGATGTACGGCAATCTGCAGCTATCCTGCAAAAGCTTGGATTTAAAGACATTGATGCCGTTAACAACATTGCCCGGGCACTGGTGACTCTCCAGGATGGAGTAGATGGGAAAAACCCCCTTCCTGACCTGGTGCTTCTTGATCTGTCATTCACCTGTGAGAGTGGGTTTGAAATCCTCCGCTACTGGAAGTCAAACAAGGCCAGCATGAAAGATACCCGCATCGTAGTGTGGACGGTCATGGGGGAAACCGAACAGCAACTCTGCCGGTATTTTGGAGTTGACGTGGTGTCCAAATCAGATGGTCCTGGCGAGTTGGAAAAAATGTTGCGCCATTATGTGCCTTCGCAAGGCCAAGGGGTCACGCAACAATAGCAGCAGCCGCATCACTCCATTTGGCGCATGCCTGCAGATTCCTGACCTGAACCGGACCGGGATCTGAACTGCCTGAAACTGTGGCAACTCCTGCCACAACACCCATAAACATCTATAATGCGTCATTTGCACGTAGCATGCTGTGGAGGCTGGAATGAGCAAGTTGCCGGAAATTATCAGGCGGCACGAAGAACAGATACGATCCACGTGGCTCAAAGAAATGGGTAATGCGGTGCGCCGCACGGACCTCATGAGCGATAAGGAGTTCCAGAGTCAAGGCCGGGAATTGCTTTCCTCCATTGCGGAAGGCGCGGAATCCGGAGACGTCGCCCATCTCGACGGCGCGGCCTGGGACCATGCGCGGGAGCTACTGACGTCCATCTCCTCAACTCGCGCTACACAGGGCTTCAAGCCATCTGAAACTGCAATTTTTGTTTTATCTCTGAAGCACCCTCTCTTCCAGTCAATACGCAAAGAGTTGGCCGGCTCGCCCGATGCAATGTTTGATGAGTTGTGGAACGCCACGCTGCTGATTGACAAGCTGGCTCTGATTACCACGGATGCTTTTCTGGCCACGCGGGAGCAGCTCATCATCCGGCAGCAACAGGAGATGATGGAGCTCTCCACTCCGGTGGTAAAGCTTTGGGAAGGCGTCCTGGCTCTTCCCATCATCGGCACGCTTGACTCGGCCCGCACTCAAGTCATCATGGAAAACCTGCTTGGCGCCATTGTGCAGACAAACTCCCGTGTGGCCATTATCGATATCACTGGAGTGCCCACGGTGGACACGCTTGTGGCCCAGCATCTGCTCAAGACCGTGACCGCAGCGCGCCTGATGGGAGCCGAGTGCATCATCAGTGGAGTCCGCCCCCAGATCGCTCAAACCATCGTCCACCTGGGAATTGATCTTGGCCAGATCATCACCAAAGCCAAGCTGGCGGATGCCTTCGCTCTTGCTTTGCAAAAGAGCGGCCGCAGCGTTGTCCGTAACGCGAATGGAGCTGCTCCGGTTGGGGCGCCAAAGAAGACTGAAACACCCAGGGGGGAGTAAATGGAACGCATTCCCATCCTCCGCATGGGTAACTTTCTGCTGGTGACGATCCAGGTTGATATGCATGACCGCCTGGCGCTTCAGCTCCAGGATGATCTCACGCAGCGAATTGCCGAATGGGGCTCCACGGGCGTGCTGATTGACATCTCTACTCTGGAAATTGTGGATTCGTTCATTGGCAGAATGCTGGCAAACATCGCCGCCATGGCCCGTGTGCTGGATGCAGAAACAGTAGTCGTCGGCATGCAGCCGGCTGTGGCCATCACCCTTGTAGAACTCGGCATGTCCTTGTCCGGCGTCCGGACGGCGCTCAACGTCGAGTCAGGAATGGAACTTCTCTACGAATTGCGGGGAAATTTCCGTCCGGAAGCGGAAGATGAAATCTCTCAAGCGTGAGACCCTTCCCATACAGAATTCGTCTGATGTAGTGCTGGCCCGCCAGAAGGTCCGCCAATGGGCGCAGGAACTCAGGTTCACCCTGGTAGACCAGACCAAGCTGGTTACTGCCGCCAGCGAACTCGCGCGCAACACGCTTGATCACGGCAAGGGCGGCCGCATGGTCATTGATATTGTCGAAAATCTGTCCAGGACCGGCCTGCAACTGGTTTTTGAAGACCAGGGTCCCGGGATTCCTGATATTCAGGCGGCATTGCGCGATGGCTTCACCACCGGCAGCGGAATGGGCCTGGGCCTGGGAGGCAGCAAAAGGCTGGTGAGCGATTTCGATATCCAGTCGCAACCGGGCCAGGGCACGCGCGTTACAGTGGTCCGCTGGAAATGACTTCCTTTTGTCACGCCGTCTCTCTTTCTGATCTCACCTCTGTCAGCGAGGCCCGCCGGTTGGTGCAGCAGGTTGGGAACGCTCTCCACATGAGCGAGGTGAAATTGGGAGAGGCGGCCATCATTGTGACGGAGGCCGCCCGCAATGCCGTGGTGCATGGAAAAGGCGGCCATCTGCTCATCGCCGGATACGAAGATAACAACCACCCTCGCATGCAGATTCTTGCTCTTGACAGCGGAACAGGCATTGCTGACATCTCTCGGGCCATGAAAGATGGTTATTCCACAAGTGGAACTCCCGGTACAGGCATGGGAGCAATCCAGCGTCTGGCAGGCACTTTTGAAATATTTTCCAGCACCAAGGGAACTGCGGTGTTCGCAGAGGTTGCCGAACATTCCATGCCGGGGATGCCTCTGCTCGATGTCGCCGGGTTTACCGTTCCCATTCGCGGCGAGCGGGTTTGCGGCGATGCTATTGACTGGTCCCAGGGCAATGATCGTTTTGCAGTGACCATGGTGGATGGACTGGGGCATGGGCTCCATGCTGCCGAGGCGGGCGAGGAAGCAGTGAACATCTTTCAAAAATATGCCACTGAACCCCCGCACGAGGTCATCGCCCGAATGCATGATTCACTGAAAAAAACTCGCGGCGCAGCCGCCGCGGTGGCGGAGATCAGGCCGCTCTCCGGAACCCTGAGCTTTGCCGGGGTGGGCAATATCAGCGCCGTCGTCATCAGTAAGGCGCTCAGCCGAAACCTGATCTCTCACAACGGAACGCTCGGCCATGTTATGTCCAGGATCCAGGAATTCAAGGTGGAGTGGCCGCGCGACGCAATCCTGGTAATGCACTCTGACGGCATGCAGACCCGCTGGGACCTGACTCAATACCCGGGGCTCATGGCGCGCAATCCAGCTCTCATTGCCGGCGTCCTCTTTCGTGATTTCCGCCGCGAACGAGACGATGCGGGCGTGGTGGTGGTAAAAAATAGAAGTACTGCCTTATGAGTTCACTGCTGTCTTCCATTCCGCTTCGCAACGAACGTGATGTGGTCCAGTCACGGCAGCGCGCGCGTGAAATCGGCGCCATGCTGGGCTTTGACAATCAGGAACAAATCCGCCTGGCGACCGCCACCTCGGAAATGGCCCGCAATGCGTTCCGCTACGCGCGAGAGGCGAAGGTGGAATTTGAAGTAAGCGAGGACACCCCGCAGAAGCTGGTGGTCGTGGTTTCTGATCACGGGCCCGGCATTCCCAACCTTGAACAGATTATGGAAGGCCGCTACCGATCGCGGACCGGGATGGGTCTTGGCATCCTGGGAACCAGACGTCTGATGGACGGTTTTGAAATCTCAAGTTCGCCGTCAGGGACAGTGGTGCGAATGAGCAAGGCCTTGCCGGTGAGCACTACTGCGGTGACAAAATTTCGCGCGCAAAAGATTGCCACGGCTATTGAAATGCGCCCGGCAGAAAGTCCTTACGAGGAAATTGAAAGGCAGAACCGCGAACTGCTGAAGACTTTCCAGGAGCTGCGTGCCCGGCAGGAAGAGCTGGCAATTTTAAATCGCGAGTTGGAAGACACCAATCGCGGCGTGGTTGCGCTTTACGCCGAACTGGACGAGCGGGCCGATTATCTGCGCCGCGCTTCCGAGCTGAAGACCAACTTCATCTCCAACATCTCGCATGAATTCCGGACACCGCTGAACTCAATCATTTCACTGAGCCGCATGCTTCTGGACCGCCTGGACGGACAACTGACGGAAGAGCAGGAAACACAGGTGGAATTCATTGCCAAATCGGCGCGCACGTTGTCGGACTTGGTGAACGACCTTCTGGACATCGCCAAGGTCGAAGCGGGCAAGGTGAAAATCCGCGTCAAGACTTTCACTGTTGCAGAGCTCTTCAGCGCGTTGAAAGGCATGCTCAAGCCTCTGCTGGCTGACAATGCGTCAGTAGACCTTGTTTTTGAGAATGCTGACCAACTGCCGGCTTTACGCAGTGATGAAGGCAAGGTCTCTCAGATTTTGAGAAACTTCATCTCAAACGCAATCAAGTTTACCCCACAGGGTGAAGTCCGGGTCTCCGCTGTAAAAAACAACGACAAAATCGTTTTCAGCGTGAAGGACACGGGAATCGGCATTGCTCCTGAACACCATGAAAGCATTTTTGAGGAGTTTACCCAGCTCGAGAACCCCCTTCAGACCCAGCATAAGGGCACTGGATTAGGACTGCCTCTGTGCCGCAGCCTGGCTCAACTGCTGGGAGGCAAAGTAGGGGTAAAGAGCCAAATCGGTCAGGGCTCCACATTCTCCGCAGAAATTCCCATCATTTATCGCGGAGACATGAGCGAGTCTCAACCAGCCAGGGCGGAGGCCCAGGCTCCTGAGTTCCATCGGCCTGTGGTCTTGCTGGTTCATCACAACCCTGAAGTTTTTGCCCGCCTTGAAACCTTCTTTCGCACCTCAGAGTTCCAGCTCATTTATGCTGAAGAGCCGCAGTCTGCTCTCCGCTGGCTGGAGAGAAATACTCCCGTGGCCGTCCTGTGTGAAACGGGCTCTGATGAAACCGTATTTCAATCCGTAGCAGGCGGATTTCATCCCCAGAATGATGGAAAGAAGCAATGCTGGGTGATCGCAGCGGGATCGCCGGAGCAGGAACATGCGGCACAGTTGCTGGGTGCAGACCTGTTCGTTTCAACTCAACTGGATGAGAACATCCTGCCTGAACTGCGCCGTCTGATGCACCGGCAAAGACCTTGCAAGCTGTTGCTGGTGGAAGACAATGACATTTCAATGTACATTCTCCGGGAGCTGCTGGACCGGCCCTGGCTATCTCTGCTGGAAGCGCACAGCGGAGAAGAAGCCCTGGACGCAGTTTCACGGGAGCAGCCCGATGCCATGATTCTGGACCTTCTGATGCCCGGCATGGATGGATTTGAGGTGCTGCAAAAGCTCAGAGCTAGTGAAGACACGCGGGACCTGCCGGTGATTGTGTGCACTTCCAAGTCGCTGACGCATCAGGACAAGCAGCAACTTGAAAACATGCACGCAGGATTGATTTCCAAGGCGGACATAGCCAGTACGCTCGCGCCTGAACTACTGCTGCAATCTTTGGCGCGACTGGGAATTGCAGAGCCGCGAAACACCTGAAAAAGGAGATAGAAACAGGTGCCATATCGAATTCTGGTGGTGGATGATAACGAGCAGAATCGTTATGTCATGCAGCGCAGCCTGCGCAATCCGGATTGGGTTGTAGAAGCGTGCGCCACCGGTTTTGAAGCCCTGGAAAAGGTGAAGTCCAATCCTGATCTGGTGATTCTGGATATGCGCCTTCCTGATATTCCGGGCTATGAGGTCTGCCGCCGCATCAAGCAGGACCCGGAAACCAGGCATATACCTGTGCTGCAAGTTTCGGCTTATGTGGGAGAGCAAGGCAAGGCAGCCGCTCATGATGCCGGGGCAGATCGCTTTCTGGTGCACCCTCTTGATCCTCGCGTGCTGAATGACGTGGTGTCTTCTCTGCTGACCAAGGCTACAGCGCCACGCAAGAGTTGAACCTGCAACCCAAAAATCCTGCTCAGAGCAGCGCAGGCAGAAGTATTGCCAGGGCAACAATCCATAATCCAGCCCACACCACCAACCATTTGGCTTCATTCTGCAGCGATGCGCACTGTTCCTGTGCGACCTCAAAACTTCGTGCTCTGATGGTTGCTTTGCTTTGCAGCTGCATGTTGTCCCTGCCCCCGTTCAGGAAGGAGTGCAGGCAACAGGCCAGCCGCCAAGCTTTCCTATTTTCAAGTATTTAGCTTCATCGAGACTGTGACATTCGTGTCACATCGGCATGCAGCTGTGGCCTTTGAAACACACAGCGGAAGTGCCAGCTAGTGAGTGGTGTCGAGGACTTCCCGCATTTTGGCTGAGAGAACACGTACGGAAAAAGGCTTATTGACCAGAACCGTCCCGGGATCCAGAACGCCTTCGGGAGCCAGAGAGTCATGTGTGTACCCGGAAATGTAGATCACCCTGAGATCAGGACGCGCAACGCAAAGGCTTTTAGCCAGTTCTGGGCCGGCAATTTCGGGCATCAGAACGTCCGTGACAAGCAGATGGATTCGATGAGGGTATGTCTGGGCAACGTCCATCGCCTCCTTGCCATTTGAGGCGGAGAGCACGTTGTACCCTATCTGCGTAAGGAGCTCAATGACCACCTTGCGCAGGGGCTCCTCATCCTCCACCAGGAGAATGGTCTCTGTACCGCGGCTATATTCCAAGGGGGTGGTCTTTCTGTTTCGGCGCAACCGCGATGCCGAATAACAATCTATACGGTAAACGATTTTAAACGCATGTTTGTCATCCAAAACCAGGCAAACACAAAAAAGTTTACGCTTTGACCTATAGCAGCAATAGGTTTTTTTATGTGCTGACGTCTGCGGCTGTCAGTGGCTAGTGAGCCGTAAATTGCCATCGCCCATTAACCCGCGGATCTCGAAGGCAAGGTAGCTAGCGGCCACAACCGGCGGCTATTGCCTGAACACCACGCCGCCCTTCATGACGAAGCTGATCTTTTGCACCAGAGAAATGTCTGCGAGCGGATTGCCCTGGACTGCGATGATGTCAGCATACTTGCCTGGTTCGATTGTGCCGATGTCGTTCTGCATTTGCATCAGTTCCGCGCCACGGAGGGTGGCAGTACGAAGCGCCTGGGCCGGCGTCATGCCCCACTTGACCATGGTGACGAGCTGCCGCGCGGGGCTCATGTCCCACTCGAACGCGCCCACGTCAGTGCCGAAGGCGATCTTCACACCTGCCTGAAGAGCGCGGCGGAACGTTTCTTCTTCAATCTTCAAACCCGGCGATTCCCTGGGCTGAGTGCCCGCGCGTTCCGCGCGCCACTGCGCGTCATACTCGGCGACGTACGGAGTAGGCACAAACCAGATTCCCTTCGCCACCATAGTCTTCATGTCTTCGGGCGCGATGTAGTTGCCGTGTTCCAGAGTATCGACGCCTGCTTCCACGGCATCGTGCACGCCCATCAGCCCCGTGGCATGCGCGGCAACGCGATGGTGCTCACGGTGCGCTTCGTCAACGATGGCCCGCAGTTCGTCGATTGTGAATGTGGGAATGGTGTCATTAATGTTGTCATGAACTTTTCCGCCACGGTCGGCATAGACCTTCACCCAATCCGTGCCGTGGGAAAGCTGTTCCCGGACTGCCTTGCGGGCACCCTCCACTCCGTCCACCGTCTGCACGCCGATCGGGACCGTCACATCCCAGGCATAGGCCGGTTGCAAAGGATAAGCGCCGGTTACGTCCATGGCGCGCCCTACCACCTGCATGCGCGGTCCCCACACGAGTCTGTTGTTGATAGCGTTGCGGACATCAGTGTCGGCGTAGCCGGCGCCTTCGGTTTCAAGATCGCGTATGGTGGTGAAGCCCCAATCGAGGGCTGCGTGCGCGGCAGTAGTCGCCTCAATGGCGCGATAAGCGACGGATTGCTTCAGCAGTTGCGCATCGTACTGGCCGGGCTTGCGGTCACCCTGGAGAAAAACGTGCGTGTGCGATTCCACCATGCCGGGCAGGCACGTGAGATGTGAGAGATCCAGGGTTACAGAATGAATGCTCTGTGCGCCCGCGGTCGGCGAGAGCTTGCTCACCTGCTTGATACGGTCGCCCTCGACGGCGATGACTACATTCTGCTGCAGCTGATCAGACTTGCTATCAAACAGCGCACCGCAACGGATGTACACGGGGCCTGCGGGTGGGAGAGGCACAAGCTTGACCGGTCGCGGAGCGTTGTCCGTGTCTTTGGCGATGTTCTGCGCGAGCGCAAATCCAGATAGCAGTGCGAGTGAGCAAAGAGAGAGGATAAGCCGTTTCAGCATGAAGGAAACTCCTGAAAGGAATGTGTTGAGAGCAGCCGAATATGATAAATGGCGCGCGGCACAATCGTCTCCGAGGCACGCAGCCGCGGAAAAAAGCTGGATCTTGAGATTGTGAATTGCGCGCGGAGCGCAACTTGTCTGGTTGTGCTTGCGAATCATGGCATCCAGTTGGCAAGGCGGGAACATCGCAAGAAAAAAGGAATGCGAGGAGGGAGTTTTATGCCATCGAGATCGGGTCGCAGTAGCCGGAAAAGCAGCAGTTCACGAACAGGGAGCGCCAGTTCGAAATCCAGATCAAGTTCGCACGGGAGCAGCAGAGCGGCTTCAAGCAGGTCGAAGTCGGCGCGGAGCGGTTCAAGTAGACCGGCATCTGCAAACAGCAGAGAACGAGGGGCAAGCAGCCGTTCGCGCTCGACAGCTTCAAGGGCGAGAAACACGGGACAGTCGGGACGCTCAGCCAGCAGCCGTCCTATAGTTGATCACGATGAGATTCAGCAGTGGGCAGAAGAGCGTGGTGCGCGTCCGGCGTGTGTGCGTGGCACAGGCGGCGGAGAAGACGTCGGAATGATTCGCCTGGATTTCCCCGGATACAGCGGCGAGCGGTCACTGGAGCATATTGAGTGGGACGAATGGTTCCAGAAGTTTGACGAAAGTGGTCTGGCGCTGCTGGTCCAGGAAAAGACAGCTCGGGGCCAAAAGAGCAATTTCAACAAGCTGGTAAGCCGGGAAACGGCAAGCGCCGGTGGGCGGAGTTCGTCGAGAAAGAAATCATCCAGCGGGAGCCGCGGGTCGAGTTCAAGGAGAAAGGCCGCGTAAGAACGAACGCTCCTTGCGCCCGGGCTGATTGTGCCTGGGCGTTTCTATTTCTGCCGCCTGTATTCGACTTCGAGTGTCATGTTGGTCGGTACGTGCTTCCCGTTCAATTGGCCGGGGTCAAATTTCTACTTTCCGGTGATTGTCTCCGCGGCGCTGTCATCTACACCAAGACCGATGGGGGCTAATGAGTGCAGACGCCGTTCACGTTACCGCTTCCGTCGATCGTAACTTCGAACGTATCGGTGCCCCGCACCAGAGCTCGACCGATTTGCCCGCCGTTGTCCGGCTCCGGCGTGTTCTTTGGTTTCAGTGGAATTACGCCAGGCGCGTTATGGCCAACGCCCGAATTGCAGCAGCGAGTTTGGCGCGTGCCCGCTGTGAATACCGTTGTTCTTCGGCCTGGCCCGAAGTGAATTCCACTGACCATCGTGGCTCCGTTCATCCAACCTGCTGCGGACGTAGTCTTTCCATAGATGGGGAACCGAGGCGAGCAGGTCCTGCGCCGTAAGTGCGAACACTTTTCCCATGGCCGATTCGGGAGTTTCACCGCGCCAGAAATCTTCTTCTCTGGACCGGGATGGCGCGCTGTGGTAGATGCCGATGGTCGGTGCTAAACTGGTGACTGGTGGGATACGGGCGACGTTGACACGAATGCTTTGGATTGAGTATCCTTTAACCTTCACTGCTCTGCAGTAGCCCGCCTGGTGCCTTCCATTCAGGAAGTAGTAAGCGGCGTCAATCGAGCGGTCTTTCTTAAGCGTTTTATTCTCAGGAGTTTGAGACATGGTTACCCGTTTTCCGAGCGGGCAGGAAATTGCGCGCAAATGGCACGTCGTGGACGGCTCGGGGCAGACTTTGGGCCGGCTCGCGTCACGTGTGGCCCGCATCCTGTCCGGAAAAGAGAACCCGAACTACACGCCATTCCTTGACACTGGCGATCACGTGATTGTGGTGAATGCGGAGAAGGTTCGCGTGACCGGCATGAAGTCAGAACAGAAGGTTTATCGCCATTACACTGGGTTTCCGGGCGGCTTGCGGGAAGAGGAGTTCCGCAAGCGGTTTGATCGCAAGCCGGAGCAGGTGGTGCAGGAGGCGATCCTGGGCATGCTGCCCAAGACCAAACTGGGCCGGGCGATGGGGAAGAAGCTGAAAGTTTACAAGGGTGACAAACACATTCATCAAGCGCAGAAGCCTGAACCGCTGGCGCTGGCAAGCCGGTAGGCAAAGAGGAGTTAAGAGATAACAGATGGCCGATCAAGTTCAGTATTACGGTACCGGACGGCGCAAGTCGAGCGTGGCGCGGGTTTTCCTGCGGCCCGGAAGCGGCAAGTTCACGGTAAACGGCCGCGAGTTCGACAAATACTTTTTGACAGACGCACAACGGGTGGAGATTCGCCAGCCGCTGGTTGTCAGCGAGACCACGTCTACCTTTGATATCCGCGCCAATGTTGATGGCGGCGGCATCAATGGCCAGGCTGGGGCTTTAAAGATGGGCATTGCCCGCGCCTTGCTGGAGTTCAATGTTGAATTGCGCAAAAAGCTGAAGGTGGAAGGCTTCCTCTCCCGTGATGCGCGTGGCAAAGAGCGCAAGAAGTACGGGCAGAAGGGCGCACGCAAACGCTTCCAATTCAGCAAGAGGTAATTGGGAAAGCGATGGACTACGTTGCTCTCAATCCGGGGTCCCCGACGCGCACCGATTTTGTGCGCGGTGGGGTGGAGAAGGGCGCACGCAAACGCTTCCAATTCAGCAAGAGGTAATTGGGAAAGCGATGGACTACGTTGCTCTCAATCCGGGGTCCCCGACGCGCACCGATTTTGTGCGCGGTGGGGTGGAGAAGGGCGCACGCAAACGCTTCCAATTCAGCAAGAGGTAATTGGGAAAGCGATGGACTACGTTGCTCTCAATCCGGGGTCCCCGACGCGCACCGATTTTGTGCGCGGTGGGGTGGAGAAGGGCGCACGCAAGCGGCTCCAGTTTCAGCAAGCGCTAAGCTTTAGTGGGACGGCTGTGGTCGTCTTGTGTTTCAGAATTATGGGGTTCGCTCTCGCCTGAGATCCCGCAGGCGATCAAGAGTGGCAGTGAACCGGGATCAAAATCTTCCCTCCCGCTCCGCCGGGAGCGGACAAGGGAATAAATCCCGAGCGGGCCGAATTTGCCGCGGAGGATGCAATTCAATAAGGAGGTCTTTTGGCTAACATCACCATGAAGGAGTTGCTCGAAGCAGGTGTTCACTTCGGGCACCAGACCAAGCGCTGGAACCCCAAGATGAAAGAGTTCATCTTTGGCGAGCGCAACGGGATTTACATCATTGACCTGCAGAAGACGCTCAAGATGTTTAAGGACGCGAGCAAGTTTGTGCAGGATAGCGCCACGGACGGCAAGACTGTCCTCTTCGTCGGCACCAAGCGGCAGGCGCAGGACGCCATTGCCGAGGAAGCGCAGCGCTGCGGCATGTTTTACGTGAACAATCGCTGGCTGGGCGGACTGCTCACCAACTGGGTGACAGTACAGAAATCAGTGAAGCGGCTTAAAGACCTCGACGAGATGGCCACGGATGGCCGGTATGAGCTGCTTCCGAAAAAAGAAGTGATCAAGCTGGAGCGCGAGCGTAAGCACCTCCAGGCGAACCTGGCCGGCATCAAGACGATGAACCGGCTGCCCGACATTATTTTTGTCATCGATTCCAACAAGGAAGCCATTGCGGTGAAGGAAGCCCGCAAGCTGGGCATTCCTGTTGTCGCGGTGGTGGATACCAACTGCGATCCCACGGAAGTGGACTGGGTAATCCCGGGTAATGACGATGCGTTGCGCGCGATCCGGCTGTTCGCATCGAAGGTTGCGGACTCGATTGCCGAGGGTGCTCAGGCCGCCACGGACAAACAGACTGAAGAGATTGCCAGCGCCATGGCGCAGGCTCCCGCTGAGACCAAACATGTCCCAACCTCGGCCGATCTGATGGAAGAAGAAGAGCTGAACATGGAAGAAGTGCTTGGTGGGAAGGTGCGGAAGGCGCCTGAATCGGAGACTGAAGTTCCCGGAACGGAGACTGAAGTTCCCGGAACGGAAGAGACCCCGGCAGGCGCGATCGCTAAAGCGCAGTAAAAGAGAGGGCGCCTCGCTGATATGCTCTTTTCTGCACAGCCGAGGGGCGGCTGTCTCCATACGGTCAATGAATTGAATCACAGTGTTATGGCCCGCGTCAGGCGATGAGCCACGCGGGTCGCATGTTATAGGCATTCAAAAAGGAACAACAATGAGTACAAGCACTGCAAACGTTTCAGCAGCCCAGGTGAAAGAGCTTCGCGAGCGCAGCGGCGCTCCTATGATGGATTGCAAAAACGCGCTTACCGAGACCAAGGGCGATATCGAACAGGCGCTGGTTTGGCTGCGCAAGAAGGGACTTTCCACCGCGGCCAAGAAAGCGGCGCGCGTGACCAGTGAAGGTTCCGTGGCCAGCTACATCCATGCCGGCGGCAAGATCGGCGTGCTGGTGGAAGTGAACTGCGAGAGCGATTTCGTGGCGCGTACGGATGACTTCAAGGACCTGATCAAAGACATCGCCATGCACATTGCGGCGGCGGATCCGAAGTTCGTGCGCAAGGAAGATGTGACGCCTGAGGCGTATGAGAAAGAGAAAGAAATCTACCGCGCCCAGGCGGCGGCCACGGGCAAGCCGGCGCAAGTGGTGGAGAAGATTGTGGAAGGCAAGATGACCAAATTCTACGAGGAAGTCTGCCTGCTCGACCAGCCGTTTGTGAAGGAACCCGGCATTACGGTGCACCAGCTCATCGCCAGCAAGGTGGGCAAGCTGGGCGAAAACATCTCTGTTCGCCGCTTTGCGCGCTTCAAGGTCGGCGACGTGGGTGAGACCATTGCCATCAGCAATCCGCAGCAGGAAATGAAGGCGGAGTAGCTTCCAGCGACTAGCTTCGTGATTTGGGCCGCGCGAGATGCGCGGCCTTTTCTTGGTGCGCCCGGCAGGGCGCAGTCACTGGGAGGTGAAAGTCCTCTACACGCCCGGCAAGGGGAAGTGTTAGCTGAACGGCAAGGGTGTCCATCGCGAGGTGGAATCTGAAGGAAGCTGTAGGCAAAGCGCTGGCCCGACGAACAGGAAGCGGATAGAGGCGGCGCAGTGGGGTGAGCAGGCCGTGGCAGCGAAAGTTTCTGGGCTACAGCATGACGTGGCGCCAGCAACCGAAACTGAAAATCGCCGAGCCCAGTCGCCAGCGTTTGGCGGACAAAGTCCGCAAGGCGCTAAAAGCAGGCCGTGGTCAAAGTCTGGAACAAGTAATCGAGGGGATCAACCCGCTGACAATAGGAGAGCCGCCCGGTTCCGGACGGCTCTATTGATTTAGTCGTTCTCATTCTCGCGTTCATTCGCGGCAGAGCTCCTACTCTTCCACTTCCACCACCTCGCCGCGCTCAGCCTTGAACTGGGTGATGATTTTTTCCTGATTGACCGAAGGAACGAAGTCGTAATGTGACATTTCCATGTTGAAGCTGCCGCGGGCCTGGGTCATGGAAGTGAGGTCGGCGCCGTAGCTGAGCATTTCCGACATGGGAACTTCGGCCTTGACTATGGTCTTGCCGGCTTTGTTGTCCATGCCCTGGATGCGACCGCGGCGAGAGTTGAGGTCGCCCATGATGCTGCCGGCAAACTCGTCAGGAATCGTTATTTCCACCTTCATGATGGGCTCGAGCAGAGTGGGCTTGGCCTGCTCCATGGCTTTCTTAAAGGCAATGCGGCCGGCGGTCTTGAACGATAGTTCGTTCGAGTCAACATCGTGATAGCTGCCGTCGTAGAGGATTACGCGGAAATCGACAACCGGGTAACCCGCGAGGAAACCGCGCTGGGAGGCTTCAACAATTCCCTTCTCCACTGCGGGAATGAAGTTTTTGGGGATGGCGCCGCCGAAAATGTCATTCACAAACTCAAAGCCCTTGCCGCGCTCCATGGGTTCCATTTTGATTTTGCAATCGCCATACTGGCCGTGGCCGCCGCTCTGCTTTTTATGGCGTCCCTGAACATCGGCCTTGCCGCGAATGGTTTCGCGGTACGGGACTTTGGGAGCTTTCAGGTTGACTTCAGTGTGGTAGCGCTTCTTGAGCTTGGAGACGATGACTTCAATATGCTGCTGGCCCGTGCCGGCGATCAGGAACTCCTTGGTTTGCTCATCGCGGAAGAAGCGCAGCATGGGATCTTCTTCCATCAGCTTGTGCACGCCGTTGGAAAGCTTGTCTTCGTCATTGCGACTCTTGGGTTCGATGGCGAAGGTGATGGCCGGCTCAGGCAAAGTCACGCCGGGATACTCGATGGGATTGGCCTTATCTCCGAGCGTGTCTCCGGTAAGCGTGTCTTTGAGTTTGGCCACGGCGCCAATGTCGCCGGCATGCAACTCAGCGACTGGAATCAGATTTTTGCCTTGTGGTATGGAAAGATGGGCGAGCTTTTCAGAAGTGCTGCGGTGGAAATTCTGCAGTGTAGCGTCGTTCTTCACCACGCCGGAAAAGACTTTGAAGTAGGTGATGCGGCCGGCAAAAGGATCATTGGCGGTGCGGAAAACATAGGCCGATACCGGCTCGGCATCGCTGATGTGACGTTCAGCGCTGTGGCCATTGCCGCTGGCATCGGGCCCGGCATGGACGGCGGCGTGCTCGGCGGCCGTGGGGAAATAGTCGACGACGAAGTCGAGTAGGTGATCTGTGCCGATGTTTCCCAAACCGGAGGCAAAGAGCACGGGAAAAATCTTATCGTCACGAATGGCCTCATGCAGGGCGGGAACCAGGTGTTCCTCAGAAATGGTGCCTTTGTCGAAGAACTCCTCCATTAACTCGTCTTTTCCTTCGGCAACAATTTCGACCAGTTTCTCGTGGGCTTCCTGCGCCGCAGCCTGGAGATCGGCGGGAATGGGTCCTTCCTTGCCTTTCCCGTTACCCCCCAGATCGTAGGTGTAGGCTTTCATGTTCACCAGATCGACCACCCCTTTGAGATTTTTTTCGCTGCCAATTGGGAGCTGCACGGGAACAATCTGGCGGCCGAAGGCGGTGCGCAGGCTTTCCAGTGCGGTCTCATAGTTGGCGCGCTCTCGATCCATGCGACTCACCACGATCACGCGAGGAAGGTTGATTTCCTCAGCGTACTGCCAAACCTTTTCTGTGACGACTTCCACGCCAGAGACACCGTCAATCACCACCAGAGCAGCCTCGGCGGCGCTCATGGCAATTCTTGCTTCATGAGCAAACAGGGTGAAACCGGGAGTGTCGAGAAGATTAATCTTGCAGTTGTGCCACTCCACGGGAGCGATGCCGGTGGCGACGGTCATCTGGCGGGAGATGGCTTCTTCGTCGTGGTCAGTGACGGTGGAACCGTCATCTACGCGTCCCAGCTTGGGGGTGGCGCCGCCGGTAAACAGCATGGCCGAAACCAGGGAGGTCTTTCCTGAATGCGAGTGGCCAATGACAACTAGATTGCGGATATCCTTGCCTTCGTAAACCTTCAAAGTGCCTCCTTAGCGGCAAGCCCCACGGCCGGACAAACGAAATTGATCCGAAAAGTTGTACTTGGTGGCTAACTTTTGGTCAAGAGGGTCGCGAACTCCGGGTGGAAGAGTTAAGAACCTGTTAAACGGATATTATCGCGCCGGGGAAGAGGGTTTGTAAAAGGGGGGAGGAAGCGGGGCATCGGGTGACCAGAATGCCGGGATGGGCAGACGTTCTGAAGAAACACGCCCAGGCAGGAGTGCCTGGGGCCACACAGTTTAGGAGGCAACGGCTGATTCAGCGCAGGGAGCAGGGCGGCGGGCGGAGAGACGTTCGCGCAGGCGGAGAAAAGGGCGCTCGACGGCGAGGTAGAGCAGAGTGGCGACGCATATACTGGCGGCGAAGGCGAGGCCTAATGCCGGCCAGCCTCGGGATTCCATGTACTGGCCGAGGTGGACGCGGCAGAGGTGGCCGATTTCTTTGTGAGTGAGGTAGAGCGAGTAGGCGAGCGTGGCCATCACGGCGAAACACTGGGCGGACAGCGAACGGATCCGCTTGCCCCGATGGCCTGGAAGCACGCGTTGAAGCCATCCGATTACCTGCGGGCTGATGCTGCAAGCGACCAGGAGCCCGAGTCCGAGGGACATCAGAGGGAAGCCGACCACGGTCCCAGATAGGCCGAAGCGGTCGCGGAAGAGCCACATGGCACAGGCGCAGGTAAGGAGACCCGAGATGAGCAGCAGGTAGCCGCGGGACATCATCTTCTCCCACCAGAGCGAGCGGAAAGTCTTGATGCAGGCGAGCGCGACTCCAACGAGAAGCCCATCGAGGCGCGTGTAGGTCGGGTAATAGATTCGCTCGGTGTAGTGAAGGTAGAAATCATTATTGCCCGCGAGCAGCATTGGTCTGAGTTGATGCAGATAGATGTAGCCGCGGATAAAGATGCCGAATGCCAGAATGCCCAGGATCAGGGCTAGGGCTTTGCCGAAGCGCGGCTTGCGCATGAAGAGCAGGATCAGCAGCGGCAGGACGAGATAGAAATGCTCCTCCACACAGAGCGACCAGACATGAGAAAAGGCCTGATCGACGGCGTAATTGATGCGGAAATTTTCTGTGAACGTCAGAAACTGCCAGGCGGGCGAGAGGCCTGGGGCTTCGCGGAAGCCTGGGATCGTGAAGTAGAACGCCAGCACCGTGAGGTAGGCCGGCAGGATACGGAAGGCGCGCCGAAGATAAAAACCTGAGAGCGACGGCGTGCTGCCCTTCAGATAGGGCCGCATAAGTTGGGACCCAATCAGGTAGCCGCTAAGAACGAAGAAGAGATCCACTCCCATCCAGCCGTAGTGTGACGGCCAATACAACACCTGCGGCAAGGCGATCATGAAGCGGAAGTGGAAGAGCATCACCCAGAGGATGGCAATGCCGCGCATTAGATCGAGGCCAGGTACGCGCGGGGCTGAGGTGTCGAGGAACGTCAAGGTATTCAGGTTATAGCAGGAGATTGATGAGGTGCTATGGGTATTTTCAGGGGCATAGCATGTGCTCAGGCAGGAGTGCCTGAGCTGCACAATTCTGGCATGCGCGAACCGATTCGCCGAAGCCGGGAGCCTTTATACTGAGATTCATGGCCATAGCGAACCCAAAATCGGTGAAGGTGAACGTGACCACCGGAAGGGGTATGGATATTGAGTGGGATGACGGGCACCGCACGCATTACAGCTTCCAGTGGCTGAGAGACGCCTGCCCTTGCGCCACCTGCAACGAGGAGCGCGAGAAGCAGGGGCGCAAGCCAGGTGAGCCGGACAAGAAACCGGCGTCATTGCTGCCCATGTATCAGGAGCTGCCTAAGCCCAAAGAGGTGAAGCCGGTCGGCCGGTATGCCTTGAATATCACATGGAATGACGGACACGCCAGCGGGATTTATTCATGGGATTATTTGCGGGAGATGTGCCACTGCGAGGAATGCGTCAAATCGGGTGATCGGGTGATCGGGTGATCGGTTTCATCGCCGAGATTGCGCGTCATCTCCGACATCGGGTTGCTGTATCGTGAAACTCCCTGAAGCAGCATGGGCACGGTAAGCATTCTCGGGATCCTTCGACTTGTCATCGGTCGCAAGCTTCTTCGGCTCGCTCAGGATGAGAAACGTTTAAGAGCATCGCGAGTGTTGACAGCAACGGTGCTGGTGAGCATTGAAACACAGTAGCGCCTGCGTAATGATTCGCTCGCCCAAACGATTTTGGTTGGACCAGATCGCCAGATCACGGCGATCACCTGATGGAATATGAACCTTCTTGATCAGCTCAATCCGCGGCAGAGAGAGGCGGCAGAGACCGTCGAGGGACCGGTATTGATTCTTGCAGGAGCGGGCAGCGGCAAGACGCGGGTGATTACCTACCGGATCGCGCACCTGATTGAGAACCTTGGCGTGGAGCCGGACGCGATCCTTGCGGTTACGTTTACCAATAAAGCTGCAGCGGAGATGGTGGAACGGGTAGAGCACCTGCTGGGCGGGCGTTTGCTGCGCAAGCCGCTGATCTCGACCTTCCATTCGTTCTGTGTGCGTGTGCTGCGGCGGGACATTGAAGCGCTCAGAATCGGGGACAGCGGTTACAAGAAAGATTTCGCCATCTATGACGAGGTTGACCAGCAGAGCGTCGTGAAAAGCGTGATGCGCCGGTTGGGGATTGATGACAAGCAGCATAAGCCGTCGGCGGTGCTGTCGCGGATTTCATGGGCGAAGAACCACATGCTGGATCCGCAGGAGCTTTACTTGCAATCGGCCGATCCGTTGACAGAGAAGGTGGCGCACATTTTTGAGGCGTACCGTAAGGAGCTGCGCAAGGCAAACGCGCTGGATTTCGACGACCTCCTACTGGAGACGGTGCGATTGCTTAAGTCGTCAAAAGAGGTCCGCGAGCGGTATCAGCGCAGATTTGAGTATGTCCTGATTGACGAGTACCAGGACACCAACCGTCCGCAGTATGAGCTGATCAAGCTGCTGGTGGGCAGTCGACATAATCTGTGCGTCGTGGGCGATGAGGACCAGTCGATTTATTCCTGGCGGGGCGCGGACATCCGCAACATTCTGGAGTTTGAAAAAGATTTTCCGGAGGCGAGGATCATCCGACTGGAGCAGAATTATCGCTCGACGCAGTACATCCTGGAAGCGGCGTCGGCGGTGGTGGCGAACAACGTTAAGCGTAAAGGCAAGACGCTGTGGACGGCGCGGCAGGGCGGATCGCGAATTGGCTATTACGAAGCGCCGGATGGAGAGAACGAAGCGCTGTTTGCCGCCGATCACATTTCCAACTACCTGCGCAAGTCAGGCGAGGGAAACACGGAGAATCCCCGGGTGGCGGTGCTGTACCGCATCAATTCACAGTCGCGCCTGGTGGAAGAGGCCATGCGGCGATACCAGTTGCCATACCAGGTTGTGGGAGGTTTCTCATTTTACGAGCGGGCTGAGATCAAGGACATGATCAGCTACTTGAAGCTGATCAATAACCCGCAGGATTCTGTTGCTTTGTTGCGGGTAATCAACACTCCGGCGCGTGGGATTGGGAAGACAACGGTAGAGACGGTTGAGCGGCTTGCGCTGGAAACGGGGATGTCATTGTGGGGCTCGCTGGATTCCGCAGTGCAGCAGAAATTGTTGCCGCAGCGTGCGTGTGTGGCGCTGGTGGGGTTCAAAGAGTTGGTAGAAGACGCGCGGGCGATGTTGACGGGTGAGTTCGTGGACAGAGTTGCGCAGACTACCCGAGAAAACACCCACCACGGAGACACGGAGACGCGGAGACACCCAGAACAGGTTCACCGCGGAGATCTCCCCCACAAGCCAAAACCGGGCTTGCTGGGGACCGCAGCCGCGGAGACGCGGAGTAAAGAAGAGGAACAAGACGTTTCTTTCGATACTGCTGAATTTGGAGAGAACATCAGCTTTGATTTCGGGGTGAATACGAAACCGGAAGAGGTTGCTGCTGATGTGGATGAGTCTGATTTTTTGCCACAGGAAACGGTAGCTGAGGGGAGTTCAGCAGCGAGCCAAACTGAGGGTGGTGAGGCCGTGGAAGGATTCCGCGCACCCGGGGGCGCCGCGACTGTGCCGGAGATACTGAAGTTCCTGATCGATCGCACGGGATACATCAAGCAACTGGAAGAAGAGGCAACGCCGGATGCGTTTGCGCGAATTGAGAATCTGCGCGAACTGGTGAATGCCGCCATGGATTCGCGCGACAGGGGAGAGACGCTGGCGGAGTTTCTGGACCATGCCGCTCTTGTCAGCGATGTGGATACCTACGATCCGCGTGGAAAGGTCACGCTGATGTCGCTGCATTCGGCCAAGGGACTGGAGTTCAACCTGGTGTTTTTAGTCGGCATGGAGGAAGGATTATTTCCGCATTCGCGGGCGTTCAATGATCCTGACCAGATGGAGGAGGAGCGCCGGCTGTGTTACGTGGGTATGACTCGGGCGATGGACCAATTGGTGCTGAGCCAGGCGCGCTTCCGTCGGCGGTACGGGACGGACATGCCGGATGCGAGTGTGCCGTCGCGTTTTCTGGAAGAGGTGCCGCCGCAACTGTTGCAGGATGTGAGTGCGCCTCGACCGGGACGTGCTCCCATGCAGCGCGACGCCTTTTCCCGGCGGTCTGGCTACGGCGATTCAGCGCACGAAGACCGGCACTACAGCTACGAGGATGAGGATCAGAGCGCACCAGCGCGTTATGCGGCGACTCGGCAGAAGCCTCGGACGGGTGCATATTCAGGACCGAAGTACAATTCGATCGACAATATCGCGGACTTCTTTGCTTCCCGGGGAAAGAAATTTACAAGGCCCTCAGTGCCGGCGGAAGAGATGAAGAGTAAAAAGTCATTTCGCCCTGGCCAAAGGGTGAAGCATCCTAAGTTTGGCGAAGGTGTGGTGTACCAGCGCGAAGGAGAGGGAGAAAACGCCAAGATTACGGTACAATTCCCGAGATTCGGGTTGAAAAAGCTGGTGGAGAAGTACGCGGGGCTGGAGAGAGCATAAAACCTCCTTTTACCGCGGATTTGCGCGGACAAACGCGGATCAAGAGCAGAATTGATTTTCATTTCAGGACAGGTGAATGGCAAATACCAAAGCACTGAGCAGAGAAGAACGCAAAAAGGTAAAGCGCACGGCACGGAAGAAGCAGGCGCCGAAGAAGCCGAGAGATTATCCACGCGGCAGTAAGAAGCCTAAAGTGAAGAAGCTGGTGAGAGGCCAAGCGAAGCGTTAGTTCGTTGCGTAGGCAAGCGGGGGACAAGGATTTTCCTGAGAATTCCCTGTAGCAGCATGGTAGAGCGAAACATCGTCGGGATCCTTCGACTCGCCCGCGCGTTGCGCTGACGCGCTCACGCGGGCTCGCTCAGGATGACAACGGGGTGAGAGCCTGTTCTGGGCACGCTTCCTCGATGGTTCCACACATATTTGCCAAGGAGGCGCTTCTGGCCAGCCAACTGTTTGCCAAGAAGTCCATTGACAAGCTGATTTCCGATTCGGAAGATCCGGCGCACCGGCTGAAAAAATCGCTGGGGCCGTGGTCGCTCACCGCCCTGGGTATTGGGGCGATTATCGGGTCAGGCATATTTGTTCTTACCGGAACAGCTGCCGCCGGGGAAAATTTTCAGGTTCCGTCAATCTGGCATGCGCAGGTGCTCGACGTGTTTGAGAACCTGTTTCAGCACGGAAGCCTTTCCGGCGTACTGATGCATGGTCGCCCACCAGCCGGTCCAGCCATTGCGATTTCCTTCCTGCTGGTGGCTGTGGCATGCAGCTTTGCCGGGCTTTGTTACGCCGAGCTGGCCTCGATGATTCCGATTGCCGGCAGCGCGTACACCTATTCTTACGCGACTCTGGGTGAGCTGATAGCGTGGATCATTGGCTGGGACCTCATCCTGGAATACGCGGTCAGCAACGTTGCCGTGGCGATTGGGTTTGGCGGCTATCTAAAGGCGCAACTCGCTGCCTTCGGGCTGACTCTACCTGAAAAGTTATCATCACCGGTGATTGATAACGGTTTTACAGGCTCATATTTCAACGTGCCGGCGTTTCTGGTGGTCTTTGTATTAACGGTGCTGCTGGTGTGGGGTATTCGCGAGTCGGCTGAAGCCAACAACGTCATGGTGGTCATAAAAATCGGGGCGATCCTGACCTTTCTGGTAATTGGGGGAATGCTGTCGAAGGGAACGAACCTGCATCCATTCGCGCCCTCAGGTTTTTCCGGGATCATCTCCGGCGGCGCCATCATATTTTTCACGTATATCGGATTCGATTCGGTGTCGACGGCTGCGGAGGAAGCGAAGAACCCCCAGAAAGATATTCCCTTCGGCATTATTGCGTCGCTGGTGGTATGCACGGTGCTTTACATCGGCGTGGCACTGGTGCTGCTGGCCATGATGAAATACACCACTTTCAACGGCAGCATTGCCGATGCGGCAAGCGCACCGGTGGCATACGCACTCTCACATCTGGGAGCCAACAAATGGTTTCAAGCCGTCATCGTGATCGGGGCGCTGATGGGCATGATTTCATCTCTGCTGGTGTTTCAGTATGGACAGACGCGGATCTGGTTCGCCATGTCGAGGGATGGGCTGCTGCCGAAATTGTTCTCCGCCGTTCATCCCAAATTCAAGACACCGCACTGGTCCACGTGGATCGCCGGAGCGGCCGTAGGGATTCCTGCCGGGCTGTTCAGCATTAGCGAAGCGGCAGATCTCTCCAACATCGGTACGCTGTTTGCGTTTGTGCTGGTCTCGCTGGGTGTGCTCTTTCTGCGGAGAGCGCAACCGGAGCGGCCGCGCGGATTTAAAGTGCCGTTTGTCCCTCTGTTCCCGATTATCTCTGTGGTGCTGTGTGTGGCGCTGATGGCGGGATTGCTGGTGATTACCTGGTTCAGGTTCTTTGCATGGCTAGCCATTGGGCTGGTGATTTATTTTCTTTACAGCCGGAAACACAGCGAGTTCGCGCAGACGGAGGCAGCCGCAAGCCGCGGATGAGCCAAAATGGCGCGCTCCTTCATTCAATCGCTTCCCAAGGCAGAGCTGCACCTTCACTTAGAGGGCAGTGTAGAGCCGGGAACACTGGCTGAGCTGAGCCGCCGGCACAACACGCCGCTCCCCACAGAGAACAATCGGTATGACGTACGCGGCAGCGGTGATGTTCTCAATGAGGACGATGTCCGCCGACTTTACTCTTACAAAGATTTCAACGGCTTCATGCTGGCATTCAAGTCAGTGACCGAGAGGCTGCGCACGCCTGAGGACTTTGAACTGATTACCTACCGGCTGATGCAGAAGCTCAGGCAGCAAAACGTCATGCACGCTGAGGTTTACGTAAGCGTGGGCGTGATTCGCTGGCGTGGCCAGGATTTTCAACCGATTTTTGAAGGGATGGAGAGCGGACGCGAGCGCGGACTGCGTGACTTCGGCATCTCACTGTTATGGATCTTTGATGCGGTGCGGCATTTCGGGCCGGAAGCGGCGGCCGAAGTGTTTGAGCTGGCTGCGCGCTACCGCGAACGTAACGTGGTGGCGATTGGGATTGGCGGGGACGAGCGGCGCGGGCCGGCCGAGTGGTTTCGTGATCTCTATAAGAAAGCAGCCGAACAGGGACTGCGATTGACGGCTCACGCGGGCGAGATCACGGGGCCGGAGTCGATCTGGAGCGCGTTGAATATTGGGGTTGAGAGAATCGGACACGGACTTTCCATTGCACAAGATCCTGAGCTGGTGGAAGTGCTGGCACACAAGCAAATCCCGGTGGAGATTTGCTTATCCAGCAATTTGCGCACGGGAGTTTGTGCTGGTTTTGGGGAGCATCCTGTGAAAAGGTTCTTCGACGAAGGCTTAATGGTGACGCTGAATACTGACGACCCGGCAATGTTCCAGACATCACTGTGTAAGGAATATGAGCTGGCGATGGAGGAGTTCAATTTCTCCCGCGACCAGCTTCGGGAGATTGCACGCAACAGTTTTGAAGCGTCATTCCTTCCGGTAGAGAAGAAGCTGCGGTTTCTGCAGCAGGTGGACACGCTGGCATGAGCAGACATATCGGGATTGTCGGGTGCAGCGCTGAAGGCGCGGCGCTCTGCTATCGAACCATATGCCTGGAAGCTGAGCCTCTGATGGGGCTGCATGCGCATCCGGAAATTACCATGCACACCATTTGCCTGGCCGAATACATGACGTTGTTGAACGGGGAGGAGGACTGGCAAGGTGTGGCGGAACTCATTTTGCGGTCAGCGGAGAGGCTGAAACGGGCCGGCGCTGACTTTTTGATCTGTCCGGACAACACGATTCATGCGGCCATGAAATACGTTTTGCCGAACTCCCCGCTGCCGTGGCTGCATATTGCGGGAGAAGTGGGCAGAGAGGCGCAGAAGCGAGGGTTCCGCAAGCTGGGGATTACGGGAACAAAGTTTCTGGTGGAGAGCAGCGTCTATCCTGAGCAGTTGGAAAAGCTGGGAATAGGCTGTGTATGTCCGACGAAGCAGCAGCGGGAACGCATCAACAACATCATTTTTTACGAACTGGTGCGCGGAGTGCAGTCACTGGAGTCACTCTTCTACATGCAGCAGACCATAGAACAGATGAAAAACCAGGACTGCGATGCCGTGGTGCTGGGATGCACGGAAATCCCGCTTCTGGTCAGTGATGAGGATTCACCACTTCCAACCCTTGACTCCACGCGGTTGCTGGCAAGAGCGGCGTTGAGGGAGGCGCTGGGGTGAGTACTGAAGACCGAGTAATGCAAGGGCCTTTCATCCGATAAAATGCCCTGCCTCAAGCAAAAGAAGACGCCAGATACCAAACCAGCGCGGACGCCCGATCCTTGTTTCACGCAGGCCACTCTCGCTAGCGCTCGAGCTTTCAGAAAAAGCTACGCTCGAAGTTTCAGAAAGGGGCTAATCCGCCATGGCGGATTCTTTTTGGCGGGACTTAATCTGTACCAGTTCGGGCTGAGAAGAGGGACGGGAGACTTCATGTGAGCTTTGGGTTTGCGGATCGCGCCAGAAATCAACAAGAGATGTCTGATGGACGCAGGAGACAGTGCAGTTGGGCGCGCAGGATTTCTGGGTGAAGTACTCGCGCTTGACGTCGGCGACAGTGTAGTCAGCCAGAGGGATTCCTGGGTAGCCGCGCTGCTGGGAGCAGTAGTGCACCAGACCGTCCTCGCAGATATAGAGGTAGCGAGAGCCGGCGCGGCAGCGCCAGTTGTTTGGCTTGCCCAAAGCAATGTTGTTCTGGAATTGATTGAAGCGAGCATAACTGTGTTTGCCCAGCTTCTTCATTTCAGTGAAAACGGTCTGTGCTTGTTCTGAAAGCGGCCTGAGCTGGCCGGTTCCGTCATGAATGATGCCGACAGTGGAGGTGAAGCCTAGTTCGACCGCGCGTTTGCCGATGGTCACGGCATCCCACTGGTTCTTCACTCCTGCGCCGATTACGGAGTTGATGTTCACGTGAAAGTCGGCATGCTCGCGCAGCCATTGCAGTTTCTTATCCAGGACCTTGAGTGATTTCTTGGAGACATCGTCAGGCTGGACATTGTCGATGGAGATCTGGAGGTGGTCGAGGCCAGCGTCGTTGAGCTGCCGGATACGTTGCGGCGTCAGCAGATAGCCATTGGTGATGAGGCCGGCAATGATGCCATGGGAGCGGATGCGGCGGATGATGTCGTCAAGCTGAGGATGGAGCAGAGTCTCGCCGCCGCTGATGGTAATGAGAGATGTGCCGAGCGCCGCCAGCTTGTCAATGCGGTGGTACATCTCTTCGAGCGGCACGGGCTGGGAGACATCGTCGTATTCATTGCAATAGGCACAGGAAAGATTGCAGCGGCGCATGGGAATGATGTGCACCTGAATGGGATGGTCTTTTGAGACCAGTCCCTTGCCGATCATTCTGATCTCTCGTAACGTACGGTGAACCGCCTTGAGGCGGCGTCTTATCCTGGCACCTGGTTGTGGCATGCGTAAATAATTATTAGAACATACCCCGGCTGCTGAGGCCGGGGCAGGTCACTAAACGGTTGATTTTTAACGGCGAATGGCTTTTTCCCGCAATGAAACTTACGCCCCAAATCCAATGGCTGAGGTGGCCAGCTTCCACACAATGAAGAGGACAAAAACGGTTGCGATAGCGGTGCCGCGGGAGAGTTTCCGGTTGTTGGAATTTACAGCGAAGCCGATTCCCATCAGGCAAATCGTCCAGATCACGAAGACATCAATCCCACCGAGAAACTGATAGAGGAATTTGGAACTGGTGGCTGGATCCATGAAGTAGGCAGGATTGCTGGCCACCATATTGCGCACGTTAATGCCTTCAGGATTGGCGCTTAATGCGACAGAAATGATGCCGAGGATTCCCGCTATGATGCCAGGCAGATAGGAATAAAACACGATACCCATGGCGCGAGAGAAGGGGACTTGAGCGTCAAAGCCGAAGTTAAACACCGCCATCAGAATGGCAGCGACAATTAGCCCAAAGATCAATGTAAAAACCGGGACCACGTAGAAGGTAACTTGCGTGATCTTGGCTGCCAAAGCAATTTGACGTTCCTGCTGCTCGGAGGGCAGATTATCAAACTGCGCTGCACGAGACGAGTGCTCGATTGATTGACGGGTGATGTTTTCGTAACCAATCTTTTGTCCGGCAAAGACCAGCGCTGCCACTGAGACAATCGCGACAAGCAACCACGGCGCCCACCAGCCTCCGCGGCGCTTCACGTCGGCAAAGGTCTCGCTGGGAGCGGTAAACGTTTTGATAAGGCGAGCAGGCTCGGACAGAGCGGGCTGCGCGGGTTGCTGGGGCAAAGCGGCTTCAGACATTGGTGGTGGAGGAGTGCTCATGTTCCATCCTACGTTTCAGATTTGGAAAAGTTACGCGAAATTCTACATCAGCAAGGGAGTGGCAGAGTCAAGTTCTGAAGTGCTGCCATCCCAGTGATGGAAGAGTTCGCTGTTTGCCATTGTCATCCAGAATCTTTATTGCGGCGCGGTAATCTTTTTGCGTGACGGAACCAATCTGGGTAACCTTCACGCCGTGGATTGAGGCAGGAATTTTTGCGGAGCGCGGAGCAGTAAAGAGAAGCTCATAGTCTTCGCCACCATGCAGGGCGAGTTGAAGGGTGGCCTTGCGGGCAATGGGAATCTTGCGCGAGTCGATGAGGGCGGAGACGCGGCTCTCTTCGCAGATGTGGCCGAGGTCAATGGAGAGGCCGTCGCTGAGATCGATGGCAGTGGCCAGGCCGCGACGACGAAGCCAAGAGCCGGCATTAAGTCGAGGCTCTGGGAAGAAGTGGCGGCTTGAGGGCGATGGTCGGAGCTGCTGGCCCGCCAAAAGCTGTTTCAACTCTGCCGTTGACGCGCCGAGTTCTCCGGTGACATAGATCAGATCGCCGGGACGAGCTCCGGAGCGCAACAAAGCTTTGCCGGCTGGCGCCTGTCCGGTGACGATGATGTCCGCGGTGATTTTGGGCGCAGCTGAGATGTCGCCACCTGCGAGCTGGACGCCGTGTCGTTTGGCGAGTCGGGAGAGACCTTGCAGGAATTCGTCGGCCCAGCGTTGAGGCAGTTTGGGTGGAAGGCCGAGAGAGAGGAAGCAGGCGAGGGGCTCGCCGCCCATAGCGGCAATGTCACTGAGGCCGCGAGCGAGGCAGCGGTGGCCGACGCTGCGGGCCGGATGCCACTTGCGGCGAAAATGCACGTCTTCAATTGAGAAGTCAGTAGTGACGAGGAGTTCATGGCGCAGAGCGAGGCGGATTACGGCACAGTCATCGCCGATCCCACGCACCACGGCCCGATTGCGGCTTTGGGGTGCGAGGCGGCGAATGCTTTCAATTAGCTTCTTCTCGCTGGAAATCAAGACGAGCTCAACTATATCGAAGAAAAGGGTTTACCTGCATAAATGCCCATCATACTGATCAGGCGACCACCTGATGCGCAGAATTATGATGATGTTGGGATGTTTACATTCCGAGTAACCAAAGACTCAGGCGGGATGAACGGCCATCCCTATGGTGGATAAGGACCTTTCGTTACTGTACCTCTGGTTGACAGGGGTCAGAAGCCGCTAGTAAAGTTACGGAACCAAAATTTCTCCCGAGTCAGGCGGCCATTCTCTCCCACTACCGGAAAGGCGCCAGAAAAAAGCTTTGAATTTTTAGCCGTCGGATTGCGGCCTGTTGCCTGAGCCAGACAAGGCGCTCCTGAGAGCGTAAGTAAAGATTAAAACTCGGAGTTATCCCTTGCGGAAACGCTTTTATATCATGCTGGTGGCCCGCAATTCTGAGGGCGAGCTGCTCAAAATTCCCATCCCTCTGCACTATGCCTACGTGTTTATTGCTGGGGCCCTGATTGGGATGCTGACCATCACCGGCATGGCCGGCTCTTATACTCGTATGCTGGTCAAAACCCAACGCTTCAACCAGTTGCGCACGGAAAAAGAAGCCCTCAGATCGCAATATTCCCAGTTGGAACAGATCGCCCAGGAAAACCAGTTACAGGCCCAGTCACTCACCTCGCTGGCGGGCGAAGTTTCTTCTCTCTACGGGCTTAAACCAGACCCGGCGTTCCAGGATGACGACCCGGCTTCAGCTTCCCTGCAACAGTTCTACGCCCTGCGCATGACGGCCATGACCGGCGCGGCTTCGGTGGGAATCGGCATGGGCGACATGCGGGACACAAGCACAAAGGATTGGCTGCGCCTGGCTCAGGCGCCGACCTTGTGGCCTGTGCAGGGACGCGTGAGCGGATCGTTTGGTGAACGCATTGATCCGTTCAGCGGTGAGGGGGCATTCCATCGCGGGGTGGACATTGCCGCTGATGTGGGTACGCGGATCATCGCTCCGGCTGATGGCGTGGTGCGTTTTTCAGAGATCGTGAATGGCTACGGCCGGACGGTGCTGATTGATCACGGAAACGGAATCAGCACGCTCTACGGACACATGTCAGGCTACGCAGTCACGCCGGGAGAGCTGGTACACCGCGGCGACACAATTGGTTACGTTGGGCAGAGCGGTCGCAGCACAGGTCCGCACCTGCACTACGAAGTGCGCATCTTCAACACGCCGGTAAACCCGAACAAGTATCTGCGGTTTACGTTTACTCAGCAGGTGGCGTCCGGGTCGATGTAGTCAGAGACAGGTTGTGTTTTCGCGGCCCTGGGAGATCTCCCGGGCCGTTTGATTTTCCGCCTCTCCTAGCCGTGAACTAGGGCATTTTTTAAACCGAACTTTAACCTTAGACAGCCCTCCCGCGCGAATTCCAGCAGCATCTCAGCTTTCAAATCCAAAGCACCTGACTCACAGGTTCACTGGCGTTCCCCCCATTGAAACACCGTGAATCCGGAAAGAAAGGAAATCCATGCATTACAGAAAGAGTCACTTGCCTCTTGCGGTCTTGATCGCAGTCATAACCCTGTTCAGCGGCGTTGTTCGCGCAGAATCGCTGATCACGAGCGTTCCCGAAACCGAGCCCAATGGTATTGACGTGAACCCCGTTACACGTCTGGCTTATGTTGCCAATTCGGGCCAGGGGACGGTCGCGGTCATTGACGAAAGGACCAACACTCAAACAGCCACCATTCAGGTAGGAATCGATCCCGTAGGAGTCGCTGTCAATCCCGTTACCTCGCGCCTTTATGTTTCCGATATCATCCAGAACCTGGTGTATGTGGTCAACACGCAGAACAACCAGGTGATTACGAGCATTCCGGTGCCCGGGAGTCCAGCGCAAATGGGCATCAATATCAGGCTGAACCGGATCTATGTTTCCGAATTTGGAAGTGGATCCGCAGTGGCAGTCATTGACGGCAATGCCAATGCGGTAACGGCATTAATACCGGTGCCTCTGCCGCAAAACTTTGCCATTAATCCGGTAAACAACCGCGTCTACATTTCCAACAATAATTTCTTTGGCGCGGTGACCGTGGTGGACGGAAATACCAATACCGTGATCGCACAGGTCCGCACGGCGGGCCAGTTTACGATTGGAGTTGGTGTGGATCCCATCCGGAACCTGATTTATGCGGCGGATGAGACCGGGACATTAAACGTAATTGATGGCAACACCAACACGCTGATCGCAGAAACCACGCTCAGCACCGAGCTGGTAGGGCTGTCAGTGAATCCATTTACAAACCGCATCTACGTGGCTGATTTTGCCCAGAACCAGGTTGACATTGTGGATGCAAACACACGCCAGCAAATCGGCAGGGTACCGACAGACATAGGACCGCGGCAGACCGCCATTGACCTGTTGCATGAGCGCCTGTTTGTTACCACGAATGCCAGCGTGAGTGTAATCAACGCCCGACCCTGAGGAACTAAGCGTCAACGTTGATCCGGCTTGGTGTGTCGAGGCCGACGATGGTTTCTCTGCTTCGGCGTAGGCGACGGGCTGGGTGATGCGGCGGGAGCAACGGCCTGAGATCCCGCTTCTGAGAAAAGTTTCTTCAAAACCCTTTGCGACAGCGTGGCAGTGAAAACTGCCACGTTTTTATTCTGCTCCACGTGAATGCTGTCAATGGCAGCTTTGATGTCAGTATCCGTGCCGTGCGTACCAATCGACCGAGCCACGGTGCGGTATATGGCAAGAAAACCGGTGGCGGAATCGACGACCTGTTTGGCATTGTCATCGGTGGCGGCGATGACGTCAGCCCGAAATTTCAAATTACCTTCATACCGGACGGAGCCAACCGTGACGGTATTGTTCAGGAAATCGAAGCTCAGCGGGCCGGGCAGTTGAGCAGACCGCGATGGGCCGTTGCGGACGATCAGCCAGCCCAGACTGGCGACCGGGACTTTGCTGTAGTAGGTCTGCAGCAGAGAGGGGCCGGCGGAAGAAGAGTCAGCGCCGTCGATGATCTCGTGCATGGGATCGGAGGACACCATGTTGGTTACGGCAATCCGAGTCCCATCCAGCAAGCAGACCCGGACCGTGTGGCCTTCATGCGGGATGATGTAGAGCAGGCGGCCGTGATAGCTGTCGCGCTGGGAGGAGATGCTTTCGAGATAGTTTTTGAGCTTCTGCAGGTCGAAACGGCCGACAAAAATTTCAGTGGATTCGGTGTCTCTGCCGTCGGCGGTATCGCGTCGGGACATGGCGACTTCGTCGAGGTCGCGCTCGAACTGGATGCCGGTTCGGTTGATAAAGTCCTGATATTCCCCTTCAATGGCCACCGGGGCAGACTGGGTGAGATTCCAGAGGTGGGCGGGTTTAAAATTGGCGTAAACGATGATATCCCCTTCAGGGAGCAGGCGGGCAATTTCCGGTGGATGGGCGGAGCGGCGGTAGATAAAAAAGCCCGCCACGGCAACCACGGCCAGGAAAGCGGCTGAAATCAGCAGTTTGCGCCGGAGTGACATCCGGGCCAGTATAAACGAGGAGGTTTTTTGGGCCCCCGTCCCCACAAGTAGGGCGAAATTCGTTACAATAGCCTCTGCGAGTCGTACTAATTTTCCCGGGCACGTTCCCGCAAAGATATCAGAGATAACAAGTGTTGCTGTTGCACGCGGATTGCCGTTGTGCTAACTTATTTATTTGCTCCGTTTAGGGGTAGTTTGCTGGCGTAGCTCAGCTGGTAGAGCATCTGATTTGTAATCAGAGGGTCGGGGGTTCAAATCCCTTCGCCAGCTCCAGATGTAAAACGGGCTTTCCTGAAGCGCGAAAGCTGGCGCGTTTCGGTTTGAAGCAGGCACTGCGCACAAAAGAGTTTTCTACCGAAGCATTCCATTAACAGACTTTCGATCACGTTAAACAACGGCTGATGCGGAAGTATGTTCGCGCGTCTTCGTTTTCAAAGAGAGTCCCCGTTCACCGGCTTAGAAAAAAGCAGCGCTCGGCAGCAGAAAGAAGTTTTGAGTCGCGGCGTTTGATCCGCGCATTGGCGCGAGAGCTGCAAATGCACAGGTGGCCGAGTGGTTAATGGCAGCAGACTGTAAATCTGCCGCTCTCAGGAGCTACGGAGGTTCGAATCCTCCCCTGTGCACCAGGTTTTTAGAGCTGATGTAGCTCAGTTGGTAGAGCACTCCCTTGGTAAGGGAGAGGTCACCGGTTCAATCCCGGTCATCAGCTCCAGATTTCAGAGGGCTGATGTGCTCAGTTGGTAGAGCACACGGTAAGCAGCTTTTGTGGCAGATGGGCCAAGACAAGAAGTTCTGGGTAGCAATGACGCTGTATGCGGTTCTTGCCGTACTTGCCTGGACGACCATGACAAACGATGGAATCCGAGTGGCAGGCAACGGCATAAGCCTGCGCGGACTGGTTCTGGTCCTGCTGGGATTTTTTGCGGCGCGAACGGTGCTGCACTGGAGAGCAGAAAAAATCAGGGCTCAACGCGGTGAGCAGTAGGTAGTGGCAAGGGCGGGAGTAACTCAGTGGTAGAGTCACAGCCTTCCAAGCTGTTGGTCGCGGGTTCGATTCCCGTCTCCCGCTCCAGAAGAGCACTTAGCAACTGGCAATTAGCAAACAGCCAGACTCGGTCGAAGGCGGACCGGATCGGCGAGTGAAGGCAAAAAGAATCCAAGGAAGGGTGAAACGCGGAGCGAGCGCGGATTGGCGCGAGCGGAGCGTGAGGGCGAAGCGTGGCGGAGCCCTTGAAGTGAAGAAAACGAATGGCATTTCAGCAGGCGCCGATTCCGGTCCGGAAGACCGAAGATTTTGAGCAGTTGAAAGCGGCGATTGAGCGCGTTTTTGGTGCGGCCGCGGTGCAGAAGTTTTACAGCCGGCTTGAGAGCAAGAACATGGGAGTGCGCGAGTTCGAGAAGATCGTGAACTCGGGGCAGCTGGAGATGGTAGACGCGACGCTGGCGAGGTCGGGAAAGACGGCGAGAGAGCTGTACGGATCGCTGGCGCTTTCAGACCAGGCGTTAATGCGGGAGTTTTACCTGGAGAAGATTGAGCAGGCGGATCCCGCGACGCGGAACAAGTACCGCAAGGTTTATCGATATTACTGAAGAGGGCTTACCGCGGATTTGCCCGGATGAATGCCGATCAGGCGGAGACAAAAGAAACAGATCAAAGCTAAGAGCTGAAGGCTAGAGGCAAAGAAGAATATGGCAAAGGAAAAATTTGACCGCAGCAAGCCGCACGTAAACGTAGGGACGATTGGTCACATTGACCACGGCAAGACCACGCTGACGGCGGCCATCACCAAGGTGTTGAGCAAGCACAACCCCAAGATCCAGTTTCGCTCGTTCGATTCGATTGATAACGCTCCGGAAGAGCGCGAGCGCGGTATCACCATCGCCACGGCGCACGTGGAGTATGAGACGCCGAACCGGCACTATGCGCACGTGGATTGCCCCGGCCACGCCGACTACATCAAGAACATGATTACCGGCGCGGCCCAGATGGATGGCGCGATCCTGGTGGTGGCGGCCACGGACGGTCCCATGCCGCAGACACGCGAGCACGTGCTCCTGGCCCGCCAGGTAGGCGTGCCCTACATCGTGGTGGCGCTGAACAAGTGTGATGCGGTGGATGATCCGGAGCTGCTCGACCTGGTGGAACTGGAAGTTCGCGAGCTGCTGAAGAGCTACAAGTTTCCCGGCGATGACGTTCCGGTAGTGCGGCTTTCGGCCTTGGGCGCGCTGAACGGAGAAGCGCAGTGGGAGAAGAAGATTGACGAGCTGATGGAAGCGGTGGACAAGAGCGTGCCGCTGCCGGCGCGTGATGTGGACAAGCCGTTCCTGATGCCGATTGAAGACATCTTCTCCATCTCGGGTCGCGGCACGGTGGTGACCGGCCGTATCGAGCGTGGCAAGGTCAAGGTGGGCGAGGAAGTTGAGATTGTGGGCTTCCGCGAGACCCGCAAGACGGTTGTGACCGGCGTGGAGATGTTCAAGAAGCAGCTCGATGAAGGCATGGCGGGCGATAACGCCGGGCTGCTGCTGCGCGGCATCGGCAAAGACGACGTGGAGCGCGGAATGGTTCTGGCCAAAGGCGGATCGATCACGCCGCACACCAAGTTCAAGGCCGAGATCTATGTGCTGACGAAGGAAGAAGGCGGGCGGCACACACCGTTCTTCAAGGGCTATCGTCCGCAGTTCTACTTCCGTACCACGGACGTGACGGGCGTGGCGGAGCTGCCGAGCGGCACGGAGATGGTGATGCCGGGCGACAACGTGGCTTTGACGATTGAGCTGATCACGCCGGTGGCCATGGAAAAGGGACTCAGGTTCGCTATCCGTGAAGGTGGAAGGACCGTGGGAGCGGGAACTATCAGCGAGATCATCCAGTAAGAGGATTGGGCAACTGAGTAAGTTGGTAATTGGGTAATTTGAACCCGAATCCGACGACAAATAGAAATCAGGCTTAGCTCTCGGCTTTTGAAAAAAGCAGCTTGAGAGCTAATGGCCAGGAGCTAAGGGCTGGGTTTAATCATGCGTGAAATCGTGACATTACAGTGCGGCGACTGCAAAGAGCGGAATTATTCGACGACCAAGAACAAGAAGACGACAACGGGACGTCTTGAGTTTAAAAAGTTCTGCAAGCGGTGCAGGAAGCATACGGCGCACAAAGAAGTTAAGTAGAGCAGCAAATAGCAATTGGCAATTACCAATTAGCCAGAACGCGTACCAGGTTCGTCCGAAAGGGCAGAACAGCGACACGAAAGCAAATTGCTAACAGCTAAGTGCTAATTGCTGGTTTTAGAGGGGCGTAAGCTCAACGGCTAAACTGCCGGTCTCCAAAACCGGACTTGGGGGTTCGAATCCCTCCGCCCCTGCCAGATTTTTGGGAAGTACGAGCTGCATGTGCAGCAGGAAGTAAAAAGGTAACGCAAATGGCGAAAGCAGCAATGATGACGCGCGACGAACAGAGCCTGAGCGGGCGGCTGAAGCAGTTTCCGGCGCGTACCAAGGGTTTCCTTTCCGATGTCCGCAATGAAATGCGGAAGGTCACATTCCCGAATCGCAAGGAAGTGCAGGCGACCACAGTGGTGGTGATCATTACGGTGATTCTGTTCGGGGTGTTTTTCTTTGCAATCGATACCGCGATCGCCAGGGGCGTTGACTTGTTGCTACACCATGTCAGGTAAACGCACCCGGAAAGTTGATTTAATGATGATGGAAGAGCAGAACGCAGCCGGCGCCGGACCTGTTCCACCTGATGGTGGGCAGCCTGTTCCTGAAGAAAATGCCAATCCGAACATGAAGTGGTACATCATCCACAGCTATTCGGGTTTCGAGCGCAAGGTGAAGGAGTCACTGGAGTCGCGCATCAAGGCTTTCGGCCTGGAGGCGAAGATCGGCAAGGTGGTGATTCCCACGGAGCCGGTGACGGAGATTCGCGGCGGCAAGAAATATACGGTTGAACGCATGTTCTATCCAGGATACGTGCTGGTACAGATGGACCTTACCGGGTTCCGCACGGGCGGCGAGGGCGACCATGTGTGGCATGTGGTGAAATCGACGCCGCGCGTTACAGGATTTGTGGGAACAGCCAACGATCCCACGCCGCTTTCACAAGACGAAGTGAACCAGATTGTCTATCGCGTGAACGTGGGCAAGGACAAGCCCAGGATCAAAGTCAAGTTTGAGAAGAACGAGACTGTGCGCATCACCGACGGGCCATTTGCCAACTTCAACGGCCAGGTGGACGAAGTGAACGAAGATCGCGAGACGCTGAAGGTGATGGTGACGATCTTTGGTAGGGCGACACCTGTGGAGCTGGAGTTTGGGCAAGTGGAGAAAGTGGCGTAGAAAGATTTGGTAATTAAGTAATTTGGTAAGTGGGTAATTTGAAAACCAAAGCTCGTTGCCATAGAGATTCAATTAAGGAGCACAGGCAGGAGTGCCTTTGCCACACGAGCTAGAGTCAGGACAAAGAGATGGCACCGAAAAAAGTACAGACATCCGTAAAGCTGCAGATTGAAGCCGGCAAAGCAACGCCCGCTCCTCCGGTTGGTCCGGCACTGGGCCAGGCGCAGATCAACATCATGGAGTTCTGCAAGCAGTTCAACGCCCGCACCCAGAACAAGGAAATGGCCGGGCTCATTATTCCGGTGGTGATCACGGTTTACACAGACCGTTCATTCACGTTCATCACCAAGACGCCCCCGGCAGCGGTGTTGTTGAAGCGAGCGGCGGGCATTGCCAAGGGCTCCGGCGCCCCCAATAAGGACAAGGTGGGAAAGGTCACGGAAAAGCAGGTGATGGAGATTGCCAAGCAGAAGATGCCGGATTTGAATGCGGTGTCGCTGGAATCGGCAATCAAAAGCGTGAAGGGCACTGCGCGCAGTATGGGGATTGAAGTTACCGCCTGAGCGGTAATGGATGAAAGTTGGCGTCATGGCTCCCAATCGGCATTCACCCTGGTGAGAAGTGCCAAAACTGCCAAGATTGCCAAAATTGAAACCCGTGAAGTTTCGAGTGATTGGCTAAATGCTAATTACCAATTGCTAAATCGCAAACACCACGGCGCCGGAGAAGAGCCCGGAGGCGGTGGGAGATAAAGGAGCACCATGAGTAGCAAAGCAGGAAAGAACATAACGAAGGCGCGAGCGGCGGTGGAGAACCGGGCGTATCCGCTGAATGAAGCGGTGCCTTTGCTGCAGAAGGTGAAGTTCGCCAAGTTTGACGAGACGGTGGAAGTTACGCTTCGTCTTGGAGTGGATCCAAAGCACGCCGACCAGATGGTCCGCGGCACGGTGGTTCTGCCGCACGGTCTGGGAAAATCGAAGAAAGTCCTGGTCGTCGCCAGTGGCGAAAAAGTTCGTGAAGCGGAAGCTGCCGGAGCCGACTTTATAGGCGGCGAGGACATGGTGGAAAAGATCCAGAAGGAAAACTGGACGGATTTTGACGCCGTGATCGCCACGCCCGACATGATGAAATCGGTGGGCAAACTGGGCAAGGTGCTGGGTCCTCGTGGCCTGATGCCCAACCCGAAGACTGGTACAGTGACATTTGATATAGCCAACGCAGTGAAAGAAATTAAGGCTGGTAAGGTTGAGTTCCGGACGGACAAGACGGCCTTGGTGCATGTGCCCGTGGGCAAGATTTCTTTCACGCCGGACAAACTGGTGGACAACGCGACGACGGTGATCAGCAGCGTGGTGAAGGCGAAACCTGCGGCCGCAAAAGGCAAGTACATCAAGGGCGCTTACATTTCTTCCAGCATGGGACCGGGGATTTCGGTCGACACGTCCGCGGTTGAAGCTGCGGCGAAGGCATAAAAGGAGACCGAACATGGCAGTCACAAAAGCCAAAAAAGCCGAACAGATTGAAAAACTGAATGTGAGCCTGCAGAAGGCCAGCAGCATGATTGTGGGCACATTTTCAAAACTCACGGTAGCCAAGGATGACCAATTGCGGCGCACGGTGCGCTCGGTGGGCGGCAGCTACCAGGTGGTGAAGAACACGCTGGCGCAGCGCGCGTCAGAAGGAACCAAGGTTGGAGAGGCGCTGAAAGGCCTGAAGGGTGTCACGTCAATCGCGTACACAGAAGGCGACCCTGTGGCGCTGGCGAAGGCGCTGAGCAAGTATGTAGACGACAATCCGGAGTTCTCATTTAAATCAGGCGTGCTGGAAGGTCGCGTGATCTCAATCAATGAGATCAAGGCACTGGCGACGATGCCGTCCAAGGAAGAGATTCACTCCAAGCTGCTCTTCCTTATTAATGCTCCGGCACAGCGGCTTGTGACGGTGATGAACGCAGCCGGTCGCGATCTGGCGGTGGTGATTAACCAGGGCGTGGAGAAGAATAAGTTCGGACAAGCCGGAGGTGCGGCTGAAGTGGCGGCTGCCGAGCCGACGGCAGTCAATTCGCAGGTTACAGATTAACGGTTTTTCCTGCAGGCCAGGTGCACGCCTTCAGGAGTAGAGGTTCTCGCTGTCAGCGGCTCACGTGGCGCTAGTCTGGGCGCATTGGAACGCGATGGGATGATGCGGCGAATCAGCACAAAACGATTTCATAAAGGTGGATAAGAAAATGGCAGATTTGCAGGTACTCGAAGATCAGATTGTTGGACTCAGCCTACTGGATGCAGCCCAGCTGGTGAAGAAGCTGGAAGAGCGTCTAGGCGTTTCCGCGGCAGCGGCGGCCCCGGTGATGGTGGCTGGTGGCGGCGCGGCAGCGGCGGCCCCGGCGGAAGAAAAGACTGAGTTCACCGTGGTGCTGACTGGCGCTGGCGCGAATAAGATCAATGTAATCAAGGCAGTACGTGAAGTCACCAGCCTGGGCCTGAAAGAGGCAAAAGACCTGGTGGATGGCGCTCCCAAGCCGATCAAGGAGAACGTTTCCAAGGAGGAGGCGGAGACCATCAAGAAGAAGTTCACCGACGCCGGTGCAACGGTGGAAGTGAAGTAAGAGCTTTTCGAGTGGCATTCAGGTGCCACTTTTGGCAAGTCCGGAGGGCATTCTTTGGGAGTGTCCTCCAACAGACTTGAATCCGGAGGACAACTTCTGTTATCAAATAGATACCGAAGTTCTCTTCCGAACCGGTTTTACATTTGTCATGGCGCAGGGACAAAGGCGTGGTGCCACAAGCTTTTGGCGGGGCTTGTGTGCGAATAGCCTGCCTGCCGGTTTTAATGGATATTTAACTGGTCTGTGAGAAACAGACCCGGAACGGTCTAGTCAGACGGGCGCGGACAAACACAATTCAGCTTTGCATTTCGCTATCGCGGCGTCAACGGGAATTCTTGTCTCCCGCTGGCCTGTTTTTGTCTCTGCCCAATTTTGGTGCAGCGGGTCGTAACGCTGCATAGATAACAGGTTTCGCTCTGGAAAAGCAAGCAAAATCCAGAACAGAACCTCACCCTCAGTTCGCCGCAACAGCGAACGTTTGACACAAGTTTTAGGAGTAATCATGCCCAATAAGAATGGCGCTTCCCGTTATCGTCTCGATTTCTCCAAGATCCCGGCAGCGTTGCAGATTCCCAACCTCATTGAGGTTCAGAAGCGTTCCTATGACCGCTTCCTGCAAATGGACAAGCTGCCCAGCGAGCGTGACGACAGCGGATTGCAGTCCGTCTTTCAATCAGTTTTTCCAATCACAGACTTTCGCAACGTCTCTGAGCTGGCGTTTGTGGACTTTTCCATCGGCAACTGGGAGTGCAAGTGCGGACACCTGAAGGGTCTCCATCACCTGCGCACCACCTGCCGTAATTGCGGCAACACGGTTATTACAGACCCGTTTCATCCGGGCGAGGTGCTCTGCGCAAAGTGCGGCACCTACAACGCCAACACTCCTGACTTCTGCAACAAGTGCGGCGACCCTGTGGGCCTGCAACTGAAATATGACGTTGCCGAGTGCGAAGAGCGCGGCATGACTTATTCCGCTCCGCTCAAGGTCACGATTCGCCTGACGATTTATGACAAGGACCCGGAGACGGGGAACAAGAGCATCCGCGACATCAAGGAGCAGGAAGTTTTCTTTGGCGACATCCCGCTGATGACCCAGAACGGCACGTTCATCATCAACGGCACTGAGCGTGTAATTGTGAGCCAGTTGCACCGCTCGCCCGGCGTGTTCTTTGAGACGGCGAACAACCGCACTTACTTCCTGGGCAAGATCATTCCCTATCGCGGATCATGGGTGGAATTCGAATACGACCAGAAGAACATCCTTTATGTCCGCATTGACCGCAAGCGCAAGTTCCTGGGAACGATTTTTCTGCGCGCCCTGGGCCTGCGTTCCGACGAGGACATTCTGCGCACGTTCTACACCGTGGATCGCATCAGCCTGAAGGACAAAAAACTGCGCTGGATGCTGGAGACGGGGATTGAGCGTCCGACGAACCTGCTGGGACTGAAGCTGGCGCACAGCATCAAGGACAAGAGCGGGCATGAGATTGCCCACTCCGGACGCAAGATCACGCCCACGGTGCTCAAGGAAATCCAGAAAGCAAAGATCACCGAGATCGATATCGACACAACGGATCTTGAAGGCGCATTTGCCGCCGCAGATGTGGTCGACACGGCGAGCGGCGACATCCTGCTGGAAGCCAACAGTGAAGTCACGGCAGATAAGCTGAGCAAGATCATGGACGCGGGGATTGAAGAGGTCCACGTGATGTTCCCCGAACGCGATGATGTGGGTAACGTGATCAGCGCGACCCTACGCCGCGATTCAGTCAAGACGCCGCAGGAAGCGCTGATTGAAATCTACCGCAAACTGCGTCCGGGAGATCCTCCAACGCTGGACACGGCGACGGCGCTGTTCCATGGCATGTTCTTTGACGCGCGCAAGTATGATTTCAGCCGCGTGGGCCGCTTGAAGTTCAACATCAAGCTGTACGAGAAGAACGAAGCCACAGACCTGGAAAAACGCACGCTGGATCCGGAAGATTTCTACGCGACCATCCGCTACCTGCTGAAGCTGCGCAAGAACCTCGGCTCGGTGGACGACATCGATCACCTTGGCAACCGCCGCGTGCGCGCGGTTGGCGAGTTGATGGAAAACCAGTTCCGCATTGGGCTGGTGCGCATGGAGCGCGCCATTAAAGAAAAGATGAGCGTGTACCAGGAAATGTCGACAGCCATGCCGCATGACCTGGTGAACGCGAAGCCGGTGATGGCGGCGATCCGCGAGTTCTTTGGATCGTCACAGCTCTCACAGTTCATGGACCAGACGAACCCGCTTTCAGAAATCACGCACAAGCGGCGCCTCTCGGCCCTCGGACCGGGCGGTCTCTCGCGTGAACGCGCTGGATTCGAAGTACGCGACGTGCACCCGACACATTACGGCCGTATCTGCCCAATTGAAACCCCGGAAGGTCCAAACATCGGGCTGATCAGCTCATTGAGCTGCTACGCGCGAATCAATGACTACGGCTTCATTGAGTCGCCCTACCGGCGCGTAAAGGATGCGCGGATTATCGACTTTGTGACGGTGGTGAACGCCGGTGACAGCGATTATCGTGTGGGCGATCACATTGAGCAGAAGGAAATGGAAAAGTCGAATGGCGACCTCAAAGAGCGCCGCAAGAAGCCGATTGACTGGGAGCCGTTCTCCTTCTACCTGTCAGCCTGGGAAGAAGACCGCCACGTGATTGCACAGGCGAACATTCACCTGGACGAGAAGGGCCGCATTGTGGCCGAACTGGTCAATGCCCGCAAGGCCGGCAACTTTGTGCTGGTGCCGCGCGAGGAGGTTGACTACATTGACGTCAGCCCGAAACAGCTGGTGTCGGTGGCCGCATCGCTGGTGCCTTTCCTGGAGCATGACGACGCGAACCGCGCGCTGATGGGCGCGAACATGCAACGGCAGTCCGTTCCGCTGCTTCGTGCACAGGCGCCGTATGTGGGAACCGGAATGGAAGGCGTGACTGCTCGTGACTCTGGCGCTGTAGTGCTGGCTCGCCGCAACGGCATTATTGATTCGGTGGACTCTGAGCGAATCATCGTGCGCGTGGAAGGTGAGCATCATCCCACGCAGCTCTCGCGTGAAGTGGGTAGCGACATCTACCAGCTCACAAAGTTCAAGCGCTCCAACCAGAACACCTGCATCAACCAGAAGCCAGTGGTCAAGAAAGGCGACCGCGTGCTGAAGGGGGAGGTGATTGCTGACGGGCCTTGCACCGATAAAGGCGAACTGGCGCTGGGTCGCAACGTGCTGGTGGCCTTCATGCCATGGCGCGGCTACAACTTTGAGGACGCGATCCTGGTCTCTGAAAAGATGGTCAAGGATGACTACTACACCTCCGTTCACATTGAGGAGTTCGAGATTGAAGCTCGCGACACCAAGCTGGGGCCGGAAGAGATCACCCGCGATATTCCGAACGTGAGCGAATCATCGCTACGCGATCTGGATGAGAGCGGCGTCATCAGAATTGGCGCAACGGTGAAGCAGGGCGACATCATGGTGGGCAAAGTCACGCCGAAAGGCGAGACGCAGCTCACGCCGGAAGAGAAGCTGCTGCGTGCGATCTTCGGCGAAAAAGCCGGCGATGTGCGCGATGCGTCGCTCACGTGTCCTCCGGGCATCGAGGGCACGGTGGTGGACGTGAAGATCTTCTCGCGCAAAGGCCAGGAGAAGGACGAGCGCGCCAAGCAGATTGAGACGTTGCAGATTGAGCGGCTGGAGAAGAACCTGGCTGACGAAATCCGAATCCTCACGGACGAGCGGTTGAAGCGTCTGGAAGCCATCCTGGGCGGAAAAGAAGTCCAGGCTGATCTGCATGACGAGCGCACGAACAAACGCCTGCTGACCAAGGGAACGATTCTTGACCGCGAAACGATTGAGCGCATCTCCACCCGCAACCTGAAGCGCATCAAGTACGCGGATAAGGATCCGCGAGTGAACGAGCAGATTGACGAGATCGAGGAGATGACCTCCCGCCAGATTGATGTTCTGCGCAAGATTACCAACGAGAAAATCGGCAAATTGCAGAAGGGCGACGAACTGCCTCCCGGCGTGATCAAGCTGGTGAAGGTGTACATCGCCATGAAGCGCAAGCTGAGCGTGGGCGACAAGATGGCTGGGCGTCACGGCAACAAGGGCGTGATCGCACGCATTCTGCCGGAAGAAGACATGCCTTACCTGTCCGACGGCACACCGGTGGAAATCGTGCTGAACCCGCTGGGCGTCCCCAGCCGTATGAACGTGGGTCAGATTCTGGAGACTCACCTGGGCTGGGCGGGATATCAGCTGGGCGAGCGCATCAGCGAGTTCCTGAAAGAGAACTCACGCGAGGAAGTGATTCGGCGCGAGCTGAAGGGAATCTTCAAGGACACACCGTTCGGAGACAAAATTACTAATCTGGAAGACGAGGAACTGGTGAACGTGGCCAAGACCTTGACCAAGGGCGTGTTTTTTGCGTCGCCGGTGTTTGATGGATCGCGCGAAGCGGAAATCAAAGCCATGCTGCGCGAAGCCGGGCTGCCGGAATCAGGCAAGACCGAGCTTTACGACGGCATGACGGGTGAGAGGTTCGAACAGCCAGTCACGGTCGGCTACATCTACATGTTGAAATTAAGCCATCTCGTGGATGATAAGATTCACGCAAGATCCATCGGTCCTTACTCGCTTATCACTCAGCAACCGCTGGGCGGAAAGGCGCAATTCGGTGGCCAGCGCTTTGGAGAAATGGAAGTCTGGGCTCTGGAAGCCTACGGCGCTGCGTACATCCTGCAGGAACTGCTTACCGCAAAATCTGACGACGTCTTTGGCCGCACCAAAATTTACGAAGCCATTGTGAAGGGCGAAGCCGCCATTGAACCCGGCGTGCCTGAATCCTTCAACGTCCTGATCCGCGAATTGCAGTCGCTCTGCCTCGACGTGGAATTGATCAAGAGCATTGAAGGCGGCAAAAAACAGGTCGCCGTGGCGGCCGACTAGTACCTGTGCAGAGCCTGGTTGCCCAGCAGCACGCAACATGGGCTCTGCACAATCGCTCGTCGCACCGCGTCTCAACTCCGGATCGCTCTCCGGCTGGGGTTGAGACTGAACGCAAAGTTACTCAAACCGGGAGCCGCCGCGGCAGCGTAACAGCCGCAGGAGGACACCTTGTACCGTTCTAGTCCATTTGATCTGGGGAACGCGATTGCCGACTTTGACTCCATTCGCATCAGCCTGGCCTCACCGGAAAGAATCCGCAGCTGGTCTCATGGCGAAGTAACCAAGCCGGAAACAATCAATTACCGCACCTTCAAGCCGGAGCGCGACGGCCTGTTCTGCGCGCGCATCTTCGGCCCGGTCACTGACTGGGAGTGCCTGTGCGGAAAATACAAGCGCATGAAGCACCGGGGCGTCATCTGCGACAAGTGCGGCGTGGAAGTCACGCTCAGCAAAGTCCGCCGTGAGCGCCTCGGCCACATTGAGCTCGCATCGCCATGCTCGCACGTATGGTTCTTTAAAGGACTGCCATCGCGCATCGGCCACCTGCTCGATATCTCGCTCCGCGACCTCGAGTCCGTGCTCTACTTCGAATCTTACGTCGTGGTCGAGCCGGGTGAAGCTCCGGTTAAAGACCGCGAAGTTATCAAGGAAGAGCAGCGTTTCCGGGAGCTTGATCAGCAGTACCGCGCTACCGGCTTCAAGGCCATGATGGGCGCGGAAGCCATTAAGGAACTGCTCAAGCGCGTAGATGTCGAAGAGCTCTCCGTCGATCTGCGCGACAAAATGAAGCAGGAGACCTCGCTGCAGAAGCGGCTCAAGTATGCCAAGCGGCTCAAGGTCGTGGAAGCGTTCCGCAAATCCGGCAACAAGCCCCAGTGGATGATCCTTGACGTAATCCCGGTCATTCCGCCGGAGCTGCGTCCGCTGGTTCCACTCGATGGCGGCCGCTTCGCCACCTCCGACTTGAATGACCTGTATCGTCGCGTCATCAACCGCAACAACCGTCTCAAGAAGCTCATGGACCTGCACGCTCCTGAAGTGATCGTGCGCAATGAAAAGCGCATGCTGCAGGAATCCGTAGATGCTCTCTTTGACAACGGCCGTCGCGGACGCGTTCTTCGCGGCGCCAACAATCGTCCGCTCAAATCGCTCTCAGACACGCTCAAGGGCAAGCAGGGACGCTTCCGCCAGAACCTGCTGGGCAAGCGCGTTGACTACTCCGGGCGTTCCGTCATCGTCGTGGGTCCTGAACTCAAGCTGCACCAGTGCGGCCTGCCCAAGAAGATGGCGCTCGAGCTGTTCAAGCCGTTCATCTATCACCGCCTTGAGCAGACCGGCCATTGCACCACCATCAAGCAGGCTAAAGAAATGGTGGAGCAGCAGGAGCCCATCGTGTGGGACATCCTGGAAGAGGTCATCAAAGACCATCCTGTCTTGCTCAACCGCGCGCCCACTCTGCACCGACTCGGCATCCAGGCATTTGAGCCTGTGCTGGTGGAAGGCAAAGCCATCAAGATCCACCCGCTGGTCTGCACCGCGTTCAACGCAGACTTTGACGGTGACCAGATGGCCGTGCACATTCCCCTTTCGCCGGAAGCTCAGGTTGAAGCCAGCGTGCTGATGCTCGCGTCGCACAACATCCTGTCGCCCGCTTCGGGCCAGCCCATCACCGTGCCCACGCAGGACATGGTGCTCGGCCTCTACTATCTGACCAAAGGCAAGCCCGGCGCCAAGGGTGAAGGCCGCGCCTTCGCCAATACTGATGAAGTGCTGCTCGCGCTGGAAGCCGGAGAAGTGGAAACGCTCACGCCCATCCGCCTGCGCTACACCGGCGAGGTCATTGACCTCACCCAGGCCTATGACGATCAGGACATCGTCCACACTGATCCGGTGAAGTTTGAGCGCCAGTTCGTCAACACTACGGTGGGCCGCTCCATCCTCAATGATCACCTGCCCAAGGACATGCCGTACATCAACGGCCTGCTCAAGAAGAAGGGCATCGGCCAGCTGGTGAACTACACCTACCTGCGTTTTGGTTTGGAAGTTACGGTCAAAATGCTCGATGAGGTAAAGGAGATCGGTTTCCGGTTTGCCACCAAGGCAGGCCTCTCCATCGGCATTGATGACATGGTCATTCCAGACGACAAAAAGGACCTGGTCAGCGAAGCCGAAAAACAAGTCATCAACGTTCAGCAGCAATACCTTGATGGCGCCATCACCAACGGCGAGCGCTACAACAAGGTTGTCGAAATCTGGTCGAACGTAACTGAAAAGGTTGCCGACGAGATGTTCAACAATATGCAGGAGCTGGACAAGACCGGCTCCATGAACCCGATTTACGTCATGGCCGACTCCGGCGCTCGCGGATCCAAACAGCAGATTCGCCAGCTCTCCGGCATGCGCGGCCTCATGGCCAAGCCGTCGGGTGAAATCATTGAGACGCCCATCACGGCCAACTTCCGTGAAGGTCTTACGGTGCTCGAGTACTTCGTATCCACGCACGGCGCGCGCAAGGGCCTTGCAGATACGGCGCTCAAGACCGCGGACTCCGGCTACCTCACTCGCCGCCTGGTTGACGTCGCTCAGGACGTAATCATCAGCGAGCAGGATTGCGGCACTGTGGACGGAATTTACGTCGGCTCCATCGTTGAAGCCGGCGACATTATTGAGCCGCTGCGCGACCGCATTGTGGGACGCGTCTCGCTCGAAAAAATCAAAGACTATGAAGGCAGCGTCATCGTAGACGTGAACCAGGAAATCACTGAAGAGCTCGCTTCGGCCATACAGTCGGCGGGCATTGAGCGCGTCAAGATTCGCTCGGTGCTCACCTGCGAATCCAAACGTGGTGTTTGCATCGCCTGCTATGGCCGCAACCTGGCTTCCGGACGCACCGTCGAACTCGGTGAAGCGACAGGCGTTATCGCGGCGCAGTCCATCGGTGAACCGGGAACGCAGCTCACCATGCGTACCTTCCACATCGGCGGTACGGCATCGCGAGTCTCTGAGCAGTCGCGCCTGGAAGCCCGCACTGTCGGCACCGTTCGCTTCATCAACCTGCAGACCGTCAAATCCAAGACCGGCGATCTGGTGGTGATGAACCGCGCCGGCTCCATCGCCATTGTTGACGATAAGGGCCGCGAAAAAGAACGTTATGCAGTCGTGTATGGCGCCAAGCTCAAGGTCCAGGATGGCCAGCAGACCACCCAGGGCCTGGTGATGGTGGAATGGGATCCTTACACCTTCGCCATCCTCACGGAAATCGGCGGAACCGTGCAGTTCAAGGACCTGCAGGAAGGCGTCACGCTGCATGAGGAAGTGGATGAAGTTACCGGCCTCTCGCGCCACGTCGTGGGAGAATCTCCCGACGAGAAGCGCCAGCCGGCCATCGTGATCAAGGCCAAGAGCACGCGGCGGTATCTCATGCCATCACGCGCTCACCTCATGGTGCAGGATGGCGACGAGGTCTTCCCCGGCGACGTGCTGGCCAAGATCCCGCGTGAAACCACCAAAACCAAGGACATCACCGGTGGTCTGCCGCGCGTGGTCGAGCTCTTTGAAGCCCGCAAGCCGCGCGAAACCGCCATCATCAGCGAGATTGATGGTGTAGTAAAGTTCGGCGAAGTCACCAAGGGCCAGCGCAGGATTTATGTGGTGGCTGACAACGGGACTGAAAAAGAGTACTCGGTTCCCAAGGGCGTCCACATCAACGTGCAGGAAGGCGAGCGCATGCGCGCCGGCGAGCCGCTGATGGATGGCCCCATGAACCCGCATGACATCCTTGCCGTCCTGGGAGAGAAAGAGCTGCAGTCTTACTTGGTGAATGAAATCCAGGAAGTCTACCGGCTTCAGGGCGTCACCATCAGTGACAAGCACATTGAAGTGATCGTCCGGCAGATGATGCGCTGGGTGAAAGTGGAAGACGTGGGCGACACCGCCTTCCTGCTTGAGCAGCAGGTGGATAAGTTCCGCTTCCGCGAGGAGAACGAAAAAGTGATCGCCAATGGCGGCCGCCCGGCAACGGGACGCCCGCTGCTCCTCGGCATCACCAAGGCCTCGCTCTCCACAGATTCGTTCATCTCCGCGGCATCATTCCAGGAGACCACCCGCGTGCTGACTGAAGCGTCCATCCAGGGCGCTGTGGATCACCTGCGTGGTCTGAAAGAGAACGTCATCGTTGGCCGTCTCATTCCGGCCGGCACAGGCATGGAGTACTACCGCAACGTGCGGTTGGCTCCGGAACTCGAACAGGCTGCGCAGAAGGTCCAGGAAGAGGTCTCCCAGGCCTACGCCGAAGCCGAGCGCGCTCTCGAACTGCTCCGCCAGGAAGGCGAAGCCGAAGAGATGGCAGCCGAGTAACTTGGGTTTATCCCGAGCGTACGCGAGGGAACCTACAATCGAAACCTCACACGGGCTGGCGAAAGCTGGCCCGTTGTTTTTTCTGCGATCCCGAGCGTAGCGAGGGATCCCTACAATCTAAAAGACTCGATTGGCTGAAAAAATCAGCCAAGGTTTTTGCCCTTACTGAAATCTTGACCGCAGGGAGGGATCCCTATCCTCTTTCATGATCGTGTGGCACCGCCGCCCTCGGCGGTGGATCGCCCACTTCTCACCACGGAGTCACGGAGAAAAACAATTCTTACCGCTGATGAACGCGGATCAAGGGGGCTTAAAACCCCAGCGTCTCATCTGCCGATGGCCCATACGTCGCCGGCACGGGCGCTCCGTTCAGTCGTAAATACACACCCAACTGCGCGCGATGATGCACCAGGTGATTGAGAAACATCTGCCGGTAGGCCAGGAAGCGTGAGCCGCTGAAAATCTTCTGGCCGTTAATCAGGAGCTGCCAGTTCTGCTGCCAGGCATCGTCGGGAGTCTTCTTTAACGCCTCGCGGACGCCCGCACAGCCTTCGTCAAAGGCGCGCACCAGTTGCTCGGGGGACTCAAACGGCAAAGGCTTGTAGCTGCCGGTGGCGAAGTCCACTTGCGGCGTGGTCAACACGCTCACCCCAAAGCCGCCAAGCTGGGCCACATGCGGAGCGAGTTTGCCCAGCGGCATGGACTTGGAATGGGGAGCGAAATCCGGCTTCACGGGGACGCGCTCCAGCGCGGCGCGCGTCTTTTTGGCCTCTTCCTCAAATTCGGCAAGCAGCAGTTCGTTGATGGGCATCTTGTCTCTCCAATCAGGATGGGATTTATGCAGGGGTTCAGTTTCAGGCTGATTCGATGTCGCGGAGGGCACGCCGGAAACAAAATATGTGAGAGCTCACTTATCACGGAGCCATGGGAGGCACGGAGAAATCAGTGTCATCAGTGTTAGTGGTGGAGTCGAGTAGGATGGCTGGTGGTCGCGTTTAGACATGGCCCATGCTCCTCAGGAAATCCGCACGTTCGTCGCCACATCCGTCACAAACAGGCGGGACGCATTTTTCAAAAACGCTGACGCCGCCGAGCTCTTCATTAAAACGCTTTACCTTTATCGCGCCCAGGGAAGATTCGAACTTCACGAGTTCGTGGTCATGCCCGATCATTTCCATCTGATCATTACGCCTGAGGAGCATATCCCGCTGGAAAACGCTGTGCAATACATTAAGGGCGGGTACGCGACGGAGGCACGGCGTGAACTGGGGCTGATGGGCGTCTGGCAGCCCAAACCTTCCAATCATCGCATCCGTGATGCGGCGGATTACGAGGCGCATCGCGAGTACATTTTTGATAACCCGGTGCGGGCGGGGCTGGCACCATATCCGGAGGATTATCCTTTCTCATCTGCCAGGCGCCGCGAAAACCTTGATCCACGACCACCCGCGCTAAAGCGCCTCATTCTAGTAAAAGCGGGAGACCCCCCGGCTTTGCCGGGGGAGGCAGTAGAAGTTTGACAACTACTGGAGTCCATCGCAGAGACTCCCAAACGTGAGCCGCCAAGCACACGAAAGGGAGCATGCGATGGACGAAATGGAAAGCCTAAGCCATAGCAAGTGGGAGTGCAAATATCATGTGGTGTTTATCCCGAAGCGCCGTAGAAAAGTGTTATATGGGGAACTGCGACGGCATCTGGGTGAAGTATTCCGAAGGTTGGCCGAACAGAAGGAGAGTCGGATCGAGGAAGGACATCTGATGCCAGATCATGTGCACATGATGATCTCGATTCCGCCTAAGTATGCAGTGTCACAAGTGATTGGGTTTATCAAAGGAAAGAGTGCCATTCACCTGGCGCGGGTCTATGGAGAACGGAAGAGAAACTTTGTCGGGCAGCACTTCTGGGCACGTGGTTACTGGGTATCGACGGTGGGCCGAGACGAAGCTGTGATACGGGACTATATCCGGCAGCAGGAACAAGAGGACACGCGACTGGACCAATTGGGTCTATGGCGCTGACAGCCACCGTGAGGTGGTACTAACTATCGGGCCGCGTTAGCGACCCGACTCAGCCGCTTTGAGCGGCTCACATCCTAAAGCCCCCGGCTCTGCCGGGGGATACTTACATGATCCCTTACCCCGGACGTAAAGGCCGGGGGCTTCCACCCCAAAAGCTGGTTGTGAACAAAAAACGGTCCCCAATGCTAAAGTTATCGTTAATTCCCACAATCCGCCGGCGGGCCGTCCAGCTTTCCGTTGACGCCGATACTGCACGGCGCGCCGGTGGCGAGACCGCCGGACACTCTCTCCGTTTCCTGGATGGTCAGTTCACGCGCGTTCTTGCGGCTCATTACTCGATTATCTTGGTTCATGGCTCTTTTCCTTTCAGGTTCTAGATTTCGCCTCCGTACTGTATCCGATTCGCGGGGACCTGACGTGTGTCGGCCACGATCACCCATGTTTGGTCACCGGGATTAGCGATCTATGCCTTGCAATCTGCCAAGGGCCCATCGCCGTTTGGCTGGGTGGGCGTCGGGGCAGTGCAGCCGGGGAAAGTGGGAACGCCGTGGCTGCCCGCCACTTCTGCAGTTTCCTCGATTGTGAGTTCGCGCGCGTTTTGGCGGCTCAATACTCTGGTGTCTTGATTCATGGCTCCTGTCCTTTCTCTTTTCTTGATTAGTAGTTCCGTAGTACATCAATGCGCGGCGGGCCTGGCACTTTTTGGTCCGTTCCCATCATTTAACACCTCGTCTAACTTGGATGCCGCGCTTCGTAGTAGAATCTGAAGCCCCCGTACCAAAACAGGAAAGCTATGCACCCGCCAATGGTCACATTTCTTCGAAAGCTCTTACCTGCAGAGAAGCTCACTCACGCCGGCCGCCAAAGGCGGGGCTTCCTTTTCCCTACGCTCACCCCGGCCATAACAGCCGGGCTTCCACCCTGAACGCACCCGCGTCACAAGCCTGTACAATGCTCCTTTCACTCGTCACACTTTAGATTTTCGGGAGGGCGTGGAATGAAATCGATCGCGGCTAATTTGTTTCTGCTTGCTGTTCTACTAGGGTCCTCTTTACATGCACAACCACAGGAAGCGCCAAAAGCAACGCCCCTGGCTTCGTCGACTGAATCATCTCAGGCGTCGTCTCACGCATCAGCTGACATGCAGAGCCTCATCAAGGCACTCTCCGGTAGGTGGTCGCTGGAGGTAAAGTTCGAATCCGACAAGTCGACTCCCAACGCGAGAACCAACCGTGGCGAGGAGGTGTGGCGTGCCACTCCCGGCAATCTTATATTTCTGCAACAGGAGCACATGCCAATTCCCGGTGGAGCGTTGGACTTGTTAGGAATCATCTGGTGGGACAGCAAGACCAAAGACTTCCACGGTATGGAGTGCAACAACCGCAATCCGCACGTGTGCGATGTGAAAGGGTCTCTCACTGACATCTCCATCCAGTGGGACGGCAAAGCGTTTGTCATTCATGAGCAGGAGCCCTCTCCCAACGGCGGCAGGCGGTTGTGGCGCGAGTCCATCCTTGACATCACTCCGACATCCTTCACGCAAACCGGCGATGCGTGCAATCTGGATGGAAGCGGCTGCAAGCGGTTGCTTACGATCCATGCGACAAGGACCGCGCCCGCGCAAGAAGCGCAAAACAGATGAACGCGCCCTTTTTCAGACGAAGACACTTCACCCGACGGTGCAGCACGGTTACGTAGTATATCTGAAGCTTCTTGAGCGAAGGCTATGCATCCTGCAATGATCGTCGCATTCTTCCAGGGCTCCGGCACCGCGGTTGGAATGTGCTGCACCGGCGCTGTGGTTTTGCTGATTGGAGCGTGGGCAGCGAAAGACGACGTCGCTCAGGCGCGCGGGCTGGACAAGATTGTGGCTCTGAGGAACTTGTTTTTGCTGCGCCGCTGGCGGATTTTGGCGCGTTGCATCTTTTTGGACCCCGATTCGCTCAAAGACCTGGTGTCGCCATACATGCCAGGACGCATGTTCTGGGTCGGTTTTGTTGGCTGCGCGTTGATTGCCGCAGGGTTAAGCATCGCCACCAGAATTGCTGTGCGCTGGTCTGGTCTGCTGGTGGGAATCATGATGTTCATGTTTGTGGGGATGCTCTGCTTGCTTTCAGGGCTGCGCCACCTGCACGCGAGATTTACCTGGACCATCGTCTTTCGCGAGAGTTCATTCGATGGCGCAGATGGATTCTTGCCGGAACTGCCATCCACGGATGGCCTCGACGCAAGAGCGTTCTGATCAACGTGAGCGTGTATGCCTCACGCTGGCGCTGATCGTCTTTGGTATTTTGCACTTTCTCCATCCCACAGGTCTTCCCGGTGTTCCGCTGCAAAAACAAATGCCCGGGTGGCTGCCGGGTTGCGTGCTGATTGATTATGTCACCGGCGCACTTCTGCTCATCGCTGCGGGGAGCGTTCTGCTGCGCAGGAAGACTCGTGAAGTGGCAGCGTCAGTGGGTGGCTGGATTTTGCTGATGGTTGTGGTCATTTATATCCTCTCCATGATCTCGGCGCTAGGAACGCCGGATATCGAGAGTGAAGGTGGAGAGAATCAACTACCTTGCCGACAGGCTGCTGTTCGCCGGAGTGGTCCGCTCTGGCCAGCGCGACGCCACAGTCCTCGGAAAAAATATCGGCCGAGCGGCCCTTCATGGCGATGAAGCTTCCGTTTCAGCGCGCTAAGCTGGCGGCACCGATCCGCGATTGTTATCTACCCATTTATGGCAATATCTGAGTCAACCTAAAGTACTGCTCTGGATTTGCTTGATTTTTTTTGACTGAGCGGTAGACTTGGAGTATAACTACTGCACTCTTCTGTAGTTTTTATAGTTATCTGATGCCTTCTTTAGGCATCGGGAGAAAGGGCGTTGTGAACAACGCCGCCTTAGATCGCTGGCCAAGGTTCCGGATTTGCCCTGATCCCCCGACCGGCGCCCTTCACCAAATCTACCTTCCCCTGTATCGATCAGCGAACGGGCACTATTAATCAACTCAAAGAAAGTATGTGAGTTAAGCAAGTGATTGAGCAGGCGGGCATCAGGACCAGGCTGGGGCGTGTGAGGTCTTATGAAGTGATGCTCTGAAACGCACCGCATGAGATTGAGTATCTGCCGGCGCAGTAGCGCAGAAACTTAAAAAAGCCTCATCTTGTCACCTCTACACAGCATAGCTCACATGCCCAACCCTGAAAGGAAAGTACGATGATCAGAAATGGTAAAGACATAACTACTCCGCAGAAGGCGCAGGTATGTGTGATAGGTTCAGGTCCCGCAGGTGTAACTACAGCCTGGGAACTGAGCCAGGCAGGCCTGGATGTGATCCTACTTGATGGCTCCCGGCAGTTGGACTATACAGCTCCCCGCTATTACCAGCAGAGTTGGCCGGACAAGTACAAACTGTACAATGGCCGGGCGGATGGGAACTTCACCATCAATGAACCCGAGTTCCTGGTTGTTCCCTATGGGCCGCCCACTCCCGCATGGGAGCGTGAACGAGTGTACGGAGGAACGTCCACGCATTGGGGCGGCCAGTCCAGGCCGCTTGATCCCATTGACTTTGAGAAACGCCCCGGCTTTCCGGGCTGGCCGATTACTCGCGACGAACTCGATCCTTATTACGCGAAGGCCGTTGCGTTCAACCATCTTTATGGCGACTATGGAAAGAACGGCGTCAATTTTACCCCGGAGTTCTGGGTAGCGGAAATGCGAAAACAAGGGCTGCAGGCTGCCGTCCCGCACCTGAACCGTTTCAACGCGGATATGTACCAGTTTATGGGCAGCCAGTGGCTCAATTCCGCCACCCGGAAATTTGATGGGAAACCGATCGGTGACTCCGCCGTTCGTGTAATTGTGAATGCAACCGTGCTCAACATTGTGGAGCAGGGCGGATCAGTGCGGGGCCTGAAGGTAGCCAGCATGAACGATAACCCGGACAACCCGCAGAAAGCCACTGAGTTCACGGTTACCGCTGATGTCTATATTCTGGCCTGTGGCGCCGTAGATAATGCCCGGCAGTTGCTGCTCTCCGGAGTTGGAAACAACCTGGTAGGGCGCTACTTCATGTGTCATCCTCTCTCGCAAGCTGCAATCATCAGGACTACCGCTACTTATCTCACAGCAGCGGAGGCCAACCTGATGAACGGCACAGGGTGGCGTGATCCTACAGGAAATATCAGCGGCATCACCGGCAGGTTTACTCTGGACGCCGATATGGCGAGGAGCGGTGGCATAGGAAGATGCTGGTTCTGGGTGCAAAACGTGGGGGGCGCATCCAAAATGTATTTTGAGATGGCGCCCAACTATGACAGCTACGTTGCCCTGGACGCGAGTACTGAACCGGTCTTTGGCCAACAGCGGACATACATTCGCTGGGCCTTTACTGACCTGGACAGAAAAACATACGAGGGGAACTGCACTCTCTTTAATAGAGCTTCAAGCAATTTTCCCAGCATCATCAACTGGCCCCCGTGGGACTCCATAACCACTCAATGGATCGTTAATGGCCACCATATCGGGACCACCCGGATGTCAGCGGCCAACACTCCAACAGAAGGAGTGGTTGACCAGAACCTGAAGGTCCACGGCGTTGACAATCTCTATGTCGCCGGGTCCTCAGTTTTTCCGACCGTCGGAGTCTCAAACCCGACCATGACCATCATCACACTTTCCATTCGGCTGGCTGAGCATGTCCAAACACAGGTGAAGAAAAAGGCCACCGCAACAAAAGCTTAATTATGAAATACACCCCTTTGCCGGCTCTGAAGGTCGGCAAGGGGTGGTTTCTTCCAAACCTTTCTCCGCGTTAAGGCGCGGAGAAAGGTAATCTCATGCGCTCTATCCTTTGCTCTTCTGTCTTACAGATTTTCTTCCAGAGCGTATTCCACCACTACTTCCGGGGTCGCGACCGCGACCGTGCCGTAAAGCGGTCACCTGCCCTTGAATGATGTGATCAAATGGTTCGCCTGCTGGTCACTGATGCCGGCAAACTTGAAGTTCAGCCGGACGGAATTAAACAGAGAGACGTCCGGCCGCACGGGCTTCGAGCGGTCCATGCTTCCGCGAATGGCGACGTTGACTGCCTTAAGCGAAATCTCTTGTGATTTGGCCAGCACTTGAATCAGTTCCACGCCGCAACAGGCTACGCCGGCCAGGAAGAGTTCCGCGGGCGTGACTTCTTCTCCCGGGCAGCCGTTCTGCTCCGGCCCGTCGACGATGAAATGATGGTTGCGCGCGCCGCACATCACGCGCCCGAAGATGCCGCTCGATCCCGCGGTAACGTCGTATTGTCGAATGTCTGCTTGTGCCATGATGAAAGCTTACCCCGGATTGACACCAATGAACGCAGATTCAGGGCCAAAATCTTACCGTGATGACGCTGATCAAACTGATCAACACGGATCCTGGATGTATGGACGGTATCAGTGGAAATCAGTTTCATCAGCGTTAATCTGCGGTAAGTTTTATGGGGTTCCGCAGTTCATATTGCCTCCACGGTGATTCCCCGTTAACCTAATCGAGTTCATGCATTTCACCCGCTTACGCCGAGCGTTCTGGCAAGCCTTCTTGCATGGCCAGTTTTCCATTGCCAAAGCGGCGGCGTATTCATCCATCCTCACATTGTTTCCGGCGTTCCTGGTGGTAACTTCAATTCTGGAAGCGTCAAACAACACGGCCGGATTCCTGAGCCAGATTTCTGCGGCGGTGCACTGGGTGCTTCCGCCGGGAGCAAGGTCGGCGGCGCTGGCCTTCTTCCAGACCAAGCAGCACCACGCCACGCGCATCCTGATTTCCGCGTCCACGGTAACGCTGCTGGCGGCTACCGGCGTGATGATCTCCTGGATGGAGGGCTTCCGCAAAGCTTACAACCTGCCCATGACCTTCAGCTTCTGGAAGGAGCGCGCCATTGCTTTTTATCTGGTTGTTCTGGCTTTGATCCCGTTGTGGTTTGCTACCATCCTTGTGGTCTTTGGCAACCAGATTGAAGATTGGATTCAGGGGCAGACCATGCACCTGTTCAAGCCGCTTGTGATTCTGGTGTGGGACGGCGCGCGCTGGTCCATTGCGATGCTGACCAGCATCGCGGTGATGAGCCTGATCTACCATCACGGACTGCCCAAGACTCAGTCATGGCGTAGAGTGCTGCCGGGCGCAGTGATGGCAACGCTGCTCTGGTTTCCCGCCACTATGTTCTTTGGATGGTATGTGACGAACTACGCCACTTACACAGTAGTTTATGGCTCGCTCAGCGCGGCCATCGCGCTGCTGGTATGGTTGTATATAGTCTCTGTAATTGTGCTGCTGGGAGCGGAGCTGAACGCGCAGATTTATCCCAAGATCGTGGCAAGAGAGAGCGCTGAAAAAGTAAAAGAAACGAAGGTATAACAAACGAATGACGGGATCCAGGGGCCAGGAAGTTTCGGTGGCGACGGGCGTCGCCCGCAAAACAAAAATTGTGTGCACGCTGGGGCCGGCCAGCAATTCTGAACCAGTACTGCGAGACATGATGCGCCTGGGCATGGACGTAGCCCGGCTGAACTTTTCTCACGGCACTCACGAGGAACATGCACGCACCATTGAGCGCGTACGTAAAGTCGCGGAAAAAGAAGGCCGCACCATCTGCATTCTGCAGGACCTGCAAGGGCCTAAGATTCGCACGGGAAGGTTGAAATATCGCACGCCGGTGGTGCTGAAAGCCGGCTCGCATCTGACCATCACCCCGCGTGACATCTCCGGCACTGCCATGCTGGTGGCCACAACGTTCAAGACGCTGGCAGCCGAAGTGGAGCAGGGCTCGCACATTCTCCTCTCGGACGGGCTGATTGAGCTGCTGGTGCTGGAAGTGCGCGGCGAAGATGTCACCTGCGAAGTCATTAACGGTGGAATGCTGGGAGAGCACAAGGGTATCAACCTTCCCGGGGCTGTGGTCAGCGTTCCTTCCATGACGGAGAAAGACGAAAAGGACCTGGAGTTTGGCGCCAGGCACGGCGTGGAGATGGTTGCCGTTTCGTTTGTCCGCACGGCGGATGATGTGCGCATTGTGAAGCGTCTGTTGCACGCGCACCAGAGTGATGCCTGGGTTTGCGCCAAACTGGAAAAACCGCAGGCCGTGGAAGACGGCAACCTGGATGAAATCCTTGACGTGGCTGACGCCGTGATGGTGGCGCGCGGTGATCTTGGCGTGGAGATGCCGGCGGAAAAAGTTCCCGTGATCCAAAAGCAGATCATCCGTCGCGCGGCTGACTGGCGCAAGCCGGTGATCACGGCCACGCAGATGCTCGAGTCCATGGTGGAGAATCCGCGTCCTACGCGAGCTGAAACCAGTGACGTGGCCAATGCCATTCTCGACGGCACTGACGCCATCATGCTCTCCGCCGAAAGCGCGCGCGGAAAGTATCCGCGCGAAGCCGTGGCCATGATGGCGAAAATTGCCAGCGAAGCCGAGTCGAGTATGGAGATCATCCCGCGCCGCCGAGCGCATCGCCACCTCTCCATCTCTGAGACCATCTGTGAGTCCGTGGCGCACGCCGCGCAGGACCTTGACATGAAAGCCATTGCGGTCTATACCGAGACCGGCACCACGGCGCGACTGATTTCCAAGTACCGCCCCAAGGCCGCGATTTATGCCTTTGCTGCGAATCCGGCTGTCTGTGCGCGTCTCAACCTGATGTGGGGCGTGCAGCCCATCTGGTGTGATATGGGTATCAGCACAGAGGAAATGGTGAGCAACGCTGAGCGGCTTATGCTGAAGCATCGCGCGGCCCAGGCAGGAGACGTGATTGCCATTGTCGCGGGCACCCGCACCGCCAGCGGCTCAACCAACTTCATGCGACTGCACGTGGTAGGAGCAGGCGAAGTGCATGAATTGGGACGGCCGGAGCGGCGTAGCGTTCCCAGGTTGCAGCCTCCGCCGAGCGTGAGCAAGAAGAGAAAGTAACGGTTTCAGCAATTCGAGTGGCTGCTTCTGAAATCCCGAGCATAGCGAGGGATCGCTACAGCTGCCAAGTCGGTTAAGGCGAAGAGGCTAACTTGTGATTTGCAGAATTCATCCAGCCGCCGACATACGTCCCTTCAATTATGGTATCGATAGGGTTCCACGCTGGAGGTCTCCAGAAAACATCGGCAATTCTGGCAATCTTGGCAATTTCTGGCAATTCGACTAATTCACCCACCCACCCGGTCCACCATCCTTCTTCTTATCGTCTGGTGGTTTGAAGTTGCCGTACTCGTCAAAGTACTGTTTCGGGTCGTGCTCATGCTTGCGCATGTAGACCTGGAATTTTTTGGCAACGCGCCGGCGCTTCCAGCGGTAGTAGCTGTTCCTCATGGAAGCCACCTGGCCATCGACTCTTCCCAAAAGGCTCCGACGCCACATAAAGCTGTACCAGAAATAACCTGATCCGAGCCCGAGCAGTTCCACAAGATAAAACAGAATAAAGTTGTTCAGGATGAAATAAGCGGCTTCAATTCCTCCAATGCCCACAACCACCCAGAGAACCGGTATCTGGAATGGCAGAGGAAAAAGCATGATGGATGTGCCGCGATTCATCAGGTAGAAGACCATCAAAATGGCATTGGCGGCGCAGCCAGCGCCAAGTGCGGGCCCACCGCCCATCTTCCCAGTCAGGGAGAGCAGTACGCCCGCCAGGCCGGCAAGAATGGAAGAGACCAGGTACAGCTCTGCGAATCCGCGCGAGCGTATTCTGTCCTGAACCGGGCCGCCAATGAAGTAGACCCCAATCAGTGCGAACAACACGTGCGTGGGATCAACGTGAATAAAAGGAAACGTCGCCAGTTGCCATAGAGCGCCGCGCAGAAACAGCGCGGGATCGAGCGATCCCAGCCCGACAATCGCCGCTTCCAGTGGCCGGTCGAAGGCCCACAGAAGAATGATTACAACCCAGATCGCCAGCGTCAGCAGGATGATGAAGCGCATGGCTCCGGTAAATTTCGGCAGGCCGAATTGAAATGATGTATCTCGCCGCATGCAAACTCTTATCTTTGCGCTTCCGGAACCTCGATCACGCTTTTGTGCCCTTTTGCATCCACAGACCGCACGCCAAAAATTACGTTATCCTTTGATTCAGGCATGTCGATTTTGGTGTCCGTGGTGCGCGTGACGTTTTCTTCCGGGAACTCGGCATCTGTTGTCTTGCGCCACAGGACTTCATAGGCTGTAGCTCCCCCCGCCGGGCCCCACTCCAGCTTGGAATCATTCTCAAGCTCATGGGTGAGGACTCGTGGCTTCACAGGAGGTGCAGGCGCCAGCGCCAGTGATGCCAGAGTGGCAGCATTCAAACGGGCGACATTGGCCACATAATTGAAATCAACAAACTTTGGCAAATCGCCATATTCGATGCCATTTTCCGTTCGCGGGTTCTCATGCTGGTGGTGGAAGTCCTCGCGATATTCGGTGAGACGAACGGCCGCAAGACCTTTTTCATTGAAGGAAATGTGGTCGCCTCCGCGCAAATAGCGGTCGCGGCGGAAGATCAGTTTAGGGGTGAATTGGCCAAAACTGGAGTACGTCCGGGCCACTTCGGCCACATAGCGCGCCAGCTCGCGGGAAGGCGAATCGTTTTCTTCTCCTGTGGCACGGATTGTCTTGATCTGGTCCGGAGTCGCTGTGGCAGGAACGCCTTCAGAAAACACGCGGACCCAGTTGTTGTTCTGTTCCTTATCTCCCGGTGTGCGATTGCCTCCAACAATGTCATTGTTCAGCACGTCTTCAACTCCCAGACCCAGCTCCGTAACGCGCTTGGCAAAATGCGCACTGCCCAGCAGGCCCTGCTCTTCCCCGGCAACGGTCAGGAAAAGGATGGTAGCGGGAAACTTGTGTTTGCTGAGCACGCGAGCGCACTCCAGTGACACGGCGGTTCCGCTGGCGTCGTCATTGGCCCCGGGCGCGGGAGCGTTGGCGTCCATCACGTCTTTGGCCCGGGAATCATAGTGGCCGGTGACAACGTAGATGCGGTTCTTCAGTGCGGGATCAGTGCCTCGCAGAATTGCATAAACATTCTGAACATTGGTGGGTTGCTTCAGGCGAGAATTCGGCCCCGTGGGCTGCAGCACGCGCTCGTCAGTCTTGACATCCAGGCACCCGCCACAGGCGTCTGAGTAGCGCTGAAATTCTGATTTGATCCATTCGTAGGCCGCGACTATCCCTTTCCCGGACGTTTGCGCGTCAGGGTCGTTGATGGAAAGTGTGTTGCGCGTGCCAAAGCTTGCCAGCTTTTCAATGTTCTTCTGGATCTGTTGCGGAGAGACGTCATGGATGATCTGCACCACCATCTCGTCCTTCCCCACTCCGGATTCGGCGCCCGCCTTACTTTTCTTTGTAGACGAAGCCGATGACGTCTTTCGCGATCTTCTTTGTGCGGAATTGGCCGGACGCTTCTGGGCAACGGCGTATGGTATGTTGAGCATCTGTAGCCCGAAAAAGAACAACAATGTGACGTTCGTTATATGGCGAAAATGAAAGCTCAAGGTTTAAACCTCAATTAGGGAACTTGACGGCAATCCTGAGAGATTCTAAATATAATCATAGGTCCCTGCCACCTTGTTGCGGCCCTGCGGAGGAAGAAATGGCGATTTGCCCGGAATGCGAAACTGATCTGGATTTGGATGAAGAAGAACTGGAGGAAGGAGAAATTGTCTCCTGTCCTGAGTGCGGCACGGATTTTGAAGTCATCACCAAGAGTCCGCTTGAGCTGAATCCGGTTGATGAATACGACGACGAAGACGAGGACGAGGAAGTCAGCGAAGAAGAAGAGGACAGTGACTACTGAAAGGCTATCCTGGAAACTGGCCGTATCCCTCTGCCTCGCAATTTCCCTCTCATATTCTGCCGCACAAAAAGAGGATTCCAAAAGACATTATGGTCTGATTTCCGGTACGGCTTACGGGCCGGACGACCGTCCTATCTATGGCGTCAAAATCACAATCCATCCTGACGGCAAGAAGCACCCCAGTTGGGACTTGGTTTCCGATCACCGTGGTGAGTTCGCCCAGCGCGTCCCTCCCGGCCCGGCCGACTATATTGTTGATGGTCAGGTGGAACTCGCGCCCATTGAAAATGGAGTGCCTAAACTGCACAAAAAAAAGAAACTGAAGGGTCAGGTTAAGGTTCATATAGATAATGAAGAAATCCAGGATATCAGCCTGCATATGAAAGATTAGGCTGCTATTGGGATTTGATTGGAGCAAAGTGGTGCGGAACAGGCGGGTACTGTGTGTAGCGGTAATTTTCTCTGCTGCTCTCGTTTTTGCTGCGCAGGGCGAAGGCGCCTTGCGCATGGTGACCGGTCGCGTTGTTGATTCCCAGGATCAACCGCTGCACAAGGCTGTTGTGCACCTCAAAAATACTCGTACCCTGGCAATTAAGACGTATATCACTGAGCCTGATGGATCATACCGTTTCAGCGCTCTCTCACCGAATGTCGATTACGAACTTTACGCCGAATACCAGGGCGGGCATAGCGACACCAGAACGGTCAGCGCCTTCAGCAATCGCAAACAAGTCACTGTCAACCTGAAGGTCAGGACGTCAAAGTAACGCCTTCGGTATCCCGACCAAAGCAAAAGGCCGTCTTTTCAGACAGCCTTTTTTTAAAATTAATCAATTACGAAATTATCCAATTACTAATTCTCGTTCAGTCCTGGTCGTTGCCCGCACGCTTCCAGTTGATGATGTCCCCCAGCGTTGTTGTGGCGCTGGAAGCCGGATGCTTATAGGCTTCCACGTCGGCGCGGCTCGCTTCTTCGCCTACCGCACGCAGGCTCAGGCCTACTTTCTTTTCATCCTGGTTCATCTTGATGATCTTGAAATCGTGCTCCTGGCCGGCATCAAGCTTCACCGGGGTGCCGTTGGAATCAGTGGCTTCAGAATTGTGGCAAAGTCCTTCAACGCCCTCGGCAATTTCAACGAACGCGCCGAACTGCGCCAGGCGAAGCACCTTTCCATGCACCACATCTCCAATGCGGTGCGTGCTGAAGAACGTCTCCCAGGCATCGGGCTGAAGCTGCTTCACTCCGAGTGAGAGGCGGCGCTGCTCCGGCTCAATACCCAGTACCACAGCCCTCACCTTTTCACCTTTCTTCAGGACTTCTGACGGATGTTTTACCCGCTTGGTCCAGCTCAAATTGCTCACGTGAACCAGGCCGTCAATTCCGTCTTCAATCTCGATGAATGCTCCAAAGTCGGTCAGGTTGCGTACGCGCCCTTCCACGGTGGATCCAATGGGATATTTCTCGTGCAGGCGCTCCCACGGGTTTGATTCAAGCTGTTTCAGCCCCAGTGAAATGCGGCGCTCAGTCGGATTCACGTTGAGCACCACGCTTTCGAGCTCCTCGCCCACATTCACCAGCTTGGAGGGATGCTTCATCCGCTTGGACCATGACATCTCGCTTACGTGCACCAGGCCTTCTATGCCCTGCTCAAGTTCTACGAAAGCGCCGTAGTCAGTCACGCTGAGCACGCGTCCGCGAACCCGCGCGCCGATGGGATAGCGCTCGGCCGCATCGAGCCACGGATCAGGTGTGAGCTGTTTGAAGCCAAGTGAAACCCGCAGCTTTTCCGGATCAAATTTCAGGACTTTGACCTGGATCTGGTCACTCACATGGACCAGATCGCGCGGATGTGTCAGCCGTCCCCATGACATATCTGTGATGTGCAGCAGACCGTCAATCCCGCCCAGGTCAACAAAGGCGCCATAATCCGTCAGGTTCTTTACCGTTCCAGTGAGAACCGCGCCTTCATGCAGCAACTCAAGCGTCTTTTCCCGCTTGGAAGAAACTTCTTCATCCAGAATGGCCTTGCGCGAAACCACAATGTTGCCGCGCTTCTTGTTCAGCTTGATGACGCGGACGTCAATTTCCTGGCCTTTCAGCGTGTCTAGATTACGGACCGGATGAACATCAACCTGTGATCCCGGCATGAAGGCCTTCACGCCGATATCCACTGAAACCCCGCCTTTTACCCGCTCTACAATCGTGCCCTTGACGGCTTCCTTGGAGTGGTAAGCCTTCTCAATGTTCTCCCATACCCGTACGCGCTGCGCCCGCTCGTGCGAGAGAAGGACTGCTCCTTCTTCGTTCTCGCCGCGCTGCACCATCACTTCAATCGGGTCGCCCGACTGGAACTTGATGTTGCCGTGCGCGTCTGTAACTTCCGCAATCGGCACCAGGCCTTCTGACTTGAAGCCGATGTCGACGACGACATGTGTGGGAGTGATTTTGATTACGGTGCCTTTAAAAACATTGTCTTCACTTGGCGCCGGCTCTGTTTCAAGGGTGTACGATTCGAGCGCGGTTGCAAAATCTTCCATGTGGGTTTCTTCTTTTTGGGCAGAACCCGCGATGGGCTGCTCAGTGGATTCGACTTGAGAGTTATTACCGGACATAGTTGTAGGTTGTTTTCTTAGGACTTCTTGCGGGCCGGAGGAACTCGTGTTCTCAGCGTCAGTTTCGGATGGTAATTTTCTGGCTGTTTGCTCGACCGACATTCTTCTACCCTACCGGACCTTGAACACGCCGGGACTCAATCGTGAGAATCGTTGGACGTGCTGAAGGAATTGGACTGGCGTGACTGGCTCCTTAGTTTTGCCCACGGAGCTTCAAAAACCAGCGGCCGGATCTTTATGGCAGTCCTGATTGCGCCAAAAGACTCCTTCGACTATAGCAATGGGGCAAAGCACTGTCAAACCCCTACTCCCGAGCTTCCAACGCCTTATTGGCCCTTGGTGATCTGGTATCTTCTTCTTGACATGGACTTTATTTTCACCCCTTGGCGGTATGCCTATGTCACCGGCGCTGACAAGACCCAGAAGTGCGTTTTTTGTGCTGCTTTAGAGCTGGGCGATGATCCCAGGGCTGGCATCATCCATCGCGGTCACAGTTGCTTCATAATCCTGAATACCTACCCCTATACTTCCGGCCACGTCATGGTGGTCCCCTATCAGCACGCAGACCAGCTGCAAAAACTGGACGCGCCGGCAACCCATGAAATGATGGATCTGGCCCATCGCCTGGAGGGCATTCTCCGCGAGCTTTACCATCCGGACGGGCTTAATATCGGCATCAATTTGGGTAAAGCCGCTGGGGCCGGCGTCGCCAGCCATCTTCACATGCATGTTTTGCCCCGTTGGGTGGCTGACGCTAACTTCATGACCGTGGTGGGTGAAACCCGGGTCTTGCCGGAAGAGCTGGAAACCACTTACGCGCGAATTCGCGCCCGTTTTAATCAGTGAATATCAAGTGATCAACGTTAATCCGCGGTAGGCTTTCTTCGGGGCCGGCCAGCACTGGATTCCGGGCCGCATCCCCCCTCTTCCCCGCATCTCAAACTGAAGACGACATTTCAAGGCCACTGAGGAGTTCACATGCCACACTACGGCACTCTGCACGAGACCAGATTTGAAGACGCCGAAGATATCCGCGGAGCCGAAGTCTACGGCGTTAACGACGAGAAACTGGGGACCATTGATGACGTAATTTTCGATCATGCAAGCGGTGACATCCGCTATGTGGTGGTCGATACCGGAGGCTGGCTGCGCAGCAAGAAGTTTCTGGTTCCGGCCGGTCGCATTCAGCCTTATGGAAACCATGAGGACAAATTCTACGCCGAACTGGACCAGGAACGTATTCAGATGCTGCCTGAGTACGATGAGAAGAAACTTAAGTCTGAAAATGATTGGTCAGACTACGAAAAGCAATATGAGGAAAACTGGAAGAGCGGGACCGTAATGTATAACGAGCGCACCGGCCGCGTAATTACTCCACCGGCAAATCAGGTGCAGGGTACGCGCACATCCGCACTCAGTGAACAGGGCCGTCAGAGCCTTCAGCGCGACTTCACGCCTGAACGTGTCGGCAAAGAAGACGACCTGTGGGGCGTCGCTCCGAGTGGTGACGATGTTACCCTCCGTCCCAACAAGCCTTCTATCGCTGGAAGAGAAGACGCAATCCTGAGCGAAAAGGACCAGAGAGCGCGGTCCGGAGCGGGTGACCGCCGCCCGTTGGAGAGCTCCCGCGTTCCCGATACTGAAGGCCTGAAAGAACCCGGCGTGTATCGCGTAGATGCGGTACCAGAGCAGGAGAAAGCATCCGATCTCAATGAGCCGCTCAACGCCAACTACGGTCCGCGTATGACCCGTTTCCAGAAGAACCTGCGCCAGGACCGCGACCGTGTTGTAGGCAACTGCCCGCTATGCGGCAGCCAGAAAAAAGTCGCTTAGTCCTCGACGGGAATGCTGCCTTTGAGCTGACCGTCAGTTGAGAGGCAAACTACTATTGGCCGCGAATCAACGCGAAGACTCGCTAATTTCTTTTTCAATCGTGTTCATTCGCGTAATTCGCGGTCCAAATCTTTTTACCTCCGCTTACTCCGTTCCTCCTGCGTTTTAAAAGGTTTTGGGTTTTAGCTGGACACTTCCGGAAAATCCTCTTCCCTGAACTCGCTCTCCGCTCTTTCTGTACGCTCAGCTTCGGCCGCCCTCAACTGCACACGCCGAATCTTGCCTGAAATAGTCTTCGGCAGATCGACAAACTCCAGCCGCCGTACTCGTTTGTACGGCGCCAGCTTCTTGCGGCTGTGCTGAAAGATTGAGAGCGCCAGCGCACGCGAGGGCTCCAGACCGCTTCGCAACGTGACATACGCCTTTACCACCGCCATACGGATGGGATCAGGCGCCGGCACCACTGCGCACTCCACCACATCCGGGTGCTCGATTAGAGTGCTTTCAACCTCAAATGGGCTGATGCGGTAATCAGAGGCCTTGAATACATCATCCGCCCGGCCTACAAATGTCAGGTACCCGTCTTTGTCGCGCTGCACCACATCACCGGTGTGGTATACCGGCCCTTCAATCGGGATGATCTTTCCGTCATCGCTCTGATATCCGGGCATCAAACCCGCAGGCGGCGGGTCCAGTCGCAGGCACAGCTCTCCCTCATCGGCTTCTTTCCCTTCAGTATTGATCAAAGCGACTCGATATCCGGGCAGCGGGCGTCCCATCGATCCGATCTTCAGCTTTTGTCCCGGAGGATTGCCGACCTGCGCTGTGGTTTCGGTCTGGCCGTAGCCATCGCGAATGGTCAGCCCCCATGCCTTCTGCACCTGTTCAATCACTTCCGGATTCAGCGGCTCGCCCGCGCTTGCGACCTCACGAAGGCGGACCTTCCAATCGCTCAGTTTTTCCCTGACCAGCATGCGCCAGACCGTGGGTGGCGCGCAGAACGTTGTTACGCCACAACCGGTGAGCGTATCCAGAAGACCGCGAGCGTCGAATCGAGACTGATTCAGCACAAAGACCGTGGCTTCCGCATTCCAGGGAGCAAAAAAACAACTCCACGCATGCTTGGCCCAGCCCGGCGAAGACAAATTGCAGTGGATATCGCCCAGCTTCAAGCCAATCCAGTACATAGTGGAGAGATGCCCCACCGGATAGCTGGCGTGGCTGTGCAGCACCAGCTTGGGCTTGGAGGTTGTGCCGGAAGTGAAATAGAGCTGCATGGGATCGTTGGCCAGCGTCTCGCCCTCCGTCTGGAACGCAGCGGGCGAGTTGTAGCCCTGCTCGAACTCATGCCAACCAGGAGCCGCCCCGCCAACCGAAATGCGGGTGCAATTCTTGGCCACGCGGGAGAGCTTGGGCGCCAGTTCGGCAGCGCAAACCACGTGCTTGATGTGCCCACGTGTAATGCGATCGGCCAGATCATCAGCCGTGAGCAGCGTTGTAGCTGGAATGATCACGCCGCCCAGTTTCATCACGGCCAGCATGGTCTCCCACAACGCAGGTACGTTGCCCAGCATCAGCAGCACCCGGTCGCCGCGTTTCAGCCCCAGAACGCGCAGGTAATTGGCAATGCGCGACGAACGGTCAGAAAGCTCCGCAAATGTCAGCTTGCTGGAGCGGCCGTCTTCATACGCGACCCAGAGTGCCGTCTGGCTGCTCCGCTCGCCCGCCGCGATGGCGTCAAACCAGTCCAGCGCCCAGTTAAAGCATTCCAGCCTGGGCCACTGGAAATTTGCATAAGCTGTTGCGTAATCATCACGGTGTTGGAGCAGAAAATTGCGGGCGTTGCGAAATTCCTGAGTAGCCTGCGATTGAATCCGGGCAGGAGTGGTGGTCATGTGTTACCTTCTGGCAGAGGCTTCGTCTGCAATCGTGCCGCTAACCCAGCCGAACGGAAGGATTGCTTCGACTCCTGAAGGCAAACGGATGCCTCTCGAGAGGCGTGAAGGCTCTCGACCAGTATTTACCTTTAGAGATGCGGTGGCAATAGGGATGCCTAGCTGCGCTCGCACGCCGAGGCTGATTAGGGCAACGTCTTGGCGATCTCAGGCCCCTCTTCCGGCACCGGACGCGCGGGCTGTGGCTGGAGATGATACTTTGTCAAGCCTTCTTTCAGGCACTCGAATGCTTCTTCCGGTGTATCGCAGAAGGAAAATAGCTGCGTGTCATCGGGAGAGATGGCACCCGCGTCTGCCAGAGCTTCTAAATTGAGCACGCGGCTCCAGTACTCTTTCCCGTACACGATCACAATAATCTTCTTGGCCAGTTTTTGCGTTTGCGCCAGCGTCAGGATCTCAAACAACTCATCCAGCGTGCCGAAGCCGCCGGGAAAAACCACCAGCGCTTTCGCCAGATAAGCAAACCAATACTTCCTCATGAAGAAGTAATGGAACTCAAAATTCAGCTCTGGCGTGATATACGGGTTGGGAAACTGTTCGAACGGCAGGCGGATGTTCAGGCCAATGGTCTTGCCACCCGCTTCGCGCGCACCGCGATTTGCTGCCTCCATAATTCCCGGACCGCCGCCGGAAGTCACCACGAAGCGGTGTCGCTTACCCGGAAGCGTGACCGTCCATTCGGTAAGTATGTGCGCCAGTTTGCGTGCGTCTTCATAGTAGCGCGACATCTCGACCGCCGCGTGTGCGCGCTTAAGCGCAGCCTGCAATTCGTCACCATCTTTGCCTCCGGGTTGATCTTCTGGTCTAGCCCGTTTGGCAGATCCCGGCTTCTCCAGAATTGTCAGCGCTTGCTCGCTCTTCGACAAACTGGCAAAGCGCGCCGATCCAAAAAACACAACTGTGTCCTGGATTTTTTCGCGCCGAAAACGGGAAAGCGGCTCAGAGTATTCAGCCAGAATCCGCAGAATGCGCCCGTCCGGGCTGTTCAGGTAGTCCGGATTCAAATATGCCAGAGGTGCGGGGTGCAGAGGGTGCTCGCGATCAACACCCTGGATTTCTTCCGAGTTTTTCTTGCTGTCACTCATCTGATTTGTATTGTTGGATCGCGAAGACGAAGCCCTGCTCAGTGGCGATCATGATAAGTTACCGCCTCCATCACGCCGAAAAAGATATCCACCAGGCCAAGACCAGAGATTGCTCCGCGCACAAAACCATGCTGCAGAATCGCCTGTGCCATTGGATACTGCATGATCCAGCCCGTATCAAACCAGTCGCTTCTCCAGGGCGTGGTCAGGAGCACCATGCCCAGCATCATGCAGAAAAGCACATAGACAGCCGCAAACAGCCTTTGCAGCCAAACGGGTGGCAGTGGTTCCTGCTGTTCCGTGGGCGGCCCAGCGGGAGTCTCGAGATTCGTGGAGATTAAATTCAAACCGGGACTAATTAGATGCCATTGCAGATTTTCAAGATTTCAATGTCTTGATGCGGCTGGCTACGTCGCGGAAGTCAATGTTCGATCCATACACTTCCATGAAATTCGTCAAAGCGGACTTTCTGTCGCCGAACGCCTCGTAGGCTGCTGCCAGATCATAATAAATGGCACAGCGGCTGGAGTCATCCAGTTCCGGGATTTTCAGGGCTTTCTGGTACCAGCGCACCGCCGCTTCAGGAGCTCCCTTGTCCACCAGGCACTGTGCCAGCCAGGTGTAGGCCTGAATCGGTTGCGAGAAAGTATGGCCGCTATCAATGGCGTGGCAGACCTTCTGCAACTCGCCAATTGCCTCGTCCAGCAATCCCATTTCTTTGAAGGCGATTCCCAGGTTGTAGTGCGTTTCCGGATCTTCCTGTGGTTCGGCCGCTTCTGCTGTTTCATCTTGCAGGTCGGATAGCATATCCGCCAACACTGAGCTGGCGTCTTCCGCCTGCGCGCCGCCGTTGGTATGAGCGCGAGATGCCACTGGCGCTGCAACAGGTTGTGGCGCAGCTTTGGCTACCTGCGCAGGCATGGCACGGCTCCGCATGCGGCCGGGGCAGGAAGTCCTTGAGTTCATCGCTTTCAAGATCGTGAACAAAATCGGTAAGTATGTCTTCTGTGCTCTTGGCTGAAGCAACAGGTTCCAGAGCTTTTGGAGAAACACGCGCGGGCTTTGCCGCAGGTGTTGCGATTTCCTCGTCAAGCTCAAGCACCGGCTCTTCTGCGTGCACAATCGCCGGCTTTGGTGCCGGGGGCGGCGGAACAGCAGGGGCCTTCGCCGCCGGAGTCGCATGGGAAGCGGGTATGTGCGCGGCAAATGGGTCGGCCATTGCAGACAGATTCGTTTGCGGAGCCGGAGCAGCAAATGGTGGCGGCAGGAAGCTTGCTGCGGCCTCCTCCAGTGCGGCTGACGCTGCGGGTTGTGCCGGCTCTTCAGGTGCGGGACGCGATTGCTCCGCGGCAATGGCCGCCATCAGTTCCGGAATTCTCGCTGAATCAGGTGCAATCTCGCTCAGTTCGTTGAGCGCATCATTCGCCGCCTTCCACATCTTCTGCGAGATGAAGAACTGAACCTCTTGGACCTTATCGTCCACCGCGTAGCAGACAGAGGATCCGCCTTCAGGTTCCTTCTCCGCTACCACCATCGGCTCTGGCTCAACCATCGCCTGGGGGATCAGCTCAGGCTCGAGCTTCGTGCCATCCTCAACAACAACTTCATCAGCCAGCTCAACCTTGGCTTCTTCCGGTTCATCCACTTCAACCGAAAGCATGTCTTCCCATTCGTTCGACTCCGCCACCTCTGGAGTCTTTTCCTGCACGGGCTCCGGTTGCACTTTCACCGGATAAGCCTGCAGCTCAAACTCTGGAGGCGCGGGCGGTGTTTCGGGAACAATTTCTATTTCCGGCGGAGCCGCTGTCGCTTCAGGCTCAGCAGCTATGGCAACATCAAAGCTGAATTCCTGCACGGAAGAAGCTGTGTCTTCCCCAGGCGCAATTGCTGCAGGCGGCGTCACAGGAGCCGTGATGTGTTGTGCCGGGGCTTCGGCAGCCCGGGCAGGCAGTGGCGCCAGGTTCCGCATGGCGGCTGCCGCGCTTGGCGCCACGCCGGCACGTAATCCGTATTTGCGCGAAGCTTCCTGATACTTCGCCGCTTCAGCGGCGTGTCCCAGCTCATGATAGATATCGCTCAGATTCTTGCAGATTTTTGACGCGTCTCCATACCGCTCTGCGCGCGCGTACAAAGTGGCCAGCCTCTGGTTGAGCGTAATGTCTTTGGGGGCCAGCGGCAGAGCTGCTTCCAGTGGAGCTATCGCCTTGGACGGTACATTATAGGAGACATACAACTCTGCATCGGTAAGAGCGGCCTCGATGGCTGTTTCCGTCGGGGTGTCATATTTCTGATGCACCACCACTGCGTTCTCGTCCAGCTCTTCAACCATGAACGCCTGCGCCGCCTCTTCCGGCGTAAGGATGCGTGTGGCTGAATCCTCACCCAGCTTAACCAGCATCTGCCTGTGATTCTGGCTGTGCAGCGCATTTTCCGGCTCGAGCTCAGAGAGCTTCTTGTATAGATCCCTGGCTTGGGCGTAGTCACCCTTCTGCGCTGCGGCATGCGCCTGCAATTCCATCACCTCGGCGCTCGTTCCCGCATCTCCGCCGCGCTGCTGCAGCAGTTTCTGCAGACTGTCAAGGGCTTCCGGGTTGTCTTTGACTTTATTGATCAGCGCATAAAGCGTGTTTTGCAGCTCAGCGTTGTTGTCGCCAAAAAGTTTGTTGCCATTGCGCTCGTAGAGTCTGACGGCGCTGCTGACGTGATCATGGTTCACGTACCACTCAGCCAGATTGCTGAGTGCACCGGAATCGTTGTGTCGGTCCAGCAGAGTCTGTGCCAGAACGTCCGCACCTTCAATGTTGTCGGATTCCATGCGCGCACGCAGCAGGGCGCGAAGGGTATCGGGTCTGGAGTTGAGGTCCGGAACCAGCTCCAGATACTGGATGGCGGAGACATGGTCTCCTGAATCGGCGGCGATCATGCCGCGCAGCAGCAGCCCGCCGGCATTGCTCGGGTCCAGCGTAATTACTTTGTTCAATGCTTCCGCCGCAGCTTCCATAGATCCTCTGGCGTAAAGCGCTTCGGCGGCGCTGGAATAAATCTTCAGCGCGTCTTCTTTCTTGCCAAGCTTCATGTAAAGATCTGCCAGCTTGGCTTGCATAGCTGCGTTCTCGGGGTCCAGTTCAAGGATCTTCTGGAAGATGCGGGCTGCCTGGTTGGTCTCGCCGGCGCGCAGATGCGCGTCTGCCATCAGCATGTATTGCGCGCGAGCATCGGTAAACAGCCCCTGCTGGGTGTAAAGTTCGGCCAGTTTGGTGATGTGTTCGGCGTTACTGGTAGCCAGCTTGGAAAGTTTTTTGTAGATGGCGATCGCTTTTACGGTGAACCCGCTTTGAGCGTACTGATCGCCTACTTTCTTGAAGTAGTGCACCGCGTGTTCGTTATCGCCGATTCGGGCATAAAGGTCGCCGATGGTGTTCAGAACGGTGAGGTCTTTGGGGTCTTCTCTGGCAACTTTCTCATATTCTGCAATCGCGTTCTGCAGTTTGCCCTGCTGGACGAACTTCTCCGCCGAGGCCAGTACCTTTACTTTGTTAAAGCCAAATCCAAGTGCCATAAATGAATACGAGAGGCGCCCTTGTGCCGGGGGAATTTCACGAATGAGCGATTAGGGCCTAAAGTACCACAGAAAAACGGGTAAACCCAATACGCAAGGGACAATCGTTAGTGCACGTCAGTTATTTACCTTATAGGTTCTGGCATTTTCAGGCAAACTGGGGTGAAAAAGCCAAAGCCTGTGCCTGACGCTGCTGATTACCGGTATTTGGCGCGAGCCCGGAATTCCCGGATGATGAGCTCAAGAAATGCCTCTGTATCAGCTGGCCGCTCCTCAGGTGCGATGGCCAAACGATTCGAGACCATTCCGGCAATGCGCTCGGCATTCTGCTGCCGAATGGCTGAGGCAATGTCGAAGCGGCGCGCAAGAAACGTTTCAATCAATTCCGCTTCCTGCAACGTCAGGTTGGCTGCCTGGGGGAAAACGTAGTCGCTGTTTTGGGCCGTGGTGTTGAAGAACGGCGTGGCTTCCCGGTCAGAACTCTCATGCACCACAATCGTCCCTGCCACAAAATCACCCAGGCGGCGGTTCTTCTTATTCAGCAACATGGTAACCACGCCAATACCGTAGAAACCCGGCAGATAATCGACAAAGCGCACCAGGTTGCGGGCGATTGCTTCAAACGTGTTGATGGGGCGTCCTGAATCTTTAATTACTCGGATGCCGGCCCAGCGCTTGCCCGGCGTCTGGCCTTTCCATACCGCCTCAAATGTGGCGTAGTAGCCCCACATGACGCAAAAGAGGACGAAAATCATCAGGGCAAGTAGCCATATGGGAGCGCGGCCGAAGAGCGGCACCGCGGCAAAGGCAATCGTGATAAGAAAAAGCACGAAGATAACGGCTGCCTGAATGATGGAGTCGAGCAGCGCCGCCATGAACCGGCTGCCGATGCCCGCGAGCACAAACTCAAGGTGCACCTGCTCCGGAGTGTCAATGATAAGCTTGTCCACGTATGATCTCTGCTCACTGGCTCGCGAAACGGCAAAGCCATTGGGACCGACTGGAACGTTTACTTGACCAGACCAGCAGGCACGGTCTAGGGTCCCTGACCCGGCTTGAGCTTCAGGAACTCGGGCTGCTTTACCGGCAGGCTGCGGCCGATCTCTCTACCCTGCGCGAAGACGCGAGTGGCAGATCGTATGCGCGTTCGTTGAACCTTCTGCTTTCCCGCGCTCACAATACCATCTATTCCGGACAAAAATCGAGTCCCCGCGGCATCATTCACTTCTACCGCTTCACCTGGCCACGAGTGTTCCGCCGCAATCTCCGGCTGATCAATGCCGCGTTGCTGCTCTTCATCGCCGGTGGAGTGGCTGGTTTACTTATGTCCATTACGCGACCGGACTTCATGCATCTTTTCCTCGGCCCACAGATGCTCGAAACCATCGAACGTCACAAGATGTGGACGGAGTCCGTCGTCGCGGTCAAGCCGTCTGGCCTCCAGCGCCATCATGACCAACAATATGAGCGTTACCTTCATGGCGTTCGCCTGGGGCATCAGCTGCGGAGTTGGCACAGTTTACATGATGGTTTTCAACGGCATACTGATCGGCGTTGTGGGCGCAGCCTGCTGGCTCGGAGGCATGAGTTTGTCGCTCTGGAGCTTTGTCGCGCCTCACGGAGTGCTGGAACTTCCGGCCATATTTATCGGTGGCGGAGCAGGACTTCGCATCGCTCAAGGCATACTGTTCCCCGGAATGCTTCCGCGCGGACAATCCATCGCACGGGCCGGAGGTGAAGGAGTGCGCCTGCTGCTTGGAGTAATTCCAATCCTCATCCTCGCCGGCGCCATTGAAGGCTTTGTCTCACCATCGCCAAATATCCCCTGGCAATGGAAGTTTGCTCTTGCCGGAGCCATTGCCGCAGTGTTCTTCAGCTACCTGTTTTTCTGTGCTCGTGGCCAGTTACGCGACAGTGAATTGAAGTGACACCTCCGGACTGCTCTGCTTTTACCGTCTCCCCTTCGATGAGAAAGAAAACCCCTTAAAACATGGTGGCCATCTCACTTCCAAGAGGTGGGCGATGGTCCGTTTTCAATGCGATACGTGTGGAAGGCTGAAAGGAAATGACGAGGCCTGGATACTGGGCTTTGCGGCTGAGAATATCGGTGTCACTTCCGCCCGCCGGGAAATCTCAATTTCGGGTACCTGGGACCGGCCGCGAGCAGTGGAGTCTCTGGCTGTGCATTTCTGCTCCGACGAATGCCGTGCTGAGTACATGAGCGCTCTCTTCGGTGATACGCCCTCAACCCTCGACGGCAATGCAACGGTGACCAAACGACGCATGAAACGCATAGTGCCCGGTGCTGTAGTGGATACAGTGGTTACAGAAAAGCCTGGTCCAACCATTGTGAAAAGAACTGTGGCCCGGAAGAAACGGGCTTCGTGAGCTGCGCGACAATCTCGACCGTCTAAATCAGTCCCCGCTCTTTCACTTCCAGATACCGGTTCACCAGCACAGTAGTCAGGGCGTCCGGCGAAATCTCCAACGCCAGCGCGCCTTTACCGCGTACGCGGCCAATCAGGGTCTCTCTGCGGTGCACCAGTTCCTGCGCCGCCATGATCTCGAACATCTGCTCCGGGTTTTCCGGATACTTGTTCGCCAGTTCCAGTAGATCCGTCTGCGCAATCACCGCAAATAAGAGAAGATGCTTGGAAAGAATCTGCGAGGCGCTCTCAATCACCTCCGGAGTCATGGAGGTGTCGGCCAGGTCAGTGATCCAGACGATCAGCGAACGCTGCTTCTGCATCTGCAACAGCGCTGAAGCCGCGGAGAGATGATCTGCCTCTGCTGGCTCCTCGTGCGCGGAGGCCAGCGCCTCCAGGATGGCGCGCATGTGGCCCAGACCGCGGCCGAGCCCTACGCGCTGCTGAACTTTGCGGCCGTACACCAGAAGCCCTGTGCGATCGCCGGAATAAAGAGCTATCTGGGCCAGAGAGAGCGCCGCATTCACTGAAAGGTCAAGTTTGCTCAGTTCGCCCACGCGCGTCCGCAGCAGTCGGCCGGCATCCATCACGATCCACACCGCCTGGCTACGCTCCACCTGGTACAGCTTGGTCACGTGTTTGCCTCGCCGCGCTGTCGCCGTCCAGCAGATGTCGCGAAATTCATCTCCGGGCTGGTATTCACGCAGGCTTTCAAACTCGCGGCCGGTTCCGCGCTGCCGGATCAGGCGCTTTTCAAGCTCAATCTGCCGTGCCCGTGAAAGATAGATGTTGTGTTTACGGGCCTGTTCCAGATCAGGAAAGACCCGAATCCTCTGCCCGAGATCAGCAAATGCCCACCGCTCGGCAAAATGCGCCGCACTTTGATAGCGCAACCAGGATCCTGCCAGGTTGATATCGCCGCGCTCAAGAGGTTTTGCCGTGTATGAGGCTGCCCCGCTGTTCCGTGCACCGACCCTGATTAGAAGATCCGGCGGTTCAGAGCGTAACGCGGAGGGAATGTCGTCAAGAATCCTGCATTCGAGAGACGCTCCGCTGAGGTTCTGAATTTCCAGCGTCACTTCTACTTCATTGTTCAGAGATGCCGCACCTCCCCAGGAGCGCTGCACCACGATTTGGTGAGGCTTCGCCAGATGGTTCAGATCAACTGCCCAGGCCACAACGGCGAAAACGTCCCATACCGCCATCAGCAGCAGAAAACGTGCATCCCAGAACGCCGGTATCGCCCACAGAATTCCCAGACTGATCAGCAGAAAGAAACGGCGGCCAAAGCCAAACGGGAAACGCTTGTTGGCGTGGGCGACAGACTGAACCGTTGCGGGCACGATAGCTTTGGGGTTTGAGATCATTGTCTCGTATGAACCTCAAGAGTCTTTTGACAGCGGAGAGATGGAGGGAAATGAATTTCAGTCTGGCCGCTGAAATTGACCTGCTCCTCCGTCTCTCCGTGCCTCTCGAAGATGTAACCGGGAGCTGCGAAGCACCATCCCCGGCCAGAGTCCAGCGCCGACAGGCGCGGCAGACAGTAGCCCAGTGCATTCCCGAGTTGCGCAACGCGCGACGAGGGATAAGCGCTGGGTAAGCGGAGCATCAGACCAACTCCAGACTACCGTAGGCCGGAGCGGAACCGCAGGCGCAGCGACAATAAAAAACCATTTTCATGCTCGTTTGGGGAACTCCTGTTGTTGGCGATTCCGTGGTGAAAATTCACTTTACTTCGGCACTTCCACTGAATTCACGATCTCCTTGAGCACCTGATCGCTGTCCTGGCCTTCGAGTTCGGCTTCTGGCTTCATCATCACTCGGTGCCGCAGTACTGGAGGCACGGAAGATTTCACGTCATCCGGGATCAGGTAATCGCGTTCTTCCAGTGCTGCGGCTGCCTTGGCCACCATCAACAGGCTGATGGCTGCGCGCGGACTCGCCCCCAGCGCAAGCGATGGCCATTCGCGTGTGCGCCGCACCAGTTCCACCATGTAGCGAAACAGCGCCGGCTCTACCGTGGTGCGCCTCACTTCTTCCCGCGCCTGCTGCAACACTCCTGTCGGCAGGGATGCAATCTCAACTGCTTCAAGGTGATGAGAGTCGAAACCGTGATGATGGTTCTCCAGGATTTTTATTTCCTGGTCAGAATCCGGATATGTGATTCTTATCTTCAGCAGAAACCGGTCAAGTTGTGCCTCAGGCAGCGGATAAGTGCCTTCAAACTCAATCGGGTTCTGTGTGGCGAAAACAGTGAAGAACTCCGATAGATGATGGGGAATGCCGTCAATCGTGATCTGGCGCTCTTCCATGGCTTCCAGCAAAGCAGCCTGCGTGCGTGGAGGCATGCGGTTCACTTCGTCTGCCAAAAGCATGTCAGTGAACAAAGGGCCGCGATGCAGCGCAAAAGTGCCGGTGGCAAGATTGAGCACGTTGCTGCCAATAATGTCAGCCGGCATTAGGTCAGAGGTACATTGCACACGCCGAAACTCGAGATCAAACAGCCGGGAAAAGCATTTGATCACCAGAGTCTTGGCGATACCTGGGACGCCCTCAAGCAGAGCATGGCCACCGCAAAGGATGGTGAGAAGACACTGACTGACCAGTTCTTCCTGTCCAACAATGACTTTTCCCAATTCATTTCGCCCGTGCTTCAACACCCGGGACACGTTCTCCATGGGGCAAGCTCTCCTGTAAGAGTTTCAAATTTTGCATGTGAAGGTTGAGTTCCTGGGCCAGACCCAGCACAATCTCTTCGCTGGGCTCATCTTGCGCCAGGGTGGCCTCGATTCTTCGCAACAACTCCGGCAAGCTACTGTCTTTGTAAGCAAGGCGGTTTTTCAGAGAACGCGCCATATCACTTGCCGAGATGTCAGTGGGCAGGCCCAGGCGTCGCGTTACGATTGTACGAAATCGCATGTACGGCACCTCCAGAGCAGCATGGCTTGCTTTGGCGCGATGGTACAGGCCGCCAAGCGTCTCTACAAATTCCAGCGGCGAAAGACGCGAGTTTTCCTGCAGCGGATGAATGGGCAAACTGCGCCGTGAGAATGTGAGCACCACTACCACCAGCAGAAGAAAGCATTGCAGCAATCCGAACATCAGCGGCGGCTCAGAGAAATAAGCGCCCAGTGTTTGCCGGTAACCGTGGAAGTATTCGTCCCAGAGAATGTGAACATCCCGGTCTCCCAGCGAATTCAGCAGCAGTGCAAGGTTACCGGCAGCGCTGATGCCTGCATTGCTAAGCGGCACAGAAGATGCCCACCAGATGACCTCACCCTTGCCCACTTTGTAAGAGACCACCACCGGCCGGTCTCCGTCGGCGTAATGTACCAGGCAGCAGGCATGAGAGTTCTTCCAATAGGCGCTTGGCGACATGCGAATTGTGCCTGCGCGTGTAAGAGGCGAGAGCAGTTGGGGTTCAAAGGACTTCCAGGCTGGCCCGGCAAATACCTCAGGCACACTATCAGCTTGTGGCAGGAAGAGTGAGGCGGTGTAACCAGTGGCAAGAATTCTGCCTCCGCGACTCAGGAAGAGCTGAAGCGAGATCTTTTCCTCTTTGCTGGGCGGACTGAAAGGCGATGCTAGGACCAGCGTGGTATTGGCGACATTAGCCGGAAGCTGGTTAGGCGATTGCTCCCATCGCTCCACTTTGTAACCCTGCTCTTCAAGCAGCATGAAAGCTGCTTTCGCGCCGTCTGAATCCGCTGAGTAGGAAGTTATAACCTCGGATTCTTGCTGGCTCGATGAAAAAACTGCAAGCGCAATTACCAGCACCGTGACAATCACGGCTGCCCAAAGTAGGAGCCGCCGGTCGCTGCTGGAGAGGTTCATCGGCATCCCAGCTTCTCCAGTTGTGCCAGGGATTCTTCGAAGTCCTGTTGGGCGGCTGGCCGCTCCCCGTACCAGATCACCTCAAATTTTTTGGTCAGCGTTAAAAGGGGCGGGTAACTGGAATTGCGCGTGCTTAACAGGCGCAGGTATTCGCGCGGTGTGCGCGCGCGATTGGACTTCCAGGCTCCTCCTGATTCCAGAAAAGATATTGCTGCCCAATACGCCAAATGAATGGCATTTCGCCAATCCTGCTTGTCCGCATTTTCACGCGCTTCCGCAAGCCAGACGCGCCAGCTTCTGGCGGAAGGCGCAAAGGGCAGGATTTCCCGTGCAGGTGGCTCTTCTTCTGTGCGTTGCAGGCGGTTGATAGTCCAGATAAGCAGCATGACCAGGGCCAGCGCGACCAGAGCGTAGACCACAATTTGCAGTACATCAAAGGTTCCTTTACCGCGAACATGTAACTTGCTGAGCAACCAGGCCAACGCTTTGTACAACTTTGAGAGCAACGTCTCTTTTACGCCCGGCCCGTGGACTTTTTTGAACTCGGATTGAGAAAGAATCTGCCCAAGTTTTTGGCGTGAAGCGGTGAGATCTTCAGAAGTCTGGGAATATGTGCTCGCCGCAGTTTCCAGATGAAGAATGTAGCTTTTGATCTGTTCCAGACGCTGAGGCTTGGCGGTGCGCTCGGCTTTGTCAAACTGCGTCAGATCATTCTTGAGGGAATGATAATTGACCGAGATCTCGCCGCTTCCTGTCTTGACTGCTATCTCGTCAGGTATTGAAGCAATCACTGCGCCTGCCTGCTCCGGATGATCATCCAGAGAGTGAATCCGCGCTTCAATGCTTTGGAGCTGCTGGCGGTATTCGTCGAGAGAAACGCTTGTGCCTGCCGCAAGCTCTCCGCACAGTACCAGCGCAAAAACCAGCGTGGGATAAATTGATCTGCGGGTGCTCATCCGATTGTTGAGGGAGTGCCTGGAGTGGCTTCTCCCTGCAGAGGCGGCGGTTGCGGCTGGGGGATGGCTTCCATCATCAATTGCAGATCAAAGGCTTCTTTGCGAACGCGTTCATCATAGTAAATGAGCGAAACGGCAATCGTAGCGATAGGAAAGGCAATGCTGCGGGCCAGGAAGCCAGCGACGTATTGCCAGATGATGAACGGCGCCATGGTCGCGGGACTTTTCTTTACCAGAGCAAGAGCTATTCCGAGGAAATAAGGCAACGAAAGCACCGCGGAAAGAGCAAAGCTGATGATGGCAGCAAGTATGTTTACCAGAATCAGGCGCAACACTGAGCCTTGCGCGAGTCCCCAACTGCGTTTCAGACTCTCGACAACCCCAAGACGTTCCACCACGGCCGAGGGCACAGCGAGGGAAAGCCTGGCTGAGATGTAAAACACCGCACAAACTACGGCGGGGACAAACAGCAAAATGCCGAATCCAGTGAGCAGGGCAAGAATGGTTTGTTGACCTTTGAGCGCGAAGGCAATAGCAAGGAACGGAACACCGATCACCGCTGCCGCAACCAGGAACGCAGCTCCTACAGCCAAAAACACCAGCACCACGATTCCCAGCACCGTTCCGGCGTAGGGGAACATCAGTTTGTAAGCTTCAGCGATGCGGGTCTCATGGCCGAGATGCACGCGAGTGACGGCATAGACGGATGCGCCCGTGCACAAGGCATAGCCAAAGATCCAAAGCGCCAGCAGCGCCATACCCGTCAGCACAGCGGCGACAATTGCCGCAATCTGGAGTCCCATGCGGCCTGAAAGCACAGAAAGAGTGCCGGCGCCCACGAATCCCAATTGTCCCAGCAGCAGCAGTGCCGGAGGGAGTGCTGCGATTCCTGCAAACAAAAGAAAATGCTGCCGGTAGAGACTGAAGGTTCTGTCCAGCACCTGCGAGGTGCTCATGCGACGTAAAACTGTATCCATTCAGTTCTCCTGGCGAATACTGATTTACGCTGACGTTGCAGCCGTGCTCACTGCTGGTCGCAGCGAATCCATCATCAACTGCAAATCAAAGGCTTCTTTCCGAACCCGTTGATCGTAGTAGAGCAGCGCCATGGCAATGGTGGAAATAGGCCCGGCGAGCACGGTGCCGATGAATTGAGCCGCATACATCCATGCCAGCCAGCCGGCGTTAAGGTGCATTCCATGCATGGAGAACATTCCTGTGCCAATGTATGCGGGCGCCTGCAAAACACTTTTGAATGCAACTGCGATCAAACCCGTCAGTAGGAATACGCAGAAAATGCGTCCCATACTTCCGCGGGTGAGGAATTTACTCCGAATCATGGAAAATTTCACCGGAAGATTCTCAATTGTGCAGGCAGGCACGGCCAGAGCATAACGACAGAAAACATAAACCATCCAGACGAGCCCGCCGGTAACGCCAAAGAATCCAGCCAAAAACCCCAATCCTGCACCAAGGATTGCACTTGGATCCGGTCCGCCCTTCATTTTTCCCAGCACAAATATCATCACCCCAAAGAGGACAGCGTAAGCCAGCATCAGCGGGCCGGCTGCTACAGCAAAAATTCTGATCACCAGGGCTAGGATCCGCCCGAAGAGGGGCTTGATTCGGCTGTAAGCTTCCTGAATGGTTGTCGATTTTCCCAGGTGCAGCATGGACACTGCATAGACCGTAGCGCCGGAGGCAATCGAATATCCCACCGCATAAGCTGCCAAGCCAACCGTCATACCTATGGCCCCGCGCGTGAGCATATCCTGAAACATGAGCCGCATCATCTCAGGATCCATTTTGGTCGGATCGGGAGTGGCTGGAATTCCAAGCCACCAGACCTGTAAAAGCCCGGCGACCAGGGTCAGGGCTGGCGCAATCATGGCGATTCCGGCAAACAGTGCGAAATTTGTGCGATACAGGTAAAAGGTCCTGTCCAGCACCTGTGATGCGTTCATGGGACGCAGGGCTGAATCCATAGTCGGGTCTCTCCGCCGGGGTGTAGATGCATGGTAGCACAAGTTAAACAGCATAGAAGTCACCTGTGGCTGCTCCTCGGGCATCAATCGTAACTAGTTCGCAGCCAGGCCTTTCAGCTTGGTCTGGTAGACTCACTTCTTCAACTTCGCGGGGCGCAGACCAGTGAGACAACTTCCTGTAATTGTGGTGCATGGTGGAGCATGGGCCATGCCGGATGATGTGGTGCAAGCCCATGTTAACGGCGTGAACAAGGCTCTTGCTGAGGGCTGGCATGTCCTGGAGCGCGGCGGGCGGGCGCTGGACGCCGTTCAGGCCGCCATCACTCACATGGAAGACGACGATACCTTTGACGCTGGCCGCGGCAGCTTTCTCACTCGCGACGGTCGCGTGCAACTCGACGCCCTCATGATGGATGGCGCTACTCTGCGGGCCGGTGGCGTCGGTTGCGTGGAACGGATTCGCAATCCTATTGCAGCCGCGCGGCTGGTGCTCGATGACAGTCCTCACATTTACATGGTCGCGCAGGGTGCGGAAGCCTTTGCCCGGGAACATGGGATCAAGCTTTGCCCGAACTCGGAACTGGTGATTGACCGCGAAGTGGAGAGGCTGAAAGACGCTCAAGCCAAAGCAGCTTCCGGCAAGCCGGACACCACCTTTGCCGGTCTTGATCGCGGGCACGATACGGTGGGAGCGGTGGCGCTCGATGCCGAGGGCAACATTGCCGCAGGCACTTCCACCGGTGGCACGCTCAACAAAGCGCCCGGTCGGGTAGGAGATTCATCGCTGATCGGATGCGGCTGCTACGCCGACAATCAAAGTGCTGCCGTCTCCTGCACGGGATGGGGAGAGCCGATCATGAAACTGGTCCTGGCGAAGTGGGCTGCTGATCGCGTGCAACGTGGAGGCGCCCCTGATGGGGTTGCGGTTGAAGCCATGTCTTACCTGCAACGCCGGCTCGGCGGACACGGAGGCATGATCCTTCTGGACCAGCGTGGCCGCTTCGGCATTGCCCACAATACGCCCAGAATGGCGTGGGCCTATAAGAGTACTGAAGGAGAAAAGTCGGGGGTAAAGTGCTAGTCGAGTAAGCCGCCAGAGTAGATGAGAACCTTCGGTTAAGTCCACACCGCCCCTCCCCGCTCCTGCAGCATTTACAATAGAGATTCAGGCCATAGCAACAGTACGCAGCCAGGGGAGCGGATGTACGAAGTCACGGTAGAAGATACCTTTGCCGCCGGGCATTACTTGCGCGACTACAAGGGCAAGTGTGAGAACCCGCACGGCCATAATTACAAGGTGCGTGTCACCTTGCGTGGTGCGGAATTAGATAAAGCCGGTCTGCTGCTGGATTTCAAAGACTTGAAAGAAGTGATGAAGCATGTGATTGACCGGCTAGATCACCAGATGCTCAATGACATTGAGCCCTTCACGGCGCTAAATCCATCCGCTGAGAACATAGCCAAGTATTTTTATGATCAGGCCAATGATCGGCTCAGGTCCGTCAGCAACGGGCGGGTCAGTGTAAAAGATGTGACCATCTGGGAAACGGATACCACCACGGCCCGATATTCCGAGTAAGTGCAAATCCGCAATCGATGCACATTATTGAAATTTATCGTTCCATTCAGGGCGAGTCGTCTTTTAGCGGCTTGCCGTGCGTCTTTGTGCGCCTTGCCGGATGCAATCTGCGCTGCACCTGGTGTGACAGTGAGTACACCTTCTCGGGCGGCAGGAAGATGAGCGCAGCGGAAATAGAAGCGGATGTCGCACGGCTTGCGCCGTCAGGACTGGTAGAGTTCACCGGCGGTGAACCCATGTTGCAGGAGCGTGAACTCGTTCCCCTTATGTCGCGGTTTCTTGAGAAGGGCTACAAGCTGCTATTGGAAACCAGCGGCGAGCGGCCACTCGATAAGGTCCCTGCTGAAATTCATAAGATTGTGGACGTGAAGTGCCCGGGTTCGGGTGAAGGGGGCACGTTTCGGATGAGCAATCTTCAGTGTCTTAGCAGGAATGATGAAGTCAAGTTCGTGCTTGCAGGCAGGGCAGATTACGAGTTCGCTCGCGACTTGATTCGTGCTCACGGGTTAGAAAAAGCAGTAAACAGCGTGATCCTCTCCCCGGCATTCGAGAAGAGCCCAAGCGCCCGGCGCGACGCTTCAAACTGCATGCTTGATCCACGGCTGCTGGCAGAGTGGATTCTGGAGGACAAGCTTGAGGTGCGGCTTGGCCTGCAGATCCATAAGTTTATCTGGGAACCGGCGACCAAAGGCGTGTAAGCAGGTGAACAAAGGAATGGTGCATAGGACATTCAGAGCAGCAATTCCGTCGAATTGGCCATCTGAACTAGTAACGCGATGAGGGATTTTCTTGCCAGTTGAAAAACGCCGTTCCGTTGTTCTCTTGAGCGGAGGCATGGACTCATGCGTCTGCGCGGCGCTTGCAGCGCGCGATACCGAGGCTGCGGCATTGCACATCAGCTACGGTCAGCGCACGGAGCAACGTGAGAGATGGGCGTTTGAAAGAATTTGCGATCGCCTGGGAATTCACCAGCGCCTGGCGTTGCGCAATGATGCGCTAAGCATGGTTGGAGGTTCGGCGCTGACGGACAGCAACATCGCCGTGCCTGAGGCCAAAACTGAAATCGGTGAGGGCAACATCCCCGTCACATACGTTCCGTTTCGCAATGCGCATCTTCTCTCAGCCGCGGTGAGCTGGGCAGAGGTGCTGGATGCCACACGGATTTACATTGGGGCAGTCGAGCAGGACAGCTCGGGATATCCTGATTGCCGTCCCGCGTATTACAAAGCTTTCAATGAGGTCATTCGCACCGGTACGAGGGATGGAAGCATCAGCATTGCTACTCCCCTGATCGGCATGCGGAAAGTGGATATCGTGAAGTCTGGACTGGAATTAGGCGCGCCGTTTGATTTGACGTGGTCCTGCTATAGCCGTGAAGATAAAGCCTGCGGCGTGTGCGAGAGCTGTGTGCTGCGCCTGCGGGCATTCGAGGAGGCTGGAGCGGCTGATCCTCTCCCTTACATGCCTTGCGTCGCGAGTCATACAATGTAAATGCGAGTTTTATGCCGGAGGCTGAGACATATGAAGACGAAATCAATTCACCTGATTGTGCTGGCCTCGCTGCTGGCGTTCGGTAGTTTTCTTGCGTGGCCGCAGGCGACCCTCACCCGGGTTAACGGCAAAGTTACAAATGCTGGAAAACCGGTGGCCAACGCCCAGGTTGTGCTTACGAACCTGAACACCGGCAGGGCTTTTAAGGCTAAGACGGACAAGAACGGCAACTATGAGATGGTTGGTCTGGAACGCACCAATTATCAGCTGGAGATTTCAGACGCATCCGGCCAGAAACTCTACTCCTCCAAGCAGGGGATCACGGGTGAGACCAATGGCCAGATGGGAGGCTCGCAGCAACTCGATATCGATATTGCCCAGGGCTCCGGTAGCGGGCCAAAGTACACCAAGGAACAGATTGACGCCATTAAGGCGCAAAACGCAAAGGCAGAAGGCCAGAATGCCTTGATCAGTCAGGCACAGGCTGCCATGAACGCTAAGAATTGGGAAGGCGCTATACCACCTCTGCAGCAATTGTCACAGCAGGACCCTAATCGATGGGCATTTTTGCAGGCGCTAGGGAATGCTCAGCTCAACGTGGGACAGTATGACCAGGCCGTCCAAAGCTATGAAAAGGGCATTCAAGTAACACAGAACATTGTTTCCGGAAATGCCCCTAAAGATCCCGAAGAATCCTGATTCTGATCCGGTCAAAGCAAAAGCAGGCATGGCCCAGATGCTCACCAACGAAGGCAATGCCTACCTGAAGCTGCATAAGAATCCGGAAGCCGTGGCTGCGTTTGAAAAAGCAGCCAGCATGGACCCAAACCCAGGCACCGCCTACTTTAACCTGTGTGCCACGCAGTACAACAGCGGGAACACTGAAGGAGCGCTGGCAGCGTGCGACAAAGCAATCGCCGCCGACCCTACCCGCGCTGACGCCTACTTCATCAAGGGCTCATTGCTGATCGCCCAAGGCAAAATGGGAAAAGACGGGAAATACGACGCGCCTCCAGGAGCATCAGAGGCACTGAATAAATACCTGGAACTGCAACCGGATGGGCCGCATGCCAATGATGTGAAACAGATGCTGCAGTTTATCGGCTCCAAGGTAGAAACAAATTACAAGGCTAAGAAGAAATAGCTTGAGCGTCCTCCAGGCCGAATTAGAAAAGGGTGGTCTCTTTAGCGGCTGCCCTTTTTTATTGTCAGAGCAACACGAGAGGCCGTCGGCAAAGATATAATTCCGCTCGCACTTATAAAAGCTGTGGCAGGCATGCACTGGAGCATGGAGGAAAAATGAAGAGAGAAAAAATCTTTATCATGGCAGCGATCAGCGCAGCGTTGGCCGTAATTAGCGCTCTTGCTGCTTGGGGCCAGGGATACACGGGCGGGGTCAAAGGCAAAGTCCAGAAAAACTATGAGCCCGTAAAAAACTTGCAGGTGGTCGTCAGCGATCCGAACACAGGTCGGCAATTCAAAACCAAGACTGACAAAAATGGCGAGTTCACCTTCGTTGGATTGCAGCCAGGCGGTTACGTCCTGGAGATTCTGGGCGACAACAAGGAAGTCCTGTATAGCAAGCAGGAAGGTGTGCAGGCAGAATTGAGCCTTTTACCCACAATTGAATTGACTCGACCGGAAGCGACTGGAGGAACCGCAGGTGGTGAGCCTTTTTCAGCGAATCCGAAAAAATCGAAAAAGATGACGAAAGAAGAGCAGGAAGCCCAAAAAGCCGATAACGCCAGGCTCACCAGCATGAATGGCCTGATCCAGCAGGCGCAGACAGCCATGCAGGCGCAAAACTGGGTGGATGCGGAAAAAGCACTCAAACAGTTGATTGCAGATGATCCCAACACTACGCGGTGGGAATTCTACAAAGCACTGGGCGACTCGCAACGCAATCAGCAACACCTTCCAGACGCCATTCAGAGCTATGACAAAGGTATCCAGGTGGCTACGGCAGTATCTTCAGGGAGTGCGCCCAAGGATCCCCACAATCCCAATCCAGATCCAGCCAAGGCCAAAGCCGGAGCTGGCCAGATGCTGAATACAGAAGGCGGCATTTACGTCGATATGGGAAAGAACGATGAAGCTATCACAGCCTTCAAGAAGGGTGCGGAAGTCGATCCCAATCCTGCGCTTGCTTATTACAACCTTTGCGCCATGGAGTTCAACGCCGCAAAGTACGATGATGCCGCAGAAGCCTGCGATAAGTCAGTGGCAGCCGATCCAAACAAGGCTGATGCCTGGTTCTTCAAAGGCGCCGCGCTGAGCAAGGCAGGCAAAGGACCGCAGGCTGCCGAGGCGCTGAACAAATACCTGCAGCTTGATCCCAACGGTTCGCATGCTGCGCAGGCAAAACAGATGCTGGCACAAAAATAGAAGCAGCAAAATGCAAAAAAAGACGGCCTCGCAATCAGGCCGTCTTTTTCATTTTCCATTCCAAAAATAAAGTTAATGCAGCGGTGAGGTGGCCCCTTCAAAGACCTTGGTGACTGCACCGCGACCCACGCCGTAAACAATGAACCCTTTCTGATCGAATCCGTATTCGCGGAACAGCAGCTCAGCCAGCCCGTCGCCGTCCACGTCCACGGCGTCAATGAGCTCAAGACGCGGCGCAACATCCAGGCGGGAAGAGTCGGTCACGCTCACTGCAAGGCGTTCCAGCTCACCTTCAAAATCCTGGCGCGCAATCAAGGTGATGTAGCGTGATACAAATTTTCCCGGCACTCCCTTTTGTCCGGGACTCATGTAGCTCCCGGGGACCTCAGCCGTGAGAACGACGATGGCGTCGTTGCTGAGATCCACGTCGAAAGCGCGGATCACAACATTCTTCATCGAGTTTTCATTGAGCTGCGCGTTCTCTTTAGGAAGCTGCGCCAGAGCGAGCTTTCGCATTTTCGTTTCCACTTTTTCCTGATCGCCCGGTTTGAAGGCGAATTGGTAAGAGCGAGTATCGGACGGCTGCGCGTCTGAAACTGCAACAAAGGTCTGCGTTCCTGGCTTGGGGACATAGGTCGTGGTGGGTGGAGCCGCGCCGGAAGGAGCAGGCGTGCTGGAGGGAGTAGCGTTTGCCTGTGGCGTTGGTGTGGATGCTGCCTCCGGTGACCTGCGGCGCAGCACTGGCCGGTCAGTATCCTCCGGCTCTTCCTGTTCGGGCGTAGGAGTGGGAGTTGCCTGCGCTGCTGGAGCAGGCGTGGGTGTGGCTTCAGGCGAGGCTCCGCGGTTGTCCCCATGATGCAGGATTGGACGATCATCTCCAGAGCTTGCAGGATGCGGCGGCTCTTCAGTTTTTTTAGCGGCGACCGCGCTAACCGGCTGCCACTTACCCAGACCTGTCCATATTGCTTCTTTTGCGGCGCTGAACACGGTCACATAGCCCACAGGAACACCCGAACTCTGCGCTTCATAGACCACGCCTTTATCCAGTGCCATCGGCTCCGGCGCTGCTTTGTAAATACTCGCGTCCTCAAAGCGTCCCTGGTCCAGGATGCAAATTGGGGTGACCTTCGCAGTAACGTTGCCTGCCGAATCGGTCGTCAATGTCAGCAGGCCGGTGGCACGCAGCTTGTGCGGCTTTCTGCGTTGGGCCAGGCCAATGCCTGCAAAAATGGCAGCGAAAGCCAGCACCAGGGCAAGGCTGGCCGGAAAGGATCTTCTAGGATATAAATTCATTGTTATCTTTAAACACGGAAATCCTATGCAAGTTAATGATAAAGCGCCGGAGTTCGCCCTTGCCAATGAGAACGGCGAGAAAATTTCGCTCAAAGATTATCGTGGCAAAAACCTGGTTTTGTTCTTCTTTCCCAAAGCCAACACGCCGGGTTGAACGATAGAAGCGTGCGGGTTCCGCGACGCATTCCAGAAGATTCAGCGCGCCGGTGCAGTAGTGCTGGGTATTTCCGGCGATAAACCTTCCGCCCAGAAAAAGTTCAGGGAAAAATACGACCTGCCTTACTCTCTGCTGGCCGATGAAGATAAAAGCGTAGCCAAGAGATTTGATGTGCTGAAGGAAAAGAGTCTCTACGGCCGCAAGTATCTGGGCATTGACCGCACCACATTCGTGATCAGCCCGGAGGGAAAGATCTCTGCCATCGTCACCGGCATCAAGCCGGATGAACATGCAGAGGCTGTGCTGGCGGCGATGAAAAACTCAAAGTAATTCGCGGCTACAGCCAAACCAAGTCAGGACGCAGCTCTCCTGCCACTGCTATCATTAAGGGTCAGGCATATCTCTCTGGAATCGATTGTGAAGCTTACGAAAAGTCGCATATTCGTGATCGCTGTTGTGTTGGCGGGTGTGGCCATCTTCGCTGCTTTTCGGCTTCGCGGTCCCGGGCCGGTACAGTACTACACCGCGAAGGTTGAAAGTGGCGACCTGAAGCAGGTGGTTGAGGCCACCGGTACTATCAATGCCGTCATTACTGTCCAGGTGGGCTCGCAGGTGTCCGGGACAATTTCCAGGCTCAACGTTGATTTCAATTCCAAGGTGAAGAAGGGGCAGGTGATCGCCCAGATCGATCCAGCGTTGTTTCAAGGCGCGCTCTCACAGGCGCGGGCTGATTACGAGAACGCCAAGGCGAACCTGGCGGTCGCCGTCGCTAACACGGCCAAGGCAAAGGCAAGCGCCCTGCAGACGAAGACGGATTATGAGCGCAATCTGGGGCTGGCCAAGCAGGGCGTGATCAGCCAGCAATCGCTTGATCTGGCCAAAGCCAACGCGGACAGCGCACAGGCGCAGGTTTCGGCCGCGCTGGCGCAGGAGCAGCAGGCCCGCGCGCAGGTGCAGCAGAAGAAAGCCGCCGTTGGTGTCGCCGAGACGAACCTGGATTACACCACCATCCATGCGCCCATTGACGGAACGGTGGTGGCGCGCAACGTGGATGTAGGCCAGACCGTGGCCGCATCGTTGCAGGCTCCGACTCTCTTCACCATTGCTCAGGACCTCACCAAGATGCAGGTGTATGCGAAGACTGATGAATCCGACGTGGGGCAGATCAGGCCGGGGCAGAACGTCACTTTCAAGGTTGATGCTTATCCGCGCGATACTTTTAGCGGCGTGGTATCACAAGTGCGCATGAACTCCACGGTCGTTCAGAACGTGGTGACCTACGACACAATCGTGGATTTCAACAATCCTGAATTGAAGCTGTTTCCGGGAATGACTGCGTACGTGACCATTCCAGTCGCGACGGCGGGCAATGTAGTGAAGGTACCGAACGGCGCTCTGCGCTACAAGCCCGATATGTCCGCCACGGAGCTTGAGGCTGTGTATCAGAAATATGGACTTCCTGAAAACGGCGGGCGCGCTCATGCAGTGCCCACGTCAGCGGCGGCAAACGGTGGAGATCCGCGACCGCATGAAGGAGCTCCCGGCCATCGGCCTCAAGCAAACAGCGCTGCTGCCTCCAACAGCGGAGATGTAACCGCTCCTCGCTTTGACACGCAAGTGGTCTGGAAGCTTCTGCCGGACAAGTCTCTCGAACCGGTGCGGATCAGGACGGGCATCACCGACCACACATTTACTGAAGTGGTGCAGCAGTTGAACGGCGAGATCAAGCCGGGAGACGAACTGATCACAGGCGTGGCGCAAAGCCGCAGCGGCGCATCGCGTCCCGGAGGCCCCGGCATGCCGAGGACGCGATAAACAAATTCATGAGTCACACAGGAAATCAAATCCGTCTCTGAGCAGCAAGCGGCAGAGCCGCGGAGCCGGGCGGCTGACGTTGTCATTCAAGCCTGCGATGTCCATAAAACCTACCAGCTTGGCGAAACGCAGGTGCATGCGCTGCGCGGCGTGAGCGTGGAGATCCGTCGCGGGGAATTTGTCGGCATCATGGGCGCAAGCGGCAGCGGCAAGTCGACCTTCATGAACATTCTCGGCTGCCTGGACAAGCCCACGTCGGGGCAATACCTCTTGGAAGGAACGGAAGTCTCGCAACTGGAGAAGCGCCAGCTTGCGGCCATACGCAATGGCAAGATCGGCTTTGTGTTTCAGGGATTTAATCTGCTGGCCCGCACCACGGCGCTCGAAAACGCTGAGCTGCCCACACTCTACGCGCGCATGAGCAAAGAAGAACGGCTGCGCCGCGCCCGCGAAGCTCTTGAGCTGGTGGGGCTGGGCGAGCGCATGGACCATTTTCCTTCGCAACTTTCCGGCGGACAGCAACAGCGCGTTGCCATCGCCCGCGCGCTGGTGAATCGCCCTTCCATTCTTCTGGCCGATGAGCCCACCGGCAATCTGGACAGCCGCACGTCGGTGGAAGTAATGGCGATCCTGCAATCGCTGAACGAGCAGGGGCTCACCATCGTATTAGTCACGCACGAGCACGACATTGCGCAGTTCACGAAACGCAACATTGTTTTCCGTGACGGCAAGATCCGCCGCGATGAACCTGTTGCCCAGACGCTGCGCGCGGCCGAAGTGTTGAAGACCATGCCCGCCATTGAGGACTGAAAGTTTGGATCTGGCCTCCACATTGCGAATGGCACTGCGAGCGCTGGCGCGCAACAAGATGCGCACTGTGCTGACCATGCTGGGAATCGTGATTGGCGTGGGCGCGGTGATCGCGATGGTCGGCATCGGCCAGGGCGCCGGCCAAACCATGCAGGAGCAGATTGCCAATCTCGGCTCCAACCTGCTGTTTGTTTCCTCGGGATCGCGAAATTTTGGCGGCCTGCACGTTGGCTGGGGCGCCACCAAGAGCCTCGTGCCCGAAGATGCGACAGCGATCCTTAAGGAATGTCCTGACGTGGCTGCGGTGGCGCCCGGCACGCAGAGCACGGCGCAGGTGGTCTTTGGCAATGACAATTGGGGAACGCGCATCACCGGCACCACGCCGGATTATTTTCCCATCCGCTCATGGCCTTTCCAGAGCGGCGAGAGCTTTACCAGTGACGATGTTCTGCTCGCCTCAAACGTAGCTGTGATCGGCGAGACGGTGCGCAAAAACCTGTTTGGACCGGCGAATGCGATTGGGCAGACCATCCGTATCCAGGACCTGCCGTTCACGGTGGTAGGCGTGCTGGTTGCGAAGGGGCAGTCGCCGGCGGGGAATGAGGACCAGGATGACAACATCTATGTCCCGCTGACTACGTTGCAGAAGAAAATCCTGGGACAGACCTGGCTGCGCTTCATCATGGTATCTGCGAAATCGCACGCCGGCAGTTATGTGGCGCAGCAGCAGATTACGGGCCTGCTGCGCGACCGCCACCGCATACGCGAAGGCGATCCTGACGACTTCACTGTGCGCAATCTGGCTGACATGGCCGACCTTGCTTCCGAATCAAGCAAAGTAATGACCGCCCTTCTCGGGGCGATTGCCGGAATCTGCCTCTTTGTCGGCGGGATCATCATTATGAACGTGATGCTCATCTCAGTCACGGAGCGCACGCGCGAGATCGGCGTGCGCATGGCCATCGGCGCCACGGAGAGCGACGTGCAGCGCCAGTTCCTGGCGGAGGCCACGCTGATGAGCGTGATTGGCGGCGGTTTCGGCATCCTGCTTGGCGCTGTTTTGTGTTACGGCATTTCCGCGGGATTTGGCTGGCCGGTGTTGATCTCAAACGGCGCCATTGCGGGAGCAGTGGCGGTGTCAACCGCAGTGGGAATCTTCTTTGGATATTACCCGGCACAGAAGGCGTCGCGGCTGGATCCGATTGAAGCGCTTCGTTACGAGTAAGCTCGCATGTCATTTGCAACCATATTTCGTGAAGCCATGGTGGCGCTGGGTCGCAACCGCGTGCGCAGCGCGCTGACCATGCTCGGCATCATCATGGGCGTGGCTGCGTTCATCTGCGTTGTGGCCGTTGGCAACGCGGGCTCCAGCCAGGTGCAGGAACAGCTCAACAACGTGGGCGACAACATGATCTGGGTGGAAGCCGGCAGCCGCGCGCGAAGCGGAGTGCGCATCGGCAGCCGCGGCATCAAGACTTTGACGGTTGGCGACGAAAAAGCCGTGGTGGAGCAGATTCCCGGGATCAAGAGCGGTTCGCCCAACGTGGATGGCCACATCCAGGTGGTTTACGAGAACCAGAATTGGGGAACACATTATCGCGGCGTGAGCCCCGACTATTTCGACATCCGAAGATGGGAAGTTCGCCAGGGCGCCGCTTTTACGCAGGACGACCTCGACAGGAACGCCGCGGTCTGCGTGCTGGGCCAAACGGTGGCAACAAATCTGTTTGGCGATGATGACCCTATTGGCAAGACCATCAACATCAGCGCGGTTCCGTTCAAGGTGATCGGCGTGACGCAAGCCAAGGGATTTTCCTCCACCGGCTGGGACCAGGACGACTTTGTGATGATGCCGTTGACCACCGTGCAGAAGCGCATCACGGGCACGGAGTGGCTGGACGATATCTTTTTCTCAGCGCGCTCGCGCACAGACATGCCCCAGCTCACGCGCCAGATTGAGGCCCTGCTGCGCGAGCGGCATCATCTCCGCGCGGGTGAGGATGACGACTTCAACGTACGCATGCCGGAAGAACTCGTTCGGGCGCAGCTTGCCGCCGCCAATATCTTTACTCTGCTGCTGGGCAGCGCGGCATCGCTTTCGCTGCTGGTGGGCGGCATCGGGATCATGAACATCATGCTCATCTCGGTGACCGAACGCACCAAGGAAATCGGCCTGCGGCTCGCCGTCGGCGCGACCGAACAGCAAATCCAGGCGCAGTTCCTTACGGAAGCCGTGCTGCTCAGCCTGATTGGCGGCGCGCTGGGCATGCTGGGCGGCGTGCTGGGATCGTTCCTTCTGCATGACACGCTGCACTGGGACTTGCAGCTTTCCGGCGGCGCCATGGTGATTGCCGCCGTCTTCTCCGCTGCCGTCGGAATTTTCTTTGGCTTTTATCCCGCCCGGAAGGCGTCGCTTCTCGATCCCATTGAAGGCCTGCGTTACGAGTAGTTGCTGGCCTTGCGCTACTTTCGCCGCGTCCCACTCTCCGCTATAAACAACCTGGGCGAGACCCGCCACTTCCCATTATCAATGGAGATTTTCTTGAAACGCCTGATTGTTGCCTTGGTTGTGGTCCCGATGTTATTAGCCGGCGCCAACGCGCAAACCTCAATCGGCGATATCTGGAAGAAGATTGAGCAAGCGCGCCAGGGCAAGAACGCCAACGCGCTCACTGACGACAAAATTGTCGCCGGACTCAGAGACGCTCTGAGCGTGGGAACAGGCAGGGCCGTCGCCGAAACCGGCAGGCCGGATGGCTTCCTCAAGAATGCCGCCATCAAGATCCTGCTGCCGCCCAAGCTGCAGAAGGCAGGCAAGACGCTGCGCATGATCGGCATGGGCTCGCAGGTGGACGCGCTGGAGACGGGCATGAATCGCGCCGCCGAGCAGGCCGCGCCACAGGCAAAGCAGATTTTTCTTAATGCGGTAATGCGCATGACCTTCAGCGACGCGCGCCACATCCTCACCGGAGACGATACCGCCGCCACGGACTACTTCAAGAACCAGAGCTCCGCCGACCTGACCAAAGCGTTTGCGCCCATCGTGCACCAGGCCATGGCGAACGTGGGCGTCGTACGCCAATACAACAAGCTCATGCAGAACCCGCTCGCGGCCTCTCTGGCCTCAGACAAGAGCTTCAATCTGGACGATTATGTCGTGGGTAAAACGGTGGATGGGCTTTTTTACATGCTGGGACAGGAAGAAAAGAAAATCCGCACTGACCCGGCTGCTCAGACAACGGCCATCCTGAAAGAGGTGTTCGGGAGCATAATCTCCAATCATTAAGCCTCTCCTTCAGAGACAAAAACAGCTCATCGACAGCAGGCAATCGCCTTTGGCTGTGCTCACGCTGAACCTCTTCTCGCGGAGCTTTTCCTGTGAATCACCCGAATACCTTCTCGCCAGCGCTCATCTATGCCCACCAGGCCCCACTCGATTTCAGGTGAAAAATAGCGCAGGACCGTGTCCACAGATGGGTGTATACGAAGTGAAGGAGCGACTAAGAGCAGAAGAGGTTTGCGTTGCGAGAGCTGCAAGCCGGTAAAGTAACCGAACTGCTGGAACTCACCGCGCTCATGATGCCAACGCACACGGGCCCAATAATCAAGCCCTTGCAGAGGCAGGTGGATGTCTTCATCCGCCTTGAGTTCCAGAACGGCCAGGCGCGAATCGCGCGTGCAGGTAAGCACATCAATCATCGCTCGATCAGACGCGGAGAACGCCGGCACCTGGGAATATACGTGAGCTGGGTCCAGCCGCGAGTCGAGCGCTGAAATGTTGCGGAAGACGAGCGATTCCAACCAGCGTTCCGGATACATACGCCAGAAGGAATCGCGGCGGTCGCCGTCCATCCGTCGCGCCTCGGCAACGGTATTGGCGAACTCGGCAAACAGCGCTTCGTTGTCCTCGCTCAGGCGAGCCTGAAAGCCTGCTGTTCCAAAGATGATTTCCTCTTCCACCTGGAAGCTGCCTGGGACATTTACCGCTCTTGCGCGGGCGAACTCAAGGCCGTGGAGGCGAAAGCAAATCTCCGTAGGTGAAAGCACAACCACCTCAGCCTGCGGCACGGCAGAAAGGACTCGAGCTATGGCTTTTTCAAAGCGGGAGCGCACGCGATTGTTTTCCGGACAATGCGTCAGACGGGTCTTGATGTTGCCGTGGTCTGCCAGGTCGAGTTGCATCATGGATTCGTCACGCTCATCGAATTCAAAGAGCTGAAATTTCGCGGCTTCATGATCGAGGTGAGCTGCCCGTATCTGCAACGTGGTTGCGCTACGCGGCGGCACATAGAGCTGTAGCCCTTCCACCAGATTCCTGCCGGCTTCGCGCTCGCGGCAGGCCTCCAGCCACAGCAGGCCGAAGGTGAGAATTGCGTCAATGGAGCCCTGCGTCTCTTCCTGGTTGACTCCCATCACCGCAAAGGAGCTTCTGCCTTTGCGCAGAAGTCCGCGGGCGTAAACCGGCGAGAAGCTGCGCTCCAGGTCCATACTGGTGCTGAGCTTGTCCAGTTTCCAGTCCGGAAGCTTTCTGCGTAGCACACGTTCCAAAGTACGAGCATAGCGGCTGCGGGCAGCATTCCGGGCGCTTGCGGTGCGGCGGTCACGGTTGCGGCAGATCTCAAGCTTATGGGGCCGTGCCTGCGCAAAGCGCCTTACGCTCAGGACCAGCGTGCCATTTTTCTTCTCAGCATCAATTACATGCCGGACAATATTTCGCTCTTCTGACCAGAGATGCAGAAGGCACCGGCCGCGCTCGGCGGAGATGGAGTATTGGGCGGATAGCAGATCAAACGCTACCTGGCCATCTTCAATCACCACGCCGGTCTGCGATTCAGAGAGGAATTCCTGGAGTGAACGGGCAAGGAGGTCAGAGTTCATGAGACAGAAAACCTCCTTCTACTGGAAGGTGGAATATTGAGGTTGCGGCGTTTCTGAAGCAAAGGGGTTGTAGTTTACGAAGGTAAGTTCCTGCTCGTCAATCAGAATTACCATCTGGGTGTCCCTTAGATTAGGTGGGACGTCGTTATCCATCGGCAAGAATAGCCGTTAGCTATGGCTCAAATCGGAGCATTGCACTTCTTCATGTTGTCAATCGATGCGAGAATAGAGAAGAGAAAGATGTGCCGTTTGAGGTCGCAAGGCCATCCAATAGAGAGATCATGATGCAAAATCAATCCCTTTTTTTTCAGAAGTTTGGCATTACTCCCAATGATTTGCAGCGCTACCTGGGCGAGGCTCTTTCCGCTGGGGGCGAGTACGCAGATCTCTATTTTGAGTACCTGACTTCCACCTCAATCAGTGTTGACGAAGGAATCGTAAAATCAGCTTTGCAGGGGATTTCAGCAGGTTGCGGGGTGCGCGTCCTTTCCGGCGAGCGGACTGGCTATGCCTATACCGATGACCTTGCCCCAGAGAGAATCTTGCGCGCCGCCCGCACAGCCGCACTGATTGCACGCGGCCCCGGCCAACAGCCGATTGAGGGTTTCAAGCACGCAGAAGCCCACCAGTTGTACCAGGTATCGTCGCCTTCCGCCGATGCCGACATAGCAGCCAAACTGGAGCTGGTGATGCAGGCAGACCGCGCGGCGCGGGCCTATGATCCGCGAATTGTGCAGGTCAGGGGCGGGTACGCCGACGAGCTGCGCCAGATTCTAGTTGTGGGTTCAGATGGAACATTTGCCAGTGACGTACAGCCAATGGCGCGCTTCAGCGTGGTAAGCGTAGCCAAAAATGATAAGAATTCGGCCAAAGGGCAGGCTGGTGGTGGCGGACGGGTAGGGCTGGAATTCTTCCAGAATGAAAAGACCCCGGAATATTTTGCTCATGACGCAGCTCGGCAGGCCATTATCCAACTCGATGCGCGCGAAGCTCCGGCGGGAGAAATGGAAGTCGTGCTTGGCCCCGGATGGCCAGGAATCCTGCTGCATGAGGCAATTGGGCATGGTTTGGAGGCGGACTTCAATCGCAAAGGCACATCTGCTTTCGCCGGGCTGGTCGGCAAACGCGTGGCTTCCGATAAGTGCACAGTGGTGGACAATGGAACGCTTCCTTCGCGTCGGGGTTCCATCAATGTTGATGATGAAGGAGCACCCACGCAGAACACGGTGCTCATTGAAAAAGGCATCCTCAAGGCTTACCTCAGTGACAAGCTTTCTTCCAGGCTTATGGGCCTGCCGGATACCGGAAATGGCCGCCGCGAAAGTTACGAACATATCCCTATGCCTCGCATGACGAACACCTATATGCTGGCTGGGGACGACGCTCCGGAGGACATCATTCGATCTGTGCGACGTGGCGTTTACGCCGTGAATTTCGGCGGAGGCCAGGTGGATATCACCAACGGTAAATTTGTATTCTCCACCTCTGAGGCTTACATGATCGAAAACGGACAAGTTACCGCACCTTTGAAGAATTGCACCTTGATTGGCAACGGTCCTGACGCGCTTACCAGAGTCTCCATGGTAGGTAATGACCTGCAACTCGATGAAGGTGTGGGAACCTGCGGCAAAGATGGCCAGTCTGTGCCTGTGGGTGTGGGCATTCCCACTCTAAAGCTGGACAAAATGACCGTCGGCGGGACGGCAAGTTAGAACCTGAATGTCAACGAATACAGAAATATTGAGCAGCACGGAACTTGACTTGCGTGAACTGGCTGCGGACGTGGTCGCTCGCGCCATGAAAGGCGGAGCCACCGCCGCCGATGCTGTTGTCCGTGATGGCGCTGAGTTTTCCACGGTCGTCCGCATGGGAGAGGTCGAAAGCCTGAAGGAAGCCGGTTCTCGCGGCATCGGATTGCGCGTGTTCCACGGGAAACGTGTAGCAAGTACTTATTCCAGTGACTTTTCAAATGAAGGACTGGAGCGCCTGGTGCATGGAGCCTTGGATCTGGCCAAAATCACTTCTGATGATCCCTGCGCGGGTCTTCCCGATCCCGCTGAACTGGGTTCATTACCAGGTGATCTGAAGCTCTACCATGAGGATGTTTATTCTCTTCCCCCGGAACAACGCATTGAGTACGCGCGGCGGGCAGAAAAAGCTTCCTTCGAGGCTGATCCGCGAATCAAGAACTCAGAAGGGGGCGCCTTCGATGCATCCACCGGGCGCAAAGTCCTGGCTAACTCCCTGGGATTTGTGGGTGAGTACCAGCTCAGTTATTGCTCCATTTTGTCAGCACCCATCGCGCAGGATGAGAATGGCGCTATGCAACGCGATTTCTGGTATTCCGCCACTCGCAGCCTGGCACGGTTGGAATCTCCGGAATCGGTAGGTCGTGAAGCGACCAGAAGAGCGGTCAGGAGGCTGGGAGCGCGCAAGGTTCCATCCACGAAGGTTCCTATTGTTTTTGACCGCACCGTTGCAGCTTCAGTACTCGGCACAATTTTCGACGCAGCCTGCGGCGATCTCATTTACCGCCAATCCTCATTTTTGACAGGAAAACTGGGTGAGAAGATCGCAGGCGATCACATCACGATGGTTGATGACGGAACCATGCCCGGCGGATTCGGTACCACTCCGTTTGATGGTGAGGGTGTACCCAAACGCAAAACCATTGTGGTCGAAAACGGTGTGCTCAAATCTTATCTGTTGAATACTTACACCGCCCGCAAGCTTGGTCTTACCACCACAGGAAACGCGGCGCGAGGACTGGCCGGCAACCCGGGTATCGGCGGAGGGAACTTCTTCCTGCAGCCGGGCAGCCACAGCCCGCAACAAATCATCGCCGGCGTGAAACGCGGTTTTTTTGTAACCGAGTTCCTTGGCGCCGGAGTGAATCTGGTCACGGGTGATTTCTCGCGCGGAGCGAGCGGCCTCTGGATTGAAAATGGTGAGCTTACATTTCCGGTCGAAGAAGTTACTGTGGCTGGGAACCTGAAAGACATGCTGAATAACATCTCAGAAATCGGCAGTGACCTGGAATTCCGCAACTCCACAGCGTGTCCTACATTGCGCCTTGATGGTATGACGCTCGCCGGCGAATAAGCCCGGCAACACCAACCGGCTGACGGCCATCTGTTTAAATGTCCCCCCAAAACAGGAGCTGTCATGGAACACAGGCCATATCCGCCGAATGCCACTAAACCGCCGCAATCCCGCTTCCCTTGGCCGGTAATCGCATTGGTAGTTGCGCTGGCGCTACTGGTGGTTACGTTGTGGCTCTCGCCCAGCATGAATAAAGCTTCCACAAAAGAAGCAAACAGCCAGACGGCCCAATTGCGGCTTTCGGCCATTAGCATGGCTCCTCAGGAAGCGAACAACCAGGCGAATGTGGATGTTTATGGTCAGGTCAGCAATTCCGGTGGACAGCCAGTCACTAGCGCAATCATCTCCGCCGTATTCAAAGATAAAAATGGCGATCCCATCGTCACCCAGCAACAGCCCATGGAAAGGATTGATCTGGACAAGAAAGACAAAGGGTTAGCGCCGGAGAATTTTCTCCAAAAACCGCTACAACCGGGAAAGAGTTCAGGATTTCGCGTGAGCTATACGGAGATTCCGCAAAACTGGAACCATGAGCCGCCTCAGCTCTCAGTGCTACAGGTGACGATCAAAAAATAATCCGCGCCGCAAATAGAGGTGTCTGCGCCGTAGGTGGCTGCTGAGCGTGCGGTGAGGCCAGTATTGCTCCCTCTTAATCGGCTCTGGGGACGATCAGTATAATGACAACATGGGCGATTCGGGAAATCAGCAGCCTTTCGCGCCACCAGTAAGGGAAGAGAGCGGCAGAAACTGGTTGCCAATGGCCATCGGGGGAGTGCTGGTCGTTGTTGCCGTTGTGGTCATCATCTTTGTAAGCCGAACGGATTCATCCTCCAACCAACCAAACCCTTACGCAGCCAAACTGCAGGTGGATAACCTGCACATGGCAACAGCAGAAAACTTTGCCGGGGGATCTGTCACCTACATTCAGGGCCGCATTACCAACTCGGGAGACAAGAAAGTTACCGGCGCCACGGTTCAGGTGCTTTTCAAGAATTCATTGGGCGAACTGGCGCAAAAAGAAACTCTGCCCGTAATGGTGTTGATGCCCAATACCCCCTATGTGGACTACGGTCCTATGCACCAATCCCCGCTCGCTGCCGGCCAGGGCCGCGACTTCCGCCTGACTCTGGAACATGTCACCGCAGACTGGGACGGCCAAATGCCCGTCGTAAAGGTAGTTTCGGTTACAAACTGAATCATTCGAATTCTGCCTGTTTTCTGTAATCCCGAGGGTAGCGAGGGATCACTTATCGCAGCAAAGCTCCTGACTCTCGCGAAAGACCCGGATTCTTCACAACTTTCGTTTGCCACGTGAGGCTGAGCTAAGCTCCTTGTCTGCTTGGGACGACCAAATTCCTCCACTGCTAAAATGAAGCTTATGCCTGAAGCCATCAAATCCATCCGTCTTACGGAGCAGGTGAAAGCCGCGGGTTGAGCAAGCAAGCTGAGTCCGGCGGCGCTGGACGCGGTGCTTGGGAAATTAGCCCGGCAGCATGATCCCAATGTTCTGGTCGGCTTTGACAAAGCCGACGACGCTGGCGTGTACAAGATTTCCGCCGAACAGGCGCTCGTCCAGACGGTGGATTTCTTCACCCCGATCGTCGACGATCCTTATACTTTCGGCCAGATTGCAGCCACAAATTCACTCAGTGACGTGTATGCAATGGGCGGACGCCCACTGAGTTCCCTGGCGATTGTTTGCTTTCCGGAAAAAGGGGATTTGGAAATCCTGGAGCAGATTCTCTCTGGTGGTCTTTCCAAAATGATGGAGGCAGGGTGCGCGGTGATTGGCGGCCACAGCGTCCGCGATCCAGAAATCAAGTTCGGCTACTCCGTTACCGGCATGATCCATCCGGATCGCGTCTGGACCAATTCTGGCTCTAAGCCGGGAGACAAACTTATTCTGACCAAGCCTTTGGGAACCGGTGTGATTTCCACTGCCATTAAAAAGGGTGAGGCGAAGCCGGAATGGATTGATGCCGCTACAAAATCCATGACCACTCTCAACGCAAAAGCGGCCAGGATTGCAGCCGGCGGCAGGTTTGCTGTGCATGCAGCCACGGATATCACCGGCTTTGGGCTCATCGGTCACAGCCGGGAAATGGCTGCTGGAAGCGAAGTGAGTTTGCATATTGATTGCAGCCGAGTCGCGGCATTGCCAGGCGCTCTGGAATGCATTCGCGCCAAGTTCATTCCCGCAGGACTCAATGCCAACCGCGATTTCGCCGAATGTATGGTGGCCTACGGAGAGAGTGTAAGCGAAGAGCGCAAGGCGCTTCTGTTTGACCCTCAAACCGCGGGAGGCCTGCTGCTTTCCGTTTCGTCAGGAGAGTCGCCAATAGTCATTGCAGAACTGCGGCAAGCGGGCGTGGAAGCAGATGAAATCGGTGAAGTGCTGCCAAAGGCAAAGCCATTGATTCGCGTGGATTGAGCGCCGGCTGTTCTTAGCTCTTTACCTGGCGCCTTTGGCCGGCCAATACCAGGACCAACACGGCAATAACCAGACGGCGGTCCAACTGGTTTTCATCATCATCGCGAAGATCGACTTTCATCTCTGGCGAAAAGATCCCGTTCGCCAGAGAGGCATGCCCCGCAACGCAATCCTCTCCATAGAAGGTAAAGGTTTGCGGAATAGCTGCCGAGAGAGAGCGGCGCATGATGCCCAGCATGGCTGAATTTTCCTGCAGATGCCCCACATGCAACCCTGTGGCGTCCACCAGGATCCATTCCTGCTTTTGCAGCCCGACAGGGCGCGGGATGCTGATCTTCCCCACTGATTCGCGATTGACTGGATCGAAAACCACAAAAGTTTTTTCACCGGCATGTTCTCTTGTCGGCGTGATGGTGAGGAGCTCAAAGCTCAAAGTAGGATCAGTGAAGACGCGGAACTCTTTGTTCCAATGGAGGCTAAGGTTGCGCACAAAGGCGAGAGTTTTGCCGGCTTGATCATAGAAGTAGAGCTTAGGCGCAAGAGAAAATCTGCTTGGGCGGGCGCGGAACTGGTCCTGCTGAAAAACCGCAGCACTGATGGCTGGCGCAGCAGAGATCTTTCCTGGAGCGGCGATGGTCGCCATACGCAATAACCTCCCGGTTGGGGGGAACAGCACGGCGGGGTGATCAAAACTATCGCGGAGATTCTCCCCCCACACAACATTCCAGCGGCAGCTCAGGTCCGTGCCAGCATCTACTCTGGATTTGTAAGATGCTGCATCCGGGCGTTCGGGAAGCCTTAGTTCCAACAAATTAAGGGCAGCCGAAGCTGCCCTTAAGTCCTTAATTTTGTGGAAATTACGCCGGCGACGGCTTTCCCGGAGCGATTCCCGGAGTGCGGCCGGGTTCCGGACGAAGCACTTGCTGGACCCCGTCATCGCCCTTGCTGGGAATGACGCGGGCAGGAAGCGGCTGTCCGTCAATGATCATCTTTAGCTCGGCGGCGTCAAGCACCTCGCGTTCCAGAAGCGCCAGCGCAATGCGCACAAGCGTGTCACGATTTTCCAAGATCAGCTTCTTCGCGTTTGCGTAACCGCCGTTCACGAAGCGACGGACTTCCGAATCAATCACCTTGGCAGTCTCTTCGCTGAAGTCGCGATGTTGGGCAATTTCGCGGCCGAGGAAAATCTGTTCATCCTTTTTGCCGAACGTCAAAGGACCCAGGCTGCTCATACCCCACTCGCAAACCATCTTGCGCGCCATGTCAGTTGCGCTTTCAATGTCACTACCAGCGCCGGTGGAAACCTGGTTGAGGAAGATCTCTTCCGCCAGGCGTCCGCCCATCATGACGGCGATGCGGGTTTCGAGGTAGTCGAGCGTGTAATTGTGCTTGTCCGTTTCCGGAAGCTGCATGGTCACGCCCAAGGCCATGCCTCTGGGAATGATGGTGACTTTATGCAGAGGATCGGCATGTGGCATCAGCGCGGCCACAATGGCATGGCCGGCTTCGTGATATGCCGTGACCTTCTTCTCTTCGTCGGTCAGCAGCATGCTCTTGCGCTCCGCGCCCATCAGCACTTTGTCTTTCGCCAGCTCGAAGTCATACATCAGCACTGACTTGCGATTGCAACGAGCCGCGTTTAGAGCCGCTTCATTCACCATGTTGGACAGCTCGGCGCCGGAGAAGCCCGGTGTGCCGCGGGCCAGGATGGACAAATCAACGTCATCAGCCAACGGAATCTTGCGGGTATGGACGCGGAGGATTTCCTCACGTCCGCGAACGTCAGGCAAAGGCACCACAACACGGCGGTCAAAACGGCCGGGGCGCAGCAGCGCCGGATCCAGAACGTCTGGACGGTTGGTTGCCGCAATTAAGATCACGCCTTCGTTGGATTCGAAGCCGTCCATCTCAACCAGCAACTGGTTCAACGTCTGCTCGCGTTCATCGTGGCCGCCGCCCAGGCCAGCGCCACGATGACGGCCAACAGCGTCAATTTCATCAATGAAAATGATGCAGGGAGCATTCTTTTTGCCCTGCTCGAAGAGATCACGCACGCGGCTTGCGCCAACGCCCACAAACATTTCTACGAAGTCAGAACCGGAAATGCTGAAGAAAGGTACGTTGGCCTCGCCCGCAACGGCGCGTGCTAAAAGGGTCTTACCAGTTCCCGGATGCCCAACCAGGAGCACACCCTTGGGAATACGGCCGCCCAGTTTCTGGAACTTTTGCGCTTCGCGCAGGAAGTCAATAATCTCACGCAGCTCTTCTTTGGCTTCGTCCACGCCGGCTACGTCTTTGAACGTGATCTTCTTCTGCTGCATGGAAAGCAGGCGCGCGCGGCTTTTGCCGAAACTCAATGCCTTGTTTCCGCCAGTCTGCATCTGGCGAATCATCACGAACCAGAGAACCCCCAGCAACAGGATGGGAGAGAACTGGAACAGCCACATCGGCCAATTGGAGCCCTGCCCGTCCTTAAACGTTACGCTTACGTTGTTGCTCTCAAGAGCTTTGAGCATTTCCGGGTTGGTGCTGGGCACGTAAACGTGGAACGTTTTGCTGTTGTCGTTGCGAAACTTGCCGCGGGCGAGATTGTTTTCAATCTGGACTTCTGAAACCTGGCCTTTGCCGACCTTGTCCATGAAGTCCGTATAGCTGATCTCTGTGTCCTTGGTGCTGCCATTACCGCCCTGGATCATTCGCCAGAGAACGACTCCAACCAGAAGCAGCACTACCCACAAGACCACCGTTTTGACTGTTGAGTTCACTCAGGTACTCCTAATTTCTTTCCCCGCGACACCCGGCCGCAGGCCCAGCCGTTACAAAAAATGCCTCTTCCTATACAGACGTGCCAGAAGCAAAAAAAGTTCATCCCATGACCTTTTGGGTCAGAGTACACGTAGATTTAGATGCTTCTTATGTTCCCTGTGCTCCAGAACCTTTTGCGCCTCAACTAATTCTATACCGCTTCTTATTTGCAAAGAGGCAGTAAAAGCGCTTAATCCGCAACCCTTTCCGGATCAGGACTTTGCTGCAATGTAAGGCAAATTGCGGCCCAGATGGGGTGCTCCCAACCCATAGCCTACGACAAAACTGTCATTCATCAGAAAACCAAAGTAATCAGGCTGGAGGGAAACCCGCCGGGAGGTCTGCTTGTCCAGAAGTACAGCCAGCTTCACGCTCCTGGCTCCCCGGCCCATAAGGTTGCGCATCAGGAACTCACTGGTTACGCCGGATTGGATCAGCGTTTCCACCAAAAGTACGTCCTGGCCGTGCACATCAATCTCCGGGCTGTAGAAAATTTCCATGGCCGCGGAGGACTCCTTGTACTCCCCTTTGACGAACTGGCACACCACCGGCAAATTAAGCTCACGAACCAGATCGGCCATGAAAATAAAGCCGTTTTCCATCACCCCGACCGCATAAATCGTCTTACCCTGATAATCGTTCGCAATACGCAGGGCCATCTCCTGTATGCGCTTTTTGATCTGGTCAGCTGATAGGACAACGCGCTGATATTCCTGTGCCAAGGTGCTGCTCACTTATTCCACCCCAGAGATGGTTTGAATTTCCTCGATCAGGACTGCGTCTCCTGCCCGGTAGGAGAATGTCTCAGACACAAAGAAGCCTCGTACCCAGACGATCTGGCCTGCGCTTTCAATCACTGGCCAGCTCAGGCGTTCGCTCGGCGCAAGAGGCCGCCCTAAACGCCCTGACTGCAATAATTCTTTTACTTTCTTTGGAGACCGGGAATGTGCTGGAAAGAAACGGTCTCCCGCGCGCCAGTTTCTTACAATCAACTCCGATTGAAGCAGGGCACGATCCAGAAGCAATGCTGGATTATACCCCGAGAGGTCTGATTCCACCGCCCTGATCAGGCGAGCGCGGATGGTGGAACCCAGAGCGGTAATGACCGCTTCGCCGGGCACCTGCAGGCTAAAAGAGTACTCTCTGGCGGGTTCTGCGCCAGAATCGCGGCTGAACTGAAGTTCCCGGTAGGTGGTAATTGCGGTGGCAGCTCCGGGAAGCACGATACGGCGCCCCGGTTTTGGATCCTTGATGGAGTCCGTAAGTTGTTGAATGTGCTTGAATTCCAGCGTGATGCCGACGCTGCAGGCTACCTGGTGCAGTACTTGACGTTGTATGGCCAGCGGCAACGCTTTCATGTTGGCAAGATCCAATGCAAGAGTCCCCGAAGCACTGCCGCTGTTCGAGCGCCCACTTCGGCTGGGCTTCCCGGAGTGCAGCACTCGCGGAAGGATTGCGTCAACCTCGCGCCGCCAGTATTCCGCCTCAGCCTGAGCCAGCTCTGCAAGGTCAGCCAGAGTCTGACGGATACCTGGATTGAACTGCCGCTCTAGTAAGCGGCATAAGCTCATGGCGGATGCGGTTGCGGGTATGAGCGAGGTCCTGATTGCTGGAGTCCTCCCGCCAAGGCCTGCTTCAGCTGGCGCAGATATACTTCGATCTCCTTCCGGCTAACCTCCAGCAAGGGCCTGACCAGCCGCTTTTCTGTGTGCAACGGCGAAATTCCAGCCAGCCCCTTTGCTCCCGCGCCGCGCATCACCCGCATGAGAACCGTCTCAGCCTGATCATCCAGTGTGTGAGCTGTGGCGATCTTGTCAGCCTTCCCTTCGGCTAGCAGTTCAGTAAACCACTGGTGTCGCAGGTCGCGTGCGGCGGTTTCGAGACTTAATCCATATTTACGCGCGTGCGCGGGGGCCTCGCCCGATCCGAAGTGGAATGGCAATTCGAAGGAATGCGAGAGCTCTGCAACGAATTGCTGGTCAGCATCCGCCTCAGAGCCGCGAATTCCGTGATGGAAATGCGCGACGGAGATGACAATCCCCAGTTCCGCGCGAAGTTCCAGCAGGATTCTCAGCAGAGCCACTGAATCAGCACCAGCGGAAACAGCAATGGCAACACGGTCTCCTGCGGTCAGCAGCCCCTGATTTAAAACGTATTTCCGTACCCGCTCAATCACAACCTAAATGTTACTTCTTCCACGGGCCGGAACGCCGCAAGCGCCCAAAGTTGTTATACTTTTTGCCCCTGATGAAGGTCACCGCCATCATCCCGGCAGCTGGACTCGGCACGCGCATGGCGCCTGCAGGCAAAGGCGTTCCCAGCAAGCAGTTTTTTGAACTCAATGGCACGCCCATTCTGATTCACACTCTTCGCGTTTTTGCCCGCAACAAACAAGTTACGCAGATTGTGGTGGCACTACGCAAGAATGAGATGGAGCAGTTCGGCCATCGGCTGGAAGCGGAAAAGATCGCCGCCAAGGTAAGGCTGGTGGAAGGCGGAGAGCACCGCCAGGATTCTGTCGCCAACGCTCTGGCCAGCCTGCAATCTGCGCCAGACGACGTCGTATTGGTGCACGATGCTGTGCGCCCGTTCGTAGATGATGAGATTATTGCGGCAGTAATTCATGAGGTTGAGAAGCACGGAGCAGCCATTGCCGGCTTGCCCGCTGTCGATACCATCAAGCAGGTGGAGCGCGCCGCCGAAGGCGCAATCATCACCTCCACCATCCCACGGGAACGTGTGGTCCAGGCCCAGACACCCCAAGGTTTCCGCTACGAGCTGATCAAACGCGCCTTTGACAGCGCCATGGCAGACGGCTTCACCGGTACCGATGAAGCTTCACTCGTCGAACGCCTGGGAGAAAGCGTCTGGGTGGTAATGGGGTCAGCGCGGAACATCAAAATCACCACTCCGGCCGATATGGAACTGGCGGAGTTCTTACTGAGCCAGGCAGAGAGAACAACGAAAGACCTAGCAGGATGATTCTTACCGCGGATCAACGCGGATGAGCGCGGATCAAAATGCAAAACGCTTCAGACTCGAAACTCTTGCACGCAGATCTCACCGACAAAATTATTGGTGTGTATTACGACGTTTATAACGAAATAGGACATGGCTTTTTGGAATCCGTTTACAGCAATTGCATGATGGTGGCACTTAAGAGCGAGGGATTGATGGTCCAGCGAGAGGTCCCTATTCCTGTTTTTTTCAGGGGCGTGGACGTGGGCCAGTTTAAAGCCGACTTGGTCATTGAGGGCTGCGTATTGCTTGAACTCAAAGCGGTGCAAAATCTTGATCGCTCACATGAAGCCCAACTGATGAATTATTTGCGCGGTACGACGATTGAGGTTGGCCTTCTGCTCAATTTTGGAGGAAACAAACCTCAATTTAGAAGGTTTGCCTTTGCTAATGAAAATAAGAAAATCCGCGTTCATCCGCGTGTATCCGCGGTAGGTAACTCATGAGAATTGGTTACGGCTGGGATTCGCACGAATTCCAAGAAGGCGTTTCCCTCAAAATTGGCGGCGTTGAACTTCCCCACCACAAAGGACTCGCCGGTCATTCTGATGGTGACGTTCTTCTCCATGCCATCACGGATGCATTGCTTGGTGCTGTGGCGGCAGGCGATATCGGCAGTTACTTTCCTCCCTCAGATCCGAAATGGAAGGGCGCGAACTCAGCCATCTTTCTCGAGGAAGCGCTGAAGCAAGTTAAGCAGGCAGGTTATGTCATTGCGAACGTCGACTCCACGCTGATTCTGGCCGAGCCGAAGATTGGTCCGCACAGCGCCAGAATTCAGAAACACGTGGCGGAATTACTGGAGATCAGACCCGACCAGGTGGGAATCAAGGCCAAGACGCCTGAGGGCATGGGCACGGACAATGCGGCTATCGCGCATGTGGCGGTGTTGCTGGTCTCAAGCCACGACTGAACAGCTCAGAAGGCTGCACAAACCCAAATGTAGATAATCCCAGCGAGCGCAAAGGCCCAAAGGAGCCCGCGTCCAAGGAGCCTTAACCTCAAGCATTCCCTGAAAGCGACAGCTGAGGTCAGGAGGTTTGCTGCTGCAAAACATAGAAATGGAACATGTGCCTCCGGCGTGCGTGCTAATCCACTGGCCAGTGTAGTCAACATTGCTGCAGCGAAGGGAAATCCGAGGCTCAGCCCTACAACAAGGATCCGCAATTTTCTCGGATGGATGACAATGAAGAAGTACGGCAGATAAGAGGCAATGGTACCTAGATCATAATGCGGCTGAAGCCGACTGACCTCCCAGTCAAAGAAGGCGCCCAGCGCCATACAAAATCCAGCACTCAATCTCAACGCAAGCGCTTCTGTTAAATCTGAGCTCGGATCTTCTTTTGCCAGCACCTCCACCTGCATGAAAACGCATTATTGCATATTCAATTTTTTACAACGCCAAGACCTGCCTTGTAGCCCGCATAAATTGCTGCTAACCTTGCAAGTTCCCGGACGACATCTCTCCTCGGTGGTGCGTATGAAGAAGTTCTTCTTTTCACTCTCATTCCTGCTCAGTGCTCTTTTCCTGACCGTTACGGCCAGGGCCAGTGGGCCGCTGCTTCTGCAGACGCCAACCCTTTCCAGGATCCACATCGCGTTCGCGTATGCGGGTGATCTGTGGATCGTCTCGCGTGATGGCGGCGAAGCTCATCTGCTCACCAGCGGAAGCGGCACCAAGAGCAATCCGGTGTTCTCGCCGGATGGCAGCATGATCGCGTTCACCGGCGATTATGACGGCAACGTGGATGTGTATGTCATGCCCGTCTGAAGGCGGAGTGCCAAAGCGTCTCACGCATCATCCCGGCATTGATGAAGTGGTGGGCTGGACTCCGGACGGCAAGCAGGTGTTGTTCCGGTCCGGGCGCAACAGCTATTCTCGTTTCAACCGCCTGTTCACCGTCTCTCTCCAAGGCGGCTTGCCGCACGAACTGCCGCTGCCCATGGCAGAGTTCGGATCATACTCAGCCGATGGCAAGCACATTGCCTACGTTCCCACCGATAACAACCGCCGTCTGTCCGCGATTGGCTGGAAACGTTACCGTGGCGGCAAAGCTTCTCATATATGGATCGCCAACCTGACCGACTACGGAATTGAGAAGGTTCCACGCGATGCCTCAAACGACGGCACGCCCATGTGGGTGGGCAACAAAGTATATTTCCTTTCCGACCGCAGCGGGCCATTCAGCCTCTATGCGTACGATCTGAAGGCAAAGAAGGTGGAAGAGCTGTTGCCGGAGACCGCAGATATCAAATCGGCTTCGGCGGGCCCCGGCGCTATTGTTTACGAGCAGTTCGGCTCGCTTGGACTCTATGATCTGAGCACCGGCAAGGCAAGGGCGGTTTCGGTTACCGTGCCGGCTGATCTGCCCAACGTGCGGCGCCATTTCAAAAAAGTTGAAGATGAGATTGTTGCTGCGAACCTCTCTCCCAGCGGCGCTCGTGCAGTGTTTGAAGCACACGGTGAAATCCTGACCGCACCGGCGGAAAAAGGTGATGTCCGCAACCTCACCAACACTCCGGGAGTGATGGACCGCGATCCAGCCTGGTCGCCAGACGGCAAATGGGTGGCGTATTTCTCTGATGAGTCGGGCGAGTATCAACTCTTCATCAAGAGTCCTGACGGGCTCGGTGATGCCAAAAAGATTTCACTCGGCACACCCGCATCGTTCTACTACGATCCTGTCTGGTCGCCGGACAGCAAGAAGATTGCTTACACCGACAAACGGCTGAACCTCTGGTATATCGATCTGGCCAAGCCGGTTCCGGTCAAGGTTGATACCACAACTTATGATCTGCCGCAACGCACCATGGAGCCAATCTGGTCCCCGGACAGCCGCTGGATCGCCTACAGCAAACAGCTTCCCAGCCACATGAACGCGATCTGTGCCTATTCGCTGGAGCAGGGGAAAGTTCTGCAGCTGACGGATGGCCTGAGCGACGCTCAATTTCCCGGCTGGGACAAGAAGGGGCAGTATTTGTATTTCACCGCCAGCACTGACGTTGGTCCAACCACCGGATGGCTCGACCTCTCCAGCTTCAATCGTCCCGTGACCCGCAGCGCGTATCTGATTGTCTTGCGCAAAGACCAGCCATCGCCGCTGGCGCCGGAAAGCGACGAGGAGAAAGCCGGTGATGAAACCAAGCCGGACGCGGACAAGTCTGCCGAAGCAAAGGCTGAGGGTGAGCAGGAGCCGATGAATCCTGAAGAAAAAGCCAAAGCAGCCGATGCCAAGCCTGCGAGGGCGGCCAAAGCGGAAGCTGTGATGGTCAAGATTGATCCGGAAAACATCAGCCAACGCGTCCTGGCGTTGCCCATTCCGCCCCGCAACTACGGCGCGCTGGTTGCCGGAAAAGCAGGGATGATCTTTCTCATGGAAGACCCGGCCACGCCGCGTTTCGGAGGCCCACCGGAAACCACGCTCTGGCGCTTTGACCTGACTTCGCGCAAGCCGGAAAAGCTGATGGAAGGCATCGGCGATCTCAAGGTTTCATTTGACGGCAAGAAACTGCTCTACAGCAAAGGCCCGCAGCGCAAGAAAAAATGGTTCATCAGCTCTGCTGCGGCTCCTCCGGAAGGCGCCGGTCCAATGGCGGCTGCCAAGATGACGCCCCCGTTGAAGCTGGAGGACATGGAAGTTCTGGTGGACCCGCGCGCCGAGTGGAAACAGGAGTACAACGAAGTCTGGCGCATTGAGCGCGACTTCTTCTACGATCCGAATCTCCACGGCCTTAACCTGGCGCAGACCCGCGCTCATTACGAGCCGTTCCTTGAGAACGTTGGCGACCGGATTGATTTCAGTTATCTGCTTTCAGAAATGCTGGGCGAGATCACCGTGGGCCACATGTATATCCGCACGCCTCTCGATCCGCCGTCTGATGAAGGCAAAGTAGGGCTGCTGGGCGCTGATTACACCATTGACCATGGACGCTATCGCTTCCAGCATATCTACGAAGGCGAGAACTGGAACCCGCAGCTACGTGCTCCGTTGACTCAGCCGGGAGTGAACGTGAATGAAGGCGACTACCTGCTGGCGGTGAATGGACGCGAACTTAAAGGTACCGACGAGGTCTTCGAACTCTTTGCCGGAACGGCGGACAAATCAACTGTCTTGAAGGTTGGTCCATCGCCGGATGGCAAGGGCTCACACAATGTCACGGTGGTGCCCATTGATAACGAAACAGCGTTGCGCAATCGCGGCTGGATCTATTCGAACCTGGAAAAAGTAAACAAAATGACCGACGGTCGCGTTGCCTACGTCTATCTTCCCGATACCGGCTTTGGCGGTTACACATCGTTCAACCGGTACTTCTTTGCCCAGGTGGGCCGTGAAGCCGCGGTGATTGATGAACGTTTCAACGGTGGCGGCGCTGCCGCGGATTACGTGATCGATTACCTCCGCCGTCCTCTGGCCAATTACTGGATGACGCGCGAAGGCAAAGACTTCACCACGCCGGAAGGCGCAATCTTCGGACCAAAGACCATGATCATCAACGAATATGCCGGTTCAGGAGGCGATGCTCTGCCCTGGTACTTCCGCGATGCCAAGCTGGGGCCTCTTGTGGGCAAGCGCACATGGGGCGGTCTGGTGGGCATCTATGATTACCCTCAGTTGATGGATGGCGGCTCGGTTACGGCGCCGCGTGTGGCGTTCTATAACCGCAATGGCCAATGGGACGTGGAGAACCACGGCGTAGATCCGGATGTGGAAGAGGAGATCACGCCGCGCGACTTCATGACCGGGCGCGATCCGCAACTGGAAAAAGCTGTGCAACTGGTGATGGACGCGCTCAAGAAAAATCCACTTCCGGTGGCGAAGCGTCCGGAATTCCCCAACTATCACAAGCAGCCGGTGGAAGGAGTCCCTGCGGCGGCAGGTTCGGGCTCGTCGGGCGCAAAGCAGAGGAAGTGAAGCAACCGGAGTTAAATCGAGGGCGCTGCGGAAACGCGGCGCCTTTTTGTATCTCGCTAATCCCTGAGCTAGTGCAGTAGAATTCCCGGCCATGGCGAGATCAAGCTGGCTTGTTGTTCTATTAGCCGCGTTTGCTTTGGCCTCTCCGGCCACGGGAGTGGTTATATTTCCCAGCGGTAATCTCACGCTGCACGGCGTCTTGTACAAGCCTGAAGGCAGAGGTCCGTTTCCCGCAGTCTTGTACAACCATGGGAGCGCGCCCGGCATGTTGAGCCAGGAAGTCTTCGATCAGCTCGGGCCGTTATTTGCCAGACGTGGATGGGTTTTTTTTGCTCCATGGCGTCGAGGCCAGGGACTGAGCGCGGATGCTGGTCCATACATTGAAGATCAAATCAAAGCCGCGTGGAAGAAAGATGGTGTGAATGCCGCGGCAACGACGATGGTTCGGTTGCTGCAGACCGAACACCTAAATGATCAGCTTGCCGGACTGGCATGGCTGCAAAAGCAGAATTTTGTGGCAAAAAGCGAGATCGCGGTGATGGGCAACTCCTTCGGGCGGAATCGAGACGGTGCTGGGAGCGGAAAAGGAGCCCTACTGTGCCGCGGTGGACGCCTCAGGAGGCGCCGAGAGCTGGGCTCTCGCACCTCAGTTGCAGTCAGCGATGATCAGGGCCGCCAGCAACTCGAAGGCGCCCAATCTTCTTTTTCCAGGCCGCGAATGATTATGACCTCAGGCCGAGCAGCGTGCTCGCTGACGCAATGCGCAAGAGCGGCAAGGTGGCTGAAGTGAAGATATATCCTGAATTTGCAAAAGGCGCGCAGGAAGGTCACAGCTTTACATACATGGGCAGTTCAGTGTGGGCAGAGGATGTGTTCAAGTTCCTGATGAAATACTGCAAGCCGAACTAGTAGCTCATGCCGATCCAGATCTTCCCTGCCTCAAAGAGGCAGATAAAGATGCCGATCACGAAGTAAAGATTCTGCGCGGTCGTGTCGCTGGGAGGGGCTGGGAAGCGGAAGCCTCGCTGGCGGAAGAACATGTCCAGCGCACGCTCCTGCTCCATGATCCTGGTAGCCAGTGGGCGGTGAAATATCGCGATCATCACGCCCAGTAGCAGTCTTGTCACTTCGACAATCATTGCTCTATCGACTCTAAGCACGGCAAGTAGACGCCGCAATCAGTGGAAAAACCTAATCATCGGCTTAAATGGCAGGGATTTTGGGACCCTCGAGCATGCATCTCCCGCGAAGCCCTGTTTCTGCGTGCTAGAATTAAAGCAGTCACCTGCGATGAATCATGATCTGGAAAAGCTGATCGAACTCGAGAAAGTGGACCGGGAAATCACCCGGTTGACCGAGGAAATTGCAGCCCTCCCCAAAAAAGTAGCCGCCATTGAAGCCAAGCTCTCTGACGATAAAGCAGCGGTAGAAAAAGCTAAGGCAGCTATAAAAAACAACGAGTCGGTCCGGCGCAAGCATGAGGCGGATATCCAGAGTTTCCAGCAAAAGATCATCAAGTATCGTGAACAATCCTCCAGCGTAAAAACCAACGACGAATACCGCGCCCTCATGCACGAGGTGGAGTTTGCGGAAAAGCAGATCAGCGGTTGTGAAGACAAGATTCTGGAGTTGATGATCTCTCTGGAATCAGACGAGAAAAGCCTCAAAACAGCAGAAGCCGATTTGAAGCAGGAAGCAGCTGAAGTGGAAAAGGAAAAGGCTGAAGCCCGCACCCGCACGGCGGAAGATGAAAAACTCTTGGCTGGGCTGGACCAGCAGCGCGAAGGGTTGAGGCGTGAGGTCACTGATTCGTCACTGGCTCACTATGACCGGGTAATGCGCCAGCGGAAGTTTGCCATTGCTGAGGCGCGCGATTCCAAGTGCCAGGCCTGTTACGTGATGTTGCGCCCGCAAATCTGGCAGGAACTCAAGACCAACGAGCAGATGATCACGTGCAGTTCCTGCGGCAGAATTCTCTATTACGATTCCGCGCATGAGCCGCCACCACCGGAGGCGCCGAAAAAGAAGCGGCGCGCCGTTGAAGCTGAGACCGCAGAAGCCGAGGCTGAAACACCGTCAGAAGAGATCACCCCCGCATCCTAGCGTTTCCTCGGCCCTCGAAACAGGTCAGGAGTTTTTCGCATGGAAATCCTTCTCATCGGTGGAACCGGCTTTACGGGTCGCTCAACAGCCACATATCTCAAAGATGGCGGGCATGAAGTCACGATATTTCATCGTGGCAAAACATCTTTGCCCGGAGGATCGCAACAAATCATCGGCGACCACACGCAACTGGAAGACTTCCGTTCAGAGTTCCAACGCAGGAATTTTGATGTAGTGGTGGATTTCATCACCGGCTCAAAACGCCAGGCGCAACGCTTGATGGATGTCTTCCGGGGCATTACCGGACGCATCGTGGTCCTGAGCAGTATGGATGTGTACCGTGCCATGGGAATTCTTCGCGGAACTGAAACCGGCCCACCCCAGCCGGCGCCGCTGACTGAGGACTCGGAACTCCGCACGCGTTCCCAATACAGCAAAGAAGAGCTGAGAGGATTGATAAGCATCCTCGGCTATTTCGACGAGGAGTACGAAAAGATTGCCGTTGAAGAGACAGTGATGGGCGAACCCGAACTTCCGGCCACAGTCCTGCGACTGCCCATGGTGTACGGCCCGGGAGATTACATTCATCGCTTTTACTATCTCCTCAAGAGAATGGATGATCGGCGTCCCTTCATCTTATTTTCGGACGATATGGCCGCCTGGCACACTCCACGCGGGTTCGAGGAAAATGTGGGAAATGCGATTGCACTCGCGGCCACTTCACAGAAGGCGGTAGGACGGATTTACAACATCTGCGAAGAAGAGAGCTTTAACGAACTGCAGTGGGCAAGAAAAATCGCGCGAGAAGTGGGTTGGAAAGGTGAGTTTGTGGTGCTTCCGCGGGAGAAATCACCCGAACATCTTCAGTACCCGCGCCGGATTGAGCAACAGTTCAGTGCTACAGCCGCGCGCATTCGTCAGGAACTTGGATATGCAGAACCAATTTCCATCGAAGAAGGCATTCGCCGGACGATTCCGTGGGAGCGCGCCAATCCTCCACAGCAGGTCTGGTTTGCGCCATTCAATTATCTGGCGGAGGACGAGGCCATGCAGAACATGAAGGCAAGCGCGTGAGCTTTTGCCGCAGATGTGCGCAGATAAGACCCGCTCATTCCATTGGAGCGCCTCTACTCTGCACAATTGCCCTGATCCGTCCTTGTCAGGGAAAATCAGTTGCAGGCTTTCTTTGACTTCTATGCTCTCGGTTCGTAACGCTATTGCCGCTGACGTTCCAGTGATCCTCGATTTCATTCGCGGGCTGGCCGAGTATGAGCGTGAGCCGAAGGCTGTGATCGCGACTGAGCATGACCTGTTGCGCGATGGCTTTGGCCCGGAACCCAAATACCGTTGCCTGATTGCCGAGTGGCACGGGCAGCCGGCTGGCTTTGCATTCTTCTTCTACAACTACTCCACCTGGCGAGGGCAGGCGGGGCTTTACCTGGAAGACCTCTTCGTTCTGCCGGAGATGCGCGGTAAAGGGATTGGGAAGGCGCTGCTGCAGCATCTGGCGGAAATTGCCATCCGCGAGAACTGCTACGGAATTCGCTGGATGGTTCTGGAATGGAACGAGCCTGCCATTAAGTTTTATGAGGCGCTCGGCGCGACTGTTCTTGGTGAATGGGAAACCATGCTGCTGACGGGACCCGCGCTGGAGCGGCTGACAAACTCACTATAAAGAAAAAATTTAGATCGCGAATAAAATCTGCTTCTTCCAGACCGTCGCACGCATCAAATGTATCGTGCATGATACCCGATTGAGGGGAGGAAAAAACTTTACATTGGGTGTCGTTCTGCGTAAAATTAGGCAGTAAAAAGGGAGCAATATATGCGTGGACCTGATGAGGGCGTAATCGTTACTTAAACTGTGCCAACCGATTGTTAGCCTTGGCAACGTCTTTTTCGTACAGTTCAAACCTTGCTCCAAGCTCATACGCGCGGATGCAGAGCTTCAATCCTTCAAGAACTTCTTCCTTTGTTTTGCCGTAACTAATTTTAACGAATCCAAGTGTGTCCATCGGACTGGCCTCGCTTGGCCTCGCTTTTACCGCCTGTTCCGCGTACTCCAAGGCTACGGACGCTTTTTCTGATATATCTGAGTCGGCGTAGTAGTAGGCTAGGCTGTTTTGAAAACGTGACAAGAGCTTAGCATCATCTTTGACCAGTTTCATTCCTCTTTCCGCGAGGTCAATCGAGATTTCGACACGCTTTATTGACCAAAAGCGGAAGGCTAGGGTCAGGAAATAATCAGCCTTTTGCAGGCCCTCATCTTCGTCCAACATCTGTAGTGCGGTATTCCAATTCTTTTCATCATTGGAAAGCAACAACAGCGAAATCTTCTGCTGGCGTTCCGCCTGATCTCGCAGATAGGATTCTTCCGCATTGGCGATTGCTTCCTGGATCCTCTGCTCTTTAACCAGTTTCCTCAGTTGTGGATTCTGAATCGTGGAGATCAGGTGTTCCTTCACCCTGATGTCGGAAAACCCCTCCCAGATCTTTTCTGAAGCTCCCTTGAATTCTCTGGCAAAAGCCGTAGCCATGCTGTTGAAACCATCAGCCATCGTGGAGTTCATAGTTTTGAGAGTGCTTTCTGTTCCGTCGCGCAGGTCTTTAGAAAGGGCAGTGAAGGCGTCTCTCACAAGGGGTTGAAAATCCTTAATATTGTGATGGATTAGCAGCCCCGCCAGTCCGGCTGCGAACGCCATTAGCGCCAAAAGACGCACCTCGGGAAGCAATTCAGTGATCAATTCTGAATCAGGAAACGACGCTCGATAGACGAAAGCAACTTTTAGCACTAAAAGCAGCGCAGCCGATGCGAAAATGACAATTAGGGGCGTCTTCACGTTGAAGCACTCCGCTCTGCTCCAGCCAATTGGGGCGTTTGATATGGAGGATTGTACTTCATAACTACACGATGAAAAAAAGCACGATCATCGGCGGCGGGCTGGCCGGGTGTGAAGCCGCGCTCCAGTGCGCACGGGCAGGAGTGGACGTTGAACTGTATGAAATGCGTCCGGTGAAGTCCACGCCGGCGCACCAGACGGACAAGTTCGCCGAGCTGGTCTGTTCCAATTCGCTGAAATCAGAAAGTGAGAACACCGCGCCGTGGTTGCTGAAGGAAGAGATGCGCCGTTGCGGGTCGGTGCTGATCAGGATCGCTCAGGAAACAGCAGTGCCTGCCGGCCACGCGCTGGCCGTAGACCGGGATGCCTTTGCTGCTCGTGTAACAGAGGCGGTTTCCACAGAGCCGCGGATCAAAGTGGTTCGCGAAGAGGTTACGCGGATTGATGAAAATGCCGGGCTGACGATTGTTGCCACCGGGCCGCTGACTTCGGATGCGCTTTCGCAGGAGATTGCCCGGCTTTCCGGCAGCAATCATCTTTATTTTTACGATTCCATCAGTCCCATCGTTGATGCCGACTCCATTGATCAGTCGCGCGTGTACTTTGCTGCGCGCTACGGCAAAGGAACAGCCGACTACATCAATTGTCCGTTTACCAAAGACGAATATGACTGCTTTTATGACGCACTGATTGAAGCGCAATCTGTGCAAGGGCACGACTGGGAGAAGCTGAATTATTTTGAAGGCTGTCTGCCCATTGAAGAGATCGCGCGGCGCGGACGGGAGACGCTGCGTTTCGGGCCCATGAAGCCGGTGGGGCTCGATGATCCCCGGACGGGCAAGTGGCCGTATGCGGTGGTGCAGTTGCGGCGGGAAAACCTGCGGGCCGAATCTTACAACCTGGTTGGGTTTCAGAACCACCTGAAATTCGGCGAGCAGGCACGGGTACTGCGGCTCATTCCGGGGCTGGAGAACGCAAAGTTTCTTCGCTTCGGCCAAATCCATCGCAACACCTACATCGACGCGCCGTCACTTTTGACCGAATTGCTTAACCTGAAGCAGCATCCCAGAGTATTTTTTGCCGGACAGATTTCCGGCGTAGAGGGCTACACCGAATCAATCGCAATGGGCATGCTGGTGGGAATGCACGCGGCGCGAACTGCGCAGGGGCAGCAGGCAATCGCTCCACCGCGCGAGACGGCGCTGGGCTCGCTGGGGCATTATTTGTGCCATGCGGAAGCAAAGAATTTTCAGCCGGCGAATATTACGTTTGATCTGCTGCCGCAGATGGATGAGGCGACGCGCAAGCGGGTGCGGGACAAAAAGGTGAGACACAAGATGGTTTGCGAAAAGGCGCTCGTCGCGACGGAAGCATGGCTGAACGCGTACAAGGGCGGATCGTCACCTGAACTGCGGAGCATTTTCGCGGCGAATGCGCTTCCTATCTAGACCCGGTTTTCTCCGCGTCTCCGCGCCTCCGCGGTGAACTTAAACACTTTTAGAGCAGACTCCTCTATTGGTCTCTTCGGCTCAGCGCCGCCTCTTGTCTTTCTTTGGACCCAGTTCCACTTTGCGCCGCGGACGGTTCTTGATCCAGATGGGGGTACCGATAAAGCCGAAGGCCTTGCGGATCTGGTTCTCCAAAAAACGCTCGTACGAAAAGTGCAGTTTTACGTCTTTGTCAGTGAAGAGGATAAATGTCGGCGGCGAGACCTGTGCCTGCGTCATGTAGTAAACCTTCACCTTTTGCCGGTACGGTACCGAAGCCCGTTCGAAATCCACGCTTTCAATAAAGCGGTTCATCTGTGCGGTGCTGATGCGCTTGCGGCGCTCGGCGGCGACGAGTTCCAGCGCCTTAAACAGTTTGTCCAAATTCCTGCTGTCCGTCGCGGAGACAAAGATGACCGGTGCGTAATTCAGAAATTTCAGCGCCCGGCGGACCTGCTTTTCATAGATCTGCGCATCAGCGGCGTGGCGGCCATCAGCGCGGGCAGTCGTGACCAGGTCCCATTTATTAACGACAATGATCACAGACCGCCCGCTTTCATGCGCGTAGCCGCCAATCGTGGCATCCAGTGCGCTTACGCCTTCAGTGGCATCGATCACCAGCAGCGCGACATCGGCTGATTCCAAATGCTTGCGCGCCATCACCACAGATAGTTTTTCCGCCATTAGATGGGTTTTGCCCTTGCGGCGGATTCCGGCGGTATCAATGAACCGGTACTTCTTGCCGTTATTTTCAAGGATTTCATCGACGGCGTCGCGCGTGGTACCGGCGATGGGGGAGACGATGGCTCGCGAAGTACCTGTAAGCGCATTCAACAAAGTTGATTTGCCCACGTTGGGATGTCCGATGATGGCTACTTTGGTTTCCCTCAGCGGAGTTTCCAGAATATTTTCATGGCCTTCTGCTGCGGGCAGATACGAATCCTCTTCGGCCTGCTCCTGTACATCTTGCAGCGCCTCTGCTTCAGAGGCCATTTCGTCTATCAAAGCATCGAGAAGCTCGGCGGCGCCGGTGCCGTGCTCGGCGGAAACAGGATAAAGGCGCTGGATTCCCAGAGTCCGGAAATTTTCGGCTTCGGCTTCCTGTTTTGGTGAATCCACCTTGTTCACTGCGAGGAAGAGCGGCTTGCCGGTGCGCTGCAACAGCCGGGCCAACTCCATATCAGGCGCAGCCAGTTCCGTGCGCGCGTCGACTACCATCACGATTGCGTCAGCCTCTTCGAGGGCCACTCGGGCCTGGCGAAAGATCTCCGTGGGAATCAGCTGCTTGTCATCCGGGATGATACCGCCGGTGTCGACGATTCTCGCGCGGTGGCCCTGCCAGTTGGCTTCACCGTAAATGCGGTCCCGGGTAATGCCCGGCTCGTCGCCCACAATGGCCCGACGCGAGCCGATCAGGCGGTTGAAGAGCGTAGATTTCCCTACATTCGGCCGTCCAACAATGGCGACGGTGGGAATCCGGAATGGCGTGGCGGCATTCACAAGGTCTATACAAATGTTAAATTTGAAATTTCAAATTTAAAATTTTCGAACACAATTGAAGCTATCATAGAACGCAACCGCTCTCGCCATGGCCTCCGCTTCTCAGCCTGAAACCGCGCAAACTCGCCGCCAGCCCACGCTGCACCAGTTCTTTGCTCCGGGAGGCCTGCTCAGCCAGGCCCATCCCAATTACGAATTCCGGCGCGGACAACTGCAGATGGCGCAGGAAGTGGAAAAAGCGCTGGAAGAGCGGCGGCACTTGATCGTCGAGGCGGGTACGGGGACGGGGAAGACTCTGGCCTATCTGCTGCCGGTGATCCGCAGCGGCAAACGGGTGGTGATCTCCACCGGAACCAAGAACCTGCAGGAGCAGCTGTTTTTTAAAGACATTCCCTTCCTCGTGCAGCATCTGGGTCCACTGCGGGTCTGCTACATGAAAGGACGCAACAACTATCTCTGCCGGCAAAAGCTTTATGACTTGACCGAACAGCCGGTACTCAATGGCCTGCAGGAGATTGAACAGTACAAGCAAATCGCGGCATGGGAGCAGGAGACCGAAACCGGCGACCGCGCCGAACTCAAGGACCTGCCGGAAAATACGCAGCTCTGGCACAAGCTGGATGCGAGGACAGATCGATGCACTGGAACCAAGTGCAAGCAGTGGGAGCGCTGCTTTATTACCGAGATGCACCGGCGCGCGGCGGAGAGCGACATCATCATAGTCAACCACCACCTGTTCTTTGCCGATCTGGCGTTGCGGCAGAGCGGCGGCCCCGATGCGGGGGTGCTGCCGGAATTTGCCGCCGTGATTTTTGACGAAGCGCATGAGCTGGAAGACGTGGCCAGCAGCTATTTTGGCGTGAGTGTGAGCAATCTTCGCTTTGAAGAGCTGGCGCGCGATGTGGAAAGCACGTTGCAGCAGAAACAGTCGATCTCACCGGGACTTTTGCAGGCGCTGGCTCGCTTGCGAGAGCGCTCTCGCTTCTTTTTTGGGCTGCTGCCCGCGGGTGAAGGGCGGTTTGCTTTCAGCAATCGGGAGCAGTTTCTGATCAAGAACGAAGAAGACTATGACGCGCTGATGAAAGCACTGGGCCAGGTCTTTTCCGAGCTGGAGATCCTGCCGAAAAAGCCGGACGAAGTCTTTGGCTTCGCCCGGCGAACGCAAGAGCTCAAGGCGCAGCTGGCCTTCATCATGGAATCAGAAGACAAGAATACGGTGTTCTGGATTGACTGGCGTGGAGAAGGTCGCAACAGTCGCGGTGGCATGGGCCACGTGATTTTGCAGGCGACACCGATTGACGTGTCAGAGATTCTCAAGCAGACATTGTTTGAACACGTTGATACAGCGGTCTTGACCTCGGCCACGCTGGCGGTTTCGGGCGGGCCGCAGAGCGGAAACTTCGAGTACATACGACAGCGCGTGGGCCTGGAACATGCGCGCGATATGGTGGTGCCGTCGCATTTCGATTATAAGAGGCAGGCCATCCTGTATGTGCCCCCAGATATGCCTGACCCGCGCTCCACGGCGTTTGCTCGCGCCGCAGCGGAGAAGATCCGCCGGCTGCTGGAGATCACAGAAGGACGGGCCTTTTGCCTGTTTACCAGCTACGCCCAGATGAATGATATCCATGACCGCCTGCTGGGCGAGCTGCCTTATCCCATGCTGCTGCAGGGCTCAGCGCCCAAGAGCGCTTTGCTGGAAGAGTTCCGCCTGACGCCCAACGCCGTGCTGTTTGCTACGGCGTCGTTCTGGCAGGGCGTGGACGTGCAGGGCGAGCAGTTGAGCTGTGTGATTATTGACCGTCTCCCGTTCGCAGTTCCCAATGACCCTGTGGTTGCGGCTCGCATTCGCGCGATCGAGGCTGACGGCGGGAACGCATTTTTTGAGTATCAGGTGCCTTCCGCAGTGATCTCGCTCAAGCAGGGATTTGGGCGGCTGATCCGCTCAGCAAAGGACCGTGGCGTGCTTGCGCTGCTTGACAATCGCCTCTTGAAGCAGCGATATGGCAGAATTTTTCTTGACAGCCTGCCACCCTATAGCCGAACCAAAGACCTTGCAGAGGTGGAAGCATTCTTTACTGCCGGGCAAGGTGGCCCCGGGCAGTAGCGAAAAAGCGACTGCCATTGACAATGCAGACTTTCAGCAGATTCAGGTGCGCCCGCTACAGCCTGACCTTTCACATTAGGCCTAGCCCTCTTGCCGCAGTCCAGAGTGATGCGAAACAGCCTGAAGTGTGATCCTTCCGCAATGTGTACCTTTCATCGGAATGTAGTTAAGATACTTTCTTCCGCATGACCACGACGATGGCAAGCATCCTTGACGGCAACAAGATTGCCGCGCAGATCAGGAGCGAAGTGGCTGAGCAGGTGCGCGCGTTTGCCGCCGCCGGCCATCGTCCTGGCCTGGCCGTGGTGCTGGCGGGAGAGGACCACGCTTCAGCGATCTACGTTCGCAGCAAGATCAAAGCCTGCCAGGAAGTTGGAATTCACAGTGAAGAGATTATTGCTCCAGGTTCGGTCAACACGTCGGAACTGCTGGCCGAGGTTGCGCGGCTGAACCGGCGGGATGATATTGACGGCATTCTGGTGCAGCTTCCTCTCCCCCCTCAGGTTGATTCACAACTGGTGTTGCTGGCCGTTGATCCGGAGAAGGACGTGGATGGTTTCCATCCAGTCAATGTGGGAAAGCTAGCAACCCAGCGGCCGACACTTTGCCCCGTGCACTCCGGCGGGAGTCATGGAAATCTTGCTCAGAAATCACATTGCGATTGCCGGCAGTCACGCCGTCGTCGTGGGGAGAAGCCAGGTGGTGGGCCGTCCGATGGCTCTGATGCTTTTGAATCATGACGCAACGGTGACAATCTGCCACTCGAAAACTCGCGATTTGCCAGAGATCACGCGGCAGGCGGACATTTTGGTTGTCGCCGTGGGTCGAGCTGGTCTGGTGCGTGAAAGCTGGGTCAAGCCGGGTGCGACTGTGATTGACGTGGGAATTAATCGCGTTACCGATCGAACGAAGTTTGAAGAGCTCTTTGCCGGTGATACTGCGCGAGAGAAGGCTTTTGCTGCAAAAGGATCAGTGGTCGCCGGGGATGTTCATCCTCGTGTGGCTGAAGTGGCTGGTGCGATCACGCCCGTGCCCGGCGGAGTCGGGCCTTTGACCATTGCAATGCTGATGGAAAACACGGTGAAAGCTTGCCACATGCGGCGAGGCCGGAGGTAAACCCGGATGCTTCGTGTGGGCCTGACCGGCGGAATTTCCTGCGGCAAAACTACGGTAGGCAAAATGTTTTCTGATCTTGGCGCGCACCTGATTGAGGCTGACACAATTGCGCATGAGCTCTACCGCCCAGGTGAGCCGGTTTACAAGGAATTGGTGGCTGAAGTTCGGACCGGACATTGTTCGTCCAGACGGTGAGATTGACCGGCCACGGCTGGCTACAGTGGCCTTCGAACAATGGCCGCGTGAAGGAATTAAACAAAATTGTGCATCCTGCCGTAATCAAACGGCAGGAGCAGTGGATGTATCAAATTGGTGAGAGAGAGCCTTACGCTGTGGCCATGGTGGAAGCAGCCCTGATTCTGGAAGCGGGAGCGCGGGAACACTTTGACAGCATCATCGTAGTTACGTGCCGGCCGGAGCAGAAGGTATCGCGCTACGCGCTGCGTGCATCCATGCCTGACTCAGCCGCGCGGGCAGAGGTGGAGCGTCGCAGCAAAGCCCAGATGAGCGATGATGAAAAAGTGCGGCTTGCCAATTTTGTCATCGATAATTCCGGCCCTATCGAGCTGACGCGCCATCAGGTGGAAAGGATTTATGCTGAGCTAAGGGTACTGGCGAAGCGCCAGACCTTCCAAAGGTGAGAAATGAAGTCGTTACGTCCAATCTTCCTTGCCATCTTTCTGGCGGCTTGTTTTTACCTGCTCACAACCTATGTACGCGGGCCGCTTATACCTTCATGGGTGAGCCGTCCCGCCCATGTAGAGTTGACTGAAGCTGCGCCTCCGCCGTTCGATTCAGAAGAGCAGCTCAACATCAGCGTCTACAAAAAAGCTCTGCCGAGCGTAGTGAATATCACCTCCACTACTGTGGCGTACGACTTCTTCTATGGCGCGGTGCCACAAAAAGGCATGGGCTCTGGTTTTGTCATTGACGATCAGGGACATATCCTTACGAACTACCACGTGATCGAGGGCGCACGACAGGTTGAGGTGACGACCAGCGACAAGTCCAAGTACAAAGCGCAGGTTGTTGGAGTGGATCCTGCACACGATCTGGCGGTGATCCAGATTCCCAACAGCAAAGTGCCGGCGGCGGAAATTGGAGACTCAAAGAGTTTGGTGGTAGGACAGAAAGTTTTTGCCATTGGAAATCCCTTCGGCTTAAGTGGGACGATGACGCGCGGCATCATCAGCTCCATCCGCTCGGTGCGCGGGGAGCACGGCTTCATTGATGAGGCCATCCAGACCGATGCGGCCATCAATCCCGGAAATTCAGGTGGGCCGCTTCTCAACTCACATGGGCAAGTCATTGGCATTAATTCCATGATCCTCACGGGCGGCGCAGAGCAGAGCGCCGGGATCGGCTTTGCCATTCCGATTAATACGGCCAAGGCTGTTCTGGACGACTTGGTTCATTTGGGATATGCGCGTTATCCCACCTTGGGAGTGCGCACTGTGCCCATTGGCCCGGATCTGGCCGACCAGATGGGGCTCCCAGCGGATTCAGGCTTGCTGATCATACAGGTGGTTCAAGGCAGCGCTGCGGAGCGCGCCGGGTTGCGCGGGGGGAACGAGCGCGCGTTTCTGGGGAACACACCCATTGCGATTGGCGGAGATTTGATTGTGTCCATTGATGGCGACCCTGTCACAGATCAGCAGGAACTCTCGCACATCATGCAGAAACACCGGGCGGGCGACACCGTAACCGTGACTATTTTCCGCGGCAAGAAGAAGATGGATGTGAAGGTGGTGCTGGGAGAGAACAAGGTGAGCGTGTGATATCCGGGCGTTGTCGTTAGTCCCAGAAAATTGCCAGCCTTGCTAAAATAGGTATGTGATTCTTCCCTTCGTCCGCGAAGTCCTGGCGGACGTGGAAAAAAGCTCGGGTCTTCTACAGGCGGCGGCGTATCTAAAACAGCGTAGGGGGGAGTCGGCTCCGCCTGCGGGGCGTATTCGTCTGTCCGGCCTGGTTCCTGCTGCCAAAGCTCTTCTGGTTCCTTATCTCCACCGTGCCGCTGGCAAGCCGCTGATCGTTGTTGCTCCCACCAATCGTGCTGCGGAAGGGCTGTTCGCCATAGTGCAATCGTTTTGTGAACTCACCGGCGCCTGCAACCCTCAGTCCGTTGTCAAGCTTCCAGCCTACGATGTTCTGCCCTTTGAAAACATGTCCCCGCATCCTGAAATCCAGGAAGAGCGCGCAACAGCATTGTGGAAGATAGCTACCGGAGCGGCGGAAATTGTGGTCACGTCAATGGAAGCCACGGCCATGCGCCTTCGCACCGCCGAGCATTACGCCGCGCTGGCGCGCATCATCCGCCGCTCAGAAGCGGTGGACGTTGAGGAGCTGGTGCAGCACCTGAACACCGTGGGCTATACCTCTGTGGATGTGGTGGAGATGCCGGGGCAGTATGCGGTTCGCGGTGGATTGATCGACGCGTATCCTCCCGAGGCTGACCGGCCGCTGCGCATCGAGCTGTTTGGCGATGAGGTTGAATCCATCCGCAAATTTGATCCCGGCACGCAACGTTCAGCAGCGCCGATAGATGAAGTGGTGCTGCTGCCGCTTACGGAAATTCCTGTCCGGGAAGAAGTGCTCACCGAAGTTCATGCGCGGCTCTCCGGCTCGCGCGTTCAGGCCGACACCGAAACAATGCGCAGCGCACTCGCCGAAACCGGAGTGACGGTTTTCCCCGGATGGGAGTATTACGCCAACGCCGGTGCGCCGAACACGATCTTTGATCTGCTGCCCAATGCGGTAGTTTTCACCGATGAACCTTCTTCCATTGAAGCCGAGCAGGAACGATGGTGGGAAAAGGTTGTTCGCCGCCATGAACAGAGCCTGGTGGGCAAAGCTGGCGACGCCGGAAGATATCTTTTTGCCTCCGGACGAGTGGAGCGCGCGGATAGAAGAACTGCCCGGCGGCTCGATGGAGCAGCTTGGCCTGCTGCGCATTGCCCGCGCAGAAGCCGAACTCGGCCTTACCGATACACCCGCTCGGGAAGAAGCTTCGCTGATTGAATTTTCATCGCAGCCGACCACGCGCTTTCACGGATCTGTCCCCGGAATGGTGGAAGAGGTAAGGAAGCTCACAGCCGCAGGCGAGCGCGTGATCTTTGCCGCACCCAACACCGGGGAGATGGAGCGGCTGGCTGATATCTTCACGGAGTATCAGGTTCCGTTCCGTCTGGGCTCGCGCACGCCTACTCCAGGCAGTGAGACTTATCTTGACGAGACCGCCTACTTCTCCGGCGATCTGACCACCACAACCATTGTTCGCGCTCCGGTGCCCGACGGTGTCACGCTGCCGGAATCGCATCTGGTGATCTTCGGGGCGCGTGACCTGTTTGACGATTCAGATGTGGTGGTCAAGAGCCCGTTGCGGCAAAAATCGAAAACCGCTGCTTTCATGTCTGACTTCCGCGACCTTGCGGTGGGCGACTACGTTGTCCACGTGGAGCACGGCATCGGCATGTATCAGGGACTGAAAGAGCTGCAGCAGGGCGATGCCACCGGGGAATTCATGGTGCTGGAGTTTGCTGAAGCAGCCAAGCTGTATGTGCCTCTCACGCGCCTGGATCTGATTCAAAAATACCGGTCGAGTGAGGGGGTAAAGCCGCCGCTCAGCCGTTTGGGTGGCGCCGCGTGGGCCAAGACTAAAGCGCGGGTGAAGAAGGCCATGCAAGACATGGCCGACGAGTTGCTCAAACTCTACGCTACACGCAAGGCCGCACAAGGCTATGCCTATGCTGGAGATTCGCAATGGCAGAAAGAATTTGAGGATTCGTTCGAGTTCAATGAAACTGACGATCAACTCACCGCCATTGCAGACATCAAGCGTGACATGGAATCCACGCTGCCCATGGATCGCCTGCTCTGCGGTGATGTGGGCTACGGCAAAACTGAAGTGGCCATGCGGGCCGCGTTCAAAGCCGTGCAGGACAACAAGCAGGTTGCGATGCTGGCGCCAACCACTGTTTTGGCCTTCCAGCACTCTGAGAATTTCAAGCGCCGCTTTGCGGCATTTCCCATCAACATTGAGATGATGAGCCGTTTCCGCACAGCCAAGCAGCTCAAAGAGATTGCTGAACGCGTGGAGCAGGGCAAAGTGGATATCCTGATCGGAACGCACCGCATTCTTTCCAAAGACGTGAAGTTCCAGGACCTTGGATTGCTGATCGTGGATGAAGAGCAGCGCTTTGGTGTGCGGCATAAAGAACGGCTGAAACAGTTGCGCAAAGAAGTGGACGTGCTCACCATGAGCGCCACGCCTATTCCGCGCACCCTGCACATGTCCATGGTGGGAATGCGTGACATGAGCCTGATTGAGACGCCACCCAAAGATCGCATGGCCATTCAGACGGTGGTTGCGGGTTACGACGACAAGCTGGTGCAATCAGCGCTGGAACATGAGTTGGAGCGCGGCGGGCAGGCATACTTTGTTCACAATCGCGTGGACACGATTTATGAGCTCGCGGCCAAGATCCAGGATCTGGTTCCACGCGCGAAAGTATTGGTGGGCCACGGGCAGATGACGGAAGGTGAGCTGGAAAAGGTGATGCTCGCGTTCGTACGCCATGAAGCCGATATCCTGGTGGCGACGACCATCATCGAAAACGGACTCGACATTCCACTGTGCAACACCATTATCATCAACCGTGCTGACCGCCACGGCCTCTCTGAGCTTTACCAGTTGCGCGGACGCGTGGGGCGTTCGAACCGCCGAGCATATGCATACCTGCTTGTGCCCCCGGAGCAGGAGCTGACGCCTGTAGCGCGTCGACGGCTGGCGGCGTTGAAGGAATTTTCTGATTTGGGCGCAGGCTTCAAGATCGCTGCGCTCGATCTGGAACTGCGTGGGGCGGGAAATCTGCTGGGCGGAGAGCAGAGCGGCAACATTGACGCCGTGGGCTTCGAGATGTACACCGGCATGCTGGATCGCGCTATCCGCGAACTCAAAGGCGAAGAGCTGACCGAGAAGGTGCACACGCAACTCAATCTCGGCATCGACCTTCGTATTCCGACGACCTACATTGCCGAAGAAAACCAGCGCCTGCGCATGTACAAGCGCGCCGCCGGTGTGGAGAACGAGACCGCGCTCGAAGATGTGCGCAAGGAATTGGAAGACCGTTATGGTCCGCCGCCTGCGCCTGTGCGATACCTGTTGGCCGCCTCTGCGCTCAAGCTGCTGTGTGAGCGAGTCGGAGTGCTGGCAGTGGACCGCAAGCGTGATGCGGTCATAGTGAAGTTCACAGAAATGGCGCAGATTGAGCCCGCGCGGTTGGCCCGTTTCGTCTCCCAAAACCGTGGGACACAGTTCTCTCCCGGCGGGGTGCTCAAGTTCACGCTGAAAGCTACGCAGCCGGAAATGATCATCGATCAGCTCAATGGGCTGTTGCGCGAATTGAGTGCGGAGACGGAAAAGGTGTGGATGGAGTGATCAATTTTCAAATTTAAAGTTTGAAATTTCAAATTTGCAGTCTGCGCCTTCTAGTAATATGTTTCCGCTAAACTGAATGGCGATTCAGTGCCAGGGAGCGTTTGTATGGACCTCAACCTAAGCCCCTCTGAAGTTACATTCCGTGATGAATTCCGCGCATGGCTCACCACAAATGTGCCCAAAGACTGGGATTCGCGGCATGGCGAGCCAGCCGAAAGCGCAATCGCCAGCGAAAGCGCAATCGCCAGCGAAAGCGCAATCGCCAGCGAAAGCGCAATCGCCAGCGAAAGCGCAATCTATGGAAGAGCGCTTTGAGTTCCTCAAGAAGTGGCAGCGCAAGATGTATGAAGCCGGGTGGGCGGGCGTTTCCTGGCCAAAGGAATATGGAGGACGCGGCGCCAGCCTGATGCAACAGGTGATCTTCTGGCAGGAGATGGCGCAGGCGGGAGCGCCGCCGCTGGCGAATGTGCTTGGCCTTGGCCTGATTGGGCCAACGCTGATCGCCTTCGGCACGGAAGCGCAGAAGAAACGCTATCTCAGCAAGATCCTCAGCGCGGAAGAGATCTGGTGCCAGGGATTTTCCGAGCCCAACGCGGGCTCTGATCTTGCCAACGTCTCCTGCTCTGCGGAGTTGCAGGGCGACCATTACATCGTCAATGGGCAGAAGGTATGGAACAGCTACGGCTGGGCGGCAGACTGGTGTGAACTCGTTGTCCGTACCGACCCGAGCCAGGCCAAGCACAAAGGCTTAACTGTGCTGCTGGTGGACATGAAGTCGCACGGAGTCGAGGTTCGCCCTCTACGCCAGATGACCGGTGAGACCGAGTTCAATGAAATCTTTTTCCATGACGTGCGTGTTCCAACGGAGAACGTGGTAGGCAAAGTTAATGACGGCTGGTCCGTCGCAATCGGCACGTTGATGCACGAACGCGGCAGCTTTGGCGCAGGACTGCAAGTGATGTACCGGCGAAACATGGACCGCTTGATTGAACTTTCCCATAGTACGCCCCGGAACGGCGGCAAAGCCGCCGACGATCCGGTGATCCGGCAGAAGCTGGCGCAGTGCTATGCCGAGATTGAAATCATGCGCTGGAACCAGATGCGCGCTTTCAGCCGCATCTCTGCCACAGGCGTTCCCGGGCCGGAAGGATCGATCCAGAAGATTTTCTGGAGCGAGCTGAACCAGCGTTTCCAGCAGATTGCCCAGGAGATGCTCGGGCCTTTCGGACAGCTGGAGCAGGGCGATCCCCTGGCCATCGACAATGGAGCGTGGTCGTACGGCTACCTGCGCACGCGGGGAAACACGATTGAAGCAGGAACGTCAGAGATTCAGCGAAACATCATTGGGCATTTTGTTTTGGGGCTTCCAAAAAGCTACTAGCTGCGAGCGAAAACCCAAAATCTTTGAAACACAGGAACGGAGTAAACGGAGGAATACAGGAATCTTGGAACACAAGTAGCGCGCATGAACACCGATAAAATGGCAGATCCCAAAGGCGCAGTTCTGTGTTTATCTGCGTTAATCAGTGGCCAATTCATTTCCTCCGCTTCCTCTGTTCCTCTGTGTTTCAAAGATTTTGGGTTTAGGAGAAGGCCATGCAATTCGGATTGAGTGAGAGCCAGCAGATCCTGAAAGACACAGCGCGCAAATTTTTTGCCAATGAGTGTCCCATGGTTCAGGTGCGTAAGCTGATGGAGACGGACACTGCCTATGAGGCGGCCCTTTGGCAGAAGCTGGCGGAACAGGGGTTTACCGGAATCATCGTTCCCGAAGAGTTCGGTGGCATGGGACTCGGGATCGTCGAACTGGTTCTGCTCATGGAAGAAGCCGGACACGCGCTGTTGCCCGGTCCGCTGTTCTCCACTCTCATGGCCGGCGCGGTGCTTCAGGCATGCGGTTCCGAAGCACAGCAACAAAAATATCTCTCGAAGATATGCAACGGGCAGGCGCGCGCAACGGTAGCTTTTCTTGAGGAGAACAGCAGTTGGAATCCAGCTGACCTGAACCTCTCCTCAGCAGCAGGCAAACTGAACGGCGAGAAATTCTTCGTCACCGATGCTGCGGTAGCCGATTTTGTGCTGGTTGTGACCTCAGGGGACGTGTATGTGGTGGACGCGAAAGCCTCCGGGATGAGGATTGCGCCGATGAAAGGAATGGATCTCACGCGCAAGATCTATTCCGTAGAATTCAGTAGCACGCCTGCCGAAAAGCTCAGCAACAGCGCCGGACTGGATCGGGCCCTGAGCATTGCGACAGTTGCGCTGGCGGCTGAGATGACCGGCGGAATGCAGCGCGTGCTTGAGACTACGGTCGCCTATGCCAAGACGCGCAAACAGTTCGGCAAACCCATCGGCATCTTTCAGGCGGTGCAGCACATGTGCGCCGACATGTACCTTGAAACCGAGAGCGCCCGCTCAGCCGCTTATTATGCCGGTTGGGCGCTCGAGGAGACCGCCTTTGACGCCTACACTGCTGTTTCCATTGCCAAGATGTACGCCGAGCGATGCCAGCCGCACGGTGGGCAATCGCGGCATCCAGGTGCACGGCGGCATGGGCTTCACCTGGGAAAACGACATTCATCTCTACTATCGCCGCGCCAAGGCTTCAGAGACCATGTTGGGCGATGCCGCATTTCATCGCGAGCGGATAGCGAAACTCGTCATTGACACAAGATCAAGTGGGGTTACGGACAAGAAACTTGCGACGGGAACATAAAGAACCGCTGGTACTTGGAATTTGGTGCTCGGTATTCGTATCTGGCTCTCAGCTTCTACTCTCAGTTCTTCTCTACAATCTCGGCTTGTTCTTCAGATCACCGGATCACGCACGATCACCATCACCCGATTGATCATCCGCGTTAATCCGTTTTCATCAGCGGTAAGCCTTTGGCTTGTCCGGACGCTACACCAGCTCGAACTTAAGCTCGCCCAACTTCTCCACGCTGCAGGCAATCTTATCTCCAGCTTTCAGCCACAGCTGTTGGTCCTTGGGCTTGCCCAGGATCACGCCTTCCGGCGTGCCGGTGAAGATGATGTCCCCCGGTCGGAGTGTGATGTAGCGGGAGATGTAGCTGACCATCTGGCGCGTGTTGAAGATGAAATCGGCGGTGGTTGAGGACTGGCGGGTCTCGCCGTTAACGCGGCATTCCACTTTCAACTTGTCAGGATTGATCTGGTCAGCGGTGACCATGTAGGGCCCTAGCGGGGCAAAGCCGTCCGGCGTCTTGCCGATCATCCACTGGCCGCCGGTCTCAAGCTGTAGGTCGCGCGCGGAAAAATCATTTCCGGTTGCGTAACCTGCGACATAGGATAGTGCGTCGGCTTCGTTCACATCATGCGCCTGCCTGCCGATAATAATTACCAGTTCCACTTCATAGTCAAATTTTGAGGCTACCTTTACCGGCAGTTTGATTTTGCCGTTGTGAGCACAGAGAGTGTTGTTGTACTTGCTGAACAACACCGGAGCTTTGGGAATGGGCGCGCCGATCTCCTGCGCATGGTGCCGGTAATTCAACCCAACGCAGACAATTTTTTCCGGATGGCTGACCAGTGGCGCAAATTCAATGGCATCTTCCCTGAGCCAGGCGGCCTGAGCTTGGTCTGACTTTTTGGCTGCGTCTACCAGCGCGTTCAGCGCAGGCCCGTCTTCTTGCTGCAGCAAGTCATCCATGGTGGTGGGCGCGTGCAGGTTCAGCAGTTGCGCGGCGTGGGGAACGTCAAGAATTCCCTTCTCATTTTTCACCCCCAGGCGCAGCTCGCCGTCGCGCCTGAACGTGAGCAGCGTAAGGTTTTTGGCCATGCCATGCTCAGGGCTGCGCTGTGAGTTGGATTTTTTGGCAGTGGTAGTGAGTGCAGCCATGGGCGCCGGCTCCTTTCAGAACGCCTTCAGGTTCATTTTGATAAACCTATCATGTCCTGTTCGGCGGCAGGAACCGCACTCCTGGTTGCAGCGACTATTGGCCCGCAGCCGCAGCTGTGCTGGTCTCAGCCACAGCGGCTTTCGTATTGCTCCGCAGCATCTGCTCGAACTGCTGCGCAAATCCGGCGATATCCTGTGCGTGATCCAGGCCGTTGATGATACGGCGGGCGTGAAAGTAATCGCACCCGGCGTCATTGATGAAATCCCCCAGCTTTTTGCTGGTGAAGCTGCCGTTTCTCATGCCAAAGGACATGATCTGGTAAGCCGTTTGAGGCTCCAGAGCGTGCTCGGGATGCAACAGTAAAAGCGTACCCAACCCCAGCTTCTCGCTCATGTTGGCGTAATTCGCCTTCCACGTAAGCTGCACGTAACCGCGGCCGTAGTAAGTGTTCGTAAAGGTGGTCCCGTTAGCGTCTGTGACCTTCACAGGAACACCATAGGGGCGTCCCTTCCCTTTGCCGAACTCCTCAATCGGCTGCCACCGGCCTGCACATTCCCACCTTACGGTGGCCAGCATGTACGCAGCCCGGCGAATGTCAGTAACTGCAGGATCATCCTGAATCGCGGCCAACAGGGTTTGCAGCCCGGACTTGGAATTAGTATTCAGATTGGGACTTTTTTGTGTATATCCGGAGCAGATCGCATCAACATCGTAATCCAGCATGGAGGCCTCCAAGAGCAGCAGCAGTTGGCAAAGTGGAGAGTACGCCCGAGAGCTTACTACATTCAAAAGAGCGGGTGGCAAACAGCACCCATGAGACTGTTGCAGCTAGTGAGAAGTGTTGCACCAAGGGAAAGCGTTACAGCGAACGTTCTGGACGAAAAATGACGATCGCCTAAACCACTCCGGCTTCTTGTGGGCGCTGGCCGGGCTTGCTCTTGCCCGGCTCTGGCGCGACCACTTGCTGTTTCGCGGCAGCTTTGGCCGCTGCCTCGGCGGCGGTCTTTTCATCCAGAATGCGGGTCTGCTGGTAGGTATAGGAGATGCGGTGGATGATGGTGATGGTGGAAAGAACAGCCAAAATCCAGAGCACCGGGGCCATGGCGCCCCAGCGGGCAAACAGAGCTCCAATGATTACCAAAACAATGCGCTCCGGCCGCTCCATAAACCCTACTTTGCAGGAGCCAATCAGTGATTCGGCGCGGGCACGCGTGTAACTCACCATGACCGAGCTCACCATGACGATAGCCACCAGAATCAGGTAGAAGAAGTGGTTGGCGCGAGCGTAGTACACCAGCAGCCCGAAGAAGAGCGCGACATCGCTGTAACGGTCGATGACCGAATCAAAGAAGCTGCCAAAGGTGGTGACCTGGTTGGTGGCGCGGGCCACGCGGCCATCCACCATGTCAAAGATTCCGGCTCCGATGATCACAAGCCCGGCATAAAGGAACATGCGCTGGTAGTTGCCGGAATTGGCATAGCCGAAGAGGACTGCCGCGATGATGTTGATGACCAGGCCGATAAAGGTGAGTACGTTGGGCGAAATCCGGGTGAGAGCCAGCCCGCGAACAATCGCGTGCAACAGCACTCTGCAGGCCCGTCCAAACGCCCCGGTCCAGGTCATTGCGCCTCGTCGTGAATAGTAGTTAGTTGCAGTATCTCCATTTCCCGTTTGCCATTGGGAGTGACCACGGTGGCCGTATCGCCCACCTGTTTGCCCATCAGAGCCTTACCAATGGGCGAGGTAGTGGAGATGAGTCCCTTGGTCACATCTGATTCTTCGCTGGTCACCAGCTTGTATTCCAGTTCTTCTTCCTTGGTGTTGTCAAAGACGCGGATGCGCGATCCGAAGGCGACACGGTCTTTGGGAATATTGGCAAGATTGACCAGCGCCAACTCACTCATGCGCTTCTTGAGCTGGCCCAGACGGGCATTCACAAAATCCTGACGCTGCTTGGCCATGTGGTACTCGGCGTTCTCGCTCAGGTCACCCATGGCCACGGCTTTTTTGATCTCTTTGGGAAGTTCATGCGTCAGTTCGTGTTCCAGGGCACGTATTTCCTCCTCCAGTTTCTTCTTGATGTGTTCTGGCATGTGCGGAAGAAATGCTCCTCTGCCGGTTCCGGCTGGGGTTTTCAAAAAAGTCATTATAAACCCCTGAGGCTAAACGTGTTAAACCTGTGCGCAAATCCGCGCTAGTGGATGATTTAGCCGCTCACCCGGCATACGCCTGTGAAAATTTGCGCAAAAATTGAGAAAAGATTATAATATTTATTGTCTGGTTGTTCCCCCGCAGATAGTTCCCATCTGGGTGTTTCATGAATGGAAATCTAGCTTTTCAGGTCGGCGACAAAGTAGTTTATCCCAATCATGGCGTCGGCATAATTGAACAGATCAGCAGCCGCACGATTGGACCTAACGTCCAGAAGTTTTACCTCCTTAAGATTAAAGCCAGCAGCCTTAAGGTGGAGGTTCCATTCAACAACGTGGAAATCGTAGGGCTGCGCGCCGTAGTCAAAAACGGCGAAATCACCAAGATCCTGACCTTCCTGATGGACGGCAAATGTGACAATCATCAGGACTGGAAATACCGCTTCAAGGAAAACTCTGACAAGATGCGCACCGGTTCCTTGCTGGAAGTCGCCATCGTGTTGAAGAGCCTGCTGTTACTGGCAAAAGAAAAGGCGCTTTCATTCCGCGAGAAAAAGATGCTGGATCGCGCCCGGTACCTGCTGGTGACCGAGTTGGCGATGGTCAAGAATTCGGAAGAACCCGAGATTGAAGACCTCCTGAACAAGGCGCTAGCCAAGAGCAAGCTGAAATTTCCTGAAGTTACGGCCGATGCGTAACATCACCTAGTCGAAAACCGCTTGAGATCACGGATTGTGGCTACCCTGCGGAGGCTCCTTTAACGAGCGCACCTCGGCGCGTCGGGAGCCTCGCTGCTTCAACTCACTTCTACCCCGCTCCCCTTGATAGCACCCGTCAGCTTTGTGTTTAAAATGCCAGCATGCGCATGGTGGGTTTTCTTTTTTGTTGTTTCATCTCCTTGGCATTACCGGGCCAGGCGCAACAGCGCACAGTAGCTCTGACATTTGATGATCTGCCGCTCGCCGGGAATCCCGACGGCATGACTCCGGATGCCAAACTGTCCGAGAGCCGTGCGGTAAATCGCAAGATTATCGCAGTCTTGCGGCGCCATCATGCCCCAGCTACTGCTTTTGTGAATGAGGACAAAGTCGTGGACGCCGGGCACGCCGCTGAGGAACGCGCGGTCCTCCGAGAGTGGACGAAACATGGATACGACCTGGGCAACCACACGTATTCTCATGCTGACCTGAATAAGGTCACTATTGACGACTTTGAGAACGAAGTCCGTGAGGGTGAAGCCTCCGTGCGCCCGCTCATGCAGCAAGCTGGTAAGCAGCTTGAGTACCTGAGGTTCCCGTTCAATCATACGGGCGAGACGGCAGAGAAACATGCGGCCGTTGCGGCGTTTCTCCGCGAGCGGGGCTATGGAGTGGCAACCTGCACCGTGGAGAACTCTGATTGGCTGTTTGCCCGCGCGTACCGCACCATGCTTGATGGGCAAGATGGCCAGGCAGCGCGTCGTTTGCGCCACGAATATCTCGAATACACCCGGAAAGAGCTTGAATACTTTGGGGAATTGGGAAAACAGATCTTTGGCCGGGAAATCCCGCAGGTAATGCTGCTGCATGCAAACCGCCTCAACGCGGATGCTCTGGACGATGTTTTGAGGATATTTGAAAGGGCAGGCTATCAATTCGTCACTTTGCAGCAGGCACAGTCGGATCAAGCCTACAAAACTCCGGAAACACATTTCACTTCTTATGGTTGGATGTGGGGCTATCGCTGGGCGAAGACGCTGAACATCAAAGTGGATGGAAGCAAAGAGCCGGAGGTCCCCCACTGGATTGAAAATTACAAGTAAGTAGCTGTGTTCTAATCCGCGGCGGTTTTCACTGAGACACTTTTTCCATCCAGGAAGAAACTGATCAGGCCGAGCATATCTGTGCGGTAAGTGCGGACGTGCGCGGCCTGCAGGCGCTCAAGTACATCCAGCCGGGGATGGCCGAAGGAGTTGTGCCAGCCGGCGGAGATTGCGGCAAAGCGGGGATGAACCGCGTCCAGCAATTCCTGTGTGGTTGAAGTGGCGCTGCCGTGATGGGCCACTTTCAGTACATCTGCACGCGGTGACTCGCTTGCAACATATCGTTCCATCTTTTTTTCCAGATCACCGGCCAAAAGCGCGCTGGTATTTTTGTATGAGACCAGGAGAGCCAGAGAGTCATCGTTCTTCGGCTCTTTCTTAGGGCGCCAATTCGCCGGCGGAGAGAGGACCCGGATTTCAGTGCCGTGCCATTGCAGCGCCTCTCCCGCGGTGTGTCTTTTCACGTTGGCATGGGTTTCAGCGTCGACAGCCAGGAAATGGTCCAGAGCGGGCGTTTCTGGATTGATACCCATCCAGACTTCCCGGGGATGAAAGTTCTGCACCACGCGAGCCAGTCCTCCTATGTGGTCGCCATGAGCGTGAGACAGGACAACCACGTCAAGGTGATCAAGGCCGCGCGACCAGAGATAAGGTGAGACCACGTCTTCACCAAAATCAAATTCACTGTGCACCGGGCCGATGCTGCCTCCACCATCGATGAGCATGGTGGCTCCGTCCGGCGCAACTAGCAGGATGGAATCGCCCTGGCCGACATCAATGACCGTGACCTCAAGTACGCCATGATCCAGCGACGGCGTAGCACGTGCCAGCGCGGCAAAGCCGGTGGAGAGGAACAGGATCCCAAGGCCGGCAAACACGGCGATCGGCTTGCGCCGAACCGTGAGCAACGCAATCACGATTGCTGCGGCAGCTACGATCCAGATGGAAGGGCCGGGCTCCGGCATTCGCCAATGTGAAATATGGAATCGTGACAGCCAAGTGATGGATGCGACGGTCCAGTGGAGACAAGCTGAGGCGATTACAGCAGGAATGCGTGCCAGGGCAAGGGAGAAATAGCTCAGAGCAATGGCAGCGACGGCGGAGTTGAGCAGCACGCCGGCGAGTGGTAAAGCGAGGACGTTGGCAGGAATACCAAGAATGGCGGCGCGGTGAAAATATATCCGCATGGTCACAACCAACGCTGTCTGAGTAATCAGTGAGACAAGGGTGAACTCGTAAAGCGCAAGCATGGCGGAGAGGCTGCCGGTGACGAGCCCATCGCGCCGGAGTCGCGCTGATCAAGCGAGCCAGCCTGCCGGCGATGAGGCGCAAATCGAGACGGAGCTGGGCCAGTCCCGGAGGGAGATAAAGATCGTAAGCGGTGGAATCAAGAAGGCGCAGCGCCGCACGGCACGGCTCTGACGTGCGCTCCAGCAATGGCAGGCTTATGCCGAAGATGGCTACCAGGGCCAGAAACGTGAGCTGAAATCCTGCTTCAAACAAAGCATGTGGCGTGAGCACCAGCACCACCAGCGCAGCAAATCCAGCGGCGTTCAGCGGAGCACGCCCGCGGTAGAAGAGGCGGGCAAGGAGAAAGAGCGCCAGCATCAGCACGGCGCGCTGAATAGGCACACCCATGCCGGCAATGTAGGCATAAAAGGCAGCCAGCGTGATGGTGATGAAAGAGGCCATCCATTCAGGCGCGCTCAGCCGGCGAGCCAGCCAGAAGACGGCGAAGGCCAGAATGCCAACGTTCATACCAGAAACCACCAGGAGGTGGTAGACGCCGGTTTCCTGAAACTCATCGCGAACATTGCGCAGCAGAAGAGAGTCGTTGCCGATCACCATGGCGGAGAGCAGCGCGGCATCATCGCGCTGCCAGAGTCCACCTGCTGTAATGTGCTTGAGAACACTGCGGCGAACAGCGCTACGCCAGGATGCTGGCCAGCTTTCTACTCTGCCCGGCAGTATTTCAATCTTCGCGGCGTCGACGGAACCAATGGCGGAAAGCCCAAGGCCATGCATATAGGCTTCATAGTCGAAGGCGCCGGGATTGCGGAAATTTCTGGGCAGGCGAAGTTTGGCCGCGAAGGAGATGCGCTGGCCGTAAGCAAGCTCGGGAACGGGAACTGATTTTGAGCCCTGCTCCTGCTCCTCATCGTAGCCTGCTGAGGTACGCGAATACATGGTCACCCGCAGCCCGATTGGTGAAAGAAGCTGTTGCTCACGCCGGTTCTCATCTGTGAACTCAACCTTCTCGGTTTCGAGATCAAAGCGCTGGCGCGGTCCGCCACCGGCGAGCAGCCATCCGTCATCGGTGATGTGGCCACTGACATGTACTTCACGGTACAGAAATTGCTGTGGCGGGATGACGGGGTGAGCCGCTGGTGCGGTGATTTCGGCGAACGCTCCCGCGGAAACCAGGACCAGCCCCACGCAGAAACGTGCCAGATGGAGATTATTTTTTGCAATAGCCGCAAAGGTGCACACGGCCAGTAAAAAGGCGGCGGCTCCCCAAAACCATAGCGGACGCTGCACGTGGGCCGCAAGCAGGATTCCGCAGCCAAAAGCCGTGGCCGCGAGAGCGAGTGGGGCACGTACGGGCGAGGGGAGCGCGTTCATCGAAGGGCAGAGCGGATGATTGTAACCGAAAGCGGGGACACGCCTATGATGTTGAGGTCACCGGCTATCATGACGAGTAAAGGATTGATTCGAAATGGCCTTTGAGAGACGCACATCTGCTGCCTGGGCCATTCACCCTGGTGAGATCCTGCAGCAGGAGTTTCTCCGGCCAATGGGCGTTACTGGTCATCGTCTTGCGAAAGCACTTGACGTGAATGGCTCAATCCCTCAATGCCATCCTCCTGAAGAAGCGGGGAATTAGCGCTGAGATGGCGCTCAGACTAAGTAAGGTTTTTAGCACTTCGCCGGAGTTTTGGATGAATCTGCAAGCCGCTTATTAGCTTGCGGAGGCCAAAAAACACTCGGAAAGAAAATCAAGCGGGTAATCCCGATGGAACACGTAGCATAAAGCCTTTGGTGCTCATGGGAGTTCACCTCAATTCTGTCTAACCTGCTGTATTTGCAATAAAATCGCCAAATTTTTGGCTCCCTCAAGGAGGGCCCATGAGGGCCGCCAAGGCAATGCCACCGTGGCTCATCCCCTCACAGGCTTTTAAGGCTTGCCAAGGACCAAAGGTGCGACTAAATTACCCTTGCTCGCATCTCATGCGGTAACAGGTGGTATCGGGCTTCCCGAACTGCACTGGAGGCAAAATGAGCATCACTTCCTTTATCGGAGGGCAGCCGGGCGCCCGACCGAAAATCACCACCCACACCATCCTCGAAAAGAAACGCAGGCATGAACTGATCACCTGCCTGACTGCTTACGACTACGCGACATCCCGCCTGGTGGACGAAGCCGGAATTGACATGATCCTGGTGGGCGACTCACTGGCCCAGGTGGTATTGGGATATGACAGCACTCTGCCGGTCACCACAGAAGAAATGCTGCACCACACACGCGCAGTGCGGCGGGCGGTAAAGTCGGCATTGGTCATCGCTGATATGCCTTTTGGCAGCTATCAGGGCAATGACCCAGAGGGGGTGCGCAATGCGGTCCGCTTCCTGAAAGATGGCGGCGCAGAAGCGGTGAAGATTGAGGGCGGAGCAAAGCGCGCTGATCTGGTGAGCCGCATCCTGGACGCCGAGGTGCCGGTGATGGGCCACATTGGGCTGACCCCGCAGTCGTTGCACAAGATGGGCGGCTACAAGGTGCAGGGCAAAGATCTTGCTGGCGTGGAGCAGTTGATTAAGGATGCAGTGGCGCTGGACCGCGCCGGCGTGTTCTCCATTGTGCTGGAAGGCGTGCCGCGGGAAGTGGCTGCCATGGTCACGCAGGAAGTAGCGGCGCCTACCATCGGCATTGGCGCCGGGCCGGATTGCGATGGCCAGGTGCTGGTGTTCCACGATCTGATCAACCTGAGTTTTGCTGCGCCGGCCAAGTTTGTACGCCGTTATGGCGATGCTGCGGCGCTGATCACGAGCGCGGTGCAGCACTTCAAAGCTGACGTGGAGTCGGGCAGTTATCCGTCTGATGAGGAGTCTTACCATCTGCCGAAGAATACCAAGCTGGAACTGGAGGCGATTCTGAATCGCAAGCAGATGAAGGCGTACAGATAAAACCAGCCATTAGTACTTAGCCCTTGGCCTTTAGCTGCGCATTACGTGCAGGGCGTTTGGCGCAACATGCTTATGCTAAGTGCTGAGTACCAAAAGCTCATGCACATTATCTCTTCAGCGGCAGAAATGACCGCTTACAGCAAAGCAGAGCAGCGCGCAGGCCGTCGCGTTGGCTTTGTACCCACCATGGGTGCGCTGCATGAAGGTCATCTATCATTGGTTCGCGCTGCACGCGCGCAGTGCGATGTTGTTGTGGTTTCCATCTTTGTGAATCCCACGCAGTTCGGTCCCAATGAAGATCTTGCCAAGTACCCACGCTCGTTCCACCAGGACAAAGCCATGCTTGAAAGCGGGGGCGTGAGCGCAATTTTTTATCCCTCTGTGGAGGAGATGTATCCACCTGGCGCAGCCACCTGGGTAACAGTGGAAGGGTTGAGTGAGCGGCTGGACGGGCGTTCGCGACCGGGACATTTTCGTGGCGTGACGACGGTGGTCTCCAAGCTGTTCAACATTGTGCAGCCGCAGCTGGCATTTTTTGGGCAGAAAGACGCGGCGCAGGTGGCTATCGTCCGCAAGATGGTGCACGACCTGAACTTTGGTGCGCAGATTGTGGTATGCCCGATTGTGCGCGAAAAAGATGGGATGGCCATGAGCTCGCGCAATTCGTATCTAGACCCGCAGCAGCGAAAGCAGGCGCTGGTGCTCAGCCGGTCCCTGGAAAAAGTGCGATTTTTGCATGAGCATGGTGAAAACAGCGCCGAGAAGCTGATTGCAGTCGGCAAGCAGCTAATGGCGGAAGAGGCGGCGGTGAGACTCGACTACTTTGAAGTGGTTGATCCGGACACACTGGAGCCGGTGATAGATGTTGCGAACGGCGCACTGGTCGCGGTAGCGGCGTACGTGGGAACGACCAGGCTGATCGATAATCTGTTGATCGCAAAGTGAAACTTCCGCCGCATAGACTCTTCTTGCCCCCTGCTCGATCTGAGGAGAATGGGCGAAATTCATTTCCCTGAGACAAAAGCATTTCCCGCAATGAGATATCGCAGCGGCATCTCGGCGGACTTGGTGATGCCGATGCGTGGGGTCGTGAGGATTTCGACTGGCCGAAAGGCGTCATCGCGCACCTGGAGATCGGATTGCGGCGAGAGCATGTCTTTAGCGTTGTCACGCGGGCGAGTGATCCCGAGCGCCTCGCACAGTTTTCCCGGACCACTCAAAAGTTTGCGGAGGTCGCGGACTGATGCTGGATCGAGCGAATCGAGGTCGCGAGCCCTGGCCATCTCCGGAATTCCCGCCAGCGGCTCCAGTGCGCGAATGAGAACGCATCCAGCTTCACCATCCGGCATGCAGGAGATGTTGAGGCAGTAATGAACGCCGTAAATGAAATAAATGTAGGCGTGCCCGGGCGGGCCAAAGAGCACGTAATTACGGGGAGTGCGGCCCGCAGCGGCATGCGCAGCGGCATCGCCGGCGCCGAGATAGGCTTCCACTTCAACAATGCGCCCGGCGAGTAGTTTGCCCCCGGCGGCGCGGACAATGATTTTGCCCAGCAGTTCGCGCCCAACCTGGCGAGGATCACGATTAAAGAATTCGCGAGCGACAAGGCGCGCCCTGCCGGCGTCAGTTTGCGCTGTTAGTTGCCGCTCCGTTTTTCTGCTCAGTGATCCAGTCATTCACGTTACGTTCCAGAATATCAAGCGGCAGAGGCCCGGAACCGAGGACCACGTCATGAAAGGCCCGAAGGTCGAATTTCTCACCGAGCTGCTCTTGCGCGCGCGTGCGCAGTTCGTGGATTTTCAACTCTCCGATCTTGTAGGCCAGAGCCTGTCCCGGCCAGGCAATGTAGCGGTCAATCTCATTCACTATGTCCAGCTCCGCTTTGGGAGCATTGTCCATGAAGTACTTGATGGCCTGGTCGCGGGTCCAATGCTTGGCATGAATGCCGGTATCAACCACAAGCCGTACCGCTCGCCACATCTGGTATGTCAGTTCGCCGAATTTGGCGTAGGGGTCAGTATAGAGGCCCATGTCATCGCCCAGCGATTCGGCATAAAGTCCCCAGCCTTCTGTGAAGGCGGTATATCCGCCAAAACGGCGAAATTTGGGCATTTCTCCCAATTCGTGGGCTCTGGCGATTTGTAAATGGTGTCCGGGCACGGATTCATGCAGCGTAAGCACCAGCATTTCCCACTTGGGACGGGTCTCCGGTTTATAAAGATTGACAAAGTAGGTTCCGGCGCGAGAGCCGTCAGCCGCCCCCGGACGGTAGTAAGCAGCGGTGGTATCCGGCGCAGCGACTGCGGGAATGGCCTCAACTCCGTAAGGTTCGCGCGGAAGGGTGCGAAACACTTTGACCAGATGCGGGTCAATGGTCTTAGCCATGGCCTTGTAGGCCTCAAACAGGTCATCCGGCGATTTGTAGTAGAACTGCGGGTCAGTGCGCAGGAATTTGAAGAACTCTTCCCGAGTCCCTTTGAAGCCGGTCTGCTGCATCACGCGGTCCATCTCAGCCCGGATGCGTGCTACTTCCTTTAGGCCGATCTCGTGCACCTGGTCCGGCGTGAGATCGGTGGTGGTGTAGCGGCGAACATCGTAAGCGTAGAGTTCGTCGCCGTGGGGAACCTGCCAGATGCCTACCTGATCAAAGCAGGCAGGCAGATATTCCTTGACGAAAAACTCTTTGAACTTCTTATACGCGGGCACAACCTGGTGTTCGATAGCCTGGCGAGCTTCCTGCGACAGCTGCTGCTGATCCGCCGCGGATATTTCCGAAGAATAATGCTCAAAAGGTTTGTAGAAGCCGCTCTGGGCAGGGTCAGAGACAATCTGCTTATCGATCTGCGCCGGGAGGCGCTGCATGATGACCTTGGGATGGACCATGCGTTCCTTTATGCCTTCGCGCATCAACGCGATGGTCTGGTCCATGAGCACGGGAAAGGAGCGCATGCGCGCGATCCAGTCCTGGTAGTCTTTTTTGGTTTCAAAGCGGAGCGAATCAGCGAGTTCGTCCTGAGTTTGAATGCCACCGCGCTGGTTCAAGGGAATGAGGAATTGCCGAAATTTATAGCCTTCTACTGCGCGTTCGTAATTCTTCCGGAAAAGATCGTAGTTAAGCTGGTCTGCAGCCGAGAGGTTGGTGCGATTGATTTTTTTCAGGTCGGCCAGGACTTCGCGATTGTGCGCATAGCGGCGCGTGTAAGCCCCTAAACTCTCGTCTGACCAGCGGTCATTCCACCGCCGGTCGCCCAGTTCTGACGCGCCTTCGGGCGACTGCTGCATGCTGTAGTCCCACTCAGCGTTAAACAGAGCATGAAGGGCTTTGGTGTCCGCATTCTGTTGAGCGGGATGGCTCTGGGCTAAGGCAACAAGACTCGTGACCATGACTACCATGATGCACCAACGCACAATCACCTCCGTGCAAAACACTCATACTCTTTAGCAGCGCTGCTCAGACTAGAATTTCAGCAGAGTTCATCTGAACACGAGCGGATAAACCATTTCTGGACCGCTTATTGTAGCTGCCATCGCCAAAGGAGCTAAGCAGAATATGACAATGAAACGAATTTCTGTGACCATGCTGATGCTGCTGTTTTCCGTTTTCGCCGGCGCGGAACGCTTTCCCAACGGGACACACGCCACAGTGCGTGTGGATCGCAGTATGAATTCCGGTACAGCGCACAAAGGCGAGGCATGGGAAGGCGCCCTGACGCGGAACATCGTGGTAAGAGGCAAAACCGTGGCACGTGCGGGCGATAGAGTTCACGGGACGGTCAGCTATGTAAAGCGCAGCGGACGTCTGCATGATCCCGGACAGCTCTCAATCCGGCTCACTTCCATTGGTGGCGATCCCGTGTACAGCTCGCGAGTGAGCAGACAAGGCAAGAGCCACGCCAGGAGCAATACAGCCAAAATCGGCGGCGGAGCGGGAGCCGGTGCGCTTATTGGGGCCTTGGCGGGCGGAGGCAAGGGCGCCGCCATAGGCGCAGCCGCGGGTGCTGGCGCAGGAACCGGAGTTGCCGCAGCCACTGGCAAGCAGGAAGCCGTGATTCCGGCGGAGAGCGTATTTACATTTGTTCTGACCGGTTCGAAGCGCTGAAAAGCGCAAGTTGGACCATGAACCACCGGTATGCGAATCACTGCACCATCTTCCGCTCGATGCGCCGGTCCGGAACCAGCCACAGGATGGCCACAATCACGTAACACAGGCTGGCAATCCAGGGCTGTACGAATGCAAGTAGAATTGCCACTGCGTAAATTGCGATTGAGATCTTGCTTTTCCTGTCGCGTCCAATGGACGCCGCCAGAGTTGAACTCTGTCCATGAAGCCTGATGAGGGTCTTGGTCAGGATGAAATAAGCAGTTCCCGCCAGCAGCAGGACTGTCCCGTACACAGCCACCGGCCAGGAGCTAATATGATTTCCCCCATCCATGCCGTCGTGAATGGAATGAGAGACAGCCAGAACAACAGGTGGAGATTGGCCCAAAGAGTTGCGCCATGAACCCGCTGACTCGCGTGCAGCAGGTGGTGATGGTTGTTCCAGTAGATCCCCACGTAAACGAAACTCAGGATGTAACTCAGCAAAACGGGGATGACTGACTTTAAGGCCGCCAGACTGGCTCCATGCGGCATCTTCAATTCCAGCACCATAATCGTGATGATGACTGCGAGGACCCCGTCACTGAAGGCTTCCAGGCGGCCTTTGTTCATTGGTCTACATTCTCCTCCTGGGAGACAATTGCACCTCGTCAACGGTAGATCAACAACCTTGATAATGCACGTGGAGGCCGCGAGACAGAGCTTCTTCAAATTTCTGTGAAGTGTCGCATTTTTGACTGAAGGGAAAAGAGAGATGGCGGAGGGGGCAGTCACCTGCGAACCCGTCTCCGGCGAAAATTCCCGATAACAGGGAAAAATACAGGGAATTTAATCCCGCCGGGTGGCTGTATCGCGTCTATCCCCTCGTAAGACTATATTAACTGGCTTTCAACCCGAAATCGTAACAGGCCCTTAGCAGGGAAATAACAGGAGCCGTAACAGGGAAAATTCATCGAGGAACAGGAGATTATTTCTCTGTCTTTGGACCCTACTGCGCGCTTGCTACTCCCTGGCTCCTGGGGGAAATGGTCAAAAGTATAAATTATTGATTTCAATAAACTGCTAGCAGCAATGGAGTATCAACAGCAGTGCAAAGTCACAAAAGGCTCGAAATTCAAGGTTTTCCTCCATAGACTGTCTTGCCACTGACGATTGTCCACAGGATGCGCGTATCACGCGCTTCCTCGGCAGTCACTGTGAGCACATCGCGATCAAGCAGCACAAAGTCGGCTTGCTTTCCCGGAGCAATCGAGCCGATCCTGTCCTGGTCGGTCAAAGCAAGGGCGGCGTTACGCGTATAGGCATACAGCATAGCTTCGCGCGGCATGCGCTGGCTCGCGTCCAGGACGCCTTTCGGCCCCGAACGGGTTTCTGCCTGGTAAATGGCCTTAAATACATTTGCCGTCGTGACGGGCCAGTCGCTCGCGCCGGCAATGATGGCGTCCTGATCCAGTAAAGATCGCGCCGGGTATTGCCATTGATACAAAGCCGGATCAATGTATGGCTGCACGAGATCGATGGCATCTGGCTCTGCCATCGCCCAGTAGAGTTGGAAAGACGCAATCACTCCGAGTTCATGGAAGCGGGGGAAGTCTTCAGGTCGGACCAATTGCAGGTGAGTGATGGTGTGCGGCAATCCTGAGTTGCCGTTTGTCTCTTCTGGCAGCTTCGATGCCATTCAGTGCTTCGGTTACCGCACGGTCACCGATCGCGTGAACGTGAACGAGCATTCCTTGCTTGTCTGCGGCCACAACCGTCCTGGCAAACTCGTCAGGATCAACAGCAATTCGCCATTCTCTCCGCTATTGCGATATGGTCTTGAGAGAACCGCGGTCTGAGAAGGAAATTCAAGCACGCCGTCGGCGAATACCTTGATGCCGATAACCCGGACCTCTGGCACAGTCTGGAATCGCCGCCGCCATTCCAATGCCTTGGCCAACTGCTGCTCCGGATGTCCCTGCTTAAAATCAATCACCCAGCACAGCCACGTGAGCTTGCAACTCGTCTTTTTCGGCCAGGGTCCGGTAGGCCGTCAGGATCGGCTCACTGGCTGCCGCATCGAGCCACGCTGTGATTCCCAGACTATGCATGTATCTTGCAGCAGCCCGGCCGGCCTTGAGCATCTGGTCAATGTCCGGTTCCGGAACCACCGCATCAACTTTTTCTTAGCCCGGCATCTACCAGAAAACCGTTTGGCTCAAGATCGCGGCTGAAGCCGTAATATCTTCGTTCCATCTCATTCAGACCACTGATCAGTTGCTTATTGATTCCTGCCCGCTTCAGCAAGGCCTTATTTGCCCAGGCAGTGTGGCCGTCCAGTCCTTTGAGCAGGATAGGCTGTTCCATGTAATGCCCTTGGTTAAAACTGCCGTTAAGTTCGTTGATCTTCGACCAGAATGTCAGCGGGATCCCCTGGACAATCAAAATGTCCCCTTGCATTCCACGCCCCTTTTGCTGGGCCTCCGCCGCAAGTGCCTCCAATTCCTTTACAGAACCCAGTTCCTCTCCGCCGTCGCCCAGAGCAGACTGAGCCCGCCTTTCACCGCGTGACAATGGCTGTCAATCAAACCTGGCATCAAGAAGTTGCCTTTCAAATCAATCGACTTTGCGCCAGCGCTCACCACTTTAGAAACTTTAGCGCGGTTGCCTACCGCCACAATTTTGTCACCGCTAATGGCAACAGCCTCGGCATAAGGATGATCAGGATCTACTGTAAATATTTTACCGTTGTAAAGCACTCGTTCGTCCGCCGCTCGGGCATAGGCGGCGTGAAGGCAGGCACACAGGAGTAACACAAACGTCAATTTGGGCATAGACGATGTCCTCTGGACCGAAGTGGACCCGATCACAATGACCTCAGTTCCAACCGCCCGGCCAGGAACTTGCGATAAATCTTGGCCTTAATAAATGGGGCTGCCGTTTTAGGGCGGTCTCTGTACGCTTATTTCATTCGCGATGTCTTCGTTTCGTCGGGCTGTGGCCGGCCCTTTAAATCTGGCTTGCTGCGACAGACGAACTGCTGCATCCCGGTCAAAATACCACCTTCCGGTCATCCCGAAGTTGTTTACGAAAAGATGTTGAGCCGTCACTTGGTTGCCATAAAAGAATACCTGGTATGTTGGTCCCACAGCGAAATTCCTAAAGATCGGGAATGCAAGACTCAACCCCACCGGTGCGTCATAGAGAGTCTGGGTGGAGAGGGTCTTGCTTGCGCCGCGGCGGAAGAATGAGTCGCCTTTACTATCAATTATCAAGCTGATGCCAGGGCCGCTCTTGTCGGAAAGCGTTATCAACG